>NZ_MBEQ01000017.1 GCF_001954135.1 Mycobacterium sp. GA-1841 | reverse complement strand
AGACAGGGCCAATGGCCTGACACCGCTTTCTTGCATCAGCAGGCCCTGGAGTTACTTCAGCCCCCGCAACCTCGGAAGTTTTCAAACACATCGGTAAAAAACTTCAGCCCCGTCTGTAACGCGTGAGGTTGGTCACACGAACACATTGGTGACCGCACAGTTGCACGATCGTGATCGACATCTGCAGCGGTCCTGGTGTCAAAGGTCGGGGAAGGACCGCGAGATGACCATTCGAAGGGTGTTGACCAGGACTATCTGGCTTGCTACGGCATCGGCCGGCCTCATGCTGTCGCCGTTGTTCGCCGCGACGGCCACCGCTGGGGCCGACACCGTGAACTGGGATGCGATCGCCGACTGTGAGTCGGGAGGCAACTGGTCGATCGACACGGGTAACGGGCACTACGGCGGTCTGCAGTTCAAGCCGACCACGTGGGCGGCGCACGGCGGTATCGGCTCGCCGGCCACGGCGTCCCGTGAAGAGCAGATCCGCGTGGCGGAGAACGTGTTGGCGACCCAGGGCATCGGCGCCTGGCCGAAGTGTGGGGTCCGGGGCGGAACGCCCGCGGGCTGGTCGGCGCCGAGCGCCCCCACCGGCTGCCAGGCGGTGCGCCCGGGGGCCGTGCTGGGAATCTTCGACCTGCGTCGCATCTGCACGACGTTCCTCGATCCGCTGACCGCTTTCGGAGTGCCGCACTGAGCAGTGCAGCCCGGAACTCAGCGCACGGGCGTGAAGGCGCTTCGCGCAGCGATCGAGCCGAGGTGCCAGGTCAACAGTGATTCCGGCACGAGCACGGTCGCGCGCAAGGCGGCGGCACTCAGCGCCTGCGGGCGAAGGTTCACGGCGCGACCGATGAACTGCGACTCCCGCACGATCGCCCTGACCCGCTTGCGTCGCACGGTGGCGAACCGGGCGAAAGCGCTCGCCAGGTCCGGACTCTGTGCCGCAAGACCCGCCAGCGTCGCGGCGTCCTCCAGCCCCTGACAGCCGCCCTGGCCCAGATGCGGGCGCATCGGATGCGCGGCGTCACCGGCGATCACCACCGGTCCGCGGGCCCAGTGGTGTGCGGGCGCCCGGTCGTACAGATCGTTGCGGAGCACCTGATCCGGATCGGTCGCGGCCAACAGGGCCGGGATCGGCGCGGCCCACGCGCCGAACTGTCGTTGCAGGTAGGCCAGTTCACCTTCGGGGGCTCGCTGAGCCTGCGGCAGCTGTTCGGTGGCGAACCAATAGGTGTTCTCACCGCCGAGCGGCACATGTCCGAGCACCCGGCCCGGGGCCAGCGTCTCACCCGACAGTTCGGGGTCCAGTGGGCAGTCGGCCACGCCCCGCCATGCCGTGTAGCCGGCGTAACGGCGGGGCAGTGGGCCATTGAGATGACGTGCCACCAGCGAGTCGACGCCGTCGGCACCGATGACGCCGTCTGCCGTGTGGACCGAGCCGTCGGAGAACCTCAGGCGCACGCCGGAACCGGCGACCGTGATCTCCTCTGCGGCGAGCCCGAACTGGACCGTCTCCGGCCGCAGTGCCCCGCCGAGGATCTCTGTCAGCACCGATCGCCTGATCACCACGAGCGGTTCACCCAGCGCCCGGGTGAACCGCTGTTCCGCAGGCCGGCGTAGCCACGAGCCGTCGTGCCATCGCAGCGCCCCGGCGGTCACCCGTCCGCCGGCGTCGCGCACGTCGTCACCGAGGCCGATCTCGTCCAGTGCGGCCAGGGCATTGGGCCAGATGCTGATTCCGGCGCCCGAGGCGACACTCCGGCGAGCCTCTGCCACGCAGACCTCATAGCCCCGTCGCTGCATGGCGACCGCGGTCGCCAGACCGGTGATACCCGCGCCGATGACGAGCACAGACGGTGTCATCGGTCGAATGTATCGAGGGGCCGTGCGGTGCGTGCCGCCCTGTCCCGGGCCGGCCGGTAACCTTCCAGCGTTCGCACAGCGTGTGGACAGGTTCCCGTGCCGAACAGCGCCGGGACGGAAGGAATTGAGAGGACCCGATGAAACTCACCCGCTTCGCGATCTCGCTCGGCGCGACGCTCCTTGCCGCCTCGGCCCTGAGCGGCTGCGCCAAGGCCACGGAACTCAGGGACGCCGCCGCGGGAGCGGCCGAGAAGGTCGTCTCCTCGGGTACAGAGAAGATCACCGAAGCAGTCTCGGGCAATTTGTTCACCGCCGAGGGCATCGACAACGCCTACGCGGCGATCGCCGAGAAGGTGGGCGCCAACCCGATGCAGGTGGTCGAGATCTCGATCGCCCCGGGTGTGCTCAGCCTGGAAGCCATCGACCCCAACGCGCCGACCGAGCTCAACCAGTGGAGCTACACCTCCGGCGCGGTCGGACCGTCGCGGCCCATCGATTACGACGACGACACCGAGGCGCTGCAGCAGAACCTGTTCGCCATCACAGATGTGCCCGCGAGTGCGATCGCCACCGCGATCGACGGCGCGGTCGCGGCCAGCGAGATCCCGGGCGGCGAGGTCCAGACCGTGAGCATCAAGCGCAACATCCCGTTCGATGCGAACGTGATCATGTTCATCAACGTCAAAGGTGAGCGCAGCAGCAAGCAGGTGCGCGCCGACGTCGCCGGGCAGATCACCGAGGTGGTCTGAACCCATTGAGGCGTCAGGCCATGCGGCCCGTACCGGACTCCGGTACGGGCCGCGCGATTACGGTGGGGAGCCATGACGGCGTTCGACGATCTCGACGACTATTTCGCGCTGCCCCGGGTGGCGGGCCTCGCGGTGTCGTCCGACGGCTCCCGGGTGGTCACCACGGTGAGTACCCTCAACGACAAGCGCACCGAGTTCCTCAGCGCCATCTGGGAATTGGACCCCTCCGGCAGCGACCCGGCTCGCCGCCTCACCCGCGGCCTCAAGGGCGAGTCGGCGCCGACCTTCACCGCCGACGGTGATCTGTTGTTCGTCGCGGCCCGTCCGGGGGAGGGGGAGGACAAACCCCCGGCCACGCTGTGGCGGCTGCCGGCAGCCGGTGGTGAGGCTTTCGAGGAGCTGGCCGTCCCGGGCGGCATCACCGGTGTGGTGAGTGCCCGCAGCGCCGAGGCCACCGTCGTGACCGCACCGCTGCTGCCGTCGTCGGAGAGCATCGACGACGACAAGGCCCGGCGGCAGGCGCGCAAGGACACCAAAGTCTCGGCCATCCTGCACACCGGCTATCCGGTCCGGTACTGGGACCACGACCTCGGGCCGGACGTACTCCACCTGTTCGACGCCGACGGCCCGAGGGACCTGACCGGCACCGCGGGAGCGGCGTTGCAGGAGACCGCATTCGACCTCAGCGCCGACGGTGAATTCGTGGTGACGTCATGGCGCGTGCCCGGGCCGGGCGCGAAGGTACGGGTGACTCTCGTGCGCATCGACCGCGCCACCGGTGTGCGCACCACCATCGCCGACGACCCCGACGCCGACTTCGGCCATCCGACGATCGCACCGGACGGTGCCACGGTGGCCTACACCCGCGAAACGCATTCCACCCCGACATCGCCCCCACGGATCACCCTGTACCGCAAGTGTTTCGGCGAGGAGCCGGTCGAGTTGGCCGGTGACTGGGATCGCTGGCCGTCCTCGGTGGTCTGGTCGGCCGATTCGTCCGCGCTCATCGTCACCGCCGACGACGGCGGCCGCGGTCCGATCTTCTCCGTCGATCCCGCCTCCGGGGCGGTCACCCGACTGACCGATGACGACTTCACCTACACCGACGTGCGGCCCGCGCCCGGCGGGGTGATCTACGCCTTGCGTAGTTCCTATGCCGCCCCACCGCATCCGGTCCGGATCGGCGCCGACGGCGCTGTCACCGCATTGCCATGTGTGGATGCCTCCGAGCTTCCCGGCACCCTGACCGAGGTGGAGGCGAGGGCCGACGACGGCACGCCGGTCCGGTCGTGGCTGACGCTGCCGGACACCGACGAACCTGCCCCGCTGGTGCTGTGGATTCACGGTGGCCCGTTGGGCAGCTGGAACAGCTGGCACTGGCGGTGGAATCCCTGGCTGCTCACCGCGCAGGGGTATGCGGTGCTGATGCCGGATCCGGGCCTGTCCACCGGCTACGGGCAGGACTTCATCGCCCGCGGCTGGGGCGCCTGGGGCGAAGCGCCGTACACCGACCTGATGGCCGCCACCGACGCTGCGTGCGCGCATCCGCGGGTCGACGCCTCACGGACCGCCGCCATGGGCGGATCCTTCGGCGGTTACATGGCGAACTGGATCGCCGGGCACACCGACCGTTTCGACGCGGTCATCACGCACGCCAGCCTGTGGGCGCTGGACCAGTTCGGGCCCACCACGGACGGTGCCTACTGGTGGGCGCGCGAGATGACACCGGATATGGCCCAACGCAATTCACCGCATCGGTTCGTCGGGGAAATCGCCACGCCGATGTTGGTCATCCACGGCGACAAGGACTATCGGGTACCGATCGGTGAGGCGCTGCGACTGTGGTACGAGCTGCTGGCCTACTCGGGACTGCCCGCCGACGAGAACGGCGAGAGCCCGCACCGGTTCCTCTACTACCCGACCGAAAATCACTGGGTGCTGTCTCCGCAACACGCCAAGATCTGGTACCAGGTGGTGATCTCCTTCCTGGGTGAGCACCTCGGCGGTCAACCCGCACAAGTGCCCGAACTGCTCGGGTAGCGTCGGCGTGGTGACACAGCGTGAGTTTGATCTGGTGCTGTACGGCGCCACAGGATTCGTCGGCAAGCTGACCGCGGAGTATCTGGCTCGCGCCGGGGGATCGGCCCGCATCGCGCTCGCCGGGCGTTCCGAGGACCGGCTTCGGGCGATCCGCGCCGGCCTCGGGCCGACCGCGCAAGCGTGGCCGCTGGTGATCGCCGACGCCGGTGATCCGGCTTCCCTCGAGGCGATGGCCGCGCGCACCCAGGTGGTGGTGACCACGGTGGGACCCTATGCGCGTTACGGCTTGCCGCTGGTGGCGGCCTGCGCCGCCGCCGGCACCGATTATGCCGACCTGACCGGCGAGACGACGTTCATCCGCGACAGCATCGACCTGCATCACAAACAGGCCGTCGACACCGGGGCACGGATCGTGCACTCCTGCGGATTCGATTCGGTGCCATCTGATCTCACCGTGTATGCGCTGTACACCCGGGCCGCTGCGGACGGTGCGGGCGAGCTCCGCGACACCAACCTGGTGGTACGTACGTTCGCCGGCGGGGTATCGGGCGGCACCGTGGCCTCGATGCTGGAACTGCTCAAGACGTTGTCCTCCGATCCGGAGGCCAGGGCGCTGATGAACGATCCGTACACCCTGAGTCCGGACCGAGCGGCCGAGCCTGAACTCGGTGCCCAGCCCGACGTGCGGTGGCGCCGTGGCGCTGAGATCGCCCCGGAACTGGCCGGGTACTGGACCGGTGCCTTCGCCATGGCTGCGCCGAACACCCGGATCGTCCGGCGCAGCAACGCATTACTGGACTACGCCTATGGGCGCGGTTTCGAGTACGCCGAACAGATGAGCGTCGGCCGCTCACCGGTGGCCCCGCTGGCCGCCGCGATGGTGACCGGATCCAACGCCTTCACCCTCGGCGTAGGTGGCCGCTACTTCAACCGCGTTCCCGGCGGACTGGTCGAGCGGTTGGTGCCCAAACCGGGAACCGGTCCCAGCGAGCGGACCCGCGAGCGCGGGCACTATCGCGTCGAGACCTACACCACGACCACATCGGGCGCGCGCTACGTGACAAGCATGGCCCAGCAAGGAGATCCCGGGTACAAGGCGACGGCGGTGTTGCTCGGTGAATGCGGGCTGGCCCTGGCCACCGATCGCGACGCGCTGTCGGGGTTGCGCGGTGTGCTGACGCCCGTCGCGGCGATGGGGGATGCACTTCTCACCCGGCTACCTGCTGCCGGGGTGACGCTGGAGACGACCGCGCTGACCTGAGCCGAACACCTGTGGGACAAGATCAGATTCGACTAATGTTTTCAACGAGGACTTCCAGTACGCCAGCAATGAAGGTGGGATGAAAAAATGGCCGGTCTTGACGATCTGTTCGCGCAGATCCCCGTGGCGGACATCGCAAACAAACTCGGTGCCGATGAGGGCGAGGTGAACGCCGCCATCAAGACCCTGGTGCCTGCCCTCGTCGGCGGTGTCGCAGAGAACGTGCAGGCCGACAACATCGATTCAAGTGATCTGGAGTCGGCGGTCACCGCGCAAGGGGCCAGCGGTCTGCTCGACGGCGGCGTGAGCGTCGACCAGGTCGACGCGAACGAAGGAAACCAGATCGTCTCGAAGATCTTCGGCGGTAACGACAGCAACCAGGTTGCCTCGGCTTTGTCCGGTGCCGGAGCCGGCGGCAGCAGTCTGATCAAGCAGCTGCTGCCGATCTTGGCACCGATCGTGCTGGCTTACATCGGCAAGCAGTTCGCCCAGAACAATGCGCCGGCGCAGTCGGCGCCCCAGCCGCAGGCTTCCGGCGGCGGGCTCGGCGACATCCTCGGCAGCATCCTGGGCGGGGCGGCCGGCGGTGGCGGCGGGTCGAACAACCCGCTGGGCAGCATTCTCGGCAGCGTGCTCGGCGGTGGCGGTGGCCAGGGCAACGCCATCGGCGAGATCCTCGGTGGCCTGCTCGGCGGCAAGAAGTAACCACCCTCGCGAACAGCGCAACAGCCCCCGACGCCCAGCGAACGCACCGGGCATCGGGGGCTTTCGCTTATTGCGGCACGTCCTTCTTAGAATGGCTCGGTGACTCCCACCCCTGAGAACCGTGCCGATGCCCTCCCCAAATCCTGGGAGCCGGCTGCGGTAGAAGCCGACCTGTACCAGGGCTGGGTTGACGCCGGATATTTCACCGCCGATCCGTCCAGCGAAAAGCCGCCGTATTCGATCGTGCTGCCGCCGCCGAACGTGACCGGCAGCTTGCACATGGGCCACGCGCTCGACCACACGCTGATGGACGCGCTCACGCGCCGCAAGCGGATGCAGGGCTTCGAGGTGCTGTGGCTACCCGGCATGGACCACGCCGGCATCGCCACCCAGACCGTGGTGGAGAAGCAGCTCGCTGTCGACGGCAAGACCAAGGAAGACTTCGGCCGCGAGCTGTTCGTCGAGAAGGTGTGGGACTGGAAGCGCGAGTCCGGCGGCACCATCGGCGGCCAGATGCGCCGCCTCGGCGACG
The DNA here is from genome assembly GCF_001954135.1 of Mycobacterium sp. GA-1841. GTDB lineage: Bacteria > Actinomycetota > Actinomycetes > Mycobacteriales > Mycobacteriaceae > Mycobacterium. The sequence continues at coordinate 313,462 of NZ_MBEQ01000017.1, read as the reverse complement.
GCGTGGACTGGAGCCGTGACCGCTTCACCATGGACGAGGGCCTGTCGCGGGCGGTGCGCACCATCTTCAAGCGGCTCTTCGATGCCGGGCTGATCTATCAGGCCGAGCGGTTGGTCAACTGGTCGCCGGTGCTGGAAACCGCGATCAGCGACCTCGAGGTCAAATACGAGGACGTCGAGGGCGAGTTGGTCTCGTTCCGCTACGGCTCACTCGATGACACACAGCCTCATATCGTGGTGGCCACCACCCGCGTGGAGACCATGCTCGGTGACACCGCGATCGCCGTGCATCCCGACGACGAGCGTTACCGCCATCTGGTCGGCAAGACTCTGCCGCACCCGTTCGCCGACCACGAGATGATCATCGTGGCCGACACCCACGTCGACCCCGAATTCGGCACCGGCGCAGTCAAAGTCACTCCTGCGCACGATCCGAACGACTTCGAGATCGGCCTGCGCCACCAGCTGCCGATGCCGACGATCATGGATGCCAAGGGCCGGATCGCCGATACCGGAACGCAATTCGACGGCATGGACCGCTTCGAAGCGCGGGTCAAGGTGCGCGAGGCGCTGGCCGAGCAGGGCCGCATCGTCGAAGAGAAGCGGCCGTACCTGCACAGCGTCGGGCACTCCGAGCGCAGCGGCGAGCCCATCGAACCGCGACTGTCGTTGCAGTGGTGGGTCAAGGTGGACGGCCTGGCGAAGGCCGCCGGTGACGCGGTGCGTAACGGCGACACCGTGATTCATCCGCCCAGTCTGGAGCCGCGGTGGTTCGCCTGGGTGGACAACATGCACGACTGGTGTATTTCGCGGCAGCTGTGGTGGGGCCACCGCATCCCGATCTGGCACGGGCCCAATGGCGAGACCGTGTGCGTCGGTCCCGACGAGACTCCGCCGGCGGGCTGGGAGCAGGACCCCGACGTCCTCGACACCTGGTTCTCCTCGGCCCTGTGGCCGTTCTCCACCATGGGCTGGCCCGACCATACCCCGGACCTGGCCAAGTTCTATCCAACGTCGGTGCTGGTCACCGGTTACGACATCCTGTTCTTCTGGGTGGCCCGGATGATGATGTTCGGCACGTTCGTCGCCGGCGATCCGGCCATCACCTTCGATGGTCAGCGCCCGCCGCAGGTGCCGTTCCAAAACGTCTTCCTGCACGGCCTGATCCGTGACGAGTTCGGCCGCAAGATGAGCAAGTCTCGCGGTAACGGCATCGATCCGTTGGACTGGGTGGAGAAGTTCGGGGCCGACGCACTGCGATTCACACTGGCCCGCGGCGCCAGCCCCGGTGGCGACCTGTCGATCGGTGAGGACCATGCCCGCGCGTCGCGCAACTTCGCGACCAAACTGTTCAACGCCACCCGGTTCGCCTTGATGAACGGCGCGGCACCCGCACCGCTGCCCGCGGTGTCGGAGCTCACCGATGCCGACCGGTGGATCCTGGGCCGGCTCGAAGAGGTGCGGGCCGAGGTGGACGCCGCGCTGGACAGTTACGAGTTCAACCGGGCCTGCGAATCCCTGTACCACTTCGCCTGGGACGAATTCTGCGACTGGTACGTCGAATTGGCCAAGGTGCAGCTCGGCTCCGAGCAAGGCCAAGGCATCACGCATACCACCGGGGTGCTGGCGGCCGTTCTCGACGCACTGCTCAAGCTGCTGCACCCAGTGATGCCATTCGTCACCGAGACGCTGTGGAAGACGCTGACCGACGGTGAGTCCATCGTTATCGCACAGTGGCCGCAGCCGTCCGGCATCGCGCTGGATCAGGTTGCCGCACAACATATTTCCGACATGCAGAAACTGATCACCGAGGTGCGTCGCTTCCGCAGTGACCAGGGTCTGGCCGACCGGCAGCGGGTTCCGGCCCGGCTGTCGGCGATCACCGAGGCCGGCCTGACCGAGCAGCTGCCCGCGGTCAAGGCGCTGGCCTGGCTGACCGACGCGGCAGACGGATTCACCCCGTCCGCCTCGGTCGAGGTGCGCCTGGCGCAGGCCACGGTGCTGGTCGAGGTGGACACCTCGGGCACCGTCGACGTCGCGGCCGAGCGCCGCCGCCTGGAGAAAGACCTGGCTGCCGCACAGAAGGAACTGGCCACCACGACGGCCAAACTCGGCAACGAGGCCTTTTTGGCCAAGGCGCCCGAGAACGTCGTCGACAAGATCCGCGGCCGCCAGCAGTTGGCCGGTGAAGAGGTCGAGCGCATCACCGCACGCCTGGCTGGGCTCAAATGAGGATCCAGTGACTGACCCGGGCCCCACGCCGGACGAGATCGCGGCGTTGCTGCAGGTCGAGCATCTGCTCGATCAGCGGTGGCCCGAGACCAAGCTCGATCCGAGCACAGCGCGGATCGCGGCGCTGTTGGAGCTGCTCGGTTCGCCGCAGCGCGCCTATCCCTCGATCCACGTCGCAGGAACCAACGGCAAGACGTCGGTGGCCCGCATCATCGATGCGCTGTTGACGGCACTGCACCGGCGCACCGGGCGCACCACCAGCCCACATCTGCAATCGGCGGTCGAGCGCATCTCCATCGATGGAAAGCCCATCACCCCAGCGCAATACGTCGATACCTACACCGAGATCGAACCGTTCGTGCAACTGGTCGACCAGCAGTCCGAAGCTGCCGGAGGACCCAAGATGAGCAAGTTCGAGGTGCTGACCGCGATGGCGTTCGCGGCGTTCGCCGACGCGCCCGTCGACGTCGCCGTGGTCGAGGTCGGGATGGGCGGACGCTGGGACGCCACCAACGTCGTCAACGCCCCCGTCGCGGTGATCACGCCGATCGGCATCGACCACACCGAGTACCTCGGCGACACGATCGCTGCGATCGCGGGGGAGAAGGCCGGCATCATCACCCGGCAGCCCGACGACCTGGTCCCTACGGACACGGTGGCGGTGATCGCCAAACAGCTGCCGGAGGCCATGGAAGTTCTGCTGGAAGAGACGGTGCGTGCCGATGCAGCCGTGGCCCGCGAAGATTCCGAGTTCGCCGTGCTCGATCGGCAGGTGGCCATCGGCGGGCAGATGCTGACGTTGCAGGGCCTGGGTGGGGTGTACTCCGATGTCTTCCTGCCGCTGCACGGTGAACATCAGGCCCACAACGCGGTCATCGCGTTGGCCGCGGTGGAGGCGTTCTTCGGTGCGGGTGCCGACCGCCAACTCGACGTCGACGCAGTGCGGGCCGGGTTCGCGGCCGTGCGCAGCCCCGGCCGGATGGAGCGCATGCGTAGTGCGCCGACGGTTTTCATCGACGCGGCCCACAACCCAGCCGGGGCCGCGGCGCTGGCGCAGACCCTGCAGCAGGAGTTCGACTTCCGCTTCCTGGTCGGCGTGGTGTCGGTGATGGGGGACAAGGACGTCGGCGGCATCCTCAATGCGCTCGAGCCGGTGTTCGACCAGATTGTGGTGACCCACAACGGTTCACCGCGGGCGATGGACGTCGAATCGCTGGCGTTGCTGGCCGAAGAGCGATTCGGGCCGGATCGGGTGATCAGCGCCACGACCCTGCCCGATGCCATCGAAACCGCCACCGGCCTGGTCGAGGAGGCCGGGGCCGATGAAGGCCTGTCCGGGGCCGGCATGGTGATCACCGGTTCGGTGGTGACCGCCGGCGCGGCCCGGACCCTGTTCGGACGGGATCCACAATGAGCACTCAGAACGAGAAGCCGGCACCGGCGGACCCCTGGAAGAGTTTTCGCGGCGTGATGGCCGGGACGCTGATCCTCGAGGCCATCGTCGTGCTGTTGGCCCTGCCGGTGGTCGGCGTCAGCGCGTCCGGACTGACCTGGACGTCGGGCGGGTTCGTGGTCGGTCTGGCGGTTGTGCTGATCCTGATGTCGGGTCTGCAGGGTCGGCCCTGGGCCATCTGGGCGAACCTCGGCATCCAACTCGTGGTGATCGCCGGTGCGCTCGTGCACGGCGCGATCGGCTTCATCGGCGTCATCTTCGCGGTGGTCTGGCTGTTGATCGTCTACCTGCGAGCTGAGGTCAAACGTCGGCAGGACCGCGGTCTGCTGCCCGGTCAGCAACCTCCCGCCGAATAGCTGGGACGCAGCGCGAACATAGATGGGGGCCGCGGTGGCAGGGCGCAGTTACCGACCGGTACGCTCTCTGCCGTGACTGAGCGGACCCTAGTTTTGATCAAGCCCGACGGCGTACAGCGCCACCTCGTCGGGGAGATCCTCGGCCGGATCGAGCGCAAGGGGCTGACCCTGGCCGCGCTGGAGCTGAAGAACGTCAGCGTCGAGCTGGCCAAGCAGCATTATGCCGAACACGACGGCAAGCCGTTCTTCGATTCACTGCTGGAGTTCATCACTTCCGGGCCCGTCGTGGCCGCGATCATCGAGGGTCCCCGCGCCATCGCGGCATTCCGTCAGATCGCCGGCGGCACCGATCCCGTGGAGAAGGCCGTGCCCGGCACCATCCGCGGTGACCTGGCGCTTGTCACCCAGGACAACCTCGTGCACGGGTCCGATTCCCCGGAGTCGGCGGCCCGCGAGATCGCCCTGTGGTTCCCCGGCGAAGCCTCGGCCTGACAAACCTTCTTCGCAGTCTGGTCAGTACCGCGTCAGTGATGTGGGATACTGGTTGCGGGTAGCCGGCCTCAACCGAGGCTGAACACCCGAATGAAGACTTCGACGAGCGCGACCACCGCAATCCGGTGCGGCGCCGACCGTCCAGCCATCATTCAGCCAGGCACCGGGTGGGTTCGGGATCGAGCCGCTCGGAGCGAGACCACAACAAGTCCGGGGAAAGTGTCCCGGGCCAATAGCGGAAGCCCTCGCGTGGCCGCGTCGTTCGACGCGCCCGGGGGCTTGAGGAGAATTCGTGGCCGAAGATGCCCAGAATGACGACCTATCAACCCAGACTCCGCAGCAGGCGGGACTCCCAGAGCGGCTGAGAGTCCACTCCCTGGCGCGAGTACTCGGCACCACAAGCCGGCGGGTGCTCGATGCCCTCGCCGAGTTCGACGGGCGCCAGCGCAGTGCGCACTCCACCGTCGACAAGGCCGACGCCGAACGCGTCCGTGACGCGCTGGCTCTCGGCGCCTTGCCCATCGACGAGCCGGCACCCACGTCCGAGCCGGTCGAGGCGGTCACCGTCACCGTCACCGAATCGACCGTGACCGAATCGGTGACCCTGCCCGCCGAGACACCGGCCGAGGCGCCGCAGCCCGAGCCGCCGGCGGAATCGCCGGTCGGCGCCTCCGAGGCACAGGTGGCGGCCGAGAATGACGCCGTGCTCGTCGGCGACGAGCCCGAGTCGCGGCTGATCCTGGAGACCGCGAACATTCCGGCCGCCCGCGAATCGCACACCGAGCGCGCCGACTACCTGCCGTTGTTCGTCGCGCCCCAACCGATCAGTTTCGAACCGGTCGGCGTCGACGACGACGAGGAAGACGACGACGACAACGGCACCGATTCCGAGTCCGATTCAGAATCCGACTCAGAGTCCGATGACGATCAGGCCGACCGCCCGGCCGCGCGCCGTCGGCGTCGCGGCCGCCGTGGCCGTGGCCGTGGCCGCGGTGAGCAGCTCGATGACAATGCGTCCGAATCCGGCCCGGACTCCGAGACCGACACCGACGATGACAAGAGCGAATCCGACCAGGATTCCGACGACGACGCCGATGACTCGGATGAGGGCAACGACGAGGACGCCACGGGCAGCGACGGCAGCACCCGTCGTCGGCGCCGCCGCCGGCGGCGCAAGTCCGGCTCGGGCGACAACGACGACGCCGGTTCGCCGGATGACCCGCCCAACACCGTCGTGCACGAGCGTGCGCCCAGGCCCGAGCGGTCGGGCAAGAGCAGTGACGATTCGGAGATCCAGGGGATCAGCGGATCGACTCGCCTCGAGGCCAAACGTCAGCGCCGCCGTGACGGTCGCGACGCCGGCCGCCGTCGGCCGCCGATCCTGAGCGAAGCCGAGTTCCTCGCCCGTCGCGAAGCCGTCGAACGCACCATGATCGTCCGTGACAAGGTGCGCACCGAGCCGCCGCACGAGGGTGCTCGCTACACGCAGATCGCCGTGCTCGAAGACGGCGTCGTCGTCGAGCACTTCGTGACGTCGGCGGCATCGGCATCCCTGGTCGGCAACATCTATCTCGGCATCGTGCAGAACGTCCTGCCGTCGATGGAGGCCGCCTTCGTCGACATCGGTCGGGGCCGAAACGGTGTGCTCTACGCGGGCGAGGTGAACTGGGAGGCCGCCGGTCTGGGCGGGTCCAACCGCAAGATCGAGCAGGCCCTCAAGCCCGGGGATTACGTCGTCGTCCAGGTCAGCAAGGATCCGGTCGGGCATAAAGGTGCCCGGCTGACCACCCAGGTTTCGCTGGCCGGCCGCTATCTGGTGTATGTCCCCGGCGCATCGTCGACCGGGATCAGCCGCAAGCTGCCCGACACCGAGCGGCAGCGGCTCAAAGAGATCCTCAAGGAGGTCGTGCCGGCCGATGCGGGTGTGATCATCCGCACCGCCTCGGAGGGCGTCAAAGAAGAGGACATCCGTTCCGATGTCGAGCGGCTGCAGCAGCGCTGGACCGAGATCGACGCGAAGGCCGCCGAGGTCACCGCGAAGAAGGCCGGTGCGGCCGTCGCGCTCTACGAGGAGCCCGATGTTCTGGTCAAGGTGATCCGCGACCTGTTCAACGAAGACTTCTCGGGTCTCATCGTCTCCGGCGACGAGGCGTGGAACACCATCAATTCCTACGTCGAGACCGTGGCGCCCGACTTGATGGGCCGGCTCACCAAATACGAACCGGCCGGTGGCGCGGATGCGCCCGACGTGTTCGCCGTGCACCGTATCGACGAGCAACTGGCCAAGGCGATGGACCGCAAGGTGTGGCTGCCCTCGGGCGGCACCCTGGTGATCGACCGTACCGAGGCGATGACCGTCGTCGACGTCAATACCGGTAAGTTCACCGGGGCCGGCGGCAACCTCGAGCAGACGGTCACCCGCAACAACCTGGAAGCCGCCGAGGAGATCGTGCGCCAGCTGCGGCTGCGCGACATCGGCGGCATCGTGGTCATCGACTTTATCGACATGGTGCTCGAGTCCAACCGGGATCTGGTGTTGCGCCGACTGACCGAGGCGCTCGGACGGGATCGCACCCGCCACCAGGTTTCCGAGGTGACTTCGCTGGGCCTGGTGCAGCTGACCCGCAAAAAGCTGGGAACCGGTCTGGTCGAGGCGTTTTCGACCACCTGCACGCACTGCGCGGGCCGCGGCATCGTCCTGCACGGCGATCCGGTCGACACCGCATCGGCGAACACCGGCCGCAAGACCGAGTCCAGTGGCGGAGGCCGTCGCAGCAAGCGCGGTAAGAAGGGCAGCCCCCAAACCGAGAGCCCTCGCCCGGAAGAGGTGCAGGTAGCCAAGGTCCCGGCACACGCTGCCGGTGAGCATCCGATGTTCAAGGCGATGGCCGCGGCGAATGGTCGTCATGATGACGACCACACCGGCGAGGATCACGAAGAACACGGCGATCACGAGGACCACGAGGGCTTCGGCGAGCACCAGCACGGCGACGGTGAGGCTCCTCCGGTGGCGGACGATCAGCCGGCCACCCGGGATCAGCCTGATGAGTCTGAGCCCGATGAGGACACCGATATCGACGAGGATGCCGACGAGGACACCGATACCGACGAGGACTCTGATGAGGACTCGGACGACGAGGACTCCGATGACGAGGACTCGGACGACGATGATTCGGATGAGGACGAGATCGACCTCGACGACCTCGACGATGACGACGAGGACGATGATCTCGACGACATCGAATCCGACTACGAGTCGGATGAGGACGACTCCGATGATGGGGACTCGGATGATGACGACGACGTCTACGAGTCACCGGCGCCGGTGATTTCCGAGGTGCCGGTCAGCCGCGGACGTACCCGACGACGTGCCGCGGCCAGACCCGCGGGGCCGCCCTCGCACGAGTAGCGGGGCGGTTTGACCCTCTACCCGCTGGTCAAGTACCCTTGACCAGTTGTCTCCAGTGCCTGTAGTTGCAGGCCGGTGACGGCGGGGCATCCCGCCACCCAAGACCCGCGCACGCACCGACCGGTAGCGCGCGCCCGCAGAGAGCAGCAGAGCAGAGGACACGATGGCGACATACGCAATCGTCAAGACCGGCGGCAAGCAGTACAAGGTCGCTGCCGGTGACGTGGTGAAGGTTGAGAAGCTCGACGCCGAGCCCGGCGCGTCGGTGTCACTGCCGGTGGCGCTGGTGGTCGACGGCGCCAACGTCACCAGCAAGGCCGATGACCTGGCCAAGGTCGCCGTGACCGGTGAGGTCCTGGAGCACACCAAGGGTCCCAAGATCCGCATCCACAAGTTCAAGAACAAGACCGGCTACCACAAGCGCCAGGGGCACCGTCAGCAGCTGACCGTGCTCAAGGTCACCGGAATCAAGTAGGAGACGTTCGGACATGGCACACAAGAAGGGCGCTTCCAGCTCTCGTAACGGTCGCGAATCCGCAGCACAGCGGCTGGGCGTCAAGCGGTTCGGCGGCCAGGTCGTCAAGGCCGGGGAGATCCTGGTCCGTCAGCGTGGTACCCACTTCCACCCGGGTGTGAATGTCGGTCGTGGCGGTGACGACACTCTGTTCGCGCTGGCTCCCGGCGCGGTGGAGTTCGGCTCCAAGCGTGGCCGCAAGCACGTGAACATCGTTCCGGTGGCTCGCCCGGAGGCCTGAGACCAAGAGGATTCTCCGCGAATGTGAAGCAGCTGCGAGTTCTCGACCGCACTTTCGCGATAGCTTCACATTCGACGGAGAGGATGTCCGATGCCCCGGTTTGTCGACCGCGTCGTCATTCACGCGAGTGCAGGCAACGGCGGCAACGGCTGCGCCTCGGTGCACCGCGAGAAGTTCAAACCCCTCGGCGGTCCTGATGGCGGCAACGGCGGTCGCGGCGGCAGCATCGTGCTTGTCGTCGATCCGCAGGTGCACACCCTGCTGGACTTCCATTTCCATCCCCATGTCGTCGCACCCTCGGGCAAGCAGGGCGCGGGCAGCAATCGTGACGGTGCGGCCGGCGACGATCTGATCGTCCGGGTGCCCGACGGCACCGTGGTTCTCGACGAGAACGGGCGGATGCTGGCCGACCTCGTCGGCTCCGGTACCCGCTTCGAGGCGGCGGCCGGTGGTCGTGGCGGCCTCGGCAATGCGGCACTCGCTTCCCGGGCCCGTAAGGCTCCCGGTTTCGCATTGCTCGGCGAGAAGGGGCAGACCCGTGATCTCACGCTCGAGCTCAAGACCGTCGCCGACGTCGGCCTGATCGGTTTCCCCTCGGCAGGCAAATCCTCTCTGGTGTCGACCATTTCGGCGGCCAAACCCAAGATCGCCGACTATCCGTTCACCACACTGGTGCCCAATCTCGGCGTGGTGTCGGCCGGCGACCACACGTTCACCGTGGCCGACGTTCCCGGCCTGATTCCCGGCGCCTCCGAGGGCCGGGGCCTGGGCCTGGAGTTCCTGCGGCACCTCGAGCGTTGCGCAGTGCTGGTGCATGTCGTCGACTGCGCCACCATGGAACCCGGTCGCGACCCGATCTCCGACATCGAGGCGCTGGAAGCCGAGCTCGCCGCCTACACCCCGACGTTGCAAGGTGATTCGACCCTGGGCGACCTGGCGTCGCGGCCACGTGCGGTGGTGCTCAACAAGATCGACGTGCCCGACGCGCGGGAGCTGGCCGACTTCGTGCGGGAGGAGGTCGCCGAGCGGTTCGGCTGGCCGGTGTACGAGATCTCCACGGTGAGCCGTGATGGCTTGCGCCCGTTGATCTTTGCGTTGTGGGAGATGGTCAAGACGTATCGTGACGCGCAGCCTGAGGTGGTGCCGAGGCGGCCGGTGATCCGGCCCATCGCGGTCAACGAGAGCGGCTTCACGGTCGAGACGGACGGGTACGGCGGTTTCATCGTGCGTGGTGTCCGTCCCGAGCGTTGGATCGCCCAGACCGATTTTGCCAACGACGAGGCCGTCGGTTACCTCGGTGACCGGCTGGCCCGCCTCGGCGTCGAGGACGAGCTGTTGAAGTTGGGCGCCAAGCCCGGCTGCGCGGTGACCATCGGCGACATGACGTTCGACTGGGAACCGCAGACCCCCGCCGGGGTGGACATGCCGCTCACCGGGCGTGGTACCGACATCCGGCTGGAACAGACCGACCGGATCGGTGCGGCGGAGCGCAAGGCTGCCCGACGGGAGCGCCGCCAGCCCGGTAGCGAGGACGCGTGAGCGCTCATCGCGAAGCGATCCGGACCGCGCGCAGTGTGGTCGTCAAGGTCGGGACCACCGCCCTCACCACGTCCACCGGGGTGTTCGACGCCGGCCGGCTCGCGGTTCTGGTCGAGGCCATCGAAGGCCGGATGCGCGCCGGCTCCGACCTGGTGATCGTGTCCTCCGGCGCCATCGCCGCCGGCATCGAGCCGCTCGGATTGTCCAAACGCCCCACCGATCTGGCCACGAAGCAGGCGGCCGCCAGCGTCGGGCAGGTGGCCCTGGTCAACGCCTGGAGTTCGGCGTTCGCGGTCTACAGCCGCACGGTCGGCCAGGTGCTGCTGACCGCGCACGACATCGCGATGCGGGTGCAGCACAACAACGCTCAGCGCACCTTGGACCGGCTGCGGGCTTTGCACGCGGTGGCCATCGTCAACGAGAACGACACCGTGGCCACCAACGAGATTCGATTCGGAGACAACGATCGGCTCTCGGCGCTGGTGGCCCAGCTGGTCGGCGCCGACGCCCTGATCCTGCTGTCCGATATCGACGGTCTGTACGACTCGGATCCCCGAAAAGGGAACGCGCGCTTCATCCCTGAAGTCGCCGCGCAGGGTGACCTGGACGGGGTGGTGGCCGGCGGCGGCAGCAATCTGGGCACCGGCGGGATGGCTTCGAAGCTGTCGTCGGCGTTGTTGGCCGCCGACGCCGGAGTGCCGGTGTTGCTGGCCGCTGCCGCGGATGCGGGCGCGGCACTCAGTGACGCCTCGGTCGGTACGGTGTTCGCGCCGCGGCCCGAGCGGATGTCGGCGCGGCGGTTCTGGGTTCGCCATGCCGCCGAGTCGCATGGCGCATTGACCCTCGACGACGGCGCGGTGCGTGCGGTCGTCGAACAGCGGCGCTCGCTGTTGCCGGCCGGGATCACCGAAGTCACCGGGCATTTCCACGGTGGGGATGTGGTGGATCTGCGGGGGCTTGACGGGCAGACGGTCGCCCGCGGCGTGGTGGCCTACGAGGCGTCGGAGTTGGCCACGGTCATCGGGCGCTCCACGGCAGACTTGCCGGCCGAATTGCGCCGGCCCGCCGTGCACGCCGACGATCTGGTCGCCCTCTAGCGATTTGGGTGCAACGAGTAACGCTGACCGTTACCAAACGCACCGAAATCACCGGGCGGGGGACTCTAAATAGAGCGCACCCCAGATGATTTGGGTGAGCGTATCGGCCAATTCGGCGTCATAGGAGGCTGAGTTCGACGGCAGATTCTGCTGGCAGGTGCGTTCCACCATCCAGGTCAGCGTGCTCGCGGTGGCGGCGGCGGGCAGTTGCGGCCGGATCGAGCCGTCGGCTTGGCCGTCGACGATCACCCGGGCGAGCTGATCGGCGATCCCGGCCAACAGCTCGCGATAGGTCTGCCCGACCAGGGGGTCATAGGCCGACATCTCGTTGAGGGCGATCAACTCGGTGGTCAACTGATCACCGCGGGGGAGAAGATGGTGATGTTCTACGCGTCAGGCAACTGGGACACCGAGGTGTTCGATCGGCCGGGTGTCCTCGACTTGGGTCGAAAGCCCAACCCGCCTATCTGCAGGGCAATTTCGTGCACGCTATCCGGTCGATGCCGTGCACGTTCTCGTGAGCTCACCCGTCAACAGGGTCAGCATCTCCGAACATCCGGCGTCGACCTTCACGGTCGCCAGATCGTCACCCCGGGTCGGCCCGCGGTTGACGATGGCCACCGGGATGCCGTGGGCCGCGGCGTGGCGCACGAAGCGGTAACCGGAATACACCGTCAGCGACGAGCCCGCCACCAACAGCGCCTGTGCCGCATCGACGAGTGAATAGGCTTGTTCCACACGGTCTTTGGGGACATTTTCGCCGAAGTACACGATGTCGGGTTTGAGCATCCCGCCACACGCCGGGCAGTCTCGGATGACGAATGAATCGGTGTCGTCGACCTGGGCGTCGGCATCGGGTGCGACGGCGATACCACCGACCTGTTCGGCGCGCTCGGCGAATCCGGGATTGAGCGCCTCCAGGTCATCGGCCAGCGCAGCCCGGCTCATCGTGTGGCCGCAGTCCAGGCAGATCACCTGCGCGTAGGTGCCGTGCAGGTTCACCACCGAGCGGCTGCTGGCCTTGCTGTGCAGCAGATCGACGTTCTGGGTGATCAACCCCGTGACCACTCCGGTGGTTTCCAGGGCAACCAGGGCGCGGTGTCCGGCGTTGGGCATGGTCTGGTCCATGTGACGCCAGCCGACGTGGTTGCGCGCCCAGTACCGACGGCGGAACCCGGGGTCGGAGGTGAACTGCCGGATCGTCATCGGATTGCTCGGCGGGGAATCGGGACCGCGGTAATCGGGAATCCCGGAGTCGGTCGACATTCCGGCGCCGGTGAGCACCGCGACCCGGCGATCCTGCAGCAGGGCTACGAGTTCGGGTGCATCCACCCTCGCCAGGATAGGCCGCTGGTCAACCGAGGCATTTGGCGGCAGGAAGGATCTCGGCGCTCATGTTGCGGCGCATCATCTCGACCGCCGCGGCACCCAGCTCGGCGTCGATGTGGGCGACGGCATCGCTGGGGATCACCACGTCGTAATGTCGCACGTAGGCGTCGAGCGCGCTGTAGAGGATGCACTGTTCGGTGACCTGGCCGGCCAGCACCACCCGCTTGGTGTCCAACCGGCCCAGAAGGTAATCCAGGGCGGTGGCGTAGAACACGCTGTGGCGCACCTTGCTCAGCATCAGGGCGTCGTCTGGGGGCACGATCGGCCGCACCAGTTGTGGGTGGGCCCCGGCCAATGCGGCGGCGACGATGTCGCTGAACTGGGCGGTGAAATCGCCGTAGTTGTCGTTGACGTAGATCAGGTCGACATCGTCGCGTTCGTGCGCACCCCCAATCAGCCCGACCAGCGGGTCGATGATCGGTGCCACGTTCGGCGCCAGGTGTTCGGCATCTTCGTGCCGATAGTGGTTGAGCATGTCGACGATCACGACGGCGGTATCGCTCATGACTCAATTGATACCCAGTCGCCCGATCTCGACACTTTTCGGGCAACAATGGAGCCGATGGACTTCTACAGCGCCTACCGCCACGGTTTCGCCCGAGTTGCCGCCTGCACCCACCACACCGCGTTGGCGGATCCGCCGGCGAATGCCGAATCGGTGCTGCGCCTCGCGCAGGACTGCCACGATGAGGGAGTGGCCGTCGCGGTCTTCCCCGAACTGACGCTGTCGGGCTATTCGATCGACGACATCGTGATGCAGGATGCCCTGCTGGAGTCGGTGGAGCAGGCGTTGGTCGAGGTCGTCGCGGCCTCGGTGGTGTTGACGCCGGTGCTCGTCGTGGGCGCGCCGCTGCGGCATCGGCACCGCATCTACAACACGGCGGTGGTCATCCACCGCGGTGCGGTGCTCGGTGTGGCACCCAAGTCCTACCTGCCGACCTACCGCGAGTTCTACGAGCGCCGGCAGATGGCCCCCGGTGACGACCAGCGTGGCACCATCCGGGTCGCCGGCGCGGACGTGCCGTTCGGGCCGGACCTGCTTTTCGTGGCTGCCGACGTGCCGGGCCTGGTGCTGCATGTCGAGGTGTGCGAGGACATGTTCGTGCCGATCCCGCCGAGCGCGCAGGCCGCGCTGGCCGGTGCGACAGTGCTGGCCAATCTGTCGGGCAGCCCGATCACCGTGGGCCGGGCCGATGATCGGTGTCTGCTGGCGCGCTCGGCATCGTCGCGGTGTCTGGCGGCCTACATCTATGCCGCTGCCGGCGAGGGGGAGTCGACCACCGACCTGGCCTGGGACGGGCAGACCATGATCTGGGAGAACGGGCTGCTGCTCGCCGACAGTGAGCGCTTTCCGCGTGGAGAGCGCCGCGCGGTGGCCGATGTGGATCTGGAGTTGTTGCGTTCGGAGCGGGTGCGCATGGGCACGTTCGACGACAACGCCCGTCACCACGGCGATGTCGTGGACGGGTTCCGTCGTATCGACTTCCAGCTCGACCCGCCGACGGGGGACATCGGACTGCGGCGTGAGGTCGAGCGATTCCCGTTCGTCCCGTCCAACCCCGCCCGCCTGCAACAGGATTGCTATGAGGCCTACAACATCCAGGTGTCGGGTCTCGAGCAGCGGCTGCGGGCGCTGAACTTCCCCAAGGTGGTGATCGGGGTGTCCGGTGGTCTGGATTCCACTCACGCTCTGATCGTGGCCGCGCGCGCGATGGACCGGGAAAACCGGCCGCGCAGTGACATACTGGCGTTCACGCTGCCCGGGTTCGCCACCGGTGACCGCACCAAGAACAACGCCATCGAGTTGAGCCGCGCGCTGGGGGTGACGTTCGAAGAGATCGACATCAAACAGACCGCGCAGCTCATGCTCACCGAGATGGATCACCCGTTCGGTCGCGGGGAGAAGGTCTACGACGTCACCTTCGAGAACGTGCAGGCCGGCTTGCGCACCGACTACCTGTTCCGGTTGGCCAACCAGCGTGGCGGCATCGTGCTCGGCACGGGCGACCTGTCCGAACTGGCCCTGGGCTGGTCGACGTATGGCGTCGGTGATCAGATGTCGCATTACAACGTCAACGGTGGGGTGCCGAAAACCCTGATCCAGCACCTGATCCGGTGGGTGATCTCGTCGGGCCAGTTCGGTGCGCAGGACTCCGACGTCAACACGGTGCTGCAGTCGGTGCTGGACACCGAGATCAGTCCTGAGCTCGTCCCCACCGGCGAGGATGAAGAGATCCAGAGCAGTGAAGACAAAGTGGGACCTTATGTGCTGCAGGACTTCTCGTTGTTCCAGGTGCTGAGGTACGGATTCCGGCCGTCCAAGGTGGCCTTTCTGGCCTGGCACGCCTGGCATGATCGCGGCCACGGGGACTGGCCGGCCGGATACCCCGAGAACAAACGACCGGAATACTCCCTCAAGGAGATTCGGCACTGGCTGCAGGTGTTCGCGCAGCGGTTCTACTCGTTCTCCCAATTCAAGCGCTCGGCCCTGCCCAACGGGCCCAAGGTGTCCCACGGCGGCTCCCTGTCGCCGCGCGGCGACTGGCGAGCGCCGTCGGACATGTCGGCGCGGATCTGGCTCGACGAGATCGAGCGGGAGATCCCGGAGAGCTAGCTGGCGCTACAACCGGCCCTCGGCGCGCAGTTGCGGATGCACCCAGGCCGGCGAGCGGCGTTCTTTGAACGCGCGGAAGCCTTCGACGGCCTCGTCGCCGCTGTAACTGGCCTTCATGCCGATCCGGTCGTAGAGGCCCAGGTAGTTGTCCAGGCTGGACTTGACCACCCCGCGGGCCCGGGGCGCGGTGCGGCAGCACTGGGCGAGTACTTCGGTTGCGGCGGAGATCAATTCGTCGTGCGGCACGACGCGGGCGACCATGCCCCAGTCGACGGCCTCCGCGGCCGAGAGGGTGCGCCCGGTGAACATCAGATCCCGGGTGCGGACCGGGCCGATCAGCCGAGCCAGCGTCTGGCTGTAGTAGGTATCGGCGATGCCGCGATATAACTCGGGCACGCGGAACGTGGCTTGGTCGCTGACCACGGCCATGTCGCTGCAGATAGCGATCTGCAGTCCGCCGCCCTGGCACAGCCCGTTGACCGCGCTCACCACGGGTTTGACCGACTGGCGCAGGGTTTCGAACGGCGTGACGTCCATCGACAGCGCCGCACCGAAACTCATCCAGTCGTCGACGCCGTTGCCGCCGCCGAGGTCGCCGCCCGGGGCGAACACGTCGCCGGTGCCGGTGATCAGCAGCCCGGCCAACTCCGGGTCGGCTTCGACGTGGGTGACCGCGTATCGGATGCCGAAGTACATCGCCGGGGTCATCGCGTTGCGGGCCTCCGGCCGATCCAGGGTGACCACACCGAAGGGGCCTTGACGGTCGAACGTGAGGTACGGCGTGCCCAGCCAGTCGCCTTCGGGCGGCCGCGGTGAGAGTGCCTGCGTCATGCCGGCGACTATAACGGCAACGGTATCGGTTTCAGTGGGGCGGCTCAGTGCGTCAGGACGGCATCGATGTCAGCGGCAGCGGGGGCGCACTTTCCGGCCCCACGTACCAGGGTGGCCAGCGCACCGGCGGCGCAGGCGCGTCGCAGAGCCGGTTCATGGCCGGTGCTCCAACCCGCGGCCAACACGCCGGCGAAGACGTCACCGGCGCCCGCGGTGTCGAGGGCACGCACCGCGGGCGCGGGTACGTCGAACCGTTCGTCGGGACCCAGATAGCTGGCGCCCCGCTTGCCGCGGGTGATCACCAGGTGCCGGACCGGCCAGTGCCACTCGGCGGCCTCGGTCTCGTTGACCACCACCACGTCGACCAATTCCGACAGGGCCAGCAGGTGGTGGGCGGCGGTTCCCGGTGGCGAGGCGTTGAGCATGACGACGGCGCCGGCGGCCTTGGCCAGTTTGGCCGCCGCGATCGCGGTGGTGACGGGAATCTCCAATTGGATCAACACCACCTCGCTCCAGACGAGGGCGCTGTGTGCGGCGGGAGAATCCACGTCGAGGTGGGCGTTGGCGCCGGGGGCCACCACGATGCTGTTCTCGCCGACGGCGTCGACGAGGATGGCCGCCGATCCGCTCGGACCGGGCACGCACGTCACGGCGTCGGAACCGACCCCGTTGGCCTGCAGGTGACGGCGCAGCGCTTCCCCGGCGGCGTCGTCGCCGACGGCGGCCACCAGCGCGACGTCGGCGCCGGCCCGGGCGGCGGCCACCGCCTGGTTGCCGCCCTTGCCGCCGGGCGAGGTGGTGAGCGACGAGGCCAGCACGGTCTGGCCCGGCCGCGGCAGCGTGTTGACGACGAACGTCTGGTCAGCATTGATGCTCCCAACCACGCACACCCGCGAAGCCGTCATGGCGACAACGCTAATCCCGCGGGGCACTGACACGTGTCGAACTGCGTGAACACCTCCGATACCCTGGGGGAATGAGCGTGCAGACACCGCCCGTCAACGCCCCGACGCACGACCTCCGCGAGCAGGTACACGAAGCCGCGCGGCGGGCCCGTGTCGCCGCCCGCATCCTGGGCACCTTGAGCGCCGAGACCAAGAACCGTGCCCTGCACGCCGCTGCCGACAGCGTGCTGGCCCATGTGCACGAGGTGCTGGCCGCCAATGCCGCCGATCTGGATGCGGCCCGCCAGGCCGGCACGCCGGAGGCCATGCTGGACCGCCTGGCGCTCAACCCGCAGCGGGTCGACGGCATCGCCGCGGGTCTGCGTCAGGTCGCCGGCCTACCCGATCCTGTCGGGCAGGTGATCAGCGGTCGCACCCTGCCCAACGGCCTGCAGCTGCGTCAGCAGCGCGTGCCGCTCGGTGTGGTCGGCATGGTCTACGAAGGCCGGCCCAACGTCACGGTGGACGCGTTCGGCCTCACCCTGAAATCCGGCAATGCCGCGCTGCTGCGCGGCAGTTCGTCGGCCGCGCAATCCAATCAGGCACTGGTGACCGCACTGCGGTCGGCGTTGGCCTCGGTGGATCTGCCGACCGACGCGGTGCAGCTGTTGCCGAGCCATGACCGGGCCAGCGTCACGCATCTGATCCAGGCCCGCGGCCTCGTCGACGTGGTGATCCCACGCGGGGGTGCCGGCCTGATCGAGGCCGTGGTGCGCGACGCCCAGGTGCCCACGATCGAGACCGGGGTCGGCAATTGCCATGTCTACGTCGACGCATCGGCCGACGTCGACCTGGCCGAGAAGATCCTGCTGAACTCCAAGACCCGGCGTCCCAGCGTCTGCAACGCGGCCGAGACATTGTTGGTCGACCGGGCGTTGGAGGCCACCGCACTGCCGAGGCTGACCGCCGCGCTGCGGGAGGCCGGGGTGACCGTGCACGCCGATCCCACCGACGAAGAGCTGCACGCCGAGTTCCTCTCGATGGACATCGCCGTGGCCTTGGTCGACGGCGTCGACGGGGCCATCGCTCACATCAACGAATACGGCACCGGGCACACCGAGGCCATCGTGGCGACGAATCTTGCTGCGGCCCAGCGCTTCACCGAACAGGTGGATGCGGCCGCGGTGATGGTCAACGCGTCCACCGCGTTCACCGACGGAGAGCAGTTCGGCTTCGGCGCCGAGATCGGCATCTCCACCCAGAAGCTGCATGCCCGCGGACCGATGGGCCTGCCCGAACTGACCTCGACCAAATGGATCGTGTGGGGAGACGGTCAGACCCGCCCGGCCTAGCCGCCGACCAGATACAGACCAGGAGACCACATGAGCGTGCCCGCGCGCCCCGCTCCGTTGTTCGCCGACATCGACGATGTCGCACGCAAGCTGGCCGAGACCGGCTACCTCGCCGATACCGCCACCGCGACAGCGGTTTTCCTCGCCGACCGGCTGGGCAAACCGCTACTGGTGGAGGGCCCTGCGGGTGTCGGCAAGACCGAGCTGGCCCGAGCGGTCGCCGCCAGCACCGGTTCGGAACTGGTGCGCCTGCAGTGTTATGAGGGTGTCGACGAGGCCCGGGCGCTGTACGAGTGGAACCACGCCAAGCAGATCCTGCGGATCCAGGCCGGGCAGAACGGCACCGGCGACTGGGACCAGACCAAGATGGACGTGTTCAGCGAGGAGTTTCTGCTGACCCGCCCGCTGCTGACCGCGATCAAACGCACCGACCCGACCGTGCTGCTGATCGACGAGACCGACAAGGCCGACATCGAGATCGAGGGCCTGCTGTTGGAGGTGCTCTCGGACTTCGCGGTGACTGTGCCCGAGCTCGGCACGATCACCGCCGAGCGGCCCCCGTTCGTGGTGCTCACCTCCAACGCCACCCGTGAGCTCTCCGAGGCGCTCAAGCGTCGTTGCCTGTTCCTGCACATCGACTTCCCGGACGCCGATCTGGAGCGGCGGATCCTGCTGTCGCGGGTTCCGGACCTGCCCGAGCACATCGCCGCCGAACTGGTCCGCATCATCGGGGTGCTGCGCGGCATGCAACTCAAGAAGCTGCCGTCGGTGGCCGAGACCATCGACTGGGGGCGCACGGTGCTGGCCCTGGGCCTGGACACCATCGACGATGCCATGATCGCCGCCACCCTCGGCGTGGTGCTCAAACACCAGTCCGACCAGGTCAAGGCGGCCGGCGAGTTGAAGCTGAACTGATGGTGCCCCGCCGGGTTCGACCGTCCCAGCCGCTGGCCCCGCACGGCCTGCCGGGGCACCTCGTCGAGTTCGTCGAAGCCCTTCGCGGCCAGGGAATCTCCGTCGGCCCGTCGGAGACGGTGGACGCCGGCCGGGTGATCACGGTGCTGGGGCTGGGGGACCGGGAGGCGTTGCGTGAAGGCATCGCCTGCGCAGTGCTACGGCGCGCCGATCACCGCGACACCTACGACGCGATGTTCGATCTGTACTTCCCGGCGGCGCTGGGGGCGCGCACTGTGCTCTCCGACGAGGAGGCCGACGACGCCGAGGATCGGGAGCAACCGCAACTGCCGCCCGAGGACATCGAGGCGATGCGCCAGGCCCTGGTGCAGATGCTGGCCGACAACGAGGACCTGGCGAACCTCGACGACCGGCTGGCGGCGATGATCGCGCGGATCGTCGAGGCCTTCGGCCGTTACAGCTCCAGCCGTGGACCCTCGTACTCGTCGTATCAGGCGCTCAAGGCAATGAGCCTGGACGACCTGGAGGGCCGGCTGCTGGCCGGGCTGCTCGCCCCCTACGGCGACGAACCCACACCCACGCAGGAGGAGATCGCCAAGGCGCTGGCCGCCCAGCGCATCGCCCAGCTGCGCAAGATGGTCGAGTCCGAGACCAAGCGGCGCACCGCCGAGCAGCTGGGCCGTGAGCACGTGCAGATGTACGGGGTGCCGCAGCTGTCCGAGAACGTGGAATTCCTGCGGGCCTCCGGCGAGCAGCTCCGGCAGATGCGCAAGACGGTCCAGCCGCTGGCGCGCACCCTGGCGACCCGGCTGGCCGCGCGCCGCCGACGGTCCC
Organism: Mycobacterium sp. GA-1841; assembly: GCF_001954135.1. Lineage (GTDB taxonomy): Bacteria > Actinomycetota > Actinomycetes > Mycobacteriales > Mycobacteriaceae > Mycobacterium. The sequence continues at coordinate 293,311 of NZ_MBEQ01000017.1, read as the reverse complement.
GATCCGGCGAGATCGACCTGCGCAAGACCCTGCGCAAATCGATGTCCACCGGCGGGGTGCCGATCGACGTGGTGCTCAAGAAGCCGCATCCGGCCCGTCCCGAACTCGTGGTGCTCTGCGACGTGTCGGGGTCGGTGGCCGGTTTCAGCCACTTCACCTTGATGTTGGTGTCGGCGCTGCGCCAGCAGTTCAGTAGGGTTCGCGTCTTCGCGTTCATCGACACCACCGACGAGGTCACCGACATGTTCGGGCCGGAGGCCGATCTGGCCGTCGCGGTGCAGCGCATCACCCGGGAGGCCGGGGTCTACACGCGCGACGGGCACTCCGACTACGGGCACGCGTTCGTGTCCTTCCTCGACAAATACCCGAACGTGCTGTCTCCACGCAGTTCGTTGCTGGTGCTGGGCGACGGACGCAACAACTACCGCAACCCGGAGAGCGATCTGCTGGCGCACATGGTGTCGGCCAGCCGGCACGCCCACTGGCTCAATCCCGAGCCCAGGCACCTGTGGGGCAGCGGAGATTCCGCGGTGCCGAAGTACCAAGAGGTGATCCCGATGCACGAGTGCCGGTCGGCCAAACAGCTGGCCGCGGTGATCGACGGGTTGCTGCCGGTCTGACCTTGCCTCGACGCTGCCGTAAGCTCCCTGTTCGTGGCAACACGGCGCAGGTTGGGGGTGATGGGTGGGACGTTCGATCCCATCCACAACGGGCACCTGGTCGCCGCCAGTGAGGTGGCCGACCTCTTCGAACTGGACGAGGTGGTGTTCGTCCCGACCGGACAGCCCTGGCAGAAGCACGACCGCAAGGTCAGTGCCGCCGAGGACCGGTACCTGATGACGGTGATCGCCACCGCCTCGAATCCGCGGTTCTCGGTCAGCCGGGTCGACATCGACCGCGGCGGGGCCACCTACACCAAGGACACCCTGCGGGATCTGCGAGATCTCAACGCCGACACCGACCTGTATTTCATCACCGGAGCCGATGCGCTGGCATCGATCCTGTCCTGGCAGAACTGGGAGGACATGTTTTCCATGGCGAGATTCGTCGGTGTCAGCCGACCGGGGTACGAGTTGGACGGCGAACATATCGAGGCCGCACTGCGCGAGCTGCCGCCGGACAGGTTGACCTTGGTCGAGGTCCCCGCTCTGGCCATCTCGTCCAGTGACTGCCGGCAGCGAGCCGCCGACGAGCGCCCGATCTGGTACCTGGTGCCCGACGGGGTGGTGCAGTACGTGGCCAAGCGCGGGTTGTACACCGCCGACGCGAGGAGCACGGGGACCACCGCGGAGGTCCTCCGATGAGCGCCACCGCCGAGGCCATCGAGATGGCCACGGTGGCCGCGCAGGCCGCCGCGGCCAAGCTCGCCGATGACGTGGTGGTCATCGACGTATCGGGTCAGCTCGTGATCACCGATTGCTTCGTGATCGCCTCGGCCTCCAACGAGCGTCAGGTCAACGCGATCGTCGACGAGGTCGAGGAGAAGATGCGGCAGGCCGGTTACAAGCCCGCCCGCCGCGAGGGCACCCGTGAGGGTCGCTGGACGCTGCTCGACTACGTCGATGTCGTGGTGCACATCCAGCATCAGGACGAGCGGGATTTCTATGCCCTGGACCGGTTGTGGCGCGACTGCCCGACGGTCCCGGTCGACCTGGATGTGCCGGCGGAGCCCAGCGAATGAGGACGCGATGAGGGTCCGGCGGCTGGTGCTGCTGCGCCATGGCCAGACCGAGTACAACGCGGGCAGCCGGATGCAGGGTCAGCTCGACACCGACCTGTCCGACCTGGGGCGGGACCAGGCCGCCGCGGCCGCTGACGTGCTGGCCAAACGTCAGCCGCTACTGATCGTGTCCTCGGATCTGCGCCGCGCCCTCGACACGGCGATGACGCTGGGCGACCGGGCCGGGATCCCGGTACAGGTCGACGAGCGTCTGCGAGAGACCCATCTGGGCGACTGGCAGGGCCTGACCCACCAGGAGGTGGATGTGGCGGCTCCGGGCACTCGGCTGGCCTGGCGCGACGACGCCCGATGGGCACCGCACGGTGGCGAAAGCCGGGTCGACGTGGCCGAGCGCAGCATCCCCGTGGTCGCCGAACTGGTTGCCGGACAACCGGAGTGGGGTCTGGATGGCTCGGACCGCCCGGTGGTGTTGGTGGCACACGGTGGTTTGATCGCGGCATTGACCGCGGGGCTGCTCGGGCTTCCGGTGAACAACTGGCCGGTGCTCGGCGGCATGGGCAATGCGAGTTGGGTTCAGCTGTCCGGGAATTCGGAGGACGACGCGGCGGATGGTGACGCGTTCGACGCCGTCAAATGGCGGCTGGACGTCTGGAACGCCTCGGCGCAGGTGGCCAACGATGTCCTCTGATCAGAACGCAGTTCGCAGGCCGGTTCTTCTCGTCTTCGCCGACTCGCTGTCGTATTTCGGTCCGACCGGCGGTCTGCCGTCCGACGATCCGCGGATCTGGCCGAACATCGTTGCCGAGCAATTGGGCTGGGATGTCGAGCTCATCGGTCGCATCGGCTGGACCTGCCGCGACGTCTGGTGGGCCGCCACCCAGGATCCGCGGTCGTGGGCGGCGCTGCCGCGGGCCGGTGCGGTCATCTTCGCCACCAGCGGGATGGACTCGCTGCCCTCGCCGCTGCCGACGGCGTTGCGCGAGCTGATCCGGTATGTGCGCCCGGCCTGGCTGCGCCGGTGGGTGCGCGACGGTTACGGCTGGGTGCAGCCGCGGCTGTCGCCGATCGCCCGCGCGGCGCTGCCTCCGCATCTGACCGTCGAGTATCTCGAGATGACGCGTAACGCCATCGATTTCAACCGTCCCGGTATTCCGGTGGTGGCCTCGCTGCCGTCGGTACACATCGCCGACACGTACGGCAAGGCCCACCACGGCCGCGAGCCCACGGTCAAGGCGATCACGGCATGGGCCGACGAGCACGACGTGACCGTGGTGGATCTGAAGGCCGCGGTTGCCGACGAGGTGCTCAGCGGGCGTGGGAACCCCGACGGTATCCACTGGAACTTCGAGGCGCACCGGGCGGTCGCCGAGTTGATGCTCAAGGGCCTGGCCACAGCGGGTGTGCCGCAACAGAATCCCACCATCTGACAATGGCGGTCAAGATTGTGACCGACTCGACGTCGCGGTTGCGGCCCGAGCTGTGCCAGAAGTGGGACATTCGGCAGGTTCCGCTGCACATCCTCGATGACGGCAACGACCTGCGTGACGGTGTTGACCCCATACCGTCGGACATCCACGACCGGGCCCGGGCCACCACCGCCGGTGCTTCGCCGGCCGATCTCACCGAGACTTATCGGCAGGCGCTGGCCGACAGTGACGGCGACGGTGTGGTGGCCGTGCACATCTCGGCGGCCCTGTCGAGTACGTACAGCGCGGCGGCAGCGGCCGCCCGGGAGATCGGTCCGAGCGTGCGGGTGGTGAATTCGCGGGCTGCGGCCATGGGGATCGGTTTCGTCGCGCTGGCGGCGGCCGAATCCGCTGCTCGCGGAGACATACTCGACGCCGTCGAGGCGGCGGCTCGCGCCGCGATCCCGCGCGGGCAGGCGTTCATTGTCGTACATCGGCTGGACAATCTGCGTCGCGGCGGCCGGATCGGTACGGCGGCATCGTGGTTGGGCACGGCCCTGTCACTCAAACCTCTGCTGCGCCTGGACGTGGACGGTCGGCTGGTGCCCGCGCAGCGGATCCGCACGATATCGAAGGCCCATGCCGCACTGGTCGATCAGATTGTCGAGGCGGCCGGAGACCGGCCGGTGCAGGTGGTCGTGCACCACGTCGCCAACCCGGATGCCGCCGAGGAGATCGCCGCCGCGCTGACCGACCGGTTGCCGCAGTTGACCGCGTTGTCGGTGACCGAGATGGGCGCGGTGCTCGCGGTTCACGTCGGCGGTGGCGCGGTGGGTGCGTGCATCAGCGTCGACGACGCGTCTGAGGGCGTAGTCCCGAACTAGCCGGCGAACCGGCCGGTGATCGGTGGTAGATCTTTGAGCGTGACGATGCCGGGCGCGGCTGCCACCACGGCGGGTACCGCGTTGGTGACCGGCAGTGCGGTGTAGATCGAGCCCAGGCCGGAGAAGCTGGGCTCGGCCCAGTCCTTGGGTGGCAGGCAGTGCAGCACCGTGCGCATGTTGGGCAACCCGAACACCTGGATCACGTGGCCGTCGGCGACCGGCTTGGGCGGGGTCACGTGGCTGCCCATGATCCAGTTGAAGCCGACGCTGACGACGTTCTTCTCGCCCACCCAGCCGCGGTGATAGCCGTACACGCTGCCGACCGTGCCGGCCGGGATCTTCATGAACCCCAGATCGCTGTCGGCGGTGGCGGCGGTGAAGGTGACGTCGAAGGTGATCCGGTCGAGCGTGGCACCGATGGCGTCGGCCATCATCGCCGCGGATTCGGCGAACACCTCGCTTTCGCGGCGCACACTCTCGGCCAGGCCGGGGGTGTCGGGGTCCTGGGAGAAGCCCATCGCGGTCATCGTGTCGGCGGACTCGTAGGTCGAGCAGTCCACGGACTCGGTGATCCGGATCTCGTCGACTCGTTCGCAGGATCCCGACAGCACCATGCCGACCATGTTGGTGACGCCCGGGTGTGCGCCACTGCCGAAAATCGTGGAATTGCCTGTCTCACAGGCCTTCCGGATACGGTCGAGGTCCTGCGGGGTTTGCTTGCCGCCGGTGATCCAGGCGGCGCTCGAGCACACGTTGACGCCGGCCTCCAGCAACGCGACAAGCTCGTCGACGTCGGGCCACAACGGGTTGTAGCAGCAGGCGTCGGGCTTGAGCGCGAGGAGTTCGCCGATGGAGTTCGTCGCGCGGATACCGGTGGGCTCCAGCCGGCCGGCAAGTTCGGCGGCATCCATACCGACCTTGTCGGCGCCGTGGGCATACACCCCGACCAGCTCCATGTCGTCGCGGCCGATGATCGCGTGCAGCGAGCGTCGGCCGATGTTGCCGGTGGTCCACTGGATGACCCGGATCGGCCGGTCCGCTGCGGTCATGACGCCTCCCTTGCTCAGCCTTGCGCTGGACTCTAGACACTATCTCCGAAGTGTTCACCGGCGGTGCGTGCACTGCCCGTCTCCAGTTATCCCCAGCGCGAGGTTCATCCACAGCCGGCCGCTGCCACCGGCTGCGCAGCCGGGCTTCGTCGCGCGCCGCCCCTACCGTGCGGGCATGGGAACGGAATTGTCGGTGCAGCGGCTGCGTCGCCGCCTGGGCACCGCAGACGAGGACTCCGAAACCGAAGGCGAAGGCGAACCGGATCCGGGCACGGCCTCGGAGAGTGCGTTGTCGAAATGGCTGCCCGATACGGCATCAGCGGACGGGCCGGGGTGGCTGGCCGCTGTGCGCGCCGATCCCGGGCGGGCCGGGGCGCTGGCACTGGCCGGCGTGGGCGTGCTGGCGATCCTGGTCACGATCTTCGCCTTGGTCCGCCATCAGCCGGCACCGGTGGTTTCGGCGAATCTACCGCCGGTCCAGATGGTTTCGTCGGCCGGTCCGACCTCGCCAGGCGGTGCCCCGCAGGCTCCGGTGGTGGTCAGTGTGGTCGGCCTGGTGCACAAGCCGGGTCTGGTGACCTTGCAGACCGGGGCCCGGATCGCCGACGCGTTGGAGGCCGCCGGTGGACCACTCGAGGGCGCTGATCTGATCGGGCTGAACTTGGCTCGCCGGCTCGGTGACGGCGAACAGATCGTGGTGGGGATCGAGGCCCCGCCGGGTCAGCCGATGACCATGGGAAGTTCGGTCGCCGGACAGGCGCCGGCCCCGCCGCAACAGGCGGGTTCCGGTCCTTCGTCCGCGGCACCGCCGGGGCCGGTGGACCTCAACACCGCCACGGCCGACGACCTCGACGCGCTGCCCGGCGTCGGTCCGGTGACCGCCGAGGCGATCCTGGCCTGGCGGGCTGCGCACGGTCGGTTCGACAGCGTCGATCAGCTCGGCGAGGTCGACGGGATCGGACCGGCGCGGTTGGAGAAACTGCGTGAGCTGGTCCGGGCGTGACGGCCGGGGCGGGGATCCAGGGGACGAGCGGCAGCCGCTGGACCTGCGCATCGTTCCGGCCGCCCTGACCGCATGGTCGGTTTCGGCGGCCGGCATTGCCTGGCACCCAGTCGCCGCGGTGATGGTGGGCCTTGGTGCCGTCGGGCTGACTTGGGCGGCCGTGCGGTGGCGCCACACAGACACGGGTGAACGTCAGCCCATGATCGCCGCGTTCGTGGCGGTGGCGGCCGTCGCAGCCGGGTTCACGTTGGCCGTCGGATTGCGGGTCCACCAGGTCGAGCATCATCCGATCACGCACCTGTACGGCGCGGCCGCAACGGCCGAGGTCGTGCCCACGGAGACTCCGCGGGCGATCAAGGGTGGCCGGCTGATGTTCCGCGCCAACTTGCGCGGGGTCGATGAGGCGCCCATGTCGGGGCGGGTTCTGGTGTTCGCGCCGGGAACTTTCGGTGCGGCCGGTCCCGGACGGCCGGTGCGGTTCCGCGCCCACGTGGGACGCCCGACTCGCAAGGACCTGAGCGTGGCCGTGCTGGCGGCCTCGGGCGAGCCCTCGCTCGGAGAGGCCTCGACGGTGCAGCAGGTCGCCCAGCGGATCCGGGTGCTCTTCGCGGAGGCAGCGCGGGCGGCACTGCCCGCCGATCAGGCGGCCATGCTGCCGGCGCTCGTACTCGGCGACACTTCGGCGGTCACCGGGCAGACGACAGCCCAGTTCCGCACGGCGGGCCTGACCCATCTGACGGCGGTGTCCGGAGCCAACGTGACGATCGTGTGCGGCGCGCTGCTGCTGTCGGCTGCGGTGCTCGGGCCGAGGCCGGCCGTGCTGCTCGCCGGCGTCGGGCTGGTCGGTTTCGTCATCGTCGTGCAGCCCTCGGCGAGTGTGCTGCGCGCCGCGGCGATGGGCGCGGTGACCCTGCTGGCCGTGCTGACACATCGGCGGCGCCAGGCGGTGCCGGCTCTGGCGGCCAGCGTGGTCGTGCTGATGATCGCCGCCCCGGAGCTCGCCGTCGACGCGGGCTTCGCGTTGTCGGTGTGCGCGACGGCGGGAATCGTCGTCGTGGCCCCGGTGTGGGCGGACCGGTTGCGGGCCCGAGGCTGGCCGCGCCCGCTGGCCGCGGCGGTCAGCGTCGCGGCGGTGGCCCAATTGGTCACCGCCCCACTGGTGGCCGGGATCTCGGGCTCGGTCAGCCTGGTGGGGGTGGCGGCCAACCTCGCGGTGGCCGGCGTCATCCCGCCGATCACCGTGCTGGGCACCGCAGCAGCCGTGGGCTCGGCGATCTGGCCGTCCGGGGCCCAACTGTTGATCCGGTTCACCGGACCGGAACTGTGGTGGTTGCTGTCGGTGGCGCGGTGGGCAGCGGCGGTGCCGGCCGCGGCGGTGCCGTCGCCCTCGGGGGCGTTCGGCGTGCTGTCGGTGGCAGCGGCCGGGGTGGCGCTGACAGTGCTGTGGCGGCTGCGGTGGGTGCGCCGCGGGCTCGCCGGCTTGGTGTTCGGCATGCTGGCCTGGACGCTGGCGGGCCAGGTGCTCGGAGCTGTCGGCTCGGCGTGACACCATCATCGGGTGAGTCAACAGATCGACGGTCTGCACCTGGTTCTGGGCGATGAGGAACTGCTGGTCGAGCGAGCGGTGGGGGCGGTGCTGCGAGCACTGCGCCGGCAGGCCGGATCCGATGACGTCCCGGTGGACCGGATGCGCGCCGGTGAGGTCAGTACCAGCGAGCTTGCCGAGCTGCTGAGCCCGTCGCTGTTCGCCGAGGAACGCATGGTCGTGCTGGAGGCGGCGGCCGAGGCCGGTAAAGATGCCGTGGCCCTGATCGCCTCGGCGGCAGCCGATCTGCCGCCTGGCACCGTGCTGGTGGTCATCCACTCCGGCGGTGGGCGGGCCAAGGCATTGGCCGATCAACTGAAAAAACTTGGGGCACAAGAGCATCCGTGTGCCCGCATCACCAAGCCGGCCGAGCGGGCCGATTTCGTGCGGGGTGAGTTCCGGCAATTGCGGGTCAAGGTGTCCGACGACACCGTGACCGCGGTGCTTGATGCAGTCGGCTCGAATGTCCGTGAGCTCGCCGCGGTCTGTTCACAGCTCGTGGCCGACACCGCCGGGCAGGTCGATGCGGCAGCGGTACGCCGGTATCACAGCGGCAAGGCCGAGGTGAAGGGCTTCGACATCGCCGACAAGGCGGTCGCCGGGGATGTCGCCGGGGCGGCCGAGGCGCTGCGATGGGCGATGCTGGCCGGTGAACCGCAGGTGGTGTTGGCCGACGCGTTGGCCGAGGCCGTGCACACGATCGCGCGGGTGGGTCCCCTGTCTGGTGATCCGTACCGGTTGGCCGGTGAACTGGGGATGCCGCCCTGGCGGGTGCAGAAGGCGCAGAAGCAGGCGCGCGGGTGGTCCCGTGACTCGGTGGCCGAGGCGATGCGCGTGGTGGCCGCGCTCAATGCAGACGTAAAGGGCGCAGCCGCAGATGCTGACTACGCCCTTGAGACAGCGGTACGCCGGGTGGCGCAACTCGCCACCCGGTGAACCGGGAAAACTACTTCGGTGTGAACCGAAAGATCAGAGCTTGTTGAAGGCCAGCGCCAGCGCCGACTTCTTGTTGGCAGCCTGGTTGGCGTGGATGACGCCCTTGCTGGCGGCCTTGTCGAGCTTGCGGCTGGTCGACACCAGCAACTCACCGGCCTTGTCCTTCTCGCCGGCCTCGACGGCCTCGCGGAAGCCGCGGACGGCCGTGCGCAGCGACGACTTCACCGACTGGTTACGCAGCCGACGACGCTCGTTGGTGCGGATGCGCTTTTCCTGCGACTTGATGTTGGCCACGTAAAAGTTCCTTCGTAATTTCTCGCTGGGGTTACCGAAGTCTGGGTGCGCTCGCCCGCACTGCGGGTAGCGACTGTTCAGGGTACCAGCGAGGTCCTTGAACTCCCAAAGCGCGACCGCCCGCCACGACTGGATCCGCTGCCCTGAGGCCCCCGCCATACCACCTCAACCGGCCTTTGGCCTGCCGAAACGGTTGCGTCGTTGACCCGGCGAAATCAGCATCGGTGCGGCAGCATGATGACGGTGAGCCCGAGAACCGCCCGTGCGCAGGGAGCCGAGTCGAACGGGTCGGTTCCGGCCGGGTCACGCGGTGCGCCGTCACGTCGCGTGCGGCTTCAGGGTGTGTTCGACGGCTACAACCGGCTCGGTCGGTACTCGGAGGCCTTCGACGAGATGTTCGACGCCGCCGGCAACGTGCGCGGACCGTACAAGGGCATCTTCGCCGAGCTTGCTCCCTCGGACGCCTCGGAACTGCGGTCGCGTTCGGATGCGCTCGGCCGGGCGTTCATCGATCAGGGCATCACGTTCTCGCTGTCGGGCCAGGAGCGGCCCTTCCCGCTCGACCTGGTGCCGCGGGTGATCTCGGCAGCGGAATGGTCGCGGCTGGAGCGTGGGATCACCCAGCGGGTCAAGGCGCTGGAGATGTATCTCGACGACATCTACGGCGAGCAGGAGATCCTGCGCGACGGCGTGATCCCGCGCCGCTTGGTGACCTCCTGCGAGCACTTCCACCGGGAGGCCGCGGGCATCGTGCCGCCCAACGGGGTGCGCATCCACGTCGCCGGCATCGATCTGATCCGTGACGCCTTGGGTGATTTCCGGGTGCTCGAGGACAACCTGCGCTCACCGTCGGGGGTGTCCTACGTCATGGAGAACCGGCGCACGATGGCCCGCGTCTTCCCGAACCTGTTCGCCACCCATCGGGTGCGCGCGGTCGGCGACTATTCGTCGCATCTGCTGCGGGCGCTGCGCAATGCCGCGCCCACCAACGTCGCCGACCCCACGGTGGTCGTCCTCACCCCCGGCGTCTACAACTCGGCCTACTTCGAGCACTCCCTGCTGGCCCGGCAGATGGGGGCCGAGCTCGTCGAGGGCCGCGACCTGTTCTGCCGCGACAACGCCGTCTACATGCGCACCACCGAGGGGGAGCGTCAGGTCGACGTCATCTACCGCCGCATCGACGACGCGTTCCTGGACCCGATGCAGTTCCGTCCCGATTCGATGCTCGGGGTCGCCGGGCTGCTCAACGCCGCCCGGGCCGGAAATGTGGTGATCTCCAGTGCGGTGGGCAATGGGGTGGGCGACGACAAGCTGGTCTACACCTATGTGCCGACCATCATCGAGTACTACCTCGGTGAGAAGCCGGTCCTGGCCAACGTCGACACCTACCGTTGTTGGCTGGACACCGAACGGGAGGAAGTGCTCGACCGGATCGACGAACTGGTCATCAAGCCGGTCGAAGGCTCTGGTGGGTACGGGATCGTGTTCGGCCCGGACGCCTCGGGCAAGGAACTGGCGGCAATCGCCAAGAAGATCCGCACCGACCCACGTGGCTGGATCGCCCAACCGGTGATGCAGCTGTCCACGGTGCCCACCCAGATCGACGACGAGCTGGCGCCGCGGCACGTCGATCTGCGTCCGTTCGCGGTCAACGACGGTAACGACGTCTGGGTGCTGCCGGGCGGGCTGACCCGGGTCGCGCTGCCCGAAGGCTCGCTGGTGGTGAACTCCAGTCAGGGCGGCGGGTCGAAGGACACCTGGGTGCTGGCGTCGCGGACGTCGGCGGCCGACCGCGAGCTGGCTGCCGCCGAGGTGGTGCGGTCCCTGCCAAAAACTGCCCAGGCGTCCAACGGCGATGGCGCACTTGACGGTTCGTCGTCTCAACAACAGCAGCAGTAGGCGGTGGTCTTGATGTTGGCGCGCAATGCCGAGTCGTTGTACTGGATCGGCCGTTACGTGGAGCGGGCCGATGACACTGCACGCATCCTCGATGTCACGGTGCATCAGCTGTTGGAGGATTCCAGCGTCGACCCGGATGTCGCGTCGCGAACGCTGTTGCGTGTGCTGGGAATCGAGCCACCCAAAGCGCGCCTGGACGTCTGGTCGCTGACCGACATCGTGGCGTTCAGCCGGGACAGCAACGGTAACTCGATCGTCGATTCGGTTTCGGCGGCACGGGAGAATGCGCGCGGTGCCCGCGAGGTCACCTCGACCGAGATCTGGGAGTGCCTCAACACCACCTACAACGCCCTGCCCGAGCGGGAGCGGGCGGCAAAACGGTTGGGCCCGCATCAGTTCCTGTCCTATGTCGAAGGCCGCGCGGCGATGTTCGCCGGGTTGGCCGACTCGACGTTGAGCCGTGATGACGGTTACCGGTTCATGCTGTTGGGCCGGGCCATCGAGCGCGTCGATATGACGGTGCGGCTGTTGTTGTCGCGGGTTGGGGACAGCGGGTCGTCACCGGCCTGGGTCACGTTGCTGCGCTCGGCCGGAGCCCACGACACGTATCTGCGTACCTACCGCGGCGTTCTCGACGCCGGCCGGGTGGTCGAGTTCATGCTGTTGGACCGGCTGTTCCCGCGATCGATCTTCTATTCCCTGCGATTGGCCGAACACAGTCTCGACGAGTTGCTCAACCGACCGCACAACCGGCTGGGTGCCACCGCCGAGGCACAGCGGCTTCTCGGCCGGGCCCGCAGTGAGCTGGAGTTCCTACAGCCGGGCGCGTTGCTGGAATCACTGGACGCACGGCTGGCCGGATTGCAGAAAACCTGCCGGGAGGTCGGAGATGCCTTGGCACTGCAGTACTTCCACTCCGCGCCGTGGGTGGCTTGGACGGACGCCGGGCACGATGACGCGGTCGTGATCGAGGAAGGCGAGGTCTAGTCGGTGATGAGCGCTCGCGCGAAGAGGAGACCGTGATGTGGCGCCTACGCGTGGTGCATTCCACCGGATACGCCTACAAGTCGGCGGTGACGGCCTCCTTCAACGAGGCGCGGCTGACGCCGCGGTCGGACTCGCGGCAGAACGTGATCCTCAACCGGGTGGAGACCATCCCGGCCACCCGCTCTTATCGCTATGTCGACTACTGGGGCACCGCGGTGACGGCGTTCGACCTGCATGCCCCGCACACCGAGTTGGAGGTCTCGTCCGCTTCGGTGGTCGAGACCGAGGCCGCCGAGAAGCCCGAGGACGTGGCCGGCTGGGACGATCTGGGTTCGGAGTCGGTGATCGATCGGTTCGACGAGGTGCTCAGCCCGACGCACTACACGCCGCGCAGCAGGCGCATCGCGCGCGTGGGGCAGCGGATCGCCAAGGACCACGACCCGTTCGAGGCGGTGATGGAGGTGGCGCAGTGGGTGCGTAGCGAGCTCGACTACGTGCCGGGCACCACCGGCGTGCATTCCTCGGGCCTGGACGCCCTGCGGGAGGGCAAAGGGGTGTGCCAGGACTTCGCCCATCTGTCGTTGATCATGTTGCGCTCCATGGGCATTCCGGCCCGCTATGTGTCGGGCTATCTGCATCCCAAGCGGGAGGCGGTGGTCGGGGACACGATTGACGGCCAGAGTCATGCCTGGATCCAGGCCTGGACCGGTGGCTGGTGGGATTACGACCCGACCAACGACACCGCGATCAACGAGCAGTACGTCAGCCTCGGCGTGGGCCGGGACTACTCGGATGTGGCTCCGCTCAAGGGAATCTATTCGGGTGAGGGTTCGACCGACCTCGATGTGGTCGTCGAGGTCACCCGGCTGGCTTGACGCATACCCCCGGATGGACTTGCACGCGGTGCAGGTCGTCGCCCAGTTCGATCTGCCGGTCGAACTCGGTGGCCGCCAGTGCCCGCCACTGGTCTTCGGTGCCGGGAGCGATCGCCGGCACGTAATGGGTGAGGATCAGGATCCCGACGCCGGCCCTGGTCGCGGTGGCCGCCGCCTCCTGTACCGAGGAGTGGTAGTCGCAGATGTCGCGGATGCGTTGTTGGGGAAGCAAATCGATCAGATCCTTGCGGATCACGGTGTGCACCAGCGCCCCCGCGCCCGCGGCGAGGGCGTCGAGGCTGGGGCATGGCACGGTGTCGCCTGCAGCCACCACCGCGGCGCCGGCATGCTCGACCCGGAATGCGATGGTCGGTGTCACGGGCCGATGATCGGTGGGCGCCACCCGGATTCGCACGTCGTCGCGGTCCCAGACCGGTCCGTCGGTGTATTCGTGCACCTCGACTGGCGGCGGGCCGGTCAGGTCGGCGTGATGGGCGATGCGGTAGCCGATGTCGAAACCGAAAGCCTTCAGCGTGGCTGCCACCACTTCGGCAGTGCCCGGCGGACCGATGATCGGAAGCGGTGCGGCGTCCGGGGTGAACGTACTGACCCAGCGGGTGATGATCACGTCACCCAGATCGGCGATGTGATCACTGTGCAGATGGGTGAGCAGCAGGGCGCTGAGTCCGTTGGCCCCGGAGCCGGCCGCGGCCAGGCGTTGCAGCACACCACGACCGCAGTCGACCAGGAACGACTGGCCGCCGGCCCGCAGCAGGGTCGAGGGTCCGGCCCGCTGCGGATCGGGGATCGGGCTGCCGGTGCCGAGCAGGGTGACCTCGATCATGGCCCACATATACCCGTTCGGGTGTTCTGCGGAATACCTTTCGTCCAGACTGATGCGGACCTAGCCTGGTGTGAGGTGGATCACGATCGGAGGCGGCCGATGCGAATCGCGGACGTGCTGAAAAACAAGGGCACGGCGGTGGTGACGATTTCACCCGAGACCACAGTGACCGAACTGTTGGCCGGGCTGACCGAGTTGAACATCGGGGCCATGATGGTGATGGGCCCCGACGGCGGGCTGGCCGGGATCGTCTCGGAGCGCGATGTGGTGCGCAAGCTGCACGAGCGGGGAAGCAGCCTGCTGGCCCAGCCGGTCTCGGAGATCATGACCACGGTGGTCGCCACGTGTACGCCACGCGACACGGTGGATCACCTCAGCGCCTTGATGACCGAGAACCGGGTGCGCCACATCCCGGTCATCGACGACGGCCGGCTGGCCGGCATCGTCAGCATCGGAGACATCGTCAAGACCCGGATGGAAGAACTGGAGGCCGAGCAGGAACAGCTGCAGGCCTACATCACCCAGAGCCGGTGACCCGCGCATCCCGAGCCGCCGAAACTCCGGTCATCGGTGCGAATTTCGTCAAATTTCGCACCGATAACCGTAGTCTCCCGGCGGGTGTTGTGTGCGATCGTGAGCGGGTGTCTGCCATCGATGTTCGCCCCGCCCACAAAGCCGACGTCAAGCAGCTTGCTGCGGTTCTGGCGCGGGCCTTCTATGACGACCCGGTGATGATGTGGATGTTGCCGGAGGCCGCACGCCGGGAGCGGGCGCTGAGCCGGATGTTCGCCACCATGACCCGACACCATTTCCTGCCCGGCGGCGGTAGCGAGGTGGCGCTGCGGTCGGGCACCATCGGCGCGGCGGCGCTGTGGGATCCGCCTGGCGGCTGGAAGCAGACCGGGCTGCAGGAGTTGCTGATGATGCCCGGATTCCTGCGGGCCTTCGGGCGTCGGGCCACCCGAGGGCGGGAGGTCGCCGAGCTGATGAAGCGACATCATCCCGAGGAACCGCATTGGTACCTCGGCGTGATCGGCAGCGATCCCACGGTGCGCGGAGGTGGCTTCGGCCATGAATTGATGCGGTCGCGTCTGGAGCGCGTGGACGCCGAGCATGCGCCGGCCTATCTCGAATCGAGCAATCCCGACAACGTTCCGTAATACCTGCGGTTCGGATTTGAAGTGACCGGGGAGATCCCGCTGCCCGAGGAGGGCCCGGTCATGACCGCGATGTGGCGCCGTGGACGCTGACCGGCGACGCGTCTATCCGAAAACTCCCGAGATCTTCATGATCAACAGCACGCCGACGGCGACGAACACCGCGATCAGTAGTACCAGGCCGATGATCGCGGTCACCGAAGACGGGGTGTACTTGTGTTTGGGGCGGGCTTCCGGTTCCCCCAGGCCGGAGGTCTGCGCGGAGTCGGGCGGCGTGGCGCCGGGAGCGACGCCGCCGCCGGGCTCGAGGTCGGGTATCTCGGCCGGGTCGGGGTCGGGAGGCAGTGCAGTCATCGTCTGGGAATTCCCACGGACGCCGATTTAATGCATCGGCGTCAGCTCCAGGAGTACTGGGCGCGCAGCCGTACGGCGACCGCCTCGAACCGGGACCGGTCCAGGATCGCGCCCTCGCGGCGAATGCCCTCCTCGGGCACGTCGAGCACCCGGTCGAGCCGCACCCAACTCGGCCTGCCGTCGTAGTCCCAGGTGCCGGTCCCGATGGCGATCCAGTCTGGATCATCGCGGTGGTAGTCCTGGCTGGACAACATCAACCCCAACAACGTGCGTTGATCGCGGCCTACCACCAGCACCGGGCGGTCCTTGCCCTGCGTCGGATCATCCTCGTAGACCACCCAGGTCCAGACGATTTCGCCGGGATCGGCGCGTCCGTCGAGATCGGGGGCATAGACGATTTTGCGGGCGCGATGTGCGGTGGGAACGCTGTGCTTGGACACCGGCCGGCCTTCGGTGATCGCCTTCGGGGGCGGGGCGGTTGCGCCGGCGAGCGCCCCCAGACCCAGCTTGAGGCCCTGCTGAATGCCTTGTTGGATGCCCTGCTGCACGGTACGCGGCACGTTGTCGGTGGTCTGGAGCTGGCGAACGAACTTCGGTGCTTCGTTGAACACCAGGTTCTCGGCGCCATGGCGGACGCCCTTGAGAACCTGCTGGAACGCCTTCCACTGCGACGCCATGGTGTCGAGCATAAGTCAGTGCCGCGCTGGCGATTGTGTTGCAAGGGTCCCGGCTCGATACCCTGGAAGCGCACACCACGTGCTTGACACCCGCGCTCACCAGGAGATTCCCATCAGTAGCTTCGCCGACAAGACGTTCACTGCGCCGGCGCAGATCAGGAACTTCTGCATCATCGCCCACATCGACCATGGCAAGTCGACGCTGGCGGACCGGATGCTGCAGCTCACCGGCGTCGTCGACGACCGGTCGATGCGCGCGCAATACCTGGACCGGATGGACATCGAGCGGGAACGCGGCATCACCATCAAGGCGCAGAACGTGCGGCTGCCTTGGAAAGTTGGTGACGAAGAGTTCGTCCTGCACTTGATCGACACGCCGGGTCACGTCGACTTCACCTACGAGGTGTCCCGCGCGCTGGAGGCGTGCGAGGGTGCGGTGCTGCTGGTCGATGCCGCCCAGGGCATCGAGGCGCAGACGCTGGCCAACCTGTACCTGGCGCTCGACCGCGACCTGACGATCATCCCGGTGCTCAACAAGATCGACCTGCCGGCCGCGGATCCGGAGCGGTACGCCGGCGAGCTGGCCCACATCATCGGCTGCGAGCCGTCGGACGTGCTGCGGGTGTCCGGCAAGACCGGGGTGGGCGTCGCCGAGCTACTCGACGAGGTGGTCCGGCAGGTGCCGGCCCCGACCGGTGACGCCGACGCCCCGGCGCGGGCGATGATCTTCGACTCGGTCTATGACATCTACCGCGGCGTGGTCACCTATGTGCGGGTCGTCGACGGCAAGATCACCCCGCGCGAGAAGATCGCGATGATGTCTACCGGGGCGACCCACGAACTGCTCGAGGTCGGCATCGTCTCACCCGAACCGAAGGCCAGCGACGGCCTGGGTGTCGGCGAGGTGGGTTACCTCATCACCGGGGTGAAGGACGTCCGGCAGTCCAAGGTCGGCGACACGGTGACCACGGCACGCAAGGGTGCGACCGAAGCGCTGACCGGCTACCGCGAACCCAAGCCGATGGTCTACTCGGGCCTGTACCCGGTGGACGGGTCGGACTACCCGGTGCTGCGCGAGGCACTGGACAAGCTGCAGCTCAACGACGCCGCGCTGACCTACGAGCCGGAGACCTCGGTGGCGCTGGGATTCGGGTTCCGTTGTGGGTTCCTCGGGCTGCTGCACATGGAGATCACTCGCGAGCGGTTGGAGCGCGAGTTCAATCTCGACCTGATCTCCACCTCACCCAACGTGGTGTACCGGGTGATCAAGGACGACGGATCCGAGCTTGTCGTGACCAACCCGTCGGACTGGCCCGAGGGCAAGGTTCGCGAGGTCCACGAGCCCGTCGTCAAGACCACCGTGATCGCGCCCAGCGAGTTCATCGGCACCATTATGGAGCTGTGCCAGTCCCGGCGCGGTGAACTCGGCGGCATGGACTACCTGTCGCCCGAGCGGGTCGAGCTGCGCTACACGATGCCGTTGGGCGAGATCATCTTCGACTTCTTCGACTCGCTGAAGTCGCGCACCCGCGGCTATGCCAGCCTGGACTACGAGGAGGCCGGTGAACAGGAGGCCGATCTGGTGAAGGTCGACATCCTGCTGCAGGGCGAGGCTGTCGACGCCTTCAGTGCCATCGTCCACAAGGATTCGGCTTCGGCGTACGGCAACAAGATGACCACCAAGCTCAAGGAGCTCATCCCGCGCCAGCAGTTCGAGGTGCCGGTGCAGGCCGCGATCGGCTCGAAAATCATTGCTCGCGAGAACATTCGGGCCATCCGCAAGGACGTGTTGTCCAAGTGCTACGGCGGTGACATCACCCGTAAGCGCAAGCTGCTGGAAAAGCAGAAAGAGGGCAAGAAGCGGATGAAGACCATCGGCCGGGTGGAGGTCCCTCAGGAGGCGTTCGTCGCGGCACTGTCCACCGACGCGGCCGGGGACAAGCCGAAGAAGTAGCCGGCGTTCGGGATTGCTTCGCGCTGAGCGCAACCCTCGGCGTGATCTGGTGAGGATCGTAGTGTCGCCGGAGTGTCCAGAGAGCTTCATCTGCTGGCCTTCGGAAACACCCGGTCCGCCGGGCCGTGGCGGCATCCCGATATCGACAACAGCACCGCGGGGGTACGCCGGCGGCTGATCAACTATGCGCAGACGGCCGAGGCCGGCACGTTCGACGCACTGTTCTTCGCCGACGGGCTGAACTATGGGCCCCCTGCGACGTGGGCGTACAAGATCACCGAGGACTTCGAGCCGCTCACCGCGACTGCGGCGCTGTCCTCGGTCACCGAACGGATCGGATTGGTGGTCACCGGTTCGGCCACCCTGGCGCATCCCTATCATCTTGCCCGCCAACTGCTTTCACTCGATCACCTCAGCGTCGGGCGGGCCGGCTGGAATTTGGTGACCAGCTTCGCGCAGGCCGCCGCCGACAACTTCAGCGCCCGGGGCGTGGTGCCCCATGACGAGCGGTATTGCATCGCCGAGGAAGCGCTGGAGGTGGTGCGCAAGCTGTGGGACGGCTGGGGTGAGGACACCGTCGTCGAGGACCGCTCGGCGGGGATCTTCAACGACGTCAATCGGATTCGGCCGGCCGACCATCACGGCCGGTACTTCGACGTGGCCGGACCGCTCGGTGCGGCGCGATCGGCCCAGGGGCAGCCGGTTCTGTTCCAGGCCGGATCGTCGGAGACCGGACGGGGTTTTGCCGCCCGTCATGCCGAGGTGATCTTCACCAGCCACGGCAACCGGGCCCGGGCCCGGGATTTCTACACGCAGATCCACCAGGAGGCGCGGTGCTTCGGCCGGACCACACCGCCCCTGATCACTCCGTCGCTGCGATACATCATCGGTTCCACCGAGGACGAGGCAAGGCGCGCCGAACGCGCAGAATACGAATACTTCAGTCCTGAATATCAGGCCGGGTGGCTGCTGGAGGTCGACGTCGACGTTACCGGCGCCGACCTGGACGGGCCGGTGCCGGCATCGGCCTTCCCGGCGCACACCGAGACGCATCAGACCGCGCTGGCCGGCTACCGGCTGCTGGCCAGTGACGGAAACCCCACGGTGCGGGAATTCCTGTACCGCACGGTCAACGGGTGGGGCGCTGCCGTGGTAGGGACTCCCGAGCGAATCGCCGAGGAGATCGAGCAGTGGTTCAGCACGGGTGCGGCTGATGGTTTCGTCCTACGCGACTCCGGACTGCCCGGCCAGCACGAGCTGTTCGTCGAGCAGGTGGTCCCGGTGCTCCGTAAACGCGGGTTGTTCCGCCACGAATATGCCGGCAGCACCTTGCGGTCCCATCTCGGCCTCGACATCCCGCAGCGGCCGCCGGCATGACCGAACCCTATGTGTTGTCGGCATTCACGATGTCGACGGTGTCGCACGGCAACTTCGGCTTGTGGCGGCACCCGGCCGACCGCACCGCCGACTACACCGATGTGCGGTATTGGGTGGAGTTGGCCAAGCTGCTCGACGACGGCGGCTTCGACGCGTTGTTCGTCGCCGATGCGGTCGGGCAACTCGACGTGTTCGGCGGTGACGCGAGCGCGGCACTGGCTCGGGCGGTGCAGACACCGGTCACCGATCCGCTGCTGGCGGTCTCGGCCATGGCCGCGGCGACCCAGCGGTTGGGCTTCGGTATCACTGTGTCCACCACCTACGAGAGCCCCTATCTGCTGGCGCGCAAGTTCAGCACGCTGGATCACCTGACCGGTGGCCGGATCGGGTGGAACATCGTGACATCACTGTTGGACAGCGCGGCCCGCAACATCATCGGGCGCGAGCAGCAGATCCCGCACGACGAGCGCTACGCGATGGCCCAGGAATTCCTCGAGGTCACCTATAAGCTCTGGGAAGGCTCGTGGGAGCCGGACGCGGTGCTGCGCGACGCCGACCGCGGCGTGTATACCGATCCCGCGAAGGTCCACGACATCGCCCACCACGGCCGATATTTCACCGTGCCCGGGGCGCATCTGGTCGAGCCCTCGCCTCAGCGCACACCGGTGCTGTTTCAGGCCGGCACCTCACCGGCCGGCCGTGAATTCGCCTCCCGTAACGCCGAACTCGTCTTCGTCAGCGATCCTCGACCCGAGGTGTTGCGATCCAATGTCGAGGACATCCGCCGGCGGGCGGTCGGCCACGGCCGGGACCCGGACTCGCTGAAGTTCATCACGTCCGTCGAGATCGTCACGGACAGTACTGATTCCGCAGCTGAGGCCAAAGCTCGCGACCTCGCCCGATATCACGACCTGGAGGCCGGATTGGTGCTGCTGTCGGCGCTGTCCGGCGTTGACTGGTCGACCTACGGCGTCGACCGTCCGATCGAGCAGTTCGACACCGATGCCAGCCGGTCCATTCTGGCCGCGGTGACCGACACCGGGGCTCGAGCACGCCTGACGCTGCGTGATTACGTCGGTGGACTCGGTGGTTTCGGCGGTGAGTTGTTCGTCGGGTCGGCGAGCACGGTTGCCGATGCCCTGGAGGCCTACGCCGGCCGTAGCGGGGTGGACGGATTCAACATCGCGTACCACGTCACGCCGGGCAGCTTCGCCGATGTGGCCACCTACCTCATCCCCGAACTTCGCCGCCGGGGCCGGGCCCGTGAGCTCGGCGAGCCGACCACGTTGCGCCAGCGGTTGTTCGGCGCTGACAGCGCTCTGTTGGCCGCCGGCCACCCGGGCGCCGCATTCCGCCGGAATTCCGTTCATCCACAATAGAATCCCGCCGATTCGATAGCTGCCGCCGCGAATCCGTCTGCGGCAGTGTGGCACCCATACCGACTTGTCCACCCCCGGGCCGGCTCACGGCCCGGGAGGCGTCGCGGTCAGAAAGGGATATTGCCGTGACTACTACAGACGACCCGAAGACGCGCCCCGGTCCAACGCGCCCGCGACGCACGCTGATCGCTGCCGAATCGACCGGGCTCGAATCCGGCGCTCTCGGCCCCTGGGGCGTATTCGCTCAGGGCCTGGCGGCCGCCGCACCCAGTGTGGCCCTCGCCGTGGTGCCGTTCTCGTTGTTCGTGGCGGCAGGCAAAGGCGCAGCGTGGGCGGCGGTGATCGGGTTGTCGATCGTGGTGCTGGTCGCGGTCACCATCAGCTTCCAGGCCAAACGCACGGTGTCGTCGGGGTCGCTGGGGACCTACACCGGAAACGGGCTGGGACCTGGGTTCGCCTTCGCCGCGGGTTTCAGCCTGCTGTTCGGCTACATCGGCTTCGCCACCACCGGCACTCTCGGCGGCGTCTTATACCTCGACGCGTTTCTGGAGTCCATCGGGCTGGGCTCACAGGCGGTGTGGTTCCGGCTGCTGCTGGTGATCGTGGTGGTCGGCGTCGCGGTCTACCTGCCGTACCGCGGGGTGTCGCTGGCGGCAAAGTATGAGCTGGCCTTCGAACTGCTGGCCATCGCGTCGATCCTGGTGATCATCGTGTCCTCCTACATCGGCTACGGGTTCCGGGTCGACTGGGAGCAGTGGAACCCCCAGCACCTCGGCTCCAGCGCGACGTTCATCGCCGCTGTCACCGCGGTGGGTTCCTACGCCGGCTTCGAAAGCGTCGCCTCGCTGGGAGCCGAGGCCAAGGATGCGCATCGCAACATCGCCAGATCGCTTCTGCGGGTGGTCATCCTGATCGGCGCCCTCTACGTCTTCGCGACCTATCCACAGATCCTGCACTTCGGTGAGATCGACGGCGACAAGGCCGTCCTGCCACAGCTGGCCACGAGCGTCGGGGTCGAATGGGTGAACCAGGTCGTCAGCGGTGCGGTCGCGATCGCCTTCATCGTGTTCGTCACCGCTGTCACCACCGCCGCGGCGCGTTCGCTGTTCACCTTCGCGCACGAAGGCGCCTTGCCTCAGGTCTTCACCAAGGTCCATGCAAGCTACAAGACGCCGTGGGCCGGGGTGGTTTTCGTCGGGCTGCTGGCGTTCGCGTTCTCGGTCGCGGCCACCTTCAGCTCGGCCGGGCGGTTGGTGTTCGACGTCTACGGCGGCTACGTGGCCAATTGGGGTTTCCTGGTGAGCTATCTGCTGGTGGTCATCGCGACCCCGATCTGGTTGCGTAAGATCGGCGCGCTGACCCCGCTGCGGCTCGCGGTCGCGGTGGCGGCCACCATCGGTCTGGGCTATGTGATCATCAGCAACTTCTATCCCGTGCCCGAGTTCCCGTTCAACATCCTGCCTTTCGTATTCGGTGCCATCCTGGCGGCCGGGCTGACCTGGTACTGGTATCTCAAGCGGACCCGGCCCGAGGTGGCCGGCCGGATCGGCAGCATCCAGACCTTGTCGGAAGCCGAGCAGCAGCGGCTGGCTGACGAGGGTATCGGTGAGGTGCTCCGACAGTCGGATCCGGCGCTGACGGACGAGGCGCACAAATGACCCTCACCGACCATCGGCCGACCACCGGCGCGGCGGTGTCACCGGCCACCGCACGCGACTATCCGCTGATCGCCGATTTCCTGGCCACCACGCCGGGTCTGGCCGGACGGAAGTTCGCCGCCGATTCGCGCGATGTCGCCGAGCAGTTCGACGGCGTGTATCCCGGGTCGGCGGTGGTGCTGCGCGGTGAGTCCGACGAGGTCCTCGGGTACGCGGCGCTGCACCGGCCCGACGGTGCCGAGCCGGAAGTACTGGCCGACTTCGTCTTTGGACCTTCGGTCGCCCATGTCACGATCGAGACGATCGTCGGCGACACCGTCGACCGGTTTCGCCGCGTGGCGCCGGCGGATGCCTATCTGCGGGTCTACATCGGTGCCGACCAACCCGCCGCGATCGAGGCGCTGGTGCACCGCGGGGCGCGCCGCGAGCGGCAGTTCGTCGCCACCCGAAAGTCGTTGCTGGGCGAGGATCCAGGCACCCTGGCCGCTGCGCACATCGACGGCTTGAGGATTTTGCCCTGGACGGAGGTGATCTCAGGCGGTTATGCCGAGCAGGTTCGACAACTGCAATTCGACACCTTCAGCGAGCATTTCGGCAATATGTCGAAAACTCCGCAGCGCTGGGAACATCACCTGCACAGCCGCGCCTTCACACCGGACTTCAGTATCGCTGCGGTCGACGACGGCGACGTGGTGGTGGGCTACGTGTTGGGATCGACCTACACCACCGGCGTGGGCGCCGACCAGGAACACAGCGCACACACCGATTACATCGGAGTGCGCCGGGACCGCCGGACCCGCGGCACCGGGGAGCTGCTGTTGCGCAAGATCTGGCTGGCGGCGCTCAGGCGTGGCCTCACGGTGGCGTCACTGGGCACCGACATCGACAACGCGAGCAGAGCCCACGAGCTGTACCGGCGGCTCGGCTACCTGGCGGTCAGAGACCAGTACGCCTACCGAATCGACGCCGAGGAGCGCCGCTAAATGCCCACGGAGAACACCTATCTCAAGCAGCCGTCCGGCTATGACGCCGAATTGCGCTCGGTCTTCGAGCCGATCTTCGAACGTATCGCCGAGGGTAATCGTGAGCGTGAGGCCGACCGGGTTTTTCCTCATGAACAGGTACGCTGGCTCAGCGATGCCGGTTTCGGCACGCTGCGGATTTCAGCCGAGCAGGGCGGGTTCGGCGCCTCGCTGGAGCAAACCTTCCTCCTGCTGGCGGAACTGGGTGAGGCCGACGCCAACGTCGCCCACATCTGGCGCAACCACCTGGCCTTCGTCGAGGACCGGCTCAACGCCGCGGTGACGGAAGACAACACCACCTGGATCAAGCGATTCCTGGCCGGCGAATTCGTCGGCGGAGGCTGGACCGAGGCCAACAACCTGACCCTGGCCAATCTGGCCACCACGGTCACCGCGCGCGACGACCACTGGCTCGTGACGGGCGCGAAATACTATGCCACCGGTAGTCTTTACGCCGACTGGCTCGACGTCCTCGGCCGTGATGAGGATGGAGAGCTGTGGACGGCGCTGGTTCGTGCCGATGATCCGGGCGTCACCCTGATCGATGACTGGCGCGGATTCGGTCAGCGCACCACGGGCAGCGGTTCGGCCCGATACGAGCAGGCTCGGGCCGAGCGCGGCAATGTGTTTCCGGCGGCCGAGCGGTTCACCTATCAGGCGCACTTCTACCAGACCGCGATGCTGGCGGTCCTGACCGGCATCATCCGGGCCGCCCAGCGCGACGGCTCGGCTGCGTTGGCCGCGCGTCGGCGCAACTATCCGCAGGGCTTGGCCGAGGTCCCGGCCGCCGATCCGCAGCTGTTGCAGGTGATAGGTGAGGTGTCGGCCGAATCGTTCGGCGCCACCGCCGCGTTGGGGCAGAGCGCGCGGGCCCTGGACCGGATCGTGGCCGGCCGGCTCGCCGGTAGCGACGATCAAGCTCGCCGGCTGCTCGTCGATGCCGAGGTGGCGGTGACCCAGGCGCAGTTGGTGATCGTGGCGGCGGCATTGCGGGCCACCACCCGGGTGTTCGATGCCCTCGGCGCCTCCGGAGTGTCCGAAGAGCTTGGGCTGGACCGGCATTGGCGCAATGCTCGCACCCTGGCGTCGCACAATCCGGTGGTGTACAAGGCGCGAATCCTGGGTGACTGGTTCATCAACGGCAAGGATCCGGTGTCCGACCTGGTGTCCCGGGGGCGCGGCGGGCAGGGCAACTGAGCCGGCCTCAGGCGACCCGCAACACCGCCTTGCCGGCGACCTGCCGGCCGAGCAGGGCTCGTGCCGCCGCGGCGATGTTGTCCCACGAATCACGCAGCCCGATCTGCGGGTCGAGTTCGCCGTCGGCCAACAGGTTCAGCAGGTAGGCCAGATCGTCGGCCACCGGAAAGCGAACCATGAAGGGCTCCAACCGTTTACGCCTGCCGATCCGTCGCTCCTCCTCGAAGTTGATCGTGGTGGGCTCGTTGGAGGCCATCCCGATCGATTGCACCGAGCCGCCGTCGTCGACGAGCCGGAAGGCCTGTGCCAAGAGCGTGCCACCGACGTTGTCGAGCACCCCGAACACCGGTTCCGTCACCGTGTCGAGTCCGACCACCACCTCGGCGGCGCCCAGCTCGGTGAGGCCCTCACCGCGGGCGGGGCTGCCGACGGCGGCGATGACGTGCGCGCCGGCCCGAGCGGCCAACTGCACCGCGAACCGGCCGACGCCGCCGGAGGCGCCGGTGATGAGGACCCGGCGCCCCACCACGGGCCCGAGCGCCCGCAACGCCTGCAGCGCGGTCACTCCGGCCACCGGCAGCGCCGCGGCCTCCTCGAATTCGACGAACTCGGGCAGCACGGCGAGGTTTTCGGTGGACACGGCCCGCCGCTCGGCCCAGCCGGCCGCCGCACCGAAACCCACCACACGGGTTCCGGCCGGCGGCCCGGACCCATCGGCAGCTGCCTTGACGATCACCCCCGCGCTGTCCCAACCGGGCACTTCGCCTGGCCTGCGGGCGTGGTCGATGAAGTGCAGTTCGCCGAAGTTGAGCCCGATCGCGTCTACTTCGATGAGTGCTTGGGAGTCGGTGACAGACGGTTCGTCGACGTCGTCGAAACGGAGGTTGGCCGGGGCCTGCGGGTCGTAGACGATGGCTCGCATGCAGGGGCAAACCTCGCCGCCGGCCGCATCTATTCCCACTCGTCGACCTTTCGTATGGTGGCGCTGATGAGTCAGCAGGATCGCCTCGACTGGGACACGACGTACCGCGGTTATGACGTGGCCGTCGGGACTCCTGGCCTGCCCGCGGTGTTCGCCGCCCACAGTGACGTCTTCCCGGTGACCGGGGCAGCACTCGACATTGCGTGCGGCGCCGGTGCCGCGTCGGTCTGGCTGGCCCGACGGGGGCTCAGCGTGCGGGGCGTCGACGTCTCACCGCTGGCGCTCGGCCATGCCGGTGCGTTGGCCGCCCGGCACGGAGTGGCCGAGCAGTGTCGCTTCGACGTCGTCGACCTCGATGACGGATTGCCCGACGGCCCACCGGCCGACGTCGTGGTCTGCCACCGATTCCGCGATCCGCGGCTGTACCGACCGATGGCCGAGCGGCTGACCGGCGGCGGCATCCTCGCGGTCTGTGTACTCAGTGAGGTCGGGGCCGCGCCGGGGAGGTTCCGGGCCGCGCCGGGAGAGCTGCGCGACGCCTTCGCCGCCCTTGAGGTGATCGCCGCGGACGAGGGCGGCGGTCAGGCCTGGCTGCTCGCCCGCAAGTGATTCCTCCCGCTCGCGCTGGTGCAGGTGTGCTACATCGGGGCGTTGGCGGGCTGGAACACCCCGGAGCTGTCGGATTCCTCCTCGGCGCGGATGACGTGCACCACGGCGTTGATCAGAGCCAGGTGGGTGAAGGCCTGCGGGAAGTTGCCCAGATGCCGGCCGGTGCGCGGCTCGATCTCCTCGGCGTACAGATGCAACGGGCTGGCGAATGACAGCAACCGTTCCAGCAGATGCTTGGCCCGGCTCACCTCACCGATCTCGACGAGTGCGGACACCAACCAGAACGAACAGATCGTGAACGTGCCTTCTTCACCGGACAAACCGTCGTCGGTCTCCTCGACCCGGTAGCGCAGCACCAGGCCGTCCTCGGTGAGCTCGTCGGCGATCGCCAGCACGGTGGCCCGCACCCGCGGATCGTCCGACGGGAGGAACCGGGTGAGCACCGCCAGCAGCAGCGAGGCGTCCAGCGCGTCGTCGTTGTAGCGCTGGGTCAGCACCCCGCGCGAATCCACACCGCGCGCCAGGACGTCGGCCTTGATCTCCTCGGCGGTCGCCCGCCACTGCTGCGCATAGCTCTTCTCGCCTTGGAGTTCGGCCAGCTTCGAACCGCGATCCAACGCCACCCAACACATGATCTTGCTGGAGGTGAAGTGCTGCGGCTCGCCGCGAACCTCCCAGATTCCGCGGTCGGGTTCCTTCCAGTGCTTGATGGCTTCTTCGACCTGGTTCTTCAGCACCGGCCACAGGGCTTCGGGAATCTGCTCGCGCGACTTGGCGTGCAGGTACACCGAATCGAGCATCGTGCCCCAGATGTCGTGCTGCATCTGGTTATACGCGCCGTTGCCGATGCGCACCGGCCGGGCGTTGTCGTAGCCCGACAGGTGGTGCAACTCTTCCTCGACGAGGCTGCGTTCCCCGCCGACCCCGTACATCACCTGCAGCGGGTGGCGTTCGCCGTTGTTGGCCCCCGACACGTCGGCGATGAACGCGAAGAAATCGTCGGCCTCACGATCCAGGCCGAGGGTGTACAGACCCCACAGCGCGAACGTCGAATCCCGGATCCACGAGTAGCGGTAATCCCAGTTGCGTTCGCCCTGCGGCGTTTCCGGCAGCGACGTGGTCGGCGCGGCCAGCAGGGCGCCGGTCGGGGAGTAGGTCAGACCTTTCAGCGTCAGCGCGCTGCGCTGCAGATAAGACCGCCACGGATGGTCCGGGAAATCACCGATGTTGATCCACTGCCGCCACGCCTCGCTGGTCTTCCACATCTTCTCGGCGGCCTCTTCATACGTTTGAGGAGCCGGATGCTTGGACCAACTCAGTGCGACGAACACGTTGTCGCCTTCGGTGAGCCGGGTCCGGGCCCGGGCCTCACGGCCCTCGATGCCGATCCGCAGATTCGTGGTGAGCCGCAGAGTCGGGTGCGAATCCGGATTGCGCGCGGCCCGGGCGATGGCCTCGCCATAGGCCGGGCCGGAGTACTCCCACGACGCGCTGACCCGGTGGTAGTCGAAGGCCGGCTCACAGTTCATCACCAGTTCGACGGTGCCGCTGACGCACCGCACCGTACGCAGCAGGATGTGCTCGGCGTCCCAGTCCATCGGAGTGCGTCGATGCGTGCGTGAGCGGGTCTCGATGTCGTGCCACGGTCCCATCACCAGGGCGTCGCGCACGATCAGCCAACCGGTGTGGGTCTGCCACGTGGTCTCCAGGATCAGGCTTCCCGGCAGGTACCGGCGCGCCGAGGGTACGGTGACGCCGTAGGGGCCGAGGCGGAAGTGGCCGGCGTTGCGGTCCAGGATCGCGCCGAACACGCTCGGCGAATCCGGCCGGGGGACGCACAACCACTCCACCGATCCGGCCGACGAGATCAGGCAGGTGTTCTCGCAATCGGACAGGAAGCCGTAGTCCGCGATCGGCGGGAACGGGTTCCGCAGCGACCCACTCGACGAGTACGGCACCGGGGCCGTCACGGTCAACGGTGTGTCCGATGTCTTCGACGTCCCTGGTGTCTTTCCGAGTGCCGCGGCGGCATCCGTGGGCTCGGTGTGTTGCAGAACCATCCGCACATCATCATCTGCGGATACAGGCGGCGTCTACCCACGCCGGACGTGGCGAATGTTACGGGCGGGACGGGATGAACAACCGCGATCCGTCGATCGCCTACGCTTGGGCCCATGACGGCAATCCTGAGCTGGTGGGACGGCGTCGAATTGTGGCTCACCGGGCTGCCGTTCGTCGTGCAGACCGCGGTCGTGATGCCGGTGGTGCTGGCGCTGGCCTACGGCAGTGCCGTGGTGCTCGACGGTTCGCTGGGCTGGGGGATCACCGGGTTGCACCGGCTCCGCCACGCCCCGACAGACGAGACGGAATCGGAGTGAACGGTATGCCTCGGTCGCGTGTCACCTTGATCTTGGTTCTCCTGGTCCTCCTGGTCATCGTCATGTGGTTGCTGACGCGCTGACTCCGACCCACACAGCTCAGCGGGCGCGGCGACGGAACTCTGTTATTCTTCGCGCCATGCATTCAGCGTCCGGCAAGACCGAGAGCCATGTCTTGGCTCTCATTGCCGTGGGTTCACGCGCTGTTGCTGACGTCGCCTGTTGTCGCTGACCCAACCCGTCCGCGGTTTGGTGTCGGTGGCGGTTCTGTGCCTGGATGCTCGTCTGTTGCCTCCCTCAGCTCCCTCGCCTTTCCGCAGGACGGACCTCGCAATGTCCGCTGTCTGTCAGAAAGGTCCGCAGTGCCCGTCAACAAGACCGACCCCGTCAACAAGAGCAACTTCAGCCGATCGGTGGTCTCCCGTGCGCGACGGTGGCGCACCGCCGCCGTCCTGGCCACCACCAGCGTTTTGGCGATCGGGTGCGCCGGCGGCGCCAGCGATGTTCCCGGTGGGGACGCCGCCGCCGCGGGGGCCGACACCACGCTGACCCTTGTCGCCTACGCGGTGCCCGAGCCGGGGTGGAGCAAGATCATCCCGGCGTTCGCCGCCACCGAGGAGGGCAAGGGTGTAGCGGTGACCAAGTCCTTCGGTGCCTCCGGTGACCAGTCGCGGGCCGTCGTCGACGGCAAGCCGGCCGACATCGTCAATTTCTCGGTCGAACCCGACATCACCCGTCTGGTCAAGGCCGACAAAGTGGCCGAGGATTGGAATGCCGGCAACACAAAGGGCGTCCCGTTCGGATCTGTGGTGTCATTGGTGGTGCGCAAGGGCAATCCCAAGGGCATCAAGGACTGGGACGATCTGTTGCAGCCCGGACTCGAGGTGGTGACCCCGAGCCCGCTGAGTTCCGGTTCGGCCAAGTGGAACCTGTTGGCGCCCTATGCGGCGAAGAGCAACGGCGGTAAGGACTCGGCGGCCGG
Source organism: Mycobacterium sp. GA-1841 (assembly GCF_001954135.1). Taxonomy (GTDB): domain Bacteria; phylum Actinomycetota; class Actinomycetes; order Mycobacteriales; family Mycobacteriaceae; genus Mycobacterium. Next base: position 264,202 of record NZ_MBEQ01000017.1, on the reverse strand, counting down.
TCTGGACTTCGTCAACAAGCTGGTGACCGAACACGTCAAGACCCGCCCGGGCTCTGGTCGCGAGGCCACCGACGTGTTCCTGCAGGGCACCGGGGATGTGCTGATCAGCTACGAGAACGAGGCGATCAACGTCGAGCGGCAGGGCAAGCCGGTCGAGCACGTCAACCCGCCACAGACTTTCAAGATCGAGAACCCGGTGGCCGTCGTCAAGACCAGCGCCCACGCCGAGGCGGCCAAGGCCCTGCTGAACTTCCTGTTCACCCCCGAGGGCCAGAAGCTGTGGGCCGAGGCCGGGTTCCGGCCGGTCGACCCGGCGGTGGCGGCGGACTTCACCAAGGACTTCCCGACGCCGGAGAAGCTCTGGACGATCGCCGATCTGGGCGGCTGGGACGAGGTCGACCCGTCGTTGTTCGACAAGGACAACGGTTCCATCACCAAGATCTACAAGCAGGCGACTGGATGACGTCGGTAGCCCAGAGCGATGCGGCCCAGACCGATCCGGCCGGGCCGGCAGATCAGCGGCCCGGCCGCTACGGCAGCACCTCGCTGCGCGTGGGGGCGGCATCGATCTGGTTGAGCATCATCGTGCTGCTGCCGTTGGCCGCGATCGTGTGGCAGGCGGCCGGCGGCGGGTGGAACGCCTTCTGGCAGGCGGTCACCTCCAACGCGGCGCTGGACTCGTTCCGGGTGACGCTGACCATCTCGGCCGGCGTGACGCTGGTCAACTTGGTCTTCGGCCTGATCGTGGCCTGGGTGCTGACCCGGGACGAGTTCCCGGGTAAACGACTGGTGGACTCGGTGATCGATCTGCCGTTCGCGTTGCCGACGATCGTGGCGAGCCTGGTGATGCTGGCGCTGTACGGACCGGCCAGTCCGGTCGGTCTGCACCTGCAGCACACCAAATGGGGCGTCGGTGTCGCGTTGCTGTTCGTCACACTGCCGTTCGTGGTGCGCTCGGTACAGCCGGTGCTGCTCGAGCTCGACCGCGAGACCGAGGAGGCCGCGGCCTCGCTGGGGGCCAGCAACCGGGTCATATTCGTGAAGGTGATCCTGCCCGCGTTGCTGCCCGCGCTGCTGTCCGGTGCCGGGCTCGCGTTCTCCCGGGCCATCGGCGAGTTCGGTTCGGTGGTGCTCATCGGCGGTGCGGTGCCGGGCGAGACCGAGGTGTCCTCACAGTGGATCCGCACCCTGATCGAGAACGACGACCGCACCGGTGCCGCGGCGATCTCGATTGTGCTGCTGCTGATCTCGTTCGTGGTGTTGTTCGTGCTCCGCGCGGTGGGTTCGCGGGTGGCCAAACGTGAGGAGCTTTCGGCATGACGCTCTCGCCGCGGACGCGTTATCTGTTGCGGTTCCTGGCCCTGGCCTATGTGGCGGTGCTGGTGGTGGTGCCGGTCGGCCTCATCCTCGTGCGTACGTTCGGCCCGGGGCTGGGCGAGTTCTTCGCCTCGGTGGGTACGCCCGCCGCCATCTCGGCGCTGAACCTGTCGTTGTTGGTGGTGGCGATCGTCGTGCCGCTGAACGTGTTGTTCGGCGTTCCCACGGCCCTGGTCTTGGCGCGCAACAAATTCCGTGGCAAGAGTGCGTTGCAGGCTGTCATCGACCTACCGTTCGCAGTGTCGCCGGTGGTGGTCGGTGTGGCGTTGATCCTGCTCTGGGGGTCGGCCGGGTTGTTCGGCTTCGTCGAGAACAACCTCGGGTTCAAGATCATCTTCGGTTTCCCAGGCATCGTGCTGGCCAGCATCTTCGTCACGGTGCCGTTCGTCATCCGCGAGGTCGAACCGGTGCTCCACGAAATCGGAACCGATCAGGAGGAAGCCGCGGCGACACTGGGATCGACGTGGTGGCAGACATTTTGGCGGATCACGTTGCCGTCGATCCGGTGGGGCCTGACCTACGGCATCGTGTTGACCGTGGCTCGCACCCTGGGGGAGTTCGGTGCGGTGCTCATGGTGGCGTCGAACCTGCCGGGCACCTCACAGACGCTCACGTTGCTGGTGGCCGACCGTTACAACCGCGGCACTGCCGACTCGGTGTACGGGGCGTACGCCATCTCGACGTTGCTCATGGCGGTGGCCGTGGTGGTCCTGGTGGTCCAGGTCATCCTCGATCGTCGTCGAACCAAGGCTGCGCAGTAGGTCCGAGAAGTCGGCCCGAGGAGGAAACAGAAACTATGACCGACGCGATCGTGGTTCGGGGCGCGAACAAGCATTACGGTGATTTCGCCGCGCTCGACAACATCGACTTCGAGGTGCCGTCCGGTTCGCTCACCGCCCTGCTGGGTCCGAGCGGCTCGGGCAAGTCCACCCTGCTCCGCGCCATCGCGGGGCTGGATCAACCCGACACCGGGACCATCACCATCAACGGCCGTGACGTGACCGGTATCCCGCCGCAGCGGCGCGGTATCGGTTTCGTGTTCCAGCACTACGCGGCGTTCAAACACCTGACGGTCCGCGACAACGTGGCTTTCGGTCTGAAGATCCGCAAGCGCCCCAAGGCCGAGGTCAAAGAGAAGGTCGACAACCTGCTGGAAGTGGTGGGACTGGCCGGTTTTCAGACCCGCTATCCCAACCAGCTCTCGGGCGGTCAGCGTCAGCGGATGGCGCTGGCGCGGGCGCTGGCGGTCGACCCGCAGGTGTTGCTGCTCGACGAGCCGTTCGGCGCGCTGGATGCCAAGGTGCGCGACGATCTGCGTACCTGGCTGCGCCGGCTGCACGACGAGGTACATGTCACGACCGTGCTGGTGACCCACGACCAGGCCGAGGCCCTGGATGTGGCGGACCGGATCGCGGTGCTCAACAAGGGCCGCATCGAGCAGGTCGGCTCACCGACCGAGGTGTATGACGAGCCGGCCAACGCGTTTGTGATGTCGTTTCTGGGCGCGGTCTCCGAGCTCAACGGGATCCTGGTGCGCCCGCATGACATTCGTGTCGGACGTAATCCCGAACTGGCGGTGGCAGCCGGTGACGGCACGGCCGAGGCCACCGGGGTGTTGCGGGCCACGATCGACCGGATCGTGATGCTGGGCTTCGAGGTGCGGGTCGAGTTGACCAGCGCCGCAACCCATGTGCCGTTCACGGCCCAGATCACCCGTGGCGACGCCGAGGCGCTGGGCCTGAAGGAGGGCGACACCGTGTACGTGCGGGCGACGCGGGTTCCGCAGATCGCCGGTGATGTGCAGGTTCCGTTGAGTGACAAGAACTCTGCCGGTAGCGACGAGGACGAGGTGGTGGCCGTCAACTGACCCCCGGCAGGATCATGCCAGGGTCAGGAACAGCTTTTCCAGTTCGGCCACATCCATCGGCTCGTCGCTTTCGCCGGCGATGCATTCACGTAGACCGGTGGCGACGATCTTGAACCCGGCGCGGTCGAGTGCGCGGGAGACCGCGGCGAGTTGGGTCACGACGTCCTTGCAGTCGCGGCCCTGTTCGATCATGGTGATGACGCCGGCGAGTTGCCCTTGGGCGCGCCGCAGCCGGTTGAGGATGGCGGCGATCGATTCCTCGTCACAGATCATGGTGTTTCCTTTGACGTGAGGTTATGGGTTCCATCATACCCGCGGGGGTATGTGGTCGGTCGGTCATGTTGCGGCCGCGGGTGGGCCGAAGAGCCACCGCAGCGGACACCACCCCAGCCGGGCGCAGCTGGCGGTGCCGAGGCCGGCCAGTGCGGTCAGGCCGGCGGCGGTGAGCCCGACGGCGGGATGTACCTCCTGACCCAGGACGACCGAGGCCATCAGCAACACGAACCAACCGAAGGCCCGGCGCACCGCGTCGGGGTCCACGTGGGCGGTCAGTCGGGAGCCGATCAGGCTGCCCAGCACCGCCGCGGTGGTGACTGCACCCGCGATCGTCCAGTCGATCGGCACGGTACTGAGATGGCCGGCCAGACCCGCCGCGGAGTTCAGTGTGATCACCAGCAGCGAGGTTCCCACCGCGACGGGCATGGGCAGCCCGCCCAACAGTGCCAGGGCGGGCACCACGAGAAATCCGCCACCGGCGCCGACGGAACCTGTCACCAGCCCGACCCCGAGCCCCATCAGCAGCACCTTGGCAACGGGCAGGGTCCGCGTGCACGGAGCACAGGCCGTGCGCGACTTGAGCATTGCGATGCCGGTGGCCACCATCATTGCCGTGAAGGCGATCAGCAGGAGCGATCCCTCGACCACATAGCTCAGCAGACCGCCGAGATACGCCCCGACCATGCCGGCCGCCCCGAACATCAGCCCGCTGCGCCACTGCACCCGCCCGGCGCGGGCGTGGGACAGGGTGCTGACCGCACTGGTGACCCCGACCACCACAAGCGAGGTGGCGATCGCCTGCTTGGCCTCCATGCCGGCCACATAGGCCAGCAGTGGAACCGTCAGGATCGACCCGCCCCCGCCGAGGAGTCCGAGCGACACCCCGACCAGGACGGCCAGTGCGACAGCGAGCCAGATCATGCCAACGCGCCGGAATGTGTTTGTCTGGCACCGATCAGCTGTTCGACGACGGTCTGGGCATCACCGGACGAACCCCGGTTGTACGGCAGCTTTGCCAGCAACATGCCCATCGCGCAGGTGTTCGTCAGTGCTGCGGTCGTCAACCCGGCCCCGATCCCCGCGGCGACCCATTTCAACCTGGGGGACGCGATGCTGCCCAGGACGCTGCTGAGCACGATCGAACCGGCGACCAGGCGGACCTGGCGTTCGAGGTCCCAGCGTCGGGCGCCGCGGCGCACTGCGAATCCCTTGTCCAGCCAGGCGGTCATGCCGCCGTCGAGGATCGAGACATTGGGCAGGCCGGCTTCGTGCAGGGTCTGGCCGGCAGTGCTCGCACGTTGCCCGGATCGACAGATCAGCACCACGTTCTCGTCGAGATGCCGGGCGATCTCGTCTCGATGCTCCTGTAGCAGATCCAGTGGGACGTTGTAAGCGCCTGGGATGTGCGCGGTTTCGAACTCGCCGGGGGTGCGGACATCGATGAGCCGCGGACCCACGTCGTTCCGCGTGAGCTCGTTGAGTTCGGCGGCGTCGATGATCGACGAGGTGGACATCAGGCCAGACCTTTCAACATCAGGTTCCAGTACAGGGCGGGCAAGCCGTACTTCTTGAGGTACCAGTACGGCCGGTGCGGCTTGACCGGATCGAGCAGCGGGAAGGACGGTTTGAGGGTGAAGTCGTAGTCGAACTCGGCGAGCAGCATGTCCTGCGAGGACGTGACGATCGGGCAGGACGCGTAGCCGTCGTACGACCCGGTGAGCGGTCGCCCGCTGAGCACCGCGCCGATGTTCTCCACCACGACGGGCGCCTGCTTGCGAATGGCCGCACCGGTTTTCGAGTTCGGCGACGAGCCCGCATCGCCGAGCGCGAACACGTTCGGGTAGCGCACGTGCTGCATGGTGTGCTTGTCGATGTCGACGTAACCGTTGGCGTCCCCGCCGACGTGGCTGGTGGACAGCGGGCTGGTCTTGATCCAGTCCGGTGCCGACTGGTGCGGCACCGCGTGCAATACGTCGTACGGCAGCGTCGTCTCGATTCCGTCGGCAATGTTCGTCATCGTGATCTTGCGGGCCGCCGAATCGATGGACCGCACTTCGCTTCCGGTGTGCAGCGTGATGCCGTAATCGGCGATCACCTTGTCCAGGTTGTCGGCGATGGCCGGGATGCCGAAGATCCGCGGGGTCGGCACCACGAGGTGCACGTCGATGTTTTCGAGGACCCCTTGACGGCGCCAGTGATCGCAGGCCAGGTAGGCAATCTTCTGTGGCGCACCGGCGCACTTGATCGGACCCGACGGCATGGTGAACACCGCGGTCCCGGATCGGGTGTTGCGGATGAATTCCCAGGTTCGCGGGGCGAGGTCGAAACGGTAGTTGGACGAGACCCCGTCCTTGCCGAGGGCGCCGGCCAGGCCCTCGGTGCGGTCCCAGTCGAGTTGGATGCCCGGCGCCACGACCAGGACGTCGTAACCGTACGTCGTGCCGTCGGCACAGGTGACGGTGTTGGCTTCTGGGTCGACGGCGCTCACCGCGGTCTTGATCCAGGTGGCGCCACGCGGCATCACCGACGCCTCGGCACGTTCGGTCGCGGCGGCGCTCGCCTGGCCACCGCCGACCAGTGTCCACAGCGGTTGGTAGTAGTGCTTGTCGGACGGTTCGACGATCGCGACGTCGGTGTGGTGCGTGCGCAGCAACCGTGCCGCCACCGTGATCCCGGCCGTTCCGCCGCCGATGATCAGTACCTCATGCTTGCGTGGGCTGGACATACCTGTCGTATTCTCCTGTCTCTCAAACAGTCTGGGTTGCGGTCAGCCAGGCGCCGTAGCCGCCGAGGATGTCGCTGACATCGGTGAAGCCGCGCCGGCGTAGCAGGCTGGCCGCCACCGACGAGCGGTAGCCACCGGCGCAGTAGACGACCGTCGGACGCGTCGGATCCAGTTCGGTGGCCCGCTCCGGTAGTTGTCCCACCGGAATGTTGCCGGCACCGGGGATCATGCCGGCCTCGGTTTCGCCCGGATTACGCACGTCGACGATCTGCAGGTCGGCGACGTCGGCGGCGCGTTCGCCGAAGGTGTGCGCGGTCAGCCGCGATGCCACGGCCACCTCGTCGCGGTGTTCGAACATCACGCGTTCCGGGTCGTCGAGGTAGCCCAGTACCCGGTCGAAACCGATACGGGCCAACCGGTTCTTGCCCTCGCGTTCTTCGCCCGGGGCGGTGATCAGCACGATGTCGGTATCCGGTGTGATCACCGAACCGGCGAATTCCGCATAGCGACCGGCCAGACCGATGTTGATCGCGTGGCGCAGGTGCCCCTGTGCGAACTCCTCGGGGCTACGGCCGTCGATCAGGATCGCGCCGGCCGCCACCGCGTCGGCAGCGCGACGGTAATCCAGCGCCTCGGGCACCGCCTCTTCGTCCAGGAGTGCGCGGTCCTTCCGGTTGAGGATCGCGTCGTACCCGAAATAGCCTGGTGCGGGCGGCTGTCCAGCCGTCACGAGCTCGATGAACGACTGCTTGTCCGGCGCGCGTAGCGCGTAGTTCGTCTGCTTCTGCTCACCCATGGTGGACGACAGTTCGGTGGACAGGTTCTTGCCACACGCCGACCCCGCGCCGTGCGCCGGGAACACCCGGGTGGCGTCGGGCAGCGGCAAAAGCTTCTCGTGCAGCGAGTGGTAGAGCTGTTCGGCCAGCTCGTCGCGGGTGTAGCCGATCGACGCCAGCAGGTCCGGCCGGCCCACATCACCGATGAACAGGGTGTCACCGGTCAGCACACCGTAGGGGGTCGCGTCGTCGGCGTGTTCGTACACCACGATGCTCATCGATTCCGGGGTGTGGCCAGGGGTGTGCCGGAACTCCAGCACCACCTCGCCCAGTGAGAGACGTTGGCCGTCTTCGACTCCCAGGTGAGCGAATTCCGGCTGGGCGACCGACGAGTACACGATCGCCGCGCCGGTGGCCTCGGCCAGCTCGAGATGACCGGAGAGGAAGTCGGCGTGGAAGTGGGTCTCGATGACGTGGGTGATCCGCAGGCCGAGGTCCTCGGCGTCGGCGATGTACTCGGCGACGTCGCGCTGCGGGTCGACGACGACGGCGCGCCCGGATGTCTCGTCACCGATCAGGTACGACGCGTGGGACAGACAGTCCAGGTAGTACTGGATGAACTTCATTGTTCGACTCCTCGAAGGACATGGCATATACCCATGGGGGTATATCGATACTTGCCAATATACCCACGGGGGTATAGGAGTCAAGCGATCGGGAAAGGAGGGAAGCGGCGGATCAGGCGGCGAAGCCGGCGCGACGGGCGGCCAGTGCCTCTTCGTAACGGTCCAGCACGGTGGCCGCCACCAAGCGATGTGCGCCCAGTGGCTCGGCCATGGGAATTCCTGCAACAGAAGCGAATTCGGCCACCCGATCGGTGATACGACCGTGTGCGAGGAACCAGGGCGCGATCACCAGTCGGCGGGCGCCGCGGTCACGTAGCCGGTCCGCCGCTTCGGGCAGGGACGGAGTCTGGCCGGTGGCGAACGCCACATGAGTGCCGGCCCAGCGGGTACCGACGGCCAGCGCGTCGGCCAGGGCAGCCGTACGCGCATTGGCGGCTGGATGTGACGAGCCCACGCCGACCAGGATGACCCCCAATCCGGCGTCGAAGCGCGACACCCCGACCGCGGTGAGCCGTTCCCGCACCACCTGCAGCAGCCGCGGATCGTCACCGAGCACGTCGGCCTGGATCACCTCGGCACCGGAGCCGGCAATCAACTCCGGAATGTCGATCCGGGCGTGATAGGCGCTGCCGAGCAGCATCGGCACCACCACGGCGCCGGCTTCGACCTTGGGCAGCACCTCGGTGAGATTGGGCGCGTTCTGCTCACAGAACGCGACCCGTACCTCGGTCTCGGGCAGCAGCCGGCGCAGATGCCCGCCGATGGCGCGCGCGTTCGCCGACGAACGCGGATCCGCGCTGCCGTGTGCGGTGAGGACGAGCGTCACGGAAACCTCACGAGGCGTGCAGACCGCATTCGGTCTTGGTCTGGCCGGCCCACCGGCCGCTGCGCGGATCGGCGCCCGCGACCGGCTTGCTGGTGCACGGTGCACATCCGATGGATGGATAGCCTTCGTGGACAAGGGGATTGACCAAGATGTCGTTGGCGTCGATGTAAGTCTGCATGTCCTCGTCGGACCAGGCCGCAATCGGGTTGATCTTGACCAGCCCGAACGCGCTGTCCCAGCTGATCAGCGGGGCATTGGCCCGCGTCGGCGCCTCGACCCGGCGGATTCCGGTAACCCAGGCGCGGTAACCCGACAGGGCTTTGCTCAGCGGCTCCACCTTGCGCAACCGGCAGCACTCGCCGGCGTCCCGCGAGAACAGGTCCTTGCCGAGAAGTTCGTCCTGCTGGGCGACGGTGCGCTCCGGGGCCACGTTGACCACCCGAACGTCGTAGACCGCCTCGACGGCATCCCGGGTGCCGATGGTCTCGGCGAAGTGGTAGCCGGTGTCGAGGAACAACACGTCCACTCCCGGACGCACCTTGGCGGCCATCTCGACCAGGACGGCATCCTGCATGTTCGACGCGACTACGTAGGACCCACGAAAATGCTCGTCGGTCCAGCGCAGCAGGTCTTCGGCGCCGGCATCGGCCAGTTCGGCCGCCCCGCGCTCGGCAAGCTCGATCAATTCCGCTTCACTCAATGCGCTCACCTCGGTCATCGTGTCTGTCAGCTCTTCGCGCGAGCGGCTCATCGCAAATCGTCTTCGTCGGCACGCACCGCCCATTGGGCGAAACGCTCGCCGTCCTCGCGTTGTTTCACGAAATTGCGGACCACCCGATCGATGTACTCGACGAGCTCGGTCGCCAGCACCTTGTGCTGGCGCAGTTTGCGGCCGAATCCGCTGTCCAGGCCGAGGCTGCCGCCGAGGTGCACCTGGAAGCCCTCCTCCGGACCGTTCCCGTCGTCGACCATCTGACCCTTGAAGCCGATGTCGGCGACCTGGATGCGGGCGCACGAGTTGGGGCAGCCGTTGAGGTTGACCGTGATCGGCACGTCGAGCTGGGCGTTGAGGTCGCCGAGCCGGGCCTCCAGCTCCGGTACCAGGTGCTGGGCCCGGCCGCGGGTGTCGGCGAAGCTCAGCTTGCAGTACTCGATGCCGGTGCAGGCCATCAGGTTGCGGCGCCAGTGTGACGGCCGGGTGTCCAGACCGAGGGCTTCCAGCCCGTCGCGCAGCGCGTCGAGCTTCTCATCGGGCACGTCGAGGATGATCAGCTTCTGGTAGGCGGTCAGCCGCGCACGGTCCGAGCCGGCGGCCTCCATCAGATCGGCCACCTTGGTCAGGATCGTGCCCGAGACGCGGCCGGCGATGGCCGAGGCGCCTACCGCGTTCAGCCCGTTGCGGATCTTCTGCACGCCGACGTGGTCGACGGTGTGAGGCACCTGCTCGGGTGCCGGCCCGTCGATGAGGGGACGCTTGAGGTACTCGGTTTCGAGCACCTCACGGAACTTCTGCGGCCCCCAGTCCTTGACCAGGAACTTCAACCGCGCCTTGGACCGCAACCGGCGGTAGCCGTAGTCCCGGAAGATCGAGGTGATGCCTTCCCACACGTCGGCGACCTCTTCCAGCGGCACCCACACCCCGAGGCGTTGGGCCAGCATGGGGTTGGTGGACAACCCACCACCGACCCACACGTCCAGACCTGGACCGTGCTCAGGGTGGTTGACCCCGATGAACGAGACGTCGTTGATCTCGTGGGCGACGTCCTGAAGCCCCGAGATCGCGGTCTTGTACTTGCGCGGCAGGTTGGAGAACTCCGGGTTGCCGATGTAGCGCTGTTCGATCGCCCGCAGTGCCGGAGTGGGATCGACCACCTCGTCCAGCGAGTCTCCGGCCAGGGGAGACCCGAGCATGCCGCGCGGGCAGTCGCCGCAGGCCTCCATGGTCTGCAGTCCGACCTCGTCGAGGCGGCGCCAGATCTCCGGGATGTCCTCGATGCGCAGCCAGTGGTACTGCAGATTTTCCCGGTCGGTGATGTCAGCGCTGTCGCGGGCGAAGTCGACCGAGATCTGACCCAGGGTGCGGACCGCCTGCGCCGAGAGCGCCTTGCCGTCGGTGCGCACCCGCATCATGAAGAACTTGGCTTCCAGCAGGTCGGCATTGTCGTCGCCGGTGAACGTGCCGTCGTAGCCCTCGGTGCGCTGGGTGTACAGGCCCATCCAGCGGAACCGGCCGCGCAGGTCGTCGGTGGCGATCGAGTCGAAACCCTGCTTGGAGTAGACGTCGAGAATCCGTTGCCGGACGTTGAGGGCGTCGTCCTCCTGCTTGAACGTCTCGGGGTGGTTGAGTGGTTCGCGGTTGCCCAGCGCCCACTGACCTTCGTCGCGGGGCTTCTTCGCGGGGCGGTCGGCCTTCACGGGGGCCTCGGGGGTTGTCACTGTTGTGCTCCTTCGCAAAGGAGCTGGCATTCAGACGCGCAGATCACCGGTGGCTGTCCGGCGGCGCAGATCCGGTGCCAGCTGGAACTATGGGGGCGGGCGGGGTCCGAAATCAACGCGAGGTCAAGGCAGACAGCAACAGCTACAAACGCGCTTGAAATCGACATGCCGACGAGCCACCAGCTGAATGCGGGTGGCGCTGTTGCGGGCGGCAGTCACGCTCGCCATTGTGCCACGATTGTCGTCACCTGCCCTAACCGGGCCATATTTGCGTTCACGGTGAGCAAAAGTCATCGCTGGACAATCTGGGAAAATTGATGCCATGAACACCCGTACCGCGACCGCCGGCCAACCCGAGTTGGCGCCCCATCCCGGCCGTCCGTTCGGGATCTACATCCATGTCCCGTTCTGCGCCACCCGGTGCGGATACTGCGACTTCAACACCTATACGCCGGCTGAGCTCGGGGGCGCCAACCCCGACGGCTGGCTGGCCGCGCTGCGCGTCGAACTGCGGCTGGCCGCCGCCAAGGTCGGTTCGGTGGCGGTGCAGACGGTGTTCGTGGGCGGCGGCACTCCGTCGTTGCTGGGCGGGACCGGTCTGGCCGCGGTAATGGAAGCCGTCCGCGACAACTTCACCCTGGCCGCCGGCGCGGAGGTCACCACCGAGGCCAACCCGGAATCCACCTCGCCGCAGATGTTCGCGACGCTGCGCGAGGCGGGTTACACCCGGATCTCGCTGGGCATGCAGTCGGCGGCGCCGCAGGTGCTGGCTGTGCTGGATCGCACGCACTCGCCGGGACGGGCCCCGGCAGCGGCCAGGGAGGCCCGCGCCGAGGGATTCGAGCACGTCAACATCGACCTGATCTACGGGACCCCGGGGGAGTCCGACGACGATCTGCGACGCTCGATCGACGTCGCGGTGGGCGCCGGCGTCGACCATGTGTCGGCGTACTCGCTCATCGTCGAGGATGGTACGGCGCTGGCGCGACGCGTACGTCGCGGTGAGATCGCCCGGCCCGACGACGACGTGCTCGCGCAGCGTTACGAATTGCTCGACGCCCGGCTGTCGGCGGCCGGCCTGAATTGGTACGAGGTGTCGAACTGGAGTCGGGCGGGCGGGGAGTGCCGGCACAACCTCGGCTACTGGAACGGCGGCGAGTGGTGGGGCGCCGGTCCGGGAGCGCACGGATTCCTGGGAGCGACTCGGTGGTGGAACGTCAAGCATCCCAACGCTTATGCGCAGGCGTTGGCGGACGACACGTTGCCGATCGCTGATTTCGAGGAGCTGGATACACGCGATCGGCATGTCGAGGACGTGATGCTGCGGGTCAGGGTTCGCGACGGGCTTCCGGTGGCACTACTCGATCCCGCTGAGCGGTCGCGGGCCGAAACCCTGTGTGGTGAAGGCCTTCTGGCCTCGCACCAGTCCTCGCTGGTGTTGACCGACCGTGGCCGTCTGCTTGCCGATGCAGTGGTACGCGACTTGCTGGGGTAGGGAGGGGAGCGTCACGCTTCCTGTGTGAAATCTGTGCGTTGTCTGTGTGAAAGCTTGCGATCTCGCAAAGCAACCGTGTTCGGTACGTAGGTCTGTGCAATGAGTTAGGCGAGGCTATGCTTTGCCGAATGCTCACCAGGAATGCCCAAGCTGACTGCAGTGCTTCGGCCGCCCTCGTCTCGATCGAGCTGCCGACAGGTGATGGCGCGATCTGTCCTGCCGATCTGGTCGCCGAGATCGCCCGCGCGGGTGACGCTGACGGAAATGACTATGTGGTCTACGAGCGGGGAAACCGATGGCTGTTGGCGTCCGGATCGCAGCGCGGCGTCGAACTGGACAGCGATGAGATACGGCTCACCCACGAGGGCGCCGTGGTGGCCAGTCGGTCGTGGACCGGCAGGCCGGGCAGCGTGCTGGGGCAAGCGGTGGATCAGATGCTCGCCGACCCTGAAACCAGTTCCGACACCGCGTTTGGTTGGGTCGCATTCGAATTCGGGGCGTACAAGTTCGGCCTGGCCGACCGACTGCCGCCGAAGACACCGTTGGCTCGCGTATTCAGTCCGCTCACCCAGATCGAGGTGACCGCTGAGCGGGTCATACTGCGCGGTGCCCACCCGAGTCACCACGATGTCGTGCGGCGGCTGATCGCCGACGGGCTCCCGGTGACGTCCGCTCCGCGGGCGGTCGACATTCGCCAGGACGGCAGCGCCTACCGCGAGCGGGTGGCGTCGGCGATCGATGAGATCGTGGCGGGCCGTTATCAGAAGGTCATCCTGTCGCGGCGATTCGACGTTCCGTTCCGGCTCGACTTCCCGTCGACGTACCGGTTGGGCCGCCGGCACAACAACCCCGCGCGGTCATTTCTGTTGCGGCTCGGCTCACTTCGTGCGCTGGGCTACAGCCCCGAACTCGTCGCCGCCGTGCGAGGAGACGGTTCGGTGATGACGGAGCCGTTGGCGGGCACCCGGGCTTTCGGTCGCGGCGCCGCCAATGACCGTGCGGCGCGCGACGACTTGGAGTCCAACTCGAAGGAGATCGTCGAACACGCGATCTCGGTGCGCAGCTCGCTGCAGGAAATCGCCGAGGTCGCCGAACCCGGCACGGCGACGGTTACCGATTTCATGACGGTTCGCGAGCGCGGGAGCGTGCAGCACCTGGGGTCCACGGTGGGCGCGCGTCTCGACCCGTCGATGGACCGGATGGACGCACTGGAGGCGCTGTTCCCGGCGGTGACGGCATCGGGTATTCCCAAGGCCGAAGGGGTCGACGCGATCCTGCGCCACGACGAACTCCCACGTGGTCTGTACTCCGGAGCGGTGGCGATTTTCTCGGCCGACGGTTCGCTCGACGCCGCGCTCGCACTGCGGGCGGTCTACGAAGCGGACGGGCGCACCTGGCTGCGGGCCGGCGCCGGAATCATCGCCGAATCCACACCCGCTCGGGAGTTCGAGGAGACCTGCGAGAAGCTGAGCACGTTGTCGCCGTACCTGGTCGGCATGCCGGAAGCGGGGCTGGTATGTGAGTGAGCTAACAGGGGGCAAAGCCGGCGAAACTGCCGGTCTTACCGAGCGTGTCGGACGTATAACTGCACCTCACGGCCGGTCGGGATGCTCCCAGTAGATTCACAGGTTCGGGCGGGGTAATCCTCCCGAACCCGCTGACCTGTGCCACTATGGTCCGCATGTCCGCAGCGTATTTAGGCAAGCCTATCCAGACTTTCCTTCGCTCGGGATCCTGCTGACATGGCGCCGGAACCTTTCGTCTCCGAGCCTGTCGCTGTGATCGGCTTGGCGTGCCGTGTCGCCGGCAGCGTCGCCACGCCTTCCGACTTCTGGAACTTCCTGCTGGACGGGCGCAGCCACGTCACCGAGGTGCCCGAGGATCGGTGGGAGCCGTATCTGCAGCGGGACCCGCGCAATGCCGCGGTGCTGCGTGAGGTCACCCGACTGGGCACTTTCCTCGACGATCTCGCCGGATTCGACGCTGAGTTCTTCGGTGTCTCGCCCCGCGAGGCCGAGGTGATGGACCCACAGCAGCGGTTGGCGCTCGAAGTCAGCTGGGAGGCGCTCGAACACGCCGGGGTGTCGCCCAGGGCGCTGGCCGGCAGTGACACCGCCGTGCTGATGGGCGTCAATTCCGACGATTACGGCAAGTTGATCATGGAAGACCTGTCCGGCATCGACGCCTGGACCGGCATCGGAACATCGCTGTGCGGTATCGCCAATCGGGTTTCACATCTGCTGGATCTTCGCGGCCCGAGTGTGGCGCTGGATGCGGCATGCGCAGCCTCGTTGGTCGCGGTGCATCAGGCGTGTCAGATGCTGCGCGCCGGGGAGACGTCGTTGGCTCTGGCCGGTGGGGTCAGCGCATTGATCGGCCCCGGCCTGACCCGGGTCCTGGACGAGGCCGGCGCCACCGCGCCCGACGGTCGCTGCAAGACCTTCGATGCCGCCGCCGACGGCTACGGGCGAGGCGAAGGTGCCGGTGTGGTGGTGCTCAAACGGCTCGCCGACGCCGAACGCGACGGTGACCGCATCCTGGCGGTGGTCCGCGGCGGTGCCACTGCTCAGGACGGGCGCACGGTCGGCATCATGTCACCCAACGGTGCCGCCCAGGCGGACATGTTCCGGCTTGCCTGCCGGGCCTCCGGGGTCGATCCGGCCAGTGTGGGATACGTCGAAGCCCATGGAACCGGCACTCCCACAGGCGATCCCACCGAGGTCGGGGCGCTCGCCGAGGTATACGGCGCCGGGCGTGACGGTCAGGATCGGTGCCGTATCGGATCGGTCAAGCCCAATATCGGCCACCTGGAGGGCGGCGCCGGGGTGATGGGCCTGATCAAGACGGTCCTGGCGCTGCACCACGAGGCGATCCCCCCCACCGCCGGGCTGCGGCAACTGACGGATGCCGTCGACTGGGCCAACAGCGGGCTTCGGGTTCCCACCGAAGTCGAGCCGTGGGCGCGTACCGATACCCCGCGTCGGGCGGCGGTCTGCAGCTACGGCTACGGCGGCACGATCGCGCACATTCTGCTCGAAGAGGCTCCGGCACAACAGGACACGACAACGCGAACATCCGGTCAGCTGGTTTTCCCACTGTCCGCGCGGTCCGGTTCGCGCCTGATCCGCCAGGCGGAGGTGCTGGCGGATCACCTGCGGGCCGGCCATCAGGATGTGGCGCCGGTGGCCGCGGCATTGTGGGCTCGGCGGTCACACGAGCCGGTGCGGGCGGCGGTCATCGCCGAACATCGACATGAACTGATCGCCGGCCTCGACGCCCTCGCGAGGGGGCAATCCGGCGCCGGGCTGGTCACCGGAGAGGTTCCCGGGGGGCAGGCCCGGGACGCGGTGTGGGTGTTCTCCGGGCACGGTTCGCACTGGGCCGGTATGGGACGCGAACTGCTCACGGCAGAACCAACTTTCGCCTCCGTCATCGACGAGGTCGACGAGGTGTTCGGTCCGGAGCTCGGCTTCTCCGCCCGCGAGGCGCTGAGCACCGGGGTACTCGGTGGCACCGACCGGGTTCAGGCGCTGACCTTCGCCATGCAGGTCGGACTGGCCGCGGTCCTGCGTGAGCGCGGAGTACGGCCGGCCGCGGTGATCGGACACTCGGTCGGTGAGGTCGCAGCCTGCGTGGTTTCCGGGGTGTTCGAGTTGCGCCAGGGCGCTGCCGTCGCCTGCTATCGCGCCCGTGGATTCCGTGCGGTGATGGGCCATGGTGCCATGGCGCTGGTGCGGCTGCCGTTCGCGGAGGCCGAAA
The DNA here is from genome assembly GCF_001954135.1 of Mycobacterium sp. GA-1841. Classification (GTDB taxonomy): domain Bacteria; phylum Actinomycetota; class Actinomycetes; order Mycobacteriales; family Mycobacteriaceae; genus Mycobacterium. Next base: position 248,039 of record NZ_MBEQ01000017.1, on the reverse strand, counting down.
CCCGGCTGGCCGGACGCACCGATGTGGTGGCTGCGATCAGTGCGTCGACCGAATCCTGTGTCATCTCAGGCCTCACCGCCGCCGTCGACGAGGTCTGCCGCCTGTGGGCCGAGCAGGGCATCGTGGTGCGCCGAGTCAACACCGACGTGGCTTTCCACAGTCCCGCGATGGACGATCTGACCGGCGCGCTCGCCGAAAACGTCGCCGGGCTCGACCCGGCCCGGGATGCCGTGATCCCGCTCTACACCACGGCTTTGGCCGATCCGCGTTCCGCCGCACCGCGCAACGCCGACTACTGGGTGCAGAACCTGCGTGGGCAGGTGCGGTTTGCCGAGGCCGTCACGGCAGCCGCCACGGACGGGCACCGGCTGTTCCTGGAGGTGTCTGCGCATCCGGTGGTATCGCATTCGATCGTGGAAACCTTGCTGCACCTGGGCATGGACGATCACGCCGTCATCCCGTTGCTGCGACGCAACTCACCTGAGTCGTCTGCGGTCACGACGGCGGTCGCGTCGCTGTACTGCCATGGTGCCGACCTCGAGCATGGTGTGGCAGCAACCGATTCATGGGACGCCGAGCTGCCGGTCACCCAGTGGCAGCACCGACGGTTCTGGCGGACGCCCAGCCCGCCGCCGGGCGGGCGCGCCGTACACGACACCACCAGCCACACGTTGCTGGGCGGATGCACCGAGGTGGCCGGAACCGTCGCCACCCGGATGTGGCAGACCCGGCTCGACTTAGACACCCGGCCCTACCCCGGCGACCATCCGGTGCAGGGCACCGAAATCGTACCTGCCGCAGTGCTGTTGAACACGTTCCTGACCGCCGCCGGCGCGGGCGCCGCATTAGCAGCCGGCACTGCAATAACGGACGTGCGGTTGCGTACCCCCGTAGCGCCGGGGCGCGCCCGCGATCTGCAGGTGGTTTTGCAGGACCGTGAGCTGACCCTGGCCTCCCGCCTCGCCGAAGGTCAGGACGGCGGGTGGCTGACGCACAGCAGCGCAGTGGTGGCAGCCGGCGACATACCGGTCGAGAGTGCTCCTGGTGCAATCGATCTGGCGGCCGCACGGACGCGCTGCGCCGAGCAATTGCCGCCCCGGCACGTGATCGACACCCTTGCCGAGCTCGGCGTGGCAGCCATGGGATTCGATTGGGACATCAAAGTTTTGCACCGCGGCGATGATGAACTGCTGGTGTCGGTGAGCTCGGCAGCCGATGGCTCACAGCCCAGCACCTGGGCGCCGTTGGTGGACGCGGCGACCTCGGCCGCCTCGACGATCTTCGACGGGCCGCCGCGGCTGCGAATGCCCGCCCGTATCGAGCGGGTGCAGGTCAACGGGGCCCCGCAGGCCACCGCAATACTGTCGGTGCGGCGGCGGCCGGGCACCACCACAACCGATGTGGTGATCGCCGACGAAACCGGGGCAGTGCTGCTGGCGATCGGCGGGATGACCTTCGAGGAACTGGAAAACCCCGGACGTGAATGGTCGGCCGTCGACACCCGCCGGATCGTGCATCGGGTGGCGTGGCACCCGGTGTCGGCTCGCGGCGAGCAGCCACCGACCGGCGTCGTCCTCGTTGGTGGAGACGTCGACCGGCTGGAATCCGCGGTCGACGATCTCACTGCGGCGGCGGTGCCTTATCGGGCGGTGGAAGAGCCCGAGGAGCTGGAATCGCTCACCGAGTTCGGTTCCCTTCCGGCCACACTCGGAGAATCCCCGGTGGTCCTGGTGCTGCCGCGGGACGACGACTCGCCCGAAGCGGCGGTGGAACTCGTGACCAGGACACTGGCGCTGCAGCAGCGGCTGGGCGTGTCCGCGCGATTGTGGGCGCTGACCATCGGCGTCCACGAGGGCGACAATCTCGTCCACGCACCGCTGTGGGGACTGGGCCGCGTGGCCGCCGCCGAGCATCCACAGCTGTGGGGCGGTGTCGTGGACGTGGCCGACGGATGTTTGCCGCTGGGTGCGCTGGGCTCACTGCCCGGCCACGGCGTAGTGGTGGTTCGCGACGGCGTGAATCTCGCAGCCCGCCTCGGCGCCTCGGAATCGAGTGCCGCCGTCGCGCAGGACGCTCAGATGCATTGTGTACCCGGGGGCACCTACCTGATCACCGGGGGGACCGGGGTCCTGGGCCTGCGCATGGCCCAGCGTCTGGCTGATCTCGGGGCGCGGCGTCTGGTGCTGCTGTCGCGCTCTGGCCTGGAGGATCGGTCGGCCTGGGCGCACGGCAACCCGTCGGCGGCGGTCCGCGCGGTCACCGCATTGGAAGAGCGTGGCGTATCGGTCACCGTGGCCTCGGTCGACCTCGGAGCGCCCGGATCGGCCGAGGCCCTGCGCGCGGTGCTGCGCCCGCTGCCACCGGTGCGCGGGGCGATCCACGCCGCCGGCGTGGAAGCCGGTGCGCTACTGATGAATACCACGTCCGACGAGTTCACCGTGGCGATGCATCCGAAGGTGCGCGGCACGTTGGTCCTGCACGAGGTGTTCCCGCCCGAGCAGCTCGACTGGATGGTGCTGTTCTCCTCGTGTGGCTATCTGGCCGGCTTCCCGGGCCAGGGTGCCTACGGCTGCGCCAACTCGTTCCTCGACGTGATGGCGCGTCACCGGCGTAGCCTGGGTGACCGCACCACGGCCGTGGCCTGGACCGCATGGCGCGGGCTGGGGATGGGATCGACATCGGAATTCGTTGCCGCCCAACTTGATGCGCTCGGCATGGGGACGGTGGGCGCCGACGACGCGATGCTCGCGCTGGATCTCGCGATGCGTGAAGACACCGCCAATGTCGTGGTGCTGCCGGTCCTTCCGGCCGCGGCCGCCGTTCCGATCCTGGCCGATGTGGCGCCTCAAGAGGAACCTGACCGTGGCACCGAGCCGGCGCCGACGGCGGGGGAGCTCGACACCGAACAGCTCGCTGCACACGTTTTGACGGCGGTGGCAAGCCAATTGGGTCTGCCGGAGGCCGACGTCAACGTCGACCTGCCGCTGGTCGAGCTCGGTGTCGACTCGATCATGACCGTGCGCCTGCGCCGTCAGCTGGAGAAGCAGACCGGGCTGTCGCTGCCGCCGACACTGTTGTGGGAGCACCCCACCGCGGCGGCCGTGACGGCCCGGATCATCGAGCTGCTGTCCCCCGACGTGGAGTGCGAGGTTCGGGCGGGCGGTTAGTCGGGGGTCACCCGGTGATCGTGGCGACGAGCTTCTTCTTGTCGACCTTGCCCACTGCCGTGGTGGGCAAGGTCGGCATCGGGACCAGAACGTCGGGCCGGGCGTGGGCGGATGCGCCACGGTGGTCCAGGAATTCGTTGAGCTGGGTCAGGCTGACCGGCTCGGACTTGAAAACCACCGCAGCGCAGATCTTCTCACCGAGATACTCGTCTGGCAGTGCCACCGCAGCGGCCGCGTACACCGCGGGGTGGGCCAGCAGGTGGTCTTCGAGGTCGGTGGCCGACACCGTCTCACCGCCACGGTGGATGACGTCCTTGATGCGCCCGGTCACCTCGACATAGCCGGCCCGCGGGCCGTCGGTGAAGATCCGGACCCGATCCCCGGTGCGGAAGAACCCATCGGGACTGAACGAGCGTGCGTTGGCCTCCTCGGCGCGGTAGTAGCCGTTGAACGTGTAAGGTCCACGCACCAGCAGCTCACCCTCCCGGCCGGACGTGACCTCGTGGCCGTCCTCGTCGACCACCCGCATTTCGTCGTGCGGAGACATCGCCCGGCCCTGGGTGTTCTCCACCACGTCCACCGGATCGCCGGGCCGGGTGAAATTCAGCATCCCTTCGGCCATTCCGAAGATCTGCTGCAGACCAGGGCTCAGGCCCTCGCGGACGAACCGGGCCTCCTCCGGGGACATTCGTGATCCGCCGACCTGGACCACGCGCAGTGAGGTCGGCAGTACCGGTTCCCAGTCGCAGGCCTGGGCCCACAGCTTGGCCAGGGCGTTGACCAGGCCGGTCACCGTGACACCGTGGGTGTTGATCAGGGCGAAGGCCGATTCGGGGCTCGGGTCGTCGGTGTAGACGGTGGTCGCCCCGACCGTCATCGAGCCGAGCAGCCCTGGGCAGGCCAACGGGAAGTTGTGGCCGGCCGGCAGTGCCGCGAGGTAGACGTCGTCGTGCACCATCTCGCAGGCCTGGGCGCAGGCCGTGGCGTTGTAGAGGTAGTCCTCATGGGTGCGGGGGATGAGCTTGGGCAGTCCGGTGGTGCCACCGGACACCAGCAGCACTGCGGGTGACGTGGTGTCGACGGTGACGTTCGGCGGGCCTGGCTCGGCGAAATCCTTGAGAGCAGACCAGGATTCGAAGGCGCCGGGCTCGCCGTCCACCAGCACATGGTGCAGCCGCGGATGTGCGGCCACCAGTTGTGCGGCCAGGTCGCGGTAGTCGAAACCGGCGGCGACGTCGGGGATCACCAGCCCGACGGCCCCGCTCACCTCGGCGAAATGCCCGAGCTCGGCCGAGCGGTGACCGGGTAGGCAGAACACCGGAACCGCCCCGGCGCGCAGCAAGCTGAAAGCGGCGACAGCGAATTCACGGGTGTTGGGCAATTGCACCAGGATGCGGTCGCCCGGCGCGATGCCACGGGCGCCGAGCGCAGCACCGATGCGGTCGGCGAGGGCGTCGAGTTCGCCGAAGGTATGGCTCCCGGTGACATCCGCCACGGCCGGCTTGTCCGGCCAGCGTGCGGCGGCATCGCGCAGGATGCTGTCCAGGGTTTTGCCCTGCCAGTACCCGGCCTGGCGGTACACCTCGGCGCGGTCCTCGGGGAACGGCGTGAATCCGTTTGCCAGTTCATCCTGTTCACGGTCAAAACCGGTGGTCATCGGTGTTGTGACTCCCGTCGGGTGGGTCTGTTGACAGATCGAATATAGGGTAACCTCCACAAAGTTAGGACAGCCTGCACTAAGAGTTCGGTGCGAATGATTTCAATGATTCGGAGGCGTGGTGAGTGTGGTTGCGACAAGTTCCCAAACGGTTCGTGACGAGGTCGCCGCGCTCCTGGGTGTAAGCCCCGACGAGGTCGACCCTGACGCCGACCTGATCGCCTCCGGGCTCGACTCGATCCGCATGATGTCGCTGTCGGGCCGGTGGCGCAAGCAGGGCATCAATGTCGGATTCGCCGCTCTGGCAGCAAATCCCACCGTCTCCGCGTGGATCGACCTGGTCGCCGAGCACGTCCCGAACGCGGATGTGGAAGACCCGGTCCCCGACACCGCCGGTGGCGGCGAGGGCAATGAGCCGTTCCCGCTGGCACCCATCCAGCATGCGTTCTGGGTGGGGCGCAACAACGACCAGCAACTCGGCGGCGTCGGCGCCCATCTCTACGTCGAATTCGACGGCGCCGGAGTCGATCCACAGCGGCTCAGCGCCGCGGCGGAGAAGTTGGCCGCGCGTCATCCGATGCTGCGGGTCGAGATCCTGCCCGACGGCACGCAGCGGATCGGTGACCGCCCGCTGCCGGTCACCGTCTATGACCTGCGCGACCTGGAACCGGCAGTCGCAGAAGAACAGTTGGAACTCACCAGGGAGTCCAAATCCCACCAGATGCTGCACGACGAGGTGCTACAGCTGAGCCTGTCGCTGCTGCCCGGCGGACGCACGCGCCTCCATGTCGATATGGACATGCAGTGCGCGGATGCAGTGAGTTACCGCAATTTCATGGCCGACCTGGCCGCGCTCTACCGCGGTGCTGACCTGCCCGAGTTGGGCTACACCTACCGCGAGTACCGGGCCCGGCTGACCGCTACGGCGCCGCCGCCGTCGCAACAGGACGTGCAGTGGTGGACCGAGCGGGTGCCGGATCTGCCGGATCCGCCTGCGCTGCCGCTGGTTCCGTTGTCCGATCAGCGCAATCCGCACCGCAGTATCCGGCTGTGGGAGATCCTCGACGTGCCGACGCGCGACGCACTGTTCGCCGCGGCCCATCGGCGCGGCATCACCCCGGCCATGGCGGTCGGTGCGTCGTATGCGAATGCACTGGCGCACTGGTCGACGCAGTCGCGGTTTTTGCTCAATCTGCCGATGTTCGGCCGCGAGCCCTATCACCCCGACGTGGACAAGCTGGTCGGTGACTTCACCTCGTCACTGTTGCTCGACATCGACTTGACCGGCGCCGAAACGGCCACCGAACGGGCCCGGGTGGTGCAGGAGACGCTGCACGCCACGGCCGCGCATTCCTCGGTATCCGGGCTCGACGTGCTGCGTGACATGAGCCGCCACCGCGGCAGCCAGACCCTGGCCACCATCGTCTACACCAGTGCCCTCGGCCTGGGTGACCTGTTCGCCGGTGATGTCACCGATCAGTTCGGCGCCCCGGTGTGGACCATCTCGCAGGGCCCCCAGGTGCTCATCGACGCCCAGGCGACACCGCTGGCCGAGGGTCTGATGATCAACTGGGATGTGCGGACCGAGGCCTTCCGGCCCGGTGTCGCCGAGGCCATGTTCGCCTATCACCTCGCCGAAGTGCGTCGCCTGGCAGCTGATGACGCGGCCTGGGATGCAGCGGACCCGCCGGCGATCTCCGCGCAGCAACGCCGAGTGCGGGCCGAGCTCAACGCGTCGGTCTCGACTCCCAGCGGCGATGTGCTGCACACCGGTTTCCGTGCCAACGCGGCAGCCGCGCCCGACGCGCCCGCGGTGTTCTGCAATGCCGGCAACCTCAGCTACGGCGAGCTGCAGGACAAGGTGCTGGCTGTCGCGGCCGCGCTGCAGTCCCGCGGCGTGTGCCGCGGCGAGGTGGTCGCGGTGCTGGGTCCCAAGAGTGTCGAACAGGTCGTTGCGCTGCTGGCCATCTCGATGGTCGGTGCGGCGTATCTGCCGGTCGGGGTGGATCAACCCGCGGATCGCGCTGCACGCATCCTGCACACCGGCGGGGTGGACTTCGCGTTGATCTGCGGGACGGGGGACGACCATCCCAACCTGCCACACTTGACTGTGACCGATGCCGAGATCATCGGTGACCCTACGCATTTCATTCCAGTTGAGGTCGCACCTTCGGACCTGGCCTACGTGTTGTTCACCTCGGGTTCCACCGGCGAGCCCAAGGGCGTCGAGATCACCCACGATGCGGCGATGAACACCATCGAGTTCATCAACGATCATTTCGACATCGGCCCGGCCGATCGTTGCCTGGCATTGTCGCACCTGGAATGCGACCTGTCGGTGATCGACGTCTACGGAACCCTGCGCTCAGGTGGTTCGATGGTCGTCGTCGACGAGGAGCACCGCCGTGATCCGGACGTCTGGGTGAAGCTGATCGACCAGCACCAGGTGACGGTGCTGCACTTTCTGACCGGTTGGCTGGAGATGCTGGTGTCTGCCGGCGGAGCCGGCACATCTGGCACCGCCGGCGGAGCCGGCACATCTGGCACCGCCGGCGGAGCGGGCACATCCCTGTCGTCACTGCGGGTGGTGCCCACCGGAGGCGACTGGGTGCGTCCCGACCTGGTGCGCGCGTTGCGCGCCGCGTCGCCGCGGGTGCGGTTCGCCGGGCTCGGCGGGGCCACCGAGACCGCGACGCACAACACCATCTTCGAAGTCGGGTTCGACGACGACGCCCTGCCCGCGCACTGGACCGCGGTGCCGTTCGGCGTCCCGCTGCCCAACAACTGCTGCCGGGTGGTCGACGCGCGGGGCGGGGACTGCCCCGACTGGGTCCCGGGCGAGCTGTGGGTCGGCGGACGCGGCATCGCCCGCGGCTATCGCGGACGGCCTGACCTGACCGCCGAACGCTTCGTCGAACACGACGGGCGGCGCTGGTACCGCACCGGGGACCTGGTGCGGTCCTGGCCGGACGGGACGCTGGAATTCGTCGGCCGAGCTGATCACCGGATCAAGGTCAGCGGCTTCCGTATCGAGCTGGGCGAGATCGAGGGCGCGTTGTGCCGGGTCCCGGGTGTGGACGCGGCGGTGGCGGTGCTGGTACCGGTCGACGGTGGCCACGATGTGCTCGGCGCGGTGGTCCGGGCGGATCGGGCCGGCGGCGATGCGGAAGCGGCTGCTGCGGCGATCCTCAAGGCGATGGCCGAGCTGGTGCCCGCCCACATGATCCCGCAGATACTTCTGGTCGTCGACGAGATTCCGTACGCCCGGGGCAAGACCGACCGCACCACGGTGGTCCGCATGCTGTCGGCTGTCGGCGCGCCCGCGGCCAGGGGCTACCGCGCCCCGTCGGGACCGTTGGAAACCGCCCTGTGCGCGATCGTCGGCGACGTTCTCGGTCAGTCCGGCGTCGGAGTCGACGACGATTTCTTCGCGCTGGGCGGGGACTCGGTGCTGGGCACCCAGCTCGTAGCCAGGATCCGCGACTGGTTGGACACCTCGACGGTGATGGTGGCCGACATTTTCGCGGCGCGCACCGTCGCGGCCATGGCCGCGCTGTTGACCGGGCGGGAAGCCGGGTCGGATCGTCTTCAGCTGGTTTCCCAGCTGTATCTGGAGGTCACCGGCATGGACAGCGCCGAAGTCGCTTCCGAGTTGGGACGCACATCCCCAGAACCGGCGTTCGGCAACTAAGGTTAGAGTTACTTCAGTTAGGGCAGGCTTGCTTATCGTCAGGAGGTCGTTGTGGACGCAGTAAGTCGAACGACTACACAGATCACGCACGTGGGACCGGTCGAACCGTTGCACCAGGGGTTCTTCACCCACGCGCAGGCCGCTCCCGACGACGTGGCGGTGTACGGGCCGACGACGCGCCTGAGCTACGGGCAGCTGCGTGAGCACGCGCTCGCGGTGTCCGGTGCCCTCGCGGTGGCCGGGGTGCGTCCCGGGGACCGGGTGGCCGTGATCGGTTACACCGGCCTCTCCGCCGGCATCGATGCGGTGATCGCCACGCTGGGAATCCTGGCGGCCGGTGGGGTGTGTGTACCGGTCGACGCCCTCGAGCCGACCGAGTCGGTGCTGGAGCGCACCGGTGTGCGGATGGCATTGTTCACCGGCGACGGACCGCCGAACTGGCTGCCCGCGCTCACCGTGTCCGAAGCGTTGCGAATCGGCGCGCGCACGTACGACATCTCCCCGCTGTGTTCGGCCCCCGGCGACGGCGCATTCTTGGCCTCTGTCGACGAGGCGGTCGCCACGGCGGTGACCCACGCCGCCGCACGCGAGGCCGTGGCGGAACTCACCGGCAGGCTCGGTGTCCGCAGCGGCGACCGCATCGGCGCCTTCTCGGCGCCCGGCGCCGCGGCTCCGATCCTGATGGTGATGGCAGCGCTGACCGCAGGCGCGGGCATCGTCGTCGCCGACGACGCGCCACGCCGCGATCCCGAGCGGCGGAGCAACGGCTTCGCGCGCGCCGCACGGCGTCGGGATGCGGTGGCCGCGCTCGACACCGCCGTGCCATCGTGACCGGACCGGACACCCAGATCACCGTCAAGCCCTGGGTCAAGCGCTATCCAGGGTCCGAAAACTCAACAGCCACATTGATATTCCCGCACGCCGGTGGGGCGGCGCTGGCCTACCGCGGATTCGGGATGGCGCTGGCCGCAGCCGGTTCCGACGCCTACGTGATGCAGTACCCGCAACGCGGTGACCGATTGACCCATCCGGCAGCGCCGACGGTCCCCGAGCTCGCCAAGGATCTCTTCGACGCGGGTGACTGGGCCGGGATCGGGTCGATCCGGCTGTTCGGACACTGCATGGGCGCGGTGGTGGCCTTCGAGTTCGCCCGCATCGCCGAACGTCACGGTGTCACGATCGACGCCGTGTGGGTCTCGGCCAGCGAGGCGCCGTCGGCGGTGGCCGCGGCGCCCGCACTGCCGATGGCCGAATCCGAGATCCTCGCCGAGATGGTCGATCTCGGCGGCACCGACGAAGCGCTGTTGGCCGACGAAGATTTCGTCGAGCTGCTGCTGATGGCGGTGCGGGCCGACTACGCGGCGTTCAACCGGTACGCCTGCGCCGAGGATGTGACCATCGCCGCGGACATCTACGCCCTGGGCGGAGACCGTGACCACCGCATCAGCGAGGACATGTTGCGACGCTGGGAAACCCATACCACGGGCGCCTACACGTGCTCGATGTTCGACGGCGGCCATTTCTATCTCAACTCCCAGCTCGAGGACGTGGCGGAGCTGGTCAATGAGCTCTAGCGGGCAGAAACCCGTCGACATCGCCGATCCGGTGGTGATCGTGGGGATGTCACTGGAGGCTCCCGGTGGAATCGACACGGCCGACGCGTACTGGGCGCTGTTGGCCGAACAGCGCGAGGCGTTGAGCCGATTCCCGACCGATCGCGGTTGGTCAGTGCGTGAGCTGCTCCAGGGGTCGCGTCGCGACGGGTTCAAACGCATCCACGACCTCGGTGGATTCCTTTCCAGCGCAGCGACGTTCGATCCGGCGTTCTTCGGTATCTCGCCGCGGGAAGCCGTCGCGATGGACCCCCAGCAGCGGGTCGGCCTGCGCCTGGCCTGGCGCGCCCTGGAGAACAGTGGTATCAACCCTGACGATCTGGCCGGACACGATGTCGGCTGCTACGTCGGTGCGTCGGGGTTGGAGTACGGTCCGCCGCTGTCGGAGTACTCGCACCACAGCGGTCATCTGATCACCGGCACTTCCCTCGGGGTGATCTCGGGACGCATCGCCTACACCCTGGATCTGTGCGGTCCGGCGCTGACCGTCGACACCTCGTGCTCGTCGGCGTTGACGGCGTTCCACACCGCGGTCGGTGCGGTGCGGGCGGGAGACTGCGACATGGCACTGGCCGGCGGCGTGTGTGTGATGGGCACCCCCGGCTACTTCGTCGAATTCTCCAAGCAACACGCGCTCTCCGACGACGGGCATTGCCGTCCCTACAGCGCCCATGCCAGCGGGACGGTATGGGCCGAGGGCGCAGCGATGTTCGTGCTGCAACGCAAGTCCGCCGCGCTGCGGGACGGCCGACCCATCCGGGCCGAGATCCGCGCCACCGCGGTGAACCAGGACGGCCGAACCACCGGCCTGACCGCCCCCAGCGGCAGCGCTCAGCAGCGGTTGTTCGCCAAGGCGATCGAGCAGGCCGGGGTGCGCCCCGAAGACGTCGGCATGATCGAGGGTCACGGCACCGGCACCAGACTCGGCGACCGCACGGAATTGCGATCACTGGCACAGACTTACGGGGCCACCGCACCCGGTGCCGGGGCGCTGTTGGGCTCGGTGAAATCCAACGTGGGGCACGCTCAGGCCGCTGCCGGCGGACTCGGCCTGGCCAAGGTGATCCTGGCCGCCGAGCGGGCCGCTGTCCCGGCCACCTTGCACGTCGACCAGGTCAGCCGCGAGATCGACTGGGAGACCCAAGGTTTACGGCTGGCCACCAAGCTGACCCGGTGGCCCGCGGTCGACGGGCAGCGCATTGCGGCGGTCTCGGCCTTCGGCATGAGCGGGACCAACGCCCATGCCATCGTCTCGGTGCCTGATGTTTCCGGCGCCCCTGAGGCCGCCGCATGAGTGAAGCCCGCGAGCGAATCGCCTTTCCCGATACCCGCATCCCCGTTCTGGTCAGTGCGCACACCGAGGATCTGATCGGCACCGATGCTGCGGCGATCCTGCGTTACCTGGACACCCGCCCGAAGGTGGGCCCGGCCGACGTTGCCGCCACGACGCTGTCGACCCGGCGCCTGCGCCGCCACCGGGCTGTGATCCGGGCTGCCGGCCGCGACGAGCTGGCAGCGGGTCTGCGAGCGCTGGCCGAGGGCGCCGATCATCCGCTCGTGACCCGGACCCAGGGCGGTCCGACGCCGCCGGGCTCGAGTGCGCGCATCGCCTTTGTGTTCCCTGGGCAGGGCAGCCAGTGGCCGTCGATGGGGGTGCAGGCATACCAGCAGCTGCCCGTCTACCGGGCCGAGGTGGACAAGTGCGCCGCCGAGTTCGAGGCCGCCGGCGCCGCGTCGCCGCTGGATTACCTTCTGGCCGACCCGAATTCGGGTGTGGTCACCAACGATTTCTCCCAGGTGCAGATCCAGGGCGCCCAGTTCGTCCACGGTGTGGCGCTTGCCGCGGTCTGGCGTTCCTGCGGGGTGCTACCGGATATCACGGTCGGGCACAGTCTGGGTGAGATCGGTGCCGCCTATGTGGCGGGCACCGTCACACTGCCCGAGGCGGTCGCCGTGGTGATCGCCCGCGCGACCGTACTCGACCGGTTGACCGGCCCCTACCGGGTCGCCGTACTCGGGATCACCCCTGACGAGGCAGCAAAAGTGGTTGCCGAGACACCGGGTTGGCTCGAGCTGTCGGTGGTGAACTCCCGCTCGTCAGTTGCCGTGTCGGGGGAGACCGACGCGGTCGCCGCGGCGGTGGCGACCGTCACCGGACGCGGATCCTTCGCCAAGGAAATCGAGATGTGGTTCCCCGCGCACACCACCGCGCTGGACACCGCCCGCGACGAACTCGAATCGATGCTGCCTGCAGCGCAATTCGACGAATCTGCGGTGCAGTTCATCGGCTCGGCCACCGCCGATGTGGTCGAGGCGGGTACCGGCTTCGCCGACTACTGGTACACCAACCTGCGCAGCACCGTGCGCTTCGACCGCGCCGTCGAGACGGCGGCGCGCCGCGGAGCGCGCATATTCGTGGAACTCTCGGCACATCCGGCGCTGTTGTTTGCGATGGGCGACCTGCTCGACGACGCGGCCGAACTCACCGGAGGTCCGGTCCTGATGGTGGGATCGGGTCGGCGTGACGAGCCCATCACCGAGCGCCTGAGCGCCAACATCGTCGCGGTCGCGATGGCCGACCCCGGCTACCGCTGGGGCGACATCGCGAACCACGGCGACCGGTCGCTGCGCGACTTCCCGTTCGCCCCGATGCGCGCCGAACATCTCTGGGCCACACCACAGCCACTCCCGCCGGTCGCCGGGCTGACGGTGGCGGTGCAGCACTGGGAACCCTGGCCGCTGCACGCGGCGCCCGGACAGCGCCGCGTCGCGGTGCTCGACCTGGCCGGCGGACAGCGGCCGGCGACGGTGGCGACGGCACTGCGCCGTGCGGTCGACGAGGACACCCGCACCACGGCCGTCGCACCGGCCGAGGCCGATCTGCTGATCGTCGTGGCCCCGGTCTCCGAACGCGTCGATGCCTCGCGTGCGGGCGAAGACCTGAGCCGGCGGGTCGCCGACGGGCTGCTCGGCTACGCCGATGCGGTGAGCGCCGAAACCCGCGACGTGTGGCTGGTCACCGTCGGTGGTGAGCAGGTGAGCAGCTCGGAGCAGTCGCATCCCGAAGCGGCCGCACTGGCCGCGATGCACCGCAGCCTCGGCTACGAACATCCGGACCAGACCTTCCGGCACCTCGACCTGCCCCCGACGGCGCTCGACCCGGCCGCCGCTGCCCTGGGGCTCACCGCGATGCTGTCCGACGCCGACGTCATCGCGATGCGGGACAACGGTTCTGGATACACGGTGTGGCGGCGCGGCATGCGCGACGAAACCTCCGATGCACAGCCGTGGGATGCCGAGTCGGGAATCTTCGACGAGGTGGTCATCACCGGTGGCGCCGGGGCGGTGGGGCTGCACTACGCCCGTCACCTGGCCGAGCAGGGTGCCCGCCGCATCGTGCTGCTCAGCCGCCGCGGACTCGACGACGAGCAGCTGGCCGCATTGACCGGCCTCGGAACCGAGATCGTCGCGCCCCGCTGCGATCTCACCGATCCGGCGCAGCTCGCCGCGACGGTCGCGCAGCTGACGATCGGCCCGGCGTCGCTGGTGATCCATGCGGCCGCATCGGCGATCATCGCTCCGGGCGGAGAACTGACGGGCCAGGCCGTGCGGGATACCTTCGCGGCCAAGGTCGACGGGCTGGCCAACCTGACGAAGGTCTGGCCGATGCGCCCGGATGCCCGTATCGTCGTGTGCTCCTCGGTATCCGGCTTGTGGGGCGGATACGGTCACGCTGCATACTCGGCGGCCAACCGGCTGCTGGATGCGCTCGCCGGGGAACTGCGCGCCGCGGGAAGGCACTGCACCGCGGTGCGCTGGGGGCTGTGGCCGGGCGACGGCATCATCGATTCGGCTGAGATCAGCCGGGTCGAGCGGTCTGGGCTGCGGGCCATGGCGCCCGACCTGGCGGTGGAGGCGGGACTGCGGGATCACCCGGCTGATCCGCTGGTGTTCAGCGCCGACGCCGACCGGTTGCGCACGTTCCTCGGGACAGCTGATGCCTCAACCGTTTCGGTGACCGCCGAAGCGGCGGTGGCGGACGATGTCACCGACGCCGCCGATGCCGCCGGTGCCATGCGGAACGCACTGGCAGCGGTGCTCAAGCTCACCGACACCACCGGCCTCGACCTGGAGGCGTCGTTGCTGGATCTCGGTGTCGACTCGCTGTTGGCAATCGACCTACGTAAGAAGCTCAAGAAGGCCACCGGCCGATCGGTACCGCTGGCCACCATCCTCGGTGGCGCGACCGCCGTCGAACTGATCGAGCAGATGGAAAGACCTGAAAAGGAAGCATTTTCGCGTGACTGACATGGTTAGTGCCGACACCAACGCCGACCGGGTGGCCCCCCACACCTCCGACGCGCGTCTGGAGCTGATGCGGCGGCGGCTTGCCGAACGGGGTCTGGCCTCGGCGTCGGGATCTGGCTCCGAAGCCGAAAATGGCGGTGCACCGGTCGATCCCACCGTGCTCTCCGACGGGCAGCGGCGGATGTGGTTCGTGCAGGGGCTCGACCCGAGCGGGGTGCTGCTCAACATCTGCCTGTCCTATCGGCTCACCGGGGTGATCGACGCTGAACGCCTGCACGGCGCGCTGAACGCGGTCGCGGCCCGGCACCCGATACTGCGCACCACCTACCACGCCGACGACAACGGCGAGCCGACGGCGACGGTGCACGACGACCTCACCCCGAGTTGGGCGGTCCACGATCTCTCCGACAAATCCGAGCGGGCTCGCAAGCTGCGCCTCGAGGTGCTGGCGCAGCGGGAATTCGGCACGGCCTTCGATCTGGGCAGCGATTCCCCGCTGCGCATCACGCTGATCAAGACCGGGCCGGCAGAGCACGTGATGCTGCTCGTCGCCCACCACATCGCCTGGGACGACGGGTCCTGGCGGGTGTTCTTCACCGACCTCACCCGGGCCTACTCCGGCACGCAGCTGCCCGAGACGCCGCGCGTGCCGGCCTCCGCCGTGGCCAGTACCGACGAGGATCTGGCGTACTGGCGCGAGGTCCTGGCGAATTCGCCCGAGCCGCTGGAGTTGCCCGGTCCCGCCGGGTCGGTGGTGCCCACCGGTTTCCGGTCCCAGCGCAGCACCGTGCGGTTGTCTGCCGAGACCGTCGAGCGGGTGTCGGCGCTGGCTCGCGAGACCGGGGCCACGCCGTACATGGTGCTGCTGGCCGCTTTCGGTGCCCTGGTCCACCGCTACACCCACACCGGCGATTTCCTGATCGCCACCCCGGTGCTCAACCGCGACAGCGACGAGACCATCGGCTATTACGGCAACACGGTGGCGATGCGGCTGCGGCCCAAGGGGTCCGCCGGTTTCCGTGATCTGGTGTCCGCCACCCGCGACACCGCGATCGGTGCCTTCGCCCATCAGCGCGTCAACCTCGACCGGGTGGTGGCCGAGCTCAACCCGGACCGGCGTCACGGTGCCGAGCGGATGACCCGGGTGAGCTTCGGATTCCGCGAATCCGACGGCGGCGGATTCGCTCCTGACGGTGTGGTGAGTGAGCGGGCGGATCTGCGTGGCAACCACACCCAGCTGCCGCTGGGGTTCATGGTCGAACTCGACGGTGAGGGCGCCGTGGTCGAGGCCGAGCACCTCACCGAGGTGCTCGATGCCGACCTGGCCGCACAGATGCTGCGTCACTTCGCGGTGCTGCTGGAGAGTGCCCTCGCCGAGCCCGAGCGGCCGCTGTCGCGGCTGCAGTTGTTCACCGCCGACGACGCCGAATGGCTGCGCGCGGTGTCCACCGGCGAGCAGTTCGACACCCCGGCGACGACGCTGACCGCGTTGTTTTCCGAGCAGGCCGCGCGCACACCGGAGTCCACCGCAGTGGTCTACGAGGGTCGCCATTACACCTACCGCGAGATCAACGAGTCGGCGAACCGGATGGCGCACTGGCTGATCGAGCAGGGCATCGGCACCGAGGAGCGGGTGGCGGTGCTCCTGGAGAAATCTCCGGAGCTGGTCATCACCGCACTGGGCATCGTCAAGGCCGGCGCGGTGTACTTGCCGGTCGACCCGACCTATCCCGAAGATCGGCTCACCTACATCCTCGCCGACTCGGACCCGAAAATTGTTCTGCGCGAGCCGGTTACCGGGCTGGAGAACTATCCGGGCACAGACCCCACCGACGCCGAGCGGGTCCGTCCGCTGTACCCGGACAGCACCGCCTACCTGATCTACACGTCCGGCTCGACCGGCCTGCCCAAGGGAGTGCCGGTACCGCACCGGCCGATCGCCGAGTACTTCGTCTGGTTCGGCGGGGATTACCAGGTCACCGAGCACGAACGGCTGCTGCAGGTGGCCTCGCAGAGCTTCGACGTGTCGATCGGTGAAATCTTCGGCATGCTGTCCGCCGGCGCGCGCCTGGTGATCCCGAAGCCCGGCGGTCTGGCCGACATCGGCTACCTCACCGATCTGCTGCGCAACGAGGGCATCACCTCGATGCACTTCGTTCCGTCGCTGCTCGGCTTGTTCCTGTCGCTGCCCGGCGTCAACGAATGGCGCACCCTGCAGCGCGTACCGATCGGTGGCGAGGCGCTACCCGGCGAGATCGCCGACAAGTTCCGGGCCACGTTCGACTCGCTGCTGCACAACTTCTACGGACCCACCGAAACCGTGCTCAACTGCACGCGCTACAAGGTGGAGAGCAAGCAGGGCGCGCGGATCGTGCCGATCGGCACGCCGAAGATCAACACCACGATCCATCTGCTCGACGACGCGTTGCAGCCCGTACCGGTCGGCGTGATCGGCGAAATCTACATCGGCGGAACTCATGTCGCACACGGGTATCACGACCGCCGGAGCCTGACCGCCGAACGGTTCGTCGCCGACCCGTTCAACCCGGGAGGGCGGATGTACCGCTCCGGTGACCTGGCCCGACGCAACGCCGACGGGGACATCGAATTCGTCGGCCGGGCCGACGAACAGGTGAAGATCCGCGGCTTCCGCATCGAGCTCGGTGAGGTTTCGGCCGCCATCTCGGTCGATCCGTCGGTCGGTCAGGCCGTCGTGGTCGTCAGCGATCTGCCGTCCCTGGGCAAGAGCCTGGTCGCCTACATCACGCCGGCCGCCGACGCCGAGCGGGTCGAGATCGAGCGCATCCGGGCCCGGGTGACCGCCGCACTGCCCGAGTACATGATCCCGGCGGCCTTCGTCGAACTGCCCGAGATCCCGATCACCGCGCACGGCAAGATCGATCGCCGGGCGCTGCCGGAGCCGCAGATCCAGTCGGCCACGGCGTTCCGCGCCCCCGAGACCGACACCGAGCACGAGATCGTGGCGCTGTTCGGCGAACTGCTCGAGCGTGACGGGGTCGGCGCCGACGATTCGTTCTTCGACCTCGGCGGCCATTCGCTGCTGGCCACCAAACTGGTTGCCGCCGTGCGGTCCCGCTGTGGTGTCGAACTGGGCGTGGCCGATGTCTTCGAGCACGCCACGGTGGCGGGCCTGGCCGCCCGGGTCGACGAGCTGCGCGCCTCGGGAGCCGGCGGAGGGTGGCCTGCGATCGTCGCGACCGCCCACGACGGCCCGGCACAGATGTCGGCGGCTCAGCACCGGCAGTGGTTCCAGTTCCGCATCGACGGCCCCAACCCGGTCAACAACGTGCCCTTCGCGGCACGTTTGACGGGACCCTGCGACGTCGACGCACTGGCGGCCGCCGTCGGCGATGTGGTTGCCCGTCACGAGATCCTGCGCACCACCTACCGCGAAATCGACGGTGTGCCTTATCAGATCATCCACCCGGCTGCCCCCGTGACCGTGCGTCGTGCCGACGGCGACGGCGAGGAGTGGGTCGAGCGCGAACTCGAGGCCGAGCGACGCTACTGCTTCGACCTGGAGAACGAGTGGCCGGTGCGGGCCGCGATGCTGTCCACCCGTGACTCGCATGTGCTCTCGCTGATCGTTCACCACATTGCTGCCGACCATTGGTCGGGCACGGTGCTGTTCACCGATCTGCTGACCGCTTACCACGCCCGCAAGGCGGGGAACGCCCCGGAGTGGGCGCCGCTGCCGGTGCAGTATGCCGACTTCGCCTCGTGGCAGACCGAGCTGTTCGCGAGTGCCGACGAAACCATCGAGAGCCAACGGGCGTACTGGAGCGGGCAACTGGCCGGGCTGTCCGGCGACAGCGACGCCGAGAACGGGCTGCAGCCCGATTTTCCGAGGCCGCCGGTCCCGACCGGAGAGGGCGCGGCGTTCGACTTCACCATCGACGGCGCGACCCGGGCCAAGCTCGTCGAGCTGACTCGCGAACTCGGGGTCACCGAGTTCATGTTGCTGCAGGCCGCTGTTGCGCTGGCCCTGCACAAGGCCGGGCAGGGCACCGACATTGCACTGGGCACCCCGGTCGCCGGGCGCACCGCGCCCGAACTCGACGCGTTGATCGGGTTCTTCATCAACATCGTGGTGCTGCGCAATGATCTGTCCGGTAACCCGACGTTGCGTGAGGTGCTGCGCCGGTCCAGGGACATGGCGCTGTCGGCCTACCAACATCAGGACCTGCCGTTCGACCGGGTGGTCGATGCGGTCAGCCCGGTGCGGTCACTGGCCCGCAACCCGCTGTTCGGCGTGGTGGTGCACGTGCGTGAGGACGTGCCCGCCGACCAGCTCATCGACTCCGGCGCGGCCGGTGAAACCCGCTTCACCGCACTGGTTCCCAGCTTCGAGGTGGCGCATGCCGACCTCTCGCTGAACTTCTTCGCGGAGACCGGATCCGACTCCGGGTACAAGGGGACCATCATCTACCGCACAGAGCTGTACGAACCTGCCACCGCGCAGCGATTCGTCGGCTGGTTGCAGCGCATCGTCGAGGGGTTCGCCACCGACGCCGATCAGTCGCTGCGTGACATCGCGATCATCGACGCGGCCGAAAGTGAACTGCTGGCACAGGATTGGAGCCGCAAGGCGGTGCCGCCGGCCGGTCTGCCGCAGACCCGCGACGCCGACCGGGTATACGTGCTCGACGAGTGGTGCCGCCCGGTCGCGATCGGTGTGACTGGGGACGTCTGTTTCGCCGGCGGTGCCGTCGACGAGGCCGCCCACGCCGCCCGCAGAGCAGCCGCAGAACGATTCGTGCCCAACCCCTTTGGCGACGGGGTGCTCTACCGCACCGGGGACCGGGCCCGCTGGACGGCCGATGGGCGCCTCGAGCCGGTCACTGCGGGGGAGCCGCGCCTGCAGGCCGCGCTGGAAGCCCTTGACGGGGTGGCGGCCGCCGCGACCCGGTACTGGGAGGCCCGAGGCGCTGCGATGCTGGCCGGCTACCTCGTGCTCGAACCGACGGTGGCGGACGCCGAAAGTGTTCTGGACGCTGCGCGTGCCGGCTTGCCCGAAGAATTCGCCGGCGCCGTGCTCACGGTGGTCACCGACCTCCAGCCGGCTTCGCTGACCCGTCCGCGGGCCACCGCCTCGGCACCGTCCGAGCCGCCGGCCACCCCGACGGAGCAGACGCTGGCAACCATGTTGGTGGATCTGCTCGGCGTCACCGAGGTGGGCCGGTATGACGATTTCTTCACCCTCGGCGGCGACAGCATCCTGGCAGTCCAACTCGCGGCGCGGGCCCGTGACGCCGGTGTGGGCATGACGGCGCGGATGGTGTTCGAGCACCCCGTGCTGGCCGAACTCGCCACCGCGATCGATGCCAGGCCGGCCGATGGGGACGGCTCGGGCGATGACGTGCACCACGCCCCGATGTCCGCCTCCGGCCTGTCGCCGGACGAGCTGGCCGCGCTGACCGCGGGATGGGGCCAGGATCAGGGGATCTCGACATGACCACTACCGGAGCGCCGCCTGGTGTCGAGGATGTCCTGGCGCTGAGCCCGCTGCAACAGGGGCTGTACTCATTGGCCGGTCTGACCGAAGGCGATGACGGTGCCGACCCGTATGTCATCGCGATGGCCGCCGACGTCGAGGGCGCAGTCGACGTCGAGTTGTTGCGGTCCTGCGCCGAGGCGATGCTGGTGCGCCACCCGAACCTGCGGGCCAGCTTCTTCCAGGGCAACCTGAGCCGTCCGGTGGCGGTGGTGCCCTCGGCCATCGACCTGCCGTGGCAACACCGACACGCCGATGACGAGGAGGCGTTGCGGCTGGAAGCCGAGGAACGGGCTCGGCGTTTCGACCTGGGCCGCGGACCGCTGATCCGGTTCCTGCTGATCGAAAAGCCGGGCCTGCGCTGGCGTCTGGTGATCGTGGCCCATCACATCGCAATCGACGGATGGTCGCTACCGGTCTTCGTCGGGGAACTGCTCGCGCTCTACGGGGCCAAAGGTGACGTCGCGGCACTGCCTGCCGCGGTGCGCCCCTATCGCGATTACATCGGCTGGCTGGCCGGCCGGGATCAACAGGTCAGCCAGGCCCGCTGGCAGGCACATCTGTCCGGCTTGTCCGCACCCACCTTGCTGTCCCCGGTGCTGTCCGGCCGGGAAACACAGCCGGGCCTGCCCACTCGCACCGAGGTGTTCCTCGGCGAGCAGCAGTCCGCCGAGCTCTTCGAGGCGGCCCGCAGCCGGGGCGTCACGGTGAACACCCTTTTCCAGATGGCCTGGGCAGCAATTCTTTCGGTCTTCACCGACCGCACCGACGTGGTCTACGGCGTCACGGTGTCGGGACGTCCCGACGAGCTGGCCGGGGTGGAGTCGATGGTCGGCCTGTTCATCAACACCGTGCCGCTGCGGGTCCGGCTCGACCCGGTTGCCTCTGTCGCGAGCCAGTGCCTGGCCCTCCAACGCGAGGCTGCCGACCTGCGCGACCACAGCTACCTCAGCCACACGGAGCTGCGGTCGCTCGGTGGCATCGGCGAGCTCTATGACACCCTGCTGGTGTACGAGAACTTCCCACCCGGCGGACTGGTCGGCAGTGACGAGTTCGAGCTCGGTGAGGCGGTGCTGCGGCCCTCGGCCCTGGAAAGTTTGTCGCACTTTCCGGTCACCATCGCCGCGCATCCCACCCATGGCCGGCTCACGGTGTTGGTCGAAATCCTCGAGGGTGCGCTGGGATTGCTCGACCCGCACGTCCTAGGCCTGCGGGTGCTGACGGTCGTGCAGCGACTGTTGGACAACTGGGACCGCCCGCTGCGCGAGGTCGCGTTGTTGCTCGACGACGAGCCACAACCAGCCGGCCCCTCCACACCGGCCAAGTCTGACGGCGGTTTTCACACTGCGTTCAGTCGGGTCGCCGCAACCCGGCTCGGTTCGGTGGCATTGAGTTGGGACAGCGGAGAACTCAGTTACCGCGAACTCGACGATGCCTCGGATCGCTTGGCCGCAGAGCTGAGCCGCCGCGGTGTGGCGGACGAGACCCCGGTGCCGATCCGGTTGTGTCGTGGGCCCGACTACGTGGTGGCGATGCTCGCGGTGCTCAAGGCGGGCGGGCTCATCGTTCCGCTGGACCCGGCCATGCCCGAGGAACGGGTGACCGAGATCGTCCGTCAGATCAGCGCCGACCGGCCGTCGCCGGTGCTCATCGATGACACGTTGCTGGCCGTCGCCTACTCCCGCGCCGACCCCGACCTTGCCTCCGACGTCGACTACCGGCCCGCCCCGGCGCACGCCGGCCAGGGCGCCTATGTCGTGTTCACCTCCGGAACCACCGGAAAGCCCAAGGGCGTCATCGGCACTCACCAGGCGCTGCTGGCCTACGCCGCCGATCACGCCCGTCAGGTACTACAGCCTGCGGCCAAACGGCTCGGCCGGCCGTTGCGGGTGGCGCACGCCTGGTCGTTCACGTTCGACGCGGCGTGGCAACCGTTGGCGGCCCTGCTCGAAGGGCACACCGTGCACATCATCGGTGATGCGGTGCAACGCGATGCCGAGGCCCTGGTGGACACCATCGGACGTTTCGCAATCGACATGATCGACACCACGCCGTCGATGTTCGCCTCACTGCGGGCCGCCGGGCTGCTCACCCGGGTGCCGTTGGCCGTGCTGGCCCTGGGCGGCGAGGCCATCGACCCCGCGACCTGGCAGGGAATCCAGGACGAGTGTGAGCGGACCTGGATGTCGGCACACAATTGCTATGGCCCGACCGAGACCACGGTGGAAGCGGTGGTGGCGACGATCGCCGATCATCGCCAGCCGTGTATCGGCCGGCCCACCGATTCCACCGCGGCCTACGTGCTCGACGGTTGGCTGCGCCCGGTTCCCGACGGGGTGTACGGCGAACTGTATTTGGCCGGAGGTCAGTTGACCCGCGGTTACCTCGGCCGGGCGGGGGAGACCGCCGCGCGGTTCGTCGCCGACCCGTTCACGCCGGGTGCGCGCATGTACCGCACCGGCGACGTCGTCCGCCGCAATCCACAGTCGGCTGCCATCGAATTTCTGGGCCGAAGCGACGATCAGGTCAAGATCCGTGGTTTTCGGGTGGAACCCGGCGAAGTGGCCGCCACGCTGCGTGCCCATCCCGGTGTGCGCCACGCCCACGTCGCGGTACGACAGCATCGCAGCGGTCCGCGACTCGTGGCGTACGTGGTGTCGGACACGCCGGTGGCGGAGTTGCGCCGGATGCTGAGCGACACTCTGCCAAGGCATCTGGTGCCGCATCACATCGTCGTGGTGGACGAGATCCCACTGACCACCAACGGCAAGGTCGACGATGGCGCCCTGGCGGCAGTCAGCGTCGGCGGCTCGGCAGAGGGCTCCGCGCTCCCGGCCACCGAGACCGAACGGGTGCTCGCCGAGGTGCTGGGCGAGATGTTGGGTATCGCCCAGGGCGCCGAGTTGGACGTCACCGCGGATTTTCTCGACCTCGGGCTGGACAGCATCGTGGCGCTGTCGGTGGTCCAGGCGGTGCGCCGGCGGGGCCTGGCGTTGCGGGCTCGGCTGATGCTGGATTGCGCGACCGTGCGCGAACTCGCGGCCGCGATGGATGCCGACGCGGCCACCGTCGATCGAGCCGACGAGGCCGCTCCCGAAACCGGCCCGATTCCGTTGCTGCCCAATGGTCGCTGGCTCTACCAGTACGGAGACCCACGACGGATCGCACAGACAGAGGTGTTCCGGCTACCGGCCGACGTCACCCGGTCACACCTGGAAACGTTGTTGCAGAACGTGATCGACGGACATGAGGTCCTGCGCTCGCGGTTGGACCGCGACACTTTGACTCTCGTCGCGCACTGCCCAGGCGAGGTGCTCACGGAGGCGACGGGGTCGGGTGATCTCAATGCCGCGGTGGCCGAGCAGGCCGAGCTCGCCGTGGAACGCATGAACCCGGAGACCGGGTCGATGTTCGACGCGGTCTGGTTGCGGCATCCGGAGATTGACGGTGGTCTGCTGATCCTGACCGCGCACGTCCTGGCATTCGATCCGGCGTCGTGGCGGATCGTGGTCGGCGAGCTGGAGAATGCCTGGCATGCCCTGGCAGCCGGACGGACCCCGGTCCCGGTGCGCGAACACACCTCGCTGCGGCAGTGGTCGCGACTCCTGACGGCACGCGCCGCCGAACTCGATACGTGTGACTTCTGGGAGCGCCAGTTCGACGGGGACGATCCGGACATCGGTGCCCGCCGGATCGATCCGACCGTCGACCGGATGGCCGATGTGACGATCAAGATGGCCGTGGCCGATCCGGACCTGACCGGCCGACTGTTGACCGGTGACGTGCCGGTGACCGAGGTGTTGGCCGCGACAACCGCCCGCGCCCTGACCGAGTGGCGTCGGCACCGCGGTGGGCCGGCCCCGGCGCCGCTGCTGGCGCTGGAGACGCACGGCCGGGTGGATGCGGTGGTCTCCGAGCACGATGAGGTGGACACCGGTGACACCGCGGGATTGCTCAGCATGATCTACCCGTTGCGCCTGTCCGCCGTCGACGCCCGCGGTGTGGCCGACCAGGTGGCCGCCATCCCTGGGGATCCCATCGATTACGGACTGCTGCGGTATCTGCGTGCGGATACCGCCGAGCAGCTCGGCGCGCACCGGGATCCACAGGTGCTGCTCAACTATCTGGGCCGTATCGAGCTCGATGCGGCCGACCATGCCCTGCTTCAGGACCGCTCCCTGCAGAGTGGGGTGACGCCGGTGCCCGAGCCGAATGTTGCTGTGCGCCATGAACTCACAATCATGGCTGCGGTGATCGATCGCGACGGGTCAGCGGTGCTCGGTACACAGTGGCGGACCCTGCCCGACATTCTGTCCGCCGACGAGGTCGCCACCATGCAGGCGATGTGGCTGGACGCGTTGCGAGAGGTGTTGAAAGAGGTGAGTTCATGAGTGCCCCAGCGGCCCGGACCCTGGCCGTCATCGGCGCCGGTCCCAAAGCGATCGCAGTGGCCGCCAAGGCTGCCGAGCTGCGGGCGATGGGTGCGCCTGCGCCGGAGGTCGTCGTCGTCGAACGTGCCGGGGTGGCGGCCAACTGGCAGGCCGTCGGTGGCTGGACTGACGGTAACCACCGGCTCGGTACGGGTCCGGAGAAAGACGTCGGTTTCCCGTACCGGTCGTCCCTGGTGCCGCGACGCAACGCCGAACTCGATGAGCGGATGACCCGGCACAGCTGGCAGGCGTACCTGATCGCCACCGGCGGGTTCGCCGAATGGGTGGACCGCGGCCGGCCCGCGCCGACCCACCGGCGTTGGAGTCAGTACCTGCGCTGGGTTGCCGAAGACATCGGGATGCACGTCGTTTCCGGTGAAGTGGAGCGTATTTCGGTCGACGGTGATGCGCAGCGCTGGGTGCTGCACACCGCTGAGGACACCGTCGACGCCGACGGCTTGATGATCACCGGACCCGGTCAGGCCGAGCGTTCGGTGTTGCCCGGCAATCCCCGGGTCATGTCGATCGCGCAGTTCTGGCATCAGGCCGGCAAGCACGAGCTGATCACGGCCGAGCGGGTGGCGGTGATCGGTGGCGGTGAGACCGCCGCCTCGATGCTCAACGAGCTGTTCCGCCACCGGGTTTCGACGATCACCGTGATCTCGCCGACGGTCACCCTGTTCACCCGCGGCGAAGGGTTCTTCGAGAACACGCTGTTCTCGGACCCGACCGGATGGACCGGCCTGACCCTGGCCGAACGCCGGGATGCCTTGGCCCGCACCGACCGTGGGGTTTTTTCGGCGCGGGTGCAGGACGCGTTGCTGGCCGATGACCGGATCCGGCACCTACGCGGCCGCGTTGCCCACGCGGTGGCCCGTGACGAGCGGATCCGGTTGACGTTGTCCACCAACACCGGCGGCGAAGCGGTCGAGACCGTGCACGGCTTCGACCTGGTGATCGACGGGTCCGGTGCGGACGCCTTGTGGTTTGCCCCGCTGTTCAGCCAGGATGCCCTCGACCTGCTCGAGTTGGGCCTCGGCGGACCGCTGACCGGTGACACGCTGCAGGAGCACATCGGCCACGACCTCGCCCTGACCGACGTGTATCCCAAGTTGTTCCTGCCCGGGCTGGCCGGGTTGACCCAGGGTCCAGGCTTCCCGAATCTGAGTTGCCTCGGCCTGTTGTCCGACCGCGTGCTGGGGGCGAACCTGGCCCGTCCCTCGATGAGGAGTCTTGATGAGTTCCAATCCGTTCGATGACGAGGACGGCACGTTCTACGTACTGGTCAACGACGAGGACCAGCACAGCCTGTGGCCGGCATTCGCCGATGTGCCCGCGGGATGGCAGGTGGTGTTCCGGGAGGCCAGCCGCGCGGCGTGCCTCAGCTACGTCGAGGAGCATTGGGCGGATCTGCGCCCGCGCAGCCTGCGTGAGGCGATGAGCAACTGACACTCTGGCCCGACCCGGCCGTCAGGCCGGGCTGGGCGCCAGCGCATCCATGTCGAACACCCGGGCGTGCAGGATGGTCCGGTTGCGCAGGGCCGCACGCACGGCGCGGTGCAGGCCGTCCTCCAGGTAGATGTCTCCGCGCCACTTCACCGCGTGTGGGAACAGATCGCCGTAGAACGTGGAGTCCTCCGACAGCAGCCGGTCCAGGGCAAGCACCGTGGTCGTGGTGACCAGTTCGTCGAGGCGCAACTGCCGCGGTGGGATGCGGGACCAATCCCGATGCGAAAGCCCGTGTTCGGGGTACGGCTTGCCTTCTTGGACGCCTTTGAAGATCATCGCCGGACCGCCGCTGGGCGACCTTGGGTCGGGATTGCCGTCGGCATGGTTGCCTAGGCTAGTCCCGGTGTCGCACGTCGCGGGCAGTAGCCGTCAGGAACCCAGCCGCAGCGCCCGCCGGGCGCCGGTGGTCGACCCACCAAATACACCCCGGTAGACGATGCTGATGAATAAGTAAACTGGACCAGGCCAAATAATGCTTCGTGGTCGAGAAGGGCGGGTGAGCACGTGGGCAGTGCCGATGATCGTCGCTTCGAGGTGCTGCGTGCCATCGTCGCCGACTTCGTGTCCACCAAGGAGCCGATCGGCTCCAAGACCCTGGTGGAGCGGCACAACCTCGGCGTATCAAGCGCCACGGTGCGCAATGACATGGCGGTGCTGGAGGCCGAGGGCTACATCACCCAGCCGCACACCAGCTCGGGGCGCGTGCCCACCGAGAAGGGGTATCGCGAGTTCGTCGACCGGATCGACAACGTCAAGCCGTTGTCGTCGTCGGAGCGCCGCGCGATTCTCAACTTCCTGGAGACCGGCGTCGACCTCGACGATGTGTTGCGTCGTGCGGTGCGACTGTTGGCGCAGTTGACCCGCCAGGTCGCCATCGTGCAGTACCCCACGTTGTCCACCTCGACGGTGCGGCATCTGGAGGTGGTGGCACTCACCCCGGCCCGGTTGCTGCTGGTGGTGATCACCGACAGCGGGCGGGTGGATCAACGCATCGTCGAACTCGGTGATGCGATCGACGATCAGGACCTGGCCAAACTGCGCGAGCTGCTCGGACAGGCGCTCGACGGCAAACCGCTGGCCACCGCTTCGATCGAGGTGTCCGAGCTGGCGACCCATTTCACCGGGGGCGGTGGTCTGTCGCCGGCACTCGGCGATGCGGTCGGCCGCGCCGCCACGGTGCTGGTGGAAACGCTGGTGGAGCACACCGAGGAACGATTGCTGTTGGGCGGTACGGCCAACCTGACCCGCAACACCTCCGACTTCGGCGGGTCGCTGCGACCCGTGCTCGAAGCGCTCGAGGAGCAGGTGGTGGTGCTGCGGTTGCTGGCCGTCCAGCAGGAGGCCGGTAAGGTTACGGTCCGAATCGGCCACGAAACCGAGGCCGAGCAGATGTTGGGTACGTCGGTGGTGAGCACCGCCTACGGCAGCTCCGGCAAGGTATACGGCGGTATGGGTGTGGTAGGCCCCACTCGGATGGACTATCCGGGAACGATCGCCAACGTCGCCGCAGTTGCCCTCTACATTGGTGAAGTTCTAGGCAGCCGCTGAGCTGCGGCATGTGAAAGGTCTGGCGTGGCACGCGATTATTACGGCTTGCTCGGAGTGAGCAAGGGCGCGAGTGATTCGGAGATCAAACGTGCCTATCGGCGGTTGGCACGTGAGTTGCACCCCGATGTCAACCCCGACGAAGCGGCGCAGAGCCGCTTCACCGAGATCCAGGTCGCCTACGAGGTGCTCTCGGATCCCGAGAAGCGCCGCATCGTGGACATGGGCGGCGACCCGATGGAATCCGTCGGCGGCGCTCCCGGCGGGTTCAGCGGCTTCGGCGGTCTCGGCGACGTCTTCGAGGCGTTCTTCGGTGGTGGGACCTCCTCGCGCGGGCCGATCGGTCGGGTCCGCCCGGGTGCTGACTCGTTGCTGCGGATGCGACTGGACCTGGCCGAGTGCGCCACCGGCGTCACCAAGCAGGTGACCGTGGACACCGCGGTGCTGTGCGATCTGTGTCACGGCAAGGGCACCAACGGCAACTCCACGCCGGTGGCCTGTGACACCTGCGACGGCCGCGGCGAGATCCAGACCGTGCAGCGCTCGCTGTTGGGGCAGGTGATGACCACCCGTCCGTGCCCGGTATGCGGCGGGATCGGCGAGGTCATCCCCGATCCGTGCAACCGCTGCGGCGGCGACGGGCGGGTGCGCGCCCGCCGCGAGATCAGCGTGAAGATCCCGGCCGGTGTCGGCGACGGCATGCGGGTGCGGCTGGCCGCCCAGGGTGAGGTCGGTCCCGGCGGCGGTCCGGCCGGAGACCTGTACGTGGAAGTCCACGAGAAGCAGCACGACACGTTCGTCCGCGACGGCGACGACCTGCACTGCACGATCTCGGTGCCGATGGTCGACGCGGCGCTGGGCACGACCGTCACCGTCGACGCGATCCTCGACGGCCCCACCGAACTCACTGTCGAGGCGGGGACCCAGCCCGGTGCGGTGACCACACTGCGTGGGCACGGTATGCCGCATCTGCGCTCGGGGGTCCGCGGTGACCTGCACGCCCACATCGACGTCGTGGTGCCGTCACGGCTGGACAGCACCGACACCGAGCTGCTGCGCAAGCTGAAGGAGAACCGCACCCGCGATACCGCCGAGGTGCGTTCGACGCAGGCCGCGGCGAGTTCCGGGGGTCTGTTCAGCCGGCTGCGCGAGACGTTCTCCGGCCGCTGACCCGGTGAGTGCGGCGCTTTTCTACGTCGACGCGCTGCCGGGCGCGGGGCAGATCGCCGTTGTCGACGGCGACGAGGGATTCCATGCGTCCAACGTGCGTCGCCTCCGGGTCGGTGAACACGTCGACCTCAGCGACGGCGCCGGCGCATTGGCGCACTGCGTGGTCGAGGAGACCGCCAAGGGCCGGTTGTCGGCGCGGGTGACCGAGCGGCTCGAGATCGCGCCGTCGTGTCCGGCTGTCACGGTGGTGCAGGCGCTGCCCAAATCGGATCGGTCGGAGCTGGCCGTCGAGCTGGCCACCGAGGCCGGTGCGGACGCGTTTCTCGCCTGGCAGGCGTCGCGGTGCGTGGCCCGTTGGGAGGGTCCGAAGGTGGACAAAGGCGTGCGACGGTGGGAGGCGGTGGCGCGTTCGGCGGCTCGGCAGTCCCGCCGTGCCCACGTCCCGGTGGTCGAGGGTGTGGTGTCGACGGCGGCGTTGACGCAGCGGGTGGCCGACGCGGTGGCTCGGGGGGCGCAGGTGCTGGCACTGCACGAGTCGGCCACCGAGCCGTTTGCCGAATTACCTCTGGCCCAAGCTGATTCGGTGATCCTCATCGTCGGCCCCGAGGGTGGCATTGCCGACGACGAGATCGCTTCGCTGACCGAGGCCGGTGCCAAAGCCGTGCGGTTGGGTCCGACGGTGCTTCGGACGTCGACGGCAGCGGCCGTGGCGCTCGGGGCGATCGGTGCGCTGACGGCGCGCTGGCAGATATAGCGGTTTCCGCATCAGGGTCGTGACCGGGCGCGCGGATTCACCGTGCGGTGGAAGTCGAGGTGGGCTACGCGGCTGTGACCTGGATCTTCGGCGAATCTCGCCGGCCGGCGCTCAATCATTGGGGCGTGTTGTCGACCAGCGGTAAACTGACCACAGTACAACGGCAGCCAGCCGTTATGAGAACACGGAAAGCAGGCACAAACTCCACGTGACGCCCCGCGACACGACCGCTGACTCGTCGACCACCGCATCGGAATCGGTCCGCAGCAGCATCACTGTTCCGCCCGACATCATCGTGGGCCTGCTCGGCTCGGCCGATGAGAATCTGCGGGCACTCGAAAGACTTCTGACCGCCGACATCCACGCGCGCGGCAACGAGATCACCTTCACCGGCGAGCCGGCCGACGTGGCTTTGGCCGAGCGGGTGATCGCCGAGCTGATCGCCGTCGCCTCCAGCGGGCAGGCGGTGACACCCGAGGCGGTGCGCCACAGCGTCGCCATCCTCACCGGCACCGAAGACGCGTCGCCGGCCGAGGTGCTCACCCTCGACATCCTGAGCCGTCGCGGCAAGACCATCCGCCCCAAGACGCTGAACCAGAAGCGCTACGTCGACGCCATCGACGCGCACACGATCGTCTTCGGCATCGGACCGGCAGGTACCGGAAAAACGTACCTGGCGATGGCCAAGGCGGTCAGCGCCTTGCAGGCCAAGCAGGTCAACCGGATCATCCTGACCCGTCCTGCGGTGGAAGCCGGTGAGCGCCTGGGCTTTCTGCCGGGGACGTTGACCGAGAAGATCGACCCGTATCTGCGCCCGCTCTATGACGCGCTACACGACATGATGGATCCGGCGGCAATCCCGAACCTGTTGGCCGCCGGGGTGATCGAGGTGGCGCCGCTGGCATTTATGCGTGGGAGAAGTCTCAATGACGCATTCATCATCCTCGACGAGGCGCAGAACACCACCGCCGAGCAGATGAAGATGTTCTTGACCCGGCTGGGCTTCGGCTCGAAAATCGTTGTCACCGGCGACGTTACGCAGGTCGATTTGCCCGGGGGAGCGCGATCGGGTCTACGGGCCGCGATGAGCATTCTCGACGGTATCGAGGACATCCATTTCGCCGAACTCACCAGCGCCGACGTCGTTCGGCACCGGTTGGTGTCGGAGATCGTCGACGCATACGCCCGACATGAGGAGCCGGCTTTGCTCAACCGTGCCCAACGCCGTTCGTCGAACGGGCGGCCCCGCCGATCATGAGCATCGAGGTATCCAACGAGTCGGGCATCGACGTCTCCGAGGACGAGCTGATCAGCGTCGCCCGCTTCGTCATCGCCAAGATGGACGTGCACCCGGCGGCCGAGCTGTCGATGGTGCTGCTGGACAGCGCGGCGATGGCCGATCTGCACATGCGGTGGATGGACCTGCCCGGTCCCACCGATGTGATGAGCTTCCCGATGGACGAGTTGGAGCCCGGTGGTCGCCCCGACGCGCCCGAGCCGGGTCCGGCGATGTTGGGCGACATCGTGTTGTGTCCCGAGTTCGCCGAACAGCAAGCGGCCAAGGCCGGGCACTCCCTCGGTCAGGAGCTGGCCCTGCTGACCGTGCACGGGGTGTTGCACCTCCTCGGCTACGACCATGCCGAGCCGGACGAGGAAAAAGAGATGTTCGCGTTGCAACGTCAGTTGCTGGAGGAGTGGGTGGCCGAGCAGGTCGAGGCGTATCACGCCGACCGGCAGAGTGAGAAAGACCAGCGGTTGCTGGACAAGTCGCGATATTTCGACGAACCGTGACGGGCATCCTTCCGCTGCTCGGCGCCGTGGTGCTGGTCGGTTTCGGCGGGTTGTTCGCGGCCATCGACGCCGCGCTGTCCACCGTCTCGATAGCGCGGATCGAGGAACTGGTCCGCGAGGAGCGTCCCGGCGCCGCACGGCTCGGTCGAGTTGTCGCCGAGCGACCCAGATACACCAATCTCGTTGTGCTGCTGCGGATCACCTGCGAGATCAGCGCCACCGTGCTGCTCGTGTCCTTCCTGGACGGGCTCCTCGGTGTCGGCTGGGGACTGGTGGCCTCGGCCGCGATCATGGTGGTGACGAGCTTTGTGGTCATCGGCGTCGGCCCACGCACGGTCGGCCGGCAGAATGCCTATTCCATCGCGTTGATGTCGGCGCTGCCGCTGCAGGCAATCTCGGTGCTGCTCACCCCGATCAGCCGCCTGCTGGTGCTGATGGGCAACGCGTTGACCCCGGGGCGCGGCTTCCGCAACGGGCCGTTCTCCTCCGAGATCGAGCTGCGTGAAGTCGTCGACCTGGCTCAGCAGCGCGGCGTGGTGGCCGACGAGGAACGCCGCATGATCCAGTCTGTTTTCGAGCTGGGCGACACCGCCGCCCGCGAGGTGATGGTGCCGCGCACCGAGATGGTGTGGATCGAAAGCGACAAGACGGCAGGCCAAGCGACGTCATTGGCGGTGCGCAGCGGCCATTCCCGCATCCCGGTGATCGGTGAGAACGTCGACGACATCGTCGGCGTGGTCTACCTCAAAGACCTTGTTCAGCAGACCTACTATTCGACCAACGGTGGCCGCGACACCAACGTGGCGCAGGTGATGCGTTCAGCGGTGTTCGTCCCCGATTCCAAGCCGCTGGACGAATTGCTCAGCGAGATGCAGCGCGACCGCAACCACATGGCACTGCTCGTCGACGAGTACGGTGCCATCGCCGGTCTGGTCACCATCGAGGACGTGCTGGAGGAGATCGTCGGGGAGATCGTCGACGAGTACGACGCCGGCGAGGTGGTTCCGATCGAAGACCTCGGCGAGCGGGAATACCGGGTCTCGGCACGACTGCCGATCGAAGACGTATGTGAGCTCTACGATCTGGCGCCGGACGAGGATCTCGACGTCGACACGGTCGGCGGTCTGGTCGCATTCGAACTGGGCCGGGTGCCGTTGCCCGGCGCCGAAGTGACGTGGAACGGTCTGCGGTTGCGCGCCGAGGGCGGTTCCGACCATCGCGGGCGGGTCCGGATCGGCACGGTGCTGGTCCGCCCGGCTGAGGTTGAGGAGAACGAATAACACATGACCGAACTCGATGCCGAGGACACCAAACTCGTGGTGCTGGCCCGTGGTGCGATGGGCCGCGCCGAGGCGTCCAGCGGCGCGGCGGTCCGCGACCAGGACGGGCGCACCTACGCCGGCGCGCCGGTGTCCTTGACGGCGCTGCAGTTGACAGCCCTGCAGGCAGCGGTCGCCGCGGCGGTGTCCAGTGGTGCCACCGGGCTTGAGGCTGCCGTGCTGGTGGGTGGGGCCGCCGACGATGCGGGCGTGGCCGCCGTGCAGGAACTGTCGGCCGACGCCGCGGTGATCGTCACCGATCGGGCGGGGAACGTCTCATGACCGTCGAGCGTGCACTGAGATCGTCGTTTCGGTTGATTTCGCGATCTGAATGCACCCTCGAGGAGCTCGAATGAGTGAATTCCGTTCCGGCTTCGTGTGTTTCGTCGGCCGGCCCAACACCGGCAAGTCGACGCTGACCAACGCCCTGGTGGGCCAGAAGGTCGCGATCACCTCGAACCGGCCGCAGACCACCCGGCACACGATCCGCGGCATCGTGCACCGCGAAGATTTTCAGATCATCCTCGTCGACACCCCCGGTCTGCACCGTCCGCGCACCCTGCTCGGGCAACGGCTCAACGACTTGGTCAAGGACACCTATTCCGAGGTGGACGTGATCGGGCTGTGTATCCCGGCCGATGAGCGCATCGGTCCCGGCGACCGCTGGATCTATCAGCAGATCCGAGCCGTGGCGCCGAAGACCACGCTGATCGCCGTCGTCACCAAGATCGACAAGGTGCCCAAAGACCGCGTGGCCGAACAGCTTCTCGCAGTCAGTGAGCTGGTGGGTCCCGACACCGAGATCGTTCCGGTCTCGGCCACCGCGGGCGAACAGCTCGACGTGCTCACCGAGGTCCTGGTATCGAAACTGCCGCCGGGGCCGGCCTATTACCCCGACGGTGAGCTGACCGACGAGCCCGAAGAAGTGCTGATGGCCGAGCTCATCCGCGAGGCTGCCCTGGAAGGGGTGCGCGACGAACTGCCGCACTCGCTGGCCGTGGTCATCGAAGAAGTTGAAGAACGCGAAGGCCGTGATGACCTCATCGACGTGCATGCCATCCTCTACGTCGAGCGGGACAGTCAAAAAGGCATCGTGATCGGCAAGGGCGGGGCCCGGCTGCGTGAGGTCGGTACCGCGGCCCGCACCCAGATCGAAAAGCTGCTCGGCACAAAAGTTTATCTGGACCTTCGGGTCAAGATCGCCAAGAACTGGCAGCGCGATCCCAAACAGTTGGGTCGGCTGGGGTTCTAGCCGGCGGGCGAGTCGCCGCTATTTGCTCGTCATCATGACCACCGTGATCATGAGGGCGATCGCCAAAAACGTTGTGCCAAAAATGATCAGCGCTGTCTTGACGCGTTCCCGTGACGTTTTGCCAAGGCCGTAAGACGATGAACCGCTGAAGAGATCCAACAACCCCTCCATCACCCGCCAGCCCCACGAGTTGCCGCTGTGCTTCTTGGCATCCGGTTGCGGCGGGACGGGCGGCGGGGGGTAATACGGCGGTTGTGGTTGGGCACCGTGAGGTGCGGTGGGCGGGTAGCCACCGTTGGGCGGATATCCATAGCCGTGGGGGCCGGGTGGCGGCGGTGGATACTGGCCCGGCGGAGGTTGCTGTTGGGGCTGATACGGATCCGGATAGCTCATTGCGGGACTCCCCTTGCCCTGTTCGATAGCCTGCAAAATCCTACCTGGCCGGCACCCTGGGGACCGGTCACCGTCCATCCCGCAGATATGCGACCGATACCTCGGCCTGGGCAGCCTCGGACTGCGCCGGTGTCGGCAGGTCGGAGATGTCATCGATAAATTGCGCGGCGAGGTCGGGGTCCATGCCCTGATTCATGAGCAGGCTTTGGACCATCGCGCGCTGGATTGCTCGGGCCTGGATGTTCGCCAGCTGGGCGGTGGCCATGATGTCGCGTGCGAGGTCCGATTCGGTCATCGTCGCTGTCGTTGAAGACAACTCGATTCGATTGATCGCACCCGAGATAGTGGCTTGCGCGGTGATCGTTCCGGCCGGGTTGGTCGCTCCGAAGGTCACCGGCCCTTCTGGACCGTTCGCGGCATCAGGACCGGGCGTGGTCGGCCCCAGCTGGTCTGCCGTTGGCCCGGCGGCGGTTTCATCGACCGTGAATGCGTCGAGCCCGGACCAATCATCGTGGTCGTCATTGCGGTGTTGCACGTCGTCGAAGCCCAGCGCGTCGAGTTCGCCGGCGAACCGCTCGTCTTCGGGATCATCATCGTCCCAGCTGTGATCGGTCATGTGGCTAGCAGTGCATGGTCCGGTCGAGATGGCCGGATTCGTGCGCGTCCGTCTGGTCGTACTGTGTGGCTGCCGTGGTCAGCTTCTGGGACAGGTCGTTGGACGTCTTCATCATCGCTTCGGCGGCGGATTTTCTGGCTTCGTTCGCCTCGCACAGCGCTTGCTGGGACGACCAGCAGATCGGTCCGTGCGTAGCCAGCACCTTCCATTCCACAAACGACGTCGTATCGCCCGCCGCGGAGAATCCTGCCGCGGCAGCGTCGTGCGTGGTCGACATATCTCGGAGATCCGAGGTGAGAACGTTCAATTCATCGGACATGTTTGACTCCCTGCTCCTTCCGCGGTTACCGGTCGGTGGTGAGGCGCTGCGGCGCAGCGTGGTTCGTGGTGTCAGCGCCGAACGAAGCATTGACCGGGGCGCGCCCGGCCTGAGAGTGGTCACCGGTCGCGACACCGGATTCGCCGTCGTTCTGCGCGTCCGAGTCTTGTTGCTCCGCTTGCTGCACTGCCTGAGTCACGGTTTCGACGATCTGTCCGGCCGCCCCCATGAAGCCGCCGAGCATGCCGGTGCCGCCGCCACCGGAACCGCCACCCATTTGCGGAAGCGACGGCAAACCACCCATGCCGCCGCCCGAGCTCGCGGCGCCAGTCGGCATGCCGGTCGTGCTGGGTATCGATGTCGCCGATCCCCGGCCGCCACTGGAGCCCGATCCGCCGCTGCCGGCGCCAGACCCGCCCCCGGCGCCCGAACCCGAGCCGCCGCCGGCACCCGAACCGCCACCGCCGGACTGATTGCCCGAACTCGGGGTACTCGTAGGCGCGCTCGGGGTGCCCGGGGTGTCCTGTCCAGACCGGTCACCCTGGCTGTCAGACCCGTTCTGGTCGCCCGAACCGGACCGTGAGACCGGTGCCCCTGAGCCTGACGGGCCCACCGCGCCGGCTTGCCGGTACTTTTCCGTGGCTTCTCGAATCTGCGCGGCGTTGTCTTGCGAATAGTTCACCAGATTGGCCGCCGCCGCCCCCGCGACGGCGCTCGCCACGGCCACCGCCGAGAACTGGAGCGCCATCGACTCGGGGGCGCCCAATACAGTGGCTTCCAGCGCCATTGCCACCGGAATCATTGCGGCCAAACCTTTTGAGGCCCAGTCGACTTCGGTCCGGGCATGGTTGACCTGTCCGGCCTGTGTGGACAGGATTCGAACGATGTCGTTGTCCGCCTCCAACATCGTCGACGCACGCTGGATCTGGTGTGAGTTCTGCGCCGTGTAGGCGTTGGAGGCAGAGCCGGACCACGTCTCGGTGGGGTAGGCGCCTTCGAGGGCCTTCCCGTGAGTTTGGAACTGTTTCGCGCCGTCGCTGAAGGCCCCACCACCGTCGGGGCTTCCCATCCCCATGCTTTTGCTGATTCCGGTCAGGACATACAGGCCGTACTGGATCACCGGTGTGGCAATGGCTTCGGGAATGAGTAGTTGTGCCCACTTACCGGCATCGCCCAACAGGCCGACCGCGCCGATCGGGTCGCCTTCCATGAGCTTCTTGAAATCGCTGTAGGTGCTGAAGGCGGTTGTCGCTATACCGAGCTTGCTGGGGCCTTTCGGCCCGTTGGCGCCTCCGTCGTCCTCTGCACCGCTCACTCGGATCCCTGCCCATTGCACATGGATTGATCAGTGCGCACGCCTCTTGGCCCTCCCGGCAGATTCAACGAATTCATCGCGGCCCCCACGACGTGGATTCGAGCGTAGCAGCGGCTGTAAGGCGCCAAACACACTAATTTTCACAGCAATTCGGCAGCTGACTGCCAGCAAGGCCCGGCGGCCTAACCCGCCCGCCGCTCGAACGCGTTGATCGCCGCCGCGGCCTGGGAGGCGTCCGTCTGTGACGGGGGATTCCACCAGGGCTCGGGTTGTTTGGCAGCCCAGCCCGTGACCGCCTCCAGCTCGGCCGCCAGCGAAATCAGCAGTGGCTCACTGTCGGCCGGTCCCATCAGCTGGACACCGATCGGCAACCCGTCGGAGGTGAACCCGGCGGGCACGTTGATCGAGGGCCAGCCGAGCAGGTTCCATGGCCAGGTCAGTGGGCAGGCCGCGATCGAGGCGCGTTCGGTGGCCGACCACCCGCGGCGGTCGAATTCGTGTGTGAGCGGCGGTGGTTGGGCTGTGGTGGGCGCGACGATGACGTCGACGAGGTTGAAGGTCCACGACATCCTGCGCTGTGCGGCGGCCTCGTGCACGCGGGCCTTGCGCAGCGCATTCTGTGACAGCAGCCGGCCGATGCGCATGTTGGCCAGAGTGCGCTCGTCGTACTCCGTATTACCAAGGCGGTCGGCCCAGTCCAACAGGCCGGCGGTGGAGCGGGCCAAGAAGTCCCACGACATCTGCAGGCTGTAGTTGGGATCCTTCTCCACCACGCTGTGCCCCAGTTGCTCGAGAAGTTTGCCGACGCTCTTGAGTGCGGCACGGATCTCGGGGTGCAACTCGGCCGGGAAGCCGGTGAACGGGAACTTGGTGGACAGCGCCACCCGCAGTGGCCCGGGGGCACGGCCGACATATTCGGCTGCCTGGATCGGTGCCGGCTTGTGCAGATCCCCCTCGGCGTTGCCGGAGGCGGCGTCGAGCACCAGGGCGGCGTCGGTGACGGTTCGGGCCAGCACGCCGTTGACGGTGATGCCGTTGAACGCCTCGGGCAGCGGCCAGGTGGAGATGCGTCCGCGCTGCGGCTTGATGCCGACCAGGTGGGTCCACGCCGCCGGGATGCGCACGCTGCCCGCGCCGTCGGATCCGACCGCCGCGGTCACCAGACCGGCGGCCACGGCCGCGGCGCTGCCACCGGAGGAGCCGCCGGGGCTGTGCTTGCGCGACCAGGGGTTGCGGGTATGTCCGAAGCCGGGTCCGCCGGAGAACGGCCACTGGCCGAGCTCGCAGGTGTTCGTCTTGCCGACGATGACCGCGCCTGCCGCCCGCAGTCGGCGCACCACCTCGGCGTCGGAGGTCGGCAGGTACCCGTCGCCGGCGGTGCCGAACCGGGTCGGCACCCCGGCGATGTCGACGTCGTCCTTGACTGCGATGGGGATCCCCGACAACAGGCGATACCGGCCGGCGGCCCGCTCGCGGTCGGCGCGGGCGGCGTCGGCCATGGCCTGCTCGGTCAGCACCACCCGAAAGGCGTTGAGGGTGGGCTGGCTGGCCGAAATCGCTTGCAGGGAGCGGCTTACCAGTTCCTGGCAGGTCAGGGCGCCGCTGGCTAATTCATAGAGCTGATTGGTCAGGGTCGGAAAGAGTGGAGCAGTGGAGTCGGTGGATTTGGCCATCACTTTCGAGGATATCGGCGGTGCGTAACGGAACCTGTCCGGCCATGGTGCGACACTGTCACGATGCGGCTGTACCGGGACCGGGCGGTGGTACTGCGCCAGCACAAGCTCGGCGAAGCCGACCGGATCGTCACCTTGCTCACCCGCGACCATGGTCTGGTCCGCGCGGTGGCCAAGGGCGTTCGGCGTACCCGCAGCAAGTTCGGTGCTCGGCTGGAGCCGTTTGCCCACATCGATGTGCAGCTGCATCCGGGTCGCAACCTCGACATCGTCACGCAGGTGCAGGCCATCGACGCGTTCGCCGCCGACATCGTCAGCGACTACGGCCGCTACACCAGTGCCTGCGCGATGCTGGAGACCGCCGAGCGGCTGGCCGGGGAGGAGCGGGCACCGATGCCCGACCTGCACCGGCTCACGGTGGCCGCGCTGCGGGCCATCGCCGACGGTCGCCGAGCCCGGGAGCTGGTGCTCGACTCCTATTTACTGCGGGGGATGACGATCGCCGGGTGGGCACCGGCGCTGACCGAATGCGCGCGCTGCGCCGCGCCGGGCCCGCACCGGGCGTTTCACGTCGCCGCCGGTGGCAGTGTGTGCGTGCATTGCCGGCCCAGCGGGTCCAGCACCCCACCGCAGCCCGTGCTGGAGCTGATGTCGGCGCTGCACGAGGGCGACTGGGAGTATGCCGAGGCCTCCTCATCGGGGCATCGCAGCCAGGCCAGTGGACTGATCGCGGCGCATCTGCAGTGGCATCTGGAAAGGCAGCTGCGGACATTGCCTCTGGTCGAGCGGGTGTACCGGATCGATCGGACAGTCGCCGAGCAGCGCGCCACGCTGGTCAGGCAGGATATGGCCCATGGTTTTGAAGCGGGACAAGCAGCAGGGCAAGACCACCTACCCACAGCTGCCCCCGGCGCCTGAGGACTATCCGGTCTTCCCGGATACCTCGACGTGGCCCGTCGTCTTCCCGGAGATCCCGCCCGGTACCAACGGTCGCTTCGCCCGCCCGCCGCAGCACACCTCCAAGGCCGTCGCGCCGCGGATCCCGGCTGATCAAGTACCCAACCACGTCGCGGTGGTGATGGACGGCAACGGCCGATGGGCCACCCAACGCGGGCTGGGTCGCACCGAGGGACACAAGATGGGTGAGGCGGTGTTGATCGACATCACCTGCGGCGCCATCGAGCTGGGCATCAAACACCTCAGTGTCTATGCGTTCTCCACCGAGAACTGGAAGCGCAGTGCCGAAGAGGTCCGGTTCCTGATGGGGTTCAACCGGGAGGTGGTGCGCCGCCGTCGGGAAAATCTCAACGCCATGGGCGTGAACATGCGCTGGGTGGGGTCACGGCCCAAGATGTGGCGCAGCGTCATCAAAGAGTTCGACATCGCCGAGCAGATGACCGTCGGCAATGACGTCATCACGGTCAATTACTGCGTCAACTACGGCGGGCGCACCGAGCTCGTCGAGGCGGCGCAGGCGCTGGCCGCCGAGGCCGCCGAAGGCAAGATCAACCCGAACCGGATCAGCGAGGCTGCTTTCGCCAAGCATCTGCACCGCCCTGACATCCCCGACGTGGACCTGTTCATCCGGACGTCGGGGGAGCAGCGAGCCAGTAACTTCCTGCTGTGGCAATCGGCGTATGCCGAGTTCGTGTTCCAGGACAAACTGTGGCCGGATTACGACCGGCGCGACCTGTGGGCGGCCTGCGAGGAGTACGTGAACCGCAACCGTCGCTTCGGCAGGGCCTGACATGAGCGCCCTGCTGCAACGACTATCCGCGGTGCTCGGCGAGGTGTCCTCGGTCGTCGAGGAATCCGACGGCGCGCTGACGGTGACGGTCGACGGTTCGGTGGCCTCGGTGCGGGTGGTGGCGATCGCCGAGGACCTCGAGATGGTCTCGCTGACGCAGCCACTGGCGTGGGATTTGCCGCTGAACAACAAGATTCGCGAGCGGGTATCCGACCATGCCAGCAAGACCATGCTGGGCACCGTCGTGCTGGTGGAGAAGCTCGTCGAGACTCCCACAAACGGTGCGACACCCAAGGGCGCCGCACGCAAGCGGCCGGCCAAGAAGGTCGCCGACGTGATGCTGCGTTACAACTTCCCGGCCGCTGGGCTCACCGACGATGCGTTGCGCACGTTGATCCTCATGGTGCTGGCCACCGGTGCCGACGTGCGCCGGGACCTGACGACGTGACCGCCCCGGTCCTTCGGATCGTCGCGGCCGTGGTGCTCGATGCGAACGGCCGGTTGTTGGTGGTGCGTAAACGCGGGACGACGGTGTTCATGCAACCCGGCGGGAAGATCGAACCGGGGGAGCAGCCGATCGGCGCACTGGCCCGGGAAGTTCGTGAGGAACTCGGCGTCGGATCGGTCACCGCTGAGGAGCTCGGCCGCTTCAGCGCGCCGGCCGCCAACGAGCCGGGCTATCACGTCGACGCGTGGCTGTATCTGGTCCACCTCGACGGTGAACCGCGGCCGCAGGCCGAGATCGCCGAGATGATGTGGGTCGACCTGTATGCACCCGGCGATGTCGAGCTGGCACCGCTGACTCGTGACACCGTGCTGGCGCTGGCGCGCGATCGGGCTCAGCGGCCCCGCGTGTGAAGCGCCATGGCGGAAAATTGCCCTTGGAACCGCCACCACGCTTCATACGCGGAAAGCTGGTCAGCTGACTGCGTCGCTGCAGGCGCGGCACATCCCGAAGATCTCGATGGTGTGGCTGACGTCGGAGAAACCGTGTTCGCGGGCCACGTCGGCGGCCCAGGTCTCGACCTGACCGCCGGTGATCTCGACCGTCGCGCCACAGGCCCGGCACACCAGGTGATGATGGTGATCTTCCGAGCAGCGGCGGTAGACCGATTCGCCGGTATCGGTGCGCAAGGTGTCGACGTTGCCCGTGGTGGCCATGGCCTGCAGCGTGCGGTACACCGTGGTCAGGCCGATGCCCTGGCCGCGGCGCCGCAACTCGTCGTGCAGTTCCTGGGCTGAACGGAATCCGTCGGTCTCGTTGAGCAGGTCAGCGATGGCCGCCCGCTGCCGGGTGGACCGGACCGCGCCCGTCACTGGTGGTCCTCGCCGGCGTGGGCCACGGCGTCGGCGACGATGTGGGCCAAGTGGTGGTCGACCAGTTGATAGAGGACTTCGCGGCCGGCTCGCTCGCTCGCGACCACTCCGGCCTGCTTGAGAATCCGCAGATGCTGGCTCACCAGCGGTTGTGGCACGTCGAGCGCATCGACCAGTTCGTGCACACAGCGCGCTGACTGCTGCAGCTGCAGCACGATGGCGATCCGCAGCGGAGCAGCCAGTGCGCGCAGCAGTTCACCTGCGGTGTCGAGGACCTCGCGCGACGGCATCGCCGGCGCCGGGGCGGCGGTGTGCTCACGGGCGTCGTCGTGCTGGGTGTCGGCCAAGTTGGAAACCGTTTTCATTACCGGTCAGAATACATGCGCGGAATTGCATGTCAACCGGTCTGACCGTCGCGGCGGATTATCGCTGCCAGCGTGCCTGTGGCTACGCTGTTGGACCGTGGCATCCATCATCGACACCGTTGCGAACCTGGCGAAACGCCGTGGCCTGGTCTTCCAGTCCGGAGAGATCTACGGCGGGACCAAGTCCGCGTGGGATTACGGGCCACTCGGGGTCGAGCTCAAGGAGAACATCAAACGGCAGTGGTGGAAGTCCATGGTCACCGGCCGCGACGATGTCGTCGGCCTCGACAGCGCGATCATCCTGCCGCGCCAGGTCTGGGTGGCCTCCGGTCACGTCGACGTCTTCAACGACCCGCTCGTGGAGTGCCTCAACTGCCACAAGCGTCATCGTCAGGACCACATGCAGGAGGCGTACGCAGCCAAAAAAGGTCTTGATGATCCCGACGCGGTGCCGATGGACGAGATCGTGTGTCCGGACTGCGGCACCAAGGGCCAGTGGACCGAGCCGCGTGACTTCAACATGATGCTCAAGACCTACCTCGGCCCGATCGAGTCGGAGGAAGGTCTGCACTATCTGCGTCCGGAGACGGCGCAGGGCATCTTCGTGAACTTCGCCAATGTGGTCACCACCGCGCGTCGCAAGCCGCCGTTCGGCATCGGCCAGATCGGTAAGAGCTTCCGCAACGAGATCACCCCGGGCAACTTCATCTTCCGTACGCGCGAGTTCGAGCAGATGGAGATGGAGTTCTTCGTCGAGCCGTCCACGGCGCCGGAATGGCACAAGTACTGGATCGAGACACGGCTGCAGTGGTACGTCGATCTCGGCATCGACCGGGACAACCTGCGGCTCTACGACCATCCCAAGGAAAAGCTGTCGCACTACTCCGACGGCACCGTCGACATCGAGTACAAGTTCGGATTCGCCGGCAACCCATGGGGTGAGCTGGAGGGCATCGCCAACCGCACCAACTTCGACCTGTCCACGCACGCAAAGCATTCCGGTACCGACCTGTCGTTCTACGACCAGGGAACCGACGCCCGATATGTGCCGTACGTGATCGAGCCGGCAGCCGGCCTGACCCGCTCGTTGATGGCGTTCCTGGTCGACTCCTACACCGAGGACGAGGCGCCCAACGCCAAGGGCGGAGTGGACAAGCGCACCGTGCTCAAGCTCGATCCGCGGCTGGCCCCGGTCAAGGCGGCGGTGCTGCCGCTGTCGCGCAATGCCGATCTGTCACCCAAGGCTCGGGATCTCGCCGCGGAGCTGCGCAAGAACTGGAACGTCGAGTTCGACGACGCCGGCGCGATCGGCCGGCGCTACCGCCGCCAGGACGAGATCGGCACACCGTATTGCGTGACAGTCGATTTCGACACCCTCGAGGACAACGCGGTGACCATCCGCGAGCGCGACGCCATGACCCAGGAGCGCATCGCGCTGGACAAGGTGTCGGACTACCTGGCGGTGCGGCTCAAGGGCTGCTGACTCTTTCTGCCGAGCAGACGTAAAACTGCCCCTTTTCGCTTGAAAAGGGGCAGTTTTGTGTCTGCTCGCGATCAGAAGCGACCGCCGCCACCGCCGTAGCTGCGACCCGACGAATGCGACGCCCCGCCGTATGAGGTCGGACGGCCCATGCTGCGGCCGCCGCCGAAACCTCCGCCCCAGCTGCCGCCGAATCCACCCCCGTAGCCGCCGCCGAACCCACCACCGGAAAAGCCGCCCCGCAACACGTTGCCGATGAGGATGCCGCCGAGCACCGCACCCATGTCGGAACCGCCGCCCCCGCCGTACTGCGAGGTGTAGGTCCGCTGCGCGGCCCGCACGTCGTCGTTGGCCAGACCCTGTGCCTGCGCGGCCAGTGTCGAGGCTCCGTTGGCGTGCGCGACGGCTTCGTTCGCGTTGTCGGCCCGCTTGGCCAAGGCCGCCTCGAGTTGCCGCTGCGCCTCGGCCAACCGGGTGCGGGCCTCCGGACCGATGCTGCCGCGGCGGGTTTCGATGAAGTCCGACACCGCCTTGATCCGTGACTGCGCGGTGAACAGCGCCTGCTCCAGGGCCCGGGCCAGCCGCTCGGCGGCCTCCTGCTGTTCGTGCACACCGGCCAGCAGCTGATCGAGTTCGGCATCAGCCTTCGTGAGCCGCGTGAACGTGCCCAGCGGGTCGCTGTTGCCGTTGGACTTCGCATCCTCGGCGGCCTTGACCGCCGCGTCACGGGTGGTGGTGAGTTTGTCGGCCTGCGGCGTACCGGATTGCGCCAGTAACGAATTCGCCTGGTCGATGCCGGCCTGGATGTCGGTGAGAGCCGCGGGCAAGCCGGCCAGCGCCCGGTTGATGTCCGAGGCCGCACTGTCCACGGCGTCGAGCAGGGTTCGGGCCTGATCGAGGGCGGATTCGGCCGAGCGCACCGCATCCACCAACGCGGTCTGATCGGTGGCAGGTCGCGACACCAGGCCGCGAGCCGTGGTGATGCTGCGGTCGGCGAACGCCAGCCGCTCCTTGGCGGTGTCCACATTGGTCGCCACCGAACTCAATGCGCTCGCGTCGAACTGGGTGTGCAGGTTGGCCAACGTCTGCGCCGACGGTTCGATGCGTGCGGTCAGGCCGACCATCTGCTGGGTCATGGTGTCCAGGCGCGCCGGCGCGTTGATCACCAGGTCGCGCAACTGCTCGAAGGCCTGGCTCTGGGCCTCCAACTCCCGGTCGGCCCTGGCCGCCGAGACCACCACCTGCGTCAACAGCTGACGTTGTTGCAGCGGGGTCTCCGGC
The DNA here is from genome assembly GCF_001954135.1 of Mycobacterium sp. GA-1841. Taxonomy (GTDB): domain Bacteria; phylum Actinomycetota; class Actinomycetes; order Mycobacteriales; family Mycobacteriaceae; genus Mycobacterium. The sequence goes on along the minus strand of NZ_MBEQ01000017.1, from coordinate 203,812 downwards.
GCCTCGTCGTCGAGAGTCTGACGCACGGTGAACGCTTGGGCCAGAGCCTGTTTCGCATTCTGCAGGGCCGCGGTGAACGGTTCGGTGCGGTGGGCGCCGAACTCCTCGACCGCCAAATCAAGCTCGGCCGCACTGGTACGCACGGCATTGTCGACGTCGACCACGATCGAGCGGGACAACTCGTCGAGCGCCTCCAGCGGTACCGTGGCCAGCGCGTCGGCGTCGGTGGGATCGAGACGTTTGGCGGCCTCGAACTCGGCCCGTCGCCGCTTGGCGCGACGCCGGCGCGACCACCACCACAACAACCCGACCAACACCAGCACCACACCGAGGGCGATCAACATCCCCGGCCACGAGATACCGGTTGCGGCGGGGGATTCGGGTTCGGAGTTCAACCCGTTCGCTGCGGCGATCGCCGCCCCGGCCCAGTCATCGCGGCGCAGGGCCGGGGTGACGCTGTTGCGCCGCAGATCGTCGGCGCGGGCCGAGGTGGTCACGGTGTCGGGCACCTGAAACGCGAACGCCCGGTCCACCGTCGCCACCGCCAGCAGCACGTCGTCGTCGCCGAAATCGCTCAGCTGCATGGTGTTCTGCGCCCAGCCGATCGGGTTCTGCCGATCGAAGGTCTCGACGAACACCACCCACAACTTGATGTGGCGGTCGTCGTAGAGCCGGTCGATGGCGCGCTGCACGTTGCCGGTCTGCGCGGCCGACAGCACGCCGGCGTTGTCGGTGAGCTGGGTGGCCACCCGCAGCGGCGGTTCGGCGGCGGCAGCCGGGGCGACCAGCAGCCCGGTCAGCAGGATCGCGAGCAGCATGGACAGCACACGGGCGATACGCATGACCGCCAATCTAGTGCGCTGCGGGGGCGGCGCGTCGGTTCCTGGCAGACTGTGCGTCGGTGAACGCGGATAGGCAGTCGGTGTATGACGACTTCGACCGGGAACGTCTCGTGGTCGAAGCGCCGAAGGGTGCTGTCCTGCCGGGGACGGATGCCGAGCACCGGACCGATTTCTCGCGGGACCGGGCTCGGGTGCTGCACAGTGCGGCGCTGCGGCGGTTGGCCGACAAGACGCAGGTGGTCGGGCCACGCCACGGGGACACCCCGCGGACCCGGCTCACCCATTCGCTGGAGGTCGCCCAGATCGGACGCGGGATGGCGATCGGGCTGGGCTGCGATCCCGACCTGGTGGATCTGGCCGGGTTGGCCCACGACATCGGGCACCCGCCGTACGGACACAACGGCGAGCGGGCACTGGACGAGATCGCCAAACCGTTCGGTGGGTTCGAAGGCAATGCCCAGAACTTCCGCATCCTCACCCGGCTGGAGCCCAAAGTTCTTGATGCCGACGGATGTTCGGCCGGGCTCAACCTGACCCGGGCGGCCCTGGACGCCGTCGCGAAGTACCCGTGGGCCAGCTTCGGCACCCGCAAGAAGTACGGCTTCTACGACGACGACGCCGAGGCTGCCGCCTGGATGCGAGCTGGTGCCCCCGTCGATCGGCCGTGCCTGGAAGCCCAGGTGATGGACTGGGCCGACGACGTCGCCTACTCGGTGCACGACGTCGAGGACGGCGTGATCTCCGGACGCATCGACCTGAGGGTGCTCGGCGATCGCGATGCCGCCGCCTCGCTGGCCGAGCTGGGAGCAAGGTCGTTTCCCAGCGTCAGCCACGACGATCTGCTGGCCGCGGCCGAGCGGCTGTCGCAGATCCCGGTAGTGGCCGGGGTGGGCCGCTACGACGGCACCCTGGCGTCTTCGGTCGCGCTCAAGACCATGACCAGTGAGCTCGTCGGCCGCTTCGCCAACGCCGCGATCACCCAGACCCGGGCGGTTGCCGGGGAAAAACCGCTACGTCGTTTTGCTGCGGAGCTCGCGGTGCCGCCGCTGGTGCGCGCCGAGGTGGTCCTGCTCAAGATGCTGGCCCTGCAGTTCATCATGTCCGACCACCGGCACCTGCAGATCCAGGCCGATCAGCGCACCCTGATCCACGAGGTTGCCCTGGGACTGTGGGCGCAGGCCCCCAGCAGCCTGGACCCGTTGTTCGCCCCGGAGTTCGACCGGGCTGCCGACGACGGGGCCAGGTTGCGCGTCGTGGTCGACCAGATCGCGTCCTACACCGAGAGCCGCCTGGAAAGAGTGCACGAGGCACGCTCGCCGCGGCCTCTGGGCTGAGTAGCCGTCGAGCGTTGGCTCGTGGCTGAAAAAGGGATGGAATCTCGAACACGAGCCGACGTTCGATGTTCGCGAATTGCCCGCTTCGGCGCCCGCATACACTAGGCCGGTGGCTGGCAGAATCCCCGATCGCGACATCGCCGCCATCCGCGAGAAAATCCGCATCGAGGACGTCGTCGGTGACTACGTCCAATTGAGGCGGGCCGGTGCCGACTCGATGAAGGGCCTGTGCCCGTTCCACGACGAGAAGTCACCGTCGTTCCACGTCCGGCCCAACCACGGCCACTTCCACTGCTTCGGCTGCGGTGAGGGCGGTGACGTCTACGCCTTCATCCAGAAGATCGAGCACGTCACTTTCGTCGAGGCCGTCGAGCTGCTCGCCGACAAGGTCGGTTACACCGTCACCTACACCGGCGGGTCCACCACCAATGTTCAGCGTGACCGGGGTAGCCGCAGCCGGTTGCTGGCCGCCAACGCCGCCGCACAGGAGTTCTACGCTCAGGCGCTGGCCTCGGACGAGGCCGTTGAGGCGCGTAAGTACCTGACGGAGCGGAATCTCGACGCCGCTGCGGCCGCCCAGTTCGGCTGCGGGTACGCCCCGTCGGGCTGGGACACGTTGACAAAGCATCTGCTGCGCAAGGGGTTCGAGTTCAAGGAGCTGGAAGCCGCGGGGCTGAGCCGGGAGGGCAAGCGCGGGCCGATGGACCGGTTCCACCGCCGGCTGCTGTGGCCGATCCGGGTGTCCTCGGGCGAGACCATCGGCTTCGGCGCGCGCCGGTTGTTCGACGACGACCAGAACCAGGCCAAGTACGTCAACACCCCGGAAACGGTGCTGTACAAGAAGTCTCAGGTGCTGTTCGGGCTGGATCGGGCCAAACGTGACATTGCCAAGGGACATCAGGCCGTCGTCGTCGAGGGCTACACCGATGTGATGGCCATGCACTTGGCCGGGGTGACCACTGCGGTGGCCTCGTGCGGCACCGCGTTCGGTGAGCAGCACCTGTCGATGTTGCGCCGGCTGATGATGGACGACAACTTCTTCCGCGGCGAACTGATCTACGTGTTCGACGGTGACGCCGCTGGTCAGGCCGCCGCGGTCAAGGCGTTCGAGGGGGAGCAGAACCTGTCCGGGCAGTCGTTCGTGGCGGTGGCCCCCGACGGGATGGACCCCTGTGATCTGCGGCTGCGCTCGGGCGACGGTGCGTTGCGGGATTTGGTGGCGCGCCGAACCCCGTTGTTCGAGTTCGTGATTCGCAGTGCCCTGGCCGAACACGACCTGGACAGCGCCGAGGGCCGGGTGGCGGCGTTGCGGCGCTGTGTGCCGATGGCGGCGCGGATCAAGGATCCGACCCTGCGCGACGAGTACGCCAGGCAGCTGGCCGGCTGGGTCGGTTGGGACAACGTGGCTCAGGTGATCGGGCGGGTGCGGGAGGAGGCCAGCGGCGGCCGCAAGGACAGCCGACGCTCATCGGCAGGTGCGCCGGGCCGGCCCGCGGCGCCGGCCGTGCAACGCCCGAATCCGACCGACCCGACGCTGTGGCCGCAGCGTGAGGCGCTCAAGGCCGGCCTGCAGTATCCGGCGACCGCCGGCCCCGTCTTCGACTCGTTGACCACCGAGAGCTTCACGCACCCGGGATACGCCGCGGTGCGTTCGGCCATCGAGGCCGCCGGCGGCACCGCGGCGGGCAAATCCGGTGCGGAGTGGATCGAGGCGGTCCGGGACCAGGTGGCGTCGTCCCCGGCGGCGGCCAACTTGGTCAACGAACTGGGCGTGGAGGCGATCAACGTCGAGGACGACGAGCACCTTCCGCGCTACATCGGCAGCGTGCTGGCCCGCCTGCAGGAAGTGTGGGTGGGGCGGCAGATCGCCGAGGTGAAATCCAAGCTGCAGCGGATGTCGCCGGTGGAGCAGGGAGACGAATATCACGCGTTGTTCGGCGACCTGGTGGCGATGGAGTCCTACCGCCGCAGCCTGCTGGAACAGGCAAGCGGTGACGACCTGACTGCATGATCTGCCGCACCGCGATAGGCTGAGGCCAGTCGGGCATCCAGATGCGAAAGAGGCAATCCCGGTGACACTTCTCAGCACTCAGACGCGGCGGTTCGTCGCCGTCGGCGCGTTCGTCCTGGCGGCCGGCGCCGCTGCGGCCGCCCCGGCGTTCATCGCGACGACCACGGCCGAGGTCACGGCCGGGCCGGCCTGCCTGGCCTGGTTCGGCAACAAAGAGGACGGCAAGTGCCTGTCCTACTCCAACGGCATGCCCGCCCAGGTCGGGACGCCATGGGTCGGCGTCGGGCAGAACGGTGTGGTGACGGGTCCGCTGCTGCCTGGTTCCACGATCAACCAGGGGATCGGCTAGCCAGCCCTACCTGCGAGTTTTCGACGAAGCGTCGGTGCTCTCCTTGGTGGAGAACACCGACGTTTCTGCGTCGATGGGGGTCAGGGTGAGGAACTGCGGATCCGGTGAGACTCGCTTCGCGATCTTGCGTCGTCCGGCGTCCAGGACCGCCTTGGTGGCCGGGTTGGCGGTCACCGCGCGATAGGTGCTGGCGATCTGCTCGTAGCGGCGTCGGCCGGCTTTGGCGCCGAGCACGTAGCCGACGGCGATCACGGCGGCATAGCGGATCACAGGATTCCTCTCAAAGCGACGGCCCTCTCAACGCGACGCCCCTCCCAGAGCAGACGGGCCTCCCAGACGACCGATGTGTCTGCTCCATCCTGCCTCACCGCGGCCCCGACGCGCCCGTCCGGGAGCGAGTTGGCGACAGCGGTGGTCCGTACGCTAGAGTCAACGCTCGGCCGCGGAGCTTCCGCGGAAGGTAGTCCCCTGTAGCTCAATTGGCAGAGCTCCCGACTGTTAATCGGGCGGTTGATGGTTCGAGTCCATCCGGGGGAGCAAATTCTCCCCGGCGTCAGCCTTGAGGCCGGGCCTGCTTTTGCCGGGCTGCTTGCGCAAGCGCTTCCACCAGTGGATTCGACACCGATGCCAGCGCCTTTCGTTCCTCTTCGGTCAGTTGGTAGAACGTCCACACTCCCCAGGCTGCCGGCCGGACGTACACCGTCACCTGTTGCTTGTTGTTCTGCAGCACGGCGGGCACGGGCACCGCGCGGTCGAGGGTGGCGGCACTGACCATCTCCTCGGCGATCTGATGGACGTTGACTGATTCCTGCAGTTGGTACAGGACGGCCTTGTTGGCGGGGCCTTCCATGGCGAGGAACCAAGCCATCAGTGTCTCCTTGGGGTAGGTGGTGCGGTGTGGTCAGGGATCCAGACCGCACACAGTGTCACCTATCGGCGTGCCGCCGTCAGCTCGGCCCGATGGCCCGGCCGGATTCGCTACCCTCGAGGATGTGTATCCACGGCTGATCGCCATCATCGCCTTCGTCGGTCTCCTCGCGGTGGGTTGCGGCTGGAAGCCGTCGTCCGCACCGCCGCCGAAGCCGGATGCCTGCGCACCGACCGACGGCCCGAGTGCCGATACGATCGCCGATCAGATCGCCAAACTGCCCGTGCCCGAGGCAGGTAAACAGTGGACGCAGGTCAACGCCGGGCACACCACGAACTGCCGGCTGTATTGGGTGCAGGTGGGCCAGTCGAACCCCGAGCCCAACAGCGTGGGGCAGTTGCTGTTCTTCGACCGGCAGACCCCGCTGGGCCCGGCCACCCCGGAGCCACGGCCCTACATCAACGTGGTCTCCAACGCCGATGACAGCGTGGTGGTCAACTATCAGTGGCAGCAGGGCCAGGATCCGCCGAAGTCGCCGACCGGCATCGCCACGGTGCGGTTCCGGATCGGGGACGACGGCAAACTGGTTGCCGTCGACCCGATTCCGAAGCCTTAACCGTTGACGAGTTCCTCGGGGTCGAGCATCGCCGCGTAGCGCAGCTGCTCGGGGACGCCGAACCCGTCGACGAGGGTTTCCACGTGCGGGCGCAGTGAGCGGCAGCGTTCGTTGATGCCGCGGGTGACGGCCTTGGCCCGTTCGGTGGACAGGAAGCGGTGCTCGATGAACCACGCCTTGTCGCCCTCGATCACCGACAAGGCGTACAGGTCGCAGACATCGGAGAGCAGGCCGCGGGCGGTCTCGTCCTCGCAGGCATCGATGCCGGCGACGAAGGCCTCCATGATCACCCGGTCGATGTGGGCCTGCGCGGCGTGCAGCACGTGGTCCTGGACGGCGTTGAACGCGTCGAAGGCCGACATCTCCTTGGCCTTGCCCTGTAGCCGCCTGGCGACCGAGGCCAGCATGTACTCCTCGCGATCCTCGAACATCTGGACCTGGGTGCCTCGGTTGAACAAGCTGCCTTCCTCCTCGTTGTCCTGGCGGGTGTCGAGGATGGTCTGCATGATGGTCTGCGCGGCGGTGCGTTTGAGCACCCGTTCGCCGGCATAGTTCGCCGCGAACCGCACCCATTCGACCGGGCTCATACCCTTGATGTCGTCGGCGTAGGCAGTCAGCAGTTCCTTGGCCACCAACTGGGTCAACACATGGTTGTCCCCTTCGAAGGTGGTGAACACGTCGGTGTCGGCGCGCAACGCTATCAACCGGTTCTCGGCGAGATAGCCTGCGCCACCGCAGGCTTCGCGGGCCTCCTGGATGCTGTGGCTGGCGTGCCAGGTGTTGGCAGCCTTGAGGCCGGCGGCTCGCGCCTCCAGCTCGCGTTGCTCCTCGGCGTCAGGGTCGTCGGAGGTCTGCAGCTCATGGCATTTGGCCACCAGTTCGTTCTGGGCGAACTGCAGCGCGTACGACTTGGCGATCAGTGGCAGCAGCCGGCGCTGATGCACCAGGTAGTCCATGATCAGGACTTCGCCTTCGTCGCCGGGGGCGTCGAATTGCCTGCGTTCCAACGCATATCGGACGGCGATGTCGAGCGCCACCCGAGCCGCCGCGGCGGCGCTGCCACCCACCGTGACACGGCCGCGGATCAGGGTGCCCAGCATGGTGAAGAACCGGCGCCCCGGATTCTCGATCGGTGAGGAGTAGGTGCCGTCTTCAGCGACGTCGGCGTACCGGTTGAGCAGGTTTTCCCGCGGGATGCGCACCTGGTCGAACACGATGCGGCCGTTGTCGACACCGGGCAGTCCGCCCTTGTAGTGACAATCCGAGGTGGTGATGCCCGGTAGGTCGTTGCCCTCGTCGTCACGGATCGGCACGACGAAGCAGTGCACCCCGTGACCTTCGCCGTCCGGGGTGATCAGCTGCGCGAAAACGGCTGCGACATGGGCGGTCTCGGCCGCTCCACCGATGTAGTCCTTGCGGGCCGACGGGGTAGGGGAGTGGATGACGAATTCCTGGGACGCCGGATCGTAGGTGGCGGTGGTCTCCAGTGACTGCACGTCACTGCCGTGACCGGTCTCGGTCATCGCGAAACACCCCGGCAGTTCCAGGTCGATCAGCGGCCGGACGTAGGCCTGGTGGTGGCGTTCGGTACCGAGGTTCTCGATGGCGCCACCGAACAGGCCCCACTGGACCCCGGCCTTGACCATCAGGGACAGATCGCTCATGGCCAGCATCTCGATCTGGGTGACGGCCGCCCCGACGTCGCCGTTGCCGCCGTGCTCCTTGCGGAAGCCGTCCTCGGCTGCCCCGGCCGCGGCCATGATCTTGAGTTGCTCGGCCACCTTGGCTCGGGCGATGACAGTGTTGGGCGTGTAGTGCGGCCGGAAGACTTCGTCCGACAGCCTGGTCCGCATGGCGTTCTTGACGTCGCGCCAACGGCCGTCCAGCGCGTTTCGAAGATGCTCGGCAGTGGTGGTCATACCCGACGGTAACGCGTACCGCGGTCACCGTGCGGCGGTTGTCACCAAGGTTTGCCTTCCTGGACACCTGTGATCGGGCAGCGCAAGATTGGCGTCATGCCGGAGTCCGTGGGTAAGTCACTGTCTCCCACCGGTTTGCCGCACGTGAGTTATCACCGGCACGCCGACGTCACCGGCGGGTGGCTACGTGCGGCGACCTTCGGCGCGATGGACGGCCTGGTCAGCAACACCGCGTTGATCGCCGGGGTGGGGGCCAGCGCCTCGGCCCAGACCGTCGTGCTCAGCGGTGTGGCGGGCCTGTTGGCCGGTGCCTTCTCGATGGCGCTCGGTGAGTACACCTCGGTGACCACGGCCAACGAGCAGGTCGATTCCGAGGTGAGTGTCGAACGGAAGTCGTTCCTCAAGAATCCCAACGCCGAGCGGGCCGAACTCGTGGCCATGCTGCAGGAGATGGGGATGACCCCCGAGACCGCGCTGAAGGCGACCGAGGAAATCCACCGTGACGAGAATCGGGCCCTGAACTTCCACCTCGTGCAGGAGTTGGGCGTGGACCCGCGGGAGAAGCCGTCGCCGTTCGTGGCCGCTGGCTCGTCGTTCGTGATGTTCGCGATCGGGGCGATCATCCCACTCATCCCGTACCTGCTCGGCTTCGAATTGTTGTGGGCCGGGCTGGCCTGTGGCGGGGTCGGCCTGTTGATCGCCGGCGCGGTGGCGGCACGGTTCACCCGCAAGCCGATGGCCGTCGCCGGGCTGCGGCAATTGGTGTTCGGCGCCATCGCGATCGCGTGCACCTACGTGGTCGGCATCCTGGTTGGCGCTGTCATCACCTGATGTGGGTTCGAATTCTGACGGCCGGTCTGTTGATTGTGGCCGGGTGCGCACCGGCGCGTGCCTCGGCGAGCCTGGAGTTTCTCGGCCAACACCAAGTTGCCCACGGCGCGATGCTGGACGGCACGGTGATCGGCGGCCTGTCGGGAATCAGTTACGACCCGGCCGCCGATCTCTACTACATCGTCAGCGACGACCGCTCGGCCCACAGTTCGGCGCGCTTCTATACTGCCCGGATCAGGTTGTCGAACAACGGTATCGACGACGTCCAATTCGTCGGGACCCGCCCCTGGCTGGACCGCGACGCACAACCGTTCCGCCCCTTGGACCTTGGTGCCGTCCCACCCGTGGTCCCGCCAGATCCCGAGGCCATCGCGTTCGATCCACATCGGCAGCGGCTGTACTGGACCAGTGAGGGGGAGCGGCGGGCGGACGGGCCGGGGCCCAAGACCTTGCTGGACCCGTGGGTGCGGACTGCCGGGCTCGACGGCAGCTTCCTCGGTGAGTTCGCCCTGCCCGACGCGATGCGGATGACGGCCGGCGAACACGGCGCCCGCCGCAACAGCGCCCTGGAAGGCTTGTCGCTGAGTCCAGACGGGCGCTACCTGTGGGCGGCGATGGAGGGGCCCGGCTACGACGACGGTCCGCCACCGGACGAACAGCATGGCGCCGACACTCGCATCGTCCGCTTCGACGTGGACACCGGGACGGTCGACGGCCAGTACACCTACCCGCTGGATCCGGTCAGCGCCGGGCCGGGCGGGGGCAATGGTCTGTCCGATCTGGTGGCGCTCGACGACGGCTTCTTGGTGATCGAGCGCGGCTACGGCACGCATGTGGCCGTACGGATCTACCGCGCTAGCCTGGTCGACGGCTCCACCGAGATGACGAAAACGCTGCTGGCCGACCTGACTGCCGCCGGAGGTCCGGTGCCGCTGGACAACATCGAGGGAATCACGTTGGGGCCCAAGCTGGCCGATGGTCGGCAATCGGTGATCGCAGTAAGCGACGACAACTTCTCGCCCACGCAGGTGACCCAGTTCCTATTGTTCGCGCTGTGAGCGGCAGGCCTTCACCACGTTGGTAACGCCGTGGCGGTCACGGTCGACTTTTCTCGCCACAGCGTTACGAACGTGAACGCGCCGACGCACGAACAGCTACTTCAACAACGCGTGGCGATCGAAGTAGAAGTAGGTGTAGCTCGCGGTGATGGCACAGACGAGTGTGGCTACCAGGAGCATCTGCGAACCGCTGACCGCGTAGCTGATAAAGCCGCCGATTATGGCGCCGCCGGCGAATCCGGCCCACAGCAGGAAGTAACCCAGCCAGTCGCTCACCTGGCCTCCACTGAGGTGGCGTTCGATGCCCTGGCCCATCTTGACGAGCGTCCCGGTCACATAACTCAGCGGGATCGACACCTCGCCGTCCTTGACGAACGAGGTATTGAGGGCGCCGACGCCGAAGGCCACGAACAGGATTGGAACGAACGGCACATCCCGGGCGGCCCATCCCTTGATCACGATGTCGACCACTGTCGACACCACGAGCGCGAACGTGGTCAACACGGTGGCGCCGTGGGGATGGTTGACCCACAGGTGGCGCCGGCACAGCGACGCGATCACCACACCGCTGACAAAGGCCACCAGGAGAAGCGCCGCTCCGACCGCCAGCCACTCCTCTCCCTGGAACAGCCCGAGGAAAGCCCGTTCGGTGTTGCCGGTCATGAAGGTGACGAAATATCCCGCGGAATGGGTGAACGCCGCTGCTCCCAGTACTCCGGCCAGGCCGGCCAGAATCCACGACAACCGGGCCTCGCCGTCGAAGTGTTGCGACATTCCCTCATTGTGGAGAGCGTTGCTGACGACTGGGTCGGATTTCGCCGGCGTCAGGTGTCGGAGCCGACGGTGACCGCTGTCGCTTCCTCGGTCAGCTCGTCGAGTTCGTCCTCCTCGGCGTCGATTCCGGCCAGGTGTGGTCGGGTCGCGAACAGCACACCCGCGCCGGCCAACACGGCCGCCGCGCCCACCCAGTAGGGCAGGTGCACGTTCACCTGTTCACCGAGCACGCCGGCCAGCCACGGTGCGACGGCCGCGCCGCCGAAGCGCAGGAAGCTGTAGGCCGCCGAGGCCACGCCGCGTTCGACCGGTGCCGCCTTCATCACCGTTTCGGTGATCAAGGTGTTGTTGATACCGATGAACAGCCCGGCGATCACCACGCCCGAGGCCAGCACGGCCTTGGAATCGGTCCACACCGCCATCACGGCCAGCACGGCGGTGAAGGCCATCAGGTTCAGGATCAGCACCCGCACGGTGCCGAACCGGTGTTGCAGTCGCGGGGCGACCACCACGGAGGTGAAGGCCAGGGCCAGGCCCCAGCCGAAGAAGATCAGCCCGATCTGGTGGGCGGTCATGTCCAGCGGGAACGGGGTGAAGGCCAGCAGCGTGAAGAAACCGAAGTTGTAGAGCAGTGCCGTGACGGCGACCCCGAGCAGCCCGCGGTGGCGCAGTGCCCGGAACGGGTCGGCCAGGGTGGTGGCGCGCGCCGCGCGCGGGGTGGCCGGCAACAGGAACGCGGTGATCACCAGCGCGAACGCCATCAGGGCCGAGACGCCGAAGAACGGGCCGCGCCACGAGATCGTGCCGAGCACCCCGCCGACCAGCGGGCCGATTGCGATGCCCAGGCCGAGCGCGGCCTCATAGAGGATGATGGCTTGCGCCACAGAGCCTTTCGCGGAGTTGACGATGGTGGCCAACGCGGTCGCGATGAACAGCGCGTTGCCCAGACCCCACAGTGCGCGCCAGCCCACGATCTCCATCACGGTGTCGCTCATCCCGGCCAGGCCGGCGCCGGCGATGATGATCACCAGGCCGAGCAGCAGGGTGCGCTTGGGGCCGATGCGGCTGGAGACCACGCCGGTGATCAGCATGGCCACGCCCATCACCGCCATGTAGCTGGTGAACAGCAGCGACACCTGCGACGGCGAGGCGTCGAGGTTGTCGGCGATCGGTTTGAGGATGGGGTCGACCAGTCCGATGCCCATGAAGGCGACCACGGAGGCAAAAGCGACGGCCCAAACGGCCTTGGGTTGACGCCACATAGGGCGGTGACTCCTAACTAGTTGTCGTGCGAGAGCGGGTGTTCGTCGACATCGCTGAGCAGCTTGCGAATGATGTCGACGGAGGCCACCAGCGTTCTGCGTTCGTCGGCGCTGAGGCGCTCAAGCCTCGGGTTGATCGCGGCGGCGCGATCGGCCCGGGCTTGACCGAGCGTGCGCCGGCCCTGCTCGGTGATGCGGATCAGGACCGCGCGCGCATCGCCGGGATCGGTGGTGCGGGTGACCAGGCCGGCGTCTTCGAGACGGCGCACCTGAGTGGTCATGGTCGGCTGCGAGCAGTGGTCGAGGAGGGCGAGGTCGGAGATGCGCGCCTCGCCCTGGTCTTCGATCGTGGAGAGCAGCCGTGCCTGCGCCCAGGGCAATGGGAGCCGGGTGCGTTGCGTGGCCAGCCGGTTCAACCGGGCGACGACCGAAAGTAGGTCGGCGCCGAGTTCGGTTTCGTCGGTAACCGTGACATCCTCGGTGGGCATCTTCCCATAATTACATAGATTTGCTATGCAGTCGAGTTTGGGTGCGTGCCCTCCCTCACAGGACGGCGACCCGACGGTGACGATTCCGGCTGGCAGAATCGAGCGATGACCGCGAAACCTCCGGCGACGACGCCTCGGCGCGGCCTCACTCCCGGCGAGCTCGCCCAGGCAGCGGTGATGGCGGCGTTGTGCGCCGCCACCGCGATCATCGCGGTGGTGGTGCCGTTCGCGGGTGGCCTCTCGGTACTGGGAACGGTGCCCATGGGCCTGCTGGCCTACCGCTACCGGCTGCGGGTGCTGTTGGCCGCCACTGTTGCGGCGGGCGCCATCGCCTTTCTCATCGCCGGCATGGGCGGGATGATGACCGTCGTCGATTGCGCCTATATCGGTGGGTTGACCGGTGTGGTCAAGCGCCGCGGCCGCGGCACTGCCACGGCATTCGGCGCCGCCGTCGTTGCCGGCGCGGTGTTCGGCGCAGCAGCCGTCGTGGCGCTCACCGTGCTGACCCGGTTGCGCAACCTGATCTTCGATTCGCTGACCGCCGGCATCGAAGGGATTGCCAAGGTTTTCGAGCAGATCCCGATGCTCGATGCGGCAGCCGACCCGCTGCGGACCACCTTCGCCACCATGCTGGACTACTGGCCGCTGTTGATGCTGCTGCTCGGCATCTTCAGCATCACCTCCGTCAGCATGGTCGGTTGGTGGGCGCTGTCGCGCATCCTGGCCCGTCTGCTCGGCGTCCCCGACGTGCACAAGCTCGATGCCGACGCCGAGGGGGACGCCGTCGTCGCCCCGGTCCCGGCGCGGTTGACCGACGTACGGTTCCGGTATCCCGGGGTCGACCGCGACGCGCTGGGGCCGGTGTCGATGGAGTTGCAACCGGGCGAGCACGTCGCGGTCACCGGTCCCAACGGCTCGGGCAAGACCACGCTCATGTTGCTGTTGGCCGGGCGTCAACCCAGTGCCGGCAGCATCGAGCGCGCCGGCGCGGTGGGACTGGGACGCATCGGTGGCACCGCGGTGGTGATGCAGCATCCGGAAAGCCAGGTGTTGGGCACCCGGGTGGCCGACGACGTGGTGTGGGGGCTTCCCGTCGGCACGACCGTCGACGTCGAGCGACTGCTGGGTGAGGTGGGGCTCGACGGCCTGGCCGAACGCGACACCGGGGGACTCTCCGGCGGGGAACTGCAGCGGCTGGCGGTCGCCGGTGCGCTGGCCCGTGAACCCTCGTTGCTGATCGCCGACGAGGTCACCAGCATGGTCGACCAAAAGGGCCGCGACACCTTGATGAACGTGTTGTCCGGGCTGACCGGCCACCACCAGATGTCGCTCGTGCACATCACGCACTACAACGACGAGGCGGCCTCCGCCGACCGGACTGTGGCGCTCAGCGGCAACGGCGGCACCGCCGACAACACCGACATGGTGCCCACCTCGGCGGTGCCGACGGCGGTTGCGCCGACCGCTCACACCAGTGCGCCGGTGCTGGAACTGACCGGTGTCGGCCACGAATACGCCAGCGGAACCCCGTGGGCCAAAACGGCTTTACGTGACATCACCTTCACGGTCAACGAGGGCGACGGTGTCCTGGTGCACGGGCTGAACGGCTCGGGTAAGTCCACCCTGGCGTGGATCATGGCCGGGCTGACCGTCCCCACCTACGGTGCCTGCCTGCTCGACGGGGTGCCGGTGGCCCAACAGGTGGGTTCGGTGGCGCTCTCCTTCCAGGCGGCGCGGCTGCAGTTGATGCGCAGCACCGTCGACAGGGAAATCGCCTCGGCCGCAGGGTTTTCCGTTCGGGAGGCCGACCGGATCGCCGCCGCGCTGGAGATGGTGGGGTTGGACGGGGCGCTGGCCGAGCGGCGCATCGACCAACTTTCCGGCGGTCAGATGCGTCGGGTGGTGCTGGCCGGCCTGCTGGCCCGCTCGCCGCGCGCGCTGATCCTCGACGAGCCACTCGCCGGTCTCGACGCCGCCAGCCAGCGCGGTCTGCTGCGACTGCTGGAGGACCTGCGGCACAACAACGGGCTGACCGTGGTCGTCATCTCGCATGACTTCACCGGGCTCGAAGGCCTGTGTCCGCGCACGCTGCACCTGCACCGCGGCGAACTCGCGTTGGCCCCGACGGCAGCCGGAGGTGCCCGATGACCGCTCCTGCACGGGGACAACGCAAACCCGTGGTGCTATTGCGTCCGGTTCCCGGCGACACGGTGATCCACCGACTGTGGGCCGGCACGAAACTGTTGGCGGTGGCCGGAATCGGCGTGCTGCTGACGTTCTATCCCGGTTGGGTACCGATCGCCTCGGTCGCGGTGCTCGTTCTGGTGACGGCCCGGCTGGCGCACATACCGCGCGGTGTGGTTCCTTCGATCCCGTTCTTCCTGTGGATTCTGTTGTTCATCGGCGGGGCGCTGGCATCCCTGGCCGGCGGATCCCCGTTCGTCGACATCGGTTCGGTACAGATCGGCTTGGGTGGGCTGCTCAACTTCCTGCGGATCACCGCGCTGTCGATCGTGCTGCTGGGCCTGGGGGCGTTGGTGTCCTGGACGACGAACGTCGCCGAGATCGCCCCAGCGGTGGCCACATTGGGCCGGCCACTGCAGCTGGTGCGCATTCCGGTGCACGACTGGGCGGTCACGATCGCCTTGGCGCTGCGGGCCTTCCCGATGCTGATCGACGAGTTCCGCACCTTGTACGCCGCACACCGGCTGCGTCCCGTCGAACCGGCCGAGACGTTCCGTGAGCGACGCAAGCAACGGGTGTCCAACCTCGTCGACCTGTTGGCGGCCGCGGTCACCGTGGCGCTGCGCCGCGGCGACGAGATGGGTGACGCCATCACCGCCCGCGGTGGCGCCGGCCAGTTCTCGGCCGCACCGTCACGGCCCGGTGCGCGTGACTGGATTGCCTTCGCGATTCTGATCCTGGTCTGTGGCACCGCTCTGGCCTTGGAGCTGACGATCCTGCCGACCAGCCTGCCGCGTCGGTGACGCGGGATCAGCGGGCGGCTGCGGCATTGGCCGCCCACTGCGCATCGGACAGCGTGGTTTCCACGTCGCGACGGCCCAGGAACATTTCATTGAAATACGGCTGCAGCGCCTGATAGCCGGCCGGGAAGCCGGCGGCGCCGGGAGCCGCGATGCGCGGCCCGCGCAGGACGCGGAAGAACGGGCTGACATCAACACCGCGCCCCGCCCAATAGTCGTGGTAGACCGGCTGCGCGGCCAGCACGGCCGGGATGGCCGCACCGTTGGCGCCCAGGTATTCGTTGCCGTGCTTGCTGCCCATCCAGGCCAGCACCTCGCGCACTGCATCGGGATGACGGGTCGCCGAGTTCGCTGCTGCTGCAATACCGTTGGTGACGCTGACGCGGCCTTTCGGGCCGACGGGCAACATCACCACGCCCCACCGGAACCGGGCCTGGTTGGCGATGGCGGCGAGGTTGTAGGTGCCGGACTGGAACAGCGCCATGCGGCCCTGCAGAAAGGCATTGCGGGAGAAGTCACCGTTGTTGTTGGTCGCCGACGCCGGCGGGGCCACGTGATCGTCGTTGATCAACCGCACCAGAAATCGGAACGCCGCGACGGCCTGCGGGTTGTCGAATGCGAACCGGTCGCCGATGGTGAAGATGCCGCCGGCAGAACCGATGTAGTTGAGGTAGATGCCCTGGAGATCATTGGCTGCGTTGTAGCCCCACTGCCGGATTCGGCCGGCATCGAATCCCTCGGTTGCGGCGGTGCGGCCCTGTTCGTCGAGGGTCAGCCGAGCCGCCACCGACCGCAGTGTGTCGTCGGGACCGTCCGACCAACGCAGCGTGGTGAGCTCGGCCAGGTCCACGTCCGAGGCGTCGAGCAGGTCGGCGTTGAAGTACACCGCGATACCGGCATCGGTCAGCTGGGGGACCGCCCACAGGGCACCGTTGCGGGTGAACTGGTTGACCACCGAGGGTTCCCACTCCCGGGAGGCGGTGGTGCCCAAGGTCGTCCCGATGTCCAACAGCCGGCCGTTGTCGGCATACCCGGCGAGGTAGGCGTTGGACAGCCAGAAGATGTCGTCGGCGCTGCCACCGGCCACATCGGTGCGCAGGCTGTCGAAGTACGCCGAGTACGCGACGGTGTTGACCCGTACCTCGATGCCGGGATGTTCCCTGCTGAACTCGGCAAAGGACTCCCGATAAGCGGCCGCCACCTGGGGATCCCACAGCCGGACCGTGACGACGGTGCGGCCCTCGGGTTCGGTCGTGCGGCCCAGTAGCACCGCGGCCACGAGCAGCACGGCCATGGTCAGGGCCAGGCCGGTGGCCCACAATGTCGAGCGCCTCACTTGATGCCCGTCACGACGATCGACCGGACGATGTTGCGTGAGAACGCGATGAACAACCCGATCAACGGCACGATCGCCACCGTCGTCGCCGCCATCACCAGCGTCCACTGAGCGTTGTACTGCGTCTGCAATCCCGCAGTCGCCACCGTCAGCACCTGCCACTTGCTGCCGCTGGTGATCACCAGCGGCCACAGGAAGTTGTTCCACTGGCTCACCACGGTGATCAACGCCAACGTCACCAGGATCGGCCGGCTGGCCGGCACCACCACATGGGTGAGCACATCCAGGGTGTTGGCGCCGTCGAGGCGGGCGGCACTGATCAGCTCACCCGGAATCGACCGAAAGTACTCACGCAGCAGGAAGATTGCGTACGGCGAACCGAACATGAAGGGCAACACCAGCGCCCAGAAGGTGTTGCGCAGTCCCGCCTCGGCCATCATCAGGTACAGCGGCACCACAGTCACCGTGGCCGGCACCATCAGGGTGGCGATGTAGACCCAGAACAGTACGTCGCGCCCCGGGAACCGCAGCCGGGCAAAGGCATAGGCGGCCAGCACCGAGCACACCAGTTGACCCAACAAGATCACCGCGGTCATCAATGCCGTCACCAGGAGGGCGCGGCCGAATCCGGCGTCGGACAGCCCGATGTAGTTGCCCAGGGTCGGCGGATCGGGCACCGACAGCGGTGCCTCGGCGGCGAACTGCTCAGCCGAGGTGAACGAGGTGAGCAACCCAAGTCCGAACGGCAGCAAGGTGATCGCCGCCCCGAGGAGCAACCCCGCGTAGACCAGCGCGTTACGTGAGGTCATAGCTGATCCTGCGGCGGAAGTAGATGTGCTGCGCGAGCGTGATGCCGACCAGGATGACGAACAACACGATGGCCATCACCGAGGCGCGCCCCACCGCGGCCGCGCCGAACGCCTCGGCATAGATGCGGTGGGCCACCAGGTCGGTGCGCCCCTGCGGGCCGCCCGCGGTCAGCGCGTACACGGTGTCGAATACCTGCGCCGCACTGACGATTCCGGTGACCAGGACGAAGAACAAGGTCGGGCGCAACATCGGCAACGTGATATGCCGGAACCGCTGCCAGTCGGTGGCACCGTCGGTGCGGGCGGCGTTGTGCACATCAGCGGGGATGTTGAGGATGCCGGCCAGGAAGAACAGCGTCACATAGCCGACGTTGGTCCACACCACGACCGCCGACACCACTGGCAGGGCCAGTCCCGGATCGGTCAGCCACTCGACCGGCCGACCCAGCACCGTGCTCAACGCCCCGTCGGTCGGAGCCAGAATCCATTTCCACAGCACCGCGATGGCCAGCGGCGCACAGATCCACGGCAACACGTACACGGTGCGGAAAAACCCGGTCCCGGGCAGGCCGCGCGCCAACAACGAGGCCGCGATCAAGCCGAGCACGGTCTGCACCGGCACCACCAGGGCGACGAACACCAACGTCACCGCCAACGACATGGCAAACGAGGAATCAGCCAGTACCGACTGCCAATTGTCCAGGCCCACATACTCGATCGGACCGAGCAGATCCCACCGGTGCAGGCTCAGCCAGACGACCACCAGCATCGGTAACAACAGGAAGGTGACGACGCCGAACAGGCTGGGCGCGACAAGGGCGTAGCCCAGCGCGGTCGTGCGGACACGCGAGGTGGCCATCGGGTCATTAAAGCGGGTCGATGATGTGGTGTGTCACACCGGGCTCACCGACCAGACTGCCATGCGACTACGCAGAAGTTTGCAGTCAGTATCGAGCAGTAATCCTCTGCGTAGATGCCGGCAGGATCGAACACTCAGACATCGCTGCGCAATTCCCACACCCGCACTTTGCTCAGGTGGCGTACATCACTTGACTGATCCGGAATCAGGGCCCGGCTCGTTGGTCTTGTAGCAGGTAGTTGCCACTTCCACAGCGGGTGATGGCGAACGGGACGGATGGGCGGGACACACATGAACACCAGGCAGCTGGCTCGAAAAGGCATCTTCGCCGTGTTGACCGCGGCCGCAATCGCGGTTGGTTCGCCGGCCGGACCGATGATCGCCTCGGCCAATGCGGCTGACGACGGGTGTGCCGACGTCGAGGTGGTCTTCGCCCGCGGCACGTTCGAAGCTCCCGGTATCGGCGCGACCGGACAGGCCTTCGTCGATGCGCTCACCGCCCGGCTGCCCGGCGAAAGCGTGGACGTCTACGCGGTGAACTATCCGGCCTCGCTGAACTTCGGACAGGCTGCCGACGGCATCGCCGACGCCAGCGACCGGATCCAGGCGATCGCCGCGAACTGCCCGGCCACCAAGATCGTGCTCGGCGGCTACTCACAGGGCGCCGCAGTGGCCGGCTACACGACCGCCAGCAGTGTCCCTGCCGGTTTCACCCTGCCGGCCGGGATCAGCGGTCCGATGCCGGCGTCGATCGCGCCGCACGTGGCGGCCGTGGCCCTGTTCGGGACACCCGACGAGTGGGTACTGGGATTGGCCGACCGCGGTGCGCCGCCGCTGACCATCGGTCAGCCGTATGTGGCCAAGACCATCCAGCTGTGCGCGACGGGCGACCCGATCTGCTTCCCCGGCGGCCGGGACCGCGCGGCCCACAGCTCCTACAAGGACAACGGGATGGCCATCCAGGCAGCCGATTTCGCGGCCCGCCAATTGGGCGGCAGTGTTCCGGCCGCGACCGTGATGCAGACGGCGGGTGAGGTCACCGGAAACTGACCCGGTCCTTCAGCGGTCGAGTTCGCGAAACCCGGCGACCGTATCGGCCAGCGTGGCGCGGGGATCGCGGTAGGTGATTCCGAGTTCGCGTTCGCTCGGTGAGTCGTCGGACTCCGGCATCTGGGTGTAGTACTGCATTCCCGCTTCGGTGATCGGGAGGTCGAACGGCACGAACGGGCCCAGACGGTCGAGCACCTGCCCGGCCATTCGCAGAGCGGTGTCCGGGACCGGAACGGTGAGCATGCGCTTCTTGCCCACATCGGCGAGCAGGCTCGCCAGCTCACTCACCGGCACCCGCCGACCACCGGCCATATAGCGGCGCGGTCCGCGTCCGGGTTCCAGCAGGGCCACGTGCAACTCCGCGAGATCGCGCACGTCGACAATGGTCCAGGCGGCGCTGCGCCCGGGAATCCCGCCGAGTTGCAATGCGGCGGCGACACCTTCACCGGCTTCGCCGAACTGATCGCCCACCGGTGGTCCGAGCACCATGCCGGGATAGGTGATGTTGACCGGCGCACCGCCGTCCTGCATGCCGCGCGCGTAGATCTCGACGTGGGCCTTGGACTGTCCATATCCGTCGGTGCCGCCCACCACCGGCAGGTCGGCGCTGAGGGTTTTCAACCCGGGATGGAACAGTGCGGTGAAACTCGACACGTGGATGATCGGATCAAGCCCCAGCTTGGCGGCACCCCCGAGCACATTGCGGGCGCCATCCATGTTGGTGGCCAACATCTGTGCGGTCTGGCTCGGATCGGTGGCGACCAAGGCGGCGCTGTGCAGGACGGCGTCGCAACCCTGCATCGCCTCCAAAGTCGAATCCCG
This sequence comes from Mycobacterium sp. GA-1841, assembly GCF_001954135.1. GTDB lineage: Bacteria > Actinomycetota > Actinomycetes > Mycobacteriales > Mycobacteriaceae > Mycobacterium. Next base: position 183,600 of record NZ_MBEQ01000017.1, on the reverse strand, counting down.
ATCGGTGATGTCGCCCACCGCATAGTCGGAGACGTCGACCCCGAGCTTGGCGACGCTGGTGTGGAGCCGGTCGGGATTGCGGACCAGAAACCGCACGGAATGGCCCGCATCGGCGATCGCTTTCGCGCTCCAACCACCCACAAAACCGGTTCCGCCGGTGACCAATACGCGCATGGGCTCAAGCTAGTACCTTCGACGCCGCTGGGAAGTGGTTTGAACGGTTGTCGGCTCAGCCTCAGTGCTTGTTTGGTCGGCTCAGCCTCCGTGCTTGATTTGTCGGCTCAGCCTCCGCGCAACTCCGCGAGCTCCCTCATATTCGCCAACCCCTCCTCCTGCGCCTCGTCGAGGAAGCCCGGCAACGGCGCCCGCAGCTCGGGCAGCACCTCGTTGTCGAGCAGCGCTTGCAGATCGGCCTGCCGGTTGCTGCGGCCGGCCAGGTTGTCCAGCTCCTGGATGCCGGAATCGGTTGCGTAGTCGTACAACTCGTGGTGGACGGGGCGTGAGGTGTCGATGTCCATGGTGCCGGGCTTCCAGTACGTGTACATGGCGAGCTTGGCCTCGGGCGTACGGACGGCGACGATGTGGCTGGGCGCCGACGTCGGGATGTTCGTCGGAGGTCCGGTGGGGCCGAAAAACTTCTGCGCCAGCGGTGATTTCATCAACGCGGCCATCTCTTCGACCGACATGTCGTCGGTGGCGTGCGCGATCCAGGGCCGACCCGGCGCGCCGGCGTCGGCCGCAATGGCGGCGATGTCGCCGCGACCGGCCAGGTAGGTGTAGCGGGAATCGGAGCGCCACCCCACGCCGCCGTGGGCGATCGTCAGCAGCAGCGGCGCCAGGTCGGCGGTGGAAGTGAGCTGCGTCCGCGTTTCGCCCGCCGTGGGGGTGAGGTGGCCGAACGGATCCCGGATGTAGAGCGGCACCCGGATGCTCTCCTCGTAGACCGCCGCGCCTTTACCGCGCAGTCCGTGAGAGCCGGCGTATTCGCCGTGGTCCGAGGTGAAGACCACGATGGTGTTGTTGTCGACCTCGGGTCTGGCGGACAGGGTGTCGAGCACCCGGCCGATCTGGGTGTCCACCTGCTGCTGCAACCACAGGTACATGTCCAGACACCGTGCCCACTGCGCCGCGGCGTCAGGGTCGGTGTAGTCCATCGCCCCGGTCATCAACGGTGACATGAAGTTCATGTAGTCGATCTGTAACTGGGGCTTGCCGCGGCGCCGCAGATCTTCGGTCGTCTCGAAGTTCGCCGGCTTCCCGTTGAAGACGTGGGGAACCTTCTCCGGCAGTGGGTTTTTCGGCCACCAACAGATGTCATGCGGGTTGACCAGCGACACCGTCGTGCACCACGGACCCTCGGACGCGCGGGCGTCGAACCACCCGACGAACTGGTCGACGATCGAGGGGTCCTGCTGCAGGCCCTGGTTGGGTGCACCGTTGGGGGACGGGTATGTACCGCCGGAGAAGCCGTGGACGTCCAGGCCGTCGGGGGTGTTGTCGGCCACACTGCCCAGGTGCCACTTGCCCCACCACCAGGTGCGGTAGCCGGCGTCGCGCAGCATCGTCCCCCAGGTCGGAAATCGGACGGCCAGCGTCGACTCGGTGGGCCCCTCACCGGTATACAAACAGCCGGTCTGGTGGGAATACAGCCCGGTCGTCATCACGCCGCGCGACGGCGTGCACATGTTCGACGCGGTGTAGTGCGATCCGAACGCGGTGCTGCGGGCCCGCAGCTTTTCGAGGTTCGGCAGCAGTGCGCCGAGTTGCTGAGTATCGGGAAACCACTGTGGTGCCCGCATCTGGTCAACGATGACGACGAGGATGTTCGGTTGTGCGGCCATCTCGGGGCTGCGCCTCGTGAGCAATTCGTATCCCCCGAAACCCACGGCCGCCGCACCGGCGACAGCCGCCGCGCCGCCCAGGACGGCCCGTCTGCTGAGCTCTGCCATCCCGTCAGCGTATGAGGTCATGCTGAGAGCGGACCCTTTACTGTGGGAAACCGTGACAGCTCACCGAAACGTGGACGCCGACTTCCTGGAGCTGCCCCGGTCCGAGTTGGCTGACGCGGCGTTGTCCGCGGCAGCTGCGGCCGGTGCCGGCTATGCCGATCTGCGGATTCACCGCATCACCACCGAGATCATCCAAATGCGCGACGGCGAACTGGAGATGTCGGTGGTCAACCGCGAGATCGGGCTGGCGGTGCGGGTGATCGTGGACGGTGCGTGGGGTTTCGCCTCCCACGCCGAGCTGGCGCCTGAGGTGGCGGCCCAGACGGCCCGCCGTGCCGTGCAGGTGGCCACGACACTTGCCCCGCTCAATGCCGAGCGCATCGAGCTGGCCGCCGAGCCGGTCTATCGCGATGTGACCTGGGTGTCCGACTACGGCGTCGACCCCTTCGTGGTACCGGCTGCCGACAAGATCGCTCTGCTCGGCGAATACTCGGGCCGGTTGCTGGCCGCCGACGGCGTGGACCATGTCTCGGCGGGGGTGCATGCCGTCAAAGAACAGACCTTCTACGCCGACACCTTCGGCTCCTCGATCACCCAGCAGCGGGTCCGGGTGCTGCCGACGATGGAGGCGGTGGCCGTCGACTCCGCGGCCGGGTCTTTCGAGACCATGCGCACGCTGGCGCCGCCGACGGCGCGAGGCTGGGAAGCGCTGGCCGGTGATGACGTCTGGGACTGGACCTCTGAGCTGGCCGAGCTGCCGACGCTGCTGGCGGAGAAGACCAAGGCGCCGTCGGTGGTCGCCGGCCCCACCGACCTGGTGATCGACCCGTCCAACCTGTGGCTGACCATCCATGAATCGATCGGGCACGCGACCGAATACGACCGGGCCATCGGGTATGAGGCGGCCTACGCCGGGACGTCGTTCGCCACCCCGGACAAGTTGGGCACCATGCGCTACGGCTCACCGGTGATGAACGTGACGGCCGACCGCACCGTCGAATTCGGCTTGGCCACCGTCGGTTTCGACGACGAAGGTGTGCAGGCGCAGAGCTGGGACCTGGTGCGCGACGGCGTGTTCGTGGGTTATCAGCTGGACCGGGTGTTCGCGCCGCGACTGGGGCAGGCACGCTCCAATGGCTGCGCATATGCCGACTCGCCTCACCATGTCCCGATTCAGCGGATGGCCAACGTGTCGCTGCAACCCGGTTCGGAGGATCTCAGCACGCAGGATCTGATCTCGCGGGTGTCTGACGGGATCTACATCGTCGGTGACAAGTCGTGGTCGATTGACATGCAGCGGTACAACTTCCAGTTCACCGGGCAGCGGTTCTACCGGATTCGTGACGGGCGTCTGGACGGACAGCTGCGCGATGTGGCCTACCAGGCCACCACCACCGACTTCTGGGGTGCGATGGAAGCCGTCGGCGGAGCGTCCACTTGGCGGCTCGGTGGGGCATTCAACTGCGGCAAGGCCCAGCCCGGGCAGGTTGCGCCGGTCAGCCACGGCTGCCCGAGTGCGCTGTTCCGCGGCATCAACATACTGAACACCCGGACGGAGGGCGGCCGATGATCGGCGCACAGCAGGTCGTCGACATCGCCTTGGGCGCAGCGGACCCTGGCGCCGAAACCACGGTACTGGTGACCGACCGCGCCGACGCATCACTGCGGTGGGCAGGCAACTCGATGACCACCAACGGCGAGACCGTCAGCCGCACCACCACCGTGATCTCCGTCGTGCGCCGCGGGGACAAGGCGCATGTCGGGTCGGTGCGCTCGGCTGAAGTGGATCCGGCGGTGATCCCCGAGCTGGTGGCTGCTGCCGAGCGTGCCGCGCTGGCGTCGCCGGCAGCCCGTGACGCTGCGCCCCCGCTGCCGGGCACCGAGGCGCCCGCCGACTGGGATTCCCCGGTGGTGGGCACCGGGGCGCAGGTGTTCACCGGCATCGCCGGTGATCTGGCCAAGGGCTTTGCCGGTTCCGATCAGCTCTACGGATATGCCCGCCACGTCATGGAGACGACATTCGTGGCCACCTCGACCGGGCTGCGCCGTCGCTACACCCAGCCGACCGGATCGGTGGAGATCAACGCCAAGCGCGATGGCGCCAGTGCCTGGTCCGGGGTGAGCACTCCGGATTTCGTTGATGTGGGTGTTGATTCGATGCTCGACGAATTGTCGTTGAAGCTGGGGTGGGCGCAGCGGACGGTCGAACTTCCGGCCGGCCGCTACGAGACCCTCATGCCGCCGTCGACCGTGGCCGACATGATGATCTACCTGGCCTGGACCATGGACGGCCGAGGAGCCCAGGAAGGCCGCACCGCGTTGTCGGCCCCCGGCGGAACCCGGGTGGGGGAGAAACTCACCGACCTCGGGTTGACGCTGTATTCCGACCCGTTCGCCGATGAGCTGGCCTGCCAGCCGTTTGTCGCCGTACCCAGTTCTTCGGAGCGGGTGTCGGTCTTCGACAACGGCATGGACATCGACCGGGTGGACTGGATTCGCGACGGGGTGGTCAACGCACTGGCCTATCCGCGCGCAGTGTCCGCCGAATACGGCACACCCGTCGCGGTGCCCGCCGACAATCTGCTGATGACCGGTGGTACAACCGAACTGGCCGACATGATCGCCGGCACCGAGCGGGGCCTGCTGCTGAGCACGCTGTGGTATATCCGCGAGGTCGATCCCACCGTGCTGCTGCTGACCGGGCTGACCCGAGACGGTGTCTATCTGATCGAAGACGGTGAGGTGACCGCTGCGGTCAACAACTTCCGGTTCAACGAGAGCCCGCTGGATCTGTTGCGGCGCGCCACTCAAGCCGGGATCAGCGAAGTGACCCTGCCGCGGGAGTGGGGCGACTGGGCCACGCGCGCCTGGATGCCGACACTGCGAATCCCGGATTTTCACATGTCCTCGGTGAGCCAAGCGCAATGAGGTAGGTGTTGATCCAACGGCAATTCACGGTTTACGGCCCGTCGCACTGGGCCGCAATCGCCGTGTTTGTCGTCGGTGCGGTGGCGTTGATCTGGGTGGGGCGCCGCCAGACCGAACACCAATCGCGGGTGTTGGGCCGCATCCTCGGCGGGCTGACGGCTGCGATCTATGTCGCGATGTTGGTGTACACGCTCATCCCGCCCACGATCGAGCGGTCGGTACCACTGCGTTTGACCGACCTGGCGACCGTCGCGGGGGCGTATGCGCTGTGGTCTCAACGACAATGGGCTTTCGTGCTCACCTATTACTGGGGTTTGGTGCTGAGTACACAGGCGCTGATCTCACCGGTGCTCAAGAGCCCGGATTTCCCGCACTACGAATACCTGGCGTTCTGGTCGATCCACCTGCTCGTGGTGTGGGCGGCCATCTATCTGACGTGGGGGCGGGGGATGCGGCCGACCTGGCGCAGCTACCGGCTTGTGGTGCTGGTGACCGCGATATGGGCGGCGGGGACCATGACCTTCAACGCTGTTGCGGGGACCAACTATGGATTCCTCAACGCCAAACCCGCCACCGCCTCGTTGCTCGATCTGATGGGGCCGTGGCCGGTGTATGTCCTGGTGGCCAGCGCTGTGGTGGCGGTGGTGTGGGCGCTGATGACCTGGCCCTGGGAACGGCGGCGACGAAACGCTGCGGGCCGATAAACCTGCCCATCGGCGCCGACGGTGATGGATACTGCCGGTGTGTCTGCCGATCTGCTCAGGGAGTTGACGCGCCTGGTCGCGGTATCGCCACCACAGTTGGCCGATATCAACGCCGCGGTGCGTGAAGTGTGTGCCTCGACGCTGGGGTTGGCGCCCCTTCCGGCCGAGACCAGGGGCGGAGCCGTCGACCCGATGGTGACCGAGTTCGCCGAGCAATTCAGCATCGATGTCAGCGCGATCAACGCCGCGCAGCGGGCGGCCTTCTCCGATCTGCTCGGCGCCGACGTGTTCACCGTGTCGACGCTCATCTACATCGCCGATTTTGTGCCGCGGGTTCAGGCGGGATTGTCGGTGCTGGGCGTGGAGTGGCCCACCGAGTCCGTCGCGTGGGACCACGACACCAATCCGCCCGACTACGTGCTGGACTCCTTTGTGCCCGCGGTGGGACGGATGCGTGCGCTTGACCCGGTGACTTCCGAGATCGTGCGGCTGCGCGGCGCCCGCCAACACAACTGCCGACTGTGCAAATCGTTGCGGGAGGTCGCGGCGTTGGAGGCCGGCGCGACCGAGTCGGACTACGACAGCATCGACCAGTTCGAGCGGTCGAGCCTGTCCGAGCGGCACAAGGCGGCCCTGCGTTACGTCGACGCGTTGATCTGGACTCCGGCCCAGGTGTCCGCTGAGGAACTACGGCAACACTTTTCGCAGGACGAAGCCGTTGAATTGACCCTTGATGTCATGCGCAACGCCTGCAACAAAGTGGCGGTCGCACTCGGGGTCGACGAGGCTCATGTCGACGAGGGAACCGAACAGTACCGGCTCGGTGCCGACGGGCAGCCGGTCTACAGCTGAGCCTTGTACGGACTCGCGAGGTTCGCCGTTTTCTACGTCCGGGTGGTGCGCGTCGCGGATCTACGACCCCGCGGTGGAAACCGACGTCAACAGTTTCAGGGCGTCGTCGACCTCGGACTCGGTCGTGGCCCACGAGCACACGAACCGCACCGTGGGCCGCAGCGTGTCGGGCCGATGGACGGCATAGTGCGGCGTCACCGCGGCGTAGGCGACGGGATCGAGGTCGACGAACACTTCGTTGGCCTCGGTGGGGCAGGCCAGCTTCAGCCCCAGTGCTTCCAGGCCCACACTGAGCCGGGCGGCCATCCGGTTGGCATGGGCGGCGGTCTGCAACCAGAGGCCGTCGTCCAACATCGCCTCGAACTGGGCCGCCACGAACCGCTGCTTGCTGGCCAGGTGACCGATCTGCTTGTGCACGAAGCGGATTCCGTCGAATACTTCCGGGCGGCGCACCAGGATCGCATCACCCATCAGCATGCCGTTCTTGGTACCACCGACGGTGACGATATCGGCATCGGCGATCGCTTCCGATGGTGAGATGTCCAGTGCGGCAATTGCGTTGGCCAGACGGGAGCCGTCGACATGGACCAGCAGTTCGAGGTCGTGTGCGTGATCGACGAAGTCTTTGATCGCCTGCGGCGTCCAGACCCGCCCGTTCTCGGTGGACTGGGTGATGGTAACGATCCGCGGTTGCGAGTGATGCACCGGCCCGCGCCGAGCGACCGCGGCGTCGAGCGCGGCCGGGTCGATCAGGCCATTGTCGCTGGGCAGCTTGGTCAGCGGGGCGCCGGAGAGCCGAACCGGGCCGCCGGCCTCGTCCACGAGCGAATGCGCGACGTCGCTGCACAGGATCTCCTGCCACGGACGCACCGCCGCAGCCAGTGCGATGACGTTGGCCGCGGTGCCGGTGAGCGCGAACAGCACCTCGGCGTCGGGGGCGTCGAAGACGGCCTTGATGGCGTCGGTGGCGCGCCGTGTGGCGGGATCGTTGCCGTAGGACGCGACGGCACCGGCGTTGGCCGTGGCGATCGCCTCGATCATCTTCGGATGTGCGGGGGCGGCGTTGTCGGAGGCGAACGCGTGAGAGGGCACGTCCGCCATGATCCCACCGTCGAGCATTACGTCGAGGTCGCCTTCTTCTTGAGCAGCAGCGCCGGCAACACCGCCGTGACCAGCCAGACCACCACCGTCGCCGCGATCCAGGAGCCGATGCCGCTGATACTGAGCCCGTGGGTGAACACCGAGGCCAGGATCAGTGCAACGAGGGTGGAGACCAGCCCGATGCCACCGAGGAATGCTGACGCGTAGCGGGTGGCCATCTTGAGAAAGAACGGGGACAGGACCGCCTGGGCCACGGAGAAGATCACCACCGCGGTGATGAAACCCCACGCCGACACCGAGACACCGGGAACCAGCCATGCCGCCACCAGCAGACCGATGGCCGATGCGCCCAGGAAGATCGCGATACGCAGCAAAAAGCGGACCATGCGGCGAGCGTAACCGTGGCCGGCGGGTCCAACCCCCTCATGGGCGTGCGTGCCTGCGGCGTGTGGGACCATATTGGGCGCGCAGACGCGCCCGGGGGCGGTAGCTCAGTCGGTTAGAGCCGTGGACTCATAATCCATTGGTCGCGGGTTCGAGCCCCGCCCGCCCCACCGAGAATTTTTGGAAGCAACGTCCAATTTCAGCGGTCTGTCATCAGCCTTCGCGAAACCAGCAACCTCATTAGGGAGGACGCGACACAGCAGCGCCGTCTTTCCCCGGAACCGTTGCCACAACGATTGCGGTACCCATGCGCCAGGCGCGAAACGCTTGGAGTAACTTCAGCCTTCGATTGATCTGGGAGGGCTATCGAATGTTTGGGATGAAGTCTCGGCGCTCGCAAAACACTGAAACAGTCGCCGCTGAAGTTGAGCGTTCCGATCCGCTAGTCGACGCCCTTTGGACCGATGACGCACTCGACTCCGATGATGGAGACGACCTCGACCGGAAACGATTCGCGGATATGGTTGCCGCCCGTATGGACGCGTGCGTGCCTGGTCAGAAGAGCACTGTGTTTGGCCTTGTGGGTCCTTGGGGGAGCGGGAAGACGTCACTCATAAATATGGTTCGGAAGCGTTTGGGCGACGACTGGAAAATTGCAGTATTTTCACCGTGGGCGTCGGACACGGCTGCCGGGTTACAGTTCGAATTCCTTGCTGCCGTTGCATCTCTGCTCGACGGGGAAGACGAGAAATCGCGAAAGGCCAGGGAAAGCCTCAGGAAGTACGCGACTGTGTGCGCTCCGCTGTTGAAGGCGATTCCATATGCGGGCGCGGGCCTCGGCGGAGCTGCTGAGAAGGCGTTGGAGCTTTCTAATCCACCGTGGCACAGACAGTTTGAGGATGTTTCCAAAGTGCTGGCGTCTCTTGGATCAAGAGTGTTGTTGATTGCGGATGATGTTGATCGGCTTGATGCAGACGAACTACTATCCCTACTCAAGGTGGTGCGACTACTTGGCCGATTCCCGAATGTGCATTATCTAATTGCGTACGATCAAGCCACGGTTGTCAGCCTGTTGAGAGGCAAAAATTTGGCGTCTCGATCAACGGAATTTATGGAGAAGATTGTCCAATATCCTTTTGAGGTACCACCAATTGCCGGGGTAATCCAACGAAGACTCTTGACGCAAACGATTATCGAACTAATCGAGGCCCACAAAGTGCGCCTCAATCCGACGCACTCCGATCGCCTCTCTGAATATACCGAGATACTCGGCCACGCGCTGGTAACACCAAGGGCGCATGCACGATTTCGGGAGCAATTATCAGCATATGCAGCGATGTTCCCTCTTCAAGAGGTCGATATCGTCGATTTCATAGCTCTTAGTTTCTTACGGGTCTTTTTCCATAACATTTATGACAGGATTCCTACGTGGAAGACTTCCCTTCAAACCGGTAAAGAGCGGGTGGGTCTCCTAGAAGAGGCTGAAATTGACCAGAAGGAGTGGTTCAATCGGATTCGATCTTCCGTTGATACCGATGAGGATGCCGCGCTCGTACAGCAAGTGTTAAGTGGGCTCTTTCCGGGAATCAAATCAAACAAAATGTACTTTAAGGAACATAAAAAAGCTCTGTCCGATGACGCGTACTTTCAGCGATATTTCGTTTTTGGTATAGCGGAAGATGACGTCGAGGATCAGCTTATTGAAGCGGCGGTTGACTCTATAATAATGGGATCTGAAGCGGTCGATGATGTCAAGAGATACCTCGATATTGTTGACGGTTCGAATAATCAGCGAGCTGCGCTGGCGTACGAAAAGAGCCTGACCTATAGATCTGGACACCTTGTGGAGCCGAGTAAGAACCTGGCCCTTTTTTTGTTTGAGCGAAAATGTAAGTCGAGCGAGGATGAGCCAGCGTTCGATTCGGCGCAGCGGGTGCTTTGGCGCTGGCTTGAAGCGGAAGTGTTCAATGCCCTTTCCGTCGGGGTTCTGGGAGCCTCTGATGTGCTAGGGAGCCTCGAACCGAAAGATGTGCTTCACCTCGTAGTCCGGATATTGCGCGATCGACGCCATACGGAATACCAAAGCGGCGTTGCGCTTCAGGAGTTGGGCCGCTACTACTACCGTCGACTAACGACTGATCTGGTCGGCCTACTTGATTCTGGATTAGATCTAAATACACTTGTTTCTGTCGTGGTATTTCTAAGCGATAAAGAGAATTTTTACAGCATCGGCGACAAGCTATTAAATGCAGATTCCGCTTCGCTCTTGAGCCGAGTCGTACCGGCGATGGTGACTGTGAACAAGTGGCAAGGCAAAGATGGTGTCTCGCCAGAACTGGCCTTTAACGGCGATACGCTTTTCCAATTATTCAGTAACGAAGCAACCATTCGCCTTGCAGCAAGTTTCCCCGACGCTCCCTGGCTTTCGCAGATCAACAAGGAAGACACGTCACCTAACAACCGCGTTGACTTCGCGCGCGCCTCGATCAGGTCGATCGCCGAAGGTATCCCTCGCGGGTAGCGCGGCTGTCGAGAAAGACTGACCGTCGGGACTTATATTCCATTGGTCGCGGGTTGTCACGGCTTCGAGCCCCGCCGCCCCACTTCAGGCTGACTGATCATGAGTCGGTTCTTTCTCATCGATCGCAAGCCTCTGGCTAGTCAGGGCTGAGAACGAAGACGGCGTCGAGGCATGCGGCAACGCGGCAACCAAGGCGAGCTGGTTGTCGAGGATCTCTTCGCAGGCGGTTTCGAGGTGTTCCTTGCGTCGCCATGCGGCCCATTTCGCTTGTGCTACTGCGCTGTAGCCGGCGAGGTGTGGTCCGACGTCTTCGAGGTTGACACCGCGGTGTCTGGCGACGGCCCGGGCTGCGCCGAGGAGCTCGGCGGAATTGTTTCCGGCTCGGGCGAGCGCAACGATGTCAACGTAGTCGTGCCAGCGGGTACAGGTGATGCCGCGTTCGAGTATGGTGACACCCTTTTCGGCGATGGTCGTTTCGGGCGCGTAGCCGAGCAGCGTGATCGGCTCGCCAAGGATTCGAGGTTACCTGTCGGGGCGGCGGAACGATGGGGTCTCCGGTGGACACATCCCAGGCCGCGTTGCCCTTCCATGGTCCGATCGACACCGCGACTCGCATGCGTAGCGGCAACAACGCCGAGGTGGTGGTCTGGTGACACGACGCACCGGAGGGGTCCGGTTGAGTCGGTTCATCACCAAGAATTGGTCCGCCGCTTTACGGCTTCTGATGGCAATGAGATCATCGGCGACACCGAATTGAGTTGCAATTCATCAGGCCCGATCGTGAGTTTCAGCCCAGTCATCCGCGCGGCGCAGGGAAGCTACTCGACGTTGTTCGACTGCGAGCCGCCCGAGGCGTTGCCTGTCGCTGCGCGCGTAGAGGGCAGCGATGGCGGCTGGCGCGTCGGTTTCGTTGTCCCCCAGGGACGGTCGATGGGCCAAATCTAGAATTGTCTGTTCCGGTGTGGTCACCAGCACGGGTCCTAGCTCGGACTCGATTCGCTCTACGTCCAGTGCGGTGATGTCGCGTTTGACGAACCGCACCGTTGCTGGTCGATCAGACAGTGCTATCGGCCGGTGCTGTCGTGGCACCGCCACGATCGCAGTGGCCAAGGCACGAGGGATCGCACCATGGAGGCGCGCGGCGCTGACGCCCATGACGGCAATGTTGTCGAAGCCGAAAATCGCCGCGGCGACGCCCGCCGACGCTGATTCCAGGCTCGGCATCCATTGTCGACCCGCCATTTCCGGCGGCTTGACGACGTAATAGCCATCAGCGAGCCGATGGAGGACTCCGTTTCGTTCCAGGCGGGCCAGCTGCGCTCGAGGATGCTGGTACACAGCCGCGGCGTGCCGGGGCCGGATCGTTTTCAGTGGGGCTAGCGCGAGGGCGGGCGGGAGCGGAGTGCTTCGGCGCAGCGCCATGGTCACCTCTTGAGTATGCATTTCGTAGTCCCCAAGAGTACGAAATGCATACTGGCCGCCTCAACCCTGTCCTGGCTGATGGTGTTTCGGTAACGTTTGCGAAAATACTTCACCCAGTACCACAGATGTTCTGCGCCGAATGTGACTTCGTTGTTTCCCTGGAATTGGCCACCATGCGTCCAAGGGGGAGTTTCGAATGCGCTTTGTGACAACCACGATCGCCATTGCCACCACCTGTGTCCTGGCCGCGGGCTGCGGCGGGAAGGCTGAAGAGCAAGCGGCTGAGACGACGACCAACAACAAACCGATGATCACATCGTTCGCCCCGGTACCGCTCGCGGTGAAAATCCTGCCCCGGCTGGTGCTTTCGCCCGAGCAGATCAACGCGGCGATGGCGGCACAGGGGATGGTGGTCACGGATACCAGCTCCAAAATGTCCGATGACAGTTCGACGATGGAGCCTCGAGAGTGCCTCGCCGTCGACGGTGCCGCGCAGGCCGTGACCTATGCCGACAGCGGGTTCACCGACGAGCATGAGGTGACGTTGCGGGATCCCGAAACCTCCGCGCATTACGCCCATCAGGCCGTGGTGTTGTTCGCCAACGCCGACCAGGCCAAGGCGTTTTACGCCGCGTCGGCGCGGCAGTGGCCGGCCTGTAAGCACTACACCCACACGCAAACCGGCTCACTGTGGGATGCGGGACCCATCTCCGACGAAAACGGTGTCCTGAGCACCGTCGCCACGCAGTCAAACGCCAAGGAAGGCGGCTGGGCCTGCGGCCGAGCGTTGACGGCGAACAACAACGTCGTGGTCGACATAAACACGTGTAGCGCCAACCCGGCGGACTCTGCTGTCAAGATTGCTCAGCAGATTTCCGCACGGGTTGACGCTCCACCGCAACGGCCGTAGGCGGAAGGTGTGAAGGTGCCATACACCTTCCGCCAGGGTCAGAACCAGACTTTTCGGCCGCCCACCGGACGACCAACGGCCCCGAGAATCCACAGGATGATGCCGATCACCACGAGGATCCCGCCGATCGTGTAAAGGATCGAGATACCGGCGAAATAGCCGATCAACAGGAGGATGATGCCGAGCACGATCATGGTCAGTCCGATCGACGTAGGAACAATATGGGTTTGTCGCCACCAGTAATTGCCATATCCGTCGATACTCAAACCTGGGCAGTCAGAAGGCGGGTGCGCCAGGTGGCGGTGGCGGCGGCGGTTCCGGTGGCGGAGGGGGCGCCGGGGCCGGCAGCGTTATCGGCGGGAGTCCCGGGATCAGGATGACGTTGTCGGCCGGCGGCGGCGCTCCAGGCGGGGGTGGGGGCGCCTGTGGAGGTGGAATGTAGACCGGCGGAGGCACATACCCGGTGCTGGTGTTGATCGTGACGATCGATCCGGGAATCGTCTTGCCGCTCGGGGTGGTTCCGACCACCGAGCCTTTCGATGCAGAGTTGTTGACGGGTGTGGGTTTCTCGGCTACCTGGAAACCGGAGTCCTGCAGGCGTTTACGTGCCTCGTCGAACTTGAGGCCGGTGACACTGGGCACGTGGCTTCCCGGACCGCCATCGACGTAGCGCGGGTCGGTAGGCGGCATGGCAACAGGTCCGAAGTGCTCCGCGATGGGACTCATTGCCGCGTACCACGTCAGCGCCGGTTCGGTTCCGCCGTACAGGTCGCCCTCACCGCAGGTGCGCAACGGATATGAGCACAGTCCCGACGGTGACGAGGAATCGTCGAAGATGTAGTTCGCGGCGGCGTACCGGTTGGTGAACCCGACGAACGCCGACGAACGATGGGCTTCGGTGGTGCCTGTCTTGCCCGACATCGGCAGTTTCCAGCCGACGGAACTGGCTGCCCCGGCGGCGGTTCCGCTCGAATGGTCTTTACCCAGTGCGTTGGCCAACGTGTTCGCCAACCCTTCGGGCACGGCCTGATCGCAGGGCACTGTTTCCACGCTCACTTCGCGGCCGTCGCGATCGAAGATCTTGTCGATCGGGCTTGGCGGGCACCAGGTGCCGCCCGACGCCAGTGTCGCCCCGACGTTCGCGAGTTCGAGTGCGTTGAGCTCGAGCGGGCCGAGCGTGAACGAACCCATGTTCTGTCGCTTGACGTACTCGACGATGCTCTCGTCGGAATCGGGGTGGTAGTCGCGGGCGCTGCCCGGCTCGGCGTAAGACCTCAACCCCAACCGGACCGCCATGTCCACCGCCCGGGGCACACCGATCTGCGAGATCAGTTTGGCGAACGCGGTATTGGGGGATTGGGCCAAGGCGTCGGTGACGCTCAGCGATCCGGGGAAACCGTGCGCGTTACGCACACACCAGGTCTCCTTCGGGCATCCCGGAGTGTCACTGCTGCCCAACCCTTTACCCATGAAGGTGCCCGGGACGGTGAGTTGGGTGTTGATGCCCATCCCCATGTCGAGCGCGGCGGCCGTGGTGAAGATTTTGAAGATGGAACCTGCGCCGTCACCGGCCAGGGAGAACGGTTGTGGTTGCACCGTCTCGTTGTTGTCGAGGTTGAGGCCGTACCGGCGGCTGTCGGCCATCGCGACCAGGCGGTGCGTGTCTTTGCCCGGGGTGATCACGCTCATCACGCTTGCCACACCGTTGGCGTCGGGGTCGGCATACTTCTCGACCGCCGTCTGGACGCTGTCCTGCACCGTGGGATCCAGCGTGGTGCGGATCAGGTAGCCGTTGCGGGCGACGTCCTCCATGGTGAGGCCCGCCCGGGCCAGGTACTGCAGCACGTATTCACAGAAGAACGCGCGATCGCCGGCGGCGATGCATCCTTGCGGCAGCGGATCGGCCTGCGGCAGCACGCCCAACGGCGCGGCTTTGGCGGCCCGCAGTTCCTCGGCACGGTCGGGCAGATAGTCGATCAAGGTGTCGAGCACGACGTTGCGTCGCGCCAGGGCGCCATCGGGGTTCGTGTACGGGTTCAGAGTGGTCGTGGACCGCACGACGCCGGCGAGCAGGGCCGCCTGCGGCCAGGTGAGATCTGCGGCGTCGACACCGAAGTAGGTGCGTGCCGCATCCTGAACGCCGAATGCGCCGTTGCCGAACGACACCAAATTCAGGTATCTGGCCAGCATCTCGCTCTTGGGCAGTGTCTTGTCCATCGCCAGTGCGATGCGGATCTCCCGCAGTTTGCGTGCGGGGCTGACTTCCACCGCGGCCCGGCGTTCGGCATCGGACTTCGCCTTCACCAACAGGTTGTAGTTCTTGACATACTGCTGCTCGATGGTCGACCCGCCGCGCACCTGATCGACACCGCGCAGATAGCCGATGAGCCCGTTCAAAGTCCCCTGTACGTCCACGCCGTTGTGTTCGGCGAAACGTTTGTCCTCGACCGAGACGATCGCCAGTTTCATGGTGTCGGCGATCCGATCGCTGGGCACCACCCATCGACGCTGTTCGTAGAGCCAGGCGATCGGCGCGCCCGAGGTGTCGACCATGGTCGTGACGATCGGCGCATCACCCTTGAGTACCTCTGCCGAATCCTGTGCCACCGTGTCGGACAGGCGCGCAGACATGACTCCGATACCGCCGACGATCGGGAACATCAGTGTGGCCGCGAGCAATCCGGCCAGCACACAGTGCATTGCCAGCTTGGCAACTGTAGACCTCGACCTCGGGGGCGGGCCGGACATGTGATCAAGCGTAGGACCGGTTCCGGGTCACGGTGGGCAAATCGCACGCAACTCGTTGGCCGGGTTGGTATCTCGGCGCGGCCGAGGTGGTGTGAACGAATCGAATCACCAATTCCGGCAACGACATTCGCGTTCGGTCGGGAAACTTTCCGAAGCGGGCGAGGCTAACGTTCGCCGCGGCTGCAGTTGGGGTCGGCCGGTTTGGTGGGCCAGGTGCAGACGTCGATGTAGGTGGTGTTGGCGTACCCGCCACCGTCGAACACCCCGTAGGCGTCACCGTGCGTACCGGTGTAGGTGGCCCCGCCACCCCTGTTGCCGCCCGAGCTGACGACCGTGGTGACCGCCCAACCCTTGTCCTGCAGGGCCGTCTTGTATGCGGCCATCGCGTCGTGCGGCGCTCCGTTGACCTGGTAATGCAGGTGGATACCGCCGTCGCCGACATCATCGGGCCCGCGGGTCTGCTGCACCTCGGCCGGCGTCGGCAACAGCGAGGCCAGGGATGCGTCGGCCGCCGGCGGGGCCGTCGTGGTGGCTTCAGCGTTGTCGGTCGCCGGGCTGCATGCCGAGGCGGCCAAGCCGATCGCCAGTGTCGCGATGAGGCAGGCTGTGGTGTGGTTCGTCATCGGCATCCCCGTTCTTTCTCGCCGCACGCTACCAACGCCAGCAAAGCGCAATGGCGGTTATCGACACGCCCAGAAGCCACGTCATTCCTAACGCAAGGAGTTCGATGCCCCCCGGTCACCCGGGTGTCGCCGTCGGGCAAGCATCGGTTCATATGCGACTTCAACCATGTGTGGGCTCGATGGAGACGACGACAGGGAGACCGGGATGATTCGCAAGCGGTACGTGGTGACGGCGGCGCTGGTATGCACAGCGGCGCTGGCCGCGGCGTGTGGTGGCAGCAAGGACGAAGCGGCGCTGCCGTTGCTCGACCCCGTCGCCACTGGCACGCTGTCCGAGCACGGGGGTGCGACCCGGGCGGGGGACGACCGCAGCGCACTGATTGCCGACTCGATCAAGAACACCGGCGCCCGCAACGTCATCCTGTTGATCGGCGACGGCATGGGGGATTCGGAGATCACCGTGGCCCGCAACTACGCGCATGGTGCAGGCGGCGCGTTCTCGGGTCTGGACGCCTTTCCGCTGACCGGTCAGTACACCCACTACTCGCTGGACAAGAATGGCAAGCCGACATACGTGACCGACTCCGCGGCCAGCGGATCGGCCTGGGCCACGGGCACCAAGACCTACAACGGCGCGATCTCGGTGGACATCGATGGCAAGGACCAGAAGACGCTGCTGCAGATCGCCAAGGAGGCCGGTAAGGCCACCGGTGACATCAGCACCGCCGAGATCCAGGACGCCACCCTGGCCGTGCAGTTCGCGCACGTCACCACACGGAAGTGTTACGGGCCTGACGAGACCAGCCAGAAGTGCCCGACCAACGCCCTGGAGAACGGTGGGCGCGGGTCGATCACCGAACAACTGCTCACCACGCGGGCTGACATCGTGATGGGCGGTGGCGCCGAAACCTTCCAGCAGGTCGCCAAAGCCGGTGAGTACCAAGGCAAGACGCTGGAGGTCCAGGCCAAGGAGCGTGGCTTCACCATCGTGCGCACCGCCGACGAACTCGACCAGGCGGGCAAGGCCGACCAGGACGCGCCGCTGCTCGGCCTGTTCGCCGACGGCAACATGCCCACCCGCTGGAGCGGTCCCGTCGCCAGCAAGGGTGGATACCTGGAGCCGGCTGCCGAGTGCCGGGACAACCCGGACCGCACGGCCGAGGTGCCGACCCTGGCGGCCATGACCAAGAAATCGATCGACCTGCTCAAGGGCAATGGCAACGGCTTCTTCCTACAGGTGGAAGGCGCGTCGATCGACAAGCAGGACCATGCCGCCAACCCGTGCGGCCAGATCGGCGAGACCGTCGACCTCGACGAGGCCGCCAAGGTGGCCCTCGATTTCGCCAAGGAGAACAAGGACACCCTGGTCATCGTCACCGCCGACCACGCGCACAGCAGCCAGGTCGTGGAGTCCATGAGCGTCGACGACGTCCGCGACGCGGCCGCTGAGGCCAAGCTGCCCTTCGAGGTCACCCGTGAGGCCATCTACCCAGGCCTGACGCGGGTGCTGCGCGGCAAGGACGGCCAGGACCTGACCGTCTCGTACGGCACCTCGGACAACCTCGACGCGATGGACCAGGGGCACACCGGATCCCAGTTGCGCATTGCCGCCTACGGTCCCGGCGCGGCCAACGTCGTCGGCCTGAGTGATCAGACCGACCTGTTCTTCACCATGTCCCGCGCGTTGGGACTCAACCAGAACTGAGCCGTCAGGAGTTGGACCGCGTCAGCGCCTGGGCCACCACACCACGTGCCGGGCGTTGGCGCACCAACTGTGGCCACCAGAACCAGCGGCCCATCAGCGCCGCGATCGACGGTGTCATGAACGAGCGGATCACCAGGGTGTCGAACAACAGGCCGAGCCCGATCGTCGAACCCACCTGCGCCACCACGGTCATCTCACTGACCACCATCGACATCATCGTGAAGGCGAACACCAACCCGGCCGCGGTCACCACCGATCCGCTGCCGCCCATGGCCCGGATGATGCCGGTGTTGATGCCGGCGGGCAGCTCTTCCTTGAGCCGCGCCACCAGGAGCAGGTTGTAATCCGCGCCGACCGCCAGCAGCACGATCACCGCCATCGCCATCACCATGAAGTGCAGCTCGATGCCGATCAGGTGCTGCCACACCAGGATCGACAACCCGAATGACGTGCCCAGGGACACCAGCACGGTGCCCACGATCACCGCGGCGGCCACCAGGCTGCGGGTGATGATCAGCATGATGATGAAGATCAGGCACAACGCCGAGATCCCGGCGATGATCAGGTCGTAGTTGTTGCCTTCCTGCATGTCCTTGAAGGCCGAGGCGGTACCGCCCATGTAGATCTTCGAGCCCTGCCAAGGGGTGCCCTTCATGGCTTCCTTGGCGGCCAGTTTGATGTTGTCGATGATCCCGATGCCTTCGGGCGTCAACGGGTCACCCTCGTGGGAGATGATGAACCGCACGGCTTTTCCGTCGGGCGAGATGAAGCTCTTCATACCGCGTTTGAAGTCGGGGTTGTTGAAGGTCTCCGGCGGCAGATAGAAGCTGTCGTCGTTCTTGGAGTCGTTGAACGCCGTACCCATCGCCGTCTGGCCGTCCTGCATCTCGGCCATCTGATCCTGCAGACCCTTCTGGGTCTGGTACATGGTCAGCATCATCGTCTTCATGTTCCGCATGATCTTGATCTGCGGCTGCATCATCGAGGCCATCTGCGGCATCAGTTCGTCGAGCATGTGCATGTCGGGCATCAATTGCTGGATGCTCTCGGTCATCGTGTCGACACCGTCGAGTCCGTCGAACACCGAGCGCATCGACGCGCACATCGGAATGTTGTAGCAGTGCGGTTCCCAGTACAGGTAGTTGCGCAGGGGGCGCAGGAAGTCGTCGAAATCGGAGATGTGGTCCCGTAATTCGGCGACGTCGAGAACCATCTGGTCCATCTTCCCGACCATGTTGTGGGTGATGGCGGTCATTTCCTCCATCAGCTCGATCATCCGATCCATCGTGTTGATGGTCGTCTGCATCTCGTCGGCCTGCAGCAGCATGTCGTCGACGCGGTCGCTGAGGTACTTGCGGTTCATGGTCTGCATGACCCCACCCATGCTCATCTGCGCGGGGATCGTGCTGAACTCCAGCGGCTCACCCTGCGGGCGGGTGATGGCCTGCACACTGCCGACACCGGGCACCTCGAAGACGCGTTTGGCGATCCGGTCGATGACCAGGAAGTCGGCCGAGTTGCGCACGTCGTGGTCGGTTTCGATGAGCAGCAACTCGGGGTTCATCTTCGCCGCCGAGAAGTGCCGGTCGGCCGCGGCGTAACCCTCCTGCGCCGGCAGATCCTGGGGCAGGTAGTTGCGGTCGTTGTAGTTGGTGCGGTAGCCCGGCAGCGTGAGCAGGCCGACCAATGACAGCAGGATGGTGCCCAGCAGCACCGGACCCGGCCAGCGCACCACGAACGCACCGAGCCGCCGCCAGCCCCGGATACGCATGGCGCGCTTGGGTTCGAGCACCTTGCCGAACCGGCTGGCCACGGTGATGATCGCGGGGCCCAGGGTCAATGCGGCCAGGACCGTGACCGTCATGCCCACGGCCATCGGAACACCCAGGGTCTGGAAATAGGGCAGCCGGGTGAAGTGCAGACACAACGTGGCGCCGGCGATCGTCATGCCGGAACCGAGCACGACGTGCGCCGTGCCGTGGAACATCGTGTAATACGCCTGTTCTCGGTCCTCGCCGACGGAGCGGGCCTCTTGATATCGCCCGATCAAGAAGATCGCGTAGTCGGTGGACGCGGCGATGGCCAGGGTGACCAGAAGCTGCGTCGCGAATGTGGATAGACCGATCAGTTCGTGGTAGCCCAGGAACGCCACCACCCCACGCGCCGCCGAGAGCTCGATGACCACCATCAGCAGCACTAGGATCACCGTGACGATCGACCGGTAGACCAGCAGCAGCATGGTGATGATGACGAGGAAGGTGACGGCCTCGATGATCTTGACGCTGCGATCACCGGAGATCTGCTGATCGGCGGCCAGCGCGGTGGGCCCGGTGACGTACACCTTGAGCCCGGGCGGCGGGGTCAGCTCCTTGATCAGCTGCTGGACGGCCTCCACCGACTCGTTGGCCAGCGACTCACCCATGTTGCCGGCCAGATAGACCTGGACGTAGGTGGCTTTTCCGTCGTTACTCTGCGCGCCGGCCTCGGTCAGCGGGTCACCCCAGAAATCCTGGACGTGCTCGACATGCTTCTTGTCGGCTTCCAGTCGGTCGACCATGTCGTTGTAGAACCGGTGGGCGTCGTCGCCGAGCTTGGCCCCGTCCCCTTGGGCCTCCAGCACGATCATCGCCGAACTGTCCGAGTGGAATTCGTCGAACACCTTGCCGACACGCTTCATCGCGATGACCGACGGCGCGTCGTCGGGGCTCATCGACACCGAGCGCATCTGGCCGACCACCTCGAGCGAGGGGACGGTGGCGCTCATGAACGCCAACAGGGCGATCCAGCCGACAATCACCGGAATGGCGAATCGACGGATCCATCGAGCAACCCCCGTGTGGGGGGCTCTGGAATCGGCCATCAGGAACCCTTGGTGGTCGGGCGGGAGAGCGCGACGTAGCCGTCAGGCAGTGTGCGCAGCCTTCCCTTACTACGTCGTGTCGTCCCCCGTCTTACCAGACGGACCGGCACAACGGTCCGTCAGCCCGCCGTAGCAGGCACTTTCGTACCGTAGTTCACACGCCGACGGGCTCGGCGTCCGCGACACGACCCAACCGCCAGCGGCCCTCACCCAGCAGTTCGAGGTGGAGCGTGTGATGACGATGGACCGTGGTGCGGTGGGTGACGCTGACCAATACCGTTTCGGGGAGCTCGCGGCGCACCAGGCTGTAGATCATGAACTCCAGCGGCTCGTCGAGCGCCGAGGTGGCCTCGTCGAGGAACAC
Source organism: Mycobacterium sp. GA-1841 (assembly GCF_001954135.1). Taxonomy (GTDB): domain Bacteria; phylum Actinomycetota; class Actinomycetes; order Mycobacteriales; family Mycobacteriaceae; genus Mycobacterium. The sequence continues at coordinate 162,529 of NZ_MBEQ01000017.1, read as the reverse complement.
CACCTTCGGCCTGGTCAACAGCACCCGGGCGAACCCCACGCGCTGCTGCTCGCCGGGCGAGAGCACCTTGGCCCAGTCGCCGTCCTCGTCGAGCCGATCGACATAGCGCGGAAGCGCAACCGCCAGCAGGGCGTCTTTCACGGCCTGGTCGGACAGCTGCCCGGGCTCGTGCGGATAGGACACCACGGTCCGCAGATCGCCCAACGGCACGTAGGGAACCTGGGACAGATACAACGTCTCGTCGGCACCCTGCGGGCACCGCACCGTGCCCGACGCGTACGGCCACAGCTGGGCGATGCTGCGCAGCAACGTCGTCTTGCCTGCGCCGGACTTTCCGGTGACGATCATCGCCTCACCCGCGGCCAGGTGCAGGCTCAGATCGTCGATCAACTGCTCACCCGCGGGGTTGCGGACCTCGACTTCGCCGAGTTCGACCAGGCTCTCGCTGTCCGCATCGAGATCGGTGACATCTACCTTGGGCAGTTGCCGGCTCTGCTCATCGGCGGCGACGAGCCCGTGCAAGCGGATGATCGAGGCCCGGTAACCGGCGAACGTGTCATAGGAATTGCGGAAGAACGACAGCGCATCCTGGATCGCGCCGAACGCGGCCACCGACTGGTTGACCGCACCGAGCTGGATCTGACCGGCGAACAACCGCGGTGCCTGCAGGATCCAGGGCAACGGAATGATGATGTGGTTCATCGACAGGTTCCAGCCGGTGAAGGCCATGGTCCGGTTGATGAAGTGCTTGTAGTTGGCGACCACGGCGGCGAATCGGTCGCGCAGATGTGAGCGTTCGACCTTCTCGCCGCGGTAGAGCGCCACGGATTCGGCGGCATCGCGCAGCCGCACCAGTGCGTAGCGGAAGGCGGCGTTGAACTTCTCGTTGTTGAACGACAGGTGGATCAACGGGCGGCCGAGTGCGAACGCGATCACCGTGGCGAATGCGACGTAGACGAACACCGACCAGAACATCGCCCGCGGAATCTGCACGCCGAACACATCGAGATCGCCCGACAGATTCCACAGGATCGACGTGAACGAGACGACCGAGACGATCGACGAGATGGCGCCGAACGGCAGGGTCCCGTTGCTGGTCTGGTGCGGGGTGTTGGGCTGGGGACCGGACAGCGCGGTGAACACGTCGATGTCGGACTGGATGCGCTGATCGGGGTTGTCGATGGTCTGGTCGATGAACCGCGAGCGGTAGTAGGCGCGGCCGTCGAGCCAGTCTCCGGTGAGCCGGTCGGTCAGCCAGGCCCGCCAGGCCAGCATGAACCGCTGGGTCATGACCAGGTCGATCAGCACCCGGGCGACCAGGATCGCGGCCAGCACCATGAAGGTGAACAGCGCGATCCAAAAGCCCCGAATACCCGAGCTTCTCACCTCGTCGTTGCCGGTGGCCAGGCCCTCCACGGCAACCTGGGCAGACGTGAACAGGTCGTTGCCCTGATAGCTGAACAACACCGACAGGCGGACGCCCAGAATCACCGACAGCAGCATCGCGGCCAGGGTCAGCCACGGCTTCACGCTGTGGCGCCCGGTGAAATAGGCGCCCGTGACCGCCCAGAACTGCCGGCCCCAGGTGGTGTACCGGGCAAGCAGGGTCAGGACGGCCAGGGTGCAGATCGCCGTGATGGTCCAGGCCTGGGCCAGCCACCACAGCGAGTGCAACAGCTCGGCACTCCAGTCGATCGACGGTGAGAAAGGTTTCAGGTCGTTCACCTGGGCCCCCTGATCTGCCGACGCGTCTGCGTGAAGCTACCGCAGGACGTGGCCTCCCGGCCGGACGCGCGGCGAACGCCGAGATTGAAGCCAGGGACAGAATCCGCTCCGGATTTGTCTCCTCAGAGCAATTTCGAGGACGGCCCAGGGCGGCTTGTCGGCGAATCGGCGCGCCAAAAGCGGCATGTATAGGTAACGTCGCATGCGTCGTATCCGTACTAAATCGGCAAGGAAACCCGTTGGTTCTCTACGAATTTCGTTGTGATTCCGGTTGCGGCGTGACGAAAAGGCTGTATCCGATGAGTTCCCGTCCCGACGCCATCGACTGCCCGGACTGTCGGGGCCAGGCCCGGAGGACCATCGCTTCGCCGAACCTGGGTCGTGGCGGCTCGACCCCCATGGCGCTTCAGGATGCGACGCGCGCGACTGCCGATCGTCCCGCGGTGGTGGCCGGACCACCACCGGGCGGCCGACGGCAGAAGGTCACCACCAATCCGCTTCATCAAAAGTTGCCCCGTCCCTGAAGGAGGATCGATGCCCGAGGTTGTCTTCCCGCTCGACTCGACCAAGAAGTTCACCGATCAGGAGAAGCTCGGCCACAACCGGTGGCATCCCGACATCCCGGCCGCGGTGACGGTCAAACAGGGCGACTCGTTCCGGGTGCACTGTCGCGAGTGGTTCGACGGCGCGATCGTCAACGACGATTCCGCCGACGACATCCTCAACGCGCCGCTGACCACCGTGCACGTGCTGTCCGGCCCGATCGCGGTCGAGGGCGCAAAGCCCGGTGACCTGCTGATCGTCGACATTCTCGACGTCGGCCCGATCCCGCAAGAGGATTCCGGACCGCTGGCCGGCCAGGGGTGGGGTTACACGGGCATCTTCCCGAGGCTCAACGGCGGCGGGTTCCTCACCGATCAATTCCCCGACGCCTACAAGGCGATCTGGGACTTCTCCGGGCAGAAGGCGACGTCTCGGCACGTGCCGCACGTGGAGTTCACCGGCATCGTGCACCCCGGTCTGATGGGCACCGCACCGTCGACCGGGCTGCTGGCCAAGTGGAACACCCGCGAGGCGGCGCTGATCGCCACCGACCCCGACCGGGTCCCGCCGCTGGCGCTTCCGCCGGAGCCGCGTGACGCGATCCTCGGTGGCCTGACCGGGGAGGCCTTCACCAAAGCCGCCGGCGAGGCGGCCCGCACCGCCCCACCGCGCGAGAACGGTGGCAATCAGGACATCAAGAACCTCACCAAGGGCAGCCGGGTGTTCTACCCGGTGTATGTCGACGGCGCCAACCTCTCGGTCGGCGACCTGCATTTCTCCCAGGGAGACGGCGAGATCACCTTCTGCGGAGCCATCGAGATGGGCGGCTTCATCGATCTGCGCGTCGACGTCATCCCCGGCGGCATGGAGACCTACGGGGTGAGCGAGAACGCCATCTTCATGCCCGGCAACACCGATCCGCAGTACTCGGAGTGGCTGGCGTTCTCCGGCACCTCGGTGACCCTTGACGGGGAGCAGCGTTACCTCGACTCCCACCTGTCCTATCAGCGGGCCTGCCTGCACGCGATCGACTATCTGACGAAATTCGGATACAGCCCCGAGCAGGCCTACCTGCTGCTGGGCGCCGCGCCGATCGAAGGCAGGTTGTCCGGCGTCGTCGACATCCCGAATGCCTGTGCGACGGTGTACATTCCGACCGCCATCTTCGATTTCCCGGTCGCGCCCTCGGCTTCCGGGCCGGTGCAGATCGACCCGGGCATCGGGGCACCGCACTCGTCGTTCGGCTGACGTCGCGGGGCGTCGGGTCGGGCGGACCGGGCCGGAGTCGAACTATCCTCGTCACCGAGATCAGTCGGACTCCAGATGTGCGCGCCTTGTCGGGGGCTTGGTGCCACCGGAAAGGATCGTGAAATGACCCCGCCTCCCGGTGCCTCGCGCCTCGGCACCCGGTTCGGACCGTACGAACTGAAGTCGCTGATCGGTGTCGGTGGCATGGGGGAGGTCTTCCGGGCCTACGACACGGTCAAGGAACGCATGGTGGCGGTCAAATTACTGCGCACCGAGATCGCCGCCGACCCGAGCTTCCAGGAGCGGTTCCGGCGGGAGTCCCGGGTGGCGGCGCGGCTGCAGGAACCGCACGTGATCCCGGTGCACGATTTCGGCGAGATCGACGGAGTGCTGTTCATCGACATGCGCCTGGTCGAGGGCGCCAGCGTCAAGGAGCTGTTGCGGACCAACGGCCCGCTGGATCCGTCGCGCGCCACCTCGATCGTGGGTCAGGTGGCCGCGGCGTTGGACGCCGCGCACGCCGACGGCCTGGTGCACCGCGACATCAAGCCGGAGAACGTGCTGCTGACGGCCGACGACTTCGCCTACCTCGTCGATTTCGGCATCGCCCACATCGGCGGTGAGGCCAGCGTGACGATGACGGGCGTGCTGATCGGGTCCAGCGCCTATATGGCGCCCGAGCGGTTCTCCGGCGGCACGGTCGGACCGGCCGCCGATGTCTATGCACTCACCTGTCTGCTCTACGAAATGCTGGTCGGACGGCCGCCGTTCGAGACCGGTGACCTGCGCCAATTGATGAGCGCGCACATGTTCTCCCCGCCGCCGCGGCCCAGCATCATGCGCCGCGGCATACCGCGCGCGTTCGACGACGTGGTGGCCAAGGGCATGGCCAAGGACGCCGGGCACCGCTATGGCAGCGCGGGGGAGTTGGCCAAGGCGGCCCGGGCCGCCTTGACCCCCGGTGCGGCGCCGGCGGTGGAGAGTGCACCGGTTCTACCGGCCGCCCCCGCGGTGACACCCCGGCCCACGCCACCGCCCCGCGCAGTGCCGCCGGCTCAACCGCCGGGTACTCGCGAATTCTCGTCGATCTACCCCAACCCCGACCACACCGGCTACACCCCGTACCCGCCCACACCGCCGCAGGCCCCGGCACCGGTACGCAAATCGGCGGGCAAACCGCGGCTCAGCCGCGCCCAGCTCACCCTGATCCTGGTGTCGGTGGTGCTGCTCGGCATCGCCGCGGTGCTGGCGGCCTTTTTGGCCAGCGGAGGCGACGGTGCCTCGACGCGGGAGACGCTCAGCCCGCCGAACCCACCGAGCGAAACCTCTGCGGCGCCGACCACGACCTCGAGCGGGTCGGCGACGGCCGGTGTCAGCGGCACCGATGAGCAGGGTTTCGTCGGCCACACCGCGCGCTGCCCCGAAGGCAGTACCCCGGCGGCGGTGATCCGTACCGAATCCTCATTGGCGGTGATCTGTCAGAACGGTCCGGACAGTTTCTCCTACCGCGGCGAGCGGCTCAGCGACGGTGCGAACTTGCAGATTCCGACCGCCCAGCGCTCGGGTGACGGCTTCGTGGCGGTCAATCCGGCCGACGGCGCGCGCTACGAGGTGGGCCCTGACGGGCTGACCATCAGCAGCTATGGGCATGTCGACTCGTCTGAGCCGCCGCTGGCGTACGGCGAGCGCTGACATTGTCCGAATTCGAAAATCGCGCTGGTAACCGATCCCTTTAGGCTGGAACCGAACGCAACGGGACAGGGGACGCAGATGAAGGTAGTGCTCGGCTATGACGGGTCGCTCGCGGCCAATGCGGCGATCAGCAATGGCGCCGTGCTGTTCCCGGCGGCCGAGGCGGTCGTCGTCTATCTGTGCACACCGCCGTTCGGCAGCAAAGGGTTGCGTGCCCGGTTGCGCCACTCGGCGCGCAACGTCGACGAGCTGATCGATCTCGTGGACACCGAAAGCGATCACGAGGCCGCCCGAGTGGTCGAGACCGGCGTGACCCTGGCCCGCGCCGCCGGTTGGCAAGGTGAGGCACTGGTCAAACGCACCTGGGCGGGGGAGGGCCTGGGGCTGGCCCAGGTGGCCGAGCAGATCGCACCCGACGTCCTGATCGTCGGTGCCCGCGGGCTCGGCGCGGCCGACTCGAAGCTGGGCAGCGTGTCAGATCTGGTGGTACACCACTCATCTCGCCCGGTGCTCGTGGTGTCGCAGACCATGATCACCGCCGAGTACGACGCGGTGGCCCATGGTCCCGTGGTGGTCGGCGTCGACGGCTCCGCCGGTTCCGATCACGCGCTGGCGGTGGCCCGAGGCCTGTTCACCGACCGCGAGGTGATCGCGGTGGCCGTCCAAGACGGCACCGACGACGGCACCGAGGACAGTGCGGTCGAGGGGGCACAACGGGTGCCCCGGTTCCGCGGGTCCGGCGCCGGAGCCACCGCCGACGCTCTCGTGGCTTTCGCCGACGAACAGCGGGCCGCCGTGGTGGCGGTGGGTTCACGGGGCCGGTCCGGGCTGAAGAAGGTACTGCTGGGCAGCGTGGCGAGCACGACGCTGCAACGCACCTACCGGCCCGTGCTGGTGGTGCCGGGCGGTTAGTGCCTCAAACGTGCACGTTGCGCAGACCGCGCGCGTTGCGCAGACCCGAGCAGTTGTAGCAGCCCACGCATCCGACGCAGTCGCGGCAGCGAGCACAACCCACACAGCCCACACACCGCAGACATGCGAAGCAGCCGATACAGGCCAGGCAGTTCAGCATCGCGAAAGACAGTGCGGTGAGCGCACTTCCGGCGATCACGGCGCTGCCGGCCGTGGCCGCCGAGCCGGCCACCACGGCGCTGGACGCGGTGGCCGCCGAGCCCGCCACCGCGATGCTGGAGACTGTCGCAGCCGAACCGGCCACCGCGACACTGGATGCGGTGGCCGCCGATCCGGCGACTGCCACACTGTGATGCGTCGCCCGCGAACCGGCGATGGCGCTCATCCCGCCGTCTTCCCGGCATCGACGATGTAGACCGCGCCGTGCACGGCGGCCGCGTCGTCACTGGCCAGAAACGCGATGGTCTTGGCGACATCGGCCACGTCCATCATCCCGCGGGGGGCGGCGATCCGCATGATCAGATTCCAGTCCGCGTCCTCCGGCGCGGCGAACTCGGTGGTCTGCGGGGTGATCATTCCGCCCGGACACACCGCGTTGACCCGCAGCCGCTCCGAGGTGAACTCGATGGCCAGAGCGCGGGTGAGACCGACCAGACCGTGCTTGGCCGCGCAGTACCCCGCCGAATACACCTCGCCTTCGATGCCGGCGATGGATGCGACGTTGACGATGTTGCCACCGGTTTCCAACAGATGTGGCAGAGCGGCCCGGCACAGGAAGAACGGCCCGTTGAGGTTGACCGCGAGATCCTTGTCCCAATCGTCATCGGTCACGGAAAGGGTGCGGCGCATCTGGTGAAAACCCGCCACGTTGATCAGGGCATCGAGGCGGCCGAACTTCTCGACGCACTGCGCCACGGCGTCGCGGCAGGCCTCCGACGACGAGATGTCGACCGACGCATAGGCGCCGCCCGGCACCTCGTCGAACACCGTCGCCATCCGTTCGGCGTCGCGGGCCACACCGAACACCGAGGCGCCGCGGGCGGCGAACAATTGGGCCACCGCCGCGCCGAGCCCCGACGAGGCGCCGGTGACCAACGCGACCTTTCCATCAAGTGCAGTCATGGGTTAGACCTTCTCACGCGGGCGCGCCGGTGGGATCGCGGCCAGCAGCGTGCGGGTGTACTCGTGCTCAGGGGCAGTGAACAACCGCTCGGCCGGGCCGTACTCGACCACCTCACCGGAGCGCATCACCAGCACGTCGTGGCACATGCGGTGCACCACCGCCAGATCGTGCGCGATGAACAGGTAGGTCAATCCCAGTTCGCGCTGCAGGTCCGCCAGCAGGTCCAGCACCCGCGCCTGCACCGACACGTCCAGTGACGCCGTGGATTCGTCGAGGATCAGCACGTCGGGTTCGGTGGCCAGGGCGCGGGCGATGCTGACCCGTTGCCGCTGGCCGCCCGACAGTTCGTGGGGATAGCGGGAGGCGAAATCCTCGGTCAGGCCGACCATTTCGAGGAGTTGAGCGATCCGATCGGCGCGGCCGCGACGCCCTGTGGCCAACCGGTGCACGCGCAGCGGCTCACCGATCGCGGCGCTGACCCGGGCACGGGGATCGAGCGAGGAGAACGGGTCCTGGAACACCAGGCTGATCCGCCGGCGCACATCACGCCCACCGGCGACGACGTCGAGTCCGTCGAGCGTGGCGGTGCCCGCCGACGGGGTGGCCAGCCCGGTCAGCGCCGCGGCCACCGTCGATTTGCCCGACCCCGATTCACCGACGATCCCGAGTGTGGTGGCCCGCCGGATCTCGAACGAGACGTCCTTGACGGCGCGCACCGCACCGTAGCGGACGTCAATTCCGTTGACCTGCAGCATGACCGGAGATTCAGCCGGGGCGGGATCGGGCCCGGCGCCGTCGACCAGCGGGCGGGCCTCGAGCAATTCACGGGTGTAGGGGTGTTGTGGACGGTCGAACACGTCGAGGATCGGCGCCTGCTCGACGACCTCGCCGTCGCGCAGCACGGTCACCTCATCGGCCACCTGCCCGATGACGCCGAGATCGTGGCTGATCCACACCACCGCCGTCCCGAAATCCCGTTGCAGGGCGGCGACCAGTTCGATGATCTGGGCCTGGGTGGTGACATCGAGGGCGGTGGTCGGCTCGTCGGCGATGAGCAGTTCCGGATCGCAGGCCAGCGCGATGGCGATCATCACCCGTTGGCGCTGCCCGCCGGACAGTTGGTGCGGGTAGGCGTCGAGCCGATCGGGAGAAAGCCCGACCGCGTCGAGCAGCTCACCGGCGCGGGTGCGGGCCTGACGCCGGGTCGACTTGCGGTGGGCCTGAAGCGTTTCGGTGATCTGGCGTTCCAAGGTCAGCAGCGGGTTCAGCGATGTCCCGGGATCCTGGAAGACGAACCCGATCCGGCTGCCGTGCACGGTACGTAGTGTGCGCGCCGACGCACCGATCAATCGGGCGCCACCGGACAGTGTGCTGTCGCCGGTGACCACTGCGCCTGGGGCATCGAGCAGGCCGGTGGCGGCCAGCACGGTCATGGATTTGCCCGAACCCGACTCGCCCACGATGCCGACCGTCTGCTCACGGTGCACCTCGAACGACACCCCGCGCACGATCTCGCGGCGGCCGATCCTCACGTGCAGATCGCCGACCTTGAGTACCGGCTGGTTCATCCACGCCCCCTTCTGGCCTCGATGGCGGTGCGCTGCTTGGGATCGAGCACGTCGCGCAGCCCGTCGCCGAACAGGTTGAACGCCAACACCATCACGAAGATCGCCGCGCCCGGGAACACGGCCATCCACCAGGCCAGGGTGACGAAACCCTGCGCGTCGAAGATCATCCGGCCCAGCGACGGCTGCGGTGGCTGGATACCCAGCCCCAGAAAGGACAGCGCCGCCTCGGCCAGGATCGCGAATGCCAGCGACAGCGAGAGTTGAACGATCAACGGCCCGGCGATGTTCGGCAGGATGTGCCGGGCCAGGATGTATCCGTCGCCGGTACCCATGCTGCGCGACACCGCGACGAACGGCTCCACCCGCACACCCAGAGCCGAGGCCCGCGCCACCCGGGCGAAGATCGGGATGTAGACGATCCCGATGGCCAACATCGTGGTGGTGACGCCCGGACCCAGAATCGCCACGATCGCCAACGCCAGCAGCAGCACCGGAAACGCGAACATGACGTCGACGATGCGCATCACCACGGTGTCGATCCAGCCGCCCCGGTAGCCGGCGATCACGCCGATCAGCACCCCGGCCACCGCGGCCAACAGCACCGAAACCACCGCCACCCGAAGCGATGCCGCGATCGCCACCAGCACACGCGAGAACACATCCCGGCCGAGCTCGTCGGTGCCGAACCAGTGCTCTGGGCTCGGGCCCTGAAGTGCGGTGGGCACGTCGATGTCGTTGATGCCGTACGGGGCGATCCACGACGAGGTGAGCGCCACCACCGCGACGATGAGCAGCACGGCGGCACTGACCGCTGTCACCGGATTGGCCAACAGCAGCCGCCAGGACGCGACGCGGGAATTCCGGGTGGTGGTCATGACAGCCGGATCCTCGGGTCGACGAGGGCATACAGGACATCCACCAGCAGATTGATGAGCAAGAACAGCACCGCGATCAACAACACCGCGCCCTGGATCACCGGGTAGTCCCGTGCCGCAACGGAATTGAACACCAACCGGCCCAAACCGGGCCAGGCAAACACCACTTCGACCACGATCACGCCACCCAGGATCGTGGCCAGCTGAATTCCGGTGATGGTCAACACCGGAAGCAACGCATTGCGCACGATGTGGCGAAAGGTCACCACCGGTGGCGCCAGCCCCTTCGACCGTGCGGTTCGGACATAGCCCATGGCGGCGACCTCGAGGACCGCCGAGCGTACGTAGCGGGTCATGATCGCACCGGCCACCAGACCCACCGTCAGCCCCGGCAGGACGATGTGGCGCAACCAGCCACCGGGATCGCTCAGCAGCGGCCGGTAGCCCGAGGTGGGCAGCCAGCCCAACGTCGAGGCGAACAGCCCGATCAGCAGGATGCCCAACCAGAAATCCGGCACCGAAACGCCGAACTGACTGCCGATCCGCACGATGGCGTCACTGACCCGGCCTTCCCGCAGCGCGGAGAAGATGCCGGCGGGCACGGCGAGCGTCAACGCGATCAGGATGCCGACCACCCCGAGCGACAGCGTTGCCGGCAGCCGGTCCAGCAGCGTGACGGTGACCGGGTCGCCGTTGCGGAAACTCACGCCGAGATCGCCGGTCAGCGCCGAGCCGAGGTAGGAGAAGAACTGCTCGACGATGGGGCGGTCCATGCCGCTGGCCGTCCGCAGCGCGTCGTAGGCCTGCGGGGTGTAGCGGGTGCCCAGCGCGATGCGGACCGGGTCGCCGGGGACCAGGTGAACCAGGGCGAACACCACCACCAGCACGCCGATGAGCACCACCGCGGAGTACAGCAGCCGCCGGCCGAGGAACTCGGCGATCGGGTGTCTTTCCCGGAATGTGCTCAGGTTCACCGGTTTTCCCCTCCGTCGAGGTCGGCGGTGCGGAAGCGAACAGCGCCGTCGCGACGCACCTGGTAACCCGACAAGTTGTTGGCCCAGGCCTGGATCACCGACGGGTTGTACAGGTAGATGTAGCTGACCTGATCGGCGATCCGGGTCGCCGCCTTGGCGTAGATGTCCTTTCGGTTGGCGACATCGGTCTCGGTGCGGCCGGCGTCCAGCAGCCGGTCGACCTCGGGATCGGAGAATTTCTGGGCGTTGCTGGTCCCGTCGGTGTGGTGCTGTGCGTAGTAGAAGTCGTCCGGGTCGATGTTGCCCAGCCATCCCATCATCAGCATGTCGAAGTGGCCGGTGTTCTGTTCGTCGAGCCACGTGGCGAAGTCCACCGTCCGGATGTTCACCGTGATGCCAAGGGGCGCAAGGTTGTCGGCGATGATCTGGGCCGCTGTCACCGTCTCCGGGTATTCACTGGTGACCAGCATGTCGAGATCTCGTGGAGCCGCACCGGCGTCCTGGAGCAGCCGCCGTGCCTGGTCCAGGTCATAGCGGTAGCGGTGGTAGTCGGTGAACCAGGGGCTGCCACGCGGGATGGCCAGCTGGTTGACCGCCGCGGTGCGGTAGCTTGTCGCCGCCGCGATCGCATCACGGTCGATGCCGTACGCGATCGCCTGGCGCACCCGGGGATCGTTCCAGGGTGCGCGGGCCTCGTTCAGCGCCAGATACCAGTAGTCGTTACCGGGGGTGACCGCCAGCGTCAGCGAGTCGTCGTCGCGCAACTGGGCGACGCGCTGCGGTGGCACCGAATCCGTCCAGTCGATCTCGCCGGCCTGCAACGCCGACAGCGCGGTGGACGGTTCGGAGATGAACCGGAACGTCACCCCCGACATCGGGGGCGCGCCGCCCCAGTACTGCGGGTTGGCCTTCAGCGTGATCGAGTCGCCGCTTTTGCGTCCGGCGAACGAGAACGGGCCGGTGCCGACGGGATGAGTGGCGATCTGGCCGCTCTCGACGTTGGCGCGTTGCACGATCGCCATGCCCTTGAACCCGCCCAGGTTGGTCAGGAGGTTGGGCGTGGGGTGTCGGACCGTGATCCGCACGGTGGCCGGATCCGGCGCGCTGACGTCGGTGACCGCACTGAACTTGTCGACGTTCGTCAGCTGTTCGTCGATGATGCGACGGTAGGAATACACGACGTCCTCGGCGGTCAACGGGCTGCTGTCATGCCAGCGCACGCCGGGGCGCAGGTGGAACGTCCAGACGAGCTGGTCGGGGCTGACTTCCCAGGACTGCGCCAGCGCGGGACGCATCTGCAGGTTCTCGTCGGGTTCGACGAGCGTGTCGAACACGTTCTCCAACACCTCGAAGGAGAAGTAGGCACTGGTGCGATGGGGGTCGAGTTGGTCGGGTTCCCCGGCGATCGCCGCGATCAGATTGCCCGACGATCCGGCGCCGAGGTCCACTCGACTGCCCGTCGAACATGCCGCCGAACAGGCAGCCAGCACGAACACCAGGACTGCTGCCAACGCTTTCACCGCTGGTCGTGTGGTCACGATCTCTCCAGGGTCACCGCGGGCGATCCGCCGATACGCTCGCCCGCTGGGGCCGCCCCGGGGGCCCGGACAGGGCTGTCCGGACCCATATCGGTGACGACGCTGATGAAGACTGCGATACTCACCCATTGTGACGTTCAAGCGAATCGCCGCCACGGCCGCCCTGACAATCGCGTTCGCCACCGGGCTCACCACGGGCACGGCACCGGCGCAGGCCGAACCCGTGATGCAGGGGGTGTACAACTACGTGCAGGAAGGACTGGGGCACGAGACGTGGTCGGTCTACCCCTCGTGTGTGCCGACGGTCGGAGATCTGCGTGAGCCGCTCGAGCTCGCCGTGGCCTGCCGGTTACACGTCGAGACGACGCGCGGCACCAAGGGCGGCGATGCGCGACTGACCGACGGGCAGTGGGTCTTCTCGACCGACGTGCTCGAAGGCATCCAGTGCGCCGACGGCACGTGGGCGAAGACCAACGAGACGTACAAATTCGACGACGTGTCGCTGACCGGCACCCGCTCGGTCTCCAACAATGCCGATTGCGGGCTGGCGCCTGCGGTGCACACCTTCCCGTTCACCTTGAAATACGATCGACCACTGCCGCTTCCGGTCGACGTCTATCCGCTGAACTGCCAAACCTGGGGCCTGCGCTTGTGCATGTGAGCGGTGCCGTCCCGCTACTCGACGGCAAGGTCGCCGACATCACCGGTCCCGGCCGCACCGACCGGTTCGGGGTCACCTGCACCGATCTCGGCGCGTCGGTGACCGCCCCCAACGGGAAGTTGGTGTCCGTGTTCGGCGACACCTTCTCTGGGCGCCGTGTCGGACAAGGAGATTGGCGGTCCCCGGTGGTGCTGATCGGCACCGGTGATGCCAACCACGAGATCGTCTACGAATCAGCGGGCGGCCCCGATCCTGCCTACGCGCGACAGCTCTGGCACTACATTCACGACGACGCTGCTTCGGGATGGCGCCGCGGCGGCATCAGCACCGTGATCCCATCGGATCTGCTGTGCGTCGGTGACTCGCTGTATCTGCATGCGATCGTCAATCGCGGCTTCGGCACCGTCGCATGGACGGAGATCTGGCGCTCCGACGATTGCGGGGTGTCCTGGATGCATCTGGGCGATCACGCCAAGTTCCCGGCCGATTTCCATGACGGCCACGCCCAGTGCTGGTCGTGGGACTTCGATCCCGGCGACGGCTGGGTATACGTGGCGGCGACCGGTTTTCAACGCGACAAGGGCATCATCCTGATGCGCGTGCGCCCGGAGGACATCGGCCGGCGTTCCCAGTACTGGAGTTGGGGTTTCACGGGCGGGCATTGGGGCTGGGGCCATCGGGCCACGCCCATCACGCCGGTCGGTGAGCGCTGGGGTGAATTGACGTTCCGTCGCACCGCACCCGGCACCTGGGTGCTGGGCGGATTTCTGGCGTCCTCCTATGCGCTGGGCTACCGGGTGGTGGCCGCACCGGTGGCCAACATGCACACCACACCGATCCAGACCCCGATTCTCGGGTCGTCGTGGGAAGCCGAGGATCACGTGGCCGGCCAGGTGGCTCAACTCTACGGCGGCTACCTGCTGCCGGGCTCCCGGTTCGGCATCACCGGCGGCGTCGGACTGGTGGTGTCGCAATGGCACACCAAAGGCGGATGGCCTTACCGGGCAATGCAATTCAAGGCCAAGCTGAAGGACACCGCCGTGACGCCGGAGCCGCAGGACCCCGTCAACCTGTGAGTCTCAGGCGGTGAATCCGCCGTCGACGTTCCAGTTGGCGCCCGTGACGTATCCGGACTCGGGGCCGGCCAGGAAGCTCACCACCGAGGCGATGTCGCTGGTGTGCCCGTAGCGGCCCAGGGCCGTGGTCTGCCTTACCGCGTCGGCGAATTCACCTTCATCGGGGTTCAGGTCGGTGGCGATCGGACCCGGCTGCACATTGTTGACGGTGATCCCGCGCGGACCCAACTCGCGGGCCAGCGCCCGGGTCAGCGAGGAGACCGCGCCCTTGGTCATGGCATACACGGATGTCCCGCCGGTGGGCACCCGATCGGCGTTGATACTGCCGATGTTGATGATGCGCGCGCCCTCACCGAGATGACCGACGGCACTGCGGATCGCCGAGTACACCCCGCCGATGTTGACCGCCACCAGGCGGTCGAACTGCTCCTGCGGGAAGTCGTCGATCGGTGCGATGTGGGCCGTGCCGGCGTTGTTCACCAGCACGTCGAGTCCGCCGAGTTCACTGACGGCCTGCGCCACGGCGGCGGAAACCTGGGCCGGATCTGCGCTGTCGGCTTGGATCGGGAACGCGGTCTGACCGTTCGCGGCCACCTCGGCGGCCAGCTTCTCCGCCTCGACCGCTGAGGAACCGTAGGTGAACGCCACCGCGGCGCCGTCGGCGGCGAGCCGTCGCACGATCTCCGCACCGATGCCGCGGGAACCGCCGGTTACCAGGGCCCGGCGGCCGGTCAATGTTGCTGTGGTCATGATGTCGGTCCTTCGTAGGTGGTCGATGAACGCGAATGATGTTGGGATCAAAGCTGATCGCACCGGGAAGATTCCCCGTGTGACTCACATCACCTATGGTGGGGGCGTGACGAAACGCGTCGTGGTCTGGGGCACCGGGTTTGTGGGCAGCATGGTGATCGCCGAGATCCTCAAGCATCCGCAGTTCGAACTCGTCGGCGTCGGGGTCAGCAACCCGGACAAGGTGGGCCGCGACGTGGGGGAGATCTGCTCGCTCGGCGCCGCGGTCGGGGTCGAGGCGACCGACGACATCGAGGCGCTCATCGCACTGCGGCCGGACGCCGTCGTGCACTACGGGCCCACGGCCGCGCATGCCGACGTCAACATCGACGTGATCACCCGGTTCCTGCGTGCCGGCATCGACGTCTGCTCCACTGCGATGACCCCCTGGGTGTGGCCGCAGATGCATCTGAACCCGCCGGCCTGGATCGATCCCATCACCGAGGCCTGCGAGGTGGGCGGGGCGTCGTGCTTCACCACCGGCATCGACCCCGGATTCGCCAACGACCTGTTCCCGATGACGTTGATGGGGTTGTGCTCGGAGGTGCGACGGGTGCGGGCCTCGGAACTGCTGGATTACACGAACTACACCGGCGATTACGAATTCGAGATGGGCATCGGCAAGCCGCCCGAGCACCGAGCGCTGCTGGAAACCCCGGACATCCTCATCTTCGCTTGGGGCGCAACCGTTCCGATGATCGCGCACGCCGCCGGGATCGAACTCGATGCGATCACCACCACGTGGGACAAGTGGATCACGCCCGACGAGCGCAAATCGGCCAAGGGGATCATCGCCCCCGGCAATGTGGCCGCGGTGCGGTTCACCATCAACGGCGTCTACCGTGGCGAGACCCGCATCCAGCTCGAGCACGTCAACCGCATCGGCCTCGACGCGGCCCCGGACTGGCCGTCGGGGAACGACAACGACGTCTACCGCGTCGACATCGAAGGCACCCCGAGCATTTCTCAGGAGACCGCGTTCCGGTTCACCGACGGCTCGGGGCGCGACGCCGCGGCCGCGGGCTGCCTGGCCACCGGGTTGCGGGCGCTCAATGCCGTGCCCGCGGTCAACGATCATTCGCCAGGATGGGTGACGCCCCTGGACCTACCTTTGATTCCTGGTCTGGGCACCATTCGCTAGGTAACGCCAGCGCCGTCAATCGAGATGGACTACCGGATAGGGTTCTTCTCGAAACGAGGTGACATGGCGGACGGGATCGGGTTGTCGGTCGGATCGACCAACCTGCGGGCGGTGTTGGTGGGCCGGGCTGCGGTGACGCGATCGCCGGTGCTGACGCTCTTCGGCCACCGGGCGCCCGAAGTGGGCGTACCCAGCGAAAACCCGAACCTGAACGAGCGCGGGCTGATCCTCACCGACTTCGTCGACCGGGTGGGCGACCCGGTCGGGATACTGGCCTCCGACGGCTCGACGCACCGGGGCGAAGACCTGGTCGCCGACGCGCTCGGGGCGCTGTTGCACACCCTGACCGGGGGCCGTCCGCCCGTGGACCCCATCGTCGTCACACATCCCGCGCACTGGCGGCCCAACCAGGTCGCGGCCCTGCGGTCCGCGCTGGCCACGATCGCGGACTTCGGTGATCCGATACTGACCCCCGATGCGTCGGCGGCGCTGGTCGCTCTGCAGGACGACCCGGGTGTCCCCACGCGCGGGGTGATCGCACTGTGCGACGTCGGCGGCAGCGGCACGAGCATCACGCTGGCCGACGCCGGCAACGGATTCCAGCCGATCGCGCCCACCCTCCGGCACAGCGACCTGTCCGGTGACCTGATCGACCAGGGCCTGCTCACCCACGTGGTCGACGACCTCTCCGCGGCCGGGACGATCGACCTGGCGAGCACGTCGGCGATCGGCTCACTGGGCCGGCTGCGCGGTGAGTGCCGGCGGGCCAAAGAACGCCTGTCGACGGACTCGGTCACGGCCCTCGTCGCCGAACTGCCCGGGCACCGCAGCGAGGTACGGCTGAATCGCCAGGAGCTCGACGAGGTGCTTGCCGAACCGCTGCGCGAGTTCCTGTCGGTGCTCCATGACGCGGTGCAGCGCAACGGGCTGCGTCCCGGCGATCTCGTGGCGGTGGCCACAACCGGTGGCGGCGCCCGGATCCCGGCGATCACCACGGCGTTGTCCGAACACCTCCGCCTCCCGGTGATCACCGCGGCGCAACCGGAACTCACCGCGGCCATCGGCGGTGGCCTGATCGCCGTGCGCGGGATCGCCGAGGACGGCATGACCGCGCTGGCACCCGCCTCGGCGGGTGCACCCGAGACCATGGCTGCCGCGCTGGTGGCTCCCGAGCCGCCCGCCGCGCCGCAAGCCCTGGCCTGGTCGGATGCCGACGACGTGCCCGATGTCGCCCCGGTCGAGGACTACGGAGCCGACCTCGACACCGGATTCGAACCGGCCGCCGGCCGCACCACGGCGCGGCCTCTGCTCGAGTTCGACGAGCGCGAGCTCACCGACCATGACGAGATCGCGGCACGACCCTGGTATCGCCGACCGCCGGTGATGGTGGGTGGCGGTGCCGCCGCGGTGCTGGTTGCCGTGGTGGCGGCGTTGGTGACTCTCGCCGGCAGCGACGAGCCCGCTGCGCCGGCGAACACCACCAAGGCGGTCACGTCGACGACGCCGGCCGCAGACGATGAACCTGTCCCGGCCGCGCCGGTCGACGAACCCGCGCCGCAGGAGGTTCCGGTCCCGCAGACCGTGACCGAGCAAGCGCCGGCCCCGCAGACGGTGACGCAAACCGTTCAGGAGCCGGCCCCGGAACCGCCGCCCGTGGCGGAAAACCCGCCGCCGGTCGAGACGCCCACTCCCACACCGACTTCGACCACCGAAGCGCCACCGACGACCACGCAGCCACCGGCGACCACCACCCAGCCGCCGACCACCACGCACACGCCGTGGAGCCCGACCGCGCCGTACCCGACGATCCCCGGCCTGCCGTGGGTGCCGGCCCCCGGCGGCGGTCATACCGGGGGCTGAGGCTCTCGCGCGCTCCTCAGCGCCGTACCGACTCTGTGTTGCCGTGACACGGCGGGCCCCACAGCCCGCGAAGTGCTTGCTGCGCTTCATGTTCGGCAGCCGCAATCGCGCCATAGCGGGTCACCGGGTGCCCGTCGTAGATGTACGCGTGAGCCATGCCGGCCCGGGCCGCCTCCACCGAGTAATCCCAACCGTCGGCACGTACCAGGTAGGCCAGCGTGCGTCCGTAACGGTCGGTCCGGTCCTGTGTCGGGTCCGGTTGCAGCGCAACTCGTTGCCCGACCAGGTTCGACCGGGCGAACTCCGTTGCCTCCGGCCCCCAGCAGCCCACGGTGTAACCGGGCTTCTTGGTCTCGGGTGTGTCGATGCCCAGGATGCGCACCCGCAGGCGCCCTCGCACGTCGTCGCGGATGTCGATGGTGTCGCCGTCGACCACCCGCAGTACGTCCGCTGTCGTCGGGATCGGCTCAGCCGCAGCCGCCGGCGGGTGCAGGAACGCGGCGAGGAGCAGCGCGACCACCGTGAGGACGGCCCTCGCAGTGGTCGCGCCCGCTGTCGAAATCACCGGCCGTTGTCAGTTCTTCTCACACGCGATCCCGTCGCCGTCGCGGTCGAGGTGCTCGGCATAGCCTGGGTCGTCGGTGGTCATGTTGGCCTTGCCGTCGGCGTAGGCGTCCTTGCAGTACCGGTAGGGCGGGTCGGCCTGCGCCGCGGGAGCGACCCCGATGGCTCCGGCGGTCAGGGCGGCGGCGACGAGAAGTGCTCGAAACATCTTGGTTCCCTTGTGATCTTGAATTGTCGGTAATGCAAGTTATCGCATGGTAGTACGCCACCGCGCTTGCGTGGGGCAATGGGTGAGGTTCAGCCGGCCGCGATGGTCGCCAGCGCGCCGACTGCCTCTTGGGTGTAGGTGATCGAGGTGTCCAGAGCGGCTGCCGTGCGCAGGGTGGTGGCGAGCGTGGTGGCGGCAAGCTCGATCAACACGTCGATGTCCACATCGCGATGGGTGATCCGGTCGATCATCATCTCGTCGAGGAACCCGATCCAACCATGCATCGCGGTACGCAAGGTGGGCGCGATCGGCTCGACGATGCCCAGGGCCAACAGGATGCGTTGGGCTCCGATCCACCGCAGACGCTCGACGGCCGACTGATGTTCGGGATCGGCGCCGAGTGCGCCGCGCAAGAGTGCGACAAAACTGTCGGCATACGAGTCGATGTGGGCGATGTGGCTGCGCAGGGCGTGACGCAACTGATCGGCCAAGCCGGCACCCGCGGGTGCCGACACGGTCTGCGCGGCGGCGATCTCTTCGGAGATCTCGTTCATCACCGCGAGGTACAGGCCGCGCTTGTTGGCGAAGTGGTGGGCGATCAATCCGTAGGCGACCCCCGCATTCTTGGCCACCTGCGCGGTGGTCACCTGGTCGTACGGCCGTGTCGCGAACAGCTTTCGGGCCGCGTCGATGATGAGCTGACGCCGGTCGGCTTTGGCGGCGATGCTCATGGCCGAGGTTGCGCCGTTGCCGCGCCGGTGTCGATGCGTCGGGCACCGAGCGCGGCGACGAGGCGGCCCAGTGCCGGAACTTCCAGCGGTAGTAGGGAATACCGGGGATGGACCACGCGATCCGAGCCGCGTTGCAAGGCCCGGACGATCGCGGCCGCCGTGGACGACGGCGCCGCCGGAGGGAAGGTCGGCGGCGGTGCGCCCTTCCATGGCAGCTCGTCGACATCGCGCAACGCGGTGTCGGTCGAACCGGGCACCACCTCTATCACCCGGACGCCGGTCCCGGCGAGTTCCAGTCTCAGCGACTTGGTGGCCTGGGCCAGTGCGGCTTTGGAGGCGGCGTAATAGCCGAGCAAGGGCAGCGGCACGGCCTGCACGGTGGAGGTGATGTTGACGATCACCCCGGCGTTCGCGGTGCGCATGGCGGGCAGCAGCGCCGAGGTGAGGGCCAGCGGAGCCCAGAGATTCACCTCGAACACCGCGCGGGCGGCGGCCGAGTCGGCGACCAGCGATTGGGCCCCGGTGAGGTTGGTGCCGGCGTTGTTGACCACGATGTCCACCGCCCCCAGCGCTTCGAGGGCGCGGTGGCCGAGATCGGCCGCCGCGCCGGACACGGCGAGGTCCACGGGCAGCACGGCGGGACGCGGCGCTCCGGCGCGGCTGACCTCGTCGGCGAGGTCGTCGAGCAAATCCTCGCGTCGGGCGGCCAAGGCCAGCATGACACCGCGGGCCGCCAGCGCCAGGGCCAGTTCACGTCCGATCCCGCTCGACGCCCCCGTGATGACGGCCTTCTTGCCGGTCAAGTCTGTCCCGCGGTGTCGCATGCTGGCTCCGCTCGTCGGTTGCACACATACCGTGACAGAATGACTGATAATCAGTCAAGTATCAGCGGCTGGCCTCCCGGGCGGCCGCCGATCAAGATGGACAGGTGCATACCGCCTGCGAGAAACGTGGAGTCGGCGCCGAGGGCGTCTCATGAGCACCGGCGCCGAAGTGGTGGTGAACCGCCTGCTCGCCGACGGCGTCGACGTGTGCTTCGCCAACCCGGGTACCTCCGAGATGCACTTCGTCGCGGCCCTGGATGCCGCCCCGGCGATGCGCCCCGTGCTGTGCCTGTTCGAAGGCGTCGCGACCGGTGCCGCCGACGGCTACGCCCGCATCGCCGGACGCCCGGCGGCCACTCTGCTGCATCTCGGGCCCGGAATGGCCAACGGCCTGGCCAACCTGCACAACGCCCGTCGAGCCTTCAGTCCGGTGGTCAATGTGGTCGGCGATCACGCCACCTACCACCAGGCTCTCGATGCGCCTCTGGAATCCGACATCGACGCGTTGGGAAACTGGACGCACAGCTCGGTGCACCGGCCGGCCACAGCTGCCGACCTCGACGCCATCGTCCACGACGCCATCCGCAGCGCGACCGGGCGGCCCGGGATTGCCACGGTCATCCTTCCGGCCGACTACTCCTGGGGTAGTGCGCCGCAGAACTCGTTGTCTGACACGGTTTCCGCCGAGAAGCGCCCGAGGGCGGGTGACGCGGACGTCGCCACCGCGGCGAAGCTGCTACGTGCGCACGGGCAGAGCGCGGTGGTGCTTCTCGGTGGCGGGGCCACCGATGCCGAGGCCCTGCAGGCCGCGGACCGGATCCGCACGGCTACCGGGGCGCGTGTCCTGGTCGAGACCTTTCCGGCCCGGTTGACCCGCGGCCGCGGTGTGCCGGCGATCGAGCGGCTCGGTTATCTGGCCGAGCAGGCCACTCAACAGCTCGCGGGCGCAACACATCTGGTCCTCGTCGGGGCCAGATCGCCGGTGACCTTCTTCGCCTACCCCGGCAAGCCGAGCGTGCTCGTGCCCGATGGTGCGGAGGTACGCACCCTGGACCCCGACGAATTGACCGATCTGGCAGACGAATTGGGTGGGGAATTGCCCCCAGCTGTGCCAGCCGAGCCGGCCGTGATGCCGACCGGCCCGCTCAACCCGCAGAATCTGGCTCAGGTGATCGCCGCCCTGCTGCCCGAGAACGCCATCATCTCGGACGAGGCCAACACCAGCGGAGTGGCCCTGCCCGCTGCGACTGCGTCGTCCCCGCGCCACGACGTCCTCACCCTGACCGGCGGCGCGATCGGACAGGGACTGCCGGTCGCCGTCGGTGCCGCCATTGCCGCCCCGGACCGGCCGGTGATCGCCCTGCAGGCCGACGGCAGTGCGGCGTATACCATCTCGGCGTTGTGGACCATGGCCCGTGAACAGCTTGACGTCACGGTGGTGCTCCTCAACAACCACGCTTACGCGATCCTGCAGTTGGAGTTGCTTCGAGTTGGCACCCGGGCCGACGGTGAGCGGTCCCGTTCACTGTTGGACCTCAGCCGTCCTGGCATCGACTTCGCGTCTGTCGCGGAGGGATTCGGTGTGCCGGCCACGAGAGCCGCCACTGCTGAGGAGCTCGCCGAGCAGTTCCGCGCGGCGCTGGCAGAGCCGGGGCCGCACCTGATCGACGCAGCGCTGCCGACCTGGTCGCCACGCTGATCACTCGGCGGGTGTGATCACGACGTCCGGCGGCGCTTCTGCAACACCACTGCCGCGATCGGAATCCGCATTTCCTCGGGAGCCGAGGACAGCCGCGCCGCGATGCCGGCGTGCAGCCGCTCGTAGAACGCCGGCACCCGTTCCGGGGCACCGGTGAGTGCCGCGCCCAGATCGGCGAACGCGGTGAAGCGACAGAAGTCGGCCCACCGGATGCCGAAAGCCGTTGAGTTCCGGTCATTGCGGTAGGCGTTGAAGATACGGTCCTGGGCGTCGAACAGTTCCAGGTGCTGGATCTCCAACCGCTCGAACCGCCCCGACGGAGCGAAGGGTGCGGTGAAATCCACGGCACGGCGCCCGGCGATCGGCAGCGACATCCCGGCGACCTCGTCGTCACTGACCAGACCGTCGGTGCGCAGTTCGGCCAGCGTGTCCACCATGGACCGGAACAACGGGTGGTAGCCAAAATCGCCGTCGTCCGCCTGCCCGATCGTCAGCACCACCAGGCGGCCGCCCGGAAACAACTCACGCCCTCGGAAGGCGATGAACTCATGCCAATCATGGGCGGCCTGCCGGGCATAGGCAGCGCGCACCCGATCGTCGTTGCAGTACGCCGCGACGACGTGGTCGGTGACCGGCATCGGCACCCGGCCCAACCGCACCACTCCCCAGGCAGACCAGCCCAGGTGCACACAGTTCGACGGCAGAATCTGGGTGTAGAACGACTGGCCGACCGCCGAGCTGAACGTGGCCGAATCCTTGTGCTGATAAGACTGCGGATCGTCCTGGAGCACACGGAACATCGTGGAGAAGTCGTTGTCGGCGGTGTCGGTGTGCGTCACCAGAATCGAGTGCTCGGGCCGGGTCCGGCTGCGGATGGCGGTGATCGCCGCGCTGAGCGGCTGCATCGAATTGTGCGCCGTACCCGCCCCGTAGTCGGCGACCACGATCGGCTGCGGTGGCTCCGGGATCGGCACCGCACGTGCAGCTTCCTCGAGAAGCTTGATCGCCGACGTCATTCCGGCGGTGTGCGGGCGGGGCGCAGCTGGGCGCGGTCTGGCCATGACTAGTTGCGCAGCACCAACCGGCCTGCCGGCCGGGCGGACTCGAGGTTGTCGGTGCCGTTGCGAGGCATACTCCGACGGTAACCCGCCGTCGGAGGCTGTGGCACACTTCGGCGATGAGCAACGGACCCAGCGGCTCGCGGATCGCGATGATCGCGTCGGTCATCGCCCTTGCCGTCGCGATCTTCGGCGGCGTCGGATCGCTGATGGTGAACGCGTTCGTGATCGCCGATCCCGTCGCCTACGGCGAAGTCTCCCTGCCCGGATCGGCCAGTCTGGATCTTCCGGCCGGCGACGTGGACATCAGCTACCGCGCCAACACCCTCACCGTCGGCGGCAAGGGGGTGCTGGTGCCTCCGATCCAACTGAGCATCGATCCACCGGCAGGCGTCGAGCGGCCGCTCATCACCGACACGGTGAGCAGTTCGACGAAAAGCAACCGCGAGGTCACGGTGCGAGTCTTCACCGTGCACATCAAGCAAGCCGGCGCGTACCGGGTGAACGCCAACGCGTCGGTGTTCGAATCTCAGCAGCCCCGACTGGTCTTCGGTCACAGCAGCCCGTACTACTGGGTGGTGTGGCCGTTCGTCGGCCTCGGGGTGTTGGCCGGCGGCGCACTGGCCGCATCGATCGTGTGGTCGACGCGCTCTGGTAAGCGCACCTATCCGATGGCGCCGCAAGGGTTCGGCGACCCGGTGGCGGCCTGGCCGCCGCCGGAGCCGGCCCGTTCCTACCCGCCCGGGCCGGCCTCGACCACCTACGTTCCCGACGATCAGGCGATCAGGGTCGAACAACTCAAAACGATTACCGCCCTACGTGACAGCGGGGCGCTGACCGAAGCGGAGTTCGAGGCCGAGAAACGCCGGATCCTGGACAGCTGAGGCCCGCGAGCGGTCCTCTCACGCGGCCCGGCGGGGCAGACCGGACCGCTGAAACGGGCCCGCCGGGACGAACCGCGCCAACAGCGCGTCGGCGGATTCACCGGCGAAGTCGCTGATCAATTGCCTGGCCGCGGCCTCGGAGGTGAGTGATTCGACCGGCCGCGGATCATCCAGCAGACCATACAGTTTGGTGGCGAAGCGGGGGCTGCCCTGGGCCGCGGCGAAGAACAGGTTGCCGTATTCGGCCAGTTCCGGATCGGACAGGAACAACCGGGTCACCAGTTGCGCGGCGCGCGCCCGGTCCGCGTAGAACTCCTCGAACGTCTCGCGCAGCCAGGCTTCGTCGAACGGTCCCTCGTGACCGGCCGCCTGACGTACCAACGCAGCGGCCTGCACCAACCCACCCTGCGCGCCCTGCCCGGCGATCGGATCATAGGAGACCGCGGTATCGCCGAGGGCCGCCACGGGATGGCCGTTGGCGGTGCGGCCCACGCCGCTGCGCACCACCTGGGTGACCGCCCCCTTCAACCACGAGTGCGGATCGTCCTCGATGATCGTGAGCTCGTTGACCTCCGGAAGATCCCAGTCGATGTAATCGCGGTGCAGGGCGGCGACGATGTCGAGCGCCGACTGCGCGCTGTCGGCGCCGGCGAAGCGGCGTTCCCAGTCGCTGCCCGGACGGGCCCAGCCCAGGAACGCCCACGTCGGGCCGGCGTCTTTGTGAAGGTAGCCGCCCCACCATGCTTCACCCTGGTCAGTCACCACGGTCAAGGCGCTGTGGCGCCCACCGGAGGGCCCACGGTGGGCGAAAGCCTCTGGGCTGTGCGGCAACCCGGTCGTGGTGACGGTCAACAGGCTGCGTTGGGGCCGGTCGTAGGCAGAGCGTGCCGGGTCGACCGGAAACAGCGACGACAATCCGTCGCGACCGGTGGCCACCAGGGTCAGGTCGGAGTCCGCGGCGATGCGGTCGAGGCGCTGCGGATCGACGGCTTCGACGACGAACCGCCCGCCGCGCTGCTGGAAGAGCGTGAGCCGGTCATCGGCCTTGAGGCGGGTGTCCACCGCGATGCCGACGAACCCGTCGAAGGCGGCGTCGAACGCGATCTCCTCGGTGCGGTCGGGACCCGACCCCTCGACCACGCGGACGCTCTCACCGGTCGATGTCGGGGCTGTGGCCAAATAAGTGTTGAGCCCAAGGCTCTCCTCGGCCCGCTGCGCCGCTCGGAAGATCAGCGCGGTGCCGGTGGCCGGGACATCGTTGCGCAGGCTGAGCTGGTCCCGATTGCTGTAGAGGGTGACGTCAAAGCCGTTGTCCAGCAGCCCAAGTGCGGCGGTGACACCGGTCTGCCCGGCGCCGATCACCGCTGCGGTACGCCCATGCGAAGTCGTCATGGCTGCCACTATCGGCACGCGTCGGCACGGTGTTAAGGAACTGGCTCAGCGTGATCGCAATCGAATCAGTGCCCGCGGGCGACCCACTCGTCGTAATGCACGATCTCGTCCCCGATCGTGGTGGTGTCCCCATGCCCGGTGTAGACCACCGTCTCGCCGGGCAGCATGCCCAGCCGTTTGGAGATGGACTCCAGAATCGTCGGGAAATCGGAGAACGACCGTCCGGTGGCGCCCGGCCCGCCCTGGAACAGCGTGTCACCGGAGATCACCGCGCTGAGTTCGGGGATCGACCAGCACACCGAACCGGGGGAGTGCCCAGGCGTGTGCAGTGCGTGCAGCTCGATGCCGCCGGCGCGCAGCACCTGGCCCTCCTCGACGGTGCGGAACTCCTTGTCGAGGTGCGTCATTCGCCACAGCATCTCGTCGGCCGGGTGCAACAGCACCGGCGCGTCCAGTGCCTCGCCCAGCTCGGGCGCCACAGTGATGTGGTCATTGTGCCCGTGCGTGCACACCACCGCGACGACGTTGCGACCGCCCACGGCGTCGATGATCGGCGCCGCGGTGTGGGCGGCGTCGAACACGATCACATCTTTGTCGTCGCCGACGAGCCAGATGTTGTTGTCGACGTCCCACGAGCCGCCGTCGAGTTCGAAGGTGCCGCTGGTGACGACTCGGGTGATGTTTGATG
The DNA here is from genome assembly GCF_001954135.1 of Mycobacterium sp. GA-1841. Taxonomy (GTDB): domain Bacteria; phylum Actinomycetota; class Actinomycetes; order Mycobacteriales; family Mycobacteriaceae; genus Mycobacterium. The sequence continues at coordinate 136,756 of NZ_MBEQ01000017.1, read as the reverse complement.
CGGTCATTTCAGCACCACCACCGAGCGCAGCACCTCACCGTTGTGCATCTTGTGGAACGCCTCCTCGACGGCGTCCAAGCCGATGCGTTCAGAGACGAACTTCTCCAACGGCAGCCGGCCCTGCAGGTACAGCGAGATCAGGGTGGGGAAGTCACGCTCGGGCAGGCAGTCGCCATACCAGGAGGACTTCAACGAACCGCCGCGGGAGAAGAAGTCGACCAACGGCATCTCGAGCTTCATGTCGGGAGTCGGGACGCCGACGAGCACCACGGTGCCGGCCAGATCGCGCGCGTAGAACGCCTGCTTCCAGGTCTCGGGGCGCCCGACCGCATCGATCACCACATCGGCACCGAATCCGTCGGTGAGGTCCTGAATGGTCTCCACCGCATCCAGTTCCCGGGCGTTGATGGTGTGGGTGGCGCCGAAATCGCGGGCCCAATCCAGTTTCTTGTTGTCGGTGTCGACCGCGATGATCTTCTTGGCGCCGACCAGTGCGGCGCCGGCGATCGCGGCGTCGCCCACGCCGCCGCAGCCGATCACCGCGACCGTGTCGTCACGGGTCACCGCGCCGGTGTTGATCGCCGCACCGATGCCGGCCATGACCCCGCAGCCCAACAGCCCGGCGACCGCCGGATCAGCGGCCGAATCGACCTTGGTGCACTGTCCTTCGTGCACCAGGGTCTTGTCGGCGAACGCGCCGATGCCCAGCGCGGGGGTCAGTTCGGTGCCGTCGGTCAGGGTCATCTTCTGGGCGGCGTTGTGGGTGTCGAAGCACAGGTGCGGACGGCCCCGCTTGCAGGCGCGGCACTGCCCGCACACCGCGCGCCAGTTCAGGATGACGAAGTCCCCGGGTTCGACGTTGGTGACGCCTTCGCCGACGGCTTCGACCGTGCCCGCAGCCTCATGGCCCAGCAGGAACGGGTACTCGTCGTTGATGCCACCCTCGCGGTAGGTCAGATCGGTATGGCACACCCCGCAGGCGATGATGTCGACCACCACCTCACCGGGCCCCGGATCGGGGATGACAATGTCGACCAGCTCGACCGGCTGGCCTTTGGACCGAGAAATCACTCCACGCACCGTCTGGCTCATGCCTACAACCTAATGCAAACCGGACAGGTGTCCAATTTGTATCGGGGTATCGCCGCGGACCGAATTCCGGCCTGCCCGAGCGCCGCCGCGTTACCGTGGGTTGTGGTCGATGATCGAACTCAACTGCTGGTGGTTGCACGGTCGGCATACCGGCGAAATGACTGGCATACCAGTTACGAATCCTTCAGCCGCGTCGACGGCGTGCAAGGCCTCGACACCGATGATCTGGCCGTGTACGCCTCGGCGGCGTGGCGTCAGGGGCATGGGCGCGAGTCGGTCCGGATCAACGAGCAGGTGCACACCCGGCTGCTGCGTACCGACCCGGTGCAGGCGGCGATGAAGGCCGCCGAACTCGGCCTGGCCTGGCTGTCCCGCGGTCATCTGGCGCCGGCCGGCAGCTGGGCGCAACGCGCGCGGTTACTGCTCGACGGTCTCCCGGAGACCGCCGCTCACGGCTACCTGGCCTACCTCCTTGCGGTGGCCGCGGCCGACGCGGGCGACACCACGCAATTCTCCACGGCGACACGCCAGTTGGCGGAGATCGCGGAGAAACTCGACGACGCCGCCCTCAAGACGCTCGCGCGGGCGCTGACCGGTATGGCCGCTGTGACCGCCGGTGACCCGGGCGGCTACCTGATCTTGGACGACGTGCTTCTTCCGGTGCTCGACGATCCGGTGCCGGTGGAATGGGCCGGCGATGTGTACCGGAGGGCATTGGCTCTCGCACAGGGTCGAGGTGCCGGGGCGCGATCGGAGGCGTGGACGCAATCCATGCAGCGGTGGTGTGAGGCCACCGAACCCGAATCCGCCCAGTCCGCCTATCGCGCGGTGTGTGACGTGCACCGGCTCTCGACAGCGACGAATGCCGATCCCCACGAACTGGTCCGGCGAGTGGTCGGACTGCGTCGCCTGGTCGCCGAGGTGGATGCGGTCGCCGCGGGCATGGTGGAGGAACTGCTGTCCCGGAATCTGGGGCGGGCCCGATAGATTTACGCGCGATGAGCGCTACAGATGTCCTCTCGGTCATTGACGACTGGCCCGTCGGCTCGGCGGCTGCGGCAGTGGTGGGACCATCTGGGATGCTGGCCAGCCACGGCGACACCGGCAAGGTCTTTACCCTGGCCTCGGTGACCAAACCGCTCGTGGCCCGTGCGGTGCAGGTCGCCGTCGAGGAGGGCGCGGTCGAACTCGACACCCCAGCCGGCCCGCCCGGGTCGACCGTTCGTCATCTGTTGGCGCACGCATCTGGCGTGTCGATGCGTTCGGCCGACGTGCTCGCCCGGCCGGGGCAGCGCCGCATCTACTCCAATTACGGTTTCGAGTTGTTGGCCCGCGCCGTCGAGGAGGCAGCGGGCATCGAGTTCGGCAGCTATCTCACCGAGGCGGTGTTCGAGCCGCTGCGCATGACGGCGTCGCAGTTGTCGGGCGGGGCGCAGGCGGCCGGGTTCGGGGTGGCCTCGAGCGTTGCAGATCTGGCGGCGTTTGCCGTCGAACTGTTGCGGCCGAGGCTGGTCTCGGAGCAACTGCACGCCGAGTCGGTGGCCGTGCAGTTTCCCGGACTCGACGGCGTGTTGCCGGGGTTCGGGGCGCAACGTCCCAACGACTGGGGGCTCGGCTTCGAGCTGCGGAATGGCAAATCGCCGCACTGGACCGGGTCGGCAAACTCCCCGCGCACCTTCGGGCATTTCGGTCAGTCGGGCACGTTCCTGTGGGTGGATCCGGCCGTTGACCTGGCCTTGGTGGTGCTCACCGACCGTGACTTCGGCGATTGGACCTACGCGCTGTGGCCGGCCATATCTGATGGTGTGCTGAGAGAAAACGGCACAGACTAGCGCAACACCAGCCTCACAGGGCACAATAGACACGCGCGGCACACACAACTGCATGCTCGATCGGAATCACTAGGTCGTTGGGGAAGACGTCCCTCGTGAGCCGAAGGAGTAGCAGATGCGTGCGTCGAATCAGTTCGCCGACGCGGCGACGGGCGTGGTGTATGTCCACGCCTCACCCGCGGCGGTTTGCCCGCATGTTGAGTGGGCGTTGTCGTCGACCCTGTCGGCGCGGGCGAACCTGAAATGGACCCCGCAACCGGCCATGCCTGGCCAGTTGCGCGCGGTGACCAACTGGGTCGGGCCCGTCGGCACCGGGGCGCAGCTGGCCAATGCCCTGCGCTCCTGGTCTGTGCTGCGCTTCGAGGTGACCGAAGATCCCAGCGCCGGCGTGGACGGCCACCGTTGGTGCCACACCCCACAACTCGGGCTGTGGAGCGGCGCGATGAGTGCCAACGGGGACGTGATGGTCGGCGAGATGCGACTGCGCGCCCTGATGGCCGGCGGCGCCGACATGTTGGCGGCCGAACTGGACACCGTGCTCGGTACCGCCTGGGACGAATCGCTGGAGCCTTACCGCAACGGCGGTGACGGCGCCGAGGTGTCCTGGCTGAACCGGGGCGTCGGATAGCTCCTCAGCTACGCGCCCACAGGCAGTAGCCGCTGAGCGTCGTCGTGAACATGTGATCGCTGACCGCAAAGGTCAGCGACTGGCCCGGTTCGGCGCTGACGGTTTCGGGTTCCGATGTGCGACCGGCTCCCAGAACGTCGACGACCTCGGCGCGACACCGGGCCTCGGCGGTCTGTGGCATTCCCAACCAGGTGCCTGCCTTGGCGTCCGGGTTCCGTCGGCCCTGACCATGCAGGATCAGTGGCGGCCCGGTGGTCAGCCAGCGGTCCGACGAGGGGTAGGGACCATCGAATGCCTGCCAGACCGCGCCATCGCACAGCAACAGCCGGCGATCGTTGCCCGTCTGCCCCGGCTCAGCCGGTGTCAAAGCCCCACTGAAACTCTCGGTGCACGACGTCTGCGGTTGCGGCGCAGTGGTCTCGGCTGGGCCGGGCGGCGCGGGTCCGGGAGCGGCGTGGGCGCAGGCGCTTGTGGTGAGTGCGGTGGCCACGACGACGGCCGCCACACTCACCGCAGGCGCTCGACGCATGGCCTACACCGAGATGGTCTTCATCGACGACAGGTCCGTTTGCATCAGCCGAACGTTGTAGTCACCCCAATAGGACAGGTTGTAGTACAGGTATTGGGAGTTGTCGACCACATTGCCGTCGGCATCGACGGTGTTGAAGTAGTCGCTGCCCGACATCGGATGGACCATCGGCGCATACATGCCGGTGTTCGACGTCAGGTTGTTGCTCACCAGCGTGGTGGTGTCCGACCACTGACCTTGTGGTGAGTCCGACACCCGCATCACGACATTGTTGCCGCCGTCGGTGTAGAGCACGACGTACTTGCCCAGATACTCGTTGTACTGCACTGACATCTCGCTGACGTTGCCGCCCGTGGGTAGGCCGCCGACCCAGATGCCGTTGGCGATCTTGGTGAACAAGCCCAACGTGAAGAAGTCCGCGACCTTGTACAGCGTCGGCAGGAAATCGGTGCTGCTGGAACCGAAGACGGGAATCGCCGCCGACGGATCGCCGTTGACCCACTGGCCGTTACCGGCGGAATCCTCACCCGACCAGTACTCGTAGGCGTCGAGATCGGCGATCTGGTCCTTCTCGACTCGTGCCACATATGCCGAGCCCTGCCGGCCCGACGGCGTCCCGTACACGTAGACGTACGGGTCGTCAGGATCGTCCGACATCACCAGCGCGTTCTGCTGGAAGTGCTCGTCACCGGGAACGTAGCCCGTACTCGTGCGGAACCACCCCGACGACCGCACGGTGTCCTTGTCGACGGTCCAGGTCTTTCCGCCGTCAGTGGAGTACGCGATGGCCGAGTAGTTGGTGGTCCAGCTGCCCGGGTTGTCCCACGTGCGCACCGACATGACCGTCGCGTACTGCGTGTAACCGCCCTCGGCGTCAGGGTTTTCGATCGCGATCGCCGACGTCGGGATCATCGTGTACGTGGTGCCGAACAGGCCGTTGAGGCCGCCCGGATCGTAGATGATCTGCGCGGCCCCGGCCGGATCACCATCCGTGCCGTACCACGTCGGTGTGCCCGCGACGCCCGGCCTCGCCCCGGCGTGGATCAGCGCATCGCTGAACTGCAGGCCATCGCTGAGATCGAAATCGCTGGTGCGGAAAAGGACGTTGTTGCGCCAGTCGCCGGCCATCCCCGGCTGGCTGTAGGTGTCACCGAACAACGTGTAGATGATGGCTTTTCCGGTATCCGGGTCGACGTATCCGCTGTTCCACATGATCCCGAGATCAGTGCCCGCGACATACCAGTGACCGGTCTCGGTGACGCCGGTGACCGATCGGAGCTTCGTGGTGAATTCGGTCAACGACTTGGGTACCGACGGTTTGGGCGTCAGGTCGTCGGTTTGCACTGCGACATGGGGACTCACCGCCGCCATCGGCTGGATCTCACCCTCGGCCACCACCGATGCGGCTTCGTTGGGCGAGACCACACGGGCGCCGGCCGGGTTCGCCGTCCGCTCGAATTCCCTTCGGGTCCACGCCGCCATGGCCCACAAGGCGGGGGACTGCGCGGGCGCCGTCGGGCTGGTGCCCGCGCCGAACGGTGCCAGCCCTGCCACGCTCAGCAATGCCGATACCACCGGCGGTGCGGTGATTTTCGGTGTGACGGGTGCGGGCGTATCGACCTTGATCGGCGCGATGCTGCTCACCGGCACCGTGCCCGAGTCGGCGACGGACGTGTCCGGAGTAGGCACCGCCCCGACGACGTCGTCGCGGCGTCGGTTGACGTGGTCGGCCGACTCCTTGATCTTCCCGACGATGGTATTCACCCGTTGCGTGGGCGCCGGGGTCGCGGCCTCGGGGGTGGACGGGGTGGACCGGGGCGTGGATTCTGACCTGCCGGTGATCACCGTCGTGCGGTTGCGGGTCGGCTTGGTGTCCTTGGCGCTCAGTTGGGGACGTGTGTCATCGAGTCGCCCTTTGGTGCGCGTCAACGCGTCTCCGACATCGTCCAGGCCGGACTCGACATCCTTGCGGACGCGGTCGGCAAGCTTGGACAGCGGTCCCTTACGGCTCGGCGTCGTGGACGTGCCGGGTTTCTTCACCTTGGCTGAGCCCGCTGAGCCGTTGGAGCCGTTGGCGTTTGTGGAGCTGTGGGCGCGGCCACCTGATGACGCTCCAGCCTTGTCGCTGCTGCTGGAGCTGGCCTTGCTCGAGCTGCCCCCGGTCTCGTCCGCCCAGGCGATGCCGGTCCCGGACGTCAAAGCGGTACCGATGCCGAGTGCTACTGCGAGCGCGCCGACGCGGCCGATGTACTTGGTTGAATCCATGACGCTCCGTGTTTCAATCGCAACCCCGGCCCACAGGCAACCTACCGTGCGCCGTCCACGGTGTCGGGCAAACACGCCGACTGGGCGAAAGACGTTGTGAGCTGCGCAGGTCCGGAGCCGTCGCCCGCTGCGTTAATGAGCGAAGAGTTCAGCCTGCCGCGCGGGGAACCAGGATCTGGAGGGCGCTCGAAACCGCCGACACCGTCACCGGAAGGGCGGCCGCGAAATCGCCGTCGGCGTAGGCGTTGATACCCGGGCACTCGACGTGCACCGTCCGGGCCCGCTTGGTGGTCACCTCGTCGAGATGGATATGGGTGCCCTTGAACACGGTGGGGAAGAGGCGGATCAGCCTGGTGCGCGACGCCGAGGTGATCATCGTGACGTCCAGCAGCCCGTCGGTGTGGTCGGCGCCCGGGCAGATCAACATGCCGCCGCCGTAGCTGCGGGTGTTGCCGAACGCGGCCAGGGTGAGGTCGGTGCGCAACACCGGGCCGTCGTCGAACGTCAGCCGGAACGGCAGCAGCCGCAACTTCGACATCTCCGCGAGCATCGCGACGTTGTAACGCATCCGGCCATGTGGCCAGCGCATCCGGTTGGTCCGATCGCTGACCAGGGAATCGAACCCGGCGGCCATCACCGTGCCGAACCATTTGACCGCCCCCGAGGCGTCCACGATGCGGCCGAGGTCCACGGTCTCGGTGTGGCCGTCGGCCACGATGTCGGCCGCTGCCTCTGGATCACCTGTCGGCAAACGATATTCGCGAGCGTGGTCGTTGCCGGTGCCGGCGGGCACGATGCCCAGCGGTACCTCGCCGGTGGCCAGTGCCTGCAGCGCCAGCGAGATCACGCCGTCACCACCGACGACCACCAGCGCATCGGTGCCGCGGTCGAGGGCATCGTCGACCAATCGGCGGGCATGTGCGGCATCGGTCCCGACGATCTCGCACACGTCGATACCGCGGCGCTGAAACTGCGCGACGGCACGCTCCGCCGCATGCGGTGCATTGCCGTGCCCCGACAACGGATTGGTCAGGACGGTGACCTTGTTCACGGAATCAGCTTGCCGGGGTTGAGGATTCCGGCCGGATCCAGCGTGGCCTTGACCGCACGCAGCACCTCGACACCGAGGTCACCGATCTCGTCGCGCATCCACGGGCGGTGATCGGCACCCACCGCGTGGTGGTGGGTGATGGTCCCGCCGGTACCCACCATCGCAGCGGAGGCCGCGGACTTGGCCTTGCGCCACTGCTCGATCGGGTTGCCGCGCTGGGCGGCGACGACCGTGAAGTACAGCGAGGCACCCGTGGGATACACATGCGAAATGTGGCACATCACCAGGGCCGGCGTGCCGGATTCGGCGAGCGAGGTGGTCAGCGCCTCGGTGACGGCGGCTTTGAGCGCAGCCAGATTGGACCACGTGGTGGCCGTCTCCAGGGTTTCGCACAGGGCGCCCGCCGCCAGCAGTGAGTCGCGTAGATAGGGCGCATTGAAACGGCCGTGCTCCCAGTCGCGGGCCGCCGTCTCACCCAGGGAGATGCCCCCATGCTGTTCCAGGACGGCGCGCGTCTCCTCATGCCTGCTCCGGGTATGTTCCGGCGTGCCCTCGAACAACGTGATGGCCAGGCAGCCGCCGGTAATGCTCTGTTCGCCAATGCTTTCCGTGGTGGCCAGGTTCACCCCGGTCTCCGCCTCGTCGGACAAACGGATCACCGTCGGCCCGGTGCCGGTCTGGGTCACCGCACGCAGTGCGTCGGCTCCCGTCCCGAAATCGGGGAACGACCAGGCCTCGTAGCGCGTCGTCTCCGGGATCGGATGGACCCGGACGCGCACCCGGGTGATCACGCCGAACACGCCTTCCGAGCCGATGAGCAGTTGACGTAGATCCGGTCCGGCCGCCGAGGCCGGGGCGCGGCCGAAATCGAGAATCCCGGCCGGGGTGACGGCGCGCAGGCCGCGGACCATGTCGTCGAAGCGCCCGTAACCGGCCGAATCCTGGCCTGAGGATCGGGTGGCGGCGAACCCGCCGATCGTGGCGAACTGGAAGCTCTGTGGAAAGTGCCCGAGGGAGAAGCCCAGGGCACCCAGCAGCGCCTCGGCCTGCGGTCCGGTGACGCCGGCGCCGAGCTCGGCCTCACCGGCCACCTCGTCGAGGCGGTGTAGCCCGTCGAGCCGGCGCAGGTCGAGGGCGACCACGGCGGCGAAATCGCCCCGCAGCGGATCGAGACCGCCCACCACGCTGGTCCCACCGCCGAACGGCACCACCGCGATCCGGTGTTCGCTGCACACACGCAGCACCTCGGCTATTTCGTCCTCGGACCCCGGGAGCAACACCGCGTCCGGAGCATCCTGGATACCGGAGTCCTTGCGGCGCAACAGATCCAACGTCGACTTTCCGCCGGCGTGTAACAGACGCGACAGCGGGTCGGTGCCGCAGTGTGGCGCGCCGACGATGTCGGACAGTGCCTGGAGATCGTGGTCGGACAGCGCCGACGGTCGTAATTGCACCTGATCCCGCGGCAGCGCGGCGGCCGGCGCGGCCTCGATACCCAGGGCCTGCTGTAGCAGCGACCGAATGCCCTCGGAGAGCGGCTTGGCGGACTGCGGGTCGCCCCAGGCGTCCCATTTCATCGGAGGCAACAACCGAGCGGCCGGACCAGTCATGCGTTACAGTATTACACATGATGTCAATCAGTAACGAGAGATCGCTGAGTGACCAGATCTTGGATGCCGCCGCCAGCTGCGTGTTGGCCTTCGGTGTGGACCGGGTGACACTGGCCGAGATCGCCCGTCGGGCCGGAGTCAGCCGCCCGACCGTGTACCGGCGTTTTCCCGATACCCAGTCGATCCTGGCCGCACTGCTCACCGCCCGGATCGTCGGCGTTCTCGACGAGACCGCAAGCGAGGGGGCGGGGCGCGCGGCGCTGGTGGCCCGCATCGTCACCGTGGCCGGCCGGTTGCGCCACGATGAGGTGATCATGGCGGTGCTGCACTCCGCGCCCGAGCTGGCGATGGTCTACATCGCCGAGCGGCTGGGCACCAGCCAGCAGATCCTGATCGATGCCTTGGCCGGCGAACTCAAGCTCGCACAGGACGGTGGTATGGCCGAAAACCGGGTCCGGTCCGGTGATTCCCGTCAACTGGCCACCATGTGCCTGCTGATCACCCAGTCGGCCATCCAGTCCGCGCAGATGGTCGAACCCATCCTCGACGCCGACGCGCTGGCTGCCGAACTCGCCCACGCCCTGAACGGATACCTGGCCCCGTGACCGCACCTACCGCACTCGACAGCGTCAGACGCGCAACCGAATTGGCCGAGCTCGCCGACGGTCTGCGGGTCGACGTGATCGTTGTCGGCGGTGGCATCACCGGTGCAGGAATCGCGCTGGACGCCGCCAGCCGGGGACTCGGTGTCGCGCTGGTGGAGAAACACGATCTGGCGTTCGGCACCAGCCGGTGGAGCTCTAAGCTGGTGCACGGCGGCCTGCGCTACCTGGCCACCGGCAACATCGGGATCGCCCGCCGCAGCGCGATCGAACGCGGAATCCTGATGACCCGCAACGCCCCCCATCTGGTCAACGCCATGCCCCAACTGGTGCCGCTGCTGCCGTCGATGGGGCGGGCATCTCGGGCGTTGGTGCGCACCGGTTTCATCGCCGGGGACGGACTGCGCCGGCTGGCGGGCACGAGCGCATCGATCCTGCCGCGGTCGCGACGGGTGGACGCTCATCGCGCGGTGGAACTGGCACCCACCGTGCGTACCGAGGGCCTCGACGGCGGCTTCCTGGCCTACGACGGGCAGCTCATCGACGACGCCCGCCTGGTCACCGCCGTCGCCCGCACGGCTGCCCAGCACGGGGCACGCATCCTGACCCGGGTGTCGGCCCGAGCGGTGGACGCCACCTCGGTCCATCTGACCGACGAACTCACCGGGGAATCCTTCGACGCGTCCGCCCGGGTCGTCATCAACGCCACCGGGGTATGGGCCGGAGACCTGGACCCGGCGCTGACCCTGCGCCCCAGCCGCGGTACGCATCTGGTGTTCGACGCCGCGGCGTTCGGCAATCCGACTGCCGCACTGACCATCCCGATACCGGGGGAGTTGAACCGATTCGTCTTCGCGATGCCCGAGCAGCTGGGCCGGGTCTACCTGGGATTGACCGACGAGGAGGCGCCGGGACCGATTCCCGATGTGCCGCAACCGACTCCGGCAGAGATCGACTTCCTGCTGGACACGGTCAACACCGCGCTGGCCGCCGAGCTGACCACAGCCGATGTCCGGGGCAGCTATGCCGGTCTGCGGCCGTTGATCGACACCGGGGCGGGCAGTACCGCCGACGTGTCACGTGAGCATGCGGTGGTGGAGTCGGCGAGCGGCGTGCTCAGCATCATCGGAGGCAAGCTCACCGAATACCGGTACATGGCCGAGGACGTCGTGGATCGGGCGCTGACGCTTCGTGGGCTGTCCGCCGCCGCCTGCCGCACGGCGAACCTGCCGTTGGTGGGCGCGCCGGCCAATCCGGTCTCCACGTTGCGCTCGGCGCATGCCCTGCCGTCCTCACTGGTGGCCCGGTATGGCGCCGAGGCGCCCAACGTGATCGCCCAGGCCCGCTGCATGCGCCCCACCGAACCGGTGGCCGACGGAATCGACGTGATTCGTGCCGAATTCGAATATGCCGTCACGCACGAAGGCGCGCTCACCGTCGACGACATTCTCGATCGGCGCACCCGCATCGGACTCGTGGCCGCCGACCGGGCTCGGGCCGCTGATGCCGCCGCGGAGATGATCGCCGAGTTCGGAAAAGTTGGGTAGATACACCGAATGGCCAGTTATTGCACGGTTTTCGTGGGAAGCGTGCAACAACTGGCCATTCGCAGAAGCTGGGGCCGGCTGGAGAGTTACAGCGGGATGTTCTTGTGGCGGCCGCGCCGGTGCGGGGCCTCGGCCAGAGCCTGCGTCAGCTTGCTGCGGGTGTGGGCCGGGTCGATCTTCTCGTCGACCACGCCGATCTCGATCGCGGAATCCACACCGCCGGCGATCCGCTCGTGTTCGATGGCCAGCTCCTCGTGCAGCGCCTCACGCTCGTGATCGGGAGCCGCAGCCAGCTTGCGCTTGTGCAGGATGCCGACGGCAGCCTTGGCGCCCATCACGGCGACCTCGGCGTCCGGCCAGGCGAACACCTTGGTGGCGTTCAGCGATCGCGAGTTCATCGCGATGTAGGCGCCGCCGTAGATCTTGCGGGTCACCAGGGTGACGCGGGGGACCGAGGACTCACCGAACGCGTGCAGCAGCTTGGCACCGCGACGCACCACCCCGCCCCACTCCTGGTCCACGCCGGGCAGGTAGCCGGGGACGTCGACGACGACCACCAGCGGGATGCCGAACGCGTCGCACAGTCGCACGAAACGCGCGGACTTCTCAGCGCTTTCGGAGTTCAGGCAGCCGCCCAGGCGCAGCGGGTTGTTGGCGATCACGCCGACCGTGCGACCGGCCAGCCGGCCCAGGCCGACCACGATCGACGGGGCCCACTTGCCCTGGAATTCCTCGAAGGGCACCCCCTCGTCGAGCAGCGCCTCGACGATCGGATGCACGTCGTAGGCGCGGCGAGCCGACTCGGGCATCAGTGCGGCCAGGTCGGTGTCGCCAGCCTCGGCCTTGCTGCGATCGAAATGGCCCTGCTGGCTGAACAATCCGACCAGACGGCGGCCGCGCTCGTAGGCGTCGAGCTCGTCGTCGGCGACGATGTGGCACACACCGGACTTCTTGTGGTGGGCGTCGGGGCCGCCGAGCGACACCATGTCGACGTCCTCACCGGTCACGCTGCGCACGACGTCCGGACCGGTGACGAAGACCTTGCTGTCGGGGGCCATGATGATCACGTCGGTCAGCGCCGGGCCATAGGCCGCGCCACCGGCCGCGAAGCCGACGACCACCGAGATCTGCGGGATGTAACCCGACGCCCGGATCATCGCCTCGAAGACCAAACCGACGGCGTGCAAAGCCTTGACGCCTTCGGCCAGCCGGGCGCCGCCCGAGTGCCAGATGCCGACGATCGGGCTCTGCTCCTCGATCGCGGTGTCGTAGGCGTCGACGATATGGGCACAGCCCTCGATGCCCATGGCCCCGCCCATCACGGTGCCGTCGGTGCAGAACGCCACCGTACGAACGCCGTTGACGGTGCCGGCCGCGGCCAGCACGCCCGAGCGGTCCCGCTCGTGCAGCAGCTCCACGCTGCCGTCGTCGAAGAACGTCTTCAGACGGAGCAGCGGATCACGCGGGTCGAGTGATTCGGCAGCCGTTTCGGGGGCCATGATCGTCATGTAGGTCTCCTTAATGGAAAGCGCCGGGTCGCCGTAGTTGGAGTCTCAGTACTTTCCGAAGGCGAGCGCGACGTTGTGCCCACCGAATCCGAACGAATTGTTGATCGCGTACTTGAAGTCACCCTGCCGCGGCTCCCCGGCCACGACGTCCAGATCGATCTCCGGGTCGAGGTTGTGCAGGTTGCGCGTCGGCGGGATGACGCCGTCGCGTAGCGCGAGAACGGTCAGTATCGACTCGACCGCTCCCACCGCGCCGACCGAGTGGCCCAGTGCCGCCTTGGGGGCGTACACCGCCGGCTTGTGACCGTGCATCGCGTTGTTGATCGCCTTGCCCTCGGCCACATCGCCGACGTTGGTGCCGGTGGCATGCGCGTTGACGTGGTCGATATCAGTGGGCTGCAGGCCTGCCAACTGGATGGCGCGGGTCATGGCGTAACCGGCCTGCTCACCGTTGGGATCGGGCGCCACGATGTGGTAGCCGTCCGACGTCACGCTGGCCCCCATGATGCGGCCCAGGATGTTGGCGCCACGGGCCTTGGCGTGCTCTTCGGTCTCGATGACCATGAGCGCACCCGCCTCGCCGAACACAAAACCGTTGCGGTCCTTGTCGAACGGCTTGCACGCGCCTTCGGGATCGTCGTTGCTGTTGGACAGCACGATGCGCATCTGGGCGAAGCCCGCGATCGGCACCGCCTCGATCTTGGTCTCCACGCCACCACAGATGGCGACGTCGGCTTCGCCGAGGACGATGGTGCGCCACGCGTTGGCAATGGCTTCCGAACCGGAGGCGCAAGCCGAGATCGACGTCGACACACCGGCTTTGGCCTTGCGATCCAGGCCGACTGCTGCCGCCGCGCCGTTGGGCATGTACATCTGCACCACCAGCGGCGACACCGCGCGCAGGCCCTTGGTCCGCATGCCGTCGTAGGCGAACACGAGCTCCTCGGAGGAGCCCATGCCCGTGCCTATCGACACCGCGAGGCGACGCGCGTCGACCTCAGGTGACCCGGCGTTGTCCCAGACCCGGCGACCGATGACGGTCGCCATCTTCTGGAGATAGGACAAGCGGCGCAGTTCGACCCGCGTGAGCTCCGAATCGAACTCCTCGAGGAGATGACCGCCGATTCGCACCGGCAGGTCATACTCCTCGACGAAAGGATCGGTCAGTTTCCGGATTCCGCTCTGCCCGTCGAGCAGCTTCTTCCAGGTGCTCTCAGCATCAGTTGCCAGCGCCGTTGACATGGCTACGCCGGTGACAACCACGTTGGGAAGACCATTCCCAGTGGACAATCCCGCCATATTTACGGAGTTTTCCTTCCGTGCTTTCCCTCGGTGTTTAGTTTCCGGAACTACCTGTGGCGCCGGTGTGCCGGACCTCAGTATTTGCCGAAGGCCAGGGCCACATTGTGGCCACCGAAACCGAACGAGTTGTTGATGGCGTACTTGTAGTCGCCATAACGAGGCTCGCCCGAAACCACATCGAGATCGATTTCCGGATCCGGCGTCTCGTAGTTCAGGGTCGGGGGGATGACCCCGTCCCGCAACGCGAGCACCGTCAGCACCGACTCCAGCGCACCGACCGCACCGATCGAGTGACCCAGAGCCGACTTCGGTGCGTACACCGCAGCGTTCTGACATCCGGCAACCCGGATGGCATTGGCTTCGGCGGTGTCACCGATCGGGGTGGCCGTGCCGTGGGCATTGACGTGGTCGATGTCCTTGGCATCCAGGCCGGCGGTCTCCAGCGCGCGCTTCATGGCCGCACCGGCGCGGACGCCGTTGTCGGCCGGAGCCACCATGTGGAACGCGTCCGAGGTGATACCGGCACCCATCAACCGAGCCAGCGGCTTGGCGCCACGGGCCAAGGCATGCTCCTCGGTCTCGATGATCATCATCGCGCCGGCTTCACCGAACACGAATCCGTCGCGATCCTTGTCGAACGGCCGGGAGGCACCCGCGGGATCGTCGTTGCGGGTCGACATGGCACGCATCATCGAGAACGCCGCGATCGGCAGCGCCTCGATACCGCCTTCCACGCCACCGACAACGGCGAAGTCCGCGTCACCCATCACGATCTGCCGCCAGCCGTGGGCGATGGCTTCAGATCCCGACGAACACGCCGACACCGGCGTGATGACCCCGGCGCGGGCGCCGAGCTCAAGACCGGCGACCGCGGCCGCGCCGTTGGGCATGATCATCTGGACGGCGAGCGGGCTGACCTTGCGGATGCCGCCCTCGTTCATGGCGTCGTAGGTCTCGACGATCTTCTCGCCGCCACCGAGACCGGTGCCGATCACGACGGAGAACCGGTCGGGGTCGACCTCGGGGGCGCCCGCGTTCTTCCACAGCCGCCTGGCCAGCACCAGTGACATGCGCTGCACGTAGGAATTGCGGCGCAGCTCGATGCGGGTCAGGTGGCCGTCGATGTCGTCGACCAGGTGACCACCGATACGCACCGGAAGGTCCCACTTCGTGACGAAGTCGTCGGTCAACTCACGGATGCCGCTTTCTCCGGCCTGGAGGCCCTTCCACGTGCTCTCGATGTCAGCAGCGAGCGCCGTGGTTGCCTCCACGGCGGTCACCACGACGTTCGGGAAGCCTCCGTTAGCAGTGGAAGGTCTGCTCATTCCGAGCCAAACTTCTCGCGCAGGGCGGCAGCAGCCTCGGGGTTCTCTTCCTCGAGCTTCTGGATGTAGGAGACGACGTCACCGACGGTGCGCAGGCCGGCCAGATCCTCGTCGGGGATCTTCACGCCGTACTTGTCCTCGGTCTGCACGGCGATCTCCACCATCGACAGCGAGTCGATGTCCAGGTCGTCGACGAACGACTTCTCCGGGGTCACCTCAGACGGCTCGATGCCGGTGACCTCTTCGATGATCTCGGCGAGACCGGCGATGATTTCTTCTTGACTGGCGGCCACGATGGCTCCTTCTTGTTGTTGAAAGCGCCCTCCGGGTGCGGAGGACAATTCGGGACGTTCGGTTGTGTCGCTATTCGGTTGTTGCTGGACTTACAGCTCGTCCAAGCCGTCCAGGTCGGCAGGGGACTTGACCGCGCGGGTCGGCGTGCCCTTCAGTTCACGTTTGGCGATGCCGACGAGGGTGCCTGCCGGCGGGAATTCGACGATCCCGGCCCGCTCCGCATTCTGGAAGCGGTCCCGCACGGTCGCGGTGCACAGATCCCAGCGCACCGGGTTGGTCAGCTGGGACACCAGCTTCTCCATCGCATCGGCAGCAGAGGTGACCGGCTGTCCGTCTGCGTTCGACAGCAGTGTCGCGATGGGCTCAGACGTCGTTACAGACTCCGCAGCGGCGGCATATCCGTCCAGCGCGGAAGCCATGTAATGGGTGTGGAATGCGCCCGCGGTCGCCAACTGACGGACCCGAGCCTTGGCCGGCGGATCCTCGGCGAGCTTCTCCAGCGCGGCGATCGCGCCGGCGGCCACGATCTGACCGGCGGCGTTGCGGTTGGCCGGAACCAGGTCGAGACGAGCCAGCGCTTCCAACACTTCGGCCTCGTCGCCACCGAGCACTGCCGACATGCCGGTCGGCTCGACGGCGCAGGCCTTGGCCATCTCGGCGCCACGGGTGGCGGCCAGCTTGACCGCATCGTCGGACGAGATGACGCCGGCGATGGCGTAGGCGGCGATCTCGCCGACGGAATGGCCCGCGACGAGGGTTTCGGCGGTCTGCGGCACGCCGCGCTTGGTCAGTTCCTCATAGGCCAGCAGCGTGGCAGCGACCACCAGCGGCTGCGTGACCGCGGTATCGGTGATCTCCTCGGCGGTGGCAGTGGTGCCCAGGCGCACCAGATCCAGGCCACTGATCTGCGACCAGGTGGCCAGACGATCGGCCGCGCCCGGGAGCTCCAGCCAAGCGGTGAGCATTCCGGGCGTCTGCGACCCCTGTCCAGGGGCGAGCAATGCGAGCACGGGTTGAGGCACGTCATTAAGAGAACACTGTGAAGACGGTTTTGTGGGGTGTAAGAGATTATGAACCTTGTCTTATGTTTTTGTAGGTTCCCCACAAAAGTGCATGTGATGCGACGTTACCTACACCGCAGCGAAATATGTCACAGTGACCGATTTGCCGCTCATCGCGTGTTCAACGCCCGTTGAGTGCCGGTATGCGCCGGGCGAATGGCCGGCACTATGACGGGCGCCCCGTTTGGCGTGCTCGACTGGTATGCCTGTTTACTCAGTCGGCCCACCGTCGAGGCGACCCGCAGCACATAGGCGTCGCGGGGAAGCGCCGGATCGCGCCCGGTGAAGTCGCCGATGCGCTTCAGCCGGTAGCGGACCGTGTTTGGATGAACGAACAATTTGCGAGCGCAAGCTTCTATGGCGCCGCCGGAATCCAGGAAGGCGTCGAGGGTTTCGGTCAGGGCCGGACCGGCGTCGGCCAACGGGCGCATGACCTCGGTCTCCAAGGCCGCGATTGCCGTCGCATCACCCAGCAGGGCCCGTTCGGGAAGCAACTCGCGCGCGGACACCGGTCGAGGTGCACCCGGCCATCCGGCCACCGCGTTCATCCCGGCGATCGCCTCGGTGGCGCTGCGATGGGCGGCCGTCAGCGTCGGTGACGTCGGGCCGATCACCACCGGGCCGTCGGCGAACACGGTCAGCAGGTCGGCCAGAAACCGGTCGGTTGCCGACAACGGGCCGGACACGATCGTCACCAGCCACGTGCCGTGCACATCGGACAACGCGGCCCGGTCGTTGCGTTTGACGACGTCGTGGATGTCGTCACGAGCCAGATCCAACCGATCCGGCCGCGGCAGCCCGACAATCACCGTGGCTGGTGCGGTGGCGTCCCACTTCAGAGCCGCGGCCTGGGACTGCAGTTCCGGTCCGGTGTCGCCGCGGACCACCGCGTCGACCACGTTGGCCTCCATCCGCAGGTCCCAGGCCCCGCGCGCCTCGGCCTGATCGGCGTAGGCGCTGGCCGCGGCGAAGGCCAGATCCCGGCTGTATCGCAAGATTCCCGCGGTCAGGGCGTTGAGATGCTCCTCGGAGCGGGCCAGCAGCGGCACCACCTCTTCGAAGAACTCCATCGACGTGCGGACCATCTCGACCGACTGTCGCAGCGCGATGCGACGCCGCAGATCGTGAGGCACCACCTCGAACGCCTGCGCGGTGTAGCTGACGTCGCTGGTCGGGTCACGCATCCATTCGACGAAGTTGACGACGGCCGTCTGGACCACCAACTGCACGCTGGCCCGCTGCGATGCGTCGAGATCGGAGAAGAAGTCCAGCCGCTCGGCCATGGCGTGCACCGCCTCGGTGGCCAGCCGGCCGGAATACTGCTTGAGCCGGCGCAACACCGAGTCGGGCACGCTCTCGAGGACCTCGACGGTCGACTTGGGCGGGACGAACCGATTGTTGTCGGGCACCCCTAAAAGCTACGCCACCTTTCTGGTGGATTCCTCCAACCTTCCCGCGCGGGGAACGCCGCGCGGGGAAGGCCGAAGGAAGCGGAGCGCTAGGCGCTACCGGTGTCGACGTAGGAGACCGCCGCGGCGAACACGTCGTCGATCTTGTACTCCTTGGCTGCGGCGATCGCCACGGACGCATCGATCTCGCCGTCGCGGGCCAGCCCTTCGAGCACCGCCACCACCACCGACTCGGCGTCGGTGTTGAAATACCGCCGCGCCGCGGGCCGGGTGTCGGAGAAGCCGAAGCCGTCGGTACCCAGGGTGATGTAGGTGCCCGGCACCCACGCCCGGATCTGCTCGGGCACTGCGCGCATCCAGTCCGAGACCGCCACCACCGGGCCGGCCGCATCGGCCAGCACGTTGGTCACGTGCGCGGTGCGGGCCGGCTGATCGGGATGACGCAACCGGTGCTTCTCGATCTCGACACCTTCACGGTTGAGCTCACCCCAACTGGTCACCGACCACACATCAGCGGCCACATCCCACTTCTCGGCGAGCAGGTCCGCGGCCCGGAGTGCTTCGGGCATCGACACCCCCGAGGCCAGGATCTGCGCGGTGTTCGCGCGCGGTTCGGCCGCGCGCCGGTACCGGTACATACCCCGCAACAAGCCCTCGGTGTCCAGATCGTCCGGCTCGGCCGGTTGCACGTAGGGCTCGTTGTAGATGGTGATGTAGAAGAACACGTTCTCCGGATGCTCGCCGTACATGCGCTGCAGGCCATGCTCGATGATGTGGGCGATCTCGTAGGCGAACGCGGGGTCATAGGTCACCGCGGCCGGGTTGGTCGACGCCAGCAGCAGGGAATGACCGTCGGCGTGCTGCAGGCCCTCGCCGGTCAGCGTGGTGCGTCCGGCGGTCGCGCCGAGGACGAACCCCTTGGCCATCTGATCGGCCGCCGCCCACAGCCCGTCGCCGGTGCGCTGGAAGCCGAACATCGAATAGAAGATGTAGATCGGGATCATCGTCTCGTTGTGTGTCGAGTACGACGTGCCGACCGCGGTGAACGATGCGGTCGAACCCGCCTCGTTGATGCCCTCGTGCAGGATCTGGCCGACTTCGGATTCCTTGTAGGCCAACATCAGCTCCGAATCCACCGAGGTGTAGAGCTGTCCGTTGCGGTTGTAGATCTTCAGGCTCGGGAACCACGAGTCCATGCCGAACGTGCGGGCCTCGTCCGGGATGATCGGCACCAGCCGCGGCCCGATGTTCTTGTCGCGCAACAGTTCCTTGAACGTGCGCACCGTGGCCATGGTGGTGGCCACGGCCTGCTGGCCTGACCCCTTCTTGAGCGCCTTGTACGTGTCGGAGTTCGGTAGCGGCAACGGGGCGCTCTTGGTGCGGCGGGACGGCACGAACCCGCCGAGCGCACGGCGACGCTCCAGCAGGTAGCGGATCTCCGGGGTCTCCGGACCGGGGTGGTAGTACGGCGGCAGGTAGGGGTCTTCCTCCAGCTGGGCATCGGAGATCGGTACCCGGGTGACGTCGCGGAAGTCCTTGAGGTCTTGCAGCGCAAGCTTTTTCATCTGGTGCGTGGCATTGCGACCCTCGAAGTGGCTGCCCAGGGTGTAGCCCTTGATGGTCTTGGCCAGGATGATCGTGGGCTGGCCCTTGTGTTCCATCGCGGCCCGGTAGGCGGCATACACCTTGCGGTAATCGTGGCCGCCGCGCTTGAGGTTCCAGATCTCCTGATCGGTCATCGGCTCGACCAGGGCCTTGGTCCGCGGGTCGCGACCGAAGAAGTGGTCACGCACGTAGGCGCCGTCATTGGCCTTATAGGTCTGGTAATCGCCGTCGGGCGTGGTGTTCATCAGGTTCACCAGCGCGCCGTCGCGGTCGGCGTGCAGCAGGGCGTCCCATTCGCGACCCCAGACCACCTTGATGACGTTCCAGCCCGCGCCGCGGAAGAACGACTCCAGTTCCTGGATGATCTTGCCGTTGCCGCGTACCGGGCCGTCGAGGCGCTGCAGGTTGCAGTTGACGACGAACGTCAGGTTGTCCAGCGCCTCGTTGGCAGCCACCTGGATCAGCCCGCGGCTCTCGGGCTCGTCCATCTCGCCGTCGCCGAGGAACGCCCAGACATGCTGATCGCTGGTGTCCTTGATGCCGCGATCGTGCAGATAGTGGTTGAACCGGGCCTGGTAGATGGCGTTCATCGGGCCGATGCCCATCGACACCGTCGGGAACTCCCAGAAATCGGGCATCAACCGTGGGTGCGGGTAGGACGGCAGGCCGCCGCCGGGATGGCTGTGTTCCTGGCGGAAACCATCCAGTTGGTCGGTGGTCAACCGGCCCTCGAGGAACGCGCGGGCGTAGATGCCGGGGGAGGCGTGGCCCTGGATGAAGATTTGATCGCCGCCGCCCGGATGGGACTTGCCGCGGAAGAAGTGGTTGAAGCCGACCTCGTAGAGCGAAGCCGACGACGCGTACGTCGAAATATGGCCGCCCACACCGACTCCCGGCCGCTGTGCGCGGTGCACCATGATGGCCGCGTTCCACCGGATCCACGCCCGGTAGCGACGCTCGGTGTCCTCGTCGCCGGGAAACCAGGGCTCCAGTTCGGTGGGGATGGTGTTGACGTAATCCGTCGAGGTCAGTGCGGGGATCGCGACGCGCTTCTCCCGTGAACGCTCCAGCAACCGCAACATCAGATACCGGGCCCGGGCCGGGCCGGAACGCTCGAGCAATTCGTCGAACGATTCGAGCCATTCGCTGGTCTCGTCGGTGTCGATGTCGGGCAGGTATGAGGCGACGCCCTCCCGGATCACCCGGACCCGGTCGGGTTCGGCTGCGGTGGAGGAGTTTTGAGCCAGATCCTGGCGCGCGAACTCGGTGGTCAACTTCCGCTCCTTGTTAGGCGGTAACAACTGACAGTGCTTGTGGCACCTTCTATCGTCCACCTATCTCGCCGACTGCGCCCCGCTGGGGTGGTGGTGCGTAAGTTACCCATCGGTTGCGTTGTGACCCGGTAACGTCTGCAGATCGTGCCGGTTGATGGGCAGTTTGGGTCGAGGGGGCGGATCGCCGCGAGCGCACTGGGGGGCGCAGCGGTGATCGCCATGGTCGTGGTGGGGTGTACCTCCGTAACCGGCGGTACCGCACAGGTCGATTCCGCGGTGGCGCCGGAGTACCGGGCATCGGTGTCGGCCTCCATCGCGGAGTCGTCGGCCAGTTCGGTGACCCGCGAATCCGAACGCCAGGCCTCGTTGACCACCCGCGCGATCCATACCGTGTGCGAGGACCTCAGCACCTCGGCCGTGGACGCGGTGAACGCGGTCAACGGCTACGTCGAAGCGGTCAACAACGGCGGTGACACCCAGGCCAAGGCCGGCCCCGCGATCGACGGGCTCAACCGCAGCGCCGACCTGGTCAGCTCCGGTCTGTCCGACGCATTGGCACCGGACCTGCGGTCGGCGTTGACCGAGTGGATCGACTCGGCGCGGGCCCTCGTGGCGGCCATCTCCGGCCAAGTCGGCCCGGATCAGTTCAACGCGGCATCGACGCGTTCGAACACCGCCCGAGAGAACGCATTGACCCGATGCGACCAGGCCTACCGATGAGCGGGCCGACAAACACACCCGCCGGACACCCGCGTTGGTGCACTGTCGTGCGACGATAGGCACACAGGCATCGCGCGCGAATGAGGGCGAGCAACAGACAAGTCTTGAGAGAGGCTCGACGAAAGACTAAGGAGGATCGACGGTGGTCGCGGCGGCGGGGACGGACTCTAGCCCGAACTACGCTCACATACTGGGCATCCAGCGAGATCAGATAGTCCAGGAACTGGGTTGGGACGAGGACAGCGACGACGACATCCGGGCCGACATCGAAGACGCGTGTGGCTCCGAGCTGCTCGACGAGGATTCGGATGAGGTCGTCGACGTCGTATTGCTCTGGTGGAGAAACGACGACGGGGATCTCGTCGATCGGTTGATGGACGCCATCACCCCACTGGCCGAGGACGGCGTGATCTGGGTGGTGACACCCAAGACCGGCAAGCCCGGGCACGTGCTTCCCGCCGAGATCGCCGAATCGGCGCCGACGGCCGGACTGATGCAGACCTCGTCGGCCAAGTTGGGGGATTGGACGGCAAGCCGGTTGGTGCAGCCGAAATCGAAGGCCGCCGGAAAGCGGCAATAGTGTTGGCTGTCGGGACGCCGGCGCCCGATTTCACGCTCCGGGACCAGAACGGCAGGCCGATCACCCTCAGTGGGTATCGCGGCGTCAAAGACGTGCTGCTGGTGTTCTTCCCACTGGCGTTCACCGGCGTGTGCGAGGGCGAACTCGGCGAGATCCGAGACCACCTGCCGCGCTACGAGAACGACGACATCGCCACCCTGGCCATCTCCGTCGGCCCACCGCCGACCCACCGGATCTGGTCCATCGAAAGCGGATTCACCTTCCCGATCCTGTCGGACTTCTGGCCCCACGGCGCGGTCGCCCAGACCTACGGGGTGTTCAATGCCGACCTCGGGTATCCCAACCGCGGCACGTTCGTCGTCGACCGGGCCGGGGTGATCCGGTTCGCCGAGATGATGGAACCGGGCCAGGTGCGCGACCAGACGGTGTGGCAGCACGCGCTGGAGGCCGTGCGGCAGGGTTAGATTTCCGGTCTCGCGGTCACGGCGTGTACCGTGCCTGCGACGGGGCGCGTAGCTCAGTGGTAGAGCTCTGGTTTTACACACCAGCGGTCGGCGGTTCGATACCGTCCGCGCCCACCAAGAAACCACCGGTCCGATGGTCGGTTTCGTGAATCGCTCAGCACCGACCCACGGTTGCAGTGCTGCACGAAATCATTCGTCTTCTTCGCAGTGCAGGTCGACGTAGACCGTTGTGTAGCGCGTGAGGTTGTCGACCTGGCCGGCCGGTCCCCGGATAACCCAGTTGTGTTTGACGTCCTGGCCCGGACGCACCGAATCGACGGTGCACTGATCCAGCGACCCGTTGCCGACCTTGCTGAGGATGACGTTGTAGCCATCGGCCTTCAGTTTGTCGATCGTCTCCTCAGCGGACGAATTCGCCGGTGCGGCGACGGCCGGAACTGCCAACAGCAGACTCAAGGCCCCTGCGGTCCCGACGATTGCCGTCGCGCTTTTCATTCGCGTATATCGTGGCCCTTTCACCGGTGGTAACACCACCTTTCCCGTAGGTGAGATATTGGTTAAGTCTAGGCTTCGATCTAGGCGGCGGCCCCGGCTTCATATCAAAAACACACGATCGCGCTGGACGCATTCCATGCCTGATCCATATGCGGTAAATGGTCAGCTCATAGAAAGTGCAGAACAAACACCGACCCGGCTCTCATGGCATTCTTTACGATGGAAATAATTACGCTGAAACTCAACGGGTCGGCTAGCGAAATGGCGGACGTTATTCCCCAGGTCGCAGCACGTACCCGACGCCGCGAACGGTGTGGATCATCGGATCGTGGCCGGTGTCGATCTTCTTGCGTAGATACGAGATGTAGAGGTCGACGACGCTCGCCTTACCGCGGTATCCGTAATGCCACACCCGGTCGAGGATCTCGGCGCGGCTCAGCACTCGTCGTGGGTTGCGCATCAGATAGCGCAACAGCTCGAACTCAGTGACGGACAACGACACGGGCGCCCCGTCGCGCATCACCTCACGGCTGGCGTCGTCGAGCACGAGGTCACCCACCCGCAGCGTTCCTGTCGTCGGCGACGACACACGACTGGACCTGCCCAGCAGGCTGCGCAACCTCGCCACCAGCTCTTCGATGCTGAATGGCTTGGTCATATAGTCGTCGGCTCCCGCTGTCAGCCCCGATGCCCGGTCCATCGTGGAATCGCGGGCGGTCAGCAGCATGGTCGGTGTGTAGCCATCAGATTCGCGGACGCGTCTGAGCACTTCCAGGCCGTCGACATCCGGCAGCATGACGTCGAGCACCACGACATCTGGTTCTGACTCGTCGAAGCTCGTGACCGCTTCCCGGCCGTTGTGAGCGACCTCGATCGCCCAGCCCTCGTAGTGCAGCGCCATCTTCACGAGGTTGGCCAGCGCCGGTTCGTCGTCCACCAGCAGTACTCGAACGGGTGAGCCGTCGGCCCGGTGAATGCGCGGCTGCTGACCGCGGACGACCGCGCGGGGCTGCTGAACATCTTTGACAGACACCGACATCATGATTTCATTTTCCGCGCTTCAGCTATCGTTGTCACAAGTGTCATATCGACTCCTAATCTGGGCAGCTCGCGATGCGTCGAACAGTTCCCGGAACCGCTCCAGATGCACAAAGATTTGGGTTCTCTATGCGTCCGCCATGGTCGCTTGACGCTGCTTTCGGACGGTCAATAATCTGAATGTAGAAATCGGGTATTCGTGATCGTCTGTCGCGATATGAATTTGGTTGGGCATATCGCGTAGCTTTTTTTGTAGCCGACGCCGGCGGATGAACGCCGACTCGTCGGATGCGTCGGCAACCATCGAGGCGTCCATCGACCGGAGGAGCCTGTGATTCATCAGCGGCTGACACCGGCGGCGCAGCCGTCGACCGACGACCTCGACGGTCCGTCGGAGCGGTCACGTCTGCATTCGCTGCTGCGATATGACCTGCCGGCCTCGCTCGTTGTTTTCCTCGTCGCGCTGCCGTTGTCCTTGGGCATCGCTGTCGCCTCTGATGCACCGGTGCTCGCCGGCATCATCGCCGCGATCGTCGGCGGCATCGTGGTCGGCACTCTGGGGGGCTCGCCTCTGCAGGTGAGCGGTCCGGCCGCCGGTTTGACGGTCATCGTGGCCGGGCTCGTCGCCCAGTTCGGCTGGGCTGTCACGTGCGCGATCACCGTCTGCGCAGGCATTCTTCAAGTGCTGCTGGGCCTCAGCCGGATTGCCCGTGCGGCGCTGGCGATCTCGCCGGTCGTCGTGCACGCGATGCTGGCCGGCATCGGCGTCACGATCGCCTTGCAGCAGACCCATGTGTTGCTGGGTGGCGATTCTGCGAGCTCGGCCTGGCAGAACGTCACCGGCCTACCGGGGCAGGTGCTCGACGCCCACGGGCCCGGTCTGCTCCTGGGTCTGCTCGTCATCGGCATCCTCGTGGCGTGGCGCTGGATTCCGGCGCGGATCAAGGTGGTGCCCGGCCCGCTCGTGGCGATTCTGGGCGTGACGGTTCTGTCGCTCGTCATACCGTTCGACGTCGCGCGAATCAAGATCGACGGCTCGCTGATCGACGCTCTGCAGCTGCCGAGCCTGCCCGACGGCAACTGGGGCGCGTTCGCCACCGGCGTGCTCACGGTGACGCTGATCGCCAGCGTGGAAAGCCTGTTGTCCGCGGTGTCGGTAGACCGCCTGCAGAGCCGCGCACCGCGCACCAATTTCGACCGTGAGCTGATCGGACAGGGCGCGGCGAACATCGCGTCGGGCTCCATCGGTGGCCTGCCGGTGACCGGCGTGATCGTGCGCAGCTCCACCAACGTCGCTGCCGGCGCCCA
The DNA here is from genome assembly GCF_001954135.1 of Mycobacterium sp. GA-1841. GTDB lineage: Bacteria > Actinomycetota > Actinomycetes > Mycobacteriales > Mycobacteriaceae > Mycobacterium. The sequence continues at coordinate 111,217 of NZ_MBEQ01000017.1, read as the reverse complement.
GACCCGGGCGTCGGCCATCATGCACGGCGTGTGGGTGCTGGCCTTCGCGGTACCGTTCGCGGGTCTGGCCAAGTTGATTCCGACGTCGGCATTGGCCGGGCTGCTGATCGTCATCGGCATACAACTGGTCAAATGGGCACACATCAAGACGGCTTGGCGCACCGGCGATCTCGCGGTCTACCTCGTCACGATCGTTGGTGTGGTGTTCCTCAACCTGCTCGAGGGTGTGCTGATCGGCCTGGCTCTGGCGATATCGCTGACCGTCTGGCGGGTGGTGCGGGTGAAGATCTCCGCCGATCCGGCCGGTGACGGTGAGTGGCGTGTCGTCATCGACGGTTCGGTGACGTTCCTGTCGCTCCCGAGGCTCAACAGCGTGCTGGCCTCGGTGCCGGAGGGCACGCACGTCACCGTCGAATTGTCGGTCGACTTCATCGATCACGCCGGTTACGAGACCATCGACTCGTGGCAGCGGCAGCACGTCGCGTCGGGCGGCAGCGTGGACATTCACGATGTGGGCGCGGTCGAGATGGACAGTGCCGTCGCTGGTCCGCCGACGCGCGGGTTCACCCCTATCGACAAACGCACCGGCGTGGTGCCCTGGAACTCCTGGCAGCCGCAGCTGGAGCCGTCGGTGTTGCATGGGCTGGCGGTCTACCACCGTCGCACCGCTCCGTACATCCGACCGCACATGAAGGAACTGGAACACGCACAGCGCCCCGAGGCGCTGTTCATCACGTGCGCCGACTCGAGGATCGTGCCCAACGTGATCACCAGCAGCGGCCCCGGCGACCTGTTCACGGTCCGCAACGTGGGCAACTTCATTCCGGCCGGGCGGCAGGACGCCTCGGTGGATGCGGCGATCGCGTTCGCGGTCAAGGTTCTCGACGTGTCGTCGATCGTGGTGTGCGGACACTCCAGCTGCGGTGCCATGAATGCGGTATTGCGGGACGGCCCAGGTGAGTCCACCGGTGACGAAGTGCTCGACGCCTGGCTTGAGTATGCGCAGCCGACAGTGGCCGCCTTCGACAATGGCCGCCATCCAGTCGCGGAGTCGGCGGCCGGCGAAGGGTTCGACACCGTCGACCAGCTGAGCATGGTGAACGTTGCGTTGCAGGTGCAGACCCTGATCGAGCACCCGCTGTTGTGCGAGCGCCACCAGCAAGGCCGACTCGACGTTCTCGGGTTGTTCTACGACATCCCGAGCGCAGGGGTGCTACGGGTGACGCCGACCGGGGTCAGCACGTTCGAGGTCGATCATTCGTTGGGCCGCAGCAAGTATCCGACGCCACGCACGGTGTGAATCATCGGCTCCCGACCGGCGTCGATCTTCTTGCGCAGGTATGAGATGTAGAGGTCGACGATGCTCGATTTGCCGCCGAAACCGTAGTTCCACACCCGATCGAGAATCTCGGCGCGACTCAGCACCCGCCGCGGATTACGCATCAGGTACCGCAGTAGTTCGAACTCGGTCACCGTCAGCGTCAACACCGTGCCGTCGCGCGTCACCTCGTGACTGGCGCCGTCGAGCACGATGTCGCCGACGCGCAGCACCTCGTCGACCGGCCGTTCCAGGTGGCTGGACCGGCGCAACAAACCGCGCAGGCGGGCGACAAGTTCCTCCAGGCTGAACGGCTTGGTCATGTAGTCATCGGCCCCGGACGTCAATCCCGCGACCCGGTCCACCACCGAATCACGGGCGGTGAGAAACAACGTCGGGGTGTACGGCTCGGATGCCCGAATCTGTTGCAGGATCCGCAAGCCATCGATGTCGGGCAGCATGATGTCCAGCACGACGACGTCCGGCTGGACATCGCTGAACTTGGCCGCCGCGTCGTGACCGTTGTGGGCAACCTCGACGAGCCAGCCCTCGTAGTGCAGGGCCATCGTGACCAGATTGGTCAGCGCCGGCTCATCGTCGACCAACAGCACCCGAATCGGTGACCCGTCGGCACGATGGATCCGGGGTAGTTGACCGAGCATCGCCTGCCGGGGCGCTTGTCCTCGTGGTGGCACCGACATCGCCGCCATAGATCCCATTGTCCGGAGGCATAGCCGACTGTCACATGGTTCATACCAAACTCATATCGGTCCGGCATGCCGGCGCTGGGTGCCAAAGTCCTACGACCACACCGCCTTCGCGCGGGTGAGAGCGAGTTGTTGGCCACGCATCCCGGTTTCGCCGCGGCACGACGGGTTGTCCCGGGTGAACTTCATGTTGACGAACCCGGTGAGATCGGGCCGGATCACGTACTTGAACGGGACCGGATCCGTTGTGTACTCGTCCGGGGCGCCGACGAAGCAGTGCTCGCCGGGGCTCAGGCGTTCACCGACCCAGGCGCCGTGATGCCGATCGGCAGACGGGGTCCACGACAGGTCCAGCTGCCACGAGCCGTCGACGTCGGTGGACAGCACCCGCAGACACCGTGAACCGCAGCCGGACAGTGTCCATTCGTCAGGCGCCACTGCGGTGCCGGACGCGGTTTCGGTGACGGTGTAGACCCCCGCCCGGGGCAGCGGCGGAGCGGGAATCTCAGGGGCTTCGACAGGGGGAGCCGACGACTTGAGGCCGCCTAACGCGAATCCGATTGCCGACGACACGGCAACCAGGGCAATCAGGTCTTTCAAGGGCTCCTCCGCGTCGGATCATATCCGCAGCGTTCAGACCACCCGCTTACCGAGCCGGTTGCGGATCCGCATGTCCCACAAGTAGAGCTGATAACCCAGCCGCCACACCTCACGGGGGATGACCCGATCGGCGACCCGCAGGGCGGTCAACAACCGCTCGAAGCGCCGCCGGTCATCGGGTGTCCAGGTCATCCGCATGTGGTCGCGGAACTCGGCGGGCAGAAACCCGGTGGTGGCGAACAGGTTGAAGCGACCTGCCAGCAACCGCAGCGGCGCCGGTAAGAACACCATCGCGGCCACGCCGTGCAGGTGTTCGCGCACCGGCGGGTCGATCCGCAGATCCTGCAGGGACTGCTTCCAGTACGCGTCGAAGGCGTCGCGGTCGGCCGGCCACATGTCGTCGCGTACCTGCAAGGTGGTGCCCAGGGTGCGGGCGTCGGCATAGATCGCGTCGGCCGACTCGTCGTCGAGCGGGCCGTAGAGGAACTCGTGCATGTCGACGTAATACCGGTACAGGCAGGCCGCCACCCACAGCTGCAGCTTCGGGTCGAAAGCGTTGTAGGACACCGGGCTTGACGGGCGCGACCGGACCTGCGCGTGCACCTTGTCGATCTGGGTGCGCAGCAGCGCACGGTCGGCGTCGGTGCCCATGGTGGCCGCGGCCAGGTACGTGCCGGTGGTGCGGGCCCGTTTGAACGGGTGCTTGTAGACGTTGCCGCTGTCCACCGGACTCTCCAGGACGCCGTAGCCGACGCCGGGGGAGGACAACTGCATGATGACGTTGGCCGCGGGGAGCAGTGCCCCTGCCGGATTGAGCAGATCGGTGACCCGTCGCGGCCGACGTGGTGGACCCAGCCTCATGAAGTCGAGTAGACCACCTGTGAGACGCTGCCGGGGTGTTTGCGCGCAGAAGCCACCGAACCGTGGGCATCGCCGTCGGGTTCGTGGCCGACGCACTGCTCGGTGATCCGCGACGTGGGCACCCGGTGGCGGGTTTCGGAACTGCCGCAGCACGGTTGGAAAAGCTGACCTACGCCGACAACCGGCGCGCCGGCGTGCTGCACACCGGGCTGTTGCTGGGCGCGCTGGCCGGGCTGGGCTGGGCCTCGGGGCGTCGGGACCAGATCTGGGTGACCGCCGTGGCCACCTACGTCGCGCTCGGCGGGACCTCGCTGAACCGGGTGGGTTCTCAGATGGCCACGCTGCTGCAGACCGACGACATCGACGGTGCGCGAGCCCTGTTGCCCTCGTTGTGTGGACGGGATCCGGCCGCGCTCGACGCCTCGGGCCTGACCCGGGCCACCGTGGAGTCGTTGGCGGAGAACACTTCCGACGCGCAGGTGGCCCCGTTGTTCTGGGCAGCGATCGCCGGGGTCCCCGGCGTGCTGGTGTACCGGGGCGCCAACACGCTCGACGCCATGATCGGACACCGTTCGCCGCGCTATACCCGGTTCGGCTGGGCCGCAGCCCGATTCGACGATGTGCTGAACTATCTGCCGGCCCGGTTGACCGGGGTGCTGGCCGCGGTGTGTGCGCCGATCGTGGACGGCTCACCGCGCGCGGCACTGCAAGCCTGGCGGCGCGATGCGGCCCGCCACCCCAGCCCGAACGCCGGGGTCGCCGAAGCCTCCTTCGCCGGGGCACTCGGGGTACGTCTGGGCGGCCCGACGCAGTACGCGCATCAGCTGGAGATCCGGCCCACCCTTGGCGACGGGCGCATCCCCGAGGTGGCCGATGTGGCCCGGACGGTGCGGCTTTCGCGCGCGGTACAGCTCGGCGCGGCCCTCGTCGCCTTGTTCATCAGCGGCCCCGGCCGCATTGGTCATCAGCGGCCCCGGCCGCATTAGTCATCAGCGGCCCCAGCCGCGTCGGGCTCAGCGCCGCTTGCCGTAGCGGTCGGCGATCTTCTCCTCGCGGGTGAGTTCCCGGGGCGGCGCGGCCGCCTCGGCCTGCGCGGCGGCCCGTTCGCGGCGGCGCTGCTGAAGCTCCGCATAGACGAAATAACCCAACCCGAGCGGGGCGACGATGCCGAACGCGATCCACTGGATGCCGTAGGACAGGAACGGCCCGGCATCGAGGTGGGGCAGGGAGATCTCGCCGAGCCCGCCGGGCTGGTCGGCCACCAGCTGCAGGTACGACCCGGTCAGCGCCACCCCGGTGAGCGAGGCGATCTGGCCGGTGTTGATCGAATACACCTGCTGTGCGCCGTCCTCGCTGCGAAACGGTTCCTTGCCGACGGCCAGGGCCTCGGAATCACGCAGGCGCGCGGTGATCGTCACCGGTGTGGTCGGCGGCGGGGCGAACTCGGGCACCTTGTTTCCGTCGACCGGGCGGATGTAGCCGCGGTTCACCAGCACCACCGGGCCACCATCCACCGCGAACGGGGTGAGCACCTCGAAGGCCGGTTCACCGTCGACCACCCGCAGCCGGGCCAGTACCTGGCCCTCGGGAAGGTAGCGGCCGGTCGCGGTAACGCGTTGCCACTGGGCGTCGGGCGCAGCCGAATCCTGCTGCGGCAGCAGGGTGGTCACCGGAACCGGATCCGCCTGCAGCGAGTGGCTGATCTGGTCGTTCTCCCGTGAGGTCTTGGTGTTCTTACCCAGCTGCCAGGGGGCCAGGACGGTGAAGCACAAATACGCGAACGCGACCACCACGACGAACAACGCCACCCACTGGGGCCGCAGCAGGAAGGTCAGGCGTCGCATCAGACCAGGATCCCCCGGGCGGCCAGCTCGGCGTCGACCCAGGTATGCAAACCGGGCAGTGCGGCCTCGATCACGGTGAACGCCTCCTCGAAATCGGGCTTGGTGCCGTAGTACGGGTCCTCCACATCGGGCACATGGGCACCCGAGCGAGGGTCGAAGGAGCGCAGCATCCGCACCCGGTCGCCCGCCACGCCGAGATCGGTCAGGATGCGCAGGTGGTTGCGGCCCAGTGCCACGACCAGGTCGGCGTCCAGATGGTCGTCGCACACCTGGGCGGCGACGTGCTCGCTCGGATAGCCGCGCTCACGCAGCACCAGGCAGGCACGCTCGTCGGCGCCGTCACCGGCATGCCAGCCGCCGGTGCCGGCGCTGCTCACCCGGACCACCTCGGAAAGCCCGCGCTCGCGGATCTGGTGGGCGAACATCTTCTCGGCCATCGGCGACCGGCAAATGTTGCCCGAGCACACGAACGTCACATGCAGACTGTGCTGATTCCCCGGTTGCTGGCCTCCTGCCCGCCGCTCAGACACCGAGCACCTCGCGCAGCGCGGAGACGGAGTCGACGTGGGCGTGGGCGGTCACCGCGGCCGGCCCGGTGAAATCGGCGGCGCCATAGCCCCAGCCGACCACCACGGTGTCGATGCCGTGCTGGGCCGCGCCCTCGACGTCGTGCGACCGGTCACCGACCATCAGCACCCGCTGCGGCAGCGGCTGCAGCTGGGCCAGCGCGTAGGCCACCACATCGGCCTTGGCCGCACGGACACCGTCGGGGCTGGCCCCGGCGATCACCTCGAAGTAGCCGTCCAGACCGAAATGCTCCAGGATGCGTCGCGCGGTGGGCTCGGCCTTCGAGGTGGCCACGGCCAATCGCACCCCCGATGCCTGCAGATCCGCCAGCAGCGCCTCGACACCGTCGAACAGGCTGTTCATCGCCCAGCCGCGGCTGGTGTAGTCCGACCGGTAGGCCGTGATGGCGGCGTCGGCGTCAAAGCTCGTCGCGCCCGCACTCAACAGCCGCAACGTCTCGTGCATGGGCGGGCCGACGATGCGCCCGGCCAGGTCCCCCTCGGGGACCACGGCACCCACGTGCGTCAGGGCATGGCGGAAACTCGACACGATTCCGGCCGCAGAATCGGTCAGGGTGCCGTCGAGGTCGAACAGCACCAGCTGCGGTCGGGTGAGCTCCAGCGTGTCAGTCACGTGCCCATTCTCCCGCAGTCCTCCGGATGCCCAGCTGGGCGGCCCGACCATTAGGGTCGTGCTGTGCTGTGCCCACCTCCCGGCGGGACCCGTGCAGCGGCCCGCTACCACGGCGACCAGGCCGCCTTGCCGGGCATGCTGGACTTCGCCGTCAACGTCCGCCCGGGCGGTCCGCCGGTCTGGCTGACCGACCGGCTGGCCGCGCGGCTGCCCGATCTGGGCAATTACCCGAGCCAGGCCGATCAGCGCCGCGCCGTCGAGGCGGTCGCCGCGCGCCACGGTCGCGGTGTGGACGAGGTGGCCCTGCTGGCCGGCGGCGCCGAGGGTTTCGCCCTGTTGGCCGGGTTGCGGCCGGTTCATGCGCGATCCGCCTCCGCTACTCGCTGGAAACTGGCCGCCCTCATCGCGCCGTCGTTCACCGAACCGGAAGCGGTGCTGCAGGCGGCCGGGGTGCCGATCCACCACGTCGTGCTGCCCGCACCGTTCGCCCTGACGGGCGCTGATGTGCCCGAGGACGCGGATCTGGTGGTGATCGGCAACCCGACCAATCCGACCGGGGTGCTGCACCGCCGCGAGGACATCCTGGCGCTGCGCCGGCCGGGCCGGCTGGTGGTGGTCGACGAGGCCTTCGCCGACGCCATCTCGGGAGAGGCCGAGACCCTGGCCGGGCAATCTCTGCCCGACGTGCTGGTGCTGCGCAGCCTCACCAAGACCTGGGCGCTGGCCGGGCTGCGGGTCGGATACGCCCTCGGCGGGCCTGACGTGCTGGCCAGGCTGACCGCGCCGCGTGCGCACTGGCCGCTGGGCACGCTGCAACTGGAGGCCATCGCCTCGGCGAGCAGCCCCGAGGCGGTGGCCGAGGCCGACGACCGGGCCTGCCGGCTGGCCGACCTGCGCGCCGCCATGGCTGCCGGGCTGCATGGCCTCGGACTGGACGTGGTGCCCGGCGCCGCGCCGTTTGTCCTGTTCACCGTGCCCGACGCCGAGTTGATGCGAAAACATCTGGAAAGCAAGGGCATTGCGGTGCGCCGCTGCGATACGTTCGTGGGCCTGCCGGCTGACCACCTGCGCGCCGCGGTGCGGCCGGAGTGGCCGGTGCTGGTCGACGCCATGACGGAGGTGCTGCAATGAGTGGGGTCCGCCTCGCGGAGGTGATCGCCGCGTTGGACGCGGCCTACCCGCCGCATCTCGCCCACGACTGGGACTCGGTGGGGTTGGTGTGTGGTGATCCCGATGAGCCGGTCGAATCGGTGACGATCGCCGTCGACGCCACCGAATCGGTGATCGACGAGGTGCCCGAACGGGGACTGCTGCTGGCCCACCATCCGCTGCTGCTGCGTGGGGTGGACACCGTGGCCGCCGACACCGCCAAGGGTTCGTTGATCCATCGGCTGATCCGCACCGGCCGCGCCCTGTTCACCGCCCACACCAACGCCGATTCGGCCTCGCCCGGGGTGTCCGACGCCTTGGCCGAGGCGCTCGACCTGAGGGTCGAGGCCGTGCTCTCACCTGGGGCGCCGGGCCCGGATCTGGACAAGTGGGTGGTCTTCGTGCCGGCCTCCGACGCCGAGACGGTGCGGGAGGCCATGTTCGACGCCGGGGCCGGACGCATCGGCGACTACTCGCACTGCAGTTGGAGTGTGACGGGGACCGGTCAGTTCCTGCCGCACGAGGGGGCCGACCCGACGATCGGCGTGGTGGGCACCGTCGAGCAGGTGACCGAGGACCGGGTGGAGATGATCGCGCCGTCGGCGTTGCGTGCGACGGTGCTGGCCGCACTGCGCGCCGCGCACCCCTACGAGGAGCCCGCGTTCGACATCGTCGCGCTGGCACCGATCCCCACCGATGTGGGAATCGGCCGGATCGGTGCACTTGCCACCCCGGAACCGTTGTCGGCCTTCGCCTCCCGGGTCCGCGCCGCACTGCCGGCCACCTCGTGGGGAGTGCGGACCAGCGGTGACCCCGACGCCATGGTGTCGCGGGTCGCGGTCTGCGGGGGAGCAGGTGATTCCCTGCTGGGCGTGGTGGCGCGCGCCGGTGTACAGGCGTACGTCACCTCCGATCTGCGTCACCACCCTGCCGACGAGCATCGTCGGGCCTCACCGGTGGCCCTGGTCGATGTGGCGCACTGGGCCAGTGAGTTCCCGTGGTGCGCGCAGGCGGCCGGGGTACTCCGTGGGCAGTTCGGTGATGCCGTGGACGTGTGGGTGAGCTCGGTGCGGACCGACCCGTGGAACGTCGAGTGTTGAACGCAATGACACAACAATGCCGGAAAACCAATAGCACTATGAAAGTCAGGGCATGAAAGCCGAAGTAAAACAACAACGTTCGCTTCTCGGGCTGACCGAGGTCGATGCCGAACTCGGGCGCCTCGAGCATCGGGCCAAACACCTGGCCGAGCAGAAGCAGGTGGACGAGGCGCAGGCCGAGCACGCTGCGGCCAACGACGGCCTGGCGGTTCTGGGCATCGCCTTGGAGGATCTGGATGCCCAGGTGACCAAGCTCGAAAGCGAGATCGACTCGGTGCGCCAGCGCGAAGACCGCGACCGGAAGCTGATCGACGGTGGCACGGTGGGTGCCAAGCAGGTCGCCGAGATCCAACACGAGCTGGAAACGTTGGAGCGCAGGCAATCCAGCCTGGAGGACTCCCTGCTGGAGATCATGGAACGCCGTGAGGAGCTGGCGGGCCGCCAGGCCGAGGCGTTGCAGCGCATCGACGACCTCCAGAGCGCGTTGTCGACGGCGCAGCAGGCCCGGGACGCTGCGCTGGTGGAGATCGACCAGTCCCGCCACCAGGCGGTGACGCGCCGTGATGGTCTGGTGAACCTCATCGACCGCGAACTCGTCGAGCTCTACGAACGTCAGCGGGCCCGCGGCGGCCCGGGGGCAGGATTGCTGCAGGGCCGCCGCTGCGGTGCCTGCCGCATCGAGATCGACCGCGGTGAGAGCGCCCGCATCGCCGCGGCCGCCGAGGACGACGTGCTGCGCTGCCCCGAGTGCGGGGCAATTCTGTTGCGGATCAAGCAGTGAAGGTATTGGTCGAAGCCGACGGAGGTTCGCGCGGCAATCCGGGCCCGGCGGGCTACGGGGCGGTGGTGTTCGACGCCGACCATGCCGCGGTACTGGCCGAACGCAAGGAGTCGATCGGCCGGGCCACCAACAACGTCGCCGAATACCGCGGTCTCATCGCAGGTTTGGAGGCGGCCGCCGAGGTGGGCGCCGACGAGGTGGCGGTCTCGATGGACTCCAAGCTGGTGGTGGAACAGATGTCGGGGCGTTGGCGCGTCAAGCATTCCGACCTGATCCCGCTGCAGCGCCGGGCGGTCGAGGTGGCCGAAGGTTTCGAGCGGGTCAGCTACACCTGGATTCCGCGCGCCCGCAACAGCCATGCCGACCGGTTGGCCAACGAGGCCATGGATGCCGCCGCCGGCATCGTGACCGATCCACCGGCGGTAGAACCCGTCGCCGCCGAGAAGCCGACGTTGTCCGCGCCCGGATGGACCGGCGCCACCGGAGCGCCCACGCGGTTTCTGCTGTTGCGCCACGGTCAGACCGAATTGTCCATCGCGCGGCGCTATTCGGGCCGTGGGAATCCGGTGCTGACCGAGGAGGGGCGCCGCCAGGCCGACGCGGCCGCGCGGTACCTGGGTGCCCGCGGTGGGGTCGCGGCGGTGCTGACCTCCCCGCTGGAGCGCGCCTATGACACTGCGACGGCCGCCGCCAAGGCGCTCGGGGTCGACGTCCGCGTCGACGACGACCTGATCGAAACCGACTTCGGTGAGTGGGAGGGATTGACCTTCGCCGAAGCCGCACAACGGGACCCGGAACTGCACCGGCGTTGGTTGCGGGACACCAGTGTCGAGCCACCGGGCGGGGAGAGCTTCGACGCGGTGGCGCACCGGGTGCGCCGGGCCCGCGACCGGATCATCGCCGAGTACGGGGCCGCAACGGTTCTGGTGGTCTCGCACGTGACACCGATCAAGACCATTCTGCGGCTGGCGCTCGATGCCGGCGAAGGCATCCTGTACCGGCTGCATCTGGACCTGGCGTCCTTGTCGATCGCCGAGTTCTACGCCGACGGCGGCTCGTCGGTGCGTCTGGTGAACCAGACCGGCTATCTGTAGGTCAGGCGTGCAGGTGTAGCTGCTCGCCGTGCGGGCCCAAGATGGTGATCGCCTCGACCGGCCCGTCGACCGTCCCGAACCAGTGCGGGGTCCACGTCGAAAACTCCACGGCCTCACCGGGTTTGACGATGAAATCCTGGTCGCCGAGGATCAGCCGCAGCTGACCGGACAGCACGTACATCCAGTCGCGGCCCTCGTGCACGGGAAACTCGGCGGGCGGCTTACGGCGTCGGGCACTGATCCGGATCTTGTAGGCGTGCAGCCCGGCCGCCGGTCCCTGGCGGGTCAACGGCCAGTAGGTGATGTCGTGGTGGGTGTGTGACGCGCCGGTCACCCGGGGGTCCTCGGCCTGCGGCGGGCGCAGCAACTCATCGGTGCTGACCGACAGGGCGGTGGCCAGCCGGGGCAGATGATCGAGAGCCAGCCGGCGCTTGCCCGATTCCAGCCGGCTCAGCGTCGAGATGTCGATCTGAGCGCGACGGGCCACGTCCTCCAGGGTGAGCCCACGTTCGGCGCGTAACTCGCGAAGCCGACGCCGGACCAGCGCGTCGATGTCACCCGACTGGGCGGGGTTTGCCTGCATGGCAAATTAGCTTGGCACTTTGCCGCCCGGTTCGGCAAGCTCGATGGTATGGAAAACGTTTGGGATTGCATCGTCGTCGGTGGGGGAGCGGCCGGTTTGAGCGCGGCACTGGTGCTGGGCCGGGCCCGGCGACGGGTGCTGCTCGTCGACGCGGGATCACAAAGCAATCTGGCTGCCCACGGGATCGGCGGCCTGTTGGGCCACGATGGGCGTCCGCCCGCCGAACTCTATGCGGCCGGCCGCACCGAGCTGGCTGCCTATCCGAGCGTCGAGGTGCGTACCGGTGAGGTGGTGCACGGGGAGGCGGGTTTCCAACTCGAGCTCGGCGACGGTGCCCGCGAACGGGCCAGGACCGTACTGCTGGCCACCGGTATGGAGTACCGGCCGCCGCGGCTTTCCGGCCTCGAAAAGCTCTGGGGTAACTCGGTTTTCCACTGCCCGTTCTGTCACGGCTGGGAGAACCGCGACAAGCCGCTCGCGGTGATCGCCCAGGGTGACCGCGCGGTGCACATGGCGCTGATGTTGCGGGGCTGGACCGACGATCTGGTGGTACTCACCGATGGCGACAGTGGCTTGGATGAAGCGCAGGCCAAGAAGCTGGACGCGGCCGGAATCGGCATCGACGAGCGCGCGATCGCCGAATTGGTCGCCCAGGACGGTGAATTGGTGGCCGTGGAGTTCACCGACGGCACGCGGTTGGACCGGCGCGGGGCGCTGGTGGCCGCCACCCTGCACCAGCGCTCACCGCTGGCCGCGCAGCTCGGCGCGGTCTCGGCGCCCGGGCCGGTCGTCGCCGACGGCCTGATCGTCGACGCGTTCGCCCGCACCTCCGTGCCGGGTTTGTTCGCCGCCGGAGACCTGTGCGCCCAGATGCCGCAGGTGGCCGCCGCGGTGGCCTCCGGCAGTCAGGCCGGCGCCGCCATCGTCCAGCATCTGCTGGGTGAAGACGTCGGACTTCCGGTGCCGCCATGGCCCGCGCCGACCGCCGTCACCGCACAGTATTGGGAACGGCACTACGGTCAGCGCGGTCAGATCTGGAGTGGCCGGGTCAATGCCCAACTGGCGAAGATCGCCGCAGACCTACCGGCCGGCCGAGTGTTGGATCTCGGCTGCGGCGAGGGTGGCGACGCCGTCTGGCTGGCCGAACAGGGCTGGCAGGTGACCGCCGTCGACGTCTCGCAGACCGCACTGGCCCGGGCCGCCGCCGAAGCCGGGGAACGGGGCGTGGCCGACCGCATCGCGTTCGAGCGCCACGATCTGGCCGAGAGCCTGCCGAAGGGACCGTTCGATCTGGTCTCGGCGCAGTTCCTGCAATCACCGATCTTCATGGACCGGATCGATATGTTGCGTCGCGCCGCCGCAGTGGTGGCGCCCGGTGGTCGGCTCGTCGTCGTCGATCACGGAGCTGCACCGCCCTGGGCGCCCGAGCACATCCGGAAGTTCCCCTTCCCCAGTGCTGAGGACGTGGTCGACTCCCTGGATCTCGACGACACCGAGTGGGAACGGGTCCGCGTCGGCAGTGAGGGACGGGAGGCGACCGGACCCGACGGGCAGGCGGGCACCCTGATCGACAACGTGATGGTGCTGCAGCGTCGGGGGTAGATCGCCCGCCGATTCACCCGCCGTTTTCGACCTCAGGGCGGTGACTTTTGACGAGGAACAACCATGGTGTCGAAAACGGTGGGCCCGTCGCGGTACGGTGAGCAGCGCGAACGAGTTGGCTGGGCGGCCGCGGCACCGGAGAAATCCGGCGTCGAGGAAAGTCCGGACTTCACAGAGCAGGGTGATTGCTAACGGCAATCCGAGGTGACTCGCGGGAAAGTGCCACAGAAAACAGACCGCCAGCAATGGTAAGGGTGAAACGGTGCGGTAAGAGCGCACCAGCACCCCGGGTGACCGGGGTGGCTAGGCAAACCCCACCCGAAGCAAGGCCAAGAAGGCCGCAACCTGGTTGCGGTCGCGCAGGCGCCTGAGGGCTGCTCGCCCGAGCCTGCGGGTAGGCCGCTCGAGGCACCCGGTGACGGTGTGTCCAGATGGATGGTCGCCACCGACCCTCCTGACAAAGGGAGAGTCGGCACAGAATCCGGCTTACAGGCCAACTCGTTCGCCCCGCCCCTAGTGGGCTTTGCGGACCGCCTTGTCCAGCTTCTTGAGCGCATCCGCCAGCAGCGCACGTGACTGCTGGGCCAACTCGTCCTCCTGCCGATACAGCAACCCGTAGGTGAATGTGTCCTCGCCGGCGGCATGGGCCGCGTCGGCCTGGGTGCTCAGGTGCGCCTTGCTCACCACGCTGTCCTGGTGATCGCCGAGCAGGGTTTGAATGCTCTTGGCGCGCTCGGACACCTTGTCCGCCCCGGTGGCCGCAGCGGTATAGCGAAGGCGCTTGGCGCCCTTGCGAATTCGATGTAGTGCCTCGTCCTTTTCGGCGGCGTCGGCCTCCTCGGCCGTCACCTTGGCCGCGGTCTTGGCGGCCTTGCGTACGCGTTTGTACGCCGCGTCGATCTTCACCGAAGGCTTTGCGCTGCCGGCAGATTCGGGCTGCTCGGCGCTGACCAACTCGTCCAGGGCGTCCAGCAGCCGGAAGTACCGTTGCGAGCCCATCGCGAGTAGGGACCGTCGCCAGCCCGCGGTGTAGCGGCGGTTGGCGCCTTCGACCAGCCGTTCACGCACCGGGCCGCGGACCAGTTCAGGGGCCAGCTCGTCGAGCGCACGCTGATAACGCTCGGCCAGCACCTCGGCGTCGCGCGCCCCACCGAGCACCGCGGCCAGGGCACGCAGTTCGTCGAGCACCCACGCGTGATCGTCCAGGCCGAACGAGTCTTCGGAGGCCTGCAGCAGACTGCGGATTTTCCGCGTCGTCACCCGCATCTGATGCACCGCGTCGTAGGCATCCGCGCGGACCGCGCGGTCCCAGACCAGCAACTCCTCGATCTGCTCGGCGACGGCCCGGTGCACCGGATCGCTCGGCGGCTGCGGTGCCGGCACCTGATCGGTACCGAGCACCTTCGCCAGCTTCGAACCGTGCCCGGCGGGAGTGGCCCCGGCGTCGGCCAACCGATTACACAGCCGATCCATCAGGCCCTTGGGCACCGTGCCGGTGGAGGCCAGCAGTTCCAACTCCCACTCGCGCCAATGCTGTTGCTCGGCATCCGGTCCGGTGGTCGAGGCGGTGACCCGGTCATCGCAGAACTCCACCAGCGCCGTTCCGTCGGCCCCGTGCAACACCTCGAGCCGACGCTCGGTGCTGATCCGGGCCACCGGGGCCAGCGGGCGGTCCCGGACGATCGCCAGCACGACGTCGCGGAGATCCTCGGGCACCGTGTCGGTCGACGTACCGAGAGGAGCGCGCACTTCGGTGCGGGTGTCGGTGCCCGCAGGCAGTTTCAGATGCCAACCGGCATCACTTCCGCCGGTGCGGCGTCGCAGCGTGATGCGGTGCGCCGCGAGGTCACGGTCGGGGGTGTCGAAGTACACCGCATCGAGTTGCTGTGTGCCCGCACGCACCACCTCGGCGACGGCCGACAACCCGTCGAACGACGGCGATCCGGCGTCCTCGGTGACCGCGAATTTGCGTTCGATTTCGGTGTACCTGGCGGTCTTGGGCTTGCCGGGGGCCATAGTCACCTTCGCTTGCACCGGAGGCGGGAAATCGGATGGCACCAGCGTGCCACATCCCCTCAACCGTCACGACCCGTGCATCTCTTAGGGTTGCCGCATGGGGGATGGCACAACGGCGAACTCCAGTGCCGGACGCGGACGCCCGCGGCTGGAGCAGCCGCGCCGGCCGGGCCGCACTGCGCGCGAGGAGATCCTCGACGCCGCCGCCGAGTTGTTCACCAACCACGGCTACGCCAGCACCTCGACCCGGCGGATCGCCGACGCGGTCGGGGTGCGGCAGGCGTCGCTGTACCACCATTTCGCCACCAAGGACGACATCCTCGACGCACTGCTGGGCGGAACCGTCGACGAGGCCTTGCGGTTGGGCACCGAACTGCTCGACGCCCAGGGCCCGGCGGTCCAGCGTCTGCACACCCTCGTCATCGCCGATGCGCTGCAGCTCTGCGCCGGCCGGTGGAACCTGGGCGCGCTGTATCTGCTGCCCGAGCTGCGCACCGACCGATTCGAGCCGTTCCGTCGTCGGCGGGCTGAGTTGCGCGCGGTCTACCGCAGCCTGTCCGAGGCGGTGATCACCGAATGCGCGGGCCCGCCCGACGCTGCCGACCTGCCGTTCCGGTTGGTGGAATCGGTGATCAACTGCCGCTCCGACGAGATCGAGAGCACCCCGGCGCAGCCGTGGGTGATCGGGGAGGGGGCGCTGCGCCTCCTCGGCTTCGACGGCGACTTCGCCCCGCTGGTGCGCGCCACCGCGGTTCGGCTGGGTGTGCCACCGCCCCAACGGCCGGCCCGCTAAAGTGCGGACGTGACCGAGTCCACGTATGAAGCCATCTCGTTCGAGCAGTCCGGCGCCGTCGCGCACATCACGCTGAACCGGCCGGACGCCGCGAATGGCATGAACGACACCATGACTCGCGAGCTTGCCGACGCCGCCCGGCGCTGCGACACCCCCGGGACGAAGGCCGTGGTGCTGACCGGCGCCGGTCGTTTCTTCTGCGCGGGCGGCGACCTCAAATCATTTTCCACCGCACCGGACCGGGGCCAGTTCATCAAGGGCGTCGCCGACGATCTGCATCAGGCCATCTCGTCGTTCGCCCGGATGGATGCCGTGCTGATCACCGCGGTCAACGGCACCGCTGCCGGCGCCGGATTCAGCCTCGCCGTGGCCGGTGACCTGGTGGTGGCCGCCGAATCCGCCACCTTCACCATGGCGTACACCAAGGTGGGGCTGAGCCCCGACGGCAGCGCCTCCTACCACCTGCCGCGCCTGGTCGGGCTACGCCGGGCGCAGGAACTCATCCTGACCAACCGCACACTCTCGGCCACCGAGGCCCTGGAGTGGGGACTGCTCACCGACGTCGTCGCCGGCGACGAATTGGCCGACCGGGCCACGAAACTGGCCGAGCAGGTGGTCGGCGGATCCGGCGGATCCAACGGTGTGGTCAAGTCACTTCTGGTGTCCTCGTTCAAGAACAGCCTCGAAGAGCAGATGGCGGCCGAAGCCCGGTTCATCGCCGAGCGGGCGAATTCGGCCGACGGACGAGAGGGCGTCGACGCGTTCCTGGCCAAGCGCAAGGCGGAGTTCGCCTAGATCGTGAGATCGGCCGGCAGCTCGATGTCGGCGACGGCGAGGTTCTCCTCCAGGTGCTCGACCGACGAGGTGCCGGGGATCAGCAGCACGTTCGGCGCCGCACTCAGCGTCCAGGCCAGTGCGACCTGTGCCGGCGTCCGGCCCAGCTCGCCGGCGACCCGGCGGATCTCCGGATGGTCCAGCACTGGATTGTCCGGCGCGAATGCCGAACCCAACGGAAAGAACGGCACGAACGCGATGTTGCGTTCGTGGCACAGCTCGAGCACCGGTTGAGAGCTGCGGTCGGCGAGGTTGTACGCGTTCTGGACGCAGACGATCTCGGTACGTTCCAGCGCGATCTCCAGATGGTCGCGCGAGACATTGCTCAGCCCGATCCCGGCGATCAGGCCCTCGTCGCGCGCGGCGATCATGGTGTCCAGCTGCTGTTCGAACAGCGGGCGGTCCACTTCGGTCGCGGCGCCGAGGCCGGCCCCGAAGACCCGCAGGTTGACCGCGGCGAGCTGGTCGACGTCGAGGGTCTTCAAGTTCTCGTCGAGGTCTCGGCGCAGCTCGTCGGGCTGTTGGGCCGGCAACCAGTTGGCTTGCTCGTCGCGTTTGCCGCCGACCTTGCTGACCAGGGCCAGGTGCTGAGGGTAGGGGTGCAGCGCCTCCCGGATGAGTTCGTTGGCCACTGCCGGCCCGTAGATCTGCGCGGTGTCGATGTGGTCGACGCCGAGTTCGACGGCGCGCTGCAGCACCGCGATGGCCCGGTCGTGGTCGCGCGGCGGGCCGAACACGCCCGGCCCGGGCAACTGCATGGCGCCGAATCCGACGCGTCGGACGGTGTGTGAGCCGAGTGGGAACGTCTGGGGGAGGGACATGTCCGACCTTTCCTTAGATACCTAACTATCTGAGGTCGAACTATATGAGCCCTGATATTCTCTGTCAACGAGACGAAGGGGACCGATCCGTGGAAGAGCAGCAGGCCGCAGCGGCCCTTGCCGACGCCTTCGGCCGGGCCGCCAAATCGGTGGTCCGGGCCTTCGATGAACGGCTCGGCGATTGCGGCGTCTCGACCCCGCGGTCCAAGCTGCTGGCCGAGATCGATCGCCTGCAGCCCGTACGGTCGGCCGAAGTGGCCCGGGCCGTGGGCATCACCCAGGCCACCGCGTCAACCCTCGTTGACGCACTGGTACGGGACGGCCTGGTGGCCCGGGCGCCCGACGAAAACGACCGCCGCGCAGTGCGATTGACAACGACCGAGGCCGGAGGCGAACAGGCCGGGCGTTGGCGGGCCGACTACAGCGCGGCCGCACACGAGATGTTCGCCGGCTTCACCGACGACGACAAATTGCTGTTGACCGAGCTACTCAACAAGCTCGCCGACGGCCTGAATCAGTAAGAGTGCTCCTCGGCCGGAAACACTCCGGCTGCCACATCACTCGCGTATTGGCTTGCCGCCCGGTGCAATTCACCGCCGACGTCGCCGAACCGCTTGACGAACTTGGCGGTCTTGCCACTGGTGAGCCCGGCCATGTCCTGCCAGACCAGCACCTGGGCGTCGCAATTGGGGCCTGCGCCGATACCGACCGTCGGGATGGTCAACTTGCCGGTGATCTGGGTGGCCAACTCGGCCGGAACCATCTCCAGCACCACCGCGATCGCACCGGCTTCCTGCACGGCGATCGCGTCGTGGATGGTCTGCTCGCCGGCGTCGCCGCGACCCTGTACGCGGAACCCGCCCAGGCCATTGACACTCTGCGGGGTGAAACCGATGTGGGCCACCACCGGGATGCCCGCAGCGCTGAGCGTGGCAATTTGATCGGCCATCCGCTCGCCGCCTTCGAGCTTGATCGCCTGGGCGCCCGTCTCCTTCATGAAGCGCGTGGCCGTCGCGAGAGCCTGCTGCGGACTGGATTCGTAGCTACCGAACGGCAGATCGGCCACCACCAGGGCATGCGGGGCGCCCTTGACGACCGCCCGCGCCAACGGGATCAGCTCGTCGATGCTGATCGGCACCGTGGTGTCGTAGCCGTACACGACATTCGCCGCCGAGTCGCCGACGAGCAGCACCGGAATTCCGGCGTCATCGAAAATTCGCGCACTGGAGTAGTCGTAACAGGTGAGCATCGCCCACTTGTGACCTTCGGACTTCCACTTCTGCAGCGTCAGCGTGCGCACCTTGGTGCGGGGCTTGGCAGAATCGGTGGCACCATAAACAGACTGTTCAGACATCATCGTCCCTCGTGATGGTCGGTTCGAATCCTCGAGGCCGCCTCGCGGTCCCCGGGTTCGGCTGACATCCCAAGTCTGCCACTGTCGCCGACACCGGCAAAAGCAGGGTTTGAGTGGATTTCCTCACAGTCTCGGCACCGGGCCCTAACATCAGCGGCATGCAACGGCTCAGCGGACTCGACGCCAGCTTCCTGTACCTCGAAACCCCCGCACAGCCGATGCACGTGTGCTCGGTGCTGGAGCTGGACGCGTCGACCATGCCGGGCGGCTACACCTTCGATCGGCTGCGCGACGCACTGTCGCTGACCATCAAGGCAATGCCGCAATTTCGCGAGAAGCTGGCCGACAGCCGGTTCAACCTCGATCACCCGGTGCGGGTGGAGGACAAGGACTTTGACGTCAACCGCCATCTGCACCGGATCGGCTTGCCCGGCCCGGGCGGGCGGGCCGAACTGTCCGAGATCTGCGGCCACATCGCCTCGTTGCCGCTGGACCGGACCCGGCCGCTGTGGGAGATGTGGGTGATCGAGAACGTGGCGGGTACCGATGCCCACTCCGGTGGCCGCCTGGCGCTGATGACCAAGGTGCACCACTCGGCGGTCGACGGGGTGACCGGCGCCAACCTGATGTCGCAGTTGTGCACCACCGAAGCCGACGCCCCGCCGCCCGATCCGGTGGACGGCGTCGGCGGCGCCACCGGGACCGAGATCGCGATCAGCGGTGCGCTGCGGTTCGCGGCGCGTCCACTCAGGCTGGCCAACGTGCTGCCATCCACCGCCAACACCGTCATCGACACGGTCCGCCGGGCGCTGAACGGGCAGGCCATGGCCGCGCCGTTCAACGCGCCGAAAACCGCGTTCAACACCAACATCACCGGCGCCCGCAACGTCGCCTTCGCCCAGATGGACCTCGAGGACATCAAGACGGTCAAGAACCACTTCGACGTCAAGGTCAACGATGTGGTGATGGCGCTGGTGTCCGGGGTGTTGCGCCGGTTCCTCCAGGACCGAGGCGAACTGCCCGAAAGCTCGCTGGTGGCAATGGTGCCGGTGTCGGTGCACGATCGCTCCGACCGGCCCGGGCGCAACCAGGTCTCCGGGATGTTCTCGAAACTGGAAACCCACATCGATGACCCGGCCGAGCGGCTGCGCGCCATCGCCGCCTCGAATTCGGTTGCCAAACAACACAGTTCCGCGATCGGGGCCACCCTGCTGCAGGACTGGACCCAGTTCGCGGCACCGGCAGTGTTCGGCTCGGCGATGCGGGTGTACGCAGCCAGCCGGTTGTCCGGCGCCAAACCGGTCCACAACCTGGTGATCTCGAATGTGCCCGGTCCGCAGGTGCCGCTGTACATGCTGGGCTGCGAGGTCAAGGCCATGTACCCGCTCGGGCCGATCTTCCACGGCTCGGGGTTGAACATCACCGTGATGTCGTTGACCGGCATGCTCGACGTGGGCATCATGTCGTGCCCCGATCTGCTGCCTGACCTGTGGGATATGGCCGACGACTTCCACGTCGCACTCGAAGAACTCCTGGCCGCCACCCGACGGCCCCGGTAGTGTCGCGGTCCCCGGCCAGTAGGCCGGGCCTGCGGCGATGTCACGCCATGGCAGCATGGTCAGCCATGAAGGTCAGGACGAGGTTCGGCGCGCTGCTGGCGGTGACGGCGCTGGCAGCGGCGGGCTGCACCCAGGTGATCGACGGGCAGGCCCAGATCGCCGTGCCCCGGCCCGGCACGCCGGTGCAATGGCTGCCGTGCAACGCCGGTGCCGGTGACCACGTGCAGATCCCCGACGGAGCCGAATGCGGCATGCTGTCGGTGCCGGTCGACTACGCCCAACCCGACGGTGACGTGGCCCGGCTGGCGATGATCCGCTTCCCGGCGGCACGTCAGAAGATCGGCTCATTGGTGATCAACCCCGGTGGCCCCGGTGAGTCCGGCGTGGAATCGGCGGTGTCGCTGCTGTCGAGCCTGCCGCAGTCGGTCAAGGACCGCTTCGACATCGTCGGGTTCGACCCGCGTGGCGTGGGTTCCTCCACGCCGGCGGTGTGGTGCAACTCCGACGAGGACAACGATCGGCTGCGCGCCGATCCCACGGTGGAATACACCCCGGAAGGTGTCGAGCACCTGGAGAACGAAACCAAGGCGTTCGTCCAGCGCTGCGTCGACAAGATGGGCACCGAGTTCCTGGAGAACGTGGGCACCGAGAACGTCGCCAAGGACCTCGACGCGATCCGCGCCGCACTCGGCGACGACAAGCTGACCTACCTGGGTTACTCCTACGGCACCCGCATCGGCGCCACCTACGCCGAGCAGTTCCCGCAGAAGGTCCGCGCCATGATTCTCGACGGCGCCGTCGACCCCAACGCCGATCCCGTGGAGGAGAACATCCGGCAGGCGGCGGCGTTCCAGAAGGCCTTCGACGATTACGCCGCCGACTGCGCCAAGAATCCCGACTGCCCGCTGGGCACCGACCCGGCCAAGGCTGTCGAGGTGTACAAGAGCCTGGTCGACCCGCTCGTGGAACACCCGGCCCGCACCCGCGACGACCGCGGCCTGAGCTACAGCGACGCCACCGTGGGCACCATCCTGCCGCTGTACTCACCGAACCTGTGGCGCCACCTGACCGAGGGCCTGACCGGGCTCAAGAAGGGCAACGGCGACGTGATGCTGGCGCTGGCCGACCTCTACATGGGTCGAGATGCCAACGGCCACTACAACAATTCGACCGATGTGCGGGTCGCGGTGAACTGCGTGGACAAGCCCGCCATCACCGACCGGGCCACCGTCGTCGAGGAGGACCGCCGCGCCCGTGAGGTGGCCCCGTTCATGAGCTACGGCGAGTTCACCGGCCATGCGCCCCTCGGCACGTGTGCCTTCTGGCCGGTGCCGCCCACCAGCAAGCCGCACGAGATCTCGGTGCAGGGTCTGCCTCCGACGTTGGTCGTCTCGACCACCAACGACCCGGCGACGCCGTACCAGGCCGGGGTGGACCTGGCTCGGCAACTCGACGGCACCCTGGTGACCTTCGAGGGCACCCAGCACACGGTGGTGTTCCAGGGCAACAAGTGCATCGACGACATCGCCGCGACCTATCTGATCGACGTGACGGTGCCGCCTGCCGGAACCCGCTGCTGACCGCGCCCGGCCGAGAAGGTCACCGGATGATCTCCGGCCGATTTCCGCTCGGACTCAGGAGCAGACCCCACGGCGGCCGCCGTGCGACCATGGCAGCCGTGCGGTGGGCGGACGGTCGAGCAGCGAGGGTGTTCTGGGCCGCACTGCTCGGCATGACCGCAGTGGTGGGTCCGATCGGGCAGCCGGTCGCGCAGGCATCGCCGGGATCGGCGCCGGAGTGGGGAAGCTGCGCCCAATGGGTGCAGGATCCGGCGACGATCCCCACCGCGCAATGCGCCACCGTGGCAGTTCCGCTGGACTGGAACTCTCCGGATCCTCAAGGTGCACAACCACAATTGGCGGTGATCCGGATACCGGCCAGCGGGCAGCGGATCGGCGCACTGTTCATCAACCCCGGCGGTCCCGGTGCTTCCGCGGTGGACACCGTGGCCGGCATGGGGGCCGCACTGGCCGGGTCGCCGCTCACCGATCATTTCGATCTGGTCGGGTTCGACCCGCGCGGCGTCGGGCACTCCACGCCGCAGTTGCGCTGCCGCACCGACGCCGAGATCGACGCCTACCGTCGCGAACCCATGGCCGACTACAGCCCGGCCGGCGTCGCGCACATCGAAGCCCTCTACCGGCAGTTCGCGCAGCAGTGCCTGGACCGCATGGGCGCACCGTTCTTGGCCAACATCGGCACCGCTTCGGCGGTACGGGACATGGATGCGGTGCGGGCGGCTTTGGGTGAAGACCAGATCAACTACCTTGGCTTCTCCTATGGCACCGAGTTGGGCGGTGCCTACGCCGAACAGTTCGGCAACCGGATTCGCACCATGGTGCTCGACGGTGCCATCGATCCCAGCCTGGACCCGATCACCAAGAACATCCGCCAGTTGGCCGGGTTCCAAAAGGCGTTCGACACCTACGCCGCGGACTGCGCGAAATCCACGGACTGTCCGCTCGGCACCGACCCGGCCCAGTTCACCAGCCGCTTCCAGCGCCTGGTGGATCCGCTGGCGACGGCCCCGAGACCCACGTCGGATCCGCGCGGGCTCGGCTATGCCGACGCCATCACCGGCACCGGCAACGCCTTGTACTCGGCGCGGTACTGGCCCTACCTGACCAGCGGCCTGCTGGGATTGACGCGTGGCACCGATCCGGGTGACCTGTTGCTGCTGGCCGACGACTACTGGCACCGCGACGAGGCCGGTCACTACCGGAACCTGCAGGATGCATTCACCGCGATCCGATGTGTCGATTCGCCGTTCCCGACCGACCCGGCGGTGTGGGCCGACGCCGATCGGCAGCTGCGTGCCGCGGCACCGTTCATGGCCTACGGCGAGTTCACCGGGTACGCGCCCCGCGACATCTGCGCCCTGTGGCCGGTGCCGGCCACCTCCGTGCCTCACCCGGTGACCGGGCCCGGTCCGGGAAAGGTCGTGGTGGTGTCCACCACCGGCGACCCGGCCACGCCGTACCAGGCCGGTGTGGACCTCGCCCGGCAAATGGGTGCGGCACTGATCTCGTTCACCGGCACGCAACACACCGTGGTGTTCAACGGGGACGCCTGCGTCGACACGGCAGTGCTGAACTTCTTCGTCGACCAAACCTCGCCGGGCAACCTCTCCTGCTAACTCTTGCAGGGCCGTAACACAGATTTAACAGCCGGTGCCTACGCTGCGGGCATGGACCGCCAGAAGGAATTCGTGCTGCGCACCCTGGAGGAACGCGATATCCGGTTCGTTCGGTTGTGGTTCACCGACGTGCTCGGCTACCTCAAGTCGGTGGCGATCGCGCCCGCCGAACTCGAGGGCGCGTTCGAGGAGGGGATCGGATTCGACGGCTCGTCGATCGAGGGCTTCGCCCGGGTCTCGGAATCCGACACCGTGGCGCGGCCCGACCCCTCCACGTTCCAGGTGCTGCCCTGGACCACCAGCGGAGGCCAGCACCATTCGGCGCGCATGTTCTGCGACATCACCATGCCCGACGGCTCGCCGTCGTGGGCGGACTCGCGGCACGTGCTGCGCCGGCAACTGGCCAAGGCCAGCGACCTCGGATTCTCCTGCTATGTGCACCCCGAGATCGAGTTCTTCCTCCTCCGGCCCGGTGAAGACGACGGCAACCCGCCTGTCCCGGCGGACAACGGCGGCTACTTCGATCAGGCCGTGCACGACACCGCCCCCAACTTCCGCCGGCACGCCATCGACGCCCTGGAGCAGATGGGCATCTCGGTGGAGTTCAGCCACCACGAGGGCGCGCCGGGCCAGCAGGAGATCGACCTGCGCTACGCCGATGCGCTGTCGATGGCCGACAACGTGATGACGTTCCGCTACGTGGTCAAAGAGGTGGCCCTCGGCGAGGGGGTGCGGGCCTCGTTCATGCCCAAGCCGTTCGCCGAGCATCCCGGTTCGGCCATGCACACGCACATGAGCCTGTTCGAAGGCGACACCAACGCCTTCCACAGCCCTGACGACCCCCTGCAGCTCTCCGATGTCGCGAAGTCCTTCATCGCCGGGATCCTGGAGCATGCCAGCGAGATCAGCGCCGTCACCAACCAGTGGGTGAACTCCTACAAGCGCCTGATCCACGGCGGCGAGGCGCCCACCGCGGCGTCCTGGGGCGCGGCCAACCGTTCGGCGCTGGTGCGGGTTCCGATGTACACGCCGCGCAAGGCCTCGTCGCGACGCGTCGAGGTCCGCAGCCCCGACTCGGCCTGCAACCCGTACCTGACGTTCGCGGTGCTGCTGGCCGCCGGTCTTCGCGGTGTCGAGAAGGGCTACGTGCTGGGTCCGCAAGCCGAGGATGACGTCTGGAGCCTGACGTCCGAGGAGCGGCGCGCCATGGGCTACCGCGAGTTGCCGTCCAGCCTCGGCAACGCGCTGGAGGCCATGGAGGGCTCCGAGCTCGTCGCGGAAGCGTTGGGGGAGCACGTCTTCGACTACTTCCTGCGCAACAAGCGCGCCGAGTGGGAGAACTACCGCAGCCACGTGACGCCCTACGAGTTGAAGAACTACCTCTCGCTCTGAGTGCCGCGGCGGTGCCGGCGCTTCGTGCGCTACCGTCGTGAACGTGCCCAAGCCTGCAACCGATCGCCCGAAACTGCCCAGCGTCGGTCGGCTCGGGCTGGTGCATCCGCAGGCCACCGCCGAACTCGATCGGCTCGGCTGGAACACCGAGGCGCACGTCGAGCTGCTGTGGTCGCTGTCGCGCGCACCCGACGCCGACATCGCGCTGCTGGCCATGGTCCGCCTGGCCGACGAGCTCGACGAGGCGGACTGGAATGAACTCAACCGGACGCTGCTGAGCGACCGTGCCCTGCGTGGCCGGCTGTTCGGCGTCCTGGGTTCCTCACTGGCCCTGGGCGATCATCTGGTGGCCCATCCCGAGTCGTGGCGACTGCTGGCCGGTGACGTGACACTGGCCGGACCCACCGAGTTGCGCGAGATCTTCACCGCCGCCGCCCGCAGTGTCGAAATCGACCGTGGCACAGGTGCTGCCGTGCCCCCACTACGCGACCTGTATCGGGACCGGCTGCTGGTACTGGCCGCCCTGGACGTCGCCTCGACCGTCGAGAACGAGCCGGTGCTGCCGTTCGTCGAGGTGGCCGCGCACCTGTCTGACCTGGCCGACGCCGCGCTGAGCGCAGCGCTGACGGTGGCCACCCGGGCCGTGTGCGAGGACGGGCCCGAACCCCGTCTCGCCGTCATCGCCATGGGCAAATGCGGTGCGCGCGAACTGAATTACGTCAGCGATGTCGACATCATCTTCGTCGGGGAATCCCTCGTCGACGATGATTCCGGTGACGACAACCTGGCCACCGCCACCCGGGTGGCCGGCGAGATGATGCGCTTTGCCGCCGACGCCTTCTTCGAAGTCGATGCCGCGTTGCGCCCGGAAGGCAAACGCGGCCAACTGGTCCGGACCCTGGACGCCCACATCGCCTACTATCAGCGGTGGGCCAAGACCTGGGAGTTCCAGGCCCTGCTCAAGGCACGACCCGCCGCGGGCGACGCGCAGCTGGGCCAGGACTACATCGACGCCCTGATGCCCATGGTCTGGTCGGCCTGCGAGCGCGAGGATTTCGTCCCCGAGGTCCAGGCGATGCGCCGCCGCGTCGAAGAACTCGTCCCCGCCGGGGTGCGCGCCCGCGAACTCAAACTGGGCACCGGGGGCCTACGAGACGTCGAATTCGCCGTCCAGCTCCTGCAATTGGTCCACGGCCGCAACGACGATGCGCTGCACGTGGCCTCCACGGTCGATGCGCTGGCCGCGCTCGGCGAGGGCGGTTACGTCGGGCGCGACGACGCCGCCAACATGACCGCCTCCTACGAATTCCTGCGTCTGCTCGAGCACCGCCTCCAATTGCAGCGGCTGAAACGCACCCACATGCTGCCCGACGACAACGACGACGAGGCATACCGTTGGCTGGCTCGGGCCGCACACGTCCGGCCCGACGGTCGCCACGATGCCCAAGGCGTGCTGCGCGAGGAGCTCAAGCGGCAGAGCATGCGGGTGTCACGGCTGCACGCCAAGCTCTTCTATCAGCCGCTGCTCGAATCGGTAGGCCAGCCCGCGGTGGGAATCGGCACCGGGATGAGTACGGAGGCGGCCGAACGTCAGCTCGCCGCACTGGGTTACGAGGGCCCGCAGAGCGCGTTGACCCACCTGGCCGCGCTCACCGGTGAGAGCGGGCGCCGAGGCCGGGTACAACAGGTGCTGCTGCCGACTCTGCTGGACTGGCTGTCGGATACGCCCGATCCGGATGCCGGCCTGCTGGCCTACCGGCGGATCAGTGAGGAGCTGGCCGAGCAGCGGTGGTATCTGTCGACCCTGCGCGACGAGGGCGCGGTGGCCAAGCGCCTGATGCGGGTGCTGGGCACCTCGGCCTACATCCCCGAGCTGCTGATGCGTGCCCCGGAGGTGATTCAGCTCTACGCCGACGGTCCCAACGGCCCGAAACTGCTCGACGGTGAACCCGACAGTGTGGCGCGCGCGCTGGTGGCCTCGGCCGGGCGGCACTCCGACCCGGTGCGCGGCATCGCGGCCGCGCGCACGCTGCGACGTCGGGAGCTGGCCCGCATCGCGTCGGCCGACGTGCTCGGCTTACTCGACGTGACCGATGTGTGCCGGGCGCTGACCGCGGTGTGGGTGGCGGTGTTGCAGGCCGCGCTGAACGCCGTGATCCGGGCCAACACCCCCGAATCCGGTGCGCCGGCCCGCATCGCGGTGATCGGTATGGGCCGGCTCGGTGGCGGGGAGCTGGGATACGGCTCCGACGCCGACGTGATGTTCGTCTGCGAGCCGGAGCCCGGGGTGGAGGATTCGGCTGCCGTGCGCTGGTCGGTGAGCATCGCCGAACAGGTCAGGGCTCTGCTGGGCACACCGAGCGCCGATCCGCCGCTGGAGGTCGACACCGGGTTGCGTCCCGAGGGGCGCAACGGGCCACTGGTCCGCACGTTGGCCTCTTATGCGGCCTACTACGAGCAGTGGGCGCAGCCCTGGGAGATCCAGGCGCTGTTGCGGGCACACAGCGTCGCAGGCGATCTGGAGCTCGGAGAGCGCTTCCTGCTCATCGCCGACAAGACTCGGTACCCCTCCGGTGGGGTATCGGCCGAGGCCGTGCAGGAGATCCGCCGGATCAAGGCCCGGGTGGATGCCGAACGTCTGCCTCGCGGCGCCGATCCCAACACTCACACCAAGCTGGGGCGCGGCGGTCTGGCCGACATCGAATGGACCGTGCAGTTGTTGCAGCTGCGACACGCCCACGAAGTCCCGGCGCTGCACAACACCTCGACGCTGCAGGCCCTCGATGCCATCGGCGCGGCCGAGTTGGTCGCCGAAAGTGACGTGGAACTGCTGCGCGACGCCTGGTTGACGGCGACGCGGGCCCGCAACGCGCTGGTACTGGTGCGCGGCAAGCCGACCGATCAGCTGCCCGGGCCGGGTCGCCAGCTCAATGCCGTGGCCTTGGCCGCCGGCTGGGGCAGCGACGACGGTGGTGAGTTCCTGGACAACTACCTGAGGGTGACGCGGCGGGCGAAGGGTGTGGTCCTCAAGATTTTCGGCGGCTGAGCCGCCAAGGGGCTGGAGGGGCTGAGTACCCCGGCGCTGGAACACCTGATAGTAAGTACGTCTATGAACCATACGTTCGACGTCCTCTCCGCCGCCGAGCACGATCGACTCGAAGCCGTCTACGAGCCGTTCGCCCGGGCGATGCGTGATCTCGTCGACGCGGGCGTGCGCACCGAGGTGGACCCGCAGACCATCGCCGAGGCCACCGCTGCCGTCGAGGCCATCGCGGCGACGCTGCGTCGAAAACAGCGGGACGGTCCCCACGCGATGGTGCACGCCGAGACCGGTAGGCCCGTGGTGTGGGCGAATCCGGTCGTCGGACTGCGCAACGCGCTGGCCCCACCATTGGTCATCGAGCATGCCGAAGATGGCAGCTGCTGGAGCGAATTCGTGCTCGGTGCGGCCTATGAAGGCCCACTGGGCTGGGTGCACGGTGGCATCTGCGCCCTGGTGCTCGACCACATTCTCGGCGAGGTGGCCAGCGGTGGACTGAACGAACCGCGGTACACGGGCACCATCACTTGCCGGTACCGCCGCGGCACACCCCTGGGATCGTTGCGCGCCGAGGCGTACATCGACCGGACGGAAGGCGTCAAAACCTTTGCGCGGGGCCATATCAGCGACGCGGACGGAATCACCGTCGAGGCCGAAGGCGTCTTCATCACCCCGGCTTGGGCGCGGAACGCCGGGTGAGGTTCTACGTCAGCACGGCCTTCATGGACACCCGCGAGGCCGTCGAAGTAGCCAGGGCCGCAGATGATCTCGGTTACGACGGGATGGGCATCCCGGATCACGTGGTGAATCTGGAGACGCTGCGAACCCCGTATCCCTACACCAAGGACGGCAAGCGGCGCTGGGAGGCGTTCACCGATTGGCCGGACCCGTGGGTGATGATCGGGGCGTTGGCGCTCGTCACATCCCGGCTGAAGTTTGTCACCACGGTCTACCTGCCGGCGATGCGCGACCCGTACTCGGCTGCCAAAGCCATCGGCACCGCGGCCTATCTCGCCGGCGGGCGGTTGGAACTGGGCGTCGGGGTCGGCTGGTGCGAGGACGAATTCGAACTGTTGGGTCAGCAGTTCGCGCGACGCGGCAAGCGCACGGACGAGATGCTCGCGTTGATGAAAGAGTTGTGGGCGCCCGGGTGGACGGAATTCGACGGCGAGTTCTACTCCGCCCCACGATTGGAAATGGAGCCCACGCCGCCGCCGATCCCGATCTACGTCGGGGGATTGTCCGACATCGCACTGCGCCGCGCGGCCCGTCACGATGGCTGGATCGGCGATCTGATCTCCACCGAGGACGCGCTTCAACGGGCCGACCAGCTACGTCGGCTGCGCGCCGAAAACGGTTTGACGATGGACGATTTCACCATCATCACGCCGTTGACCGATGCCTTCACCGCCGAGCATTACGCGCGGGCGGAGGCCGGCGGTATCCAGGGCGTCATCACCATGCCGTGGATGTTCTACGCCGGCCCCGCAGCCACGCTGGGCGAAAAGATCGACGGGATGAAGCGGTTCCGTGAGGATCTGGCGCTGGACTAGGTCTTGTTGCGCGCGGCGTCCACGGCGAATGCGCCGCTGCCGATCCCGACCAACAGCAGGAAGCCGAAGCAGTACAGCACCGCAACCTCACCGCCATTCTCCGAGGGCCACAGTGCCTGGGGCTGGTGCTGCCAGAAGTAAGCCACCGCCATCTGCCCGGCGGCGATGAAGGCGGCGATCCGAGTGAACAGACCGACCAGGATCAGCAGGCCCAGCACGAGTTCGAGCACACCCGCGTACCAGACCGGCCAGGAGCCGACCGATGCGGCGCCGCTCCCCATGTCGACGGGCCAGGCAAAGAGCTTGGAGGTGCCGTGAATCGTGAAGAGCAGGCCGAACACGATGCGGAAGATCCCAATGGCGGCGGGCGCGTAGGTGGCGAGCCGAGCGTCGAGGTTGGTCGTCATGATGTGACGATACTTGGTGACACCCAGGAATCTCACAGCTCGAGCAGCACCGTTACCGGCCCGTCATTGACCAGTTCCACCTGCATGTTCGCCCCGAAAACTCCCGTTTGTACAGTGGCACCCAGCGTGGTCAGGGCGGTGGCGAACTCGGCCACCAGTGGTTCGGCGACCGGGCCCCGAGCCGCCGCGTTCCAGGACGGCCGTCGGCCCTTGTCGGTGTTGGCATACAGCGTGAACTGACTGATCACCAGGATCGGAGCGGCGATGTCGGCTGCTGAGCGCTCGTCATCGAGAATGCGTAATTGCCAGAGCTTTTCGGCCATTCGCCGAGCCTTCGGCGCATCGTCGTCGTGCGTGACCCCGACCAACGCCAGCAACCCCTGAGTGGCGGGGGCGATCCGGCCGACCACCTCGCCGTCGACACTGACACTTGCCGAGGACACCCGCTGCACCAGAACACGCATGGGTTCAATTGTGCGGGCGGCCGCCGCGACTTCTACACCAGGGCGGTGAATTTCGAAATCAACGGCCCTGGTGTAGAAATCGGCGGTTACAACCTAGACGTCGCGTCGGCGGTGCCGACTTAGACGTCGCGTCGGCGGGCCGACTTAAACGTCGCGTCGGCGGGCCGACTTAAACGTCGTAGTAGAGCGAGAACTCGTACGGGTGAGGCCGGATCTGGATCGGCATGATCTCGTTCTCCCGCTTGTACGAGATCCAGGTCTCGATCAGGTCCTCGGTGAACACGCCGCCCTCGGTGAGGTACTCGTGGTCCTCTTCGAGCTTGTCGATCACGGCGGCCAGCGAGGTCGGAGCCTGCGGGATGTTGGCGGCCTCGTCCGGCGGCAGCTCGTAGAGGTCCTTGTCGACCGGGGCCAGCGGCTCGATCTTCTTCTTGATGCCGTCGATGCCGGCCATCAGCATCGCCGCGAACGCCAGGTACGGGTTACCCGAGCTGTCCGGGCAGCGGAACTCGAGGCGCTTGGCCTTCGGGTTGTTGCCGGTGATCGGGATACGGACGCAGGCCGAGCGGTTGCGCTGGCTGTAGACCAGGTTGATCGGGGCCTCGTAGCCGGGCACCAGACGCTTGTAGGAGTTCACCGTCGGGTTGGTGAACGCGAGCAGCGACGGGGCGTGGTGCAGGATGCCGCCGATGTAGTGGCGCGCGATGTCGGACAGACCGGCGTACCCGGACTCGTCGTGGAACAGCGGCTGGCCGTCCTTCCACAGCGACTGGTGGGCGTGCATGCCCGACCCGTTGTCGCCGAACAGCGGCTTGGGCATGAAGGTGACGGTCTTGCCGTTCTGCCAGGCGGTGTTCTTGATGATGTACTTGAACAGCAGCACATCGTCGGCCGCGTGCAGCAGCGTGTTGAACTTGTAGTTGATCTCGGCCTGACCGGCGGTGCCCACCTCGTGGTGACCGCGCTCGAGGGTGAAGCCGGCGTTGATCAGGTTGGTCGCCATCTCGTCGCGCAGGTCGACGTAGTGGTCATACGGTGCGACGGGGAAGTAACCGCCCTTGGGGCGCACCTTGTAGCCGCGGTTGGCGCTGCCGTCGGCCTCGAAGGGCTCTCCGGTGTTCCACCAGCCCGACTCGGAGTCGACCTCGTAGAAGGTGCCGTTGATCTTGGAGTCGAACTGCACGGAGTCGAAGATGTAGAACTCGGCCTCGGCCCCGAAGAAGCAGGTGTCCGCGATACCGGTGCTGGCCAGGTAGTTCTCGGCCTTGCGGGCCACGTTGCGCGGATCGCGGGAGTAAGCCTCACGGGTGAACGGGTCGTGCACGAAGAAGTTGAGGTTCAGCGTCTTGGCCGCGCGGAACGGGTCGATGCGCGCGGTGTCGGGATCCGGCAGCAGCATCATGTCGGATTCGTGGATCGACTGGAAGCCGCGGACCGACGAGCCGTCGAACGCGAGCCCGTCTTCGAAAACGCTCTCGTCGAACGCCGTTGCCGGGATCGAGAAGTGCTGGACGACGCCGGGCAGATCGCAGAAGCGAATGTCGACGTATTCGACGTTTTCGTCCTTGATCAGCTTGAAGATGTCGTCGGACGTCTTTTCTGCCACTTCAGTGTTCTCCTTTACTGGTAACCCGCGGGTTGACGCTAAGGACACGATGTTGCGCAGTCGTCAACCATATGTTGCGCGCAAGTTACGCGATGACATTCATGTGTGACATGAGCTACCGACGGGCACGTAACCGGCCACGCCTATTCTGATCCTATGGCCCGCACCATGGGAAATTGGCTATCCGGACCCGGCCCGTTCGACGCCGGCGGCGGCCAGGACGCACCGGACGCTCGCGGTAAATACCCCGGTGAGCGCCTCGGGCTGCCTGATTCCGGCTCCCGTTCGGTGGCCCGGATGGGCCGCAGACTGGGTGCTTTGTGCATCGATTGGTTGATCGCCTATGGGCTGGCCGGGCTGGCGATGGCGCTGGGTCTGATTTCGCTGCCGGCGCTGTCCACCGCGGTGCTGGTGACCTGGATCGTGATCGGAACGGTCGCGGTGCGGTTGTTCTCCTTCACCCCGGGCCAGCTGGCGGTGGGCCTGCTGGTGGCGCCGGTCGGCATCGAGCGGATCGGTATCGGGCGGGCCTTGCTACGCGTGGTGTTGATCGCACTGGTGATCCCGCCGCTGGTCTCCGACAGTGACCTGCGCGGCCTGCACGATCTGGCCAGCAAGACCGTCGTCGTGCGGCGCTGACGCCGGCTCAGACCTGATGGCGGATCTGGCCGTTCATCATGGTCAACGTCACGGTTGCCCCATGGATCTTGCCGGTCTCCAGCGAGCCGACCAAGGCGTCGAGCCGGATTCGGTAGGCCGCGCCCAGGGTGTTGGCGGGTACGGCCTGCTCGACCGTCAGCCTTTGACCGGCGAGCGTCAACACCTGTGCGTTCGGATCGCCGATCAGCGCCTACGCGCGGTGCGCTGAACACCGCGCATCTTCGCGCCCGCGGGCATCGGGCCCTTGGGCAACCCGGCCGGACCGGTCTTGGTGCCGAGCGCCGCCAACCGGGACTCGATCGAATCCATCTGTTTGACCGTGATGTTGGCCGGCAGCTTGTTCAGATGACGCTCCAGCTTGGACAGCGGGACCTCGCCCTCGCCGTTGCCGACCACGATGTCGTAGATCGGGATTTCGCCGATCAGACGTGCGGTGCGCTTCTTCTCCTGCGCGAGCAGGGGTTTGACCCGGTTGGCCGAACCCTCGCCGACAAAGATCACCCCGGGCCGGCCGATCACCCGGTGCACGGCGTCGAAGTGCCCGGTCGCCGCGACGCCAGGGGTGACGCGCCACTTGCCGCGCAGGTTGTCCAGCGCCCAGGCGGCCGCACCGGTCTGACCTTCGGCCTTCAGGTACACCGACTTCTGGGCCCGACGGCCGAAGATGATGAACGCCACCAACGCGCCCAGCACCACGCCGAGGGGGATGAGGGTGTACATGGTGAACCCACCGATGAGCACACCGGCGACCACCGCGGCAGCGACGATCAACACGAAGGCGCCGATCATGTACGGCAGCAGGCGCTTGTCCTCTTTGCGCTGGACCTGGAATGCCTGCCACAGTTGACTGCGCCGCTGCTTGGAGGCCGCCTTACGGGCAGCCTTCGCCTCGGCCTTTGCCGCTTTCGTTTCTGCGGCAGTGCGGGTTTTCGCCATTACTTCAGGATACGGGGGGCTGATCGGCAAACCGAACCCGTGCGGCCTGGGCATAGAGCCTGCCGGCACGGTAGGAGGAACGCACCAGCGGTCCGGCCAGAACACCGGCGAATCCCAGGCCCTCGGCATAGCTCGACAACTCCACGAACTCGTCGGGATGCACCCAGCGCTCGACCGGGTGATGGCGTGGCGACGGGCGCAGATATTGGGTGATGGTGACGATGTCGCAGCCGGCCTCATGCAGGTCCTGCAGGGCCGTCCGGACCTCGTCGATGGTCTCGCCCATGCCGAGGATCAGATTGGACTTGGTGACCAGGCCGGCGTTGCGCGCCGCGGTGATCACGTCCAGGCTGCGCTCGTAGCGGAAGGCCGGACGAATCCGCTTGAAGATACGTGGCACCGTTTCGACGTTGTGGGCGAACACTTCTGGTCGTGACTCGAACACTTCGGCCAGCTGCTCGGGGTTGCCGTTGAAGTCCGGGGCCAACAGTTCCACGCCGGTGTTCGGGTTGAGCTTCTTGATGTAGCGCACGGTTTCGGCATACAGCCAGGCACCGCCGTCGGGCAGATCATCTCGAGCCACCCCGGTGACGGTGGAGTAGCGCAAACCCATCGCCTGCACGCTCTCGGCCACCCGCCGCGGCTCGTCGCGGTCCAGCTCGGCCGGTTTACCGGTGTCGATCTGGCAGAAATCGCAGCGACGGGTGCACTGCTCGCCGCCGATCAGGAACGTCGCCTCGCGGTCCTCCCAGCATTCGAAGATGTTGGGGCAGCCGGCCTCCTCGCACACCGTGTGCAGACCTTCGCGCCGCACCAGGCCCTTGAGCTCGGTGTACTCCGGCCCCATCTTGGCCCGGGTCTTGATCCACGGTGGCTTGCGCTCGATCGGTGTCTGCGCGTTACGCACTTCCAGACGCAGCAGCTTTCGACCTTCTGGAACGACACTCACAGATTCATCCTACGTTCAGCGCAACTTCGAGACGGCCGTCGAGCGCGTCACACACCGCGGCAGCGACGCGATCGGTGACGTCCTCGACCGTGATCTGCCGACCCAACTCGGCCGACAGCGACGTGACCCCAGCGTCGGCGATGCCGCACGGCACGATCGAGGAGTAGGCGGACAGGTCGCAGTCACAGTTCAGCGCGAAACCGTGCAGCGTGGTCGCCCGGGACACCCGGATGCCGATCGCGGCGACCTTGCGGGCCGGCCTCAGCTCATGGCCTGGCACCCAGACTCCCGACCGTCCTTCGACCCGGCCGGTCTGCAGTCCCAGGTCCGCACACACGGTGATGAGTGCTTCCTCAAGGCGCCGAACGAAATTCACCACATCCAGCGGCTCGGTCAGCCCGATGATGGGATAGCCCACCAGTTGGCCGGGACCGTGCCAGGTGATCTTGCCGCCGCGGTCGGTGTCGACGACCGGCGTGCCGTCCATCGGCCTTTCATGGGCCTCGGTGCGCTTGCCGGCGGTGTAGACCGCGGGGTGTTGCAACAGCAACAGGGTGTCGGGGCCGCCGGCGACCCGGGCGTCGGCGATCTCGCGCTGGAGTGCCCAGGCGTCCTGGTAATCGATCATGCCCAGACGCCGCACCTCGACAGGTGAGGCGGTCGAGCGGATGGACGTCACAGCCTTGACCGTACGCCTCAGGTTCGCGGGGACCCCAGCCTGCCGCGTGGGGACCCCGGTCATGCGTCTTTGGGCGCGGTGGCGTAGGCCAGTGCCTCGCCCACGGTGTTGTGGTGGAAGGTGAAACCCGCGCGCTCCAATGCGGCCGGGATTGCGCGCTGGCCGACCAGCAGGGCTTCGTCGGCGAACTCGCCGAGCAGGGCGCGCAGGACGAAACCGGGCGCGATCGCCGGGGTGGGCCGGTTCAGCGACCGGCCGAGCGCCGCGGTGAACTCGGCATTGGTCACCGGCGCCGGCCCGGTCAGATTGACCGGGCCCGACAGGCCATCGGCCGAGATCGCAAACAGCACCGCGCGGATCTCGTCCTCCAGGCTGATCCACGGAATGTATTGGCGGCCATTGCCCAACCGGGCGCCCAACCCCAACGAGAACAGCGGTTTGAGCCGGTTCACCATGCCCCCGGACGGCGACATCACCAGCCCGGTCCGCAGCAGCACCACGCGGGTTCCGGCGGCGACGGCCGCAGCGGTCGCCGCCTCCCAGTCCGCGCACAGCCGGGCCAGGAAACCATGTCCTTCCGGTGCGGTCTCGTCGGTCACCCGGTCACGGGTGTCGCCGTAGTAGCCGACCGCGCTGGCATTGATCAGGACCGGAACCCCGGCGTCGGCGACGGCGCCGGCCAACACCTCGGTCGGCCCGATGCGACTGTCGCGCAGGCTCTGTTTGAACGCGCCCGACCACCGCCTGTCGCCGACACCGACGCCGCAGAGGTTCACCACGGCGTCCACACCGCGCAATGCGTCGGCGTCGAACTCTCCGGTGTCGGGATTCCAGAACAACTCGTCGCCGTTCGACGGTGCCCGACGAACGATTCGGAGTACCCGGTGATCGGCGGCGCGCAGTGCGGCAACCAGCGCCGAACCGATCAGACCGGACGATCCCGCTATCGCGATGACGGCGTCCGCCACAGTGGGGAGCCCCTCCTAACGGTCCTTAAAGCCCGAGGTCGGCCTCGAATGCACCGTCTTCGAGCCGGCGCTTGATGGTGGTCACGAATCGGCCGGCGTCGGCGCCGTCGATCAGTCGGTGGTCGTAGGTCAGCGGCAGGTAGCAGACCGACCGCACACCGATCGATTCGTTGCCGTACTCGTCGGAGATCACCCGCGGGCGTTTGACGATCGCACCGGTGCCCAGCATCGCCGCCTGCGGCGGCACCAGGATCGGCGTGTCGAACAACGCGCCCTGGCTGCCGATGTTGGTGATCGTGAAGGTGCCACCAGCCAACTCGTCGGGCTTGAGGTTGCCCGAACGGGCCCGAGCCGCGATGTCGGAGATGGCGCGCGCCAACCCGCCCAGCGACAGGTCGCCGGCATTGTGGATCACGGGGGAGAGCAGACCCTGCTCGGTGTCGACGGCGAAGCCGAGGTGCTCGGCGTCGTAGTAGGTGATCTCCTTGGTGTCCTCGTTGTAGCTGGCGTTCACGTTCGGGTGGATCTTGAGCGCATCGATGACAGCGCGTGCGATGAACGGCAGATAGGTCAGGTTGACGCCCTCGCGCTCGGCGAAGTCCGCCTTGGCCCGGGCCCGCAACGCCACGATCTTGGTCATGTCGACCTCGTGGGTTTGCGTCAGCTGCGCGGTCGCCTGCAGGGATTCGCGCGTTTTCTTCGCCGTGATCTGGCGAATCCGGTTGGCCTTCTGGGTGGTTCCGCGCAGGTGGGCCAGCGCCGGGGCCGGCGTGGCAGCGGGTGCGGCGGCAGAGGCCTGAGCGGCGGGGGCCTGAGTGGCGGGGGAAGCAGGAGGAACCTGCTGCGCCTTCGCGGCCTCCGCGGCGGCCAGCACATCCTGCTTACGGATGCGGCCGCCGACGCCGGTGCCTTTCACCTCGGCGAGGTCGACACCGTTCTCCGAGGCCAACTTCCGCACGAGCGGCGTGACGTACGGCGAGCCGTCGCCGGCGGCAGCGGCCGGTGCGGGCTCAGCCTTGGGCTCGGGTTTCGGTTCGGGCTTGGGTTCCGGCTTGGGCTCGGGTTTCGGTTCGGCCTTGGGTTCCGGCTTGGGTTCCGGTTTCGGTTCGGCCTTGGGCTCGGGCTTGGGCTCGGGAGCCGATTCCTGGGCCGCACCGGCCTCGCCGATCTTGGCGAGCTCGCCGCCGACCGCGACGACGTCGTCCTCTTCGGCGGTGATCTCCAGGAGAGTGCCGGCGACCGGGGACGGGATCTCGGTGTCGACCTTGTCGGTGGACACCTCGACCAGCGGCTCATCGATGCCGACGGAGTCACCGACCTTCTTGAGCCACCGGGTGACGGTGCCCTCGGTGACCGACTCGCCCAGCTCCGGCATGGTGACCGTGGTGGCGGACCCCGAAGCGGCCGGCTTGGCCGGGGTGGACGGCTCGGGCGCGGGGGATTCGGACGGAGCCGCCGAGGGCTCGGTGGCCTGTGGTTCGGGCTCCGGCTCGGGTTCGGATTCCGGCTGTGCGGGCGCCGAATCTCCCGACGATTCGCCGGCCTCGCCGATGACCGCGAGCTCACCGCCGATCTCGACGGTGTCATCCTCCTGCGCCACGATCTTCGTCAAGACACCAGCGGCCGGGGACGGGATCTCGGTGTCGACCTTGTCCGTGGACACCTCCAGCAGCGGCTCGTCGAGTTCGACGGTGTCGCCCTCCTGTTTAAGCCAACGGGTGACGGTCCCTTCAGTGACGCTCTCACCTAGCGCGGGCATCTGGACGGAGATGGCCATGTGTATTGACTCCTCAGACGGTCATGTGACGACTCGAACTCTGGCTTACCACAGCTGGGTGCACTGGGTGCGGCACCTAACTGGATTGTCGGAACCATCCTGTCACTGCAGCACCATTCGCACGCACTCAGGGTTGCCGCGAGCTCTGGCACTATCGGTGGAGGGTGCGCAGGGCAGTTCGCCGAACTTGCCGAGAACTGAGGAGACGATTCCGTTGGGGCTGTTCGACGGGTTTCGCCGCGGTCGCCCGGCGCGCCGATCCGCGGGAGATCGGGCTGAGGATCTGCGTTATCTGCAGCAGTGGGTGGCCGATCATGTCGGCGTCGAGGCGTTCGTCGAGCCCCGGACCACCGTCACCGAGGTGACCGTCGTGCTGGTCGCCGCCGACGGGGAATGGACCCGGCGCCGTGCCGGGGGTGAGGCGGGCGCGCGTCGACTCAGTGACCGGCTGCAGATCCCGGTTTACGACGTGCAAAAGGTCGGCTATCCCCAACGCATGCGCGACTACGACGCACGGCGGCGTATCGAACGGCAACGCGCGCTTCGGCAGGAGCTCGACGAGCGTTAGAGTCAAACCAGCCGATACCTGAGGTATTGGATACTGTTCGTCACAGATACCTCGTGGAGGGGTGGACATGCAGCGCTTCGTCGTCAGCTCGGACGGAACCCGCATCGCGGTTTATGAGCAAGGGGACCGCGGGCGTCCCACGTTGGTGATGGCCCACGGTTGGCCTGATTCGCACGTGTTGTGGAACGGCGTGACCGGCGAACTGGGTGAGCGCTACCGCATCATCCGTTACGACAACCGCGGTGCCGGCGCGTCCGACGTGCCCAAGCGCGTTGCCGACTACCGGATGGACCGCTTCGCCGACGACCTGTCCGCCGTCATCGACGCAGTCAGCCCCGATGGACCGGTACACCTGCTGGCGCACGACTGGGGATCGGTCGGGGCATGGGAATACCTCAGCCGCCCCGGCGCCGCCGAACGGGTGGCGTCCTTCACCTCGGTGTCGGGGCCCAGCACCGACCACTACGGGGCGTTCGTCCGCCGTCGGTTGGCCCGGCCGTACCGGCCCATCCAGTTCGCCAGGGCGCTGGATCTGGCCTCGCGGTTCAGCTACTGGATTCCGTTCTCGGTGCCCGTGATCGCGCCGGCGCTGATGCGCCGCGGGGCCGCGCGCAGGCTGCAAGCCATCGACACCCCCGGCCCCAAGTTCCAGTCCGAGACGCTCGACATCGATGCGGCAAACTCGCTGAAGATCTACCCCGCCAACGCCATCCGATCGTTCACGACGCTGCGCAAAGACCACTACGTGACGGTGCCGGTGCAGTTGATCTGCAACGACCACGACCCGGTGGTGCGAGGCCACGGCTACGACGAAGAATCCACCTGGGTGCCGCTGCTGTGGCGCCGCAACCTCAAAGCCGGTCACTGGGCACCGTTCTCCCATTGGCGCGCCATCGCCAACGCGACAGCCGAGCTGATCGATCACATCGAGGGCGCACCGGCGGCCCGGGCGTTGCGCCGCGCGCAGGTCGGCCGAACCCGCGAACCCTTCGGTGACACTTTGGTTTCCGTCACCGGGGCGGGCAGCGGCATCGGCCGGGCCACCGCGCTGGCGTTCGCCGCCGGCGGCGCCGAACTCGTGGTCAGCGACATCGACAAAGATGCGGCGGCGGCGACAGTCGACGAGATCGTCGCGGGCGGCGGTGTGGCGCACGCCTACCGGCTCGACGTGGCCGATGCCGAGGCGGTCGAGAACTTCGTCGAACAGGTCTGCATTACCCACGGCGTGCCCGACGTGGTGGTCAACAACGCCGGGATCGGCCACGGCGGCAAGTTCCTCGACACACCGGCCGATCAGTACGACCGTGTGCTGGAGGTGAACTTCGGCGGAGTGGTCAACTGTTGCCGGTCGTTTGCCCGCAGGCTGGTCGAGCGCGGCACCGGCGGCCACATCGTCAACGTGGCATCGATGGCCGCCTATTCACCGTCGGCGTCGATGAACGCCTACGCCACCAGCAAGGCTGCGGTGTTCATGTTCTCCGACTGCCTGCGCGCCGAATTGGCTTCGGCCGGAATCGGTTTGACCACGATCTGTCCCGGCGTCATCGACACCAACATCGTCGACACCACCCGCTTCGACCTGTCGGCTGATCAGCGGGACCAGGTCGACCAGCTGCGGGCCAAGACCAAGAAGGCCTTCGCCGCGCGCCGTTACGGGCCGGAGAAGGTGGCCAAGGCCATCGTGGCCGCCGTCATCAAGGACCAGGCGATCCGCCCCGTCACCCCCGAGGCCTATGCGGCCTACGGGTTGGCGCGGCTGGTGCCCTCGGCGTTGCGCCGGGTGGCGCGGTCCGGGTCGCTCTAGCCGTTACTGCGGGTGGGTGGCGAGGTATTCGCCTACCGGAATGGGTGAGTCGACCGCATACCCGATCGGCAGCAGGACGTCGCCGGAAGTGGTGACGTAGTAGACATCCCACCGGTAGTAGGCGCCGAATGCCGCCGGATCGGCGGCCAGCGTCGCGGCATAGTCGTTGATTGCGGCCACGTACTCGTCGGCGTTGTTGTACCGGAACAAGGCGTGATCGGGATTGTGGGCAAACCCGTTGGCAGCCAGGTAACGACCCGCCGCCATGATGCTGTCGCGGGGCGAGTGGATGTCGCCGCCACGGCCGTAGGCCGCAAACGTCGACGGCATGAACTGCATCGGTCCCTGGGCGCCGGCCGAACTGTTCCCGGTCACGCTGCCGAAGTGTGTCTCGACCAAATTGATTGCGGCAAGGTAGTTCCAGCCCACGCCGGAAGCTGCCTCGGCGTCGCGGTAGGCCGCGAGTAACTCCTCCGCCGGCGGTGGGGGCGTGATCCGCCACGCCGGCAATGTGTCCTTGGGGCGGGCCAATGTGGCGACCTGTCGCCGTGTGTGGACGTTGCGGTCGTAGAACGCGATCAGGTCGGCGGGGATACGGGGCCGGATGATGCCGTCCCACTCGGGATGGCGGCCGATCGCCCGGTAGGCGACCTGTTGGCGCCGTGCCGCCTGCGTCAATGCGGCCTCGGGGGTGGACGGGTCGCGCAGCGCACGCTCGTCGGCAACGAGATCGTCGGCGAGCGTGCCGGGGTCCTGGGCCAGGCGCGGCTGCGCGTGCGCCGGAGCGTCCGGCGTGGTGGTGGTTGTGGTCGTCGTGGTCGATGGAAGGGGAGTCGGCGGCGACGATCCCGCGCAGCCGGCAAGCGCTGCGCCCAACGTGAACGAGATGGCGAGATTGCCGAGACAGCGCGCCATCTTGTTCACGTTCGGCGGGGGCACCGGATCAGCCGTTCAGCGCGATGTCCTCCAAGACCGCGAACATCGTCCGCGTCGGCACACCGGTACCGCCCTTGGGGGTGTAACCCCAAGGGCCGCCGGTGTTGTAGGCGGGGGCGGCGACGTCGATGTGCGCCCACTGGACTCCGTCGGCGACAAACTCACGCAGATACGTGCCCGCCACCAGCATCCCGGCATAGCGTGACCCGCTGACATTGGCCAGGTCGGCCACCGTGGACTTGAGGTCGTCCTTGAGTTCTTCGGGAAGCGGCATGGCCCAACCATTTTCGCCGACGGCCTGAGACAGCGTCGCAACCCGATCGCGGAACTCGTCGCTGCCCATCACCCCGGGAGTGCGTGCACCGAGGGCCACCGTCTGGGCGCCGGTCAGCGTCGAGGTCTCGATCAGATAATCGGGCTCGTCCTCGCAGGCCCGCACGATCGCGTCGGCCAGGATCAGGCGGCCTTCGGCGTCGGTGTTGAGCACCTCGACGGTGATCCCGCCGTACTGGGTCAGTACATCACCGGGGCGCTGCGCAGTGGCCGAGGGCATGTTCTCGGCCATCGGCACGGTTGCGGTCACCTCGATGGGCAGCTTCTGTTTGGCGGCCAGCACCACGGTGGCGATGACGGCTGCCGCACCGCCCATGTCCGAGGTCATGTGGTGCATGTTGGCGGCCGGCTTGATCGAGAT
The DNA here is from genome assembly GCF_001954135.1 of Mycobacterium sp. GA-1841. Taxonomy (GTDB): domain Bacteria; phylum Actinomycetota; class Actinomycetes; order Mycobacteriales; family Mycobacteriaceae; genus Mycobacterium. Next base: position 69,372 of record NZ_MBEQ01000017.1, on the reverse strand, counting down.
GCCACCGGTGTCGAACGTGATGCCCTTGCCCACCAGCGCCACCTTCTTGGCGTCCTTACCGCCGCGGTGGGTCAACCGCACCAGGCGCGGCGGACGTGAAGAACCTTTTCCGACCCCGACGATGCCACCGTAGCCGGCCTCGGCCAGCGCCTTCTCGTCGAGCACCTCGACCTCGAGCCCGGCCGCCTCGCCCAAAGTCTTTGCCCGCTGGGCGAATTCCACAGGGAAGAGGTGGCTGGGCGGGGTGTTGACGAAATCTCGGGCAGTCGCGACCGCCGACGCCACATCGACTGCGCGCTGCACGGACTGCTCGGCGGCCTTCTCGTCGGCTGTCAGCGCGGTGATCGCGGTCAATCCGGCATCGCTGGGCGCGGTCTTGGCGCTGCGGAACTCGTCGAAGCGGTAGGCGCCCAGGATCAGACCCTCGACGGCGGCCTCGGCATCGATCGCCGAGAGCGACGTCACCACGGCGGCGACCTTGTCGAGTGCGCGCGCGGCGGTGCCGGCGGCCCGACGGATCACGTCGGCGGGCCACTCGTCGCGCGGCTTGCCGAGACCCACGGTGAGCACGCTCGCCAGCGGGAGCGACGCGACGACCAGCCGATGCGTCTGGCCCTCACCGCCGGTCGCGCCCAGTGCCTGCAGGCCGGACTCGACCGCGGCCACCGCCTCGTCGTCGAGGTAGGGCTGCGGCGACAGGATTTTCGGGCCCGCCTCGTCGCTGACGACGCCGAGGACGAGGACAGCCTCGGCCACCCCCTCGCGGGGCAAGGAGGAGCTGACGGTGACGGTGGGGGCGTGGTAACCGGGTGCGCTGCTCATCCCGTTCACCCTAGTCAGGGTTGATATGCGGCGCTGAGAAGGCCGGTAGGGTGAGGCCGTGAGCGACGACTTGCTGCATGGACCCCTGGAAGACCGCCACCGCGAACTGGGCGCCAGCTTCGCCGAATTCGGGGGCTGGCTGATGCCGGTGTCCTATGCCGGGACCGTTGCCGAGCACAACGCCACCCGCGACGCCGTGGGTCTGTTCGACGTCAGCCACCTCGGCAAGGCCCTGGTCAAGGGGCCGGGTGCGGCGGCCTATGTCAACTCCGCGCTGACCAATGACCTGAACCGCATCGGCCCGGGCAAGGCGCAGTACACCCTGTGTTGCACCGAAACGGGCGGGGTGATCGACGATCTGATCGCCTACTACGTCTCCGACGACGAGATCTTCCTGGTACCCAACGCCGCCAACACCGCGGCAGTGGTCGCCGAACTGCGCAAGCACGCCCCGCAGGGGTTGACCATCACCGACGAGCACCGCTCGTATGCGGTGCTGGCGGTGCAGGGACCGAAATCCGCCGAGGTGCTCGACACGCTCGGGTTGCCGACGGACATGGATTACATGGGCTACGCCGACGCCGACTACCAGGGCGTCGGTGTACGCGTCTGCCGTACCGGCTACACCGGCGAGCACGGCTACGAACTGCTGCCGGCCTGGGACCACGCCGGGGTGGTGTTCGACGCGCTGGCGGCGGCGGTGCGCGCGGCCGGCGGTGAACCCGCCGGTCTGGGCGCCCGCGACACGCTGCGCACCGAGATGGGTTATCCGCTGCACGGCCACGAGCTGTCGCTGGACATCTCGCCCCTGCAGGCCCGCACCGGCTGGGCGATCGGATGGAAGAAGGACGCGTTCTGGGGACGCGAGGCCTTGCTGGCCGAGAAGGAGGCCGGGCCGGCCCGGGTGCTGCGCGGACTGAAGGCCGTCGGCCGCGGGGTGCTGCGTGCCGATCTCGCGGTGCTCGGTCCGGGGGCGAGCGAAGCGACGGGGGGCAAGCCCGGGGACACCCGGATCGGCACCACGACGTCGGGAACGTTCTCGCCCACGCTGAAAGTCGGTATCGCCCTTGCCCTCATCGACACTGCTCACGACATCGCCGACGGACAGCGGGTGAGTGTGGACGTCCGTGGCCGTGCCGTCGAATGTGAGGTGGTCAAGCCGCCGTTCGTGGCCGCGCACACCCGCTGAGGCCCCGAAAACTCGCTAGCCTCGGGCGATACAATCGCTGCATGACTAGCGGCCATCTCGAGTTCACGGTTTCAGCCAACGCGAATCCGGCGACCGATGGGGTACGCGAATCCATTCTGGCCAACCCCGGCTTCGGCAAGTACCACACCGACCACATGGTGGCCATCGACTACAACGAGGGCCAGGGCTGGCACGACGCACGGGTGATCCCGTACGGCCCCATCGAACTGGACCCCTCGGCCATCGTGCTGCACTACGCCCAGGAAGTGTTCGAGGGCCTCAAGGCCTATCGCTGGGCCGACGGTTCGATCGTGTCGTTCCGGCCCGAGTCCAACGCAGCCCGGCTGCAGACCTCCTCGCGCCGGCTGGCCATCCCGGAACTCCCCGAGGACGTGTTCATCGAGTCGCTGCGTCAACTCATCGCGGTCGACGAGAAGTGGGTGCCCGCGGCCGGGGGTGAAGAGTCGCTGTATCTGAGGCCGTTCGTGATCGCCACCGAGCCCGGCCTGGGCGTGCGTCCGGCCAACGAGTACCGCTACCTGGTGATCGGCTCCCCGGCCGGGGCGTACTTCAAGGGCGGCATCAAACCGGTCAGCGTGTGGCTGTCGCACGAGTACGTGCGCGCATCTCCGGGCGGCACCGGAGCGGCCAAGTTCGGCGGGAACTACGCGGCCTCACTGCTCGCGCAGGCCGAGGCCGCCGACAACGGGTGCGATCAGGTGGTGTGGCTGGACGCCACCGAACGCCGCTACGTCGAAGAGATGGGCGGGATGAACCTGTTCTTCGTCTTCGGCAGCGGCGGCTCGGCCCGCCTGGTCACGCCTGAGCTGTCCGGCTCGCTATTGCCGGGCATCACCCGAGATTCGTTGTTGCAGTTGGCCACCGATGCCGGCTTCGCGGTCGAGGAACGCAAGATCGACGTCGCCGAATGGCAGAAGAAGGCCGCGGCGGGCGAGATCACCGAAGTGTTCGCCTGCGGTACCGCCGCGGTGATCACGCCGGTCTCACACGTCAAGTACGCGGATGGCGAGTTCACCATCGCCGACGGGAAACCGGGCGAGATCACGATGGCCCTGCGCGACACCCTGACCGGAATCCAGCGCGGCACTTTCGCCGACACCCACGGTTGGATGGCCCGGCTGAACTAGCCGACCGCCAACCCCAGCGCCGTCAGCGTCGTCGTCACCTCGACGGCCGCGCCGAGCACGTCGCCGGTGATGCCGCCGAACCGTCGCACGCAGTGCGCGACCAGGAGCGCCGAAGTGCCCACCGCAACCAGCACCACGACCGGGCCCTGCCACATCCGAGGGCCCGCCCATGCGGCCAGGGTGGCGACCGCGACCATCCACGCCGCCACGACGATGACCGGCTGGGTGCCCGCGACGGCGCCGCCCAACGTGCTGCCGGCCGCCGCCGGCACCGAACGCCGGCAGGCGAGTACCGCCGCGACGCGGCCCGCAGTGACCGCGACGACGACGGCCACCGCGCTGAGTTGGGCGAAAGCCAATGTCTGACAACCGATCACGACGATCACCGCGGCCATGCCGAACGGTCCGGCCGACCCCTCACGCATGACCGCCAGCGCCCGCTCCGGCGGGCCGTAACACCCCAGGCCGTCAACGGTGTCGCAAAACCCGTCGATGTGCAGTCCGCGGGTGGCCAGCAACAGGACGGCCACGGCCAGCAGACCGGCAAGGGCGCTGCCGGTGCCGAACGCCCACTGGCCGCCGACCACCACCGCGGCCGCCAGTGCGCCGAGCACCAGGCCGACCACCGGCAGCGCGGTCAACGCACCCCGGCCGATGCCTTCCGAGGTGCGCACCGGCAGCACCGTGCCGAAGGCGAAGGCCCCGCCCAGCGCGGAAATCATGATGTTGATTCGGGCGGTCCGGCTACCGAGGCTTCAGTGAAGGTGGCCATCGATGCCAGGGTGGCGATCGCCGCTCGCACGATCGGCAGGGCCACCGCCGCGCCGGTGCCTTCACCCAGGCGCATGCCGAGGTCGACGATCGGCTCCAGACCCAGGTGGGACAGCGCCAGGCTGTGGGCGGGTTCGGTCGACCGGTGACCGGCCTGCCACCACGCCCGCGCGCCCGGTGCCAACTGTTCGGCGATCAGGGCTGCGGCCGTCACGACCAGGCCGTCGAGCAGCACGGGGGTCCGCCGCAGCGCGGCCTGGGCGAGGAACCCCGCCATCGCGGCCAGGTCGGCCCCACCGCAGACCTGCAGCAGGCCCAGCGGATCGCGCGTCACGTCGCGGGCCCGGTACAGCGCATCGCGGACCGCGGCGGCCTTGCGCATCCATCCGAGGTCGTCGATGCCGGTGCCGCGGCCCACCGCCACCACCGGTTCGGCTCCGGTCAGGGCGGCCACCAGAGTTGTTGCGGCCGTGGTGTTTCCGATGCCCATGTCGCCGGCGATGAGCAGGTCGGCGCCGGCGTCCACCTCGTCGTCGGCGATGCGGCGCCCCGCCATGAGCGCAGCCGCCGCATCTTCGCGGCTGAGCGCATCCTCGACGGCGATGTTGCCCGAGCTGCGGCGGATCTTGTGCGCGCCGATCGCGGCCGACAGCGGTTCGTCGCAGTCGACGGCGATGTCGGCCACGCGTACGGAGGCACCGGCCACCTCGGCGATCACGTTGATCGCGGCACCGCCGGCGTCGAAGTTGGCCACCATCTGTCCGGTCACCGCCGAGGGAAACGCCGAGACACCCGCGGCCGTGACCCCATGGTCGGCGGCGAAGACCACCACGCGGGGCCGGGTCAGTGCCCGCGGCGGGCACACGCCCTGGCAGGCGGCCGCCCAGACCGAAAGCTCTTCGAGCCGGCCGAGGGAGCCGGGTGGTTTGGTGAGCCGAGCCTGGCGGGCCCGCGCGGTCGCAGCCACCTCGGCATCCGGCTCGGTGACCGGGTCGAAGGAATCGGATTCGGTCATGACGGCTCCTTCACCGTGAGCGGCTGGCCGGCCACCACCAGTACCACCCGGTCGCACACCGCGGCCAGGCGCTGGTTGACCGTGCCCAATTCGTCGGCGAACCGGCGTCCTGCCTCGGTGGCGGGCACCACGGTGAGCCCGACCTCGGGACTGACCAGGACCAGGGGAGCGGCAAACCCCTCGACCGCCGCCGTGAGCGCGTCGACCTCGTGGTGCACCGATGCCCCCGACCAGGCGCCGAGCCGGTCCATGATCGCGGTCAGCCAACCGCCGATGTCGTCGACAAGCGTCGCGGTGTCGGATGCGGCACGCAGGTCAACGGCCAGATCGGCCGTCTCCACAGTGCGCCAATGTGCGGGCCGGCGAGCCTGATGTGCGCGGACGCGCCGAGCCCAGGACCCGTCGCTGTCCGCGGTCGGGCCGGTGGCCAGATAACGCACCGGCACATCGTCCCCGGCCGCGGCCGTCGCGGCTGCCTCGGCCCACAGTGATTTGCCCGATCGGATACCGCCGAGCACCAGGGTCCGCACGCCTCAGGCCGCCCCAACGGCCATCAAGAGATCTTGTCGCCGCGGTTGACCACGGGTCGCGGCGCGCGCATGCGCCGCAGCTGGGAGGCCCGGCTGGCCGCGTAAAGCCCGAGTTTGAAACCACTTTCGGTGTTGTCGGGGAACTTCTCGTCCACCATGCGGTTCACCTTGCGGCCCACGATCACCCCGTCGACGAGCATGATGACCACCAGGACCAGCATCGCGTAGGACAGGATCTGCTGGAACTTCAGCGAGGGCAACGCCAGCATGAAGAAGATCATCGCCAGCGCGGCCGGCATGAACAGGCCGAGCACGTTGCGACGCGCGTCGACGATGTTGCGGACATAGCGGCGCACCGGGCCCTTGTCCCGGGGCAGCAGGTAGGCCTCGTCGCCGGCCATCATCTTCTCGCGGCGGTCGGCCATGTCGGCGCGACGGGTGATCCGCTCGATCTTGCGCTCTTCCTTCGACAGCTTGGGCCCACGCAGCTCCTTGCGGCGCTGCCGCGCCTCGGCGGCGGTCAGGGGAGCGGGAGCGACGGGACCGCGTCGCTTGGTGGCCTCGCTGCGTTTGGGTGTCGGCCGGCCCTTGGGTGCGGTGCCGGCGGCCGCCGAGGATGCGGCGGAGGTCGATTCGTCGCCCGTGACCTCGTCGCCCACCCGGTCGGTCCCGGCGGGTTCGCCTTCGTTGTCCTTCTTACGGCCCAACAGCTTCACGCCAGCCAGGTTACTGCCCACGGAATGTGCCCTGGCCACATGCCCCGGCCTGTGGATAAGTCGGGAATAGCGGCGGAACAAGGTACCGTTGAGGTAGTAGACGCGCGGTTGTTGTCCACGCGTTTGCGACGTACTTCAGCTGTACCGGCATCAGAGATGCCCAGGGATGCTTAGGGAGAGCTATGACTGTTCAGGACGCCACCTCCACCGAGACCCACGGTGTGACCCTGACGGACGCCGCGGCGTCGAAGGCGAAGGCGCTGCTGGACCAGGAAGGCCGCGACGACCTCGCACTGCGGATCGCGGTGCAGCCGGGCGGTTGCGCCGGCCTGCGTTACAACCTGTTCTTCGACGACCGGACGCTCGACGGTGACCTGACCGCCGAGTTCGGCGGCGTCAATCTGACCGTCGACCGGATGAGCGCTCCGTATGTACAGGGCGCCACGATCGACTTCGTCGACTCGATCGAGAAGCAGGGCTTCACGATCGACAACCCCAACGCCACCGGCTCCTGCGCCTGCGGCGACTCCTTCAACTGACGTTGAGCTGACGGCCGGCGGTCAGTACTGACCGCTGGTACGCAGCACGTACGAGCACACCAATACCTGCTCGGTCTTTCCGTCACTCTGCACCAGCAGCTGCGCCACGCCCTGTTGTTCCTCGTCCATGGGACGTTGACCCCGTGTCGATCCGCTTGCCGGAGCGACTTTCATGGTGAACAGCACCTGCGCCTGCGTGGTGGACCACGGCACGTTCTTGTCGATGCCGGTCACCTCGACATGGCTGAACTGCTTGCGGAATGCGTCGCTGGCCAGGCCGGCCACCGCGAGATCTGCCTTGCGGTCCTTCACCCCGTCGTACAGCCCGCACAGCGTGTGGCGTGCGATGGTTTCGTCATCCCCGTCGATCAGAGCGTCGAGGTACTCCTGGATAGCGGCCTGAGCCTTGGCGTCCGAGACTGCTTCCGGAGTCGCAGGCCTGCCGCCGCCACCGGCGTTCAACACCGCGATCAGCACGCCGGCCAGCACAGCCACCGCCAGCACTACCGCCAGGATTTTGGGCCACCTCCGCTTGGGGTACGGAACCGGTGGCGGCATCGTGCCCGGATACGCCGGGGCAGCGGACGGTATCTGCTCGGGATACTGCTGGGGCGGAATGTGCTCGGGGTACTGGTAAGAACCAGTCATTAATTGGCGCTCCCGCGTGATCTGGAGGTGGGTCAGCCGTCTACGGTGACCGGGATTACGGTTATACGCAGGTTAGCGCAACCCGGAAAGTGCGACCGTGGCTCAGACTGACCACCGGGCTGCGCGAGTAGGGTTTATGTAGTCGACTTAACAAAATGAAGGGTGACATTCGTGACCATCGCAGTGACCGGATCCATCGCGACCGACCACCTGATGCGGTTCCCGGGGAAGTTCTCCGAGCAGCTGCTGGCCGACCACCTGCAGAAGGTGTCGTTGAGCTTCCTGGTCGACGATCTGGTGATCCACCGCGGCGGTGTCGCGGGCAACATGGCCTTCGCCATCGGCGCGCTCGGCGGCGACGTCGCCCTCGTGGGTGCGGCCGGGCAGGATTTCGACGAATACCGGACCTGGCTGCAGAACGCGGGCGTGGACTGCGACAGCGTGCTGATCTCCGAGACCGCGTACACCGCCCGCTTCGTCTGCACCACCGACGAGGACATGGCCCAGATCGCGTCGTTCTACCCGGGTGCGATGTCGGAGGCGCGCAACATCTCCCTGGCCGACCTCGTCGAGCGGGTGGGCACTCCGGAGCTGGTCATCATCGGCGCCAACGACCCCGACGCGATGTTCCTGCACACCGAGGAGTGCCGCAAGCTCGGACTCGCCTTCGCCGCCGACCCGTCCCAGCAACTGGCCCGGCTCTCCGGTGACGAGATCCGCAAGCTGATCAACGGCGCCACCTACCTGTTCACCAACGACTACGAATGGGACCTGCTGCTGCAGAAGTCCGGGTGGAGCGAAGCGCAGGTGATGAGCCAGATCGGCATGCGCGTCACCACCCTCGGCGCCAAGGGCGTCGACCTGGTCAGCTCCGACGGCACGTTCGCCCACGTCGACGTGGTGCCCGAGAAGCACCAGGCCGACCCCACCGGCATCGGCGACGCGTTCCGTGCCGGCTTCCTGACCGGGCGCAGTGCCGGGCTGGGCCTGGAACGCTCCGCCCAGCTGGCGTCGCTGGTCGCGGTATTGGTGCTGGAGGCGACCGGTCCGCAGGAATGGACCTGGGATGCCGCCGAGGCGGTGCAGCGTCTGTCCGACGCCTACGGTGCCGAGGCCGGTGCCGAGATCGGCAAGGCACTCGGCGCGTAGCGCCACCTGACCCGACGTGGGAGCCGCACTACCCGTTACAGCTGAACCGGGTAGTGCGGCTCTTTGATCTGCGGGGTGATGCTGTGCTCGACGAAGATGGCGTGCCACAGCATGAAGATGAGCACGGTCCACAGTCGGCGGCTGTGATCGCTGACGCCATTGCGGTGCTCGTCGAGCATGGTGCGCACGGCGGCCAGATCGACGTAGGCACCGGCCTGTGACGACGCCGTCATCGCATTGGCCCAATCCAGCAGCTCACCAGCGCGCAGCCAGTGCCGGATCGGCACCGGGAAGCCCAGCTTCGGCCGATTCAGGACATGCGGGGGCACGATCGGCTCGAGCGCGCGGCGCAGGGCGTACTTGGTGGTCGAGCGGGTGATCTTCTGATCGACCGGCAACCGCGAGGCCACTGCGAACACCTCGGAGTCCAGGAACGGCACCCGCAGCTCCAGCGAATTGGCCATGGTGATCTTGTCGGCCTTGACCAGGATGTCGCCGCGCAGCCAGGTGAACAGATCGATGTGTTGCATGCGCGCCACCGGATCCCAGCCCTCGGACTGCGCATAGATCGGGTCGGTCACGTCGGTGTGGGTCCACTCCGGCCGGAAGCCCGGCAGTACCGCCCGCAGCTGATCGTCGGAGAAGCTGCGGGCATTGCCGTAATACCGCTCTTCGAGCGTGAGCGAACCGCGGTGCAGCAGGCTCTTGCCGCGCATCCCTTCCGGCAGCGGCTTGGACGCCTTGCCCAGCGATTTGCGCACCGGCCGGGGCAGATAGTCGAAAGGCTTGAGCGACAACGGTTCCCGGTAGATGGTGTAGCCACCGAACAACTCGTCGGCACCCTCGCCGGAGAGCACCACCTTGACGTGCTTGCGGGCCTCCCGTGCGATGAAGAACAGCGGCACCAGGGCCGGATCGGCCACCGGCTCGTCCAGATACCAGACGATCTCCGGCAGTGCCTCGACGAACTCGGCCTGACTGACCACCTTGGTGACGTGCCGCGCGCCGATGGCTTCCGCCGAGGCCACGGCCACATCGACCTCGGAGAAGCCCTCACGCTCGAAGCCTGTGGTGAAGGTGATCAGGCGAGGGTTGTGACGCATCGCCAGCGCAGCGGTGGCCGTCGAGTCGATGCCGCCGGACAGGAACGCGCCCACCGTCACATCGGCCCGCATGTGCTTGGCGACAGAATCCTCCAGCGCCGCGGTGATCTCGTCGTAGCGGGCCTGCTCTGCGCCCTTGACGAACGGCGTCGCGGTGAACTTCGGAACGAAATACCGCGTCACCTCGGGGCGCCCGCCGGGCTTGAGACGGGCATAGCTGCCCGACTCCAGTCGGCGGATCCCGCGGTGCAGCGTCTCGGGTTCGGGCACATATTGCAGCACGGTGTAGTGCTGCACGGCCCGCTCGTCGATGCCGAGGTCGAGCCCCAGCAGGTCGGCCAGGTCCAACAGGCACTTCTTCTCGCTGCCCACCGCGGTGCCGCCCGGTCCGGTGGCCAGGTACAGCGGTTTGATGCCGAAGGGATCCCGCGCGCAGAACAACTCGCGCTCGACGGTGTCCCACAACGCGAACGCGAACATCCCGCGCAGCCGGTTCAGCGAATCGGCACCCCAGTGGTGGTAGGCCGCGACGATGGCCTCGCCGTCGCCGTCGGTGTGGAACACCGCTCCGTATTCGGCGGTCAACGTCTCCCGGAGCTCGAGGTAGTTGTAGATCTCGCCGTTGAACACCAACACGTACCGGTCCGGCGCGTCGGCCGGGCCCCACCGCAACGGTTGATGGCTGTGGGCGATGTCGATGATCGACAGCCGGTTGAAGCCGAGCACCACGGAACCCTCGTGGCCGTCGCCGGCCGGGTCCGCCCAGGTGCCAGGCTCGTCGGGGCCGCGGTGACGCATCAGGTGCGAAGCGTTCGCCACGGCGTCGACCAGCCGCGATTCGGCTTCCGATATGGGGCTGGGGGAGGCCTCACCCCGGGTCGAGTGGGAGGGGTCAGTTACCAACGCGAGCAGTCCGCACACCGCGCCAGTATGTCTGATCCGGCGGGTCCGACAGACCACCACCCGCGCTGTTGCGCCAGTCGCTTCGCTCCCGCGCACGGGCGTGGTCTACGCTGCGTAGTATTCGCAAAACAACGACCGGTCGCGGTCGCGAAATACCGATCTAGGAGGCGCCAACGTGACACCTCGCGGGCTTAAGGCGGTGGCCCGAGCGGCGTTGTTGACAATCGTCCTGGGTGGCTCAGCCCTCTTGCTGAGCGGCTGCAGCTGGCAGGACGCACTCGCGCTCGGCTGGCCGACCGGGATCACCCCGGAGGGCAAACTCAACCGAGAGCTGTGGATCGGCTCCGTGATTGCGTCCTTCGTCGTGGGCGCCATCGTGTGGGCTCTGATCTTCTGGTCGAGTGCGTTCCACCGGAAGAAGAAGGGCGACACTGAGCTTCCGCGCCAGTTCGGCTACAACATGCCGCTCGAGCTGGTGCTGACGGTCATCCCGTTCCTCATCATCTCGGTGCTGTTCTACTTCACCGTGGTGGTCCAGGAGCGCATGCTGCACAAGGATCCCAACCCCGAGGTCGTCATCGACGTGACCGCCTTCCAGTGGAACTGGAAGTTCGGTTACCAGAAGATCGACTTCGCCGACGGGTCATTCGACTACGACGGTGCCGATCCCGAGCGCAAGGCCGCAATGACGTCCAAGCCCGAGGGCGAGGACGAGCACGGGCATGAGCGCGTCGGCGCCGTGCGTGGCCTCAACCCCGAGGATCGCACCTACCTGAACTTCGACAAGATCGAGACGCTGGGCACCTCCAACGAGATCCCGGTCCTCGTCCTCCCGGTCGGCAAGCGCGTCGAGTTCCAGCTCAACTCCGCGGACGTGATCCACGGTTTCTGGGTGCCCGAGTTCCTGTTCAAGCGTGACGTGATGCCCGACCCGGTGGCCAACCACTCGGATCACATCTTCCAGGTCAGCAAGATCGAGCAGACCGGCGCGTTCGTCGGGCGCTGCACCGAGATGTGCGGCACCTACCACTCGATGATGAACTTCGAGGTCCGAGTCGTCGAACCCAATGACTTCAAGGCCTACATCGACCAGCGCAACGCGGGCAAGACCAATGCCGAGGCGTTGGCGGCGATCAACCAGCCGCCGGTGGCCATCACCACTCACCCGTTCGATACCCGACGCGGTGAGCAGGCACCGCAGGCGAGCAAGTAGGGGCTACACGCAATGCATATTGAAGCTCGACTGTTCGAGATCCTCACGGCGTTCTTCGCGTTGTCGGCGGTCGTGTACGGCGTCTTGACGGCAATGTTCGCCAACGGCGGCGTGGAGTGGGCCGGTACCACCGCGCTGGCGCTCACCACCGGCCTGACCCTGATCACCGGCACGTTCTTCCGCTTCGTGGCCCGTCGTCTCGACACCCGCCCCGAGGACTATGAGGATGCCGAGATCAGCGACGGTGCAGGCGAACTGGGCTTTTACTCGCCGCACAGCTGGTGGCCGATCCTGATCGCGCTGGCCTTCTCGGTCGTCGCGGTCGGCACCGCACTGTGGTTGCCCTGGTTGATGGTGGCCGGTATCTGCCTGGTGCTGATGGCCGTCAGTGGCCTGGTCTTCGAGTACTACTGGGGTCCTGAGAAGCACTGACCCGTCCGACGACGTGCCGGTTGTGGCCTGGTCAAGGTCACAATCGAGCCGTCACTTCATCCGCCACCGGCAGCGCCGGACTGACCGGCTTCTCCTCGTTGGGTAATGTTGCCGGGGCGCTGTCACCAGCGAACGGCTCCGTTCGGTCCGCGTGGCAGCGAAGTTGTCGAGAAGGATAGGCGTAGATGAGCGGGCCGAATCCCCCGGAACCGGGTGCCTCCGGTTCTGATTTGCCGGATCAACCCGGAAAACACTCCGCACCCGAGGAGCCGACTCAGGTGACCGGCGCCGGCGCGGATGGTGAGACGGAGTTCTACTCGCAGGCGTACTCCGCCCCGGAGTCCGAGCAGTTCACCAGCGGGCCGTACGTGCCCGCCGACGTGGCGCTCTACGACTACGACGACTATGACCCGGCGACCGAACTCGTCGACACCGCCCCGCCGCCGCGCTGGCCGTGGGTGGTCGGGATCACGGCCATCATCGCCGCAGTGGCACTGGTTGCCTCGGTGGCCGCGCTGGTGACCCGCGACAGCGAAACCGACAATCTCGCGACGCCGAAGCCCAGTACGACGACGTCGACGCCGCCGGTGCAAGACGAGATCACCACCACCACACCGCCTCCACCGCCGCCCCCGCCGACCTCAGAGGAGCTGCCGCCTCCGCCGCCGCCCGAGACGGTGACGGTGACCGAGCCGCCGCCGCCTCCGCCGGCCCCGACCAGTGAGGCACCGCCGCCGGCTCCGAACACGACGACTCCGCCACCCACCACCACGACGACGCACGCCGGACCGCGTCAGGTCACGTATTCCGTGACGGGTACCAAGGCGCCGGGTGACATCATCACGATCACCTATGTCGATGGCAACGGAAACCGGCGCACGCTGCGCAATGTCTACATCCCGTGGACCTTCACGATGACGCCGATCTCCAATTCGGACGTGGGTTCGGTCGAAGCCTCCAGCCTTTTTCTGGTCAGCAGGCTGAACTGCTCGATCACGGCCAGTGACGGGACCGTGCTGTCGTCCAACGCCAACAATTCGGCACAGACAGCCTGCTGATGACCGGGCCGATCAGCGAACTCGACAACACCGACCGAGTCTTGCTGGGCGCGTGCGCCGCGGTCTGGCTCGCTGCATTGGGTGCCGGGGTGGCCGCTGTGGTCGCCCTCGTCGACCTGGGCAGAAGCCACCCGCAGGGCTCCGAAGGCGCTGACACCCCGTGGGTGCTCTACACCGTGATCGGCTTGTCCGTGGTGGTCATCGCTGCAGCAGTGCCGCTGTTGCTGCGGGCGCGGGCCCAGGCCGACAACCGACAGCCGGGACGACGACCGCAGCCTCCGGCCCGCTCACCGCGCCCCATCGGGGGCAGTTACCGGGCCGCGCCGGTCTCCATGAGCCGTTACGCGGCAGACAACGGCGCACCCACGGCCGCTGCCCAGGTCGTGTGGCTGCGGTTCACCTTGGCGGTCACCTGCGCCCTGGGGGTCGGGACCGCGGCGGTCGGTCTGGCCACCTATCTGATGGCCACCGGCAGTGATGTGCTGTCCTGGTGCCTGTACGGCCTGGCCGGTGTCGTCACCGCCGGCGTCGTCGCGCTGCTCATCGTGGCGCTGCGCGAGCTCGACCGTCTCTCGGCGTAGTGCTCTCTCAATTCTTTCTGCCCACATCCGGCGTTGTCGTTCGCGGTGCGGCGGATCCGCCCAGCTGAGATGCCAGGAACGTGTGAATTGCTCTGGCTGTTACCTCCATGAGGGTCCGGCAGCACCGAGATTGCACGCAGGGACAAGATCGACGCCAATCTTGTCCCTGTATGCAATCTCGGTGGACCGTCAGCCTTAGATCAGCCCTAGACCAGCCTTAGATCAGCCCTAGACCAGAACCTAGACCAATACCGGGCCGCCCCGCATAAAACAATCGCCGCAACTCTCCGGAGAGAGCTGCGGCGATTGTTCGGGGTAGGGGAGTGGTCAGTGATGACCGTTGGTATCCCCGTTGCCGTTTCGCTCCTGCTGCTCGCGCAGCGCGGTGAGGGCCTTGTGCTCGGAGGCGTGGGCCGCCTCGGTGAGCGCCTCGTGCTCGACGGCCGGATCGGCGAACAGGAAGCTGCCGGTACCGGGTGCACCACCCGAGCCGAGCTTGTTCATCCGCTTCGGCAGGGCAGCGCCCTGGTACTCCAACGGGATCGGGTGACCATGGTCGTCGACCGGTCCCAGCGGCTGGTGCAGCTCGACGTACGCCCCGTGCGGCAGGCGCTTGATGATGCCCGTCTCGATGCCGTGCTCCAGCACCTCACGGTCACTGCGCTGCAACGAGATGGCCCAGCGGTAGGCGATGTAGTACACGATGGCCGGCAACACCACCATGCCGATACGACCGATCCAGGTGGTCGCATTCAGCGAGATGTGGAACTTCAGGGCGATGATGTCGTTCATCGCGGCCAGCGTCAGCACCATGTAGAAGGCGATCGCCATGGCACCGATCGCGGTACGTACCGGTGCGTCACGCGGACGCTGCAGCAGGTTGTGGTGTGCGTCGTCGCCGGTGACCTTCTTCTCGATGAAGGGGTAGGCGATCAGCAACCCGAAGACACCGCCCATGATCAACGCGACCCAGACCACCGCGGGGATGGTGTGGCCGAACGGGTAGAACTCCCAGGCCGGCCAGATACGCGCCAGACCCTCGGTCCACATCATGTAGAAGTCGGGCTGGCTACCCGCCGAGATCTGAGACGGCTTGTAGGGACCCAGATTCCAGATCGGGTTGATCGTCAGCAGGCCGCCCATCAGGCCGAGCACACCGGTGATCATCGCGAAGAATGCACCGGACTTCACCGCGAACACCGGCATGACGCGCACGCCGACCACGTTGGTCTCGGTGCGGCCGGGGCCGGGGAACTGGGTGTGCTTCTGGAACCACACCAGCGCCATGTGTGCGCCGATGAGAGCCAGGATGATGCCCGGGATCAACAGGATGTGCAGTGCGTACAGACGCGGGATCAGGATCTCGCCGGGGAAGTCCCCGCCGAACAGTGCCCAGTGCAGCCAGGTGCCGATGATCGGCATGCCCAGGGTGATCGAGGACAGTGCGGCGCGCAGACCGATACCGGACAGCAGATCGTCGGGCAGCGAGTAGCCGAAGTAGCCCTCGAACATCGCCAGGATCAGCAGAAGCGAGCCGATCACCCAGTTGGCCTCACGCGGGCGGCGGAACGCACCGGTGAAGAAGATGCGCGCCATGTGCACCATGATCGACGCGGCGAACATCAGTGCGGCCCAGTGGTGGATCTGGCGGACGAACAGACCGCCGCGCACTTCGAAGCTGATGTCGAGCGCGGACTCGTAGGCCCGCGACATCTGCACGCCGCGAAGTGGTTGGTACACACCGTCGTAGGTGACGTGTGCCATGGACGGATCGAAGAACAGCGTCAGCCAGACACCGGTGATCAGCAGCACGATGAAGCTGTACAACGCGATCTCACCCAGCAGGAACGACCAGTGGGTGGGAAACACCTTGTTCAGCTGCCGGCGTACTGCCGCCGACGGGTGGTAACGGGAATCGATCGCATCGCCTTGTGCGCCTGCGATCTTGGCAAGGTCAGGGCTCATGATTTGCGCTCCCAGAATGCCGGTCCGACGGGCTCGACGAAGTCGCCGTTGGCGACCAGGTAGCCGTCTTTGTCGATGGTGATGGGCAGCTGCGCCAACGCGCGCGCAGCCGGACCGAATATGGGCTTTGCGAAGTGCAACGCGTCGAACTGCGACTGGTGGCACGGGCAAAGGATGCGGTAGGTCTGCTGCTCGTAGAGCGACGAGGGGCAGCCCAGGTGCGAGCAGACCTTGGTGTAGGCGAACAGCTCACCAAAGTTGAAGCTCTCCTGGCCCTTTCGCTTGACCACGCGGGGCATGTCGGCCGGCTTGATGCGGATCAGCATGACCGGGTTACGCACGCCCATCGCGATCTCGGTGAGGTGATGCTCGGACTCGACGGTGGTGCCGTCGCCGTCGGACTCCCGCCAGGGGAAGACCGTCTCCATGCCACCGGCGTCGAGATCCTCGGGCCGCATCTTGACGAACGGCGACGAGCCGGGACGCCCGGTCGCGCGGGCCAGGTAGATCGTCTCGCCGTGGAATCGGGGCGTCCACCCCGAGGTCCACAACACGGCCTTCTTGCCTTCGGCGGTGGGCACCACGGGCTTCCACGGGTTCTTGATCAGCCCGCCGATGAAGGCCACCAGGGTGCCGGCTCCGAATGCGCCCAGGCCGATGCCCAGCGACAGACCGATCAGCTTGCGGCGCTTGACGGTCGAACCCTCCAGGGCGTCGGTCAGGTTGGCCGCGATGGTCTTGCGGTGCAGCTCGGGGGAGCGCCCGTCGTGACGCTCCTGGACCGAGATCTCCTCGGGGATGAACTTCTTCTGGAACAGCACCGCGCCGATGCCGATCGCGAGGATCGACAGGCCGAAGGTCAGGCCGTACAGCGGGGTGGCCAGCGAGTAGAGGAACTCACCTTCGGAACCGAAGGGCTGGTACTCCCACGGCCAGAACAGGAAGATCAGCAGCAGCGCCAGGCCCGAAAGCCCGCCGAGCAGAAGCCAGTACGCGACCAGCCGCTCGGTGCGCTTCTCGGCCTTGGTGCCCGGAACCGGCCAGCGCGGCTCCTTGAAGATGGTCTCGACGCCGTCGATCTTGCCGCCGAGTTCGACGAGTTCCTCACGGGACATGTTCGCGAGTTCGGCGTCGGTCGGCTGTCCGGGCACACCGGTCTGACCCGGGGTGTCGGTGCCCTTGATGTCACCCTTGTTGTTCGGGTCGTCCTGACTCATGCGCGTGCCCCGATCCACATGGCCACACCGATGGCGGCCACCATTCCGATAATCCACATCGCCATGCCTTCGGGAGCGGGCCCGAAGCCGCCGAGCCCGTAGCCGCCGTAGCTGGGCGTCTCGGCCGATTCGCGGACATAGGCGACGATGTCGCGCTTCTCTTCCGGCGACAACTGCCGGTCGGAGAACTTGGGCATGTTCTGCGGCCCGGTCTGCATCGCGGTGTAGATCTGAGCCGGCTCGGTGTCACCGAGGTCCGGCGCGTACTTGCCAGAGGACAGCGCGCCGCCCTTGCCGGTGAAGTTGTGGCACGAGGCGCAGTTCAACCGGAACAGGTCGCCGCCGCGGGCCACGTCGGACCCGATCAGGGACTCCTGGGCCACCGCGCCGTTCTCGTCGCGGATCACGGTGGGGCCACCGCCATTGGCTTGCACGAAGGCGCCGAGCGCATCGATCTGCGACTCGTCGAAGTGCACCGGCTTGGACGGGGCCTGGGCCTCGCCACGCATCGCGGGCATACGCCCTGTCGACACCTGGAAGTACACCGCCGCCTCGCCGGTGCCGATCAGGCTGGGACCACGATCGGGCACACCCTGCAGGTTGGCGCCGTGGCACGAGACGCACGACGTGTCGAACAGTTGCTCACCCGTGCGCAGCAGCGCCGACTGCGATTCGTCGGCGACCGCGACCTGCGGTGTGGGTGTCAGCGTGGCCGCAACACCACCTGCGACTGACAGGCCGATCAACAGCAGCAGACCTGCTGACAATCGCCGGCGCAGCCGTCGGCGCGACTTGCTGGTCATCGAACCCCTTCTCATCGAGTCGATCATCGGACGCATCGGCGAGCCGATCATCGGACAAAGTAGATGGTGGCGAACAGCGCAATCCAGACGATGTCGACGAAGTGCCAGTAGTACGAGACGACGATCGCTGCGGTGGCCTGCGCAGGCGTGAACTTACTCATCTTGGTGCGGGCCAGCAGCAAGATGAAGGCAACCAGACCGCCGATCACGTGCAGGCCGTGGAAACCGGTCGCCAGGTAGAAGACCGATCCATAGGCACTGCCCGGGATGGTGGTGCCGTGCTCGACCAGGTGGATGTACTCGTATCCCTGGCCCAGTACGAAGAACAGGCCCATCAGGAACGTGATCACATACCACCGGCGCAGCCCGAACACGTCGCCGCGCTCGGCGGCGAACACGCCCATCTGGCAGGTGAAGGATGACGCGATAAGCACCAGCGTCACCGGAACGGCAAGGGCCAAATTGAGTTCGGTTGGCTCGGGCGGCCAGTCTCCACCAGCTTGGGCGCGCGCCGTGAAATACATCGCAAACAGTCCAGCAAAGAACATGAGTTCACTGGAAAGCCACACGATGGTGCCGACACTGACCATGTTCGGCCGGTTCAGCGAATGAACGCGCGACGTGATTGCCGTTCCCGAGGTACCTACAGCGCTCGTCACATCCGCAAGTATGACGCTTTGTAGTTGTCGATCTCCACCCGGGTCGAGCAATTGGTCGTAAACGTGTCGCGTTCAGTTCCCCGCGACCCCGGGTCTCGACGGTCGCAGCGATAGCATTCGGCGGTGCCTTCTGGATCTTTACCTCAGTTCCCGCCGGCGGACCCAGCCTCTCCACGTTCCGTGGCGGCGCCGTCGTGGCCGCTCATTCTGGGACGTCTGACCACCGAGCAGAGCCTGCCCAACGGTTACGCGGGCTGGGCGATGGACCAGATCATGACCGGGGTGGCCACCCCGGCTCAGATCGCCGGCTTCGCGGTGGCGATGAAGATGAAGCGGCCAACCTCGGGTGAGGTCGGCGAGCTGGCCGACATCATGCTGTCGCACGCCCGCCGGGTGCCCACCGATCAGATCGGAACCGCGACGGTGGACATCGTCGGTACCGGCGGCGACGGAGCCAACACGGTGAACCTGTCCACGATGGCGGCCATCGTGGTGGCCGCGTGCGGTGTCCCGGTGATCAAGCACGGCAACCGGGCGGCATCGTCGCTGTCGGGCGGGGCCGACACGTTGGAGGCGCTCGGGGTGCGGATCGACCTGGGTCCGGAGGAGGTGGCGCGCAGCGTCGCCGAGGTCGGTATCGGGTTCGCCTTCGCTCCGCAATTCCATCCGTCCTACCGGCACGCGTCGGTCGTGCGCCGGGAGATCGGCGTTCCGACCGTCTTCAACCTGCTCGGACCGCTCACCAACCCGGCCTCGCCGCGCGCCGGGTTGATCGGCTGCGCGTTCGACGATCTGGCCGAGGTGATGGCCGGGGTGTATGCCGCACGTGGTTCCAGTGTGTTGGTGGTGCACGGCGACGATGGTCTCGACGAGCTGACCACCACGACCACCAGCACCATCTGGCGTGTGCAGGCCGGCACCGTGGACCGGTTGAAGTTCGACCCGGCGGCCTTCGGTTTCAAGCGTGCGGATATCAGTGAGCTCGTGGGTGGCGACGCCACCGCCAACGCCGCCGAGGCGCGAGCAGTCCTCGGTGGGGCCAAGGGGCCGGTACGCGACGCCGTCGTGCTCAATGCGGCGGGGGCGATGGTCGCCCATGCGGGGCTAGCCAGCGACGCCCAGTGGGTTCCGGCGTGGGAGGCCGGTCTGGCGCGCGCCACCGAGGCGATCGACTCCGGTGCGGCCGAACAACTGCTCGCGCGTTGGGTGCGGTTCAGTCTGCAGTTCTGAGTTCTGCTGTTGGTCAGCGGCCAGTCGGGCCGAACGCGCGGTGGCCGCCCACGTCGCGTAGCGGCCTGCCGAGCCGATCGGGGTGGCGTATCCGGTCTGGACGCCGGTGTCGGTGCGCACGATGCGGACTCCGGGTGTGGCCAACCAGCGCGCGATGAGCGCGGTCTCCTCGACCAGTGCGCCACCCAAAGGCGTTGCGGTCGGCAGGATCACCTGGGCGGCCGCGCAGATCGCGTCGACCACCGGCATCGGCGGCACCCCGCGCGGCGCCGTACCCGCCCCGGCCAACTGACCGTGGCGGATCACCGCGAAATGCCAACCTCCGTGGCCATCGCCACGGGCGGCCACCAGTTCGGGCAGCTCGGCCAGCGCGCGTAGCCGTTGCCCGCGCCACAGTGCCTCGACTGCAACCGCGGCATGATCGCGGAGCCGGGCGGCGGTCTCGTATCGTCTGGCGGCCGCCACCTCAGCGATGTGGTCGAGGGTGGCCGCCAGTGCGGTGTGGTCGGCGCCGTCGATCAACGCGGTGGTCCTACCGACGGCGCCCGCATACGCGTCGGCGTCGATGTCCTGCGGCGCCGGGCACGGTGACAACTCGACCTCGGGGCAGCGGTGCCGTCGGCCCGTGCCGAAGCGGGCCGTGCAGGTGCGCAGACCGGTGAAGCGGCTCAGCAGGGCAGCGGACTGCACGGCGTCGGATCGGGCCGAGAACGGTCCGAAAGCGGTGCGGTGTCCCGGGTTTCGCACTGCTGACAACCTCGGGAAGGCCTCGTCGGTGAGCGCGACCCACCACCATCGCTGCGGGGCTTTGGAGCGCCGGTTGTACGGGGGCGCATGGGCGGCGAGCAGGCGGAGCTCACGGACCCCGGCCTCCAGATCGTGAGCGCACTCCACGTGGTCGACCGCGACCGCCAGCGAGGCCATCTCCTTCATCCGGGCCCTCGGGTCGGCGCCGGTGAAGTACTGGCGGACCCGACGGCGCAGATCGACCGCGGTGCCCACGTACAGCACCTCGCCGGAGGGGCCGCGGAAGAGATAGACACCGGGGCGGTTGGGCAGCCCGTCGGCCAGTGAACGGTTTCGGCGCTGCGCCGGCGTGACGTCGGGCAGGTACGACCTTAGATCGGCGTAGGTGTGGACTCCCTGGTTGCCGACGCGCTCGATCAGTGCGTGCAGGACGTCGACGGTGGCCCGGGCATCGTCCAGCGCGCGGTGGGTCGGCGTGGTGGACGCACCGAACAGCCGGGCCAGCGCCGACAACTTCACGCTGGGTGCCTCGTCGCGGGTCAACACCCGGCGGGCGAGTTTCACCGTGCACAGCACCGGTGGGCGTGTCCAGCTCAGCTGCGCACGCTGGGCCGCCGCCCGCAGGAAACCGATGTCGAACCCGGCGTTGTGGGCGACCAACACCGCGCCGCGGGAGAACTCGAGAAACGACGGAAGCACCGATTCGATGCGGGGTGCGTTGCGCACCATCGCCGTGGTGATCCCGGTGAGCTCGACGATCTGAGGTGGGATGGCGCGACCCGGATCGACCAGCGTGGCCAGCTCACCGAGCACCTCGCCGCCGCGAACCTTGACCGCGCCGATCTCGGTGATGGCGTCGTAGCCCGCACCGGGGGTCTTGGCGGTGGCCCGTCCGCCCGTGGTCTCCAGGTCCACCACGACGAAGGTGGTGTCGGCGAGCGAAACCGAGTCGAAGGTCGGGTCGAAATCCAGCGCCAGCTGCTCGACGTCGGCGATGCTGCGCTGACCCATGACAGTGACCGTAGGTACTGGCACCGACAAGGTCGGGCTGCCACGCGCTACTTGTCGGGCTTGTCGCTCCAATCCGCTCCGCTATTTGTCGGGCTTGTCGCTCCAATCCGCTCCGCTACTTGTCGGGCTTGTCGCTCCAATCCGCTCCGCTACTTGTCGGTCCCCGCCGATAGCGTGCCCCCCAACACCGATCGAGAGGACGGTCAAGATGAGCGGACTGCGGCGGGACAACTGGTCCTATGCCGACGAGCCCGACGCCGCCGAGCCACGCGCAGGCAGCGTGACCATCGACTGCGATGATTGCGCGGTACGCGGTCCGGGCTGCCAGGACTGTGTCGTCAGCGTGCTGCTCGGAGTTCCGGAAACTTTGCTGGACGACGAGCGCCGGGCCCTGGAAGTGCTGGCTGACGTGGGGCTTGCGCCGCGGCTGCGGCTCGTCCCGATTCACCGGGACGGCAGATCCGGCGTCGCCTGACGACACGCATCCACTGGCGCACAGGAAAATTCCCAGACCGGGCTGTTAAATTGGCAGCTTCTGTTGGACAAGGCCGATGCCGTTTCGTAACCTATCTGAGACCTGAGAGCAGTTCCAGGCGGCTCGCCATCGCCAGTTGTAAGGACAAAAACTTGAGGCACGACCGCGCGCATCGGCCCACAAGTCGTGTCAAGCGACCCTTTGCAGGTGCAATTGCGGGCTTGACCTTGTTCGCCGGATTTCTCGCCGCCAGTTCGCACGCGGATCCCGCGGATGACGCTCTGGCAAAGCTCAATGAGTTGTCGCGCCAGGCGGAGCAGACCACCGAGGCCATGCACTCGGCGCAGCTCGATCTGAACAACAAGCTTGCCGCACAAGAAGCTGCGGAAAAGAAGCATGCCGATGACGCCGCGGCAGTAGGCGCCGCCGAATCTCAGTTGGCAACATTCCAGAGTTCGGTCAACAAGGTTGCTGCAGCCCAATACATGGGTGGCCGCACCTCCGGTGTGGACGCGATCCTGACGGCTGGTTCGCCGCAGCAGCTGATCGATCAGCTCGCCGTGCAGCGGGTGATGGCAACCGAGATGTCGGCGCAGATGACGAACTTCCGCACCGCCGGCGCGAAAGCCGCCGCGGCCGAGAAGGAGTCCGCGAAGTCGGCCGCCGACGCCAAGACCGCCGCCGAGCAGGCCGCCGCAGTGCGCGCTGACCTGCAATCCAAGCAAAGTCAACTCCAGGTGCAGATCGCGATCGTCAAGTCGCAGTACCAGGCGTTGACGCCGGCCCAGCGGGAGGCGATGAACGCTCTGCCGCCGACCCCGCCGGTCCCCGCACCTGAGCCGTTGCCACCGGCGCAGGATCCCGCCGTATTGGCTGACCCGCCGAACGGTATTCCGCCCGGTGACGTCGCCCCGCCGGAGGGTGCGCTTCCCGATGAAGGCAGCGGACATTCGGGCACTGTCATCCAGGCGGCGCTGAGTCGCATCGGCTCGCCTTACTCCTGGGGGGCAGCCGGTCCCAGCTCGTTCGACTGTTCGGGCCTGGTGATGTGGGCGTTCCAGCACGCCGGGATCTCGCTGCCGCATTCCAGTCAGGCCATGGCCCGCGGCGGCCAACCGGTCTCGACGGATTCGATGCAACCTGGCGACGTGGTGACCTATTACTCCGACGCCTCGCATGTGGGCATCTACATCGGCGACGGGATGATGGTGCATGCGTCGACCTACGGCACCCCGGTACGGGTGGCCCCGGTCAACAATGCGCCGATCTACAACGTTCGTCGGTACTGAGTCGTTCGCCGCTACTGAGTCGTCCGATAACGGCTCGACTCTGAGCCGCCGCAGGCCGCTGCTGGCCGCGGTGTTGGTGGCCGAACTGGCACTGGCCACGGCGTTGGTGTGGCGGCCCACGCCATCCATGCCGACCGCGTCACCTCCACCTACAGAGCCGGCGTCCACCGCCACGTCTGCTGCACCGCCGTCCGACCCGGTCACCTCCATGGTGTTGCCCGACGGGCGATCTGTACGGTTCCTGGCGCTCGGCGGACCCCGATCGCAGGCCCTGGTGGAGCGTCTCGGTGCCGAACTTCCCGACGCCACGGCCGTGGTGACCGCGTTCTGGGGTCCGGACTGGCGCCGCGACATCGAGATTGCGGTGGCAGGTTCCGATCAGCAGTTCCAGGTGCTGGGCGGGGGAGTGGCCGACATTGCCGCGACCACAACCGCGCAGCGGGTCATGTTCGCCCCCGGCGCCGCGGACATGAGTCCGGACGCGTTGCGAATCGTGCTGCGCCATGAGCTGTTCCACTACGCCGCCCGGTCGCAGACGGCGGCCGATGCGCCGCGCTGGCTCACCGAGGGAGTGGCCGACTATGTCGGGCGGCCACCCAGGGCACCGCCTGCGCACGCTGCCGCACTGGCGCAGCTGCCGACCGACGCCGATCTCGACACTCCCGGGCAGACTCGCAGTCTGGCCTATGACCGGGCATGGTGGTTCGCCCGCTACGTTGCCGACGCCTACGGTGCCGGCACGCTGCGGGAGCTGTACCGGCGTGCCTGCGGACCCGGCCATCCCGACGTCGCCACTGCAGTGCGCGAGATCCTGGGCACCGACCAGGACACCGTGGTTGCCGGCTGGCGTCGGTGGATGACCGGCTAACCTGTCGCCATGACGCGGGTTTTGTTGGTCACCAACGACTTTCCACCGCGCCGTGGCGGCATCCAGTCGTATCTGGAGGCTTTCGTCGGGGAGCTGATGCGCGACGGCTCGCATGAGCTCACGGTGTATGCGCCGAAATGGAAGGGCGCCCGCGACTATGACGACGGGGCGGCCGCAGCCGGTTATCGGGTGGTGCGGCATCCGACCTCACTGATGGTGCCCGAGCCCACTGTGGCGGCCCGCATGCACAAACTGATCGCCGAGAACGACATCGAGACGGTGTGGTTCGGGGCGGCTGCGCCGTTGGCGCTGCTGGGCCCGTTGGCGCGGCGCGCCGGAGCCACGCGCGTGGTGGCGAGCACCCACGGTCACGAGGTGGGCTGGTCGATGCTGCCGATCGCGCGGGGTGCACTGCGCAGGATCGGGGACGACGCCGACGTCGTGACGTTCGTCAGCCGCTACACCCGGGGCAGGTTCGCATCGGCCTTCGGCCCCCGCGCCGCGCTCGAACATCTACCCCCGGGCGTCGACACGGACCGGTTTACACCTGATCCGGTGGCCCGGGCCGAGCTGCGGGCCCGGTACGGCCTCGGGCAACGTCCGGTGGTGGTGTGCCTGTCGCGCCTGGTGCCGCGCAAAGGTCAGGACATGCTCATTCGGGCCTGGCCCGCCATCCGTCGGCGCGTCCCCGAGGCGGCGTTGGTGATCGTCGGCGGTGGACCGTATCTGGAGCGCCTGCAGCACCTGGCACACACGCATGACGTGGCCGCCGACGTCATCTTCACCGGCGCAGTGCCCGGCGCCGAACTGCCCGCTCACCATGCGATGGCCGACGTGTTCGCCATGCCGTGCCGCACCCGGGGCGCCGGTCTGGACGTCGAGGGCCTGGGCATCGTCTACCTGGAGGCCTCGGCCTGCGGGGTGCCGGTGATCGCCGGAACCTCCGGCGGCGCACCGGAAACCGTGCTGGACGGCCACACCGGCACGGTGGTGGACGGCACCGACGTCAAGGCGGTGATCACCGCCGTGGGTGACCTGCTCAACGATCCGGCCCGAGCCGCCGCGATGGGCGCGGCCGGGCGGCATTGGGCGGTGGACAACTGGCAGTGGCGGTCTCAGGGCGCCCGGCTGACCGGGCTCCTGTCGGGCTGAACGGCGGCGCTCAATCCGGCTGTTCAGCCGTACAGCGCAGCGATGTCGGAGGCGAACTTCTCGGCCACCACCTTGCGCTTGACCTTCAACGTCGGGGTCAACTCGCCGGTGTCCTCGGTGAAGTCGACCGGCAGAATCCGAAACTTGCGGATCGACTCGGCATGGGACACCGCCTGATTGGCGTCCTTGACGGCGAGATCGATCTCGGCCACCAGGTCCGGGTCCTCGGCCAGGTCGCCGACCGACGCTCCGGCGTCCTTGCCGTTGCGCTGCTTCCAGCCCGGAAACGCTTCCGGGTCGATGGTGATGAGTGCGGCGATGAACGGCTGCTGGTCGCCGACGGCCATGGCCTGGCTGATCAGCGGGTGGGCCCGCAGCCGGTCTTCCAGTAGCGCGGGTGCGACGTTCTTGCCGCCCGCGGTGACGATGATTTCCTTCTTGCGTCCGACGATGGTCAGGAAGCCGTCGTCATCGATGGCGCCCAGGTCGCCGGTGTGGAACCAGCCGTCGGTGAACACGGCGTTGGTCTCGGTCTCGTTGCCCCAGTAGCCGTTGAACACCACGCCACCCTTGACCAGCAGCTCGCCGTCCTCGGCGATGCGCATGCTGTTGCCGGGCATCAACTTGCCGACCGAGCCGACCTTGAGCTCGTCGACCCGGTTCACGGTGATGGCCGCGCTGGTCTCGGTCAGCCCATAACCCTCGTAGATGCTCAGTCCCACACCGCGATAGAAGTGGCCCAACCGCGCGCCCAGCGGCGCGCCGCCGGAGATCGCCGCGCGGCATTCGCCGCCGAGGGCCGCCCGCAGCTTGCCGTAGACCAGCTTGTCGAACACGGCGTGCTTGGCCCGCAGCAGCAGCCCGGGACCGTTGGCGTCCTGAGCCTTGCTCCACTCGATCGCGGTGTCGGCTGCGATCGCGAAGATCTTGCCCTTGCCGTCGTTGCGGGCATTCTGCTCGGCGGTGTTGTAGACCTTCTCGAACACGCGGGGCACCGAGACCACCAGGGTCGGCTTGAACACCGCGAAGGTGGGGACCAGGTTCTTGATGTCGCTGGTGAATCCCAGCGTGACCTGGTTGGTGAAGGCGGCGATCGTGATGGCCCGGGCCAGCACGTGTGCCAGCGGCAGGAACACGAGCATCCGTTCACCCTTGGCCAACTGGGTCGGGAAGCAGGCCTTGGCGCCTCGGATCTCGTACAGCAGGTTCGAGTGCGTCAGCTGACAGCCCTTGGGCTGGCCGGTGGTCCCGGAGGTGTAGATCAGGGTGGCCGGGTCGGCCGAACGGATCCCGGCCAGGCGGGTGTCGACCTCGGTGGCCTCGACCGAGGCGCCGGCCGCGGCCATCGCCTCCAGGGCGGGGGTGCCGGTGCCGTCGATCCGCAGTACCTTGCCCAGCTCGGGCAGCTGGCCACGGAGCTGTTCCACGGTGGTCGCGTGCGCGTCGGACTCGGCGAAAACCATCTTCGCCGCGGAGTTCTCCAGGACGAAGCGCACCTGCTCGGCCGAGGAGGTCTCGTAGATCGGCACGGTCACCGCGCCGACCGACAGGATCGCGAAGTCGATGATCGGCCACTCGTAGCGGGTGGCCGACAGGATCGCCACCCGGTCACCGGCCTGGATGCCCTCGGCAATCAGGCCGCGGGCCACCGCCCGGATCGTCTCGGCCGCTTCGGCGCAGGTCACATCGGTCCAGGAGTCGTTGACCAGGCGTCGGAAGATGACGTGGTCGGGACTGTCCGCCGCGTGGGCGGATACCGAGTTGACGATGTTGTCGTGCTCGCCGACGGTGAATGACGCGGGCACGCTGAACTCACGCACGATGTTGCCCTCCAGGCTTTGTATACCGGCTTTGCGCGTCAGCCTAGTCGGCCGCGGTGGTCGGACGACCACGCATATGTGAAGCTTGTCCGCGATGAACAGCATTCAGATCGCCGACGAGACGTTCGTCTGCGCCGATCCGGTCGCCGTAGGCGCCGCGGTTGCCGATCCTGCCGCTTGGCGCCGGTGGTGGCCCGACCTGGTGCTCAAGGTCGTCGAGGACCGCGCCGACAAGGGCCAGCGCTGGACTGTGACCGGTGCGTTGACCGGCACGATGGAGGTCTGGCTCGAGCAGGTGATGGACGGTGTGGTGCTGCACTACTTCCTGCATGCCGAACCGTCCGGCGTCACGGCCAAACAGTTGGCCGACATGGACCTGGCCAACATGAACCACCGGCGCCGCGTCGCGGGCAAGGCCATGTCGTTCGAGATCAAGCAGCGCCTGGAGTCGACTCGCCCGGTCGGGGTGTCCCGACTGGCCTGAGGCCCGGCGGTTTGATCGGGTCTGACCCGGTCCCTCCGGCGTTTGTCTGCGGGAGGGTAGATTTCTTTCCCGAGAGCCAGGCACCCCCGCGGGGCGGGGGAGACGGGGAGCCCCGCAACCGGGGAGAAGGGCTATGCGGTGGCCGACAAGACGACACAGACCATCTACATCGATGCTGACCCGGCGGCGGTGATGGATGTCATCGCCGATATCGGCTCATATCCGCAGTGGGTCAACGAGTACAAGGAAGCCGAGGTCCTCGAGGCCGACGAGCAGGGTTATCCCAAGACGGCCAGGCTGGTACTCGACGCCGCGGTGCTCAAGGACACCATGGTGCTGGCCTATGTGTGGCCGGCCGATCGCACCTCGGTGACCTGGTCGCTGGTGTCCAGTTCGTTGTTGCGCTCGCTGGAAGGCGCGTATCGCTTGGCGCCCAAGGGTTCCGGGACCGAGGTGACCTATGAGCTATCGGTCGATCTGATGATCCCGATGATCGGGTTGCTCAAACGCAAGGCTGAGCGACGGCTCACCGACACCGCGCTCAAAGACCTCAAGAAACGAGCAGAGGCTGAGTGACTTCGCCGGACGGGAACGCGCCTTCCCCCGCGAGGATCAGCCTGTTCGTCGGCAAAGGCGGGGTGGGCAAATCGACGTTGGCGACGGCCACCGCGGTTCGTGATGCCAGCTCGGGCCAGCGGGTCCTGATCGTTTCCACCGACCAGGCGCATTCCACCGGCGATGTCCTCGGGATCACGCTCGCGCCCACGGGACAACGCCATCCCACCCGCGTGCTCAGCGACCTGGATCCCGGCGGTGGTTGTCTGGATGCCCTGGCCCTGGACACGCTGGCCCTGTTGGGGGCGCGCTGGGTTGAGGCGGCAGGTCCGCTGGCCGCGCGGTTTCCCGAATCGGATTTGGGAGATGTTGCCCCCGAAGAACTTTCGGCCCTGCCTGGCATCCAGGAAGTGCTCGGGCTGCATGAGGTGGGTGAGCTTGCCGACTCCGGGCGGTGGGATCACGTGGTGGTGGACTGCGCCTCGACCGCCGATGCGTTGCGGATGCTGACGTTGCCCGAGACCTTCGGCCTGTATCTGGAACGGGCCTGGCCGCGACACCGCCGGTTGTCGGGTTCTTCTGGACACGCGAGGAGCATTCAGGGCACAGACGCGGCCACCGCGGCGATCGTGGCCCTGATCGAACGGGTGGATGGCGGGATCCGCCGACTCGGCACGTTGCTCACCGACGGCTCCCGGGTGAGTGCCCACCTGGTGCTCACCCCCGAGCGGGTAGTGGCCGCCGAAGCGTCGCGGACGCTGGGATCGTTGGCGCTGATGGGGGTAGAGGTCGCCGAGATCATCGTCAATCAGGTTCTGGTGCAGGATGATTCGTTCGAGTATCAGAACCTCCCGGCGCATCCTGCGTTCGACTGGTACACCGAGCGGATCTCTGAGCAGCAGAGCGTGCTCGACACCCTGGACACCACGATCGGGGACGTGCAGCTGGTGCTGGTGCCGCATGTGCCGGGGGAGCCGATCGGCCCCAAGGCGTTGGGGGAGCTGATCGACGGTGCCCGACGGCGCGACGGGGCACCACCGCCGGGGCCGCTGCGGCCCGTCGTCGACCGCGAGTCGGGGTCTGGCCTCGAAGCCGTGTACCGATTGCGGCTAGAGTTGCCCCAGATCGATTCGGCCGGACTCACGTTGGGCCGTGTCGACGACGACTTGATCATCGGCGCGGCAGGTATGCGGCGTCGGGTGCGGTTGGCGTCGGTGCTGCGTCGGTGCATCGTGACAGATGCGCAGTTGCGCGGTGGCGAGCTGACGGTGCGTTTTCGTCCGAACCCGGAGGTGTGGCCGGCATGACGGGGTCTCATCCCGAGCTGGGTTCGGAGCTGCGGCAATTGGCACAGGAGATCCTCGACCGGCTGGATCCGGCGGTGCGGCTGGCTGCGGCGAATTTCGCGGCGTCGTCGGAGAACGGCCCCGGCAAGTGCCAGCAGGTGTGGTGCCCGGTGTGTGCCCTGGCCGCGGTGGTCAACGGTGAGCAGCATCCGCTGTTGAGTGTGATCGCCGAGCACAGCGTCGCGCTGCTGGCGGTGATCCGCGCCGTCCTCGATGACGGACGGGCTGATCGTCACGACGGTGGGGATACCGACGGCAGCGGAGGTAGCCCGGGGCCCGACGGTGGACCCGATGTGCCGCCGTCCGACGATTTTCCGCCGCCGCCAGGTCCGGGCCGCTACCAGCACATCCCGGTCACGGTCGAGGATTGACGCTCAGCTGAGACGCAGCGGGCATCCAGGGCTTGCTGTGGTAGCCACAACATGGCCTGGGTACAGTTGTCGCAGAGCATTGCGCGGTGCGCCAAAGGTGGAGGGTCCATGTGGTATTGGCTGTTCAAGTACATCCTGTTGGGCCCCTTGCTGGCCGTGCTCGGCCGGCCCAAAATCACTGGGCTGGAACATGTTCCGGCAGACGGGCCGGCGATTCTGGCCAGTAATCACCTGGCGGTGATGGACAGCTTCTATCTGCCGCTGGTGGTCAGCCGGCGCATCACGTTCCTGGCCAAACAGGAGTACTTCACCGGCACCGGGATCAAGGGCCGGTTCCTGGCCTGGTTCTACACCGTCGTCGGACAGGTGCCGATCGACCGCACCGACGCCGACTCGGCGCAGGCAGCGCTGACCACCGCCACGCGCATCCTGGGCGAGGGCAAGCTGCTCGGCATGTATCCCGAGGGCACCCGCTCACCGGACGGTCGCCTGTACAAGGGCAAGACCGGGCTGGCCAGGTTGGCCCTGGAGACCGGGGTGCCGGTGATCCCGGTGGCGATGGTCGGCACCGATGTCGTCAACCCGCCCGGATCGAAGGGGCTGCGGTTCGGCCGGGTCGAGGTCCGGTTCGGCAAGCCCATGGACTTCAGCCGGTTCGACGGCCTGGCCGGTAACCGCTTCATCGAGCGCGCCGTGATCGACGAGGTGATGTACGACCTGATGGACCTGTCCGGTCAGGAGTACGTCGACATCTACGCGGCTGCGGTCAAGGAGAACGCTCAGCAGTCCGAGTCGGACAAGCCGGCGGCGCGGCTGCCGCACGCCGCGGCGGGTTAGCCGTCAGGCCGATTCACCACCGCTGAGCTGGACCAGCGGCGCCGCCGCCACGGCGGTGGTCTTGCGCGCCTCGGATGCGGACACCACGCCGATGACGACGATGACCGCGAGAGCCCACCAGAGGTAGGAGTCGCCGGCCAGCTGGCGCAGCGCCGATGCCGACGTCTCTTCGTGCGGAGTCAGCAGCGAGATCGGCGTCCACACCATCAGGGCGAAACCGGCCAGCGTCACCACCGCGAGATAGAGCGAGGCCGGCAGAACGCGGCGCATCCGGTAAGCGAGGACACCGGTGACCAGCAGGGTGGGCAGCGACCACACCCAGTGGTGTGACCACGACACCGGCGACACCACAAGGCCGAACAGCGCCACGCAGATCAACGCGACCACAGGCGCCTCCTCGGCGCCGGAACGCAGGGCACGCCGCACCGCCCACACCGTCAGCGCCAGCACCGCGAAACAGGCGAACACCCACAACACGAACCGTGGTCCCTCGGCCAGACCGAGGCGGGCCAGGGTTCCGGCGATGTTCTGGTTGGTGTTGAGCGTGGCGGTACCGATCCGGTCGGTGTTACGCACCGTCTCGGTCCAGTACTCGATCGAATCCGTCCAGGCCAGGACAAATCCGGCCAACGTGGCCACCACCGCGGCGGCGGCGGTGCGCAACAGGGTGTGCAGATCGCGCCGCAACAGGAAGTAGAGCAGGAACACCGCTGGGGTCAGTTTGAGTGCGATCGCCAGGCCCAGCAGCAGCCCGCGGGGCCACGGCGTACGTCGGGGCACGCAGTCGGCGATCACCAGCGTCATCAGCACCACGTTGATCTGGCCGAACTCGAAGTTCGAGCGGATCGGTTCCAGCCAGATGACCGCGGGAGCCACCAGGGCGACGGCCAGCCAGCACCGGCGCAGCCACGCCGGCTCGGTGGTGAGCGTGGTGTTCGGCCAGACGTCGAGGCGGGTCAGCACGATCACCACCGAGACGATCAGCAGCGCCAAGGTGGTTGCGGTGATCGCCACGCTCGCCGCCGGCAGCGACAGCCAGGCGAAGGGGGCGAACAGGATCGCCGCGAGCGGGGGATACGTGAACGGCAGATCGAGCCCGCCCTGGGTGTGGAAGATGGCGCCGTCGGCGTAGAGCGGCTGGTCATTCAGCCACGCCCGTCCGCCCATCCGGTAGACGTCGATGTCGATGCGATACGGGACGTGGCCCAGAAGTCGCCAGCCGGCCCAGATCAGCCCGGCCACTGTGAGCAACTGAAAAAGCCGCCACCCGATCGTCGGTGCCCAACGTGCCAAACCAACCCGGCCGGGCGACTCCCGCTTACTCATGTCCTCAACAGACTATCGGGGGCCACTGCGAGTGAGCGCATCCCCGCTCGCGACGCGCGCCGGGCGGCGTAAGTTCTCTGTGCGTGCACGCGACCGTCCACCTCGAATTCCTCACCCACGATCGCCTGCCGCTGCTGTGCTGCCTGGTGGCGTTCATCCTGACCTTCTTCGTCACCCGCCTCGTGGTCCGTTACATCCGCCGCAACGCCGACAACGAACGTCCGCCCAGGTGGTGGCAACCGCGCAACATGGGGCACGGCTCGTTGCACATCCATCACATGGTCATCGGTGTGGTGCTGGTGATGGTCTCGGGCGTGACGATGGTGACGCTGGCGGTCAACGGCGGCGTCACCGAGTTCTCCGTGGCGGCGGTGTTCTTCGGTATCGGCGCGGCCCTGGTGCTCGACGAGTTCGCCCTGATCCTGCATCTGTCGGACGTGTACTGGGCTGAAGACGGTCGCACCTCGGTGGACGCGGTGTTCGCGGCGGTGGCGGTGACGGGGTTGTTGATCCTCGGATTCAACCCGCTGTCATTCTTTGATATCGGTATCTGGCGCGCGGACCAGTCGCTGGCCATGCGCGCGCTGGTGGTTGTGGTCGCGGTGCTGACATTGCTCTTGGCGGTGGTGGTCCTGCTCAAAGGCAAGGTGTGGACTGGATTGGTGGGTATGTTCATCACCCCGTTGTTGTTCGTCGGCGCCATCCGGCTGTCGCGGCCGCATGCGCCGTGGGCGCGCTGGCGCTACACCGGCCGTCCTCGCAAGATGCACCGCGCGCTGGAACGAGAGCGCTGGCTGCGTCGGCCCGTCGTGCAGGCGAAATTGTGGTTGCAGGACGCGATCACCGGCATGCCGAAGTTCCCCGACGATGCCACCGTCGACGCACAGCTCGATCGCGAGATCCATGCCGCGCCCGCGCCGGTTGCCACGGCGGGACGGGAATTCTGATGCGGTACTTCTACGACACCGAGTTCATCGACGACGGCCGCACCATCGAGTTGATTTCGATCGGGGTGGCTGCCGAGGACGGCCGGGAGTACTACGCGATCTCGACGGAGTTCAACCCGGACCGGGCGGGCCGCTGGGTGCGCAAGCACGTCCTGCCGAAACTGCCGTCCCCGTCCTCGCAGCTGTGGCGGTCGAGGCGGCAGATTCGGTCGGAGCTGGAGGATTTCTTCGACATCGACGGCGACGAACCGATCGAGCTGTGGGCCTGGGTGGGCGCCTACGACCACGTGGTGTTGTGCCAGCTGTGGGGTCCGATGACGGATCTGCCTCCGGCGATGCCGCGGTTCACCCGGGAATTGCGCCAGTTCTGGGAGGAGCGTGGATCGCCGCGGATGCCGGCGCGGCCCACGGATGCGCACGATGCGCTGGTCGACGCGCGGCACAATCTGCACCGTTTTCAGCTGATGACGGGCGTGGAGCTGACCCAGGCCCGTCGGCCCGGCATAGCACAGTCCTGAAAACCCGCCTTCACCGGCGGTTACCATGTACGGGTGAACTGGACCGTCGACATTCCCATCGACCAGCTGCCGCCACTGCCTCCGCTGACCGACGAGCAACGTCTCCGGCTCGATGCGGCGCTGTCCAAGCCGGCTGTTCAGCAGCCCAGCTGGGATGCCGAGGCAGCCAAGGCGATGCGCACAGTGTTGGAGAGCGTGCCGCCGGTCACCGTGCCGTCGGAGATCGAAAAGCTCAAGGGCCTGCTGTCCGATGTGGCGCAGGGCAAGGCGTTCCTGCTCCAGGGCGGTGACTGCGCCGAAACCTTCGTCGACAACACCGAACCGCACATCCGGGCCAACATCCGCACGCTGTTGCAGATGGCCGTGGTGCTGACCTACGGCGCCAGCATGCCGGTGGTCAAGGTGGCTCGCATCGCCGGCCAGTACGCCAAGCCGCGGTCGGCGGACCTGGATGCGCTGGGGCTCAAGTCCTACCGCGGTGACATGATCAACGGCTTCGCCCCGGACGCCGCGGTGCGCCAGCACGACCCGTCACGTCTGGTGCGGGCTTACGCCAATGCCAGTGCCGCGATGAACCTGGTCCGCGCGCTGACGTCATCGGGGCTGGCCTCGCTGGACCTGGTGCACAACTGGAACCGCGAGTTCGTCCGGACGTCGCCGGCCGGGGCCCGCTACGAGGCGCTCGCCGGTGAGATCGACCGTGGCCTGAAATTCATGTCCGCCTGCGGTGTGGCCGACCGCAATCTGGAGACCGCCGAGATCTTCGCCAGTCACGAGGCCCTGGTGATCGACTACGAGCGCGCGATGCTGCGGCTGTCCGACCCGGCCGAGAACCCGGACGGGGAGCGCAAGCTATACGACCAGTCCGCGCACTACTTGTGGATCGGCGAGCGGACGCGTCAGCTCGACGGGGCCCATGTGGCGTTGGCCGAGGTGATCGCCAACCCGATCGGGATCAAGCTGGGGCCGACGACGACCCCGGAATTGGCCGTCGAATACGTCGAGCGGCTCGATCCGAACAACGAGCCGGGCCGGTTGACGCTGGTGACCCGGATGGGCAACAACAAGGTCCGCGATCTACTGCCGCCGATCATCGAGAAGGTCCAGGCCACCGGGCATCAGGTGGTCTGGCAGTGCGACCCGATGCACGGCAACACCCACGAGTCGTCGACCGGCTACAAGACCCGGCACTTCGACCGCATCGTCGACGAGGTGCAGGGCTTCTTCGAGGTACACCATGCGCTGGGCACCCATCCCGGTGGCATTCACGTCGAGATCACCGGCGAGAACGTCACCGAATGTCTCGGTGGCGCGCAGGATATCTCGGATTCGGATCTGGCCGGCCGCTACGAGACGGCGTGCGATCCGCGGCTCAACACCCAGCAGAGCCTGGAGTTGGCGTTCCTGGTCGCCGAGATGCTGCGCGGCTAGACCGTGATGATCGCGGGTACCCGGTCGTCATGGGTATCGCGATGGTATCGGTGTCGCTGGGGATCTCCCTGGCGGTGCTGACAGCAGGCTGTGCCGAGCGCAGCGACGACTTCAAACCGAACAACCGCGGCGAGGACACCGAAACGCTGCAGACCTCGGTGGACAACGCCTACATCGTGCCGGAGCATGCTCCGGACGATTGCGCCACCCAGGTCGGCGATAACGCCGAGTTGCGGTTCACCGCCACCAACAGCAGGCCCGCGGGGTCGGAGCGGTTGCTTTCGATCGCCACGGATGCCGCCGATGCGGTGCGCATGCGGTCAGCCGACGGGGTGGAAATAGCGCCGAAATCGTCCACAGAGATCACTGCGGCGGTCGAAGGTCTGCATGACGACATCCGGCCTGCGATGTCGGTGGACGTGACGTTCAAATTCGACCAGTTCGGCGACATCTCGATGCGGGTACCGGTTGAAGCCTGCCCCGCCCAGCAGCGTTAGACGAGCACCGCGATGTTGCTGCCCAGGGTCCACGCTGCGGCAGCGACCAGACCGGTGAGCGTGAGTACGGCGATCACCCAGAACGCCAGCATCCGTCTGGCGCGTTGGCGGGCCCAGTAGAACTCGCTGATCTCAATGCCCGCGAATTGCCCTGCGCGGTAGTCGTATTCGTCGTCGTCGGGCTCGGCCGGGATCGGTGCCCAGTCATGCCGGTCGCGGGTGATCT
This sequence comes from Mycobacterium sp. GA-1841, assembly GCF_001954135.1. GTDB lineage: Bacteria > Actinomycetota > Actinomycetes > Mycobacteriales > Mycobacteriaceae > Mycobacterium. Next base: position 33,781 of record NZ_MBEQ01000017.1, on the reverse strand, counting down.
CTCGGGTGGGTTGGCGCGGCGCGGGGCTGGCTGCCGGTGGCATCGGGGGCGCCGCTGTGACGGCGGTGGTCGCCTCGACGCGGCGGTCGTCGGATTCTTCGAGGTCGTGGACTCGGGTGGCGGCCAGATGCTGGGCCGATTGCCGGGGAGCCGGCACCCGGAACGCGGGCAGCCCCAGAGCATCGACGATTTGGTGCAGTTCGGCCCGCATTGCGTCGGCGTCGGCGAAGCGCCGCTCCGCCTGGCGGGCGGTGGCCCGCCGCACCAACTCGTCGAATTGCGGTGGCACCCCTGCGATTACCGCGCTGGGCGGGGGCACGTCGTGGTCCATGCGTTGGTAGGCCACCGTGAGTGCGGAATCTCCGGTGAACGGCGTGACGCCGGTGAGGAGTTCATAGGTGAGGATGCCGACCGCGTAGACGTCGCTGCGGGGGTCGGCGTCGCCGGTGCTGACCTGCTCGGGAGACAGGTAGGCCGCGGTGCCCAGGATCACGCTGGTAGAGGTGATCTTGGCTTCGGCGACGGCGCGCACCAGACCGAAGTCGGCGATCTTGACCTCGCCGTCGTCGGAGATCAGCACATTCTCGGGCTTGATGTCGCGGTGTACCAGCCCGGCCCGGTGGGCCACGGCGAGTCCGCCGAGCACCGGGTCCAGCACGGCGGCGACGGCATGTGGTGGCATGGGGCCGCGTTCGGCCAACAGCTCGCGCAGGGTGCCGCCGTCGATCAGCTCCATCACCAGAAAGGGCGGCTGGCCCCCCGGATCGCCGCCGCCCTGGTCGTACACGGCCACCAACCCGGGGTCCTTCAACCTGGCCACCACTTTGGCCTCGCGGCTGAACCGGGCCAGGAAGTGACTGTCACCGCTGTAGCGGGAATCCATCACTTTCAGGGCCACCGGACGGTCCAGGCGGACATCGAGACCGCGATAGACCGTGGACATGCCGCCGGTGGCGATGGGCATGTCCACGCGATAGCGCCCGTCCAGCGTGTGGCCGACGAGTGGATCCGATTGCTGCTCCACCGGACACATGTTACGAGTTTGCGCCGGGGCCTTAGAATCAGTGCGGTGAGCAGCATTCCGGCCGCCGATGACGTATTGGATCCCGACGAGGCCGTCTACGACCTACCCACCGTGTCCGGTTTGCTCGGCATCCCGGTCACCAAGGTGCACCAGCAGTTGCGCGACGGGCACCTGATCGCCGTGCGCCGCAACCGTGTCCTGGTGGTGCCGAAGATCTTTTTCGACGACGCCGGCCGCGTGGTCAAGCCGCTGCCCGGTCTGCTGATCGTGTTGCGCGACGGCGGCTACGGTGACACCGAGATCGTGCGCTGGTTGTTCACCCCGGACGAGTCGCTGACGATCACCGCCGACGGAAGTACCGAGCGGATCTCCAATGCCCGTCCGGTCGACGCACTGCATTCCCATCAGGCACGCGAGGTGCTGCGCCGCGCTCAGGCGCTAGCGTACTGAGGGCTCGTCTTCCGGCGCCGGTTCAGGCGCGCGGTAGAGCGAGTACCACGCCACCGCCGCGCAGGCCGTGGTCAGCAGGACGTGCGCCCACGAGTACATGCCGTGTGCCCCATCGGGTTTCCACATCACCATGATCCAGGTGGAGAAGCCGGCCACGGCCGCGATCGCGGGCCGGGTCTGGATCAGGGCAGCCGCCACGGCCAGCGGCCAGGTGTAGTACCAGGGCAGGGCCGCCGGTACGAACAATACGACCACCACCATGGCCAGCGTGATGCCGGTGAGCGCGTCACGGTCGGTGTGCCGGTAACGCCACCACAACAGTGGCAGGGCGATCACGATGATCAGGATCCCGATGATGCGGGCGACCTCGAGCACGGCGTAGAAGTTGACCGGAAAGATCAGGCCGCCGATGGCGTTGATCAGGTTGGCGGCGGCAGTGGGCACGGTCAGCCAGTTGATGATCTTGACCGAGCCGGCCAGGGCCGTCAGCCAACCCAGGCCCACCCCGGCCAGCCAGGACAGCACCGCGAACACCGCCACGAAGATCAGCACCGAGGCGGCGGTGGCGGCGGCGAACGCGCGCACGGCGGGCATGTCCCGCTTGTCGCGCAGTCGGCGCATCCACACCCAGACCAGGAACGGCAACGCGAGCCCGGCGGTGGCTTTCACCGCGACGGCGATCGCGATCAGGCTGACTCCGATCACCGGCCGCCCGGCGAAGGCCAGGGCGATCGCGGCCATCATCAGGCCGACCATGAGCATCTCGTTGTGCACGCCGCCCATCAGGTGCACGATCACCAGGGGGTTGAGCACGCAGATCCACAGCGAGGCAGCCGCGTTGGCCCCGACGTGGCGAGCGACTCGCGGTGCGGCCCAGATCAACAGCAGCAGGCCGGGCAGCATGCACAGCCGCAGCAGCATGGTGCCGGCCACCACGTCGTCGCCCACGAGAATGGTGACAAACTTGGCCACCAGGATGAATGCCGGTCCGTACGGCGCGGTGGTCGTCGTCCAAATCGGACTCACGTTGTCCAGCAGTGAGTTCGGATTCTCTACGGGCCCAACGACGTACGGGTCGAAGCCGTCGCGCAGCAACGCTCCTTGAGCCAGGTAAGAGTACGTGTCTCGGCTGAACAGCGGCACGCTCAGCAACAAGGGCGCCAGCCAGAAGCCCGTGGTGGCCACCATGGTGTATTCGGTGGCGGTGCGGTCGATCACGCGCCGGCCCAGCCACAGCCAGGCGATCAGCATCGCCGCGACGCCGGTCCACAACAGGATCGACGACAGGACCAGGCCATGGCCGAATCGCAGCCAGGACAGGTGCAGTGACTCCAGCAGCGGATCGTGCAGGCGCGTGCTTCCCGCGCCGAGTCCACCGATGGTGAGCACGGCAGCGCCCAGACAGCCCAGCCGGGCCGGGCGCGCCTCGGCGGACACGGCGAAAGCGGCCAGCCGTGAGATATGTTGTCCCACCCCATTCTTCGGGGTCTGGGTCGGTATGGCGGTCATGTTGTGCGGGTCGTGCTCCTATGCCGACCGGTTCGCCGCGAAACGGGCGATCTCGGCCAGGCCCGTCTTGGCTTGGTGGTGGATCGGTGCCGCCGCCAGGGTGTCGAGGGCGCGTTGGGTGAGGAATTCGATGTGGTCTTCGACCGCGGCCAGTGCGCCGACCGATTCGATGGCCCCGCACAAATCGGCCACCTGCGTGTCGGACAGCTCGGTGCCCACCGAGGTGCGCAACAGCTCTGCGGCCGCCGGGTCGGACTTGTCCGCCAGCTCCAGTGCTTCGGCCAGCAGCACGGTCCGCTTGCCAGACCGAAGGTCGTCTCCGGAAGGTTTACCGGTCACCGCCGGATCGCCGAATACGCCGAGCACATCATCGCGAAGCTGGAATGCGACCCCCAGATCGTTGCCGACCTGCTGGAAGATCTGTTGCACATCGGGCCGATCGGCGGCCGCGGCGGCGCCCAGCTGCAGTGGCCGGGCCACTGTGTAGGACGCGGTCTTGAAGGTGTTGACGTTCATCGCCGAGGCCACCGATTCGGCGCCGCTGGACTCCGCGACGATGTCGAGGTACTGGCCGCCGAGCACTTCGGTGCGGATGTGGCGCCAGACCTGCTGGACGCGCAGTTGGGCGTCGGCCGGGATGTCGGCAACGGCGACGATGTCGTCGGCCCAGGCCAGGGCCAGGTCGCCGGCGAGGATGGCCGCCGAAATACCGAACTGCTTGGACGAGCCGTGCCAGTTGCGCTCCCGGTGCCGGTCGGCGAACAGCCGGTGCACGGTGGGCAGGCCGCGGCGGGTGGCCGAATCGTCGATCACGTCGTCGTGCACGAGGGCGCAGGCCTGCAGCAATTCGAGAGCGGCGAACAACCTGAGCACACCGGAATCGGCGGGGTGGTCAGCCGGATCGATCACCGCGCGCCAGCCCCAGTACGCGAAGGCCGGTCGCATGCGCTTGCCGCCGCGCAGCACGAACTCTTCGAGCGCAGCGGTCAGCTCGGCATAGTGGGACCCGATGTGCTCGCAGTCCCGCCGGCGGTCACGCAGGTACTCGCGCAGTTGATCGGTGACGGCGCCGGCCAGCTCGACGGTTGACGGTGCCGCTGTTCGCACGCTCAGCGCCCGCCCCTTTCTGTCGCAACGGTGTCCGGTGAGTGCACCCAGCGTAGAGCGTGCGGTGCCCGGCGTACCAAGGGTGTACCAAGTGTTCGGTGGTCAGTCGCTGCCGGCGACGGGGTCACCGGGTTTGGGGGTGGTGTCGCGGTTCATCCAGGCCAGGCCGCCGATCACGCCGGCGACCAGGATGGTGCCCACGATGAGCCAGATGGCCGCGGTGGTGAACGAGCGGGCACTGGGATCGGTGTAGCGGGCCTGAGCGTTCATCGTGCTGACGATGCCCGGCCGCAGCTTCCATTCCACGATCGAGGAACTCACCTGCGAGCCGTTCGTCGAAGTCACCTCACCGGGGAACGACACCGTCAGCACGACGTCGGCCTCCGGATCGGACAGCGAGGTGAGGTCGACCCGCCCTTCCAGGATCACGAGGTCACCCGCGCGGCGCAGGGAGATGTCGACGCCCGCTGCGTCTCGGCTCATGCCGGCCAGCTGGGGGAGTTCGGCGAAGGTGAGGTCCGAGAACACCGCCTGTGAGCCGACGTAGTCGTCGCGGCTGTATTCCGAGACGGCCACCTTGGTGGCGAACGGGAGATTGTTCAGAAGCTGCGGGCCCTTGTCGTCGGCGTCGCGTGGTTTGGCCGCGGCGATGATCTGGCCGGACACCCGGTCGTCGGGCGAGACCGTGATCGAGGCGCGGACGCGGACGCAGCCCACGGCCATGGGCAGGATCAGCAGCAACATCACCAGCGTGAGCACTCGGGTCCGGCGGCGACGGTTGAGTGGGCGCACGTGCACGCAGGTCATCGTGCCAGATGTCACAGCGGCAGGGGGCGACCGAGGATGGCAAACGGGCGCGGGTCACCGGCGAAGTGGTAGGCCCGGATGACGTCGGTGAAGCCGAGGCGACGGTACAACCGCCAGGCTCGATTGGCTTCGCCGTTGATCTCCGGGGTGGACAGCAGGACGTGCGATTCGTCACGGCCGGTCAACAGACGCCTGGTCAGGGCCTCGCCCAGGCCTTGCCCCTGGGCCCGGGGCTCAATGTGGAGTTCGGTCAGTTCGAAGTAGCTCGACATCAGTTCGGCGATGTGCACCGGGCTGGCGCCGACCCGCTGCAGCCCGGAGACGACCTGTTGTTGCCACCACTGGTCCGGTGCTCCGCTGTAGCCGTAGGCGATGCCCAAGAGGGGAGCGTCGAGCAGTTCCGCAGCGGGGTGATCGCCGTCGGCGCGGCCGGCCTCGACGGCGGCCACGCATTTCCAGCCCGCCCGGCGGGTGTGTTCGAGCCAGAGGGCGGCGCGCTGTTCCTCGGTTCCGCGCGGATATCGCATGGCGTCGACGTACACGCGCAACGCCTCGGGCAGCCGGCGCTTCATGTCGTCCGGCGACAGATCGATGAGATACGTCGCCAATGCTTTCGCCTTTCGCCTGCCCGGTATCTACCGAACTCATTATCTTCGTCATTATCCGGCGGTGCGCGGGTCGGTCCCAGGGGCCCAAGCGATCCGGGAACGACCTACAATCGAGGTGAACAAGGTGGTACGGCTCGGATCGACCTCGTATCATTAGGCTTAGGTGCCCGTGACTGCGGGCATGTGAATATTTTGAACGCGACGGCGGCGTCGGCAAGGAGGGACGAATGCCACTCTCCGATCATGAGCAGCGCATGCTCGACCAGATCGAGAGCGCGCTCTATGCCGAGGATCCCAAGTTCGCGTCCAGCGTGCGTGGCGGGACCCTTCGTGCGCCTTCGGCCCGGCGCAGGCTGCAGGGCGCGTTGTTGTTCATCGTGGGTCTGGCGCTTCTGGTCATCGGTGTGGCAGTGAAGGCCACGATGATCGGTGGGTTCCCGGTTCTGTCGGTGGTGGGTTTCGTGGTGATGTTCGGTGGCGTGGTTTTCGCGATCACCGGTCCACGGGTCACCGGCGGCCGTGACCGCGCGGTCCAGGGTTCGGGCAATGCGCCGCGCCAGCGTCGTCAGCGTGGCGGCGGCTCTTTCACCACTCGGATGGAAGACCGGTTCCGACGCCGGTTCGACGACTGAACCGTCTGACTGAGTCAGGGGGCAGCCCGTAACGGGTTGCCCCCTTTTTCATGCGCTTCTCCTGGGGTCCTCACATGTTGCGCCTGGGTGTCCAGCGACACGCCGGAGCAGGTGCGCCGCGCCTCGCGGTGGGGCGCTGTGGGGGAGAGTCGCAGATTCTCAGGGAATTCCTCCCCACAACCCCCCACCTTTTCTCCGCAGGTGTTCACCTGCGGTTTTGCGTTTTTCGTCAGCCTCCGTGGGGCGTCAGGACGTCCCCACGGGGTGGTTCTGGCCAGCTTTGGTGGGGAGCGCACCCAAACTTGCCCGGCTAAATGGAGCAAAGTGGGGGATCGTGGGGTAAAGTGGCGGCCAACGGGGAAACGGAGCCCCGTTGACAGGGCAGAAGGCCTGGCCTGGATCTCACGAGCGACTCGGGATCCGCAACCGGGTGGCGGGAGGTGTCCAGATGTTTCTGGGTACCTACACGCCCAGGCTCGACGACAAGGGGCGGCTCACACTGCCCGCCAAGTTTCGCGACGTACTGGCAGGAGGGTTGATGGTCACGAAGAGCCAAGATCACAGCCTGGCCGTGTACCCGCGAGACGAGTTCGAGGAACGTGCACGCAAGGCGGTCGAAGAGGCCAAGGCGAATCCGGAGCGTCGTGCGCAGTTGCGGGTTTTTGCCGCGGCCGCGGACGAGCAGCGTCCGGACGGCCAGGGGCGGATCACCTTGTCGGCGGACCATCGTCGTTACGCAAATCTGTCCAAGGAGTGCGTGGTGATCGGGTCGGTCGACTACCTGGAAATCTGGGATGCCGACGCGTGGGAGTCCTACCAGCAGACCCACGAAGAAAACTTCTCCGCGGCCACTGATGACACTCGCGACGTTCTGTGATGGTGCCGCTGATACGGCCGGTCATCCGGCGGCCGGCCTGGACATAGCCCGTGCAACGAGGCCTCTGCCCGAATTGGCCCTGGCGTACTTCCCCAACGCCAGGTCCGTGAATTCGGACAGAGACCCCGGTGCAGGGGCGATTCCGAGCGGAGGTGTGACAGCGGTGCCAGATTCCCCAGATCAGTCCGATTCCCAGGGCCACGGTCACATCCCGGTCCTGCTGGACCGCTGCGTCGAGCTGCTGGCGCCCGCGCTCACCCGCCACCATGCCGACGGGACCGGCGCCGTGCTGGTGGACGCGACGCTCGGCGCCGGCGGCCATTCGGAACGCTTTCTCACCGATTTTCCCGGTCTGCAGGTGATCGGTCTGGACCGTGATCCCAACGCACTGGGCATCGCCGGCGGCCGGCTCGCGCCGTTCGGCGACCGGATCCGGCTCGTGCGGACTCGCTACGACGGAATCGCCGGTGCGGTCGCCGAATCCGGCTTCCGCCAGATCGACGGGGCGCTGTTCGACCTCGGGGTGTCATCGATGCAGCTCGACCAGACCGAACGCGGTTTCTCCTATTCCGCGGACGCGCCGCTGGACATGCGGATGGATCCCGATGCGCCGCTGACCGCCGCGGACATCCTCAACACCTACGACGCCAAGTCGATCGCCCGGATCCTGCGGGATTTCGGCGAAGAGCGGTTTGCCGGCCGGATCGCCGACAAGGTGGTCAAACGGCGTGCACAGCAACCGTTTTCCACCACGGGTGAGTTGGTCGAGCTGTTGTACGAGGCCATCCCGGCGCCGGCTCGGCGTACCGGCGGCCATCCGGGAAAGCGCACATTCCAGGCACTGCGGGTCGCGGTCAACGCCGAACTGGATTCGCTGCGCGCTGCGTTGCCTGCCGCGTTGGCCGCGTTGGTCGACGGCGGACGCATCGTGGTGATGGCCTACCAGTCGTTGGAGGACCGCATCGTCAAACAGGCGTTCACTGCGGCGACCGCATCGCGGACCCCGCCCGGACTGCCCATCGAATTGCCCGGGCACGAACCAGAGTTCGTCGCCCTGACCCGCGGGGCCGAACGGGCTCGCCAAGCTGAGATAGATCGCAATCCGCGTAGCGCTCCGGTGCGGCTGCGGGCACTGGAAAAGGTCGGGTAAGGGGGCAACTCATGAAGGTGAAGCGACCCGAACAGCCGCGCGAGGCGGACCGTCGGCGCGGGGTGCGCCAGCCCCCGCGGGCGGGCGGACGGCGCGGCGAGGCTCCGCCGCGCAAGCGTCGGCCCGGGGCCGAACAGCGCCCCGCGCGTACCGCGCCGGGTACCGGACCGATACAACGGCCGGGAACCCGCCCGGCGCGGCCCAAGAGCGCCAGTCAGGCCAAGGCCCGGGCGAAGGCACGCAAAGCCAAGGCCCCCAAGGTTGTCCGTCCGCCACTTCGGGTGCGGTTGCGGGAACGGCTCCTGCTTCGGTTGGCATCGATCGAACTCAATCCGCGGGTTCTCATCGCTCGGGTTCCGTTCGTGGTGCTGGTGATCGCAGCGCTGGGTATCGGGCTGGCGGTCACACTGTGGTTGTCGACCGGATCGGCGGAGCGGTCCTACCAGTTGGGTCACGCCCGCCAGGTCAACGAGGGTCTGTTGCAACAGAAAGAGGCCTTGGAGCGCGATGTCCTGGAGGCGCAGGCGGCCCCGGCGTTGGCCGAGTCGGCGCGCAACCTGGGCATGATCCCGTCTCGCGACACCGCGCACCTGGTCCAGGACGGCGCGGGCAACTGGACGGTGGTCGGCACCCCCAAGCCCGCCGAGGGCGTGCCGCCGCCTCCGCTGAACACGCCGCTGCCCGAGGAGGTTCCGCCGCCGCCCCCCGTGGCTCCCGCACCGCGGGTGGTCGACCCACGGGAGCTGACGGTGCGTCCGCCGCGCGCGGTCACCCCGCTCGCACCGGGCCTCCCGGTTCCTCAAGCCGAGCTGCCGCACGCGGCACCGGGTGTGTTGCCGCCGGTGCCCGGTCCGGCCCCGGTTCCCCAAGCGCCGGCGGTGCCGGCTCCAGACGTGCTCGCGGCGCCCGCGCCCGCGCCCGAGCCCGCTCCGGCGCAGGTACCGGTCGCCGGGGTGCCGACGGCTCCCGGCCCGGTCCTGGCGGCGCCTGCCGCGCCGGCACCCGCGCCGGCACCCGTACCCGCGCCGGCACCCGTACCCGCGCCGGCACCTGCTGCGCCCGCGCTGGCCGCCGCACCCGCACCGGCCACGCCGCTTGAGCAGTTCAGCCCGCCTGTGGCGCCGGCCGCACACGTCCCGGCTGCCGCCGCTAACCTCCCGGCACCGTCAGCATGAGTCGCCGGCAGGACGGCCAGAAGCCGGCGAAGCCGCAGCGGAGCAAACCGGCCAAACCGGCCAAACCGGCCGCGGCCGGGCAGGGGCACGAGGCGAGGCTGCGCCGTACCCGGGTCGCGGCGCCGGAAACGGGTTTGCGTAGCTCGTCTTTCGTGTTCCGGCATCGCGCCGGCAACGTGGTCATGTTCGCGGTGTTGATCATCGCGGCCGCCCAGCTGTTCAGCCTGCAGGTGCCACGGGCTGCCGGTCTGCGCGCCGAGGCGGCCGGGCAGCTCAAGGTCACCGATGTGAATCCGGCCATGCGCGGCAGCATCATCGACCGCAACGACGACAAGCTGGCCTTCACGATCGAGGCCAAGGCGCTGACCTTCCAGCCGGTGCGGGTGCGCAAGCAACTCGAGGAGGCCAAGGCCAAATCCAGCGAGGCACCCGATCCGGATCACCGGCTCTCCGAGATCGCCAAGGAGGTGGCCGCGCGACTGGACAACCGTCCCGATGCCAAGACCGTGCTCAAGAAGTTGCGGAGCAACGAGACGTTCGTCTACCTGGCCCGGGCGGTCGATCCGGCGATCGCCGGTGCGATCACCGACAAGTTCCCCGAAGTGGGTTCGGAACGGCAGGATCTGCGGCAGTATCCGGGCGGCTCGCTGGCGGCGAACATCGTCGGCGGGATCGACTGGGACGGACACGGCCTGCTCGGCCTTGAAGATTCGCTCGACGCGGTGTTGGCCGGCGCCGACGGTTCGGTGACCTATGACCGTGGTTCGGACGGAGTGGTGATCCCGGGCAGTTACCGCAACCGCCACGATGCGGTCAACGGTTCCACGGTGCAGCTGACCCTCGACGACGACATCCAGTACTACGTCCAGCAGCAGGTGCAGCAGGCCAAGGACGCCTCGGGTGCCAAGAATGTCTCGGCCGTCGTTCTCGATGCGAAAACCGGTGAGGTGCTGGCGATGTCGAACGACAACACGTTCGACCCGAGCCAGGACATCGGCCGCCAGGAGAATCGGCAGATGGGCAACCTTCCGGTGTCCTCGCCGTTCGAGCCCGGTTCGGTCAACAAGATCATCACCGCGGCGACGGCCATCGAACTGGGCCTGACCAATCCGGACGAGGTTCTGCAGGTGCCCGGTTCGATCGACATGGGCGGGGTCACCGTCAGTGACGCCTGGAACCACGGGGTCATGCCGTACACCACCACCGGGGTGTTCGGGAAGTCGTCCAACGTCGGCACCCTGATGCTGGCCCAGCGGGTCGGCCCGGAGCGGTTCTACGACATGGTGCGCAAGTTCGGTCTCGGCCAGCGCACCGGTGTCGGCCTGCCGGGTGAGAGCTCGGGTCTGGTTCCGCCGATCGACCAGTGGTCCGGCAGTTCGTTCTCGAACTTGCCGATCGGCCAGGGTCTTTCGATGACCTTGCTGCAGATGGCGGGCATGTATCAGACCATCGCCAACGACGGCGTGCGGATCCCGCCGCGGATCATCAAGTCCACGATCGCGCCGGACGGCAGTCGCACCGACGAGCCGCGGCCGGAGGGCGTCCGGGTGGTGTCGGCGGAGACTGCACGCACGGTGCGCAACATGTTCCGTGCCATCGTGCAGCGCGACCCGATGGGCGTGCAGCAGGGCACCGGCCCCCAGGCCGCGGTCGAGGGATACCAGATCGCCGGCAAGACCGGTACCGCCCAGCAGATCAATCCGGCATGTGGCTGCTACTACAACGACGTCTACTGGATCACGTTCGCGGGCATGGCGCCGGCAGACGATCCGCGGTACGTCGTCGGCATCATGATGGACGCACCGCACCGAGCGGCCGACGGCTCACCGGGATCCTCGGCGGCCCCGTTGTTCCACAACATCGCCTCGTGGCTGCTGCAACGGCACAACGTTCCGCTGTCGCCGGATCCCGGTCCGCGGTTGACCCTGCAGGCGACCTGACCGCCATCGTCGTGGGTATCGCGGTCTGCGGACCGCGGATGGGTACTGTGGCATGGCCATGAAGCTGCGTCCCAGCCGTCCCGTCGGCCAATATCTCGTCTCGCTCGCCGAACAGGTCAGGGCAACCTGGGCGGCCGGAAGTCTTCCGCCGGATCTTCGTGTGACGGGCGTGACCCTGCGCGGTCAGGACGCCCGGCCGGGTGACCTGTTCGCCGCATTGCCGGGCTCGGCGGTGCACGGGGCGCGCTACGCGGCCGACGCGGTCGCCGCCGGCGCAGTGGCGGTGCTCACCGATCAGGCCGGCGCCGTTGACCTCGGCGGGCTAGACGTGCCGATCCTGCTCCATCCCGATCCTCGCTCGGTGCTCGGTGAGGTGGCTGCCGAGGTGTACGGCCGGCCGTCGGAGCGGCTGACCGTGATCGGGGTGACCGGCACCTCGGGCAAGACGACGACCACGTATCTGGTGGAGGCCGGGCTGCGCGCTGCGGGCCGGGTGGCCGGGCTGATCGGGACGGTCGGGGTGCGTATCGACGGTCGTGACGTGCCGAGTTCGCTGACGACGCCCGAGGCGCCGGATCTGCAGGCGCTGTTGGCGGTGATGGTCGAAGGCGGTGTGGACACCGTGGTGATGGAGGTGTCCAGTCACGCGCTGACGTTGGGCCGGGTCGACGGGATCGCGTTCGCTCTGGGCGGTTTCACCAACCTCTCGCGCGACCACCTCGATTTCCATCCGACGATGGCCGACTACTTCGAGGCCAAGGCCCGGTTGTTCGATCCTCGCTCGCACAACCACGCCGCGGCTGCGGTGGTCTGCGTCGACGACGAGGCCGGCGCGGCGATGGCCCACCGGGCGGCGAAGGCTGTGACCGTCAGCGCCGCGGGCCGGCCCGCGGACTGGCAGGTCCGCGACGTCACGGCCGTCGGGGTGGGCGCCCAGGAGTTCAGCCTCGTCGACCCCACCGGGGCGTCGCACCGGATGCGGATCGGGTTGACCGGCGGATACAACGTGGCCAACGCGGCCCTGGCGATCGCGCTGCTGCACGGGGTCGGGGTGTTGCCCGAACGGGCCGCGGCAGGCCTGGCCACGGCGTCCGTCCCCGGCCGGCTGCAGCCGATCGACCGGGGACAGCCGTTTCTGGCGCTGGTGGACTACGCGCACAAGCCCGGCGCGCTGCAGGCGGTCCTGGAAACTCTGCGGGGACCTGGTCGGCGGATCGCGGTGGTGTTCGGAGCCGGCGGCAACCGGGACACGGGCAAGCGCGGGCCGATGGGACGGGTCGCCGCGGAGCTGGCCGACCTCGTCGTCGTCACCGACGACAACCCCCGCGATGAGGATCCCGCGCTGATCCGGGCGGCGATCGTGGCCGGCGCCGTTGACGCTCCGTCGGGCGCCGAGGTGGTGGAGGTGGCCGACCGGCGCGCCGCGATCGAGCACGCGGTGGCCTGGGCCGGGTCCGGTGACATCGTGTTGATCGCCGGAAAAGGCCACGAGAGCGGGCAGACCGCCGGTGGTCAGACGCGACCATTCGATGATCGCGACGAGCTCGCGGCGGCGTTGGACGCACTTGAGACAGGGGAGACGGGCACGTGATCGAGATGACCATCGCCAGGATCGCCGAGATCGTCGGCGGCGAACTGGTCGACATCACCGCGGAACAGGCGGCGGTCACCCGGGTCACCGGCACGGTCGAGTTCGACTCGCGAGCGATCGGCCCCGGTGGGTTGTTCCTGGCGTTGCCCGGGGCGCGTTCCGACGGGCACGACTTCGCCGCCGCGGCGGTGGCCGCCGGCGCCGTCGTGGTGCTGGCCGCCCGCCCGGTCGGGGTGCCGGCAATCATCGTGAAGAAGCCCAGCGCACCTGGCCCCGCGGAAGTCGACGCCTCTTCGGGCGCTTTGGAATTCGACACCGACGGCTCCGGTGCCGCGGTGTTGGCCGCGCTGGCCAAGCTGGCCGCGGCGGTGGCCGCCGAGCTGGTGGCCGGGGGGTTGAGGATCATCGGCGTGACGGGGTCCTCGGGGAAGACCTCGACCAAGGATCTGCTGGCTGCGGTGCTGGCCCCGCTCGGTGAGGTGATCGCGCCGCCGGGCTCGTTCAACAACGAGCTCGGGCATCCCTGGACGGTGCTGCGGGCCACGCCCGAGACCGATTACCTGATCCTGGAGATGTCGGCCCGCCATCCGGGCAACATCGCCGCGCTGGCTGCGATCGCGCCACCGCAGATCGCGGTGGCGCTCAACGTGGGTACCGCGCACCTGGGTGAGTTCGGTTCACGTGAGGCCATCGCCAGGACGAAATCCGAGTTGCCGCAAGCGGTCCCGGCCTCGGGTGTGGTCATCCTCAACGTGGATGACTCCGCGGTGGCGGCGATGACGGAGGTGACCGAGGCCCGCGTGGTGCGGGTCTCGCGTGAGCCCGGTTCACAGGTCGATGTCTGGGCCGGCCCGGTCACCCTCGACGAGTTGGCCCGGCCGCGGTTCACACTGCACGCGGGCGGGGACGAAACCCAGGTGGCCCTCGCGGTGCACGGTGACCACCAGGTCGCCAACGCATTGTGTGCGGCCGCCGTCGCGCTGCAGTGCGGCGCCGGGCTGGAGCAGGTGGCCACGTCGCTGGCGGGTGCGGGACCGGTCTCCCGACATCGCATGCAAGTCGCCACCCGCGCCGACGGGGTGACGGTGATCAACGACGCCTACAACGCCAACCCGGATTCGATGCGTGCCGGGCTCAAGGCGTTGGCCTGGATGGCCCGGCAGAACTCCGGGGACGCCGGCGGGAAGCGGCGCAGCTGGGCAGTGCTCGGCGAAATGGCCGAACTCGGTGACGACGCGATTACCGAGCACGACGCCATCGGTCGGTTCGCCGTGCGCTTAGATGTGTCTCGGTTAATCGTCGTCGGAACCGGGAGGACTATGAACGCCATGCACCACGGCGCGGTGATGGAGGGTTCGTGGGGATCTGAGTCCACGATGGTCGAGGACGCCGACGCCGCACTGGTCCTGCTGCGGGCCGAGTTGCAGCCCGGGGACGTGGTGTTGGTGAAGGCCTCCAATTCCGTGGGGTTGGGTCCGCTCGCCGATGCGCTGGTTTCTGGTCACGATCGGAACGGCGACCGATGAAGCTCATCCTGATCGCCGTCGGCATCGCGCTGACGGTGTCGATCCTGCTGACCCCCGCGCTCATCCGGTTGTTCACCAAGCGCGGGCTGGGTCATGAGATCCGGGAGGACGGTCCGGCCAGCCACGCCAAGAAGCGTGGTACCCCGTCGATGGGCGGGGTGGCGATCGTGGCCGGCATCTGGGCGGCGTACCTGGGCACTCATCTGGTCGGCGTCGCATTGGGTGGGGAGGGTCCGTCGGCTTCCGGGCTGCTGGTGCTGGGCCTGGCCACGATGCTCGGCCTGGTCGGATTCATCGACGACCTGATCAAGCTGCGGCGCTCGCGCAATCTCGGGTTGAACAAGACCGCCAAGACCGTCGGTCAGTTGACCGCTGCGGTGCTGTTCGGTGTGCTGGTCCTGCAGTTCCGCAACGGCGACGGTCTGACCCCGGGCAGCCCCGAGTTGTCCTATGTCCGCGAGATCGCCACCGTCACTTTGGCTTCCTGGGTGTTCGTGGTGTTCTGCGTGGTGATCGTCAGCGCCTGGTCCAACGCGGTGAACTTCACCGACGGCCTGGATGGGCTGGCGGCCGGCGCGATGGCGATGGTGTGCGCGGCCTATGTGTTGATCACGTTCTGGCAGTACCGCAACGCCTGCGCCACTGCGCCCGGCCTGGGCTGCTACAACGTGCGGGACCCGCTGGACCTGGCGATCATCGCCGCCGCCACGGCGGGGGCGTGTATCGGCTTTCTGTGGTGGAACGCCGCGCCGGCCAAGATCTTCATGGGCGACACCGGCTCGCTGGCCCTGGGCGGCATCATCGCCGGCCTGTCGGTGACCAGCCGCACCGAGATCCTGGCCGTGGTCCTGGGTGCGTTGTTCGTCGCCGAGGTGACCTCGGTGGTGGTGCAGATCCTGGCTTTCCGCACCACGGGCCGCCGGGTGTTCCGGATGGCGCCGTTCCATCACCATTTCGAGTTGGTGGGTTGGGCCGAGACCACGGTGATCATCCGGTTCTGGCTGCTGACGGCGATCGCCTGCGGTCTGGGTGTGGCCTTGTTCTACAGCGAGTGGCTCACCGCTGTCGGGGCCTGACGTGCCCGCCGGTGAGCTGTCGCTGCTGACACCGGACGCACCGGTGTTGGTCACCGGTGCCGGGGTGACCGGCCGTGCCGTGCTCGCGGCCCTGGCGCCGCTGGGCGTGGCGGCCACGCTGTGTGATGACAACGCCGAGACGCTGCGGTCGTACGCCGCGGAGGGCGCCGCGGTCATCGAACCTGCCGGTGCGATCGCGGCCATCGCCGATTACGCGCTGGTGGTGACGAGCCCGGGATTCCCGCCCTCGGCCCCCGTGCTGGCCGCGGCCGCGTCGGCCGGGGTGCCGATCTGGGGGGACGTGGAACTGGCCTGGCGTTTGGACGCGGCGGGCCGCTATGGACCGCCGCGACGCTGGCTGGTGGTCACAGGCACCAACGGCAAGACCACCACCACCTCGATGCTGCACGAGATGCTGTTGGCCGATGGGCGACGAAGCCTGTTGTGCGGCAACATCGGTGACCCGGTGCTGGCCGTGCTGGACCAGCCTGCCGACCACCTCGCGGTCGAGCTGTCCAGTTTCCAGCTGCACTGGGCGCCGTCGCTGCGACCGGAGGCCGGTGCGGTGCTCAATGTCGCCGAGGACCACCTGGACTGGCACGGTTCGATGGCGGCCTATGCCGCGGACAAGTCCCGGGCGTTGGCCGGGCGGGTGGCAGTGGCGGGTCTCGACGACCCGGTGGCGGCCGGACTGTTGCCTGCCGCCGGGGCATCGGTGCGGGTCGGGTTCCGGTTGGGTGAGCCGGCGCCCGGTGAGCTGGGGGTGCGCGCCGGCAAGCTCGTCGACCGTGCGTTCGGTGACGATGTCGAGTTGGCGGACGCCGCGACGATCCCGGTGGGGGGCCCGGTCGGGGTGCTCGACGCGTTGGCTGCCTCCGCGCTGGCCCGTGCGGTCGGGGTGACGCCGGGGTCCATCGCGGCCGCCTTGGCGTCCTTCCGGGTCGGCAGACACCGCGCCGAGCCGGTCGGGGAGGTCGACGGGGTGCGTTTCGTCGACGATTCCAAGGCCACCAACCCGCATGCCGCGCAGGCCTCGATCACCGCTTTCGAGCGGGTGGTCTGGATCGCCGGGGGATTGCTGAAAGGCGCATCGGTCGACGAGTTGGTCCGTGCGGTGGCGAATCGGCTGGTCGGAGTCGTGTTGATCGGTCGGGACCGGCACCTGGTTGCCGATGCGTTATCGCGACACGCCCCGGATGTCCCCGTCGTCGAGGTTGTGACGGGGGAGGATTCTGGGGTGCTTGAGACAAATGAGTCCCTTGGTGATCATGTGACTCGTGTGATCGAAGTCGGCGACCGGTCGGTCTCCGATGCGGTCATGGCGGCGGTCGTCGATGCTGCCCGCGGGCTGGCCGGCTCGGGTGACACCGTTTTGCTGGCCCCAGCGGGCGCGTCCTTCGATCAGTTCAGCGGCTACGGCCAGCGCGGCGATGCGTTCGCCGGTGCCGTGCGCGCCGCGATCGGCTAGCGAGGTGGTCAGCATCCTGGCCCGGTTGCGCCGCGGCAGCGATGACGCAACCGGCAAGGCCGCCGATTCCGCGGCAGCCGCCGGCGGCTCCGCCGAGTCCACCTCGACGGCGGCCGGCGCCCCACGCACCCGCTTCGGAGTCTGGCTGGGCCGGCCGATGACCTCGTTCCACCTGATCATCGCCGTCACCGCGTTGCTCACCACGCTCGGTCTGATCATGGTGCTCTCGGCCTCGGGGGTGTACTCCTACGACTTCGACGGCTCGCCCTGGGCGGTGTTCGGCCGGCAGGTGATGTGGACCGTCGTCGGATTGATCGCGTTCTACCTGGCCCTGCGGATCCCGGTGCGGACCCTGCGCCGGCTGGCCTTTCCGGGCTTCGCGTTCACGATCGTGCTGCTCGTGCTGGTGCTCATTCCCGGCATCGGCAAGGTGGCCAACGGGTCGCGCGGTTGGTTCGTCGTTGCCGGTTTCTCCATGCAGCCCTCGGAGCTGGCCAAGATCGCGTTCGCCATCTGGGGTGCGCATCTCCTGGCGGCCCGGCGCATGGAGCGGGCCTCGTTGCGCGAGATGCTGATCCCGCTGGTTCCCGCCGCGGTGATCGCGTTGGCATTGATCGTCGCCCAGCCCGACCTGGGGCAGACGGTGTCGCTGAGCATCATCCTGCTCGGCCTGCTCTGGTACGCCGGCCTGCCGCTGCGGGTGTTCCTGTCCTCGCTGGCGGCGGCGGTCCTGGCCGCCGGCGTGCTGGCGGTTTCCGCCGGTTATCGGTCCGACCGGGTGCAATCCTGGCTGGATCCGGGGGCAGACTCTCAGGGCATCGGTTATCAGTCCCGGCAGGCCCGGTTCGCGCTGGCCAACGGGGGCGTCTTCGGCGACGGGCTCGGTCAGGGCACGGCGAAGTGGAACTATCTGCCCAACGCGCACAACGACTTCATCTTCGCGATCATCGGCGAGGAGCTGGGCTTCATCGGCGCGGCGGGACTGCTGGCCCTGTTCGGCTTGTTCGCCTACACCGGGATGCGCATCGCCCGGCGTTCGGCCGATCCGTTCCTGCGCCTACTGGCCGCCACCACCACGCTGTGGGTGGTCGGCCAGATGTTCATCAACGTCGGTTATGTGGTGGGGCTGTTGCCGGTGACGGGGCTGCAGCTGCCGCTGATCTCGGCCGGCGGGTCCTCACAGGCCACAACGCTTTTGATGATGGGCCTGGTGACCAATGCCGCGCGGCACGAACCCGAGGCGGTGGCGGCACTGCGGGCCGGGCGCGATGATCGGATGAACCGGCTGCTGCGGTTGCCGCTCCCCGAGCCCTACGTCCCCACCCGGCTGGAGGTGGCTCGCAATCGCCTGCACGACCGCCGCAAGAAGCCCACGCGCAGCCCGGTCAAGCCCGGTACCAAACCGGCCCCCCAGAAAGCTGCCAAACAGGCTGCCAAGCAGGCCGGCAAGCGAGGCGCGGCCAAGCAACCGGCGGCCCGGCGGCGCGCCCCCCACGGTGCGGATCGCCGCGGTGGGCGGTCCGGACGGACCACCACCCAGCAGCCGGCCGGTACCGGAAGGTCGTCGGTCCGATATGGTGCAGGCCAGCGGAAACAGGGTCATCGGGCCCGGACTTTGGAAGGTCAGCGTTACGGGTGAGCCGGTTATCTGAGCCTCGGGGGCAGGAACGGAGCGACCGGGGGATATCCGTCGTACTCGCCGGCGGCGGTACGGCAGGTCACGTCGAGCCGGCGATGGCGGTGGCCGATGCGCTGCGTGAACTCGACCCGCAGGTGCGGATCACCGCCCTCGGCACGGCCCGGGGACTGGAGACCCGGCTGGTCCCGCAGCGCGGTTATGACCTGGAATTGATCACCCCGGTCCCGCTGCCGCGCAAGCCTTCGGGTGATCTGGTGCGGTTGCCGCTGCGGGTGCGTACCGCAATCCGCCAGACCCGCTCGGTACTCGCCGGTGTCCAGGCCGACGTGGTGATCGGGTTCGGCGGGTACGTGGCACTGCCGGCCTATCTGGCCGCGCGCGGCGGCTTCGGCCTGCGCGGGCGCCGCCGTGCCGTCCCGGTGGTGGTGCACGAGGCCAACGCCAGCGCGGGGCTGGCCAACCGGGTCGGTGCCGTCTCGGCGCGCCGGGTGCTCGCGGCGGTCCCCGATCCGGGACTGCGCAAGGTCGAGGTCGTCGGGGTGCCGGTGCGCGCCGCGATCACCTCACTGGACCGGGCGGCGTTGCGGGCCGAGGCCAGGGCGTTCTTCGGGTTCGCCCCCGACGCCAAGGTGCTGTTGGTGTTCGGTGGTTCTCAGGGGGCGCAGTCGATCAACCGCGCCGTCTCCTCGGCATCGAGAGCCCTTGCGGCTGCTGGTGTTTCGGTTCTGCATGCCCATGGGCCGAAGAACACCCTCGACCTGCCCGCCGCCGACGACGGCGCGCCGCCCTACGTCGCGGTGCCCTACCTGGATCGCATGGATCTGGCTTATGCCGCAGCGGACCTGGCGATCTGCCGGTCCGGGGCGATGACCGTGGCCGAGGTGACCGCCGTCGGACTGCCCGCGGTGTACGTCCCGCTGCCGATCGGCAACGGTGAGCAGCGGCTCAATGCGCTGCCCGTGGTGTCGGCCGGCGGCGGCGTCATCGTCGACGATGCCGACCTCACCGGTGAATACGTGGCCGATGCCGTCGCGGGCTTGATGACCGACGACGCACGCTTGGCCGCGATGACGGCAGCCGCGTCGTTGTCCGGCCATCCCGATGCCGCCCGACAGGTGGCGCAGGTCGCCCTCGACGTGGTCCGTGACCAACGAAAGAAGCTGCGGTGAACGCTAATTCACTTCCGGCCGAGTTGGAACGGGTGCACATGGTCGGAATCGGGGGAGCCGGGATGTCGGGCGTGGCCCGGATCCTGCTGGATCGCGGCGGTTTGGTCTCCGGATCGGACGCGAAGGAGTCACGCGGGGTGGTCGCGTTGCGGGCTCGTGGCGCCGAGATCCGGATCGGTCACGACGCGTCGTCACTGGATCTGCTGCCCGGTGGGCCGACCGCTGTCGTCACCACCCATGCGGCGATCCCCAAGACCAATCCCGAACTGGTCGAGGCCCGGCGCCGGGGAATCCCGGTGATCCTGCGACCGGTGGTGCTGGCCAAGCTCATGACCGGCTACACCACCTTGATGGTGACCGGCACCCACGGCAAGACCACCACCACGTCGATGCTCATCGTGGCGTTGCAGCACGCCGGTTTCGATCCGTCGTTCGCGGTCGGCGGGGAGTTGGGTGAGGCGGGCACCAACGCCCACCACGGCAGCGGGACGTGCTTCGTCGCCGAGGCCGACGAGAGTGACGGCTCGCTGCTGGAGTACACCCCGAATGTTGCGGTGGTCACCAACATCGAGGCCGATCATCTGGACTTCTTCGGCAGCGAGCAGGCCTACACCGAGATCTTCTCGGCGTTTGTCGACCGCATTGCACCCGGTGGTGCCCTGGTGGCGTGCACCGACGATCCGGGAGCCGCGGCTCTCGCCGAACACACTGCCGCGCTGGGAATCCGGGTCTTGCGATATGGCAGCACCCCGGCCGATGATCTGGCCGGCACCCTCCTGAGTTGGGAACAGCAGGGGACCGGCGCGGTGGCCCACATCCAACTCGCCGGTGAGCCGCATCCGCGGGCGATCCGCCTGGCGGTGCCGGGACGGCACATGGCGCTCAATGCGCTGGCCGCATTGTTGGCCGCCGTCGAGGTGGGCGCGTCGGCGGAAACCGTGCTCGACGGTCTGGCCGAATTCGAAGGTGTACGAAGGCGTTTCGAGCTCGTTGGCTCGACGTCCGGCGTCCGGGTCTTCGATGACTACGCGCACCATCCCACCGAGGTGCGGGCCACGCTCGAGGCGGCCCGCACCGTCGTCGAGCCGACCGGTGGCCGCGTCCTCGTCGCGTTCCAGCCGCATCTGTATTCGCGCACAGCGACTTTCGCGTCCGAATTCGGCGCGGCGCTCAGCGCCGCCGACGAGGTCTTCGTCCTCGACGTCTACGGTGCGCGTGAGCAGCCGCTGCCCGGCATCAGTGGGGCCACGGTCGCCGAGCATGTCACCTCGACAGTCACCTACGTGCCCGATTTCTCTGCGGTGGCCGCGGCGGTGGCGGCCGCGGCCCGTTCCGGGGACGTGGTGCTCACCATGGGGGCCGGTGATGTCACCATGCTGGGCCAGGAGATCCTGACCGAGCTCGGAATCAAGGCCAACCGCAGTGCCCCGGGCCGTTCGCCCTCAGGATCGCCGTGACGGAGCCGGGTCCTGACGGTGCCGATGAGGTGACCGAGGTTCCCGACGAGGCGGGCACTGCGCCGCCCGCGGCTGGGCCTGATTCGCCGCCCGCGGCGGAGTCTGATTCGCCTGCGGCTGAATCTGATTCGCCTGAGGCTGAATCTGATTCGCCTGAGGTCGGGTCTGATTCGCCCGAGGTGGAAGCCGACTTCGAGGGGCCTCGCCGCCGCGCCCGCCGCGAGCGCGCCGAGCGCCGAGCGGCGCGGGACCGCGCGATGGCCATCGAGCAGGCTCGCCGGGAGGCCAAGCGTCGGATCGGTCAATCGGCGGATGCGCCGAACACGGTGGCGCGCAGCACTGTTCGCGGTCTCAAGGTGCTGCTGTGGTCGGCGTTGACGAGCGTGGTGGCGGTGGCGCTGGGCCTGGTGCTGTATTTCACGCCGGTGATGTCGGCTCGCACTGTGGCGGTCACCGGTGCGGCTGCGGTGCCCACCGAGCAGGTGTTGGCGGCTGCGGCGGTGGCACCGGGCACGCCGCTGCTGCAGATCGACACGGATGCGGTTGCCGAGCGGGTGGCCGCCATCCGGCGGATCGCCACGGCGCGGGTGCAGCGGGAGTACCCCTCGACGCTGCGGATCACCGTGGTCGAGCGGGTGCCGGTGGTGGTCAAGGACTATCCCGACGGGCCGCATCTGTTCGACCGCGACGGCGTCGACTTCGCCACCGAGCCGCCTCCGCCCACGCTGCCGTATCTGGATACCGACCATCCCGGCCCCAAGGATCCCGCCACCAAGGCAGCGCTCGAGGTGATGCTGGCCTTGCCTCCGGATGTGGTCGCCCAGGTCGGCCGGATCGCCGCGCCGTCCGTCGCCTCGATCGCGTTGACACTCACCGATGGACGGGTCGTGGTGTGGGGGACCAACGACCGGACCGAGGAGAAGGCGCTCAAGCTGGCCGCCCTGCTGACCCAGCCTGGCCACACGTACGACGTCTCCAGCCCGGATCTGCCCACGGTGAAGTGACCCGCCCGCGAGGAGCAATCGGGCCTTCGGCATAAATTGCCGCGCGGCGCGTCGGCGCGCCTGCCGCGATCGATGACGTCGGCCCCCTACCGTTCTGTTTGCGCGGAACTACTTGACATAACTCTAAGCCTATGGTTGAGGTTGAGGGTTTGCTCGGGAGGATTCGGCGTCAGGAGCACTGAGAACACCCGACTTGGGAGGAAGACAACGATGACCCCCCCGCATAACTACCTCGCGGTAATCAAGGTGGTTGGTATCGGCGGCGGCGGTGTCAACGCCGTCAACCGGATGATCGAACAGGGCCTCAAAGGCGTCGAGTTCATCGCGATCAACACCGACGCGCAGGCACTGTTGATGAGCGACGCCGACGTCAAGCTCGACGTCGGTCGGGACTCCACCCGCGGACTCGGCGCCGGAGCGGACCCCGAGGTGGGCCGTAAGGCGGCCGAGGACGCCAAGGACGACATCGAGGAACTGCTGCGCGGCGCCGACATGGTGTTCGTCACCGCCGGCGAGGGCGGCGGCACCGGAACCGGCGGCGCGCCGGTGGTGGCGTCGATCGCCCGCAAGCTCGGTGCCCTCACCGTCGGTGTGGTGACCCGGCCGTTCTCGTTCGAGGGCAAGCGCCGGAGCAACCAGGCCGAGAACGGCATCCAGACCCTGCGCGAGAGCTGCGACACGCTCATCGTGATCCCCAACGACCGGCTGCTGCAGATGGGTGACGCCGCGGTGTCGTTGATGGATGCCTTCCGCAGCGCCGACGAGGTGCTGCTCAACGGTGTCCAGGGCATCACCGACCTGATCACCACCCCGGGCCTGATCAACGTCGACTTCGCCGACGTCAAGGGCGTCATGAGCGGAGCGGGCACCGCGCTGATGGGCATCGGCTCGGCCCGCGGTGACGGCCGTGCGCTCAAGGCCGCCGAGATCGCGATCAACTCGCCGCTGCTGGAAGCCTCGATGGAGGGCGCCCAGGGTGTGCTGCTGTCGGTGGCCGGCGGTAGTGACCTCGGCCTGTTCGAGATCAACGAGGCCGCCTCGCTCGTGCAGGATTCTGCGCACCCCGAGGCCAACATCATCTTCGGAACGGTGATCGACGACTCGCTGGGCGACGAAGTGCGGGTCACGGTCATCGCGGCCGGCTTCGACAGCGCCGGGCCCAGCCGCAAGCCGGTGGTCAGCCCGAGTGCGGCGCAGACCCAGCCGATCGCGACGGCGCGCGCGGGCAAGGTGACCACGTCACTGTTCGAGCCGACGGACGCGGCGAGCGTGCCGGCCCACACCAATGGCGCCACCGTCAGCGTCGGCGGCGACGGCGACGGCGGGATCTCCGACGACGATGTCGACGTGCCGCCGTTCATGCGGCACTGACCCGGCCCTGACGGACGGTTCGGATACTGGAATCGTGAGTGTGCGCATTCGCCGGGTGACCACCACCCGGGCCGGAGGCGTCTCGGCGCCACCGTTCGATTCGTTCAACCTGGGCGATCACGTCGGCGACGCCCCGGCGGCCGTGGCCCAGAATCGGCGACGGTTGGCTGCCGCCGTCGGTGCCGACGCGCTGGTGTGGATGAATCAGGTGCACAGCGATCACGTCGTCACGGTGGACGGCCCGCGTGCGGGCGCAGTCGAAAATACCGATGCATTGGTGACGTCGCAGCCGGGTTTGGCTTTGGTGGTGGTGACCGCCGATTGCGTGCCGGTTTTAATGGGTGATGCCCGGGCCGGCGTGGTGGCCGCAGTTCATGCCGGCCGGGTCGGCGCGCAAAAGGGGATCGTCGCGCGCACGCTGGAGACGATGTTGGCCGCCGGCGCACATGTCGGGGATATCTCGGTGCTGCTCGGGCCGGCGGTCAGTGGCGCCAACTACGAGGTGCCCGAATCGATGGCCGCCGACGTCGAGGCGGCGCTGCCGGGCTCGCGCACCACCACCTCACGCGGTACCCCCGGGTTGGATCTGCGGGCCGGAATCGCCCGGCAGTTAACGGCTTTGGGGGTCACCGCGATCGACATCGATCCGAGGTGCACGGTCGCCGACCGCGCACTGTTCAGCCATCGCCGCGATGCCCCGACCGGACGGCTGGCGAGTGTGGTGTGGATGGAGCCGAGTCGGTGAACGGATCACAGAACGAAACCGGAGTGAGTCGCGAGTGAGCCCGAGATGAGTACCGTGCAGCGCGGGCGTGATGCCGATCGGACGGCCGAGTTGACCGCCGCGCTCGGTGCAACGCGGGCGCGTTTGGCGCGGGCGGCAGAATCGGTCGGACGAAATGTCAATGAAATTGAATTACTGCCGATTACAAAATACTTTCCGGCCTCCGATGTCATTATTCTCAATCAATTAGGGTGCCTGGCATTTGGTGAATCCCGCGAACAAGAGGCCGCCAATAAAGTTGCGGCGGTTCGCAAGGAATTGTCGGAAGCGCCGATTCGCTGGCACATGGTGGGCCGCATCCAGCGGAACAAGGCGCGGGCCGTCGCCGGCTGGGCGCACACCGCGCACTCGGTGGACAGCGTGCGTCTGCTGACCGCGTTGGACCGCGCGGCGGCCGAGGCGCTGTCGGCCGGCACGCGCGACGCACCGCTGCGGGTCTACATCCAGATCAGTCTCGACGGCGATACCGCCCGCGGCGGCATCGATGTGAACGACGGTGCGCTGGTGGACGAGATCTGTGGCTCAGCGAACGCTGCCGCGGGTCTGCAGTTCGTCGGGCTGATGGGTGTCCCGCCCTTGGAATCCGACCCTGACGACGCTTTTTCGCGGCTGGCAGCCGAGCGGGACCGGGTTCAGCGCGACTACCAGCATCGACTCGAACTGTCGGCAGGGATGTCCGGAGATCTCGAAACCGCGGTCAAACACGGATCTACGTGTGTGCGTGTCGGTACCGCGCTCATGGGGCAACGCCCGCTAACGTCACCGGAAGTAGTCACACCAGTCACATCTTCATCACAGACACCACCACCCCCATCGTCAGCAGAAGGGTCGCCGAGATGAGCACACTGCACAAGGTCAAGGCCTACTTCGGCATGGCGCCGATGGAGGACTACGACGACGAGTACTACGAGGACGACGAGCGCGGAGCTCCCCGCAGCTACGCCCGGCGGCCCCGTGACGAGCGCTTCGAGGAAGACGGCTACGGCTATGAGGCCCCCGAGTACGACGACGGCCCGGCCTACCGGGGCGGCTACCCGGGCGGTGGTTTCGCCGACGAACAGCGATTCGATGCCCGCATGCGCGGCCCCCGTGAATTCGACCGCCCGGCACCGCGTCTCGGTTCACTGGCCGGGTCCACCCGCGGTTCGCTCGCGATGGACCCGCGCCGGATGGCGGAGCTGTTCGAAGCGGGCAGCCCGCTGGCGAAGATCACCACACTGCGGCCGAAGGACTACAGCGAGGCGCGCACCATCGGTGAACGGTTCCGTGACGGCACGCCGGTGATCATGGACCTGGTCTCGATGGACAACGCCGATGCCAAGCGTCTGGTCGACTTCGCGGCCGGGCTGGCGTTCGCGCTGCGCGGCTCCTTCGACAAGGTGGCCACCAAGGTGTTCCTGCTGTCGCCCGCTGACGTCGACGTCAGCGCTGAGCAGCGACGCCGGATCGCCGAGGCCGGCTTCTACGCCTATCAGTAGGGCAGCGACGCCGCTGCGCCTTCCGGATGCCCAGTCACGGCCCGGTAGGCTGGCGGCGTCGCACTATCGGTTGACCGCGTCATCTGTGTGAGATGTGTCCGGCCTACGGCGACCTGTATCCAATGTCACACATCCTGCTGTAGTGAGGTCGGCTCAGTTGTCGCTGTTTTTCGAAATACTCGGTTTCGCGCTGTTCATCTTTTGGCTGCTGCTCATCGCACGCGTCGTCGTCGAGTTCATCCGTTCGTTCAGCCGCGACTGGCATCCCAAGGGTCTGACGGTCGTGGTGCTCGAGCTGATCATGACGGTCACCGACCCGCCCGTGAAACTGCTGCGACGGCTCATTCCCCAGCTCACGATAGGCGCGGTGCGCTTCGATCTGTCGATCATGGTGCTTCTGCTGGCAGCGTTCATCGGTATGCAGCTGGCGTTCAACGCCGCCATGTAGATCCGCAGAGATCCGTTGTGCAGGCCCTCGGTTTCAGCAGCTCCAGGCGTTTGCCGGACGCGCCGCAAATGCGTAAGAAGATTGAAATTCGTTCTTAAAAATAGGCCTCCACTGCAACCGCCGGGTCTGGTGTGACAGGATGGACGCCAGTTGCGTTCAAGCAAGGCTTTACACTTTTAGATCGGTTGACAGTCCAAGACTTCAAGGGGGCAGACAATGCCGCTCACACCAGCGGACGTCCATAACGTCGCGTTCAGCAAGCCGCCCATCGGCAAACGTGGCTACAACGAGGACGAGGTCGATGCCTTTCTCGATCTGGTTGAGAATGAACTGACTCGGCTGATCGAGGAGAACGCCGATCTCCGGCAGCGGGTGTCCGAGCTCGATTCGGAACTCGCCTCGGCACGTGCCGGCGGCGGCGCAGCGTCCAGCCAATCCATCCCGGTCTACGAGCCCGAGCCCGAGCCGACCCCGGCGCCCCAGCCCGTGTACGAGGCCCCACCGGCACCGGCCGCCCCCGCCGCGGCGCCGAGTGAGGACACCGCCGTGCGCGCGGCCCGCGTGCTCAGCCTGGCCCAGGACACCGCCGATCGTCTGACCTCCACGGCGAAGGCCGAGTCGGACAAGCTGCTCTCCGATGCCCGTGCCCAGGCCGACGCCATGGTCAGCGACGCCCGAAAGACCGCGGAGACCACGGTCTCGGAGGCGCGTCAGCGTGCCGACGCGATGCTGGCCGATGCGCAGACCCGGTCGGAAACCCAGCTGCGTCAGGCGCAGGAGAAGGCCGACGCCCTGCAGGCCGACGCCGAGCGCAAGCACTCCGAGATCATGGGCACGATCAACCAGCAGCGCACGGTCCTGGAAGGCCGTCTGGAGCAGCTGCGCACGTTCGAGCGTGAGTACCGCACGCGCCTGAAGACGTACCTGGAGTCTCAGCTCGAAGAGCTGGGCCAGCGCGGCTCGGCGGCACCGGTGGACTCCAGCGCCAACAACGACTCGGCCGGCGGTTTCAGCCAGTTCAACCGCGGTAACAACTGACCGGTCCGTCTGGCTTCTCGACACAGTCGTGAAGCGGCCCGATTCTCCGGGCCACCACACTTAGGGTTGAACGATGTTGATCATTGCGCTCGTGCTTGCCGTCATCGGCCTGGCTGCGCTGGTGACCGCGGTCGTCACCAGCAATGAGTTGATCGCCTGGGTCTGTATCGGTGCCAGCGTGATCGGCGTGTTGCTGCTGATCGTCGACGCCTTGCGCGAACGGTCTCGCGGCGCCAAGGCCGGCGATGAGGAATCCCCGTCAGACGCTGACGCGGGCGAGACCACCGAGTCGTTCGAAGCGGTCGAGGAGTCCCCGGAAGCCCGGGAGCCGATCGACTATCCCGAGGAAGAGTTGGTCGCCGAACCGGAATCGGATGTCGCGGTCGAGTCCGATGCCGCGGACGTGGACGTCGAGCCCGACGACTCGGTCGACAAGCGCAACAACTAGCCCTTCGCAGCTAGCCTTCATCGGGCTTCGTGGTGGGTTCGGCCAGTAGGCGGCAGACTTCCTCGTCGCTCACCTGGTGGAAGTCTGCGAACACCTGACCCACCGCTTCGAATCGGGGCGGAGTGCTGGTGCAGATCACCTCGTCGGCCTCGTTGCGCAGTTCCGTGCAAACCGTCGGCGGTCCGACGGGTACCGCGACGACGACTCGCCGGGCGGACCGTACCGCCCGCACGGCGGCCAGCATCGTGGCTCCGGTCGCGATGCCGTCGTCGACGAGGATGACCGTCCGGTTGGTCACGTCGGGCGCCGGACGTCCCTGGCGGTAGGCCTGCTCGCGCCGCTCGACCTCGGCGTTCTCGTGCCGGATCGTCTCGACGATGGTGTCCTCGTCGATGCCCAGGCGGTTCACCAGCGCCTCGTTGATCACCAGACCGCCCCCGGGCGCCACCGCGCCCATGGCCAGTTCCGGCCATTGCGGCACGCCCAGTTTGCGCACCACGAAGACGTCGAGGGGTGCGTGTAGAGAGGCAGCGACCTCCCAGGCGATCGGGACTCCGCCCCGGGCCAACCCGAGGACGAGCACGTCGGAACGGTCGCGATAGGACGTCAACTGCCCGGCCAGGACCCGGCCCGCCTCGCGGCGGTCCTGGTAGACGCGTTCTGCGTTGGCTCGCAGGCTCCAGGCGTTCATCGACTTCTGTGGCCGGTGGGGAGGAACTTGACCGGCTGACGCCAGCCTACGTCGGCGGCTCTCGCCGGACCACCCGGTTCAGGAAACCGCCGACCAGTGTGCGCACACGTGTGGCCGCGTCGTCGATGAGTTCTTTTGTCTGCAAACGCAATTCGTCATGGGTACGACCCATGCCGGCGGCTGAGCCGTCGCGATCGTTGGTCAACCAGGTTTCCAGCAGCGCGGAATCGAGTTCGGGGTGAAACTGCAGGGCGAGCGCCGTGCCCAGAGTGAAGGCCTGGGAAGCGTTCGCCGTCCGGGCAATCTCCGTCGCACCCGGGGGAAGTGTCCAGCGATCGAAATGCCACTGGAACCACAACCCACCGGGAATCAGTCCCTCGTCGTCGCTCGCCACGTCATACCAGCCGACCTCGGGTGCCGGCGATCGACTGACCGACCCGCCGAAGGCCTGCGCCACGAGCTGCCCGCCGAAACACACGCCGAGCACGCCGACCCCGGTCTCGACGGCCCGGCGGACCATTTCCATTTCGGCGCCGACCCAGCTGCCGCGCAAGGCCTCGTCGTACACCGGCCAGCGGGCACCCAAGGGAACGATCGCGTCATAGTCGGTCGGATCGGGGAAGGACACCTGGCCGACCGGGTCGTTCTCCTGATCGGCGACGACGACATCGAACGTGTCGATCTCGAACCCGTATTCGGTGAAGACGGGGTGCAGCATGGCTTCGGTGGCCGTGTGGTCGTTGCGCACAAACAGAACCCTCGGTGTCACGGGACCATTATTTCGCCGGCTCGGCGGGCGCGGATTTCAGGTCCAGTTTTTGGACCTTCACGCGACCAAGAACGCCATCGGCGGGCTCGCTGGACCGGTGATGCCGGGCATCGGTTTCCACGAGCCGCGACCCGGCAAGCTCGGATTTCGCAGTTTCCGGGTCAGCACCCGCAACGCCTCGGTGAGTTCGACGCGGTATCGATGACGAGATACCTACCCAGTCCTCTGCCAGTTATCTGGCCCGATAGCGCCGTTCCGGGCGGCCGGTGCCGTACTGGAGCCGTACCTGGAGGGCTCCCGTGCTCAGGTAGTACTCCAGATAGCGCCGCGCGCTGACCCGTGAAATACCCACCAGATCGGCACATTCGGTCGCCGACACCTCACCCGTGCGGCGCACGGCATCCATCACCAGACGCCCGGTTTCGGCACCCAGCCCTTTCGGCAGTGCGGGTGGGGGTGTACCTCCGAACAGCGCATCGATCGTCGCCTGGTCCGCACCGCCGGTGGCGGCGAGGGCGTCGGCGCGCGCGGCGAAGGCCAACAGCTTCACCCGCAGTTGGTCGAAGTCGAACGGCTTGACCAGGTAGTCGGCGGCCCCGCCGTCCAACGCCCCGCGGACCGTGTCGAGTTCGCGCGCCGCGGTCACCATGATCACCCCGGCGCGGTTGCCCTCGGTGCGTAGCCGTCGGAGCACATCCAGTCCGGTCATGTCGGGCAGGTAGACGTCGAGGAGGATCAGGTCGGGATGAAATTCGGCGGCGGCCGCCAGGGCCTCAGATCCGTTGCGCGCCACCGATACCGGCCGGAAGCCGTCGACACGTTCGACGAATCGGCGGTGGATGTCGGCCACCATGAAGTCGTCGTCGACGACCAATACGTCACGCATGGAGTCGCACCACGAACAGGGCGCCACCGTCCGGGGCGTCGGTGACCTCGACGTCACCGCCGTGCTGGGCGGTGACCAGACGCACCAGCGACAGTCCGATGCCGCGCCCCCCGGGGACCGGGGTCTTGGACGTGATGCCGCGGGAGAAGATGATCTCGCGAAGGTGTTCGGGCACACCGGGACCGGAGTCGGCAACGGCCAACAGCAGGCCGGCCGTATCGTCGATGCGCACGCTCACCTGTGCAGCCGGCGACCCGACCGATACGTCGACGGCATTGTCGATCAGGTTGCCCAGCACGGTGATCACGTCGGTGGCCAGGGCGGGCTCCAACACGCCGAGATGGCTGTCGGAGGCCAACGTCAGCGTGACCCCGTTCTCGGCGGCCAGCGAGGTCTTCGCGATCAGCAGTGCGGCGACCGCGGGATCGGAAACATGTTGTGTCACCGCTTCGTTGATCTCGGCGCGGCGGCGGGTCAAGGTGCCGACCAGCTCGTGCACGGCATCGAACTCGCCGAGTTGGACGAGACCGGAGATGGTGTGCAACTGATTCGAGAACTCGTGGGTCTGGGCCCGCAAGGTGTCGGTGACACTGCGGTGGGAGGACAGTTGTGCCTGGAGTGCGGCGAGCTCGGTGCTGTCGCGCATGGTGGTCACCGTACCGATGCGCTGCCCCTGGCTGCTTGCCGCACGCCGGTTCAGCGCCAGCACGCGGCTGCGCGTCGTGATCACCACGTCGCTGTCCTCGGAACGAATTGGCTCGTCGGACAACAGGAAAGCCACGACCGAAGGGTCGAGTTCCACGTCGTCGGCACGTTTGCCGACCGCCCCCGCATCGATATCCAGGAGGTCGCAGGCACTGTCGTTGACCACGGTGATCACCCCGTTGTTGTTCACTGCCACGACGCCCTCACGGATGCTGTGCAGCAGCGCTTCCCGATGATCGGCCAGGTTGGCGATCTCGGCGATGTCCAGGCCCCGGGTGTGGCGGCCGATCCGGCGCGACAACAGCCATGACACC
This sequence comes from Mycobacterium sp. GA-1841, assembly GCF_001954135.1. Lineage (GTDB taxonomy): Bacteria > Actinomycetota > Actinomycetes > Mycobacteriales > Mycobacteriaceae > Mycobacterium. Next base: position 2,640 of record NZ_MBEQ01000017.1, on the reverse strand, counting down.
AGCATTCCGAGCGCGGCGCCCAGCCCCAGATAGATCAGCAACCGTTCACCGGCGCCGCCCAACAGCTGCCAGGCCGACGGATAACGTTGGGTGACCGACACGATCGCCAGCACCTCGCCGTCCGGGCTCAGGATCGGAACCTGGCCCGCCAGGTGATGTACGCCGTCGATGTCGGTGTCACCGGACCAGCCGCGGCCTTCGTCGGCACGGCTGACGTCCAGGTTGAGGCGATGCCCGATCCGGGCCGGGTCCGAGGACACCCGCACCACTCCGGTCGGGTCGGTGATCTCGGCCAGGTCGGCACCCGAGAGCGCCACCGCCCGGTCGACTTCGGGCGCCAGTACCTGGGCGGCGAACGGATCGCCGTAGCGGTCGCGGACGACGGGGGTGGACGCCACATTTTCGGCGACGGCGATCATTCGCTGTCCGCGCACGTCGCGAAACTCGCGCGTGGACTGCGCCACGGACACGGCGGCCACTGCGATCAACACCACCGCGACAACGAGCAGCTGGAACACCAGGAAGCGTCCGGCCAGACTGCCCTGCGGCAGCAACTTGCGTGGCGACGGTGACCGCCCGACCTTTGAACGCCCGGCCTGTGTACTCAACGAACAAAACTTCCTTTGCGACCGAATGGGTGACCTGCGTCACGTCATGGGTCCAGTATTGCTGACCATGAGGTTTCGACGGCTAGGTGCCGCGCTGATGGTGGCCGTGGTCGCCCTGATGCTGGTGACGGCCTGCGGGGTGACCCGTGGTGACGAATCCCGGGGTCTGCACCGGCTGCGCATGATGGTGCCCAACAGTCCGGGTGGCGGGTACGACCTCACTGCCCGCACCGCGGTGAAGGTCATGGAGGACACCGATATCACCGGGCGCATCGAGGTGTTCAACGTCATCGGGGCCGGCGGCACTGTCGCGATGGCCCGGCTGATGAACGAAAAGGGCAACGACGACCTCATGATGATGATGGGTCTTGGGGTGGTGGGAGCGGTGTACACCAACGGGTCCAACGCGCGCGCCTCCGACGCCACCGCGCTGGCGAAGATGGTCGAGGAACAGGAAGGCATTCTGGTGCCAGGGGATTCGCCGTTCCGCACCATCGGCGATCTCATCTCGGCGTGGAAGGCCGATCCGGCCAAGGTCACGATCGGCGGTGGATCCTCGCCGGGTGGACCCGATCACCTGTTCCCGATGGAGACTGCGCGTGCGGTCGGGGTCGACCCGCGGCAGGTCAACTACATCACCTATGACGGCGGCGGCGACCTGTTGACGGCGTTGCTGGGCAAGAAGATCGCGGCGGGAACCACCGGCCTCGGCGAATTCGTCGACCAGATCGAGGCCGGCCAGGTCCGGGTGTTGGCGGTGTCGGGGAAAGAGCGGGTCGAGGGAATCGACGCTCCGACGCTCACCGAGGCCGGCGTCGACCTCACGTTCACCAACTGGCGTGGAATCCTTGCGCCACCGGGCATTTCCGGAGGCGCCAAGGCCGCCATGGTGCGCGCGCTGACCGAACTGCACGGCACCCAGCAGTGGCGTGACGCGCTGGTCAAGAACGGCTGGAGTGACGCGTTCAGCACCGGCGACGAGTTCGAACAATTCCTGCGGGATCAGGACAACCGCGTCTCCACCACGCTGAACGAATTGGGGTTGTTGTGAAGCTCGACAAGGCGCAGTATCTGGTCTGCGCGGTCCTGGTTGCCGTCGGCGGGTTCCTGATCTTTGACGCGCCGACCTTGACCGGCGGGTTCGCCAAGGTAGATCCGGTGGGGCCAAGGGCTTTCCCGCTGGGTATCGGGATCGTGCTGATCGTGCTGGCGGCCATCCTGGCTGTGGCGATCGGACGCGGATCGGTCGGTGAGGCCGACGCGGGGGAGGACGTGGACCCGGACATGCCAGGAGACTGGCGCACGGTGAGCCTACTGGTCGGGCTGTTCGTCCTGGTGATCGTCACGGTCAAACCACTGGGCTGGGCCATCACCGGGGCGTTGCTGTTCGCCGGGGCGGCAACGGTTCTCGGAAACCGGCACTACATCCGCAACCTGGTGATGGGTTCGGTGCTGTCGGTCGGCAGCTTCTATGCGTTCTACTCCGGGCTCGGAATCCCGCTGCCCGCAGGCATTCTCGACGGGATTCTGTAGATGGGTAACTTCGACTGGTTGTTGCAGGGGTTCGCCGAGGCCGCCACCCCGATGAATCTGCTGTACGCGGTGATCGGGGTACTGCTCGGCACCGCGGTGGGTGTGCTCCCGGGTATCGGGCCGGCCATGACGGTGGCGTTGCTGCTCCCGGTGACCTACAACGTCAGTCCCAGTGCGGCGTTCATCATGTTCGCCGGGATCTTCTACGGCGGGATGTACGGCGGCTCGACCACTTCGATCCTGCTGAACACTCCAGGGGAATCGTCGTCGGTGATCACCGCGATCGAGGGCAACAAGATGGCCAAGGCCGGCCGGGCCGCCCAGGCCCTGGCCACCGCGGCGATCGGCTCGTTCGTGGCCGGGGCGATCGGGACCGCGCTGCTGGCCGCGTTCGCCCCACCGATCTCGCGGTTCGCGGTCACCCTGGGCGCGCCGTCCTACCTGGCCATCATGCTGTTCGCCCTGGTCGCCGTGACCGCGGTGCTGGGTTCGTCCAAGC
>NZ_MBEQ01000016.1 GCF_001954135.1 Mycobacterium sp. GA-1841 | reverse complement strand
TGAGGTTCCCCAGAAAAAGTGGACGCGGTTAGCTTGCTTCCAGGGTGACAGTCAGGGCGCGCTCGTAGTTGATGGGTGAGCGCATTCCGATCGCTGAATGTCGACGTTGATGGTTGTAGAATGTCATCCAATTGTCAACTGCAGCAATCAATTCAGCTTTAGTACCGAAGGTGTGCCGGTAGTAGTACTCGTGTTTGAACGTCGACCACAGCGATTCGGCGCCGGCGTTGTCCCAGCAGATACCGGTGGCCCCCATGGATCGGCGCAGCCCGTGGGTCGTGGCCGCGGTGGCCATGTCATGGGAGGTGTACTGGGTCCCGCGGTCTGAGTGCAGGATGACGTCGCTGACCTGGCCGCCGCGGGTGAACACCGCACGGTCCACTGCGGTGGTCACCAGCTCGGTGCGCATGTGGCCATCGACGGCCCAGCCCAGCACGCGCCGGGAATGCTCATCGCGGATCGCACACAGGTACATGTCGCCTTCCCCGCAGCTCAGGTAGGTGATGTCCGAGGACCACACCGCATCAATACGGCCCTGGTCGAAACATCGGCCGACCAGATCCGGCGGGAACGACGCACTCAGGTCGACGACCGTGGTCGTTTTGAAGGTGCGCGGGCTGATGCCCTCGATCCCGAGTGCGGCCATGATCGCCGCGACGGTGTTGACCGATACCTGCTCGCCGGCAGCGTGCAGATCGGCGGTGATCCGCGGCGACCCGTAAGTGCCCCGGGAGTCCTTGTGATGGGCCAAAATCTTGACTTCCAAGTCCCGTCGGCGCTGGGCCCGGGGCGTGGGCTCAGCAGTCCTCAGGCGGTGCAGGTGCTTGTAGTAGCCCGAGGTGGACACGCCCAACAGTGTGGCCATCCGGGTGACGTCGTGGGAGGCGCACTCTGCAGCCATGAGCTCGAACCGGCTCACTTTAGATGCTTCCCTGCAAAGTACGCCGAGGCTTTTTCCAGGAACGCGATGTCCTTGGCCTGCTCGCTGACCTTGGCCCGAAGCCGTACCAGCTCGGCCCGTTCATCCGGTGAAAGCGATTGCCCATCACCAGGATCAGGCACCATGCCGCCCTCGGCAGCGGCCATCCGGCGACGCTCCTGGCTCACCCACTTATGCAACAGGTTCTCATGCAGATTCAACTCGACGGCAACCTCGGCCACCGGTCGGTTCCCATCGATGACCCGATGCGCGGCCTCCACCCGATACTCCGGGGTAAACGAACGCCGACGAGCAGACATACGAACATCCTTCCAGGGGACCACGTCCCGCTATCTCAGATGTCCACTACTTCTGGGGAACCCCA
>NZ_MBEQ01000015.1 GCF_001954135.1 Mycobacterium sp. GA-1841 | reverse complement strand
CCTACGACGAACACACCGCCTGGGCACACCGCGCACAAGCCGCCGCTTGACACTTAGCTCCCAGGGATGTCTCGCGGTGTTCAGGAAGCCACATTCGTCACGGCCGGGGCGCGGCCGAAGACCATCGACTCGTCGATGCGGTCGAAGCGATGGTCGATGGCGTCCAGCACATAGTTGTGCCGGACGTGCCAGGGCCGTTTGGTGCCCGAGCGCGGCAGGGCATGCTCGGAGCGCTGAATGTAGCCGGCCTCCAGATCCCACGTCCGTTTCTCCGGCATCGGGGTCGCACCCTTGTGCGGGTAGGCGTGGGTGTAGCCGTGAGCGCCCATGTAGGCCACCAGGTTTGCGAACGCGCGAGCGGTCATGTCGGCGCGCAGCGTCCACGACGCATTGGTGTAGCCGATGCACCAGGCCAGGTTGGGCACGTCTTCCAGCAGGAACTCCTTGTACACGAACCGCTCGGTCGGTTTGACCTCGTGACCGTCGACCGTGAGCCGGATCCCGCCGAGCGCCTGCAGTTGCAGACCGGTCGCGGTGACGATCACGTCGGCGTCCACTCGCCCACCGGATTTCAGCACGATGCCCGTAGCATCCACATGGTCGATGTGATCGGTGACGACATCGACGCGGCCGTCACTGATGTGGCCGAACAGGTCCCGGTCCAGTACCAGGCACATGCGTTGATCCCATGGGTTGTAGCGCGGCTTGAAGTGCACGTCGACGGGATACCCCTCGGGCAGCGCGGCGATGGTCCGATTACGGACCAGCCACCGGCCGAATCGCGGTGCCTTACGGAACATGAAGTAGGTCAGGATGTGGATCATCGCGTTGCGGAACCGCACGACCTGGTGAGCGAGCTTGCGCGGCAGGATCTTTCGGATAACTGTCACCATCGGATCGATCCGCGCCATCGACATCATGTACGTCGGTGAACGCTGCAGCATGGTCACATGCGAGGCCTGCTGGGCCAGGGCCGGCACCAGGCTGATCGCGGTGGCTCCGCTGCCGATCACCACCACCCGCTTGCCGGAGTAGTCCAGCGACTCGGGCCAGAACTGCGGGTGCACGACGTCGCCGCTGAAGCTCTCGATTCCGGCAAACTCCGGCGTGTAGGGCTCGTCATAGTTGTAGTAGCCGGTGCCGCAGAACAAGAACCGGGACCGGTAGGTCACGGGCCGGCCGTCCTGCTCGGCGTGCACGGTCCAGGTGTCGGTGTCCGAATCCCAATCCGCCGACAGCACACGGGTGTTGAAGCGGATATGCCGATCGATCCCGTTCACCCGCGCGGCCTCGGTGAGGTACTCGCGGATGTCTCCCCCGTCGGCCACGTTCTCCGGCCGCGTCCAGGGGTGGTACGGGAAGCTCAGCGTGAAGATGTCGCTGTCCGAGCGGATGCCCGGATACCGGAACAGGTCCCAGGTGCCGCCGATCCGCTCCCGGCGTTCCAGCAGCGTGTACGTCAGTCCCGGGCTCTTCTCCTGCAGCCGATAGGCCGCGCCGAGACCGGAGATCCCCGCCCCGATGACGAGCACGTCCGAATAGTCCGCATCCACGTCCCGACGAGCGCCATCCATGGCGAACCTCCTTTGGTCCCGCTCGGTACCACCAGATTAGGCCGTCAGTCGCGCAGTGCGTCAACGATCTCGGCAAGCGACTCCACCGCGATCGGGCCCGGTTGGTACAGGCAGATCCGGTCGGACACCCCGTCGACCCGGTCGCGGATGTGCGCGGCGATGTCGGCCGGGCTACCGCAGGCGGCGATGGTGTGCAGTACCTCGTCGTCGATCAGCGAACCCATCTCGGCCCAGCGCCCCTGCTTGGACAGCGCATTGAGCTCGGGCTGCAAATCGCCCCAACCGTGCACCTCGAGCACGGGCCGATAGGCCGGGGTGGAGCCGTAGAACGCCAGCAACCGGCGCGCCGCGTCGTGGTTCTCCCCGGCCGACACGATGATCTCCGGCACGATCGCCAGCTCGCCCTCGGCGCGCCCGGCCGCAGTGAGTCCGTCGCGCACGGCTGGCAGCGTGGCCTCGTGCAGGAACCGCTTGGACCCGAACGGCATGACCAGCAGGCCGTCGGCGAACTGCGCGGTGGCCCGGGTCAGCCGAGGACCCAGTGCACCGACATAGATCGGCGGCGGACCGTAGGGGTTGTCGCGCGGCGTGAACGTCGGTGTCATCAGGGTGTGTCGGTAGAACTCGCCCCGAAACTCCAGCCGCTCGCCGGTCTCCCAGGCCGCGAAGATCGCCCGCAACGCCGCGACGAACTCGGCCATCCGGGCCACCGGACGATCGAACTCGGCGCCGAACCGTTTCTCGATCTGGGTCCGGATCTGGGTGCCGAGCCCCAGCGTGAACCGGCCACCGGACAGGATCTGGTGGTCGATGGCTTGGTGTGCCAGGTGAATCGGGTTGCGCGGAAACGCGATTGCCACATTGGTCATCAGATCCAGACCGCCGACGGTGGCCGCCAGCGTCAAGGGGGTGAACACGTCGTGGGGTCCCTCGAAAGTGAACACCCCACTGGCCCCGGCCTCGCGCAGGGCCGCGGCCCGCCCGATCGCATCCGTCGGCCCGAACAACGCTGTCATGACCTTCACGCGTGAGAGCCTAGAGGGGTGAGCCTCCCATCGAGCAGCGACGTCGTCGTGGTGGGCGCCGGGTTCGCCGGGCTGTCCGCCGCCCGCGCCTTGGCCCAGCTCGGACACCAGGTGGTGGTGCTGGAGGGACGTGACCGGGTCGGCGGCCGCTCGTCGACCGCGACGATTGCCGGGATACCCGTCGACCTGGGCGCCACGTTCGTCGGGCCGACCCAGGATGCCGTGCTCGCGCTGGCCCGCGAACTGGGCTGCCGAACGGTACCCACCTACGACCGCGGCAAGAACCTGATCCGCTGGCACGGCCGGGTGCGGTCCTACCGCAGCACCATCCCGCGGCTGTCGATGATGGAACTGTTCGACGTGTCCCGAATCCAGTGGCGGTTCGAGCGGCTGTGCCGGCTGATCCGGGTGGACGAGCCGTGGAACAGCCCGAACGCTCACCCCCTTGATGAGCGCACCCTGGAGGGATGGTTGCGCTCGGCAGGCGCCAACGCCTCGACCCGCAACCTGATGGCGATCATGTCCCGGGTCACCTGGGGCGCCGAACCCGACCAGGTGTCGATGCTGCACGCGGCCCGCTACGTCAAGGCCGCCGGTGGGCTGGACCGCATGCTCGATGTGCGCGGCGGCGCCCAGCAGGACCGGTTTCCCGACGGCACCCAGCAGATCGCGGTGCGGATGGCCGAGGAGTTGGGCGAGCGGGTGGTGCTGGACGCCCCGGTGGGCCGCATCGAACGGCGGGCCGACGGCACCGTCGAGGTGAGCTGCCCGGCCGGTGTGGTGCACGCGCAGGCGGTCATCGTGGCGATCCCGCCGCAGCACCGCACCGGCATCGAGTTCAGTCCCCCGCTGCCCAAGCCGTACACCGAGTTGGCCGCGCACTGGCCGCAGGGCAATCTCAGCAAGGCCTACGCCGCCTTCGAGCGCCCGTTCTGGCGCGCCAACGGATGTTCGGGTGAGGCATTGAGCGACGAAGGGCCGGTGTTCATCACCTTCGATCTGAGCCCCGGCGAAGACGGTCCCGGCATCCTGCTGGGCTTCACCGATGCGCGCACGTTCGACCGGCTGTCACCCGAGCAGCGCCGCGAACAGGCACTGGCCGGCTTCGCCAGCCTGTTCGGCGATGCCGCCCGGCAACCGATCGATTACATCGACCACTGCTGGGGCACAGAGCAATTCGCCCCAGGCGGGCCGACCGCCGCGGTACCGCCGGGATCGTGGACGCAGTACGGTCAGTGGTTGCGTGAGCCCGTGGACGCGATCCACTGGGCCGGCACCGAAACCGCCGACGTGTGGACCGGATTCCTCGACGGGGCGGTGCGCTCCGGACAGCGGGCCGCCGCCGAGGTGGCCGGCCGGATCAGGAGCTGAGCGGTTGGGGCGTGGCCACCGATTCGGCCAGGGCCCGCAATTGGGCGTTGACCTGTGACGGGCATTCCAGGATGGCGCAATGCCCGCCGGGCATCTCGACGAATGCCGTGAGGTTCGGAACGTCTGCGGCGATGCGGCGGGCCGCAGCGATCGGCAGCAACCGGTCGTTGCGACTGCCGATCACCAATGTGGGCACCGACAGGTTCTGGACCGAAATGTGTTGCGGGCCCATGCTGTTGACCAGCACGCGGGCCCAGCCACCACGCCCGGCCCCGGGCGTCTCGGTGAACAACCGATAGACATACGGCGCCACCCACGGTTCGGCGTCACGGCCCACGGCCAGGTGCCCGACGAAGCGCTGGCTGGGACGCGCGGTGAACGGCGGCACCCGAAATCCGCCGAACGTCTTGACGACGGTGCCGGCCGCCCGGATGCGGGTGGCGCCCAATGCTGCCGGTACGCGCAGTAGTTGGACGTCACGCAGCAGATCGCCGGTGGTGGTGTTGATCAGCGCGACGGCGTCGGCGCGGGCGGCGACCCGGGCCGGATAACGCTGCGACCATGACGTGATCGCTATGCCGCCCATCGAGTGACCGGCGATGACGGCCCGCTGTCCTGGCTTCAACGTCGCGTCGAGCACGGCGTCCAGATCGGCGGCGAGATGGTTGAGGCTGTAGCGGTGGCGCCCGCGCGGCGCCTCGCTGCGACCGTGCCCACGGTGGTCATAGGCGATGACGCGGTAGTCGGTGGCCAGGTCGGCGATCTGATGGGCCCACACCCCGATGGCGCAGGTGATGCCGTGGGCCAGGACGATCGGATAGCCGTCCTCGGGCCCGAACACCTCGGCATGCAGTCGCACGCCGTCGATCGCACGGACCTCCACGGCACGTCCCGGTGGTAGCTGGGGCAGGGTCATGATGCTCCGATCGTCGGCGTCACTGCCGGGGTGAAACAGGATTTACGAGCCTACCGCGTCGGTGGTCAGCACAGGTTTGACCACGTCAGCGCCCTTGGCGGCGGCCCAGGCCGCGTCGAAGTCGCCGAAGGCGTAGCGGGTCACCAGCGCCTCGAGTGGAAGTTCGCCACGGCGGTGCAGATCGACCAGATGAGGGATGAACGACTGTGGTTCGCTGTCACCCTCCACCACGCCGCGCACGGTGAGCCCCTTGGCCATGATGAGCACGACCGGAAGCTCGGCGGTCATGGCGCCAAGGCCCACCAACGCCAGTGCGCCGCGGGACCGCAGCACTCCGATCGCACTCGCGATCACGTCGGGGCGGGCCGTGGTGTCGACCGCAGCGGCCACACCTCCGGTCAACTCGAGCACCGCGGCGGCAGCGTCGGCGGCCGTCGGGTCGATCGTGGACGTGGCACCCAATTCCGTTGCCAGCGTGCGTCGTTGCGCGATCGGGTCGACAGCGATGATGGTCTGGCACCCGGCGATGCGCGCACCCATGACCGCCGAGAGTCCCACGGCGCCGGCACCGAACACTACGAGCGCGTCGTCGGGGCGAGGGGCGAGCACGTTGAGGACCGCGCCTACGCCGGTCTGCACGCTGCAGCCCAGCGGGGCGGCCAAGGCCGGGTCGATCGGTTCGGGTAGCGCGACCGCGTTGCGGCTGCCGGCCATCGCGTAGGTGGCGAAGCTGGACTGGCCGAAGAAACCACCACTGATGGGCTGGCCGGCCAGGCGAAGCGCGCTGGACTCGTCGCGGCGGCTGCCACGCATGTTGAGATCGGTGGAATGCGTGCAGTAGGCCGGCGCCTGGTCCAGACAGTCCGGGCAACTACCGCAGCTGGCGAAGGTGAGCACGACCTGATCACCGACGCGGTGGGTGGCTTCGGGCCCGACCTGCACCACCGTGCCGGCCCCTTCGTGGCCGAAGACCATCGGCACCTTGCGAAACCGGGCGGCCATGCTGACGTCGGTGTGGCAGATGCCCACGGCGTCGATCCGGACCAGCACTTCATCGCCGACGGGTTCGCGGATCTGGACGTCGGTGAGCTGCGGGTCGGCTCCGGCGTCGAGCAGCACGGCGGCGCGGGCATTGAGCATCCGGTGATGCTAGGCCAACGACTTGACACCTGTCACAATTGGCCGGCGGTCCACTCAAACGCTCAACGCAGAAGGAGACAGGCGATGCGTGCAGCACAGATCACCCGGCTCGACGGTCCCGACGCGGTGCAGGTGGTCGAGGTCGAGGAACCCTCCGGCGAACCCGACGCGGTGGTGGTCGACGTGCACGCCGCGGGCGTGGCGTTTCCGGACGCCCTGCTGACCCGCGGTCTCTATCAGTACAAGCCGGAGCTTCCGTTCACCCCGGGGGCCGAAATCGCCGGCGTGGTACGCACCGCGCCGGCCGGTGCCCACGTGTCTGCGGGTGATCGGGTGCTGGGCCTGACCATGCTGTCGGGCGGCATGGCCGAAGTGGTGGCCCTGCCCACCGAGCGGGTGTTCGCGCTGCCGGACGCGGTGTCCTTCGAGGCCGGCGCCGGCATCCTGTTCAACGACCTGACCGTCCAGTTCGCCCTGCGCACCCGCGGCCGGCTGGCCCAGGGCGAGACCGTGCTGGTGCACGGCGCCGCCGGTGGGATCGGCACCTCGGCGCTGCGACTGGCCCCGGCGTTGGGAGCCGCACGCACCATCGCGGTGGTGTCCACCGAGGAGAAGGCCGAGATCGCCAGGGCCGCAGGCGCTTCCGACGTGGTGCTCGCCGACGGGTTCCGCGATGCGGTAAAGGAACTCACCGGCGGGCGGGGCGTGGATGTCGTGGTCGACCCGGTCGGCGGGGATCGCTTCACCGACTCGCTGCGCTCACTGGCCGTAGGCGGACGGCTCCTGGTCATCGGGTTCACCGGCGGTGAGATCCCCACGGTCAAGGTCAATCGCCTGCTGCTCAACAACGTCGACGTGGTCGGCGCCGGCTGGGGCGCCTGGACGTTCTCCCATCCTGGCTACTTACAGGAGCAGTGGGCCGAACTGCAGCCGCTGCTGGCCTCCGGTGCGGTCGCCGCACCGCAACCCGAGGTGTACCCGCTGGCGCAGGCGGCACAGGCCATTGCGTCGCTGGAGAACCGCAGCGCCAAGGGCAAAGTGGTGCTGAAACTTCGGTGAGCACGGAATAACCGTGCGCGGACCGCTGTTGCGGCGTGCGTGACTGAGCAAGCCGAATTGAGCCCGACCGACTGGGTACGCGAGCAGACCCAACGCATCCTGGAACAAGGCACCACCGACGGCGTCGAGGTGCTGGACCGCCCCATCGTCCTGTTCACGACGACCGGTGCGAAGTCCGGTAAGAAGCGGTACGTCCCGCTGATGCGCGTGGAGGAGAACGGCCGCTACGCGATGGTGGCCTCCAAGGGCGGAGACCCGGCACACCCGTCCTGGTACTTCAACGTCAAGGCTAACCCCGCGGTGACGGTGCAGGACGGCGACAAGACCGCGGTGCTGACCGCCCGCGAGCTCTCCGGTGACGAACGGGAACATTGGTGGACGCTGGCCGTGCAGGCCTATCCGCCGTACGCCGAGTACCAGACCAAGACCACCCGACAGATTCCGGTGTTCATCGTCGAATGACGGCTACCACCAGCCGAGGGCCTCGGACATCTGCCGGGCCAACTCGTCGGTGAGTGTGCGCACATAGGCGCCGGACAGGTGGTGGGCATCGTGGTAGATCAGCACATTGCCCTCCACGGCCCGACAGACGCTGGAACGGCACACCGCGTCACTGAGGTCGAGCACCTTCATCGACGGATAGCGGGCCAGATAGTCGAGGGTGGGGTTGCGTTGGGCCAGCGCCTCGTCGCGCGGCAACCCGCACCCCTCGGCGTCCCCACCGTCGGACAGACAGTCGACCGGCGAGAAGAACCAGCCATCCCGAACCATCCACGGCGTATCCCGCATGCCCAGCATCGGGATGGCGTTGGCCGCCAACTCGTCCCAGATCCCCAGGTAGTAATCGGGCACATAGTCACCGGGCCCGTTGAGAATCGGACGGGTCGCGGTGAAGAACACGTAATCCGGCCGGTCGGCGATGATCTGGGCCAGCGCGCGGTCCGACCACGTCCGGCAGGACGGATACGGCTGGAAGGAACCCGCGATGATGGGCACCGGTTTGGTGGTCAGCGGGCAGCCGAGCTTCAGATAGGTGGTCACCTTGACGCCGTGGCGCCGCCCGATCTGGTGCAGCGCAGTCAGCCAGTGCTCCGAGTGAGATCCGCCGGCCAGCGCAATCGTACGGTCGCCCTTGGGATCTCCGTACGTACACGTGATCACCTCGTCGCCGGTGAATCCGGTGACGCAATGGTCTTCCGAGGACGGCGGGATGTCGTCGGCCGCTTCCAGAGCGCTCGGGCGCATCGGCAGTTTGGCGACCCTGCGGTTCTCGATGAGCGCCCGCGCGCCGGGATAGTCGCGAACCGGCAGCATGCCCAATTCCGCACCGCTGGCCCGGGCCGCTGCCACATGGCCCTGCCACATCAGTGACGTCGCCACCAACGTCACCGCCACCAGCACGACAACTGCCCCCGTCAACGCCGCGGCGTGGCTGCGCCAACGCCGCTGTGCGCGCCACGGTGACTGGGTGAACCGCGCGGTGAGCCACGCCATCAACGCGGCGACCACAGCGACCGCGCTGCCGTCGGCCACACCGACCGCATCGCGGTTCACGGTGGCCAGCCAGAAGATCAACAGCGGCCAGTGCCAGAGGAACAGCGGATACGCCACAGCTCCGAGCGCGACCAATGGCGCGCTGCGCAAGAACTCGCCGGCCCGGGGCCAGGCCGGCGACCCGGTTGTCCGGCCCGGGCGGGTCACGAACGCCGCAGCCAGCACGCCGGCCAGCGGCTCCCAGGTGCGCGCGGCGGTGCTGTAGTAGGCGAGCATCGGATTGTCCGAATGCGTCACGACCGCGTAGTACGCCGACGCCACCATCGCGCCACCGCAGACCGCCACCAGGAGACGGCGTCGCATGGACCGGCCCCGACCCTTCGTCATCACGGCGAGCGCTGCGGCCAGCACCAGGAAGGCGACCGCGAACTGAGCCAGCACCGAGACCGCCCACAGGTGGTGCAGGGGCGTCACTGCCGCACCGGCCTGCACATAGTCCTCGGCCGACTGGAGTAACTGCCAGTTCTGGTAGAAGCCGAGGCCGGCCAGCGTCTGCTCGGCGAATGCCTCCCAGCGGGTCTGCGGTTGAACCAGCCCGGTCAGTACCGCGGACACGGCAAGCACCAGAACCATCGGTGGCACCAACCAGCGCGCCAGCCAGGCGAATTCGCCGGCCATAGCCCTCGGGCCCGCCGTATCGATGTCGCGCAGGACGCGGCGGCCGAGCAGAAATCCCGTCAGCATCAACAGGACATCGAGTCCGGCACTGGCCTGACCGAACCAAAAATGGCCGACGACCACCATCACGATGGCCACGCCGCTCAACCCGATCAGGCCGTCACGCGCCTGCCGCGGCGCGGCAGGAACAAGGACCGGATCGTCAACAATTGCCTGCACGATGAAACTTCCTGCGCCGTCTTCGCCGGTGGTCGACGAAACCGCCCCTCAGGCACGCCATTCGCCGCAGCGAGCATAGGCCACCGCTCGGCGGCCAGACCAATGTGACCCGGGACACTCTCGAATCAGGTTGCGCTGTAGCCAAACTCACACTCTAAGAATTGCTTTTACACAGCGGTTGACGCGACCATGGAAGGGTCCCTGCCTTCGGGCGATCCCCGATATGTGGACATCAACAACTAATGAGTACCCGTGATCCGGGGCACTTTGAGGAGTGAGAAGTATGTCCTTCGCACAGTTTCGCGCGAACCAGAAGCGCGCCAACATGCGGCGCCGCCTCTACGCGCGGATCAACGAACTGCCCAACTCGACGGTTCGTGAAGAGTTGATTGCAGTCGTACAGCGGCACGAACTTCAGGATGCACATCGCTGAGACGACAAGCCCGCTGTACAGAGCCGGTGGCCCGAAGGCCTCCGGCTCTGTTGTTTTCGGTGGGCGCTCAGCGGCGGCACTCTCGGCAGCGGCTAATGAGTGCCGGCTGCCGGGCGGACGATGATCTCATTGACGTCCACTTCGGCCGGCTGACCGACGGCGAAGACAATCGCATCGGCGATGGCAGACGCAGGAATGGCGACCGCGCGGTATACGCGCATCTGGGCACGCGCACCCTCATCGGAGATCGATTCGGCCAGCTCTGATTCAGTGACACCCGGAGAAACCACACTGACCCGGATGTCGCCAGCGCTCTCCTTGCGTAGACCTTCGGAGATCGCCCACACCGCGAACTTGGTCGCGCAATAAACGGCCGCAGTCGGTTCCACCTCGTGGGCACCGACGGATGCCAGGTTGACGATATGGCCGCCGCCCTGCTGCCGCATCACCGGCAGGACGGCGTCGATGCCGTGCAACACACCACGGATATTCACATCGATCATGCGGTTCCACTCCTCGACACGGCGCTCGGCCAGCCTCGACAGCGGCATCACGCCGGCGTTGTTGACCAGCACGTCCACTCGGCCATAGGTGCTGACGGCGTCGGCCACGAACTGCTCGACATCAGCAGCGTCGGTGACGTCCAGACGGCAGAACGCTGCTGTGCCACCGGCATTTCGGAGTTCGTCGACCAGGCCCTGCAGCCGATCGGTACGGCGGGCACCGAGAAACACCTGGTGCCCGTCGGCGGCCAGCCGCCGTGCGGTGGCCTCACCGATACCGCTGGAGGCTCCGGTGATCAGGATTGTCTTGGTCATCAGTGTTCGTTCCTCAGATCGCTTGCTGGGTAGGCAGGATGGTGATCTCGGTCAGGTTCACGTGGCGGGGTACCGCGGCCATGAACGCGATGGTTTCGGCCACGTCGGCCGGGGAGAGTACGTCGATCTCGTCGATCAGATCGGCCATCAGCTTCGAGGCGTCCGGATCGGTGACATGCAAAGGCAATTCGGTGTCCACCATCCCGGGTTCGATGGTGGCAACCCGGACGTTCTTGCGGCCCAGCTCAACTCGCAACAGCCGGGTGAGCTGGCTGATGTAGGCCTTCGTTCCCGAATACACCGAGAATTTCTCCAACACCCTCGTCGCCGCGATCGAGGAGGTGGTGATCAGATCGGCGGGCTGTCCGTCGGCGGCCGAGGCGACGAGCTGCGGCACGAAGGCGCCGATCACATTCATCACCCCGGTGACGTTGAGGTCGATCTGGCGCTGCCATTCGTCGAATTTGACGTCCTCGACCGGGGAGATGAGCTGGACCCCGGCATTGGCGAACACCAGATCCGCGCCGCCGAAGCGCTCGTCGACCTGCTCGGCAACGGCTTTGACCGCCTCGCGGTCGGTGACATCGACCGGCAGGGCCAGCGCGGTGCCCCCGGACGCGGTGATCTGCTGGGCCAGGACCGCCAACCGGTCGGCCCGCCGCGCGGTAAGCACCACCGTGGCGCCCAGCGCGGCCAGGCGCAGCGCGGTGGCCTCGCCGATACCGCTGGAGGCGCCGGTGACGACAGCCACCCGGTCGGCAAGTGGGGTTGCGGTGATGACGGTGGACATGTGGTTCTCCTTTCGTGACGGCGTGACACCACCAGACAACCGGCGATCGGATGACTTTGGGGCGGTCAAACCTGCCCTGTCTATCGGGGGACAAACTGGGCCACCTTCGGCGTCGACAACCGTCGCGAAGCGGGCAGACTGGCAGCATGACCGACCGAAAATCTTCGGAGCTGGCCGAATTCCTCAGCGCGCGGCGAGCGCAGTTGAGCCCGCAGGCGGCCGGCCTTGACGACGAGGCGGTTGAGCGTCGGCGCGTGCCGGGGTTGCGTCGCGAGGAGCTGGCCAGACTGGCCGGGGTCAGCGTGGACTACTACACCCGCCTCGAGCAGGGCCGCAGCCGCAGCGCATCGACCGATGTGCTCGACGCGCTGGCCGGGGCGCTGCAGCTCAACGAGGCCGAACGTCAGCACCTACATCACCTGGCGCGACGCCAGCCCACCCAACGCAAGCGGCGACCTCGACCCCAATCGGTCGACAGCGCCACCCTTCGCCTGCTGGAGTTGCTCGACCAGGCGTGTTCACCGGCGTTCGTGCTGGGCCGGCGCCTGGACGTGCTGGCCCACAACCGAGTGGCCGGGGCCCTGATCACCGAGTTCCGCGAGTTGCCCGCGGCCCAACGTAACCAGGCGCGGTTCGTCTTCTTCGATCCGCATGCCCGCGAGCTCTACGCAGATTGGGAGCAGGTGGCCGCCGATACCGTCGCCATGTTGCGCCTCGATGCCGGGCGCCATCCCGACGACGACAAGCTGGCCGCGTTGGTCGGCGAATTGTCCATCCGTTCGGTGGAATTCCGATCCTGGTGGTCGAACCACACCGTGGAACGGCGGACGACGGGCACCAAGGCCTACCATCATCCGCTGGTCGGTGATCTGACCGTCGATTACCAGGCCCTCAACCCGTCGGCCGACCCGGATCAGATCCTCATCATCTACACCACCACAGCCGGATCTGCCGACGAGACGGCACTGCGCCTGCTGGCGAATTGGCATGGCGACGAACGTGTTCGGTCACCCGAGGGACAGCCAGGGGCTGACGCCGCGTCGTGACCGCGGCAGCCAGGCGAACGGATCCGGACCGCTGTCCTGGTACTCCAGACTGACGTGACCGCGGTAGCCCCGCGATGCCAGGTGCTCCAGGTGTGCCGAGATGTCCATGGCGCCGGTACCAGGCGCTCCCCGGCCCGGCGCGTCGGCGATCTGGACATGACCGATGCGGTTGACATGGTGGTCGATCGCCGCAGGGATATCGTCGCCGTTGACCTGCAGGTGGTACAGGTCGGCGAGAAGCCGCAGCGAGCTCACCCCCGTTTCCCGGGCGACCCGGTCGATCACCGCGATGGCCTCTGCGGCGGTGGTCAACGGGTAGGAGGGCACGCCGCTGAGCGGTTCGATCAGGATTGTGGCGCCGATACTTTGGGTCAGCCGACCGGCGTGGGCGAGGTTCTCGACGGCGGTCTCGTCCTGGGCACGGGGATCGAGGACCTCAAGCCGGTTGCCGTACAGCGCGTTGAAAGCCTTGGTGCCCAGCCGTTGTGCGATACCGAGGGCTACGTCGACATTGTCGCGGAAGACCTGACCCTGCCCGGGATCCGAGAGCAGCCCGCGCTCCCCTGCCGCCATGTCACCACCGGTGAAGTTCATCGCGACCAGGTGCACCCCGGCGTCGTCGATGGCTCGCACGAATGCGTCGACCTCCCGGTCGCGCGGGACCGGATCGGCGAATGGCCACCAGAATTCGACCGCCTCGAAGCCGGCGCTGCGCGCGGCGTGCGGGCGTTGCAGCAGCGGCAGATCGGGGAAAAGGATCGAGCAGTTGACGACATAGCGTGGCCCGTCGGTGATCATGCCGGCGCGATCAGCCGCGACCGAAGTACGGCATGGCCCGCGCCATCACCGTCAGCGAGGGAACCGATACCTCCAGCGGCAGCTCGACCAGGTGGGCGACCGCGCGGGCCACATGCTCGACGTCGAACGTCGGCTCCGCCGCGAGGCTTCCGTCGGACTGCCGGGTCTGGTGACTGAAGCCGGCGGTCATGTCCGTGGCGGCATTGCCGATGTCGATTTGAGTGATGCAGATGTCGATGTTGCGTAGATCCAACAACATCGACGCACTCAGCCCGCTCATCGCATGTTTGGTGGTGGTGTAGGCCAAGCTGTGCGGCCGGGGCCGGTGCGCCGACAGGGAGCCGTTGTTGATGATCCGACCGCCTCTCGGCAACTGCGCGGCCATGATGCGGGCGGCTTCCCGCGCGCAGTACACCGCTCCGTCGACGTTGGTGCGCCAGGTGGTGTGCCATTGGTCGTCGTCGATGTCGAGGATCGAAGCGGAGGGCCCGAACACCCCCGCGTTGTTGAACAACACGTCGACCCGGCCGAATGTCCTTACCGCGTCGGCGAATAGCGTCTGCACGGAAGCCGAATCGGTGACGTCGGTTTCGACCAACCGGGCATTCGGCCGGTGCGCTGCGGTCTGCGCCAAGGCCTCGGGCCGGCGACCGGCGAGCACCACGTGGTGACCGGCCTCCAACAGAACATGTGCGGTGGCGCGGCCGATCCCGCTGCCCGCTCCGGTGATGACGACGACTTTCCGGTCTTTGTCCACGTTCTGATTGTGCCTGGGACAAGGTTCAATGCGTCGGCGTGCCACCCGCGGGGCTCGGACGCGCGGCGGTGAAGAAGGCCATCACCACAGCGGCCACGCCGATCATCGCCGCGGCCACGAAGGCCGCGTGGACGCCGGGCAGATCCGGCGCTCCACCCGAGTGTGAGGCCTTGGTCATCACCGTCACGAACAAGGCAGTGCCCGCCGCGCCGGCGACCTGCTGCAACGTCGTCAAGATCGCGCTGCCGTGCGAGTACAGCCGGTCCGGCAACACCCCGAGCGCGTCGGTCATCAACGGGGTGAACATCATCGCCAGGCCGACCATCATCACCGTCTGCAACGCGACGAGTTCCCAGATCGGCGAGGCGGCCGACAACGCGGTGAAGCCCCACAGCGACGCGCACAGCAGGATCGATCCCGGGACGACGAGCACCCGGGCGCCGTGGCGGTCATAGACCCGACCCACCACCGGGCCGGCCACACCCATGAGCAAGCCACCCGGCAGGGTCGCCAGGCCGGCGACCAGCGCGCTGTGCCGCAGGACGTCCTGGACGTACAGCGGCACCATGATGATCGCCCCGAACAATCCCATGAAGCCCAGGACCACCAGGCCCAGCGACACCGAGAACCGTCGATAGGTGAACGGCCGCAGATCCAGGAACGCGCGGTCCCGTCGCTGTAGCTGTACCTGGCGTGCTCCGAAGAGCACCATCGCCACCGCGCCGAGTGTCATCGGCGCCCACGCGGGGATACCCGACCCGCCGTGCGCGGCCTCACCCAACAGCGAGAGTCCGAAGACCAGGCCGGCGAACGCGACCGCCGACAGCGGCACCGAGATCGGATCGATCGGGGTCGGTTCCTCGCGCTCGTCGTCGACCCGCAACCACTTCAGGCCGGCGCTCAAGGCCGCCAGCGCGATCGGCAGCACGATCCAGAACATCCACCGCCAGTCCAGCGAGCCGAGGATGAAGCCCGACAGCGTGGGCCCGATCGCCGGGGCGACCGCGATGACGATCGAGATGGTGCCCATCATCTGTCCGCGCCGGTCGGCCGGGATCAGCGTCATCACCGTCGTCATCAACAGCGGCATCATCACCGCGGTGCCGCACGCCTGCACGATCCGCCCGGCCATCAGCACCGCGAATCCTGGCGCGAGGGCGGCCACCAACGTGCCGGTGCAGAACAACGACATCGAGGTGAGGTAGACGCCACGCACCGGGTAGCGCTGCAGCAGCGACCCCGACATGGGGATCACGACGGCCATGGTCAGCAGAAATCCGCTGGTGAGCCACTGCGCGGTACTCGCGGAGATGTGCAGATCCACGATCAGGGCGGGCAACGCCACGCTCATGATCGTCTCGTTGAGGATCATCACGAACGCCGAGCCGACCAGCAACGCGATGATGACGTTCGGGCTCGATTTGGCACGCGGTCGCGTCGCGATCTCCCCCGTGTCCGGACCCGCTGTCATCACCACTCCTGTCTCACATCGGCACTTGCGCAGCACCCCAGGGTAGGTGGCCGCCCCCGCTACAGGGAAACCGGTTTTCGCGCCTGCGTTGCTACCGATCGCATCGCAGTTCGGAGTCAACAGCCTTCACCGACGAACGGAGATGGTGCGCGCCGAGAGACTCGAATAAATCCCCAACCCACGACGATGAAGTCGAGGTGTCACCTAATTAGCACTTAGAAGCGATGCGCTTCACACCAGCCAAGCCGGGAATCTCGGATTTATCGCATCGGGTCCGAAGACCAGAATCGTGGCGCCGAAGAACTTAAAGGTCAACTTGTCCACATGCCTCAACGACCAACCCAGTGTACTCTCTATCGGTGAAATCTAGACTTCTAATTGAACCGATCGAAACCTCACCGCCCATACGATAAAAGGTATCATCGTTCCAAATCAACCCACGAGACATCAGAAAAACAAAAAGTTGCTGGGATGCGCGACCTTTCGACAGTATGGTGTCCATTTTGGATCTCGCGAACCGCATTCCTCCACGTCCAAACCACACCGCGATCCGGCGTAAGGCAAGGCCCGCCAGGAGAAGATCCGCTTCGGTCGGTTTCTCGTCTTTCAATTCAGTCTTCTTAAACGGCTGCCACGGGTACGGTGCCACTGGCACGCTCACTGAGAATACTTCCCTGGAGCCAGTAATTTTTCTTACGATGCCCTCTAGCTTCTTTACTCTGACATTTGCCCCCAGTCGACTGCCGCCCGACGAACTGGCCGGCATTGCTATGTGATTTATGTGAACTTCAGTTGATTGCGCAGAGAACGTTTCGCATTCAATGGCAAGCCGCGGCCCGAGATCGCACTCAGCCAACTGAGCGCCCACGATCACCTTCATATTGGGCACAGAAATTACGGAGTATGCCGCTGAGCGCCCTAATTCGAGCGCAGGGCCACGCAACTTCATTTGCAAACCTGAACTACCATCCGGATCGGAATCAAACGATAGGGAAAGATAGTCCTCTGAATCTGCACTAAACGGGTCCGAATCGTCCGCAAGTTCCACGTACATTAGTTCGGCGTTTTCGCCGTTCTGATTGCTGTGCGAATCCAGTATAAATGCCATCACTCGCGCATCTAATAGATCTTGTTCGCCGCAAACGGTGCGTAGGAATCTCGACAACATCATAGATGGAACCACCTCAGGCTGAAGCCAATATGCCTGCAAAACATCCAAGTGAGTGCCGGACGCACATTTCAAGAATTGCGCAAGCACGAAATCGCGAAAAGCTGCGCTAGTGAACCCGAGAAGTACATTCTTGGAATGCTCACCCCGCTGAGACTTCAGAAATGGATGTACGTCGAACTGATCGCGCAAACTTTGCTCAATATCTGCCAGCCACTCAGTCTCTTCCGCCAAAGACAAATCAGGCTCCGCGCCCATCGACGCGAGATCATCTGCAAGTAGCCACCTTACCTGAGTTTCCATTGAGTAAGCTGATGCTGCAAATAGGCGCTTAGCCTCGTTTGGTCCTCCGAAACTGTTTGCAAACTTTTCAGTTTCACGGTTCAGCACACGCTGTAGCATGCTGCCAATCAAAGACCATGTTTTTGAACCATCCGACACAAAACCATTTAACTCGCGGTACGCATTATCACTTTCTCGATAAAATAGCGCCAACGAATCCAAGACTGGAGCGTAGCCGAGAAACGAACCGACCACCGTCCAGTCTTCAGAATTAAAAGCGTCCTGAACCCGCGAAAAGAAAGTATCGATAAAAATATCCAGCTCGCCCAAGGCGGATCCCTCGGCCGCGATAACTTGCTCGCGAACAAATTTCTTGGCGTCAGCCTCAGAAAAGTACGATACCTCAAGAACTTCGGACTCGATCCCGAGGTCTGATAGATACAAGTATGTGTCTGTTATGGTTTCTGGACGTCCGAAGAATATTACGCACGCTTCCTCCGATTCAGACTTCCCTATAACTTCCGCCAAGTTCTGCAAGGACGCGACAAAATTTGAACTCGTCGACGCGACTATCGCTTCATCTACGGCGTCGAGAATTAGGCAAAGCTTTCCACTCCTGATCTCGTCTATAAGGTGTGCGTAACGTTCCACGCCGTACGCACTCGAGACAATTCCCGAAAAGAATCCAGAACCCATCGAGAATTTACTTAGGTCCCAATACGGATTGTTGGTTGCCCGAGCGACATGAGTTGCTAACGTCGTCTTGCCTACCGCCGCAGAAGCTGCGATCAATATGACCCTAGGCTCGGGGCTGGCAGTCTGTGCCAGCCCCTCGTAGGACCGCAAAAGTGGTTCGACAAACTTTCGAGCATGATCTACCGGCGGCAAAGTGACACCGTCCGGATGCCCGTCAATTAGCGGTATTACTGATTGCCGTTGTGGTATCCGAGAAATCAGCTGGTCGATTCTCATCGTGCTAGTTCCTTTCATCGCCAGCTTTCCGCTCCCGAACTCTGCCTCTACGGATCCAAGCCCTGCCCGCAATTGCAGCGCCAACGGCGAGCACAATACTTAGTGCGAGCCAGATAGGGCCCTTCAATGCATATGGAAAATTTGCCGCAGGCAATACGTTGGACCCTAGAAATGAAAAAATTATCAATGGAAATAGCGTGATGGCTCCGAGGTCTGCGATCCTACGATCATGAAAGCGTTCTGCCTCGTCACGTTTTTCGGCCGCCTCGGAAAGCTTTCGAGCCGCATTGTCGAGGATGACTGTCTGCCACGCAGTCAATCCGACTAGAGCAACCTCTATTCTCCTGGCTGCTGAATCTACGCACTCAAGAATCGATGGATCCACCGAATGCGTCTTAGAAATCGTATACATGTCGCTTAGCGCTGCTCGGAACCCAATCAGCGGTCGCAGGAACTCCTGGGGCTCAGCTGAGCCGGGCGCTCCGGTCCAACTCAGCGCCATCGAATACGGATGCCGAATCGCCTCATTCAAACGTATGTCTAGTTGCGCGCGGAGCCATGTACGAAACTCATCGATAAAGCCTCGGGCGCTGCCGGCCCGCGAACGTTCCGACCAAAGCCGTTTCGCCACGCGGACCGCTTCGTCCGCTCCGCTCAGGCCTTCAAGATCGGCGTTGGGATCCACCAACCCATCGAGTCCACAAATGATCGAGGTCTGGTGCTGGCAACCAGTCACGGTCAGAACACTCACATGCAGCGACCAGTTGGAAGCGTTGTTGACAACGATTGATTTGAACTCGTTACTCGTTGTGCACGCTCTCGCATGTCGGGCGGCGCCCTCTGCAAATCTACCAAGATCGGGACCGAACTCATCGGCGCGCACGATGATCAGTTGATGATCTGGGGAGTTCTCTATCCATTCGGGTATTGGTCGGACTACGCCGTTCCGAATACGTGAATATTCGACGAGTGTTTTCTGCAACGCCAGTTCCCACCTCCGAGAACTAAGCTATCAGGGCAGCGTACCTTCAGGACGTAGCGTGGCGATACCGCACTCCGCGGCGCGCACGTCGCTGCTACTCACTCCTTCAGAGGCCGAACTCGATGACATCAGACTTCGAAGTCGCATCTGCCACGAGACACATGACGGAGCTATTCACGGTCGTCCTCCTTAGTCTGTGGGTCATCAAATCGATGGAACGGTCGGCGGCGAGCGCCATCAGAAGCGGTACAGCGATCGTCGCTGGCTATGCCGTAAGTCCGCTGATTGAATCTTTCCTCCGAGCCCGCCTGGAGCAACGAAGCGGCCTACTCACTGCTGGGCCTCGCGGAAAGTGTTAGCAGCCCCCATGAGTGGGCGAATTAGAGCCTGACCTCCACCCGTCTGCCAAGATGCCATATAGTCCACTGACAAGACGGTCTGTCTAGCGAAATCGGGATGCGAGGAGCGAGATGTCACAGACGCCTACTTCCCTGGGACCTCAGCCGGCGGAGTACGACGCCGAGTGGGTCCGCACGAAGTACGCGATCGAACGCGACAAGCGCATGCGCCCCGATGCCGTCGACCAGTACGTCGAGGTCACCGCGGACTTCTCGCACTACGCCGACGATCCCTACACCGAGTGGGTCGACCGTGAGCCGGTGCACGACCACGTGCAGGTGCTGATCATCGGCGCCGGGCTCGGCAGTCTGATCGCCGCCGCCCGGCTGCAGGAGGCCGGTGTCGAGGACATCCGGATCGTCGACACCGCGGGCGACTTCGGTGGCACGTGGTACTGGAACCGCTACCCCGGCGCCCAGTGCGACATCGAGTCCTACATCTACCTGCCGCTGCTCGAAGAGCTGAACTACATGCCCACCGAGCGCTACGCCCACGGGCCGGAGATCCGCGAACACCTCCAGGCCATCGCCCGGCACTACGGGCTGTACCGAAATGCGTTGCTGCAAACCACCGTGACGGGCATGCGCTGGGACGAGCCCGCCGCGCGCTGGGAGATCTCCACCAACCGCGGCGACGTGTTCACCGCGTCGCTGGTGACCGTGTCGCCGGGATCGCTCACCCGCCCGAAACTGCCGGGGATTCCAGGGATCAACGAGTTCACCGGGCACACCTTCCACACCAGCCGCTGGGACTACGGCTACACCGGCGGTGACGAGACCGGTGGGCTGACCAAGCTGGCCGACAAGCGGATCGGCATCATCGGCACCGGCGCGACGGGCCTGCAGTGCATCCCGCACCTGGGGCGGTGGGCGCAGAAACTCTATGTGTTCCAACGGACTCCGAGCACGGTCGCCGAACGCGGCAACCGGCCCACCGATCGCGACTGGGCCGCCGGCCTGCAACCGGGCTGGCAGCGGGAGCGGATGGAGAACTTCACCCGGGTCACCTGCGGCGTCGAGATGGACCTCGATCTCACCGAAGACGGCTGGACCCGCAACGCGCTCGAGCTGACCGACTCCGCGGTGATCCGCGAGACGGCTCGCCTGGGCCGCGAGATGACCCCGCAGGAGATCGACGCGTTCCTGTTCCGCGCCGACTTCGACGCGATGGAACGCCTGCGCAGGCGGATCGACGAGACCGTGACGGACGAGAAGACCGCCGAGGCGCTCAAGCCCTGGTTCCGCCTGATGTGCAAACGCGCGGGCTACCACGACGAATATCTGAAGACCTTCAACCGCGACACCGTCGAACTGGTCGACACCGACGGCCGCGGGGTGGAGCGATTCACCGAGACCGCCGCCGTCGTCGACGGGGTCGAGTACGAACTCGACGCGTTGATCTTCGCGACCGGGTTCGAGGTCGGGACGGAGTTCACCCGGCGCCTCGGGTTCGAGATCGTCGGTCGCGACAACGTCCGCCTGAGCGACAAGTGGGCCAAGGGCATGCGGACGCTGCACGGACTGCAGACCCACGGCTTCCCGAACTGTTTCTTCCTGGGCTACACGCAGTCCGGCGTCTCCCCCAACTACACCCATACCGCCGAGGAGCGGGCCCGCCACTTCGCCTATCTGGTCAGCACATTCGTCGAACGTAAGGCCACGACCATCGAGGCCACCGCCGAGGCCGAGGAGGAGTGGCTGGCAGCGATGAACGAGGCGTCGGTCAAGCCGAAGGCCTTTTACGCCGACTGCACCCCGAGCTACCTCAGTTCCGAAGGCGACAAGGACAACCCGCACGGCATGCTCTCGACCAACTTCGGCGGTAAGCCCGTGGAGTTCTTCGACATGTTGGCCAAGTGGCGCTCGACGGATCAGTTGGAGGGCGTGATCCTGACGTGACCGAGACGACACACGTCGACGAAACCGGCGTCGCTGCACCGAAACTCACGATGCGCGATCGCCATCGCATCATGACGCGTGAGCACATCATGGCTGCCGCGCTGGACGCCTTCGCTGAGCGCGGTTATGTCGCCGTCACCATCGACGACATCGTCCGGCGGGCCGGTATCGGCCGGGCCACCTTCTACCTGCATTTCGACAGCAAGGCCGCAGTGCTGCGCGAGTTGCGCAACACCCGGATGACAGTGTGGTCACAGCAGGATGCGCCGCGCGGCGGCACGTCCGGACGCCCGTCGGTCCGGGCCTTCTTCGAGAAGGTGGTCGACTTCTACACCAATGCGCCGGAGCTCTACATGGCGCTGCACCAGGCCCGCGCGGCCGACCCGGAGTTCGCCGCCGCCCACCGGGCCACCATGGAGGCGAACATCGACGACTGGATCGCCAACGACGCCATCCCCGGCGCCGGCGAGGCCCAGATCCGGTTGGCCATCGCGATGATGTACACCATGGTCGACTCCTTCATGCACCTGTGGCTCGTCGACGGCTGGCCGCTGGACCGCGAGGCCGCCATCGAGGCGATGACCGACGCCCTCTACGCCACCATGCGCTGAAACCCTCACCGAGACAGGAACATCCGATGACGGACCGACGTTATCTGCATCTGAACCTGGTCGCCAACGACATCAACCTGCACCAGGGCGCCTACGGCTACGAACAGGCGCACAGCATCGCCGAGCGCAGTACGTTCGAGCGCCTGCTCGAATACGGGTGCTTCGGCGACGAGGGTTTGTTCACCGCGCTGTTCGTCGGCGACATCCCCGGCATGCAGGGCTCACCGGCCTTCGATGGCGGACCGGCCGAACCCATCACCGCGCTGACCGCGATATCCCAGCACACTAAACACGTCGGTCTCATCGCCACCGCGTCGACGACGTTCTACGACCCGTACAACCTGGCCCGGCTGTTGGCCTCACTCGACCAGGCCTCCGACGGCCGTGCCGGATACAACGCCGTCACCTCCGTCATCGACGATTTCGCGCTGAACTACAGCCTGGCACAGCATTTGGATCGCGAGGAGCGCTACCAGCGCGCCGACGAGTTCCTCGACGTGCTCCGATCCCTGTGGGACAACCGCGAGATGCGTCGTGACCCCGACGGACGCATCCGGTTTCACGCCGAGCCGATCAACCACCGCGGCAACCTGTTCCAGGTGTCCGGGCCGTTGAACATCGCCCCCAGCCGGCAGGGCCGGCCATTGATCGCACAGGCCGGTGGATCCGGAGCCGGCATCCGGGTCGCCGCCAAGTACGCCGAGATGGTGTTCACCAACTCCTCCACCCGCGACAGTGCTGCCGTCTACCGCGAAACCCTGGACAAGGCGCTGGCCGCCCAGGGCCGCGAACCCGGCTCCGTGCCGGCGATTCCCGGTCTCATCCCCTACGTCGGCAAGACCGTCAAAGACGCCGAGGAGCGGCTGCGCGAGCTGGACAGCTACGTCGACTGGGCGCCGATCGCCCCCTTCGCCTTGGGCCAGTTCGGTATCGACATCCCGCTCGACGACATCGACGCCCCGTTCCCGGTGGCAGCGCTTCCGGTTCCGGCCGATGTCGAGAAGACGATCAAGAGCACCTTCGGCAATTACGTGGGGCTGTACAACTGGATCCAGGAACGCCCGGGGGTGACGGTGCGTGAGGTCGTGGCCCAGGCGGTCGGACGGGGCGGCGCCACCCACCGCAAGTTCGTCGGCTCCTACGACGACCTCGTCGAGGACTTCGCGGCCTGGCATTCCGACGGCAACGTCGGCGGGTTCAACCTGATGTTTTCTGCGGGTGGCGAGTCCATCCGGGAGTTCATCGACGAGGTGGTGCCCCGGCTCATCGACCGCGGCATCTACCGCGCCACCCCGGCCGATCGGCCGTTGCGCGAGCGGTTCTGAGGCTAGAGTCCCTGCCGGACCCGCCACCGCAGGCCGATGGCGGTGCCGACCGGGCAGGCGAGACGGCAAGGTAGGACAATGACGACGAGTGAACAACCCACTCCGGCAGCCGAAGAGCACCAACCCCGGCGTCGCGGCGTCATGCAGTCGTTCACCGGGTTGTGCGTCCGCTACGTCGAACGCCTGATGCCCGACCCGTATCTGTTCGCGGTCATCCTCACCCTCATCGTCGCTGCCCTGGTCACGGTGTTGGTCGACGGTGCGTCGGCCGACGGCATGCTCAAGGCGTGGTACGGCGGGGTGTGGGGCTCGCAGAACATCTTCACGTTCGCCTTCCAGATGGTGCTGATCCTGGTGACGGGCTACACGCTGGCCGAGGCGCCGATCCTGAAGCGGGCCATCGGCTACATCGCCGGCAAGCCGAACAATCAGGTGCAGGGGGCGCTGCTCTGTTTCGCGGTGAGCGCGGTGCTGTCCCTGCTCAACTGGGGGCTGGGACTGGTGGCCGGTGCGTTGGTGGCCCGGCAGGTGGCACGGCGGTTCACCGACGCACATTTCGGCTATCTCATCGCCGCGGCATTCATGGGCTTCATCGTCTGGACCCAGGGCCTGTCGTCGTCGATCGCCCTGGCCAACACCGACAGCACTAGCCCGATCAACGTGATCCACAAGATCACCGGCATCACAGTGCCGTTGAGCCTGACCATCTTCCAGCCCTACAGCTGGCTGTCGGTGATCGTCGTGCTCACCGTGCTCGCGCTGGCGATCTGGCGCATGGCACCGGCCCAGGCGCTGGCGCCGGATCCTGCGGTGTTCGACGACGAGGACCAGTCCGAAGCTGAGCCCGTGGGCCACGACGGCAAGAAGACGTTCGCCGAATGGCTGGAAAATCTCTGGATCCTCAACGTTTTGGTGTTCGCCGCCGGCATCGCCTACTTCGTCCTCAGCGGATTCGCGTTGAACATCGCGTCGATGATCATGTTGTTCACCATCACGAGTGCGTTGTTGCACCGCACCCCGATCCGGTTCATCCGGGCTTTCACCGGCGCGGCGAAGGTGTCCGGCCCGCTGCTGCTGCAATACCCGTTGTACGGCGGCCTGGTCGGCTTGCTGGGATATCAAGCGGCCGAAGGGACCAAACCGCTGCAGACGCTGCTGGCCGAGGCGGTGGTCAACGGGGCGACGCAGTACACATTGCCGTTCCTGACATTCATCGGCTCGTTGATCATCAGCCTGTTCGTGCCGTCCGGCGGCGGCCACTGGGCCGTGCAGGGCCCGATCGCCGTGGACTCGGCGTTGGCTGTCGGCCAGCAGTCGCCGGCCTACCTCGGTTTGATGTCGATGGCCGTCGCCGTCGGCGAGGGCGTGGCGAACATGATCCAGCCGTTCTGGCTGCTGCCCTTGCTGGCGATCGCAAAACTCAATGTGCGCCAGGTGATGGGCTTTACGGTCGTGGCCTTCCTGATCGGGTTGGTGGTCCTGGGTGCGACGATGTTGGTCGCACCGTTGGTGATCTGAGGCGTCGAAGGGAGCACACGTGGGCCCGTGGTGGGCGGCGAACTGGACCGAGGTGCTCGGATTCGGCACGGGCCTGTTGTGCGTGTGGTTGGCCAGTCGGCGCAACGTATGGAACTTCCCGATCGGCATCGCCAACAACCTGGTCTTCCTCTGGTTGTTCACCGTCACCGCGCTGTACGGGAACGCCGCACTGCAGGTGGTCTACCTCGCTCTCGGGGTGATGGGCTGGTACGGCTGGGTGCGGGCGAAGGGCGCCGACGACGACGGATTCGTCCGCTCCGCCACCGCCCGCGGCCTCGCGGTCGCGGTACTCGCCGGTGGGCTCGGCACTGCGGGTGTGGCGCTGCTGCTGGGGCAGACCGACTCCACCACCGAGTTGGCCGACGCTGCCACCACCTCCTTCAGCCTGGTCGCCCAGGTGCTGCTGAACCGGCGGTGCTGGCAGAGTTGGTACGTCTGGATCGCGGTGGACGTCGCCATGGTGGGCTTGGCGGCGAGCAAGGGGTTGTGGATCACCGGTGCCCTGTACCTGATCTTCATCGGGCTGTGCCTCCACGGGCTGCGCAGCTGGCGGCGCGAGCTCACGGCCGCTCCGCACAGCGAACCGGTCGAACAACATGCCTGAGTTCACCCACGGCCTGGTGCTGGGAAAGTTCTATCCTTTCCACGCCGGCCATGCGCTGCTGATCAGGACCGCCCTGGCCCGCTGCGAGCGGGTCACCGTCCAGGTGCTCGGCTCCAGCGCAGAGTCCATCACCATGGAACGTCGGGCGGGCTGGATACGCGCCGAATTCCCTGGTGCCCAAGTAGTTTGCGGGCTCGACGATGCTCCGGTCGACTTCGATTCCGCGCCGGTCTGGGACGCTCACATGGCGGTGATCGAGGCCCTGCTGGACTCCCCGGTGGACGCCGCGTTCACCTCCGACGTCTACGGCGGCGAGCTGGCCCGGCGCCTGAACGCCGCCTGGGTACAGGTCAACCCGGACCGGGCGCAGCTGCC
Source organism: Mycobacterium sp. GA-1841 (assembly GCF_001954135.1). Lineage (GTDB taxonomy): Bacteria > Actinomycetota > Actinomycetes > Mycobacteriales > Mycobacteriaceae > Mycobacterium. The sequence continues at coordinate 159,687 of NZ_MBEQ01000015.1, read as the reverse complement.
GGTCTCGGCGTCCGCGATCCGCGCGGACCCGGATGCGCACTGGTCGACGCTGCCGCCACTGGTGCGCACCGACCTCATCCGGCGGGTGGTGGTGCTCGGCGCCGAGTCCACCGGTTCCACCACCCTGGCCGCCGACCTCGCTGCCGCCCTGGCCACCCACTGGGTGCCCGAGTACGGGCGTGAGTACACCGAGACCCGCGACGGCGGACCGGACTCCCCTTGGCGCACACACGAATTCGATCTCATCACCGACCGGCAGATCGCGATGGAGCGCGCCGCGGCAGCCACCGCGCCCCGCTCGGTCCTCGTCTGCGACACCGACGCCCTGGCCACCACCCTGTGGCATGAGCGGTATGTGGGGCATCGGGCGCGGCGGCTGGAACTCCGGGCCGAAGCACACCGGCCGTCGCTGTACCTGCTCACCGGCGACGAGATCCCGTTCGTGCAGGACGGCTGGCGCGACGGCGAACACCTCCGGCACGCCATGCAGGACCGGTTCCGCGAAACCCTTGCCGCCCAGCCCGTGCCCTGGATCGAGGTGCGGGGCACTCCGGCGCAGCGCACCGCCACCGCCTGCGATGCCGTCAAGAGGGAATTGGCGGCGACACCGCTGTGCAGCGCGCCCCTGCCGCAGCGCGGAACCGGCATCATCATCAGATGAGCGATCGCTGGCAGCACATCCCCGAGGCACCCCCCCCCCCGGAACCCGGCGACCGCATCGGGGACCTCACGGTCGATGACCTCTTCGCGCCGCCACCGCAGGCACAGGTCAGCCTGGACGAGAAGGTGCGGCAGGCCTACTTCTGGCTCGTCAACTCCGCAGTGGTGCTGCCCTATCACGACATCGAGTTCTCCACGGCCGAGCCGGTCACCTTCTCCGTCGGTGATTCCGGCGCCGTCCTCACCCTGCCGACCGACCAGTCCTATGCCTCGGGCGTGCTCGTGCCACTGCTGGCGTTCGCGGTCGGCGGCCGGTGCCTGCTGGTGGGCGGACCCGGCCGGGGCAAGACCACCGTGGCCACCGTGCTGGCGGTGATGGCCGGATCCACCCCGGCGCAGGTGCGTCGCGATATCCAGCAGGGCCAACCGCAGCTGAGCATCTCCGACCTGGTCGGCATGCCGCTGCCGAAGGACCTGCTCGGTGCCGAGCGACTTGCCGACGTGCGGATCGCCTGGCGCGAGTGGCTGACCGCACCGGTGAAGATCGTCGACGAGGTCAACCGCATCCCCACCAAGACCCAGTCGGCATTGCTGACGATGGTCGCCGACGGATATGTGGAGTCGCACGACCAGCTGCTCACCACCGCACCCACCGACGGGGTGGAGTCCTGGTTCTTCACCGCCAACGACGATGCGGGCGGGGGCACCTTTGCGCTCATCCAAGCGCTGCGCGACCGGATGGACGTCACCGTCACCGCAATGGGTTACAACCCGCGATTCCTCGACGAGCTGATCGCGCGGGTGGAGCGCGGTGAACGGCCCGAGGAACACGTACCGTCCGAACTCGTCTTCGGCCCCGCCGAGCGCGCCGCCGTCGCCGCCGGAATCCGGGCGGTGCCGGTTCCGCCCGAGGTGGTCTCGGAATTATCGTCGTTCGCCGCCCATTTCGAGTTTGCCCAACACGGTGGACGGACCTTCGAGCACCGCACCAAGGACGTCATCACCACCGGCGGCGGCCGCGTCGGCGAGGTGATCGACCTGAACACCGGCGCCGACGTGCAAGCCGATCTCGGTGCCGAGACGGCGTCGGCGCCGTCACCACGCGCACTGCAGGCCCTCATCCTGTACGCCAAGGCGATGGCCTGGTTCCGCGGCAGGCCTGCGGTCGGCTCCGACGACGTGGCCGCCGTACTGCCATTTGTGTTGCGCGGCAAGGTGGCTCCGAACCTGCACCACCCGGCGTTCGATGGCGCCGACGGGGCGGAACTGCGGACCGACACCGGGGCTTGGCTGAGCACGTTGTGGGAGCGGGCCCGCCGGGAGCGGTTGGCCCGCGACGAGGACCCAGTCGGTGCGCTGCTGGCTCAACTGCGAGCCGGACTGGCCGGTGTGAGTCGCGCCGAGGTATCCGCGCGGCTCACCGCGGTGGAGTCACGCATCGCCCAGATCGCCGACACCGGAAAGCTTTACGGCGCCACCTACACCGATCTGCTGACGCTCAAGCATGTGCACCAGCGGTACCGCAACTACCTCACCTGGCTGGACGCCACCGGCGGTGGGCGGTGATCCCGCCCGGGCCCGAAGGGCGCCTGGTCAACCTCGACCTGCCGCCGCTGCCGTCACCTCCAGTACCGCAGCCGGCGCAGGTCGAGGCGAACGTCGCCGCCTGGGGTGGCTCGGTGTCGCTGCTGCGCCGGTTCGCCCAACATGTTTCCGCGGCGCCGCCAGAGTGGCGATCGGTGCTGACCGCGCTCGCGGCCTGGCGGGCCGGCGTGGTCCGGCTGCGGGTGAGCGCCCTGGCCAGGGGCCGCGAACTGCTCGCGGCGCGGCCCGACGCCACCGGGCACGTCGGCGCCGTTCTCGCCGTGGCGCCCGAATCGGTCGGCCCCGCGCTGGCCGGCCTGACCACCGATCCGTTCTGGTGGCCCGGCGCCGCCCCGCACGACGGGCGCCCGCGTGGCTATCCGCAGCCCCGGGTCGATGCCGTCGGCGGTTTCGTCGGTTTCGGCGGGCCGTTCTTGGTGCCACCGGAGACCGTTCTGGGCACCGAGCGGCCCGACCGGTTCGTGGTGCGAGCGGGCCCGCAGCACTGGCTGCTGCTGCTCGACGTCTGCGGCGCGGTGTTCGTGCCCTCCGCGTCGGGATGGGCCGCCGAACGCGAGCAGCATGTGGTCCGCGCCGACGGCTCGTACCTGTTGGGCGTCGACATCCCCGGCTTGCGGATCTGGCCGTGACGGACGAACCGCTACCCGGATGGTCACAGGCCTGGGCCGACGCCCAGGAGCTGTGGGGCGTGCGGATGCACCCGCCGCACCCGCACGAGCTGGACGGCACCTTCGCGGCATTCACCTTCCCGTCGCGAGTGCTCATCGATGTCGCCGACCTGCGTCGTCAGGGACTGACCGGGCACCTCGTCAGCGTGTTCGCCCACGAACTCGGGCACCACGTGCTCGCCCCCGCCACCCGGGTGGAGGGGGCCCGGATCCAACTGCAGATGGCCAACGCGGTGTCGGTCGCCGCGCCCGACGGTGTGCCGCTCGATCGGGTGGCCCGAGTCGGGGCGATGCTGGCGAATCTGTGGGAGGACATGCTCATCAACGTCCGGGTGGAACGCGCCCAGCGCCGCGCCGGGCTGACGCCGACGATCGTCGACACCTGGCGGGTGTTGCGCACCGACACACCGGGGCCGGTGATGGCGCGGGTGTTGCGGGCCTACGAGATGCTGTGGCTGTTGCCGCCCGGCACGCTGGCCGGCGGGCCGGTGACCCCTGAGCCGGTGGAGACCGATGCCGTCGTGCTCGCAGATCTGGTGCGCACCTACGGAACCGACCCGCTCGGCGGGGCACTGCGGGCCGGGCTGGTGCTCGGTGGCGCGCTCACCCAGGACGTCACCGGCACCGGCTGCGCGGGTGAGGTCGGTGGTACGCCGCTCACCGAGGTCGAGATGACCCGGGTGCTCTCCGATCCGCGGTTGCAGGAGCCGATCGGCGAGGCGATTCCGTTGACCCGGGGCCACGGTGGCCAGGCGCACGACATCGCCGTCACCGAGGCCGTTCTCGGTGCCGGAGACCCGGCCGCCGTGCTGCGGGCCTGGTACACCAGCCGGGCCGCGCCGTGGTGGCGCCCGCTACGGGTGCGCACCGACGAGGTGCTGCCCGAGCCCGATCTTCCTGGTCCGCTGGAGGTTTGGGAAGTGGGCGATGAGATCGCCGACCTGGATCTGCCCGCGTCGCTGGCGGCCGGGCCGGTGCTGATCCCGGGCGTCACCACCCGCCGCCGCGCGATGCTGCCCGACGGCGCCGTCCGCGCCGAATCCGAGATCGACCTCGACCTGTACGTGGACTCCTCGGGATCGATGCCGGCGCCACAGCTCGGATCGCCGGCACTGTTGGCCGGGGTGATCCTGGTGGGCTCGGTGCTCGCGGGCGGCGGCCGGGTCCGGGTCACGTCGTTCGCCTCGGCCGGGCAGGTGGCCGGCAGCGACTGGACACGGGACCGCCGCGCCGCAATCGACGCCGTGCTGCACTATTTCGGTGGTGGCACCACGTTCCCGCTCGATCTGTTGCAGCGTCGCTATGCCCGGCCGGAAAGGCGCGGCACCCATCTGGTGGTGCTCTCCGATGACGGCATGACCAGTCTGTTCGGCGCCGGGCAGCCCGACTACGGCCACGTCGCCGCGCAGGTGCGCCCGGCGTTGGACTCGGCCACCCTGGTTCTTCTCGGGGTCGCCCGCGGCGCCGCCGAGGCAGCAGCCGCAGGCTACGACATTCGGCTCGTACCGGACCTGGCCGCCGCGCCGGCGGTGTGCGGCGCCCTGGCGGCCGATCTTCTCGAGGGAGCGCGGGCATGAACCATGAGCAGATCCGGGACGAGGCGCTGAACCGGTGGATCCGCTCCGGGGGCGATGAACAGACGCTCTGGGCCGACCCACAGCTGCGACCGGGCCCGGCCCTGGCCGAGATCACCGCCCGCATCTCGGCCACGCCAGCGGAATTCCTCGACCCGGCCGTGGACCTGCGGGCGTTGGTGGACCAGTTGGTCTGCTACCCGGGCGGTGGACCGCTGGCGCCGAGCCGCAACCGACCACCCGATGCGCCGGTCCTCGACGACCTCGGGGACGACGTGCGCGCCGGTGCCGCCATCGCCGCGTGGCTGCTGGGCAGCCAGCTCACCCTAGGTCGCTACAGCGTGGATATCGGTATGACACAACAGTTTTACCTGGTTTCTGACCTGGCGGCCGAGATGCTGGGGCTGCGGGTGGCACCGGTCGCACCACCACGCACCTGGTTCACCGACGATGAACGCCGCGAGGAGGCCGCACGCTGGTTCCTGCTGCGCTTCGGGCTCGTGCCCGCCGGGGAGGACCGCGATGCTGCTCGCGCGGCCCTCGACATGCGCGACAGCCTGCGCCGAGACCGGGCCTTCGCCGCGGCCCGCGAGGCCTACGAGCACCGGGCCGCTGTCGTTTCGGCCATGCGCGCCAAGGCAGCCCGCGAAGCCGCGCAGCGGTACGGGCACGAATGAGCACCCCGCAGGAACGACTCGAGATCGGCGAGTACCGACCCGGCGTCGCCGCCGTCCTGTCCGACGCGCAGCGCTGGCCCACGCTGGATGCCGCCGGCGCGGCCCGGTTGCGTGCGCTGCGCGTGCATCCGGACGCGCCAGTGTGGACGCACGCCACCGGGGACCGGCTCGACGCCGACGCCATCGGCCGGGTGCTCGAACCGCGGCCCCACACCGGCTGGCTCACCGAGCACCTGCAGACAGCGCGCGGATTGCTCGCCTACCGCGGGCTCGGCCGGTTGGAGCGGCTGGAGGACTTCCCGACCATCAGCCGTGAGGACCTGATCCGCGACATCGGTGCGTATGTGCCGCTCAATGCGGATCTGCGCCGGCTCGTGCACGGAACCAGTTCCGGCTCGACCGGCCATGCCCTGCTGATTCCGGACGATCTGGAGGACACGGCCCGCACCTTCCATCTGTTCCGCTCACTGGCCGCAGCCGACGGCGTGGTGTGGGATCCCGATCCGCGGCGCCTGGCTTTGGTGAACGTGGTGCATCAACAACAGGCGTTCAGCTATGCCGGCTCGATCAGCTCGTTCGGCCACGCCGGTATGGCGCGGCTGAATCTGCACGCGTCGGCGTGGGCGCGCGGCGAGGGGCAGCGGAATTCCTTTCTGCGAGCGCAGGATCCACAGGTGATCACCGGTGATCCGAGTTCGTTGACCTCACTGCTGGGTGTCGGTGGGTTGCATCCGCTGGCGCTGTTCTCGTCAGCCATGGGGTTGACGCCGGGCGCCCGGGCAGCGCTTCAGGATGAGTTCGGGGTGCCGGTGTATGACGTGTACGGCCTGCACGAGACCCGCCCGATCGCCGTGCGCTCCGACGACGGCCCGCACCGCATCCTGGACCGGCGGGTGCATGTGGAGATCCTCGACGCGGCCGGCGTTTCCGTGCCGTCCGGAACGCGGGGAGAAGTCGTGGTGACTGCCGGCGAGAACCCGTTGTTGCCGCTGGTGCGGTACCGCACCGGTGATTTCGGCCGGCTCGTGACCCTGTCCGACGGCACCCGCGCGATCGCCGATCTCGAAGGCCGGGAAGAGGTCGTCTTCGCGACCGTCACCGGCGCCCGGCTGCCCGCCGTCGACGTGACCCAGCAGCTGCAGCGGCACGGCGCGATCGGTTGGACCGTGCACCAGGGCGCTGACGGTTCGGTGGCCGCCGCGGTGGTCGGCGGGGACAGCGCGGCGATCGAGGCCGCCCTGGCGGCACTGTTCGGAGCTGCAGTGCCGATCCGGCGGGTGGCCACGCTGGCCGACCTCGGTGAGGGTAAGCCGCGGCGCTATCGCCGCGACGTCAGCTGATCCGATTCTGGTCTGCAGCGCCGGAATGCGGTCTAGGGTCGAGAGATGACTGAATCAACGATGATTCGGCGTCTCGCCGGGGCGACGGTCGCCGTCGCGATGATCGGCGTTGGCGCGGCGTGCAACTCGGACAGTTCGGACAACTCCACGACCCCGCAACCGTCTGCCACCACCAGTTCCGCGACGAATGCCGCTGCCCCGTTGACCGGTTTCCTCGAAAACCGCGATGGCACAAACGGAACTGTCACCTATAAAGCAGAGCTCCCGCAGCTGAAAGGCGGTGACGATGCGGTGCGCGACGCGTTCAACGGGGCAATGGGCGCCGCCCTCGACGACTATCTGAAGCCGAACGAGGACAACCTGTCGGTCACTGTCGCGCCGGGCGTGCTGAACGAGGATGATCGCAGCGAGGTCGCCCACATCGGCACCGGGGCGGTGGCCGGTGTACTACTGCTCAACATCTTCGTCGACCATGCAGCCCATCCGTTCAACGTGGTCGCGACGACGGTGATCGACGCGCACACCGCCAAACCGATCATGATCACCGACCTGTTCACCGATCAGAACGCCGGGCTGACCGCCCTCGTCGACGGCATCAAGGCCAAGATCGCCGAGGACGAAAAACTGGCCGACCAACCCGCCCCCGAGCCGGTCGCCGATCAGCTCGCCAACTGGGTGCCGGATGACGACGGCCTCGTCGTGTACGTCCCGGTCGCCCACGTGCTGGGCGACTACTACCCCGTCACCGTGGACTGGGACGCCCTGGCCGCTGTGTTGGCGCCCGGGATGCAGGAGCGATTGACGAAGTAGGTCCTACTGCGCGGGCCGGTTGCCAATCTCCAGACCGGCCAGCGGCGAGGTGCCGTCGAAGATGACTTTGCCCCACTCGCGCACAGTGCAACGCACCGTACCGGCCAGGAACTCATAGTCTGTGTCGATGTTGCGGCGTTGCGCCGGAAGCGGCACGGGCAACACGTGCGGTGACCCGCCGTTGCCGTGTCCGTCGAGCTCCACCACGAATTGCGGTGTGCGAGCGGTGATCTGCCAATGCCAGCCATCACGGTCGAAGTGGTAGTTCACCAGCGCCGGCGGGGTCAGCCGCAGCACGCGTGAGCCGAGCCGAATCACCACGCCGGTGACTTCCTGTCCCACTGGGCCGAATTCGAGCAGACCACCGGAAAAGGCCACGCAGACATCGTCGGTGCCGAAGTCGTGTGCTTCACCCCACCACCAGCGCTGCGGGAAGCCGGCCCCCCAATTCCGTTCGCAGTACAGTCGCGCGTCATCGAACTTCCAATCGACACCCGCACCCTTCACTGTCCCAGAGGCGCGCCCGCCGAGGCAGTACGGCTGCCAGTACTGCGTGAGGAACGGAACCGAAGAGAACAGGCCGCCGCCGCCGAACACTTTCGGCCATGGCTGAGTGTTGTCAACGGTGAGGTCGACGGTCATGTCGTCGATCGTCAAACGCAACCCCGACCTGTTGGCGTCCAGCACATTGCCGCCGTCGTTGGCGCGGACCACGAAATCGCGCCGATCGGCTTCGACTCCGTTGATGACCGCAGAACGCACCACCCCGCCCGGCTCCACGGCGATCGCCGACGTCGACCAGTCCCCGTCGGGATGCTGGTTGCTGCTGCACAGGGCGACCACCACCCGACCTGACGCCGCATCGGTGAGCCGCCAGAACCAGCCCTCCATCTCCGTGCCATGGGACGGCAACGGATCCCCGAACGGCACGTCGGCACCCGTGCGGCGATACAGCGCCACGAGTTCTCGGGCCGGCCAGGTGAGGGCTTCAACGGCATCCATGCCGCCTTGGTACCCGGTTTCCGGAGCGGAGATGCACGCCAAAAATTGTGGGTTTCGATCGCGCCCGGCACGGGGTACAGGCCAGGCAGCGCGGCACCACGGCGGGCCGCAGAGCGAGAAAGGACGGCCCGGTGATCCCGTTTATCTGCCCGAGTTGCGGTGAGTTCGATATCGAGTCCCCCGAATGCGCGTCGTGCGCGCGCAGTGCGCACGAGGTGCAGGACGTCGCGGCCTGATCGAGCGCCCGTTCTCAATGCTTGCGCCCCAATAGAGAATGGCCCCCGGAGTCTCCTCCGGGGGCCATTCTCACTGGTAGCGGGGACAGGATTCGAACCTGCGACCTCTGGGTTATGAGCCCAGCGAGCTACCGAGCTGCTCCACCCCGCGTTGCGAATACAAGGTTACCGGGGCCTTACGCACAGCTCCAAATCGTCTGCTCAGAGCCGGTTTTTGGTCGAATTCGACCCGAGAACCACCGCAGAATCAGTCCGCATAACGCACCACCTGACCGCAGCGGAACACCCCGGCCGGGTCGTGCCGCTGCGCCAGCGCCGCGAGCCAGTGCCGGGTGTCCTCGTCGTAGACCCGTGCGGCCCGCCCGGCGTCCTCCGACGCCGCGAAGTTGGCGATCTGGCCGCCGCTGGACCACCGGGACAGCGCCACCATGAGCGCACCGGCCTGGGGCACCACCAGATCGGCGACCGGTGGCGCCAGCACGCCGATCGTGGTCACGGCGAAGGCGGCGTCGCGATGGCAGAACGCGCTGCGGTGACGACCCTCGCGAGCCAACGCGCCGCCCAGCATGCGCACTTCGACGACGGTCTGCACCGAGTCGGAACCGGGACCGGCCGCGCCGAGCAACACCGCGACCGTCTCCGCGGTCAATTCCCGTAGCAGCGTGTGGTGTTCGTAGCCGGGCATCGGATCGACCGGGTCGGCGTGCACGGCTCCGATTGCGGCATAAGGCAATACCCCGACGGTATCGAGCACCGGGGTCGCGACGGCCCGCATCGGCGCCAACAGCCGTTCGGCCTCCGCGAAGTCACCGAGCGCGGCGTAGCGTACTGCGACCGTGAGCCGGCCGGCCAACGGTTCGGGAACGCCCGGCAGCGGCGGAAGTTGTTGCAGCGCGATCGAGGTGGAGACCGACTCGGGCAGGTCGGCACACCACCGGGCCCACTCCCCCAGGACCACGGCCGCGTCGGCGCCATCGAAAATCACCGCGCCACCGTAGAACTCGGCAATCGGCAGCAACTCGATCTCCACGGCGGTGACTATGCCCAGCGTCGACTTCCCGCCGCGCAGGCCCCAGAACAACTCGGCGTTCTCCTCCGGGGTGGCCCGCAGGAACTCCCCTGCCCCGGTGACCAATTCGAAGGACCGCACGTAGTCGGCCGACAGTCCCACTGTGCGCACCAGCGGTCCGATGCCACCGCCGGTGAGAAAACCGACCACGCCGACACCCGGCGCCGAGCCGCCCAGCCCGGCCAGGCCGTGCGGCGCCGCGGCATCAAGGACGTGCTGCCAGGTGGCCCCGGCGGCCACCCGGGCGGTGCGGCTCGCGGGATCGACAGTGACACTGTTCATCTCCGAGGTCACCACCAGGATGGCGTCGGGTTCGACGGTCAAGGCACCGTGTCCGGTCGCCTGCACACCCACTCGGAAGCCTCGGGCCGCGGCGAACCGTACGGTGTTGGCGATGTCGTAGGCCGTCGCCGCCAGCACCACCGCAGCCGGCTCCACCCTGGCCGCCACATTCCACGGCGTGGCTCGCTCGTAGCCGGCTTCCCCAGGCAGTGAGACGGGTGCGGCGACATGGGCCCGCAGGCCGTCCAACGCGTCGTCGAGTCCGTCGTGCGGAAGATCGGTCAGGGTCATCGATGTCCTCCCAGGAATGCCGCCCAGCAGCCGGCGTGTATTTCGGCGCAAAGCATGACCGGGACCTCTTGGTGTTGACTTGGTGCCCAGGTCAACTCACGGCGAGCAGACACAGAGGCACCGGACACGCCGGGCGGTGCGGGGCATCTGCGTCTGCTCGCGGGCGGAAATTACTTCGCGGAGTCGTACTTGTTCATCGCATCGTTCAGCTTCTGCAAGGCGTCACCGTACTTGCCGAAGTCACCGCTGCGCTGAGCATCACGCGCCGCCGACATCGCCGACTCGATCTCCTTGAGCGCGGCGGACTTGGCCGGGGACAACTGCACCGGCTCACCTGGCGGCACCGCCGCGGGTGGGGCGACCACCTGCGGGGCCTGACCGTCGGCGTTGGCCGGCGGCGGGGCGGCCGGGGGCGCTTCCGGTGTGCCGGCAGCCGCCTGCGGCTTGTTGTCCGTGGGCGCCACATTGGTCGCGGTGGCCCCGGCACCCGGGCCGAAGATCTCCGTCAGCGCGTCACTGACGGTCGGGGCGTAACCGACCTTGTCGCCGTAGAGCATCGCCACCCGGATCAGGCGAGGATAGGACGACGCCGCATCACTGGTGCCCGGTGAGGCGTACACCGGTGCCACATAGAGCAATCCGCCGTCGGCCACCGGCAAGGTCAACAGGTTGCCCCACCGGATGCGGTTCTGGTTGTCACGTCCGATCACACCCAGATCCTGGGAGACCGCGGTATCGGTACTGATCGCGTTGAACGCCAACTTCGGACCGTTCACCTGGCCCGGGATCGTGAGCACGGTGATCTTGCCGTAGTTGTCCGGATCGGAGCTGGCACTGATGTAGGCGGCCAGGAAGTCCCGCCGGATCCAGTTCATCGCGCTGGTCAACTGGAACGACGACGAGCCGTTGTTGTGGGCGATGTCGCGCGCCACGATGTAGTACGGCGGCTGGAAACTACTCGCCGTCGGGTTGGGATCCAGTGGCACATCCCAGAAGTCGGCGTTGGTGAAGAACTTCACCGGGTCGTCCACGTGGTACTTGGCCAGCAGTGCCCGCTGCACCTTGAACAGGTCCTCCGGGTAACGCAGATGGTTCTGCAACTCCGGAGAGATGTCCGACTTCGGCTTGACGGTGCCCGGGAACACGTTCATCCACGCCTTGAGCACCGGGTCCTGCTCGTCCTGGGCATACAGCGTGACGGTGCCGTCGTAGGCGTCGACGGTGGCCTTCACCGAGTTACGGATGTAGGACACCTGCTTGTCGGGCGCCAGGCGGTTGAGTGCCACCTCGTTGGAATCGGCGGTGGCGCTGGACAGCGTCGTCAACTCCGAGTACGGGTAGTTGTCCAGCGTGGTGTAGCCGTCGACGATCCAGACCATGCGCTTGTTGACGATGGCCGGGTAGACGCTGGTGTCGGTGGTCAGCCACGGTGCCACGGCCTCCACCCGCTGCGCCGGGTCACGGTTGAACAGGATCTTGCTGTTCTCCCCGATCACGTTGGACAGCAGGAAGTTCCGTTCGGCGTACTTGGACGCGAACACCGACCGGGTCAACCAGTTGCCGATCGGCACGCCGCCGGCACCGGTGTAGGTGTAGTTCTTGGTCTCGGTGTTGTTCTCGTAGTCATACTCGCGGTCGACGTCACCGTTCTTGCCGACGATGGCGTAGTCGGCGGCAGTATCGGCGATCACCGGGCCGAAGTAGACGCGCGGCTGATCCAGCGGCGCCGGTCCGGGCGAGATGACGCTGCCGTTGGCACCGACGACACTGGCCAGAAACTCCGGGTAACCGCCGTTCTGGTTGGGATCGTTGGCGATTCCGCGCACGGTATTGGCCGGCGAGGCGATGAAGCCGTTGCCGTGGGTGTAGACGGTGTGCCGGTTGATCCAGTCCCGCTGGTTGTCGATCAGACGGTCCGGGTTGAGCTCACGTGCGGCCACCACGTAGTCACGCAGGTTGCCGTCCGGCCCGATGTACCGGTCCATCGACAACTGATCCGGGAAGTAGTAGAAGTTCTTGCCCTGCTGGAACTGGGTGAAGGCCGGGCTGACGATCGTCGGGTCGAGCAACCGGATGTTGGACGTGGTCGCCCGGTCGGCCGCGACCTGCGCGGCGGTGGTCTGAGCGTTGCTCTCGTAATTGCGATAGGTCACCGCGTCATCGGTGAGGCCGTACGCCTGCCGGGTGGCGGTGATACTGCGTTTGATGTATTCGGCTTCTTTCTGCGCCGCGTTGGGCTTGACGCTGAACTGCTCGACGATCAGCGGCCACCCCGCCCCCACCACCAGCGAGCTCAGCAGCAACAGCACCACACCGATGGCCGGAATCCGCAAGTCCCGCAACATGATCGCCGAGAACACCGCCACCGCACAGATCACCGCAATGGCCAGCAGGATCAGCTTCGCCGGTAGTACGGCGTTGATGTCGGTGTAGCCCGCTCCGGTGAACGGCTTGCCGGCGCGGGTGTTGCTGAGCAATTCGTAGCGGTCCAACCAGTAGGCCAACGCCTTGAGCAGGATCAAGATGCCGACCAGGCTGATCAGCTGGATCCGCGCGGCGCGGCTCAGCGCACCGCTGCGTCCGGTCAACCGGATCCCACCGAACACGTAGTGCCCCAGCAGGTTCGCCACGAACGCCAGGAACGTCGCGACGAACAGATAGGTCAGCACCAGCCGGTAGAACGGCAGATCGAACGCGTAGAAACCGAGGTCACGGCCGAACTGCGGGTCGGTGATCCCGAAGTCGCCGCCGTGCAGGAACAACTGCACCCGCACCCAGTAGCTCTGCGCGATGACGCCGGCCAACAGGCCGATGAACACCGGCACACCGATACCGAACAGCCGCAGCCGGGCCAGCACCGTGGTGCGGTAGCGCGCCACCGGATCGTTGGGCCCGGCGGCCGGGACGAACACCGGACGAGTGCGGTAAGCCAGCGCCAATGCCGCGAACACCACCGCACCGATGAGCAGACCCACCACGAGGAACACGATGACGCGGGTGGCCAGCACGGTGGTGAACACCGAGCGGTACCCGAGCTCGCCGAACCACAGCCAGTCGACATAGCCGTCGACGACGCGTGGCCCGATCAGCAATGCCAGCACCACCACCAATGCCAGTGCGATCAGCATCCGGCTACGTCGCGTCAGCTTCGGCATCCTCGCCGCGGGCCGCATCCCCACTCGTGAACTCCTGTTTCAGCCTCGGTGGACTCGTGACATGCCCGAGGGGGCCGCCCGATTTCCTACAACTCTAGCCATTCACAGGTTGGGCACGGGTCAGCAGCGAGGCGGTTCGCCACCGGCAGAAATCGTGTGCAACGCGTCGACCGCCTGGGTCAGCGTTCCCACCCGGATCAACTCCATGCCCTCCTGAGGCGCCGAACGCGCCTCGGTGCAGTTGTCGGCCGGCACCAGGAACACGGTCGCACCGGCCTCCTTGGCGGCCAACATCTTGTGCGTGATGCCGCCGATGGACCCAACCTTGCCGTCGCCGGTGATGGTTCCGGTCCCGGCGACGAACTTGCCGTCGTTGAGATCACCGGTGGTGAGCTTGTCGACGACGGCCAGGCTGAACATCAGGCCCGCCGACGGCCCGCCGATGTTGGCCAGATGGAAGTCGATGCCGAACGGCGCCCACGGCGCGTCGAGCACGCCGACCCCCAGGAAGCCGTAGTCACGGTCAGGGTTGTCGCCCAGCGTGATGGTGGCGACCCCGGGCGGGGCATTCTTGCGGCGGAAGTCGATCACCAGCTGATCGCCGGGCTTGGTTTTCTTCAGCAGCGCCTGGAACTCGTCGAGGTTGGCCACCGGGGTGCCGTTCACACCGTCGATCGCGTCGCCTTCGCGCAGCTTGCCCGCCGACGGGCCGGGATCGGTGACGCTCTGCACGGTGACCGCCATCGGGTATTTCAAGAACGACAGCGCGGCGTACTCGGCGCTGTCCTCGGACTTCTTGAAATCCGAGTTGTTGGCCTTGTCGATCTCGTCGCGCGACTTGTCCGGCGGGTACACCAGATCGCGCGGCACCATCTGTTCACGGCCCGACATCCACAACGCCAGCGCCTGTCCCAGGGTCAGGCCGTCGCGCTGGGAGACCGTGGTCATGTTGAGATGCCCGGAGGTGGGATGCACCACCGAGGTCTCACCGTCGGTCTTGATGTCGACGACCTCCTTGCCCTCGACCTCACCGAGGGTGTTGAACGTCGGACCCGGCCCCAACGAAACGAAGGGCACCGTCACCACCGAGAGCAACACCCCGAACACCAGGATCGGCACCAGGGCGACGAGCAGCGTCAAAATCCGCCTGTTCACGCCGCCCACAGTAAAGCCTGCGTCATTGTGTTCACCCACAGCGTGACCCGCAGCCGCACCCGGACACCCGGGCATGAGTACCGTTATGGGTATGGCTGACCTGCCCTTCGGCTTCTCCGCCGGGGACGACCCCGACCGAGACAAGCAAAAGAAGGATCCCGATTCGGGGTCCGGTTCCGGCAATCCCGGGCCAGGTCCGGGTGCAGATCCGTTCGGCTTCGGCATGGGCGGTGGCAACTTCAACATGGGTGACCTCGGCCAGATCTTCACCAAGCTCGGTGAGATGTTCAGCGGCGCCGGCGGGGCGATGGCCGGTGGCAAACAATCCGGGCCGGTGAACTACGACCTGGCCCGGCAGTTGGCGTCGAACTCGATCGGATTCGTCGCACCGGTGCCGGAAAAAACCACCGGCGCCGTCGCCGATGCCGTGCGGTTGGCCGAGACCTGGCTCGACGGGGTGACTCCCCTGCCCGCCGGCACCACCAAATCGGTGGCGTGGACGCCCAGCGACTGGCTGGACCACACCCTGGACACCTGGAAGCGACTGTGCGACCCGGTGGCCGAGCAGATCTCGTCCGTGTGGGCCTCGGCGCTGCCCGAGGAAGCCAGGAGCATGGCCGGTCCGCTGCTGGCGATGATGTCCCAGATGGGCGGTATGGCCTTCGGGTCTCAGCTGGGCCAGGCTTTGGGCAAGCTGTCCCGCGAGGTGTTGACCTCCACCGACATCGGCTTGCCGCTGGGTCCCAAGGGCGTCGCGGCGCTCATGCCCGACGCGATCGAGTCACTGACCGAGGGGCTCGAACGTCCCCGCAGTGAAATCCTGACGTTCCTGGCCGCCCGCGAAGCCGCCCATCACCGGTTGTTCAGCCATGTGCCGTGGTTGTCGAGCCAGCTGCTCGGCGCGGTCGAGGCCTTCGCCAAGGGCATGAAGGTCGACATGTCGGGCATCGAGGACTTCGCCCGCGGATTCAACCCCGCCTCACTCGGCGACCCCTCGGAGATGGAGCAGTTGCTCAACCAGGGCATCTTCGAGCCGAAGGCCACCCCCGAACAGGAAGCCGCCCTGGAGCGGCTGGAAACCCTGCTGGCGCTCATCGAGGGCTGGGTGCAGACCGTCGTCACCGCGGCCTTGGGTGACCGCATCCCCGGCACCTCGGCACTGGCCGAAACCCTGCGGCGTCGTCGTGCCACCGGCGGCCCGGCCGAACAGACCTTCGCCACCCTCGTCGGCCTGGAACTGCGCCCGCGCAAGATGCGTGAAGCCGCCATGCTCTGGGAGCGGCTGACCGACGCAGTGGGGATCGACACCCGTGACAGCGTGTGGCAACACCCCGACCTGCTGCCCAGTGCCGCCGACCTCGACGAGCCGGCCGGTTTCATCGACCGCATGATCGGCGGCGACACCAGCGGCCTCGACAGCGCCTTCGAACAGGCTTTCGCTGATCTTGAAAAAGAAGCCGACCTGGAGAAAGAGCAGGGCGAGAGCAACCCCAACCGTGACGCCAAAGACGACGACAAAGGTGACGAACCCGACCAATCCTGACGCCGCGGGGCCTGTGGATAACTGAAACGCCAGATGCCGCGGTCGTGGCAGAGTCGTCGCATGACGCGCTACGTTCTCGTCGCAGGCTGGCCGATCCTGCTGCGTCCCGACGACGCGGTGCAACTCGGCTGGGATCCACGACGCGCGGTTCTGGTCCGTCCCCCGGCCGGCGTCACCCAGACCCAACTGCAACACCTGTTGCGAACGCTGCAGACCGGTGCCACCCGCGCCGAATTGACAACGGCCACAGAACCATTCATTGATACCGACGCCGTCGACGAGCTGATCGATGCGCTGACCGCGGCCGACGTCCTGACCGCCACGCCGGATCGCCCCACCCGGTCGGCGTCCATCCGCGTCCACGGCCGCGGACCGCTGTCAGAACTGTTGACCACGGGCCTGCGCTGCTCAGGCGCGAGGGTCCGGCACAGCACCCACCCGCACGCCCGGGGCGTGGCCGCCGCCACCGACCTGGTGGTGCTGGCCGATTACCAGGTCACCGACCCGAGACTCCGGCAGGAGCTGCACCACGGCGGCATCGCCCACCTACCGGTCCGGGTGCGTGACGGCGCCGGATTGGTCGGCCCGCTCGTCATTCCAGGGCTGACCAGCTGTCTGCAGTGTGCGGACCTGCACCGCACCGATCGCGATGCGGCGTGGCCGGTCGTGGCCACCCAGCTGCGGGGCGCGGTCGGCACCGCCAGCCGCGCGACCATCCTGGCCACCGCAGCCCTGGCCATGCGACAGGTCGAGCTGGTGATCCGGGCGGTCGGACACACCGGTGGCCAGCAGCCGGCTCCTCAGGCACCGCCGACGCTGAACACCACGCTGGAACTCGAAGCCGACGGCTACTCGATCGTGGCAAGACGCTGGTCCCGCCACCCCGACTGCCCATGTTGAAAACGAATGTTGCCAGTTGGTTGTGGGCCGTTCAGCCAAGTCATGGATGATGGTCTGGTGTCTGACATCAAACGGGGCAGCGTCGCACGAAATGCGAAGCTCGCCGGCCTGGCCGGCGGCATGGCGGGCCGGGCCGCATTGGGGTTCGGTAAGCGTCTGACCGGCAAGTCCAAGGACGAAGTCACCGCCGAGTTGATGGACAAAGCCGCCCACCAACTGTTCACCGTGTTGGGTGAGCTCAAGGGCGGGGCGATGAAGGTCGGCCAGGCGCTCTCGGTGGTCGAGGCCGTCATCCCCGAGCAATACGGCAAGCCGTACCGCGAGGCGCTGACCAAGCTGCAGCGCGAGGCGCCGCCGCTGCCCGCGGCCAAGGTGCATCGGGTGCTCGACGGGCAACTGGGCACGAAGTGGCGCGACCGGTTCACCTCGTTCGACGACACCCCCGTGGCGTCGGCCAGCATCGGCCAGGTGCACAAGGCCGTCTGGTCCGACGGGCGTGAGGTGGCCGTCAAGATCCAGTACCCCGGCGCCGACGAAGCGCTGCGCGCCGACCTCAAGACGATCCAACGGCTGGTCGGCGTGTTCAAGCAGCTGGCCCCCGGAGCCGACATCCAGGGCATCGTCGATGAGCTGATCGAGCGCACCGAGATGGAACTGGACTACCGGTTGGAGGCCGACAACCAGCGGGCGTTCGCGAAGGCCTACCGAGACGATCCGCACTTCGCGGTGCCCGCCATCATCGCCAGCGCACCGAAGGTCGTCATCGCAGAGTGGATGGACGGCATCCCGATGTCGGTGATCATCCGCGAGGGGACCCCCGAGCAGCGCGACCTGATGGGCACCCGGCTCACCGAGCTGACCTTCGACGCCCCCGCACGCATGGAAATGATGCACGGCGACACCCACCCCGGAAACTTCATGCTGCTGCCCGACGGTCGGATGGGCGTCATCGATTTCGGCGCCGTCGCACCGATGCCCGGTGGTTTCCCGACCGCGCTCGGCGAGACGATCCGGCTGGCCCGTGACAAAAACTACGACGAACTGCTGCCCACCATGGAGGCGGCCGGTTTCATCCAGAAGGGCGAACAGGTTTCGACCGAGGAAATCGACGACATGCTGCGCCAGTACGTCGAACCGATCGAGGTCGACGTCTTCCACTACACCCGCAGGTGGATTCAGCGCATGGCAGCCGGCCAGATGGACAACTCGGTGGCCCAGATCAAGACGGCCCGCCAACTCGACCTTCCGCCGAATCTCGCCATCCCGCTGCGGGTGATCGCCTCGACCATCGCGATCTGCTGCCAGCTCGACGCGCATGTTCCGGTGAAAGCGATTGCCACCCAACTGGTCCCGGGTTTCTCCGAAGAAGCGGCCTGACGTTTTCTGCCAGGGCCTCGACGGCCCGTCACACCCGAGCGTCACGCTGGAGTGACGCCCGGCCTCGGGCGTCACTCCAGCGTGACAATGGCGCCGGGAAATGGGCGCGCTACGCCGCAGCCGGATTGCCCGGGGCGTTCTTACGCGGACGCCCCCGTGGCCGCTTGCGGGCCACGATGGTGCCGCGGTCGAGAATCTCTCCACCCCAAACACCCCACGGCTCCTGCCGTTCCAGCGCGGCGGCCAGGCACTCGCGACGGATCGGGCAATCCGCGCACAGAGCCTTGGCCTGCTCCAGATCGACTGGGCTCTCGGCGAACCACAGATCGGGATTCCCGATGTGGCACGGCACCGCCGGTAGCCGCTGCTCGCATGTCACCGGCGCGACGCTCACCTCCGGAGCGGTCATCGCAATGGACATGTGCTTATCCCCCTGCTTCCTGGTCGTAGTAGTCGGCGATCTGTCTCTTCGAGGGGATCTGCGACCAGGTTTTCCGGGGTGTGCGAACAACTCCCAAAAAATTTGGCCACGGATCCGGTTGACTGCGGGTCCGTGGCCATGTGGCTGGTGATGGGAGCTCTACCTAGAGGGGCTCCGATCCACGGACGCGCCAGTCGCGGCGGCGGGGCGGCGCTTACGCTGCGGTGCAATAGCAGCGGCCGGCCACGCGGCGGCAGCGGCGGCGGCGTGCCGATGCGCCGCCGGGTAAGCCGCGGCGGCGGGGACGGCGAGCGCGGACGAGGGCATGCCTACTGCCGCTACACCGCTGATACCGATGTTGCTATCCATTGCGGGCACCCTCCTTCCGTCTCGTCACCAGAGCTGTGTTACGAGGCTAAAGCCTAACAGCCGAACTGCACAACTTATTTTCTACCTGCGGTTTTGGCGCGATCTTTACGAATCTTGGCCGCCGTTGACCCGGGCGGCGACCAGCTCGAGAACATCCGGGCCGTACTGCTCGAGCTTGCGTGCACCGATACCGGGAAGTGCGACCAACGCAGCCTCGTCGGTGGGCAACGATTCGGCGATGGCAATCAGGGTGTTGTCGGTGAACACCACAAAGGCCGGCACCTTCATCTCCTTGGAAACCCGCAGCCGCCAGTCCTTGAGCTCGGCGAGCAGCTCCTCGTCCAGATCGGAAGGGCAGGTTTCGCAGCGACGCAACATGATTGCCGGTGGCGTCGACAGCGCGGCGTTGCACACCCGGCACCGTGGCGCCGGTCCCCGTTGCCGGCGTGACCGGTCCGGCCCCGGGCCCGCTGTGTTCTGCAGTTGCGGGGCGATGCCGTTGAGGAACCGCGACGGCCGCCGACCCTGACGCCCGCCCGGGGCGCGCGCCAATGCCCAACTGAGCCCCAGATGGACGCGGGCCCGGGTGACCCCGACATAGAGCAGCCGGCGTTCCTCCTCCACCGGCTCACTGTCCGGGCCGTGCGCAAGCGCATGCGAGATCGGCAGCGTCCCGTCAGCCAGGCCGACGAGGAACACCGCATCCCATTCCAGGCCCTTGGCTGCGTGCAGCGACGCCAGCGTCACACCCTGCACAACCGGCGGATGCCGCGCGTCGGCGCGTTGGCGCAGCTCGGCGACCAGCGCCCGCAGATCCAACTCGGGGCGCACCGCGACTTCTTCGTCGACCAGCTCGGCCAACGCCGTCAGCGCTTCCCAGCGTTCGCGGGCCTTGGTACCGGCCGGCGGTTCCGCGCTCAGTCCGAGCGGCTCGAGCAGCTCACGCACCAGGGCGGGCAGGTTGTCCTCGGGAATGTCACGTTCGGCGAACCGGTGCATCGCCACCAGGGCCTGGCGGATCTCCTGACGGCTGAAGAAGCCCTCGCCGCCGCGCACCTGGAAGGCGATGCCGGCCTCGGTGAGCGCCTCCTCGTACACCTCGGACTGTGCGTTGATCCGGTACAGCACCGCGATTTCGGCGGGCTCCGTACCGTTTTCGATCAGCTTCTTGATGGACCGGGCGACGGCGTTGGCCTCGGCCACCTCGTCGGGATATTCGGAGAACGTCGGCTCCGGGCCCGGGTCACGTTGCCCCACCAGATGCAACTTGCTGCCCGCCATCCGGCCCCGCGCGGCCGCGATGACCCGGTTGGCCAACGACACCACCTGCGGTGTGGAGCGGTAGTCGCGCTCCAACCGCACCACCGCCGCGTCAGGGAAGCGCCGCGAGAAGTCCAACAGGAACCGCGGTGTGGCCCCGGTGAACGAATAGATCGTCTGGTTGGCGTCGCCCACCACGGTGAGATCGTCGCGCTCCCCCAACCAGGCATCGAGCACCCGCTGCTGCAGAGGGGTGACGTCCTGATATTCGTCGACGACGAAGCAGCGGTAACGGTCGCGGAATTCCTGGGCGACGGCGGCGTCATTCTCGATGGCCGCGGCGGTGTGCAACAGCAGGTCATCAAAGTCAAGGAGCATGACATCCTTGCTGCGGGCCTTGAGCGCCTCGTACCCCGAATAGACCGCGGCAACCTTGGCCGCATCGAACGGGATGTCCCGCCCGACTTTCGCCACGGCCGCGCCGTAAGCCTCCGGTGTGATCAAAGATGCCTTGGCCCACTCGATTTCACCGGCCAGGTCCCGCACATCGTCGGTGCTGGTCTGCATCCCGGCCCGGTTGGCGGCCTGCGCGACGACGGCGAACTTGCTGTCGAGCAGCTCCCACCCGGTGTCCCCGACCAGCCGCGGCCAGAAGTACTGCAGCTGACGGCGCGCCGCGGCGTGAAAGGTCACCGCCTGCACCGCAGCGGTGTTGACTCCCGACTCCTGACCCAGCACCCGCAGCCGCCCGCGCATCTCGCCGGCGGCGCGCGCGGTGAACGTCACGGCGAGCACCTGGCTGGGCGCGACGTGGCCACCGGCCACCAGGTGCGCAATCCGGCGAGTGATGGTGCGCGTCTTGCCGGTGCCCGCACCCGCGAGCACGCACACCGGACCGCGGGCGGCCAGCACTGCCTCCCGCTGCTCATCGTCCAGATCACCCAGGGCGGGCGAGGGAGCCTCCAACGGCATACGGTCCATGGTGTCAGAGACCGGTGACAATCCCGGGCCCGGCGTGCCCGGTACCTACTGCTGCCGGCGCAGCCACTGCTCGAACGTGATGGGCGCGATACGGGCGCCGTCGCCGGGCAGCAGCGCATTGCCCGACATCGACAGACCGAAGACCGACGACCACGTCGGCACCAACGTCACCTCACGGCCACGCGCGGCCAGGGTCCGGCGGGCCATGTCCACCAGATCCTGGGTTTGTGGGCCGGCCACGTCGACGTACCGGCCCTGCGGCTCACCCACCACGATCTCGGCGAGCACGGCGGCCACGTCATCGGGATCGATGGGCTGCACGAGAAGCGGTGCGATCTCGGCGGTGGGGCCACCGGGGCCGTCGTGTTCTGTCCAGCCCACCACCATCTCGGCGAAATCGTGGAACTGTGTGGCAGGCACGATCGTCCACGGCACCGGCCCGGCCTCGACCAGCCGTTCCTGCTCGCGTTTTCCGGCGTAGTGGGCGTTGCCTTCGATGTCGTGGATGCCCACGATCGAGAGCAGAACGTGATGCTCGACGCCGGCGCGGGCCTCGGTGGCGAGCAGATTGCGGGTAGCCGTGCCCAGATAGTCCACGGTCGCGTCCCGGTCGGTGGGCGGAGCGCTCGTCACGTCGACGACCCCGTCCACTCCGGCCAGTGCGGCGTCCAGGCCATCACCGGTGGACAGGTCCACCCCCTTCGAGCGGCTGATGGCCACCACCTCATGTCCGGCGCCCTGCAGGACCGCGACCACGCGCGTCCCGATATTTCCCGTCGCTCCGGCAACTGCGATCCGCATGATGTCTCCCGTTTTGGCCCGGTCCGATACCTCGGACTATATCGCTCCGGCGCGGGTGAATTCTGGGTGAGAACGGGTGACGCGCACCCGGTGACGCACGCCCGAAAGGTGTTGCGTGAGCAGAACTCAGAGCAGGAGGCGCCGCAACTCGGCACGTCCGTCCTCGTCGAGGGGCAGCAACGGCAACCGCGGCACTCCGACACCCTGGCCTAGTAACTCGAGTCCACCCTTGACGGTGGTGGGCAGGCCGCCGGCCACGATGAACTCCAACAGCGGACGCAAGTCCTCGTAGAGTTCCTCGGCCCGCGCCGCGTCCCCCGCCCGAACGGCGTCGTAGAGGTCCAGGCACGGCTGCGGACGCAGGTTCGGTGCCGCGGTGCACCATCCCTTCGCACCGGCATTGAATGCCTTGAGCGCCAACGGGTTATTTCCGTTGTAGAAAGGCAGTTGCCCACCGCTGAGCTCAGCTATCCGCAGCATCCGGGACAGATCGCCGGTGGATTCCTTGACCATGGTCACGTTCTCGACGTCGGTGAACATCTGCACCAACAACTCCGGGCGCATGTCGATGCCGCTAGTGGCCGGGTTGTTGTACACCATGATCGGAATGCCGATTGCGGCGCCGATCGCCGCGTAATGCTGGGCGATCTCCCGCTCGGACAGCTTCCAGTACGAGATCGGCAGCACCATCACGGCGTCCGCTCCGGCCCGCTCGGCATACTGTGCGCGACGAATCGTATTGGCGGTGGTCAGGTCTGAGGCGCCGATGATGACGGGTACCCGGCCATCGACCACTTCGATCGTGGTGTCGATGACGGCGTCGAACTCGGCCTCGCTGAGATAGGCCGACTCACCGGTGCTGCCCAACGGGACGATCCCGTGTGCTCCATCGGTGACCAACCGGTCGACCAGGGCGGCGAGCTTGGCCGTGTCGATCTGATGATCGTCGGTGAAAGGCGTCACCGGGTAGGCGAGGATGCCGTGGATCTCACTGCTGGCGGTCATGTTTGATGTCCTTCGTCGGGCGGTGGTGGTGAGTGTGCAGGCTCAACTGGTCAACGCGTCGGGATGGTTGCGCAGGGCGCGCCGGGCGTAGTAGGCGAAGTTGGCCTGGCTGCGTTTGGGCCGCAGCGTCCAGTCGTGGGCCTCGCGGGCCAGGCGCGGCGGCAGTTCGGCGATGGTGCCCGCGGCCATGGCGGCCAGCTGCAGTTTGGCGGCGCGTTCGATCAGCATGGCCAGTGAACACGACTCTTCGATGCTGGCTCCGGCGATGACATGGCCATGGTGAGCCAACAGAATGGCCTTCTTGTCCCCCAATGCCGCACTGATGATCTCGCCCTCTTCGTTGCCAACCGGAACTCCGGGCCAATCGGCCAGAAACGCGCAATCGTCGTAGAGCGGCGCGATGTCCATCTGTGACACCTGCAACGGAATTTCCAGCATCGACAGCGCGGCGACGTGGAACGGATGGGTGTGCACAATGCACTGCACGTCGGGACGGGCGCGGTAGATCCAGGTGTGGAAGCGGTTGGCCGGGTTGGCCATTCCCCCACCTTCGACAACGTTGAGATCCTCGTCGACGAGCAGCAGGTTGTCCTCGGTGATCTCGTCAAAACCCAGCCCCAGTTGTTGGGTGTAGTACGTCCCGGGCTTGTCGGCTCGCGCGGTGATCTGACCGGCCAGACCCGAGTCATGGCCCGCGTCGAACAGCGCCCGGCACGTCAAGGCCAGCTTCTGCCGAGTCGTCAGGGTGGACTCCTCGATATGGGTGGACAGCCCGTCGAGGGCCCGCTGCATCAAGATCTGCTTCGAATCACCGAGCGTGGTCGACATCTGCGCAACCTTTCCGCGGGAAGGGGGACACAAATCAGACTGTAGGACACCTTGTGTCCTGACGTCAACGGTGCGCCCCGGGGAACGCCTGGCCGATCCAGTTGGGCGCGCCGGCGCACAGATCATCGCGTTTGTCGGAGTTCTTCTCACCGACGGGGTGTCGCAGGCGCCCGTCGGCAGCGGTTACCTAAATGCCGGAACGCCGGTCGGCGCGGTTACGGCCGTACTCGGTGTAGGTGATCACCAGCACCTCGCTCGGGACGCTTCCCCGCTGACGAAGCTGGTGAGGTGACGACGCGTCGAAATACGCGCAATCGCCGGGCTCGAGGGTGACCAGATCGTCTTGATAACGCAACTCGACGGTGCCCGCGTGGACGAACACCAACTCCTGCCCGGCATGTTCCGGGTGCGGATGTGCGGCGAATTTCAGGGTTGGTCGCACGATGAACGGTGACATCGACTTTCCGAGCATCCCTGCGGCCACCGCCTGGTACCGGCTGGCGGCCCGATCCCCGGCGCGGTCGACGGCCAACGTCGTCACCGCGGGATCTTCGGAGAACAATTGTGCAACATCGACTTCCAGCGCGCGGGCCACCTTCATCGCGACCGCGATCGACGGGGTGGAGCGCTGCCGTTCGACCTTGGACAGATAGCTCTTGGTCAACCCGGTCGCTTCGGCGAGCTCCTCAAGGGTCATGCCTCGCTGTTGACGCACAGCACGCAACAGAGCGCTCATGCCACCTCCTGCCCACAGCTGCCGAAGCACACTCTGGCATCGTCCCATAGGACAACGCGTGTCATATCGTCGACATTCCGGTTGCCGGATCAGTCACCCGCGGCAGTGACCAACGCCCACAGACCGCTCGCGCCCGCTCCGGTGGCGTACCCGGTGAGAACCTCGTCCCAGTGCGCCACCGAACCGTACTCCGAGCGCCACGCCAGCGCAGGCATGGTGAACTCGTGCAGCCGGTGCTCGCGCGTCGTACCGATCGCGCCATGCACCTGGTGGGCATTGCGCACCACGACCGAGGCCGCATGGCCGACACATGAACGCGCAACCGCGACAAGGAAATCCAATTCTGGTGCGGACCAGTCCGATCGAATCGCCTCAGCCACGGCGCCATCGGTGGCCGCCCGGGCCAGTGCCGACTCGGCGGCAATGTCGGCCACCAGGTGCTGCACGGCCTGGAATTTCGCCAACGGCCGGCCGAACTGCAGGCGTTCACGGGCGTGGACCACGGACAAATCCAGGATCCGGTCCAGCACCGCGCACACCTGAACGGCCCGGACCAGCGCGGCGCGGCGACTGAACTGCTCGAAGGTCTTGTCGGGCACTGGAGTTCCGGTCAAATCCGCGATGTTCGCGGCGATCGCGTCACGAGGCTCACCCGCGCTGTTGTGCCCTCGGCTGACCGACAGCAAGGAGGTATCCACATCGGCCACCCGGTAGCCGGTGGCATCGCGCCACAGCAGCACCACCCGATCGGCATCCGCCGCCCACGGCACACGACGAGCGGCACCGTCATCATCGAGCACACAGGCGGTACGCCGCGAATCGTCGACCGTCAACCCGGCCGTCTCCAGCAGCCAGCAGGCCAACAGATCATGTTCGGCCAGCGGCACTTTCACGCCGTGTCCGGCCGCCGCGCGCAACAGCTCGACGGCTTCGGCCCAGCCGGCGCCACTGCCGCCTGATTCCTCGGAGCCGGTCAGCCGGACCAGCCCGAGCTCACGCAGGCTGGCCCACAACTCGTCGACGGCGTCACCCGGCTGATGACGCTCGCGATGCGCAGCGAAGACCGCCGACATCATCTCGACAAGATCGGCGTCGACAGCGGTAACGGCATCCATCAGCGCAACCCCAGTCCCCGCGCAACCACCCCACGCAACACCTCATTGGTGCCACCACGCAGCGTGAACCCCGGACGCTGGGCGACAGCATCGGCCAACATCGCGCGGTACGCGTCGTCATCGGTCTCACCGAGTACGTCAGCGAAATCAGCGATATCGCCTTCGGTGGCCGTGCCGAGCACCTTGACCACCGCGGCCGCGGTATCGGCCGGTTGGTGCTGCTGAAGCGCACCGGCGACCGCCATCGACATCTGCCGCAAACCACTGATCCGGCCCAGATAGCGCCCCAGATCGGTGTGGCGCGGCAGGGTTCCGTCCCGCATGTGCGAGGCCATGTCGGCCAGCAGCGGGAACGTCGACAGGAACCGCTCGGGCCCGCTGCGCTCGAAGGCGAGTTCCGAGGTCACCTGCTCCCAGCCGTTGCCGATGGTGCCGAACACCATGGCCTCGGGCACGAACACCTCGTCGAGAATCACCTCGTTGAAGTGGTGCTTGCCGTTCATGGAGATGATGGGCCGGATATCGACGCCGGGAGCCGACAATTCGACGATGAACTGACTGAGCCCGGCGTGGCGGTGGGCCGGATCCACCGGTGCGGTACGGGCCAAACAGATGAAGGCGTGGGCCAGATGCGCACCCGAGGTCCACACCTTCGTTCCGGTGATCCGCCAGCCACCGTCAGCCGGCACAGCCTTGGTACGCACACTGGCCAGATCGGATCCGGAATCGGGCTCGCTCATCCCGATGCCGAAATAGCACTCACCTTTTGCGATGGCGGGCAGAAACTTTCGTCTCTGCTCCTCGCTGCCGTACTTGAGCAACGAGGGCACGATCTGACGGTCGGCGATCCAATGCGCCCCGACCGGGGCTCCGGCTGCCAGCAGTTCCTCGGTGATGACGAAACGCTCCTCATGACTGCGCCCGTGCCCGCCGTACTTCACCGGCACCGTCATGCCCAACCACCCCCGGGCCGCCAGCGCCCGGCTGAAATCCTCGTCCCACCCGTTCAACCAGCTGTCGGCATACCGGCCGATCCGGCCGTCCTGCTGTTGTTCGGTGACGAACCGGCGAACCTGCAACCGGAGTTCGTCGAAGGCGTGGGGATCACCCGAAACCGGCGGCACCAGCCGAGCCATGCACGCTCCGTCCCATCGAGACCTGTGAAGCACTCACGTAGATGCAGACTATCGGGCATGCCCGAGTGATCAGTTACGTTGTCCTCACTATGACTGCTACACCGTCTGCACTGACCATGTACACCACCACCTGGTGCGGCTACTGCTCCCGGCTCAAGACCGCACTGAAAGCCGAGGGCATCGCGTGGACCGAGGTGGACATCGAGCAGGATCCGGCCGCGGCCGAGTTCGTCGGATCGGTCAACGGTGGTAACCACGTGGTGCCCACTGTGAAGTTCCCCGACGGCTCGACGCTGACCAACCCGACCATCAAGCAGGTCAAGGCCAAGCTCGGCTAGAACGTCCTAGTCCAGCGCGGCCCAGGATTCGATGATCTCGCGGGCGATCGAGATCGATCCGGGCAACAGCAATCGCGATGGGCTGCCGCCGGCTGAGTTCCAGTCACCCTGATCCAGCGCCTCCCGGATCTCGGCCCGGGTGAACCAGTGCGCCTCGGCGATCTCGCCGTCGTTGAACGAGAACGGCTGCTCGGGGTCCCCGATGGCGTGGAACCCGACCATCAGCGACCGCGGGAAAGGCCAGGGCTGGCTGCCGAGGTACTGCACATCGGTCACCGCCAGGCCGATCTCTTCGGCGATCTCCCGGGCCACGCACGCCTCGAACGACTCACCGGCCTCGACGAACCCGGCCAGAATCGAGAACAACCGCTCGGGCCAGACGGTCTGGCGTGCCAGCACCGCGCGGTCATGGCCATCGTGGACCAGACAGATCACCGCCGGATCGATGCGCGGAAACTCCTCGTGGCCGGTGACCGGATCGACCCGCGACCAGCCGCCCTTCGCCGACTTCGTCGCCGCGCCGTCCACCGCGCTGAACCGGGCGCGGTCATGCCAGTTCAACAGCGCGGTGGCGGTGGCCACCAACTGGGCACTGAGGTCGTCGAAGACCTCCCCGGCGCGACGCAGGTCGAGCACCTCGGCAGGCGCCTCCGGATCGTCGGGCGCCTCAAGCGCAGCGCGTACCCCCCACACATGGCGGCCGTCGCCCATCCGCCCGAGAAAAACCGCATGCTCCGGCGGTTTGTCGGTACCCAGGCTCGACGCCTTGCCGAGCACCACCTGACCACCGGAGATCAGCACCTGGTTACGTCGATCGACCCGCAGCAGCAACGCATCCGTCCAACCGGCGGTCGCGGCTTCGATATCGGTACGCAAGGCGTCGGCGCGGTCGGCACCGACCCGTGAGAGCAGTGGAACGTTGCGCAGGCCGAAGGTTCGCTGCTGATTCATCGCTCGGTCGCTGCGCTCCTGCCCGGCGTACGTCATCGCTCGGCATCCGCGCTGCGGATGTACAGCAGCCGGTCGCCCGCTTCCAGTGCATCGACTTCGGGCGCGTCCACCCGCAACAAGCGGCCCTCACGCACCACGCCGAGCACGATGTCATGCAGATGCCGCGGCGAGCCGCCCTCCTCCTTGGGACTGACCTCTCGCTCGGCGATGGCGAAGCCGGCATCGGGCGTCAGCAGGTCCTCCATCATCTCCACCACGCTGGGCGTCTGAGTGGCGATGCCGAGCAGCCGGCCGGCGGTCTCCGACGACACCACGGTGGAGTCCGCGCCGGACTGCTTGAGCAGGTGCAGGTTGTCCGACTCCCGCACCGCCGCGATGATCTTGGCTTTGGGCGCCAGCTCCCGCGCCGTCAACGTCACCAGCACCGCGCTGGCGTCGTTGTCGGCCGCGACGATGATCGACTTGGCGTGCTGGGCCCCGGCCAGGCGTAGGACCGACGAGTTGGTGGCGTCACCGTGCACGGTCACCAACCCCGCACCCTTGGCGCGTTCCAGCGCGCCGGCGTTCTCGTCGACGACGACGATGTCGGCCGGGGAGACCTCGTCGCCGACCATCGCGGCGACCGCGGTGCGGCCCTTGGTGCCGTATCCGACGACGACGGTGTGGTTGCGCACTTTGTTCCTCCATCGCTGAATCTTCAGCGCCTGCCGCGACTGGGTGGTCAGGGTTTCCACGGTGGTACCGATCAGCACGATCAGGAACGCCACCCGCAACGGCGTGATGATGATGACGTTGACCAGACGCGCCGAGTCCGAATACGGCGTGATGTCGCCGTATCCGGTCGTCGACAGCGACACGGTGGCGTAGTACAGGCAATCCAGGAACGACAGCGGATTGTTGGCATCCGGGGCGCTGTCGTTGTCCCGATAGCCGTACCGGTCCATGTAGACGATGAGCACCGCGGCGAACAGCGCTCCCAACGCGTACAGCACCCGCATGAAGATCCTGCGGGCCGGGCTGACGAACGGCTCGGGGATACGCAACACATCGACGAGCGCCGCGTCCGGGCGCGAGGTCAGGTTCGAGTCGATCGCGGCGAGGCGACGCCGCAGCCTGCCTTTACCCACGCGACCCCATCACCGAGCAAAGCGCCCCGGGTCGCGCCGGGATCAATCTGATCAGACGCACGCCACAATGTAACCATGACCGCATCCCAGTCTCATCGGATCTCCTCCGCACCTGCCCGACGTATGGCCGCCCTGCTCCTCGGCATGGGCACGCTGCATTTCGTCGCGCCCAAGCCTTTCGACTCGATCATCCCGGCCGAACTGCCCGGCACGCCGCGTTTCTACACCTACGCCTCCGGGGTGGGCGAGCTTGCCACCGGCGCCCTGCTGGCCGCGCCGCGTACCCGGCGGCTGGGTGCGCTGGCGGCCGTCGCGTTGTTCGTCGCGGTGTTTCCGGGCAACGTGAATATGGTCCGGCTCTGGTGGGACAAGCCGTGGCCCATGCGAATCGTCGCGATCGCTCGGCTGCCCCTGCAGATCCCGATGATCACTGGCGCGCTGCGGGTTTACCGCAACTCCTCGCCAAGCGCCTGAGCGGGGTCTGTCGACCGCTCACCGGACGGATCGATGAGCAGCGCCACGAGCTCGTCCTCCCCCGGCAACGAATCCGGGCTGACCGTCTGGCC
Source organism: Mycobacterium sp. GA-1841 (assembly GCF_001954135.1). Lineage (GTDB taxonomy): Bacteria > Actinomycetota > Actinomycetes > Mycobacteriales > Mycobacteriaceae > Mycobacterium. The sequence goes on along the minus strand of NZ_MBEQ01000015.1, from coordinate 129,709 downwards.
GGACCGCACATAGTGGAACGCGGCGCGGACCGACTCGGGCGGGCATCCCCGCAACGCCGCCCAGGCCAAGCGGTATACCGCCAGCTGGACGGAGGCCTGCGCCATGGCCTCCGGCGTGGCCGGCGGTTCACCGGTTTTCCAGTCCACGACGGTGGTGGTTCCGTCGTCGTCGGCGAACACCGCATCGATGCGGCCGCGCACGACGGTGGTTCGTGTCGTCCCGATCGCCATGTCGAACGGCACCTCCACCTCGATCGGGGTGCGGGCCGCCCACGGCGACATCACGAATGCGTCCTGCAATTCCGACAGTTCGGCGGCACCGGCACGTCCGCTGTCGCTGTCCACCGCGCCCGGTAGGTCGTCGAGGTCGAACAACCGCTCGGAATGGAAGAACCGCTGCACCCACTCGTGAAATGCGGTGCCCAACAGGGCGTGCGGATCGGGGCGTTGCGGCAGCCGTCGATGCAGACGCTGCAGCGCGGCTTGCCGGTCACGGCTCAACTCCACCAAGGTGCTGACCGACAGTTGCCCGGGCAGTTCCACCGCAGCCTGCTGCGGCATGCGTTCTCGTTCGGCCAGAAGCGCATCGACGTCGGCGGCCCAGCCTTCGCGGTCGACGCCATCGCCGGCACCGTCTGCGTCACCCGCACCGCTGTCGCCGGCTCCGCCGTGATCCGCGCCGGCCAGAGCCTGAGAAACCAGCGCCGCTCCCCGCTCGGCATCGTCCGCCCGGGCCGGCGCCGCCGGCCAGATCGCCTCGACCGCCTTGTCGCGCAGAGGATTCACCGCACCAGCCGCCGGGTCCGGTGCCCATTGCTCGATCTCGCCGCACGGCTGACCCGCCGCGGCGGCATCCTCCACGATGGCCTTGATCTCGGTAAGGAACTCCGACGGACCGCGCGGCTTGCCTTCGGTGGCCCCCCAGTGATGCCCCGAGATGAGCAGGGTGTCCTCGGACCGGGTGATCGCGACGTAGAGCAACCGGCGTTCCTCGTCGATACGCCGCTGCTCGAGGGTACGTTTGTGCTCATTGATCTTGTCCGACAGAATTTTTCGATCGTTGACGTCGGAGACGTCGAGCACCGGGACACCCAGCTCCGATTCGATGGCACGATCACCGCGCAACAGCGGGGGCAGGTCCGAGGAGTCGGTGAGCCAGGTACGCGCTGACGCCGTCGACGGGAACACCCGCCCGCTCAGGTGCGGGACGGCGACCACCTGCCATTCCAATCCCTTGGCGGCGTGCACGGTGAGGATCTGCACCCGGTCGTGTGACACGGTCAATTCAGCGGGTGCCAGACCGTTCTCCACATCGCCGGCCACGTCCAGGTAGGCCAGCAACGCCAGCACCGACCCGCCTGGCCGGCTTGCGAAATCGGCCACCAGGTCACAGAACGTGTCGAGGTTCTCGGTCCCGGTCCAGCCGGCGGCCACCGGCCGGGCCGCCCGTGCCTCCGCGTCGAGACCTGCCACCCGCCGCACCTCGGCCACCAACTCGGGCAGCGGATGGCTCAAATGGGCCCGCAGCATGGTCAACTCCCGCCCGAGCGCCTCGATCCGCTGATAGCCGGACAGTGAATAGTGTTCGGCCGCACCAGGATCGCAGATCGCGTCGGCCAGGCAGGCCGCGTCGGCATCCGGGGCTGCCTGCGCCACGATCTCGGCGGCGCTGGGTTCGCCGAGCGGACGGTCGTCGAGTTCCCTCGCCCGACGCCACAGCGCGGCGATGTCCCTGGCACCCAACCGCCAGCGCGGCCCGGTCAACACACGCATCACCGCCGAGCCCGCGGCCGGATCGGCCACCAGTCGCAGCATCGCCACCAGGTCGGCCACCTCGGGCACGGCCAGCAGCCCGGCCACCCCCACCACCTCGGCCGGTACCCCACGCGCGCCGAGCGCCTCGGCCATCGGTGCGGCGTCGGCGTTGCGGCGCACCAGCACCGCGGCGGTCGGCGTGGCCGCGCCCTGCGCGACCGCACCGTGATACCGCCTCGCCAGATGGTCTGCCACCCAATCACGTTCGGCCTCGACGTCGTCCAGCAGCGCACACCGGATGGTGCCCGGCTCGGCGTCAGGCCGAGGGCACAGCTCGTGCACCGTCACCGACCGGCGACGCGCCTCGGCCGACACCGCGTTGGCTAGATGCAGCGCAGTGGGCGGGTTGCGCCAACTGGTCCGCAATTCCAGCGTCGGGGCCGGGGTTCCGTCGGCGAACGGAAAATCCGTGGTGAACCGGGGCAGGTTGGTCGCCGATGCGCCACGCCAGCCGTAGATCGACTGGATCGGATCGCCCACCGCGGTCAGCGCCAGACCGTCGTCGACACCACCGCCGAACAGCGAGGACAACGCCACCCGCTGGGCATGTCCGGTGTCCTGGTACTCATCGAGAAGCACCACCCGGAACCGCTCCCGCAGCTGCGCACCGACCTGGGGGAAACCCGCCGCCAGCCGTGCCGCCGCCGACATCTGCATACCGAAATCCATCACCTTGTCGGCCCGCATGCGTCGATGAAGCGCATCGATCAACGGCACCAGCTCGGTGCGTTCGGTTTGGGTGGCCAGCATTTTCAGCAGCCACTGGCTGGGCCCACGGTCACGTTGATAGGGCCCAGCCGGCAGGGTGTGCACCAGCCGCTCGAGCTCCACATGGGTATCGCGCAGCTGATCGGTGTCCACCAGGTGCTCGGCCAGCGCGCCGGAGAGCCGCAGCACCATGTCGGTGACGGCGGCGGGGGTCTTTTCGATGGCGAGCTCACCGGGATGCGCACACACCACCTCGAACGCCAGCTGCCACAGCTCGGTCTCGCTGAGCAGCCGGGTGTCCGGTTCGACCGGTAACAGCAGACCGTGCTCGCGTAGCAGAGTGCCGGCGAATGCGTGATAGGTGCTGACGGTGGCGATGTCGTCGGCGCCACCGGCGGACAGGCCGACCCCGGCGAGCCGGGCCAGCCTGGTGCGGACCCGACGCAGCAGCTGGCCGGCGGCCTTGCGGGTGAACGTCAGGCCCAGCACCTGTGATGGTGAGGCGAAACCGTTGGCCACCAACCAGACCACCCGGGCCGCCATCGTCTCGGTCTTGCCGGCGCCGGCCCCGGCGATCACCACCAGCGGCCCCGGCGGGGCGGCGATGACGGCGGCCTGCTCCTCGGTCGGTGGGAACAACCCGAGCGCAGCGGACAACTCCGCCGGGCTGTACCGCACACCGGACTGCCGGGATTCCGTCATGACCGTTCTCCGGCAGCCTGGGCCGGGCACGACGAGCGGACCGGGCAGTTCGCGCAACCGTCGTTGACCCGCGCCACGAACTGCGGCCCAGCCGTGGCGGCTGCCGCGTCGCGCACGGTGTCGATCCAGTCCGCACGGGTCTCGGGCGTCATCGGGTCCTGTTCACGTTCGGTGGCGCCGGCCGCGCCCGCCTTGCCCAGGTATACCAAGCGGCCGCCACCGGGCTGATCGCCGTGCGGCACCAGGCCGGCGGCCACGGCAAGTTGGTACGTGGCCAACTGGGCGTGCTTTTGCGCGTCATCCTTGGTGACCGGGCTCTTGCCGGTCTTCAAGTCGACCACCACCAGCCGATCAGCCCGGTCGCGTTCGAGGCGGTCCAACCGTCCCCGGATGCGCACGCCCAGGCCGTCACCACCCGACGCGACGAGCGCGCCGTCCACATCGATCTCGGTGGCGACCTCGGTCAGTTGGGTCCGGGAGTCCGCACGCCACCGGGTGAAGGTCTCCAACATCGCCCGGTGCCTCGTCAACTCGTTGTCCGAATACCACTTGGCGTCGAAAGGCAGTTCATCCCAGACCTTTTCCAGATCGTTGACGAGCTGACTCTCGGTCTTGCCCGAGTCGGCGACAAGGGCATGCAGCAACGATCCCACGGTGGAACGCACATCGCGTCCGTCATTGCCGCCGTGCCGCTCCAACAGCCAGCGCAGCGGACAGTCGGTGAGCATCTGCAGCGTCGACGGCGACAGGACCACCTCCGGAGCCACTCCGTCGACCTCCGCCCACAGCGGTTCCTCGGTGGACAGCGCGGTCATGGTATGCCACTGGGACGGGTGCGCCCCGGGCACGCCGGCTGCGGCCAGGCGGGCCAATTGCGTTGCCGCACAGGTCCGTGACTCGTCGTCGACGGCGCCCTCGGGGGCACAGACCACGGCTCGCAACCGGCCCACGACCGCAGAGGGTACGAGCACCCGCGGCGCCGCCAGCGGCGGCAGCGGTACGGCGTCCCCGGCCACCTCGGCCAACTCGGCACAGAACGCCGACGGCAGCAGTGACTCGTCACCCCCGTCACTGTCGACCGCGGTCACCAGCAGCCGCCGGCGGGCCCGACCCATCGCCGCCATCAACAAGCGGCGCTCCTCGGCCAGCAGCGGCGCCCGGGTCGACACGCCGCGGTCGGCCGGACCGGCCACCCCGTCGAGGACATCCACCAGATTCTGCGTACCCAACACACCGCCGCGCGGAACGGTGTTGGGCCACAGGCCTTCCTGGACACCGGCGATGACGACGAAATCCCATTCCCGCCCGAGCGCGGCATGTGCGCTCAGCACCGACACCGCATCGGACCGGGCGCCGGAGTCCGGTGCCGAAAGCGAGGATCCCAAGGTGGCGACGTGATCGACCAGTCCGCGCAGCGACGCGCCGGCCGTGCGGCTCACGTACTGATCGGCCACGTCGAACAGGGCCGTCACCGCGTCCAGGTCTCGGTCGGCCTGTGCTCCGAGGGTGCCGCCACGCTCACTGGCCGCCAACCACCGCGGTTGCAGGCGGCAGGCATTCCACGCTTGCCACAGAGTGTGGCGTGGATCGGCACCGTCACGCTCGCTCCGGCGGGCCGCAGACAGCACCGATCGCAGCCGGCGGAGGGGCTTGACGTGTTCGGCCGACAGGCCAGCGGGCTCGGCGTCGATCGCGGCGACCAGAAGATCGGCGAAATCCGCCGGCGGCGAGGAGCCGTCGGCGCGGCGCAGGGCCCGGCGCAGTTGCCGCAGCGTCACCGGATCGACACGGCCGATCGGGCCGGTCAGCAGACGAATGGCGCTGTCGCCATCCAGTTTTCGCGCCGAGGTGACCTCCAGAACCGTCAGCAGTGCCGCGACCGCCGGCTGCTGAGCCAAGCCGAGGTCGGTGCCAGGCGCCTCCACCGGCACCCCGGCCGCGCTCAGCGCGCGGGCCAGCGCGGCACCCACCCGCGGGATCGAGCGCACCACCACTGCCATCTGCGACCACGGCACCCCATCCACCAGGTGGGCACGGCGCAACGCGTCGGCGATGTAGGTGTTCTCCGCGTGCGCAGTGGCGGCCAACCGCATCGTGACCTCTCCCGGCCCGTGCTCGGCGTTGCCGTCCAGCACTCGGGTGGCCCCGACACCGGGCAGCCGACGAGCGATGCTCGAGATCGCGGTGGCGACCGCGGGAGCACAGCGATGGGACCGGGTCAGGGTGATCGCCGGGGCATAGTCGTCGTCCCGCAACAACACCGGATCGGCACCGCGGTAACCGAAAACCACTTGATCAGGGTCCCCGGCGATGACGGTCAGGCCGGCCCGGGCGGCCAGTACCCGCACCAACAGGGCGGCCTGCGGATCGAGATGCTGCGCGTCGTCGACCAGGAGCAGGCTGATCCGGGCTCGCTCGGCCGCCAGCAGGTCGGCGTCGGTGCCGAGCGCCTCCAACGCCGCGCCCACCAGTTCGGCCGCGCCCAGCGCCGGGACAGTGGCCTGCGGTGCGGCCATGCCGACCGCCGCCCGCAACAACATGATCTGCTCATAGGCCTGGGCAAACCGGCCCGCCGCCAGCCATTCCGGACGGCCGGCCGAACGGCCCAACCGTTGCAGCGCACGCGGATCCACCCCACGCTCGGTGCACCGGGCCATCAGATCGCGCAACTCGGTGGCAAAACCGGCGGTGCTCAACGCGGGCCACAGTTGCTCGGGCCAGCCCACCGGCGAGTTCGCGCCGTCCTCCAGATCACCGGCCAGCAGTTCACGGATGATGCCGTCCTGCTCGGCGGTGGTGATCAGCCGCGGCGGCGGGTCACCGTTGCGCTGAGCGGCCAGGCGCAGCAACGCGAACGCGTAGGAGTGCACCGTGCGCACCAGTGGTTCGCGCACCACGCCCTGCGTGCCGGCCCCCAGCAGCTTCGCGGTGATGGCGGCCCTGGCCTCACCGCGCAACCGGGCCGAACCGGTCAGCAACAGCACCGACTCGGGATCGGTTCCGGCCGCGATGTGTTCGACCGCGGTGCTGATCAACAGCGAGCTCTTCCCCGTGCCCGCCCCACCCAACACCCGGACCACACCGTTGCGTCCAGGCGCCAGCAGCTCGGTGTCAGCCGGTGCCGATGCGAGGTGGTGTGTGGTCATGGGAGGAATGACACCAGAAGGGACCGACAAGTAGCGGAGCGGATTGGAGCGACAAGCCCGACAAGTAGCGGAGCGGATTGGAGCGACAAGCCCGACAAGTAGCGGAATCCACGCGCCTGGCAGCATCAACGATATGTCCGCCGAGAAGTTGCATGTCCACCGCTACGGCCCTGCCGAGGCGCCCCAGGTACTACTGATCCACGGATTGACCGGGCACGGGCAGCGCTGGAAGACGTTGGCCGAGCAACATCTACCCGACGTGGCGGTGCTGGCCCCCGATCTACTCGGACACGGGCGCTCATCATGGGCGGCGCCTTGGACGCTGGATGCCAATGTCGAGGCCCTGGCCTCGCTGCTGGACCGTCCGACCCTGGTGGCGGGACATTCGTTCGGTGGTGCCGTGGCCCTCAATCTTGCTGCGGCCCATCCCGATCTGGTCAGCGGACTGGTGCTGTTGGATCCGGCCGTCCATCTCGACGGTGAGTGGATGCGCGAGATCGCCGAGGCCATGATGGCCTCGCCCGACTATCCCGACCGCGCCGAGGCGAGGGCCGAGAAAGCCAACGGCTCGTGGGGCGACGTGGCGCCGGAGGAGCTGGAGCGCGATATCGACGAGCACCTTGTCGAACTGCCGGGTGGACGCTATGGGTGGCGCATCAGTATCCCGGCCATGTTGTCGTACTGGAGTGAGTTGGCTCGTCCGGTCGCCCTGCCGCGCCCAGGCACTCCGACCGTTCTGGTTCGCGCCACCCGCACCAACCCGGCCTATGCGCGCGAGGAGCTCATCGGTGAACTGCGTGCGCACCTGGGTTCGGATTTCCGCCTGCTGGACTGGGATTGCGATCACATGGTGGCCCACGCCATGCCGGTCGAGACGGCGAAACTGATCCGCGAGCAGCTGGACTGACATGGCGGCGGTCACCGAGGAACAGGTGGAAGCCGTGCGCGCGCTGGTGGCGGCGATCCCGCCGGCCCGCGTGTGCACCTATGGCGACATCGCCGACGCCGCAGCGCTTTCCAGTCCCCGGATCGTCGGCTGGATCATGCGGACCGATTCCTCGGACCTGCCCTGGCACCGGGTGATCCTGGCCTCGGGGCGGCCCGCCCCGCATTTGGCCGGCCGCCAACTGGAACGGCTACGAGCCGAAGGAGTGCTGGCGGTCGACGGCCGCGTACGCCTCGCCGAGTACCGCCACCAGTTCTGACCGCGAGCAGTCGCAAACCTGCACATTTCCGCGCGGAAATGTGCAGGTTTGTGTCTGTTCGCGGGGAACAGGACCTACAGGATCAGCCGGACCAGCGAGGCCGTGCGCGCCAGACCCGGGAACGCCGCCGCGGTGGACCTCGGGTGCAGGGCATGTACGGCCAACCGGAACATCAAGGCCCGCAACAGCATCTGGGGCCACTCCGGCAGCGATTGCCACCGTTCGATCAACCCGTCGTCGGCGTCGCCCCACGACAGCGCGTCGACCACCACCACACCGGCGGCCCAGGGGGCCGGACGCCAGTACGGGGTGATGTCGGTGATGCCCGGCGCGGCTGTGCCCGCGAAAAGCACTGTGCCGTAGAGATCCCCGTGCACGAGCTGGCTGGCGCTCTTCGTCGGCCGACGCAGACCGGCCAGCTGGTTGATCAGCTCCACCGAGCGTTGACCGTCGGACGATCCGGGTGAGACCCGGGCGCCCGGCGGCAACGAGTGCAGCGGCCGGTCCTCCCAGGCCGCGCGGTCCGCGGCGATGAAGACGTCGACATCGGCCCAGGGCGCCACCGGCGGTTGAGTCAGGAAGCGTGGTCGCTCCAGCTTGGTGGTGGCCTCGTGCAATCGCACTGCGGCCGACACCACTTCGTCATGACGCGGTTCGGGCGTGCCCGCCACGAAAGTGTCGGCCCGCCAGCCGGCGACCACGTACCGACCGTCCGTCGAGCGGACCGGGCGAGCCAGCCGCACCCCGTCGACGAACAACGTTTCGCGAACCTTGGCCGACCACGCCGCACGGGCGTGCTCGGGCACCATCGACATCACCACTTCGCCGCAGCGCCAGCCACCCTCCCAGCTCGAGCCGAGCGGTACCGGGCGCACCCCGGACAGGCCGAACGCCGCCAGCACATGTTCCGGCGGCGGTTCCACACTCACCACCTCAGCCTAAGGTGTTGACCGGCTAACCAGCCGTCAGTACATGACCATGTCGGGTTCGAGTTGCTTGGCCCAGGCCACAATGCCGCCCTGAAGATGCACCGCGTCGGAAAAACCGGCCTGCTTGACGATGGCGAGCACCTCGGCCGAACGTATCCCGGTCTTGCAGTACAGGACCGGCGTCCGGTCCACCGGCAGCTTGGCCAAGGCATCGCCCGATTCGAACGTCGGCTTCGGGATCAACTCGGCGCCCGCGATGTGATTGATGTCCCACTCCACCGGCTCGCGGACATCGATCAGCGCCAGCGGCTTGCCGGAGTCGATGAGTTCCTTGAGCTCCAGCGGCGTGATCGTCGATCCGGCGGCGGCTTCGGCGGCCGCGTCGGAGACGACGCCACAGAACGCCTCGTAATCGATCAGCTCGGTGATCTTCGGCGTGGCCGGATCCTTGCGGATGCGGATCGTCCGGTACGTCATGTCCAACGCGTCGTACACCATCAGCCGACCGAGCAGCGGGTCGCCGATACCGGTGATGAGCTTGATCGCCTCGGTGCCCATCACCGACGCGATCGAGGCACACAGGATGCCCAGCACGCCGCCCTCGGCACAGGAGGGCACCATGCCCGGTGGCGGCGGCTCGGGATAGAGGTCGCGGTAGTTCAGGCCCTGCTTGTTTCCCTCGGGCCCGTCCGGCGCGTCCTCCCAGAACACCGACACCTGGCCTTCGAACCGGTAGATCGAACCCCACACATAGGGCTTGCCGGCCAGCACCGCGGCGTCGTTCACCAGATAACGGGTGGCGAAGTTGTCGGTGCCGTCGAGGATCAGGTCGTACTGGCTGAACAGTTCCACCGCGTTGTCGGGTTCCAATCGGAACTCGTGCAGGTTCACCGTCACCAACGGGTTGATCTCCAGGATCGAATCCTTGGCGCTCTGCGCCTTGGACCGGCCGATGTCGGACTGACCGTGGATGATCTGGCGCTGCAGGTTGGACTCGTCGACCACGTCGAACTCGACGATGCCGAGCGTGCCCACCCCGGCGGCAGCCAGGTACAACAAGGTCGGCGAACCGAGACCACCGGCCCCGATCACCAGCACCTTGGCGTTCTTCAGCCGCTTCTGACCGATCACGCCGACGTCCGGGATGATCAGATGCCGGCTGTAGCGCGTCACCTCTTCACGGGTCAGCTCGGCGGCCGGCTCGACCAACGGCGGTAACGACACGTCCAAATTCGCGGACACCGCATGTCTCCTCAGTTTTTAGATCAGTTCATCGTCCCAGCTGCTCGTACCCACAACGGTAATCCGGTGTAGATGCTTCCCGCCGCCGGGCCCACCGGGACCGCGCGCGCAACGCCTCGGGTATGCACCATGCGGCGCGGGTCCCTGCCAAGGGGGGCGGCTCAGGCGATCGGGTACGGCCAGGGATTGAACCGGCAGGTCAGACCGTCCGCCTTGACGGTTTCCGGGTCGAACTTGGCGGCATCGTCATTCGAAGTGGAGAACGTCTGCTGCATCATGATCGGCGCCAGCTGCCCGTCGCGCTCGCACGCCTCGTGGCGCTGATAGCCGATGGCGTGACCAACCTCATGGTTGATCAGGTACTGCCGATAGGAGCCGATGTCGCCCTGGAAGGGCACCGCGCCGCGAACCCACCGGGCCTCGTTGACGAACACCCGGGGCTGATGGCCGTCGAACGACGGGTTGTAGCAGGAAGCCTCCAACTGGATGTCGTATCCGCAGCCCTCCCGCACCGTCATCGGGGACGTCAGCGACACGCGGAAATCAGGGTCGACGCCGCTGCTCTCGTCCACCCGAGTGAAGGCGAACAGCCCGTTGTGGGTCCAGCTCTTCGGATTGGCCAGGGTCTCACTGACCATCCGGGCGAATCCGTCGTCACCACCGAACGATGCGGTGTCCACCCCGTCCTCGACCTCGACGGTGTAGGTGAACGACTTCGTGGTGCCCGCACCGACCTTGGGCGTGGTGCCCGGCACGATCCGCCAGGTCCGGTTACCCGCCTCGGTGAACGGGCCGCCCGCAGGCAGGATCCCCGTGGGGAGGTTGGCGTCGAACTGCGTCAGGCCCTTGGGGGGCGCGCCGATGATCGAGGTGCTGGAAACATCGATGGTCGGCGGACCCTGCACGGGGCCCTCGTCGTCCTGCGCGGTCGGCGTGGCGCTCGTACCGGTGATCGTCTGGTAGATCACCACCACGGTCAGCACGATGAGCACCGGTAACGCATACGCACGCCACCCGTAGGTGGACACGAAGCGGCCGATCCACGTTTGCTTACGCCACTGCTGGTGGTCGTCCCGGTTGGATCTGGCGCGTCCTGAGTCCGCGGCAATCGGATCTCGCTGTGCGCGCAGCGGCTCTCGCCACTCGTTGCGCAGCGCCGGGACACGGCCACCCCCGCGACGTCCCGGGTCGTAGGTCACCGGACCAGAATGGCACAGACTGCTGTGGAGCGGCCCGGGGCGCAGTAATGCCGTGACCACGCTGGTGTCATTTCGAAACCCGCGCCCGTTTCGCGGGCGCCCGCACGACGGATGTGAGGCGCAACGGTAGTAGTGTCGGTTCGATCAGCGGCTCGGATGAACATGTTCAAGTGCGCCAGAGCAATACAGATTGAGGACCTGATGAGCGATCTCGCCAACACCGCCGAGAGGAGAGGTGACAAGCCCGCGAACGGCGGTGGTCGTCGCGGGAACCGCCTGCCTCGTGACGAGCGGCGCGGCCAGCTGTTGGCCTCGGCGAGCGAGGTGTTCGTCGAACGTGGCTACCACGCTGCGGGCATGGACGAGATCGCCGACCGTGCAGGCGTGAGCAAACCTGTGCTTTACCAACATTTTTCGTCGAAGCTCGAGCTGTATCTGGCGGTCTTGCAACGCCACGTCGACAATCTGGTGTCTGGAGTGCGCCAGGCCCTGCGCACCACGACAGACAACCGTCAGCGGTTGCGCGCGGCGGTGGAGGCGTTCTTCGATTTCATCGAACACGACAGCCAGGGCTACCGGCTGATCTTCGAGAATGACTATGTCAGCGAACCGCAGGTGGCCGCGCAGGTGAAGGTCGCCACCGAGGCGTGCACCGATGCGGTCTTCGACCTGATCAGCCGCGATTCCGGACTGGAGGCACACCGCGCGAGGATGATCGCGGTCGGACTGGTGGCCATCAGCGTCGACTCCGCGCGCTACTGGCTGACCAATGACCGGCCGATCGACCGGAATACCGCGGTGGACGGCACGGTGCAGTTCGCCTGGGGCGGACTGTCACACGTGCCTCTCACCCGGTCGTAGCACTCAGGCGGATTCCGCCCCCACACCGAAACCGACCCGACGCACATCGGCGGCGCCGATCTCGACGTAGGCGATCCGGCTGTTCTGCACGAGGAAACGCCGACCCTTCTCATCGGTCAACGCCAGCACACCCGAATCCTTGGCGAGCGCCTCGGTGACCTGCTGCTCCACCTCGCTGGGTGTCTGCGCGCTGTTGAAGGTCAGCTCGCGCGGGCTGTCCGTGACACCGATCTTGACCTCCACGCTGGGCCCTTCTTTCTTTCTCACGTCGCTTGTCGACTTCCCTGAGCAGGCTAGTGGACGGCAGCGGACCGGCGCCGTGAGCGGGGCACCGCCGGGCTACGCCGTGCGCGAAACGCAGATACCGAACCGAGTCCGGACCGTGACCGACACACGCGGCACAGCGCCTCATCTGTCACTTCTGCCTCGATAGCATCAGGGCCGATATTGGACGAGACGACTGGGACAGCCTCATGACCAGGCATTATTCGCCGTATGACACCACGCCGACCGAGCGCGTCGGGGATCACCCGTACGAGCCGAGCGGATACGCGGGCTACCGGCCCGACTACCAGAGCGACTACCCGAGCAGCTACACCGCTGACCGCAGCGCCGGGCGCGGCGGCACGGATCACGGCACCGACTACGCCGCGGAGTACGACGCGGACTACGACGCCGAGTACGACGACGAGGTCACCTTCTACGAGGAACCACTGGACCGGCGCTGGATCTGGGTGGCTGCAGTGGCCGGGGTGGTGCTCGTGGTGGCGGTGGTCTGCACCTCGGTGATCCTCGGCGGAGGCGACAGCGGTTCCGTCTCGGCGAGCCTGACCCCGTCGGCCGCTCCGACGCAGACCACCGCACCGGCGCAGGACGCCACCACCAAGCCGGCGCCCCCGCGCGCGGCACCCACCGCGCCGTTGTCACCGGAGACCGTGACCACGGTGACCCCGACGCCCAGCGCAACCGTGGCACCGGCTCCCGTGGCGCCGCCGGTCGAGGCGGCCCCGCCCGCGGGCATCGCCACGCCGAACGCCATCACCTACCGGGTGACCGGGAACCGGCAGCTCATCGACCTCGTGACAATCGTCTACACCGACGAGCAGGGGGCCCTGCAGACCGACATCAACGTCGCGCTGCCGTGGGCCAAGACCGTGGTGCTCAATCCGGGGGTGCAGCTCAAGTCGGTGACCGCGACCAGCGTCGCGGGTCAGCTCAACTGCTCGATCACCGACGCATCGGGCACAGTGCTGGTCCAGCAGGCCAACAACACGATGATCACCACCTGCACGCAATAAGCAGCAGGCAGGAAGGACTGGGTCTGGCGGGTATTACGCCAGGCCCAGTTCCTGCATCCGGGACTGGTGGGTGTTCTGCAACCGGTCGAAGAACTCCGCCAGCTGGGTCAGACCTTCACCGCTCGACATCACCAGGTCGACGAGTTCGTCGTGATCGGCCAGTACGTACTGTGCCTGGGTGACCGCCTCGCCGAGCAGCCGCCGCGCCCACAACGCCAACCGGTGCCGCTGCCGATCGCTGGCCGTCACCGCCGCCCGTACCTCGGCCACGACGAACTGAGAATGCCCCGTTTCGGCGAGCACCGCGCGCACCACCGCGGACACCTCTTGAGGCAACGCGTCGGCGATCTCCAGATAGAAATCCGCCGCCAGCGCGTCACCGATGTAGGTCTTGACCAACGCCTCCAGCCAGGTACTCGGAGTGGTCATCCGGTGGTAGTTCTCCAACACCGAGGCGTACTTCGTCATCGCGGGGACGACGTCAACTCCCCTGCGCTCCAACGCATCCCGCAACAACTCGTAGTGGCCCATCTCGGCGGCGGCCATGCTCGCCATGTTGATCCGGCCCCGCAGATTGGGAGCCATCCGCGCCTCGTCGGTGAGCCGGTAGAACGCGGCGACCTCGCCGTAGGCCAGCACCGCGAACAACTCGTTGACGCCGGGGTGATCCGCCGTCACGCCCGAATCGACCGGTTCGACGATCTGTTGCGCGGCAGACTGAGGCGAATTCATGACGCCAACTCTAGACGTGACCGGGACCCCACGAGCAGCTGGCAAATGGGCCCAGCTCGCGCGACCAGCTACAATGGCAAATGGTAACGGCTTCGAGCCGACTGTTTCAGCGCCTGAACCGCTACCAGGAAATGTGCGTGCACGCAGTTGGCCCGCCCTGTGGAGCTGGGCCCAGCGGATCGGCAGCGCCGACGGATACGGAAGGTATCCCGGGCGAACCCGACCGTTTCACCGTCAAACTCCGTGTGCGCTGGATGCCCATGAGGTTTGACAGTGAAAGGCCACCTCTACCAACCATGACGCATGTAAATAAAACGTTTGCCGAACTCGGTGTCCGCGACGAAATCGTCCGCGCACTCAGCGAAACCGGTATTCAACACCCCTTTGCCATCCAAGAGCTGACCCTGCCGCTGGCCCTGGCCGGTGACGACCTGATCGGTCAGGCCCGCACCGGTATGGGCAAGACCTATGCATTCGGCGTCCCGCTCCTGCACCGGGTCTCCAGCGACGAGTCCCGCCCGCTCAACGGCACGCCGCGCGCACTGATCGTGGTGCCCACCCGTGAGCTGTGCCTGCAGGTCTATGATGATCTCGCCGGCGCCTCGAAATACCTCACCGCCGGTGACCGCAAGTTCTCCGTCACCTCCATTTACGGCGGCCGACCCTACGAGCCCCAGATCGAGGCCCTGCGCAAGGGCGTCGACGTCGTCGTGGGCACCCCGGGCCGGCTGCTCGACCTGGCCCAGCAGGGCCACCTGCAGCTGGGCGGGCTGTCGGTTCTGGTGCTCGACGAGGCCGACGAGATGCTGGACCTCGGCTTCCTCCCGGACATCGAGCGCATCCTGCGGCTGACCCCCGACGACCGGCAGTCGATGCTGTTCTCGGCCACCATGCCCGACCCGATCATCACGCTGGCTCGCACGTTCATGAACCAGCCCACCCACATCCGGGCCGAGGCCCCGCACTCGGCGGCCACCCACGACACCACCGAGCAGTTCGTCTACCGGGCCCACGCCCTGGACAAGTCGGAGTTGGTCAGCCGGATCCTGCAGGCCGAAGGCCGCGGCGCAACGATGATCTTCACCCGCACCAAGCGCACCGCGCAGAAGGTGTCCGACGAGCTCGCCGAGCGCGGGTTCAAGGTCGGCGCCGTGCACGGCGACCTCGGACAGGGCGCCCGCGAGAAGGCCCTGAAGTCGTTCCGCACGGGAGCCGTCGACGTGCTGGTCGCCACCGATGTGGCCGCCCGCGGTATTGATATCGACGACGTCACGCACGTCATCAACTACCAGTGCCCCGAAGACGAGCAGGCATACGTGCACCGCATCGGGCGCACGGGTCGCGCCGGCAAGACCGGCGTCGCCATCACCCTGGTCGACTGGGACGAGCTGAGCCGCTGGGAAACGATCGACAAGGCGCTCGAGCTCGGCTGCCCTGATCCTGCCGAAACTTATTCCAGCTCACCGCATATCTACGAAGAGCTGAACATCCCGGCAGACGTGACCGGCACCATCGGGGCACCGCCTAAGGTCGCCGCAAAACGCAGCAGCGACGAAAAGCGCATCTCCTCGGCCGATTCGACAGACCGACCGGCCAAGACCAAGACCCGCACCCGTCGGCGTACCCGCGGCGGACAATCGGTCAGCGGACACCCCGAGGGCACCGCGGCACCGGCCGACTCCGAGGCCGAGCCGGTGAGCGAATCGGAAGACACCGCCGGTGAGGCAACGCACACCGCGCGTCGCCGCCGTCGGCGTCGCCCCCGGAAGACCGAGACGGCAACGGCCGGCTGACCGCCAGACAAGACCGGTCAGTGGTCAAACCCGAACGCCGCACCCGCGGCGACATCGCTGCCGCACTGGCCATCGTCGCGATCGTCGCCGTGGCGGCCGGGCTGATCTGGTGGACCAGTGATGCCCGCGCCACCCTCAGTAGGCCCGCCGTCGAACCCGTGCCGTACCTGACCCCGGCCCGTGAGGTGCCGGCCGGTCTGCAACAGCTGTGGGTCACCGACAGCCCGAAAACCACCCAGCCCGTACTTGCCGGTGGATCGGTGGTGACCGGTGAGGGCTCCACTGTCGAGGGCCGCGACCCCGTGAGCGGGGCAGTGTTGTGGAGCTATGCCCGCGATCTCGAACTCTGCGGGGTCACCTCGGTGTACCAGTACGCGGTGGCGGTGTACCCGGACGTCCGCGGTTGCGGACAAGCCAGCACGGTCGACGGCAAGACCGGGCGACGGGGGCCCGCACGCACGGCCTACGCCGATCCCGAGGTACGACTGTCCACGGACGGAACGACCGTGCTCTCCGCCGGGGACAGTCGTCTGGAGTTGTGGCGGTCGGACATGGTCCGGATGCTCTCGTACGGCGCGCTGGACGCGCGCATCAAGCCCGACGTTCCGGCCTCCCCGGTGTGCCGGCAGCTGTCGGCGGCGGCGAGTTCGTCGGCGGTGTCAGTGCTCGAATCCTGCCCGAAGAGCAAATTCATCCGGCTCACGCTGCTGCGCCCCGCCGACGAAGAAGACACTCCCGAGGTGCGCTACGTCGATCTGCAGGACATCACCGACGAGTCCGGAGCCCAGGTGATCGCGGTGTCGGGCACGACGTCGGCGGTATACCTGCCGCTGCCCCGGCCGATGGTGAACGTCATCGACGAAACCGGGAAGACACTGGCCAGCCTGCCGCTGCCGAAGGCGCCCGCCGCGCAGTCGGCCGCCACCCGCGCCGGTGACCTGATCACCTGGTGGACGGGTGATTCCGTGCTCGTGTTCAGCACCACCGGAGGAAGCGGGCTGCAGTACAAGTTCACCGTGACGCCCACCGTGGACGAGGCCGGCCGTCATCTGCCCGTCGGGCCCGCCACGGTGATGGCCGGGCAACTGCTGGTGCCGGTCAACGACGGCTACGACGTCTTCGATCAGCAGACCGGGGCCGGGATACGTCACATCGCGCTGCCGCGCACGCCCAGCGTCGCGCCGGTGGTTCCGGCCGTGGCCGGAGACACGCTGCTCGAGCAGCGCGGGACACAACTGGTGGCGCTGGGCGCCGGATAGGCCCCGGCCCGAAGGTTCACCCGATGTCGATCACGATCACGGTGGTGTTGTCGCTGCCCCCGGCATCGTTGGCGACCTGAACCAGCCGCCACGCCGCATCCGCGGGTTCGACGCCGGTGCCGGCCGCGGCGACCACGTCCGCGTCCTCTGCACCGGCGAACAGCCCGTCGCTGCTGATCACCAGCCGGTCACCGGGACGGCAGTCGAGGTCGAACAGATCGGGCCGGATGACCGGGCCGATCCCCAGCGCCCGGGTCAGCAGATGACGGTGCGGGTGAAAGCGTGCCTCCTCGCGGGTGATCTCGCCGGTCCGGACCAACTCCCCCGACACACTGTGATCGTCGGTGAGCTGGTGCATCACCCCGTCACGGATGCGGTTCAACGGCGAGTCCCCGATGTTGATGACGACCGGTCCGCCCTGCTCGTCGGCGAAGAGCGCCACCAACGTCAGCGTGGCGCCCGAACTCGTCCCGGAGGCGCTGACATGCGCGTACACCTCATCGTTGGCCCGCTGCACGGCACCGGACAACCCGTCACGGTCCGGGGCCGCGGCGAACGCGGCGGCCAGCGTGTCCACGGCGATCCGGCTGGCGTGTTCACCTTCGGGGCCGAAACCGTCGGCCACCGCGTACAGAATGCCGTCGGCGAGCAACGAATCCTGGTTGCTCTCACGCACCGGGCCCTGATCGGTGGCCGTCGCCGCCCGCAACACCGAAACCATCGCCGCGACTACCCCACCTCAGGGGTGAAGGTGGGCAGCTTCTTGCCGGACTTCCAGTGTTTGAGCAGCGCCTGCGCCAACTCCCGGTAGGCCAGTCCGCCCTTGCTCTTACGGCCGGCCAACACCGAGCACCCCGACGCGCTCGCCTCGGCGAACCGCACCGTCCGCGGAATCGGCGGGGCCAACACCGGCAGCTGGTACCGGTCGGCGACGTCGAGCAGCACATCCCGGCTGTGGGTGGTGCGCGAGTCGTAGAGTGTCGGCAGCGCGCCCAGCAGCGTGAGCTCGGGATTGGTGATCTGCTGCACGTCAGCGATCGTGCGCAGGAACTGCCCCACGCCGCGATGGGCCAGCGTCTCGCACTGCAACGGCACGATCACCTCGTGGGCGGCCGTGAGGCCGTTGAGCGTCAGCACACCCAGCGACGGTGGGCAGTCGATGATCACCACGTCGAAATCGGATTCGACCTTGGCCAAGGCGCGTTTGAGCGCGTACTCCCGCCCGGCTCGCATCAACAGCATGGCTTCCGAACCGGCCAAATCGATGTTGGCCGGCAGCAGCGTCATCCCCTCGGCCGTCTCGACCAGGGCCGCCCCCGGTTCGACGTCGCCGAGCAGCACCTCATGTACGGATACCGGCAATTTGTCGGGGTCGTGACCCAATGAAAACGTCAGACAGCCTTGCGGATCCAGATCGACCAGCAGTACCCGTCGCCCCTGCTCGGCCATCGCCGCACCCAGCGACGCCACCGTCGTCGTCTTGGCTACCCCACCCTTTTGATTGGCGACCGCTAATACTCGAGTCACACCTTCATCCAAGCACGCTCTCGACGCCATTGCCGTGACGTGCGGCAGAATCGCCGGTGTGAGCGACCGCCTGCACCGCCTGATCCTGCTTCGCCACGGCGAAACCGAATGGTCGGCGACCGGTAGGCACACCGGACGCACCGAGTTGGAACTCACCGAAACCGGACGCGAGCAGGCCGCGCTGGCCCGTCCGGCGCTCGCCGAACTGCAATTGACCGAGCCGCTGGTGATCAGCAGCCCGCGGCGCCGCGCACTGGACACCGCCGAGCTGGCGGGGCTGCATGTCGACGAGGTCGACCCGGTGCTGTCGGAGTGGGATTACGGGGACTACGAGGGACTGACGACCGCGCAGATCCGCACACGCGTGCCCGACTGGCTGGTCTGGACCCATGGTTGCCCCGGCGGGGAGAACTCGGCCCAGGTCAGCGCCCGCGCCGACGAGGCTGTGGCCCTGGCCTTGGGGCATCTGCCCACCCGGGACGTGGTGTTCGTCGGGCACGGCCATTTCTCCCGCGCGATCTTGACCCGGTGGACGGAACTTCCGGTCACCGACGGCATCCGGGTGTCGATGGTGCCGGCGTCGCTTGCGGTCTGCGGTTTCGAGCACGGCGTGCGTCAGATCACCGCGCTGGGCCTGACCGGTCACCCCAACCCGTGTCTGTCGCAGTGAACCCGTCGTTCGTGTCGGCCGGGCCGAACGGCGCCGTGTTGGCCGAAGGCGTGCGCGCCGGATTCGCCGACATCGCCGACGCCCAGGCGGCGTTGCGTTCCGGAACACCAATCGTGTTGGGCGCCTTGCCGTTCAGCTCGTCGGCACCGGCCGCGCTGTACGAGCCCGAGAAGGTCCGGTTCACCGATGCGCTGCCGGACTGGCCGACCGAGGCACCTCCGGTCATCGTGGACCGCGAAACCCTGCCACCAGGTTCGGTGCACCGTGAGCGGGTGGCCGAGGCCATCCGGCGGTTGAAGGATCCGCAGGTACCGATCGACAAGGTGGTGCTGGCCCGCGCCCTGCGGCTCACCGCGGAGTCCCGCTGGGACGTGCGAAGTGTGTTGCGCAGGTTGGCTGATGCCGACCCGGCCGCCACCGTCTACCTGGCAGATCTGTCCCCGGCCGGGGCCGCGCACGCCGGCACCGTGCTGGTCGGCGCCAGCCCCGAGTTGCTGGTTGCCCGCGACGGCGAGAGGGTGATCTGCCGGCCGTTCGCCGGGTCGGCGCCGCGGTCGGCCGACCCTGCCGTCGACGCGACCAATGCGGCCGCACTGGCCGCCTCGGCGAAGAACCGCCACGAGCATCAACTCGTGGTCGACATGATGCGTCAGGCGCTGAATCCGTTGTGTGTGGATCTGCAGATCGCCGACGAACCAGAACTGCACGGTACCGACGCGTTGTGGCATCTGAGTACCCCGGTCGTGGGCCGACTTCGCGAAAAAAGCACCACCGCAATCGATCTGGCGCTGGTACTGCATCCGACCCCGGCGGTCGGCGGAGTACCTACCGACGCCGCGGCGGCGTTGATCGGCGAGCTGGAGGGTGACCGCGGTTTCTATGCGGGAGCCGTCGGTTGGTGCGACAGCAGTGGTGATGGACGCTGGGTGGTGTCGATCCGCTGCGCGGTGTTGTCCCCGGACCGACGCACGGCGCTGGCCAGCGCCGGCGGCGGTATCGTCGCCGAATCCGATCCCGACGACGAAGTCGACGAGACCACCACCAAATTCAAGACCATCCTGACCGGACTGGGGGCGACATGAGCGAGCTGATCCGGCGGGCGCGGCCGGGCGACGAAGTCGAGATCTGCGCGATGATCCGTGAACTGGCCGAGTTCGAGCGCGCCTCCGACGAGTGCACCGTGACCGAAAAGCAGATGCACACGGCGCTTTTCGGAGACCGACCGGTGGCCTATGCGCACCTTTTGGAGGTGGACGGCCAGGTCGCTGCGATGGCGGTGTGGTTCCTGAACTTCTCGACGTGGGACGGGGTCGCCGGGGTGTACCTGGAGGATCTGTATGTGCGTCCGGCCTTCCGCCGGCGAGGACTGGCCCGAAAGCTGTTGTCCACGTTGGCCGCCGAGTGCGTCCAGCACGGCTACAGCCGGCTCAGCTGGGCGGTGCTGAACTGGAACGTCAACGCGATCGCGCTGTACGACGCCGTCGGCGGCGAACCGCAGACCGAGTGGACCACCTACCGCGTCTCGGGCGCTGAGCTGACGGCGCTGGCCGACGAGACCCGCGGTGCCTAACTGCGCCGGGTGATCCAATCGACCGACGACGGGCTGAACAGCAGCCCCAGCGTCACCAGGGCGAGCAGTCCGACCAGGATGCCGTAGACCACGTGGTGCGAGGTGATCACGTACCAGGCCACCGGCAGTAGCAGCAGATTGGTCAGCACCGCGATGCCACGGCCCCAGCGTCGCGCCGTGATCAGCGCCCAGCCGCCGGCCAGCACACCACCACCGATGAGCAGAAACCAGATCGCGGTGCCGTATCCGGAGACGATGTGCTGATCAGCACCGGCCACCGCACGCACCAACAGCACGATGGCCATGATCAGCGCGGCCAGACCCTCGGCAGCGGTCAGAAAACCGGCGTAACGGATGGCGGGCGGTTGGATCACGACAGCCGCTCCGCGAGGTAGCGCACCGCGTATTCGTATCCGGCCGGGCCGGCTCCGGCGATCACCACCTGGGCGACGGCCGACACGTACGAGTGATGCCGGAACGGTTCGCGAGTGTGGATGTTGCTCAGATGCACCTCGACCACGGGCAGTTCGACGGCGCTGAGCGCGTCACGGATCGCCACCGAGGTGTGGCTGTAGGCCGCGGGGTTGATGATGATGCCGACGCAATCCTCGCGGGCCGCGTGGATGGCGTCGACCATCGCACCCTCGTGGTTGCTCTGCACCGCACGGACCTCGAACCCGAACCCGGCGGCGGTCTCGGCCACCTGCTGCTCGATCTGAGCCAGCGTGGTGGACCCGTAGATCTCGGGTTGCCGGGTGCCGAGCAGGTTGAGGTTCGGCCCGTTGACGAGCAGTAATCGCGGCTTCACAGGGCGGTCGGTCACCTTCAGTACGGTACCGGCGCCGGGGTCCGGGCAGGCAACACGCGCGGCCTGCGACACTGGCGGCGTGTCGAGCGACAATCCCTGCCCGTGCGGCACCGGCCTGGCCTATGCCGAATGTTGCGGCCCGCTGCACGCCGGCACCCCGGCCCCCACGGCCGTCGCGCTCATGCGGTCCCGGTTCAGCGCGTTCGCCGTCGCTGACTCCGCTTATTTGTTGACGTCCTGGCATCCCGACACCCGTCCGACCGGGTTGGACCTCGACGAGACCATCACCTGGCGCCGGCTGCAGATCGTCGACACGGAGTCAGGAGGCGAAGATGACACCGTCGGCGTGGTCGAGTTCCGCGCCCAGTACGTGCACCACGGAAAGCGGCATATCCTGCACGAACGCAGCCGGTTCGAGCGCGTCGGGGGGCGGTGGCGCTATCTGGACGGCGACATTCGCGAATAACGGCCGTACACCTTGCCCGGTTAGGCTCATGCCCCGTGCGTGCCGTGCTGATCGTCAACCCGAACGCCACCTCGACCACCCCGGCCGGTCGTGACCTGCTGGCCCACGCGTTGGAAAGCCGGGTGACGCTGACCGTCGAACACACCAATCACCGAGGCCACGCCATCGAGATCGGCCGGGACGCGGCGCGTGACGGCGTGGACGTGCTGATCGTGCATGGCGGCGACGGCACGGTGAACGAGGTGGTCAACGGAGTGTTGGGCGACTGCGGAACCCGCCCTGACGCCGCTCTGGCGCCCGCGGTGGCCGTGGTGCCCGGCGGTTCGGCCAACGTCTTCGCCCGGGCCCTGGGTATCAGTCCCGACCCCATCGAGGCCACCAACCAACTCGTCGACCTGCTCGGCGGCTACCGGTTGGGCCGGCCGTGGCGCCGCATCGGCTTGATGGACTGCGGCGAGCGTTGGGGCGTGTTCACCGCGGGCATGGGCGTCGACGGCGACGTGGTGGCCGCCGTGGAGGCTCAACGCGCCAAAGGGCGCAAGGTGACCGCCTCGCGATACATCCGGGTTGCCGTGCGGGAATTCCTGGCCAGCGTGCGCAAGGACCCGACCCTGACGGTGCGGCTGCCGGGCGCCGATCCTGTGACCGGGGTGCACTTCGCATTCGTGTCGAACTCCAGTCCGTGGACCTACGCAAACAGCCGCCCGGTGTGGACCAACCCCGACACCACGTTCGACAGCGGTCTGGGAGTGTTCGCCACGACGAGCATGAACATCTGGGCGAATCTGCGCCTGGTGCGGCAGATGGTGGCCCGTAATCCGCGCCTGTCGGCCAAGCATCTGATCCGCGACGACGACGTGTCATCGGTCACCGTGACGAGTGACACGCCTGTCGCCTGCCAGATCGACGGGGATTACATCGGCCCGCGTGAAATCATGACCTTCACGTCGGTCCCGGAGGCCTTGAGCGTCGTCGCACCGCCGATTAAAATTGATTGACCTGCGCAAACACACCACATATGGTGGAATTAGGGCGCAGCTGAATCTGAGTGTAGTACACAGGAGTGAGGGGTCCAGGAACCGGCCCCGGCAGTGACGTTGCCCACGTGTTAACTCAACACTATTGACATCTGTTCAGGCTGTGAAAGCATCAATGCAACAGTGCAGAAACATTCGTGTGCACGCGTTAACAGCCGAAGAAAATCTGGTGCGCTTCGCCGCGCACACATACATGTCTAACGAGGAGTTTGATCTTATGGATTGGCGCCACAAGGCCGTCTGTCGCGACGAAGATCCGGAGCTGTTCTTCCCCGTGGGAAACAGTGGCCCGGCGCTCGCGCAGATCGCTGATGCCAAGCTGGTCTGCAACCGCTGTCCGGTGACCACCGAGTGCCTCACCTGGGCCTTGGACTCCGGCCAGGACGCCGGCGTCTGGGGTGGAATGAGCGAGGACGAGCGCCGCGCCCTCAAGCGCCGCAACGCCCGCACCAAGGCCCGCACCGGAGTCTGATTCACCAGACCTCGACGCAAAGCTATGGCCCTGACGAAAGTCGGGGCCATAGCTTATTTTTGTGGCTTTAATCGACAGCAAATTGCGTAATTGTCGTCACATTTCCCATTACGTCGCACGCCATTCCTTCAGTGGTACTGATGTCCCACTGTGCGGGTGCTGTGAATGGGGCCGGCGCCGCTGAACATGGATCTCATCGGTTGTCGTCTTCCCAGAGGTTTCGGCGGGGTATCCGATGTGCCCGCCTTCGAGCGACAATCGAGCGACTATCGCCTCACAAGAAACTCTGGTCTCTGAAATCTCATTGTCACCGGCCGGTTTCGACACTCCTGCCTCTCTCGCCCCATGTGCCTCATCCGTCCAGTGCCCGGCTATCAGCGACTCTGTCGCTCATAGCTGCAACCCAAAATCTGTGGCAGATGAGGCCATTGGGGTCTGAGGTACAGAAGTATTGAGCCGCAGTGTGACCAACGGTGCCAAAGGGGCTGAAGCGGCGATTGTCGCTGACAAGTCGCTGATAAGCGGGCAGGACGTCACATCGGTTGGTCAGGACATCACATTGGTTGGGCAGGACGTCACTTGGCAGAACGTCACATGGTCGGCACAACGGCACATGTCGGGCGGCGCGACAGCCCATCCGTGCGACACACCCGAGGCGTCACTGCACCCCACGGCTGCGCCGGCCGATCGGCACCCGCAACACCACGTCAGTTCCCCCTGAGGCGACATCGTGCATGCCCAACGACCCGTCCAGTTCCGCGGTAACCAGGGTGCGCACGATCTGTAAACCCAACCGGTCCGATTTCTCCAAACTGAAGCCGTCGGGCAGCCCGCACCCGTCATCGTGCACCACGACGTCGAGCCAGCGGGCCGATCGTTCCGCCCGGATCGTCACGCAGCCCTGCTGGGTCTTGACGTCGAAGGCGTGCTCGATGGCGTTCTGTACCAGTTCGGTGATCACCATGACCAGAGCGGTGGCCCGATCGGCATCGAGGACACCGAGAGCACCCTCACGGTTGATCCGGATCGGAGTGTCCACCGAGGCGACGTCGTTCATGATCGGCAGGATCCGGTCGATCACCTCGTCGAGGTTGACCTCCTCGTCGACCGACATGGACAAGGCGTCGTGCACGAGCGCGATCGAGGACACCCGCCGGACCGATTCGATCAAGGCCTCGCGGGCCTCCACGTTGTTGGTCCGGCGCGCCTGCAGCCGCAGCAGGGCCGCCACGGTCTGCAGGTTGTTCTTCACCCGGTGATGGATCTCGCGGATGGTGGCGTCCTTGCTCAGCAAGGCGCGGTCACGGCGTTTGACCTCGGTGACGTCGCGGATCAGGACCGCGGCGCCGGCCGCGGCGCCGTGCACGACCAGCGGCAGCGTCCGCACCAACACCGCCGCACCACCCGCGTCGACCTCCATCCGCATGCTCGAGCCGCCGGCCAGCGAGTCCCGCACGTGATTGGCCAATTCCTGGGCCTCGAACGGGTCTGAGATCAACGGACGGGTGACGGTGACAAGGTTGTGCCCGTCGAGCTCAGAAGCCAGGCCCATGCGGTGATAGGCCGAGATCGCGTTGGGACTGGCGAACACCACATCACCCACCTCGTCGAGGCGGATGAACCCATCGCCCGCGCGCGGGCTGGAACGTGACATCGCCAGGTCGCCGACATTGGGGAAAGTGCCTTCGGACAACATCTGCAACAGATCACTGGCACAGTCCAGATAGGCACCTTCGAGCGGGCTGGCCATCGGCCGCGCGGACAGTGCGGTCTGGTGCGTCAGCACCGCGACCACCTGGTCGCGGTGCCGCACCGGCACCGCTTCCACGTTCAGACCGGGCAGATCTGGCGAATGCCGTTGGGTCCCACCGCTTCCCCGACCGATCACACCTGACTCGAAGGCCGTGGTGACGACGGGGAGATCGGCGGCGCCGGCCAAGGTGCCGACCGAATCGGCGAGCAGCACGGTGGGCGCGGTGTTGGGCCGCACCTGCGCGACGCAGACCAGCACACCGTCGTCGCGGCGCACCCACATCAGGTAATCGGCGAAAGACAGGTCGGCCAACAGTTGCCACTCCCCGACCACCGCATGCAAGTGGTCCACGGCGCTGCCGGGCAGCACCGTGTGCTCGGCGAGAAGGTCACCGAGGGTGGACATCAGTCAACGTCCTCCGGCACGAGGAACCTCAGCGTCCC
Source organism: Mycobacterium sp. GA-1841 (assembly GCF_001954135.1). Classification (GTDB taxonomy): domain Bacteria; phylum Actinomycetota; class Actinomycetes; order Mycobacteriales; family Mycobacteriaceae; genus Mycobacterium. The sequence continues at coordinate 104,074 of NZ_MBEQ01000015.1, read as the reverse complement.
GAACGTCAGTCGATCACCGCGATGAGATCGCCGGCCTGGATCACGTCGCCCTCCGCGACGTTGACCTTGGTGACCGTGCCCGCCACCTCGGCGAGCACCGGAATCTCCATCTTCATCGACTCGAGCAGCACCAGGGTGTCCCCCGCGCCGATCTGATCGCCCTCGTGAACCACGACCTCGAGCACACTGGCCACGATTTCTGCGCGAACGTCCTCGGCCATCTTCACCCCACTTCCGGCTGCTAACCCGACTACTTCTGCGGCCTATATCGAACCACAACCCCGGGTGGACAACGCTGCCCCCGGGCCATGAGACACTAGGGAGCAAGCTCTTACACCATCTGGAGGAACATCATGGCCAAGCGTGGCCGCAAGAAGCGGGACCGCAAGCACTCGAAGGCGAACCACGGCAAGCGTCCCAACGCCGGTTCGAAGTCAGTGCGCTAGCCGCTTCGGCAGACTGTGACCGCCCGACTCCCCTTCGGAGATCGGGCGGTTTGTCGTCGGGCCAGGCGGGCTGAGCGCCTGGTCAGCCCCGAATGATCGTGGTCTGGCTGATCTGGATACGGAGCCGCTCGCGCAGCCCCTCCGGTGCCTTCTCACCGCTGCACTTGTTCGCGATGAGCTTCTTGACGCGCTCCTCGACCCCGTAGTGACGCAGGCAGGCCGGGCATTCTTCGAGGTGGTGCTTGAGCTTGTCCCGGCTTTCGGCCGTGCACTCGCCGTCGAGCAAAGTCCATACCTCGGCGATCACCGCGGCGCAGTCCGGATGCTCGGGATCGACGGGCCCGATCGGCGGCGTCCAGCGCTCGTCGTCGAGATTCGACTCGCGGCTGTCACTCATGAGGAGACCTCCTCCGGCTCACCAAGTTGCTGACCTCGGATGAAGCCACGATCCCTGGCCACGTCGGCCAACAGGTCGCGCAACTGCTTGCGCCCGCGGTGCAGACGGGACATCACCGTCCCGATCGGAGTATCCATGATCTCGGCGATCTCCTTGTAGGGGAAGCCCTCGACGTCGGCGTAATACACCGCCATCCGGAACTCCTCGGGCAGCGCCTGCAGCGCCGCCTTGATCTCGGTATCCGGCAGCGCTTCGAGTGCCTCGACCTCGGCCGAACGCAGCCCGGTCGACGAATGTTCGGCGTTGGCGGCCAGCTGCCAGTCCGTGATCTCGTCGGTGGGATATTCGGCCGGCTGCCGCTGCTTCTTGCGGTAGCTGTTGATGTAAGTGTTGGTCAGAATGCGGTACAGCCACGCCTTGAGGTTGGTGCCCTCTCGGAACGACCGGAACCCGGCATAGGCCTTGACCATCGTCTCCTGCAGCAGGTCCTCGGCATCAGCGGGGTTGCGGGTCATGCGGAGTGCGCCACCGTAAAGCTGGTCCAGCAGCGGGATGGCATCGCGCTCGAAGCGCGCGGTCAGTTCGGCATCGGTCTCGGGGGGAGGCTGCGGCGCGTCAGGCTCGGCCTGCTCGACGTCAGTCATCGTGGGAAACACCTTCCCTTCTGTTGCGGCGCCACCAATGGGTCCGGAATACCACCAGGTATTCGCCGGCCGTTCCAGGCATACGGTTGGCACCAGAATCCTCCTCATGATCCTAGAGCGTGCTACCGACAAGTAGCGCTGAGCAGGTGTCGACAGCAATAACAGCACGTAGTGGCCGCTGTGTTCCCGTCGTCCCCGGCTACCCTGGCCCGATGGCACGCGCAGCTACGCCGGCGATCGCCGCCCTGATCACCGCGGGCATCGACCATCGCGTCGTGCAGTACCGGCATGATCCACGCAATGACTCCTTCGGCGCCGAGGCGGTCGCCGAACTGGCCGCGGACGGATTCGTCGCCGAGCAGGTGTTCAAGACTTTGATCATCGCCCTGCCCACGGGACTGGGCGTGGCGGTGCTACCGGTGCCGACCAAACTGTCGCTCAAGGCGGCGGCCGCGGCGCTGGGAGTACCGAAGGCCGAGATGGCCGACCCGGTGGCGGCGCAACGCTCCACCGGTTACGTGGTGGGCGGGATCTCGCCGCTGGGGCAGCGCAAGCAGCTGCCCACGGTCGTCGACGCCTCGGCGCTGCAATTCGACACGGTGTTGTGCAGCGCCGGAAAGCGGGGCTGGGACATCGCGCTGGGCCCCGCCGACCTGATCCGGGCCATCGGCGCGGTGGCCGCCGAGATCGCCGTCTGAACATCGGCGCCACGGCATGTCGCAATCGGAAATGTGCCGGTGTCCGGATCCGTGATTTACATCACCGCAGGCACCGGATTGCATGGACCCGACAGAAAGGCGGGTGCCATGACGATCAGCGTGGCCGAGCGCGCGGAACTGGCCGCCGCGGTTTCGGAATTACTGCACGACGAATGCACTGAGCAGGATGTGCGGCGGGTGATGGGCAGCGATGACGGCTTCGACCGTGGACTCTGGCAAAAGCTCGCCGCCCAGGGCGTGACGGGACTGCTGGTCGATGGTGAGTACGGCGGTGTCGGCCTGGGCGCCCTCGAGCTCGAGGCCGTCGCCGAGGCGACCGGCGCCGCGTTGCTACCCGCACCGTTCTTGTCCAGCGCGGTGTTGACGTCGGCGCTGATCGGCGCGGCCGGCACAGAGGACGACAAGAGCCGGCTGTTGCCGGGCCTGGTCGACGGCACCTCGATCGGGACGGTTGCGGTGACCGGCTCCCGCGGCACCTGGGCGCCGGAGGGCGTCGCGGTACGCGCTTGCGCGGAATCCGACGGGGTCTACGCGTTGACCGGCACGGCGCACTATGTCCTCCACGGTCAGGTTGCCGATCTGATCTTGGTCGTGGCCCGCACCAACGGAACCTTTGGCGTTTTCCAGATCGAGACCGACGCCGAAGGCTTCGAGCGCATGGCCGCAACGGTTTTCGACCCGACGGTGCCGCTGTCGACCTACACGTTCGACGCCACCCCGGCCCGTCGCCTCGGAACTGCGGGATGGGAGGCGGTGCAGCCGGCGCTGGACCTCGCGGTGATCGCACTGGCCGGCGAACAGGTCGGCGGGACCCGGCGAATCTTCGAGATCACCGTGGAGTACCTCAAGACCCGGATTCAGTTCGGCCGGCCCATCGGCAGCTTCCAGGCCCTCAAGCACATGGCCGCCGACCTGTTGTTGCAGGTGGAATCGGCCACCTCCGCCGCCCAGCACGCCGCGGCCGAATACGACGCGGCCAGCGAAAAATCCAGCGGGGCAATCGGTCTGGCCGGATTCACCTGCGCCGATGCGTACCACACGACCGCCATGTCGGCGGTCCAGATGCATGGCGGAATCGCGTTCACCTGGGAGCACCCGGCCCACCTGTTCCTGCGCCGGGCCCGCACCGGCCTGCAATTGCTCGGCGGCTCGGGGCTGCACCGCGAGCGCTACCTCTCCTCGAAAGGCGCATGACGATGACCGCCAACGAACTGCCCAGCACTGATGAGCTGCGCGCCGAGGTGCGTGACTGGCTCACCCAGAACTGGACCGGGCTGCCGAAATCGACCAATCCGTGGGTCAGTTCGCCCGAACGGGTGGCGTGGCTACGGAAGGTTCTCGACGCGGGATATGCAGTGCCGACCTACCCCACCGAATGGTTCGGACGGGACTACCCGAACAAGCTCGCGGCAGTCATCGAGCAGGAATTCCGCGCGGTCAAAGCGCCGGGCGCACGACAGGACAAGTACAGCATCCCAGCCAACACCGCGCTCAAGTTCGGCACCGACCAGCTCAAGAACGACCTGGTGCGCGACTTCCTCACCGAACGCATCCGCACCTGCCTGCTCTACAGCGAACCCGGCGCCGGTTCCGATCTGGCCGCCGTGCGCACCAGCGCGGTCCGCGACGGCGAGGAGTGGGTGGTCAACGGCCAGAAGGTGTGGACGTCTGGTGCCACCACTGCCGAATACGCGCTGCTGATCGCGCGCACCGACTGGGACGTGCCCAAGCACAAGGGCCTGAGCTTCTTCATGATTCCCATGCGCCAGCCGGGCATTGAGGTTCGCCCCCTGGTGCAGATCACCGGCGAGTCCCACTTCAATGAGGTGTTCATCACCGACGCGCGGGTGCCCGACGCCTATCTGCTCGGTGGAGAAGGCAACGGATGGCGGGTGCTGCAGACCGCGCTGGCCTACGAGCGGTCACTCATGGGCGACGCGGGACGCGGTTCACGAAACCGCACCCGCGCCGACGATCTCATCGGTCTGGCCCGTGATCACGGCCGCCTCGACGATCCGGCGGTGCGCAAAGAACTGGCGGACGTGCTGGCGTTGCGTGAGCTCAACTCGCTCAACAATGCCCGCGCGAAAGCCGCCGCCGCACAGGGCACGTCGAGCTCGATCATGTCTCTGGGCAAGCTGGCGATGTCGAACATCCTGCACTCCGAGGCCCGCCTGAAGACCGAGATCATCGGTGCCGAAGCACTTCTGGCCGGCCCGGAAAACCCCGAGTCCGACGACATCAACTTCCTTGCCCTCAATGCGTTCTTCACCTCGATCGGTGGTGGCACCGACCAGATCCAGCGCAACATCATCGGTGAGCGCGTGCTGGGGCTGGCCAAGGAACCCGAGGTCGATCGCGACATTCCGTTCCGCCAGGCTCGGCGGAGCTGAAACATGGCCGGCTCCGACCACTACGACCCACCGCTGGCGGGTGTGCGCATCCTCGATCTGACCCGCGGCCCGATGACGGCGATCGGTCGCCTACTGGCCGACCTCGGCGCGTCGGTGTCCCAGGTGCACATGCCCGGTGTCACCGAGGCTCCCCCGGCGCATGTCGCCGAGGGCGCCGGGGTCGATCCGGACTCGGTAGGCATCGCGATCAACCGACACGGGCTGAGCACCGTGGTGATCGATCCCTCGATCTCCGACGACCGCTGCCGCTGGGTCCATCTGCTGGCCGGCGCCGACATCCTGATCGAGGACACCCGCCCCGGATCGGACGCCGAGAAAGCCTTGGCCGCCCGCACCATTCGCGCCGAACATCCAGGCCTGGTGATCTTGTCGATCAGCGACTTCGGCCGTGACACCGGCTACCGTGGTTGGCGTGCCACCGCGCCGGTACTGCACGCACTGACCAGCGAGCTGTCCCGCTCGGGCATCCCTGGGCGCGAACCATTGGTACCACCGGCGGCGCAGTTGCCCTATCACGTGGCGGCGGCGCAGGCCGCGGTGATGGCTGTCAGTGTGTATCTGGACCGATTGCGCACCGGGGAGGGCGATCTGATCGATTTCTCGATTCTCGACGGCGCCATGCAGACCCTCGATCCGCCACACGGGACGGTGGGCACGGCCTCGGCCGGCGTGGCGTTGAGCCGCCAACGACGCGACTGGAATGCCGAGCAATTGCGCTACCCGATCATCGCGTGCAAAGACGGGCATGTGCGGATCTGTCTGCTGGCAAAACGCCAGTGGCACGGCATGTTCGAGTGGATGGGCCGGCCCGACGAGTTCGCCGATCCCTCGTTCGACCGGCTGCGGGTGCGGCTCGGCTCCACGGAGCTGTTGGCCGCGATCGGCCGGTTCTGCGCCGGGCAGACCCGAGCCGAATTGGAGACCGCCGGCCAGCGGCACGGGGTCCCGACGGCGGCGGTGCTGACACTGGCCGAAACACTTGGCGCCGAGCAGGTGATCAGCCGCGGGTGCTTCCGCGAGGTGGAGCTGGCGCCCGGGGTGTCGGCACCGGTGCCAGCCGGCGTCGTCGAGGTCGACGGGCACCGGGCCACCGCGCTGGACGGGTCCGGGCACCAGGCGGACGAAGCCGCCCGACACCTGGACGTCGCGCCGGGGCTCGGCGCGCGCGCCCGACGCAACGAGGGCCTTCCGCTGGAAGGCGTACGGGTATTGGACCTCGGAGTGATCGTCGTCGGGGCCGACACCGGACGGCTGTTCGGCGACCTCGGCGCCGAGGTCATCAAGATCGAGAACTCCGCGTTCCCCGACGGTCTGCGCGGCAACCCGACGTCGATGTCGCCGACATACGCCGCCGGCCACCGCAACAAGCGCTCGATCGGAATCGACCTGCGGACACCGCAGGGCCGGCAGTTGGCCCACCGTTTGGTCGCGATATCCGATGTCGTGTTGACCAACTTCAAACCCGGCGTGGCCGAGGCACTGGGAATGGGCTACCAGACCCTGCGGGAGCTCAACCCCGGCATCGTGGTCGTCGACAGCTCAGCCTTCGGGCCGACCGGGCCGTGGGCGAAGCGGATGGGTTACGGCCCGCTGGTACGTGCGGCGGCGGGGTTCACCGACCTCTGGGTGTACCCGGACGCGCCGGAATCGTTCTGCGACACGGTCACCGTCTACCCCGACCACGTGGCCGCGCGGATCGGTGCGCTGGGCGGCCTGGCGCTGCTGCTGCGCCGCGAACGCACCGAAACCGGTGGGTCTGTCAGCGTCGCGCAGTCGGAGGTGATGCTGAGCCATCTGGCCGGCGAGATCGCGGCCGACGTCCTGACCCGTCGCGGCCACGAACCGTCCCCGCATCCGGTTCACGATGCCCCGTGGGGCCTGTTCCCGGCTGCCGGCGAAGACGCCTGGCTCGCGGTCACGGTGCGCGACGACGCCGAGTGGCAGGCACTATGCGCGGCGATCGAACGTCCAGATTTGGCCACCGATCCTCTGCTGGCCAGCCGCTCCGGCCGCGACGCCCACCGCAACCGCATCGACGAAGCGGTGCGGGGGTGGACATCACAGCACCCGGCCACCGAAGCGATGGACCGGCTGCAGGCCTCCGGTGTCCCGGCCGGGGCCGCGCTGCATGCCGACGACGTCGCCGGGTGGGACTACTACGTGCAACGCCGCGCTTTCCGCGAGGAGCTGCACCCGCACGCCCACGAGCCGTTCACGATGGAGAACGTCCAGATCCATTCGGACCGCATCGCGGATCCGCCGCTGCTGCAGGCGCCGCTGCTCGGCGAGCAGACCCGCGACATCGCTGCCCAGTTGTTGGGACTCGACGACGCCGCCATCGAGGAGTTGATCGCGGCCGGGGTACTCGAAGTCCCCCGAACTGTCGACGCGGGGCGGTCCGGGCAGCCGGAGCCGGCCGGGCGCTGATCCACGTCTCGTACGATTCGTGGGTCAGCGCACCCTCGAATCGCCGGAATGACCGCATGGATTTCACCCGACTCTCCTACTTCGTGGCGGTTGCCGAGGAACTGCACTTCAAGCGGGCTGCCGACCGGCTGCTGATCACACCGCCGCCGTTGAGCAAGCAGATCAAGCTGCTCGAGAAAGAACTCGGCGGCCAGCTCTTCGAGCGCAACTATCACGACGTCCGGCTGACCCCACTGGGCGCCAAGCTGCTCGGGCCCACCCGCGAAATCCTGCGCCAGGTCGAGGAATTGAAGGCCGTGGCGACCAGGCTCGCCGAGGGCGCCACCACGGTACGGGTCGGCGCCACCGCGTATGCGCCATCGGATTTCGTGGCGCAGGTCCAAGCCGCAGTGGCCGCCCTGTCGGTGCCGACCGAGTTCAGCGTGCCCGGGTCGGCTGCCGAGGTGACGGCCAAACTGGTCTCCGGCCACCTCGACCTCGGGTTGATTCATCTGCCCACCGCCGACAAGCGGCTGCAGTACCGGGTGGTGGCCACCTTCCAGGGCGCACTGGCAGTGCGTTTCGACGATCCGCTGGCAGCCAGGGACCTGGTGTCGATCGAGGAACTCCGCGACCGCGACGTGGTCATCGACTTCGCCCGGCCCAACCCGGTGATGCTGGCCGGCCTGACCCGTGCGCTCAACGCGCGCGGGGTGACCCGCATCGTGCGCACCACCAACCAGTTCGGCGGCGAACTGGAAATGGCTGCCCAGGTGTTCAACCGTCACCTCGTGGCGGTGGTCCCGTACGCCCCCGAATCGTTGCTCGGAAAGATCTTCTCTCCACCCGAATTCACGCTCGTACCCATCGACGAGAGCACCTGGGCACCGGCTCGGATCGCACTGGCGTGGGCGCCCGACCGGCTGCGAGACCCGTCCCAGATCGAGTCGCTGGTGGCCGAGCTGACGACCTCGCTGGCGAGTGGGCGGCCGCAGTAATGTGGTGCCGGTGATACCGATGACGGTGGGGACGACGGTGGCCTCGGGCGTGGCCGCGCTGGCCGTCATGTTCGGCACATCCGCGCCGGCACCGCAGATGCGCCTGGCCGACGACACCGTCCCGATGACCCAGGGTGACGGGTCGCTGCCCGACGGGCAGGTCCTAACGCCGTTCGACGTGCAGAACCCCGCGATCGGCCGGTTGGAACCGCGCCTGCTGGCCGCGATCCAGAACGCCGCCAATGCCGCGGCCGCCGACGGCGTGACCATGACGATCAACTCGGGGTGGCGGTCGGCCACATTCCAGCAGTCGCTGCTCGATCAGGCGGTGCAGACCTATGGCAGCCTCGCCGCTGCCCGTCGGTACGTCCAGACACCGACGGCGTCGCGGCATGTCACCGGCGAGGCGGTCGACGTCGGCGGCCCGCAGGCCGATCACTGGCTGATCGCCAACGGCGCGCGATTCGGGCTCTGCCGGATCTACGCCAACGAGCTGTGGCACTTCGAACTCGTGGCCGATCCGGCCGGCAACTGTCCCCCGCTGCTGCCCGACGCCGCGGGGTGACCTATTCGGTGACCGGAACCATGTCGGCACCGCACGTGCATTTGTAACTGGTCTCGGGGCCTTTGCAATGACACTCCGACTCGACGCGGATCCGGCACCCACAGCCTTCGTGAGCACAGGTCAGGACAGTTCCGGTGGGGACGACGCTCATGGTTCTCCTCCAGGTGTGGTGGGGGTCGGTGACGCTGTCCCCCCATGGTCCCGCAGGCTCAGCCCTGAACCGTCGGTTTCGGTACAACGTTTCGATACAACTTCGTCGGCCTATCGTGTCTTCATGACACTGTCCGGGAAGACCATGTTCATCTCCGGCGCCAGCCGCGGTATCGGTCTGGCGATCGCCAAGCGGGCCGCCGCCGACGGCGCCAACATCGCGCTGGTCGCCAAGACCGCCGAGCCCCATCCCAAGCTCGAGGGCACCGTCTACACCGCGGCCAAGGAGATCGAGGAGGCCGGCGGACAGGCCCTCCCGATGGTCGGCGATGTGCGTGACGGCGACTCCGTGGCCGCCGCCGTTGAGCAAGCGGTGGCCCAATTCGGCGGCATCGACCTCTGCGTCAACAATGCCTCGGCGATCAACCTCGGCTCGATCGAGGAGGTGCCGCTCAAGCGCTTCGATCTGATGAACGGGATCCAGATCCGCGGCACCTACGCGGTGTCACAGGCCTGCATCCCGCACATGAAGGGCCGGGAGAACCCACACATTCTCACGCTGTCCCCGCCGATCCGGCTGGACTCCGAGTGGCTCAAGCCGACCGCCTACATGATGGCGAAGTTCGGAATGACGTTGTGTGCGTTGGGGATTGCCGAAGAGATGCGCGAGGCCGGCATTGCCTCCAACACCCTGTGGCCGCGCACCCTGGTGGCCACCGCGGCGGTGCAGAACCTGCTCGGCGGCGACGAGGCCATGGCCAAGGCCCGCCGGCCCGAGGTGTACGCCGACGCCGCCTACACGATCTTCAACAAGCCCGCGCGGGAGTTCACCGGTCAAAGCCTGCTGTGCGAGGACGTGCTGGTGGCCAACGGCGTCACCGACCTGTCGGTCTACAACTGCACGCCCGACGGGGACCTCGGCGTCGACCTGTGGGTGGACACCCCGAACCCGCCCGGCTACACCGGCCCGTAGCAGGCTCGTCTGTATGTCGAACCCGCAACCCACCAATTGGGCAGCCGGCCGCTATCAGGCCGTCGCCGAGCAGATCGCCGTCATCGCAGCGGAAGTGGTGGCCGCGGCCGACAGGCTACGTCCGGTTGCCGGCACCGCCGTCGTCGATCTGGCCTGCGGTACCGGAAGCGCCGCACTGGCCGCTGCCGAAGCCGGCGCCCAGGTCACCGGGGTGGATCTGACTGCCGAGCTGATCGCCATCGCGGCCGAGCGCCCGGGCGCCGACGCGGTGCGCTGGGTGGTCGCCGACGCCGCCCATACCGGCCTGCCCGACGGCGGATTTTCAACGGCCGTGTCGAACATGGGCATCATCTTCGTCGAGCCGACCAGCCTGGTCGCCGAGGTCGCGCGGCTACTGACGCCGGGCGGGTTCTTTGGGTTCTCCACGTGGGTGCGTGATGAGTCCGACAACCCGTTCTACAACCCCGTCATCGAAACGCTGGGTCGGCCGCAGGCGTCGGAATATTCCCCCGACCAGTGGGGTGATTTCGACATCGCCCGTTCCCGACTGGCCGCCGGATTCGACCAGGTTCATTTCGAAACCAGCTCACTGACTTGGCGTTTCGACTCGGTCGAGTCAGCGACACAGTTCATCGAGCAGGAATCGCCGATGCATGTGAACCTCCTGGGCCGGCTCGACGAGACGACCCGTTCCCGCCTGCTCGCCGCGTTCACCGCCGCCTTCGCCGCGCGCGCCGGCACCGACGGCCGGGTTGCCTTCGACGCTCCCTACGCGGTGGTGACGGCACGCCGCAGGACGTGAATCACTCTGCCTGATAGAGGATCCCGCGACCGATCGCCTCACGGATCTCCGGCAGCGCCGCCTGCGCCAACGCGTCGGCGTCCACCCCGTGATGGGCGGCCAGCAGATCGATGAGCGTGCCCAACGGTACTTCCCCGCGGCACCCCGCCAGCAGGGCCCGAAGAACCTCGTCCACCCCGATCACGGCGGCCGGCCCGCCGGGGCGGCGCACCGCGGCGCCGACCTGTTGCCAACCGTCGGGACCCGGTAGCGACTGCTCTTCGAGGAAGACCGGCGCCGTGGACAAGCGGGCGGCCAGCAGCGCGTCGTTCCCGGTGTCGCGCAGGTAGGCGCGGCGAGCGAAGAACGCATCGACCTCAAAGCCGGTGAGCGCCTCGTCGGCCCCGGTGATCTCTTCGAGAACCTGCTCCGGCGATTCCCCGTCGCGCGGGACCCGTAACGAGATCATGCCCATGCCGACGCCGCAGATGCCTTGCTCGCTGAACCAGTCGAGCCATTGCCCGCCGCGGTCGGCCTGCCGCTCGAGGTCTTCCCCGGCGTCGGCCAGCCACAGCGATACGTAGCTCAGCGGATCGGCCAGCTCACGTTGCACCACCCAGGCATGCAAGCCGGTGCCGGCCAGCCACCCGCGGACACGGTCTTGCCACTCCGCGCCTTCTGGGCCGTCCCGCACGATCCAGTTCGCCATGATGTGCGCGGTGCCACCCGGGTTCAGATATCCGCCGATCTGCTCGATCAGGTTCTGGCACAACGTGTCTCCGACCAATCCGGAGTCCCGGTAGATGTAATCGCGGGCTCCCGAGCCGACCACGAACGGCGGATTCGACACGATCAGGTCGAACCGTTCACCGGCCACTGGCTCGAACATGCTGCCGCACCGCAGATCCCATGACATGCCGTTGAGCCGGGCGGTCATCGCCGCCAGCGCCAACGCGCGCTCGTTGGTGTCGGTCGCGACGATCTCGTCGCAATGGGCATCCAGGTGCAGCGCCTGGATACCGCACCCGGTGCCGAGATCCAGCGCCCGGCCCACCGGGTTACGCGTCACGGCGCGGGCCAGAGAGACCGACGCGCCGCCGATGCCGAGCACATGTTCACGGCGCAGCGGCCCACGTCGCAGCGCGGCGTCCTGATCGGACACCACATAGAAATCGCGGGTGCCGTCGCTGTGCGGACGGATGTCCAGGACGGACCGGACCTTGTCACCGTCGTCGGCGCCGCCGCCGGTGAACTCCAGCACGCCGCTCTGGACCAGTGCCGCCACGCTGCTCGACGGGAACGCCTCCCCTACCGATTCCGCCGGTTCCTCGGTGCCCAGCAGCAACAGCCGTACCAGCACGGCCAGCCGCCGCTGCTCGGCGGGGGCCGCGTGCGTGACCCGCAGAACCGGCCACCACACGCCACGGTCGAGCGCGGCCCCGGCGTCACCGAGAAGGCCGGCCACCCCGTCGGTGGTGTAGCCGGCCGAACGCAGATCGGCACCGATCGCGTCGACCAGGCCGGAGTCGACCGCACCGTCGTTCACGCTCAAAACAGTCCCATCTCCTCGGGCTCGGCCGGCTCGATGAGCTCAGGACCGTTGTTGCGGACACTGTTGACCAGACGCGATACCTCCCGGACGGCGATCCGATCGAGGTCGCCGTGTCCGCGCAGCAGCCCCTCGTCGATCGGGGCGTCGGGATCCAGCCACCGGTCCCAGTCCGACGCGCTGATCGTCAGCGGCATCCGGTCGTGGATCTCGGCCAGCGGGCCGGCGGCGTCGGTGGTGATGATCGTGCAACTGAGCAGCGGCGGCGCGTCTTTGGGCGCTCCCTGCGGGCGCCACGTGGTCCACAACCCCGCCATGAACAACAACTCGCCGTCGGCGCCGTACATGTAGAACGGCGTCTTGGCTTTCTTGTCGGCGTTGGGTCGCCACTCGTACCAGCCGTCCATCGGGACCAGGCAGCGCTTGTTCTTGGCGGAGTTGCGGAATGCCGGTGAGCTGGTGACCTTGTCGGCACGGGCGTTGATCAGCAGCGGGCCCTTGGTGTCCGGGTTGCCGTCCTCGCCGGTCTTCACCCATGGCGGGATCAGCCCCCAGCGCATGGACCGGACCCGGCGGGTCGATTCGTCCTCGGGTTCGGTGTGTCGTTTGACGACGCTGGTGATGGTCGTGGTGGGAGCCACGTTGTAGTTGGGGCCAGCACTGTAGTTGGGACCAGCACTGTAGTTGGGGCCCGGCTGGTCCTTGTCGCCCGAACTCGCCGTGCTCTCGTCGATCGCCTGGATCTTCTGCGCCAACAGGGCCGGATCGGTGGTCACCGCGAAACGTCCACACATGATGCCCATGGTTGCAGAGTCGGCGGACAAGGCAGGATATAGCTCGTGAGCGGACGTGAGGAGCAGGTGACCCACTGGCAGGCTCCGTCGGCGACGGCCCCGGTCGACGCCACGGTGATGGTGCCCGGTTCGAAGTCTCTGACCAACCGCGCGCTCGTGCTCGCTGCGCTGGCCACCGCGCAGGGGTCCTCCACGATCAGCAACGCACTGCGCAGTCGCGATACCGATCTCATGATCGACGCGGTCCGCGCGCTGGGCGTCACGGTGCTGGAAGCCGCGGACGACAGCACCGAGCTGACCGTCGGCGGCCGCATCGCCCCGGCAGCCGATGCACGGGTCGACTGCGGGCTGGCCGGCACCGTGTTGCGGTTCGTGCCGCCGGTGGCGGCGCTGAGCACCGCCTCGGTCACCTTCGACGGTGACGAGCAGGCCCGGGCCCGGCCGATCTCACCGCTGCTCGACGGGTTGCGTGGGCTGGGTGTCGACGTGGACGGCGACGGGTTGCCGTTCGTGGTGCGCGGTCGCGGCACCGTCACCGGCGGCACCGTCGAGATCGACGCGTCCGGCTCGTCGCAGTTCGTCTCCGGATTGTTGCTGTCCGGCGCCACGTTCCGCGACGGCCTGACCATCGTGCACACCGGATCCTCGGTGCCGTCGGCCCCGCACGTGGCGATGACGGTCGCGATGTTGCGCGACGCCGGCGTGCAGGTCGACGATTCCGTCCCCAACCGCTGGGTGGTCTCCCCCGGGCCGATCGCCGCCCGGCAGTGGAGCATCGAGCCGGATCTGTCGAACTCCACACCGTTTTTGGCGGCCGCGATCGTCACCGGCGGAACGGTGCGGATCGCCGGCTGGCCTGCGGCCAGCATCCAACCGGCCGACACCATCCTCGACCTGCTCGCCAAGGTGAATGCGACCGTCCACCAGCGCGATTCGCACCTGGAGGTCAATGGCACCGAAGACTACGACGGGTTTGACGCCGACCTGCACGACGTCGGCGAACTGGCCCCGACGGTGGCCGCACTGGCCGCACTGGCCCGCGACGGCGCGACGTCACGGCTGCGGGGTATCGCACATCTGCGCGGGCATGAGACCGACCGGCTGGCCGCGTTGACGGCCGAGATCAACGGGCTCGGCGGCGACTGCGCCGAGACCGACGACGGCCTGCTCATCACGGCGCGTCCCCTGCACGAAGGCACCTGGCGTTCCTACGCCGACCACCGGATGGCCACCGCCGGGGCGATCATCGGCCTGCGGGTGCCCGGCGTGGCCGTGGAGAACATCGAGACCACGGCCAAGACGCTGCCCGATTTCCCGTTGATGTGGGTGCAGATGCTGGCGGGCGACCCGCCTGCGAGGGGGAAGTAAACCACCTTGGGAGCGCGGGATTACGACGAGTCCGACGTCCGGATCAGGCCGGGCCGCGGTACCCGTCCGCGCACCAAGATCCGCCCCGATCACGCCGATGCCCGATCGGCCATGGTGGTGACCGTCGACCGCGGCCGCTGGGGCTGCGCCCTGGACCGCGACCCGCATCACCGCGTGGTGGCGATGCGGGCCCGTGAACTGGGCCGCACGCCGATCGTCGTCGGTGACGATGTCGACATCGTCGGCGACCTGTCCGGTCGGCCCGACACCCTGGCCCGCATCGTGCGTCGCGGTGAGCGGCGAACGGTGTTGCGCCGCACCGCCGATGACGACGATCCGACCGAGCGCGTGGTGGTAGCCAACGCCGATCAGCTGCTGATCGTGGTGGCACTCGCCGATCCGCCGCCACGCACCGGATTCGTCGAACGCACCCTGATCGCCGCTTATGCCGGTGGACTGAAACCCATTCTGTGCCTGACGAAATCCGATCTGGCCGCACCCGAGCCGTTTGCCGCGCAGTTCGCGGATCTGGACCTGACGATCGTGGCGGCCGGCCGCGAGGACCCGCTCGACGTGGTCGCCCCCATGCTGACCGATCAGGTCACGGTGTTTCTCGGCCATTCCGGGGTCGGCAAGTCCACGCTGGTGAATCGCCTTGTCCCAGAGGCGGATCGGGCCACCGGGGAGGTTTCCGGGGTGGGCAAGGGCAAGCACACCTCCACCCAGTCCGTGGCACTGCCGCTGGACGGCAGCGGCTGGGTGATCGACACCCCGGGCATCCGGTCGTTCGGCCTGGCCCACATCGAACCCGACGATGTGTTGTTGGCGTTCTCCGATCTGGCCGAATCCATCGCCGACTGTCCGCGCGGCTGCGGGCACATGGGTCCGCCCGCCGATCCCGAGTGCGCGCTCGACACGCTGTCGGGTCCGGCCGCCGACCGTGTCGCCGCCGCACGGCGCCTGCTGGCGGTGCTGAAGGAGGTCTGATCACGTCACCCGTACCACTGGTCGGCACATCCCCTCGAATGACGCCCTGGCCACACTAGGGTCGCTGCTGTGGCTACTTATGTTCTCACCGGCAGTGCCTCCGGACTCGGCGCTGCGACCAAGAAACGACTGGAATCCGACGGACATCGGGTGATCGGCGTGGACCTGCGCGATGCCGACGTGAACGTGGATTTGAGCACCGCAGACGGGCGAGCCCAGGCGATCGCCAAGGTCACCGAGCTGGCCGAGGGCGGGATCGACGGATTCGTCCCGTTCGCCGGGCTGGCCGCCGCTACCGGCCGGCCGGCGGATCTGCTGATCGCCGTCAACTACTTCGGCGCGATCGAGCTGCTGGAAGGGCTTCGTCCGCTGCTGGCCCGAGCCGAGAACGCATCCGTGGTGCTGATCAGCTCGAATTCGACCACCACTCAACCCAATTGGCCGGCAGAACTGGCCGAGGCCTGCCTGGCCGGCGACGAGGCCGGCGCCACCGCTGTCGCCGCCACGTACGGCGATTACGCGGCGCTGCAGGCGTATCCGGCAACCAAGGCCGCGCTGGCGTACTACGCCCGCACCAAGTCCGCGGAGTACATCGCCGAGGGCATCCGGCTCAACGCGATCGCGCCGGGGCTCATCGACACCCCGATGACCCAGGAGGGCCGCACGGACCCGCTGACCAGTGCCGGGATGGAGCAGTTCCTCAAGACCATTCCCGCCGGACGCGGCGGGCGGCCCGAAGAGGTGGCTGCGCTGGTGGCATTCCTGCTGAGCCCCGAGGCGGGCTACTTCGTCGGGTCGGTCATCTTCGTCGACGGCGGCATCGACGCCGCGCTGCGCGGCAAGGACTGGCCGAAGGTATGGCAGATCGACATGTGACGCGCCGCGGGGTCAGTGCTTGGTCTGGGCCTCGTCGGCCGCCTGCTGCTTGGCCGCCGCGACCGCCGCACGGCCCTCGGGACTGGCGGCCGAATTGCCCGGCGTCTTGGCCGTGGCCACCCCGGCATTGCAGTTGAGGTTGAGTAGTTCGGTGTCGGTGACGGGCGAGAAATTGTCGCCCTTGTGCCAGTGCGCCTTCTCGGCGTGGGTCACCACGCAGTCGTCGTCGGACACCGAATCGCCCGAACGGGACGCGACCACGCCTTTCATCCCGGCGTCGGCCAGCGCCGACTGCACGTCGGAGTACTTCTGGCCCGCGTAGTCATCGGCTGCGGCGATGCCGGTCGCCAACGCACCCACCGGCAGCACCGAAACGCCCAGCACCACGGCCACGAGCAACTTCTTCACGAGCAGAAGCGTATGAGCGGCGACTGCCAGGAAGCTGTGCGTCGAACGTGAGCTTGTTGTCGATTTCTGCGAACTCTCGACCACAAGCTCACGTCCGAGGCGCTACTTCCGGCGCCAGCCGCGGACCGTCTCGATGGCCGTCTTCAGACCACGACGACGCCCGGTCGCAGGATCGGTGACGCCGTACCCTTCGAGCTCGGTGAACATCCGCTCGCTGCGGGTTTCGGGTGCGTTGTCGGCTGTGTCCTTGAGGAACTTGTCCGGCAGCGACAGCTTGGCGATGGTGCGCCAGGTCTTCCCGTACTGCACCAGGAACGAGCCCGTGGTGTAGGGCAGGTCGTACTTGTCGCACAACGCCCGCACCCGGACCGCGATCTCGGCGTACCGATTGCTCGGCAGATCCGGGAACAGGTGATGCTCGATCTGGTAGCTCAGGTTGCCGCTCATGAAGGCCAGCGCCGGACCCGAGTCGAAGTTGGCACTGCCCAGCATCTGCCGCAGGTACCACTGGCCACGGCTCTCACCGACCATGTCGGTCTTGGTGAATTTCTCTGCGCCGTCAGGGAAATGACCGCAGAAGATCACCGCGTTGGCCCACACGTTGCGGATGACGTTGGCCACCGCGTTGGCCTTCAGCGTCGACTTGAAGGTCGCGCCCGGCGACAGCGACGTGAGCGCCGGCCACATCACGTAGTCCTTGGCCAGCTGATGGCCGGCCTTGACGCCGAACTCCCGCATGCGGACCAGGGTGGCGTTGCGGTTGTCTCGGCCCTTGAAGATCTTGCCGAGCTCCAGGTGCTGCAGCCCCACGCCCCACTCGAAACCGATCGCGAGCAAGGTGTTGAAGAGCAGGTTGCCGTAGAGGTTGAACGGCTTCCATTTGGCGTCCCGGGTGACGCGGATGACGCCGTAGCCCACGTCGTCGTCCATGCCGAGGATGTTCGTGTACTTGTGGTGCATGAAGTTGTGGGTGAACCGCCAGTGCTTGGACGCCCCGCTCATGTCCCACTCCCACGACGAGGAGTGAATCTCGGGATCGTTCATCCAGTCCCACTGGCCGTGCATGACGTTGTGGCCGATCTCCATGTTCTCGATGATCTTGGCCACGCCCAGGGTGATGGTGCCTGCCCACCACGCGGAACGCTTCGAGCTCGCCGCGAGCATGACGCGCCCGGCGACGTCGAGCGCGCGTTGCGCCGCGATGGTGCGGCGGATGTAGCGCGCATCGCGCTCACCGCGGGAGTCTTCGATGTCTTGCCGGATCGCATCGAGTTCGATGCCCAAGTTCTCGATGTCGGCATCGGTGAGATGCGTGAATGCGGGTACGTCGGTGATTGCCATCGTCAGCCTCCTCTCAATTACCTACGGTAGCGTAACCTACGATTCCGTAAGTTACCAGTCAGTAAAGTTTAAACATCCAGAACACAGTCGCCCGACGCCGCCGAAACACAGGTCTGGATCCGGGTGCCAGGGTCATGTTCGACACCGGTCCGCAGGTCGCGCACGT
The DNA here is from genome assembly GCF_001954135.1 of Mycobacterium sp. GA-1841. Classification (GTDB taxonomy): domain Bacteria; phylum Actinomycetota; class Actinomycetes; order Mycobacteriales; family Mycobacteriaceae; genus Mycobacterium. The sequence continues at coordinate 86,092 of NZ_MBEQ01000015.1, read as the reverse complement.
GCCCGTCGACCAAACCCACCACACACGACTGACAGATCCCCATGCGGCAGCCGAACGGCATCCGGATGCCGGCCTCCTCGCCCGCGTCCATCAGCGGCGTCGCACCGTCGACGGTGACCTCCTTGCCGCTGCGTTCGAACGTGACCGTGCCCCCGACACCGTGCGTCTGCGCCCTGGAGACCGCGAACCGTTCCAGGTGCAACTGCTCGGCAACACCGGCGTCCGCCCACACCCGTTCGGCGTCGTTGAGCATGCCTTCGGGCCCGCACGCCCACGCTTGACGCTCACGCCAATCGGGAACCAACTCACCGAGTTGCGCCAGATCAAGCCTGCCGTCGGCCCGGGTGCTGCGCAACAACAGCCGGTAGCCGGGATGCGCCTCGTGCAGTTGGGCCAACTCCTGGCCGAACATCACCTCGGATTCCGTCGGGGCCGAATGCACGTGCACGATGTCGGTGATCTGGCCCCGCCGCACCAGCGTGCGCAACATCGACATTACCGGGGTGATGCCCGAGCCCGCCGTCACGAACAGGACCGTTGCCGGCGCCGGTTGCGGCATGACGAAGTTGCCCTGCGGCGCGGCCAGCCGCACCACGGTGCCCGGACGCAGGCCGTCGACCAGGTGGGCCGACAGGAACCCCTCGGGCATCGCCTTGACGGTGATCGCAATGGTGCGCGCAGATTTCTCCGGCGTCGAGGTCAGCGAATACGACCGCCAGCGCCAGCGCCCGTCGATCAGCACACCGATGCCGATGTACTGGCCCGGCTGATAGTCGAACGAGAACCCCCAGCCCGGCTTGATCACCAGAGTCGCCGAGTCGGCGGTTTCCCGGCGCACCTCGACCACCCGGCCGCGCAGCTCCCGCGCCGACCACAACGGGTTGGCCAACTTGAGGTAATCGTCGGGCAGCAGCGGTGTGGTCACCTGGCCCACGATGCGACGCAAGGCGTGCCAGCCGGGGCGGCGCTCGGCGCCGGCGATGGTGGGACGCACCGTGTCGGCCACGTTGGCCGAGACCTTGATGGAGTTCTTGGCCATGAACCTACGGTACCGTAGGTTACTGCCTCGTAGCTAGTCGTACGACGGCTGTGGCATCAGAGCAGTTCGAGCAAGAACGGCAGCTCCTGGGGCGCGTACCACGCCAGGTCATGGTCCTGGGCGTCGCCGACGGTCAGTTCGGCATCCTCGTCGCCGAGATCAGCCTCGTCGATGACGTCGACCGCGGCCAGCACCGCCGACTCGGCGTCGGCGTTGTCGACGTACACCGCGACAACGGTATCGATCGACACCGGGCCCGACAGCCGCACCACGGCGTCGTCGAGATCGGGCCGGGCGGTCACCGCCATGTCCGGGTCCGTGTCGGCCACCACCACCGCGCGCCGCGGCGGCAGCCCCGAATCGGACGGCGCCCCGGCGAGCAACCGCAACGAGGCCAGCGCGGCATCCCGCAACGCCACCTCCGCGAGTTCCTCGTCGTCGCCTTCGGCGTAGGCCTCGCGCAGCGTCGGGGTCACCGCGAAGGCCGTCCCGTTCACGACGAGCAGGTGACGGTCGGCGACAAGCTGTTGCAGGGCGACCAGGGTCGTCGGAATGTAGACGCGCACACCGCGAGATTAGCCGTCGTCGGACTCCCTATCGTCCTCGGCGTTCGGGTCCTTCTCCACGGAGATGACGAAATCGTCGCCGTGTTGCGTGACACCGGAGACCACGGCGCTGTTGACCGCCTCCAGCGCATATTCGCGGCGCACCACCATGGGGTCCCGGCGCAGGTCACGGACCAGCGCCACCGCCAGGCCGATCATCACCAGCACGAACGGCACCGCGACGATGATGGTGATCGACTGCAGACCGTTCAGCGCGTCCGCTCCCCCGACGAGCAGCATCACCGCCGCCACGGCACCGGTGGCCACACCCCAGAAGATCACCGTGGGCCGGGTCGGTTTGATGGTGCCCCGCTCGGACAGCGAGCCCATCACGATCGACGCGGCGTCGGCACCGGAGACGAAGAAGATGGCGACCAGGATCATCACCACGACGCTGGTGACCGTCGCGATCGGATATTCACCGAGCAGGCTGAAAAGCTGCCGTTCCTGGCTGCCCATTCCGGCCAGGTCCACTCCGTTCTGCTGCTCGAAGATGGCGGCGCCGCCGAACACACAGAACCAGACGACCGATACCACGCTGGGCACCAGCAGCACCCCCGTGACGAACTGCCGGATGGTGCGGCCGCGGGAGATTCGGGCGATGAACATGCCGACGAAGGGAGTCCACGAGATCCACCACGCCCAGTAGAAGATGGTCCAGTCCTGCAACCAGGCGCTGACCGTCGGGCCCTCGGCGCCCGTCCTGGCCGCCATCTGCGCTAGCTGGTCGACGTAGCTGCCGATCGCCGTCGGGATCATGTTCAGCATGAACATCGTCGGGCCGACCACGAAGATGAACAGCGCCATCGCCAACGCCAGCACCATGTTGATGTTGGACAGCCACTGGATTCCGCGCGCCACACCCGACACCGCCGACAGCACGAACGCGACGGTCAGGATCGTGATGACACCGATCAAGATGCCGTTTCCCACCTCGCCCACGCCAGCGACGATCTGCAGGCCGCTGCGGATCTGCAAGGCGCCCAGGCCCAGTGACGCGGCCGATCCGAACAGCGTGGCGAAGATCGCCAGCATGTCGATCACCTTGCCCCACGGCCCGTTGACCCGTTTACCGAGCAACGGCTCGAACGCCGCGCTGACCAACTGCAACCTGCCCTTGCGGTATACGCCGTAGGCGATGGTCAGACCGACGACGGCATAGATGGCCCACGGGTGCAGAGTCCAGTGGAACATCGTGGTCGCCATTGCGGTCTCGGCGGCGGCGGGGTTGCCGGGTCCTCCGGTGCGCGGGGGCGGGGAGGCGAAGTGTGACAACGGCTCGGACACTCCGAAGAACATCAGGCCGATCCCCATACCGGCGCTGAACATCATCGCCACCCACGACACGGTGCGAAACTCCGGTTCGTCGTCATCGCGACCCAACGGGATGTTGCCGTAACGACTCATCGCCAGCCAGATCACGAACACCACGAATCCCGACGCCGTCAGGACGAACAACCAACCGACGTCGGCCATCACCCAACTCAGGGCATTGGATGACGCGGTGGCAAGCGAATCGGTGCTGACGAAACCCCAGATCAGGAACGCCACCGCAATCGCGGCGGTGACGCCGAAGACCACCCAGTCGACGCCGGCGCGGCGCGTGTAGGCCTTTTGCTCGACCGGCACATCGAGTACGGGGTGATGCGGCACGACATCACCGGTCGGCGACTTCAGCGCCTTCTCTGTTTTCTTCTTGGCTTCGTGCGTGTGCTTGTCGGATCTTCTTTTTCGTATCTCAATGGCCATGGTGGATTCATCAGACCGCGAACCGTGCCCCAGGTCAAATACCTGTCCGTGTTTGCCAGCAGCGTTTCCGCCGCCGCTACTTGGCCGCGTCCAGCAATTCGTCGAGCGATTCGCGCAGCAGGCTCGGCAACACGTCGACATCGCTCATGGCGTCGCGGTCGGCGTTTATGCCGAAATACAGCCTGCCGTCGTACGACGTGACACCGATCGCCAGGACCTGGTTGTGCAGCAACGGCGGCACCGCATAGGTCTCGAGCAATTTGGTGCCCGCGACGTACATCTGTTTCTGCGCTCCGGGCACGTTGGTGATCAGCAGATTGAACAGTCGCGCCGAGAATCCCGTGGCCACCCGAATTCCCATGGCGTGCAACGTCGGAGGCGCAAAACCCGACAGTGTGACGATCGTGCGCGCGTCGACCAGGCTGGCCGCCGTGGAATGCGATTCGGTGGCATGGGCGATCTGCGACAGCCGCACCACGGCGTTGCCCTCACCCACGGGTAGGTCCACCAGGAACGGCGAGACCTCGCTGATGGCCTGTCCGGGCCCGGAGGAGTCCAGTTCGGCGTCGGGGTACACCGACATGGGCGCCATCGCCCGCACCGTGGTGCTCGGGGTGACCGGCTCCCCGCGCGACAGCAGCCAGTTGCGCAGCGCGCCGGCCACCACCGCCAGGACGACGTCGTTGATGTCGCAGTGGTAGCGGGCCCGCACCAGCCGGTAGTCCTCCAACCGATGCTGGTCCACGGAGAATCTGCGGTTACGCGAAACTCTGGTGTTCAGCGGGCTACTCGGCGCGGTGCCGCGGGCCACCGTCCGGGCCACGTCGGCCACCCGCCGGCCGACCGCCGCCAATTCGCTGGCACTGGTGGCCACCTCGGTCACCGTGTCTCGCAGAGCGGCCAGCTGGCTGGTGGGCCGGGTGATCCACTCCCCGACTGCTCCGAGCACCAGTTGGCGGTCGCTGGGTTCGCGGGCCGGAATCCAGATGTCCTCACCGAACTCCGGTGCCTTCTGCGTGCGATCGACGATCACGTGACCGATTTCGAGCGCGGTCATCCCGTTCACCAGCGCCTGGTGGGTCTTGGTGTAGATCGCGATCCGGTTCTTGGTCAGCCCCTCGACCAGATACATCTCCCACAGCGGACGGGTCCGGTCAAGCGGCCGGGAACCGAGGCGGGCGATGAGATCGTGCAGCTGTGCGTCGCTGCCCGGAGACGGGAGTGCCGAGCGCCGGATGTGATAGGTGATGTCGAAATCCCGGTCGTCCACCCAGACCGGACGGGCCAGGCCCAGCGTGACCTCACGGACCTTCTGCCGGTAGCGCGGGATCTGCGGCAGCCGGCGCTCGACGGTCTCCAGCAGGGTCTCGTAGCTCAGGCCCGCTCGCGGTTTGCGCAGGATCGCCAACGACCCGACATACATCGGCGTCGCGGTGTTTTCCAAGTGATAGAACGCTGCGTCGGACGCCGACAGTCTGCTCACCATTCGGCGCCAACCTTCCCTGATCGCCCGCCTCGAACCTCGTCACGTTAACCGGCGATTCGGCCCCCGCGCATCACGGGTGGTCCCGCGCGTCAATTTCATGTCCCAGCTACCGGAAAGTTCATGCCGCAACCGCCGAAAGCTCCCATCGCCCACCACCGGCGAGCTGTAGTCGCGACCGGTGATGACGATCGATGGTGGACCGGTGCCCCACACTGACCACCACAGAGCCGGGTAACCGTTCCCGCACCAACTCATACATTGCGTCCTCGAGACCCTCGTCCAGCGCGGAGGTCGACTCGTCGAGGAACACCACCTTCGGACGGACCAGTAGCACCCGCGCGAAGGAGACTCGCTGTTGCTCGCCCAGTGACAGCACCGACGCCCAGTCGGCCTCGTCGTCCAGGCGATTCGTCAGATGCCCGAGCGCCACCGCGCGCAACGTGTCCCGCAGTTCGCTGTCACTCACGTCGGCAATCGGAAGCGGATACACCACCGAAGCCCGCAGGTCGCCGAGCGGCAGGTACGGCAGCTGCGGCAGGAACAGCGTCTGCCATCCGGACGGATACTCCACCAGTCCGGCGGTCCGGGGCCACAACTCGGCCAGGCTGCGCAGCAGGGTGGTCTTACCGCACCCGGACGGTCCCTTCACCACCACGCTGTCACCCGGGCTCAGCACCATCGACAGATCGGTGATCAGCGGGCCGCCCTGCAGGTCATCGACCTGTACCCCGGTGAGGGCCAGGAAGTCCCGGCTGGGAGTGACCGCGATTCGGGGCAACTCCCGAGCCTGCTGATCATGAGCGAGCATCTGGTCGATGCGCATCAGGGCGGCCCGGTAGACGGTGAACTCGTCGTAGCTGTCGCGGAAGAATGCCATTGCGGCACAGACGTTTCCGAAGGCCGCGACGGTCTGCAGCAGCCCGCCCAGCGTGATCTGGCCGGTGAAGAACCGGGGTGCCTGCACGATGTAGGGGATCATGCCCGTCGTCACATCGCCGACGCCACGGTTCCAGCCGTTGAGCCGCAACTGGGCGAACACGATGCGCCACATGTTGGCGATGATCTCGGCAAAGCGGGAGTGCAGCAGTTGCCGTTCGCGCTCCCCACCGCGGTAGAACGCCACCCGCTCGGCGCTGTCACGCAAGCGCACCAACGCATACCGGAAACTGGCGCTGAACCTCTCGTTGAGGAAGTTCAACCGCACCAGCGGACGGCCGATCCAGAACGCGATGACGGTCACGGTGATCGAGAAGATGTATGCCACGAAGACCATGGCCCGTGGAATCACCCAGCCGCCCAACTGCAATGGTCCCGACAGTTGCCACAACACCCCGGTGAACATGACGATCAACAGAGACTTGCTCACCGCCCCGATGCTCAGGTCGACCGATTTGGTGGTGAACGTCTCGACGTCGGTCTGGATACGCTGATCGGGGTTCTCCACCGGCGGGTGCAGAAAGCGGTTGCGGTAGAACGCATCGCCTGCCATCCAGTCGTCGACCAGCCGGGCATTGAGCCAGACACGCCAATGGATCGAGAACACCCGGCGCAGGAACAGGTCCACGATGGTGTAGATCACGGTGAGCGCCACCAGAATCCCGCTGATCGCAAACGATGTCATGAAGGCCTGGCGCGCGGCGTCGAGCTTGGCGTCGTCGTGGGTGGCGAGCGCTTCCGAACCGGCCTGCACGGCATTCATCAGATCGGCGTACTGGTAGGTGAAGATCACCACCACCCGCGCCGCGTACACGGTGTGCCACAGGATCACCGCCAGCAGTGTCCAGGTGCGCCAACTGCCCGCCCCGGTGAAAAACGGCGCGTTGACCCGCCAGAACTGTTGCCCCCACCGGGTGAACCTCGCGATCAGCAGGGCCACCGCCAGGAACACCACGACCGTGATCACCCAGGCCTGCAACGTCCATATCAGCGAGCGCAGGGGCTCGGCGGGCCAATCGATGCTGGGCTGAACCATTCCCGGATTATCCGTGCTTCCGGCACACCGAACCCATGCGATCATGGGTAGATCTGCACCTCTCCAGCAGATGTCGTCCGTGATGCCGACCGCTGGAGGTTGCCTGTGCCCACCCCGAAACGCGCTGCGCAGTGCCTGACCGCCCCGGTCATCGACTGCGAACCACCCGCCCTGCCGCTGGGCAGCCCGGCTCATCTGCCGGCCCCGGTGGCATGCCCGGTGCCGACCGTTCTGCACGGCCACAGCCCACGCCGGTTGCGGTTGGTCAGCCCCGAGCCGGAACGTCAATTGCAGCCCGGCGCGGCACAGTTCGCCGATACCGCACTGCGTCAGGTCCTTGAGGTCGTCGACCGCCGCCGACCACCGGGACAGCTGAAGTCGTTGATGAGCCAGCTGCTGGTCGACGCGATCGTCTCGGCCACCAGGTCGCGTCCGCCGACCACGGCGAGCCTGCGGCGGGTCGGACTGCGCCCGGCGGACTCACCGCACGCGGCGGAGGTCTTCGCCACCTACACCCGCGGGGCGCGCGTGCGCGCCATCGCCGGCCGTATCGAACTGCGCAGTGGCCGTTGGCAACTCACCGCGCTGCAACTGGGTTAGCTTTTGCGGTGCGACTTCGACGGGCGGCCCGCCTTGGCCTGCTTGCGCGCCGCCTCCCGCCGCTCGCGGCGGGTGCCGCCGGACGTCGCGGAATGCCGTCCACCGCCGCCGGAGCGCTGCACCTCCGCGGAGCCGTCCTCGGCCGGCCCGGTGTAGGTCAGCGGCGGGGCCTCGTTGTCGATGCCTTTGGCGCGCAGGGCAGGTGCCGGCTGAGCGGGGCGTTCCTTCGTGGCCACCGCACCCGACTCCGCGTCGGCGGCTGCACCTTCACCGGTTCCTCCGGCCTTGGCCGCCGCGGCCGCGGCAAACTCAGCGAGCCCGCTGGGGGCGGCCACCGGCGCCACTGACTGGGCGGGCGCCGGAGCTGCCTCGACCTGAACGTTGAACAGGAAGCCGACCGACTCCTCCTTGAGCGCGTCGAGCATGCCGACGAACATGTCGTAGCCCTCGCGCTGGTACTCGACCAGCGGATCGCGCTGCGCCATCGCGCGCAGGCCGATGCCCTCCTTGAGGTAGTCCATCTCGTAGAGGTGCTCACGCCACTTGCGGTCGATCACGTTGAGCAGGACGTTGCGCTCCAGCTGACGCATGGCGCCCTCACCGGCCAGCTCTTCGAGCTGCTTTTCCCGCTCGGCGTAGGCCCGCTCGGCATCTTTGATCAGGGCGTCGAGCAACTCGTCGCGGGTCAGCTCGCCGGCCTCGCCGACGGCGTCGGAATCGACCAGGTCGTTGTGGTCGATCCCGATCGGGTACAGCGTCTTGAGCGCGTCCCACAGCTTGGCCAGGTCCCAGTCCTCGGCATAACCCTCGGCCGTGGCGCCGTCGACGTAGGCGGTGATGACGTCGACGAGCATGTCGTGGGCCTGTTCCTGGAGGTTCTGCCCCTCGAGGATCTTGCGGCGTTCTTTGTAGATGACCTTGCGCTGCTGGTTCATCACCTCGTCGTACTTGAGGACGTTCTTGCGGACCTCGAAGTTCTGCTGCTCGACCTGGGTCTGCGCGCTCTTGATCGCCCGGCTGACCATCTTGGCCTCGATCGGCACGTCATCGGGCAGGTTCAGGCGGTTGAGCAGCGATTCCAGCGTCTCGCCGTTGAACCGTCGCATCAACTCGTCCCCGAGCGACAGGTAGAACCGGGACTCACCCGGGTCGCCCTGGCGGCCCGAGCGACCGCGTAGCTGGTTGTCGATACGACGCGACTCGTGCCGCTCGGTGCCCAGCACGTAGAGCCCGCCGGCCTCGACGACCTTCTCGGCTTCCTTGCCGGCCTCTTCCTTGATGGTGTTGACGGTGTCGTCCCAGGCCGCCTCGTAGTCCTCGGGCGTCTCCACCGGGTCCAGGCCCTTGTCGCGCAGCCGCTTGTCGGCCAGGAAGTCGACGTTGCCGCCCAGCACGATGTCGGTACCGCGACCGGCCATGTTGGTGGCGACCGTGATGGCGCCGAGCCGCCCGGCCTCGGCGATGATGTTCGCCTCTTGCTCGTGGTACTTCGCGTTGAGCACGTTGTGCGGGATCTTGCGCTTGGTGAACTGCCGCGACAGGTACTCGGAACGCTCGACGCTGGTGGTGCCGATCAGGACCGGCTGGCCCTTCTCGTACCGCTCGGAGACGTCGTCGACGACGGCGATGTACTTGGCTTCCTCGGTCTTGTAGATCAGGTCGGACTGATCCTGACGAACCATCGGCTTGTTGGTCGGGATCGGCACCACACCCAGCTTGTAGATCTCGTGCAGCTCGGCGGCCTCGGTCTCGGCCGTACCGGTCATGCCGGACAGCTTGTTGTACAGCCGGAAGTAGTTCTGCAGCGTGATCGTGGCCAGCGTCTGGTTCTCGGCCTTGATCTCGACGTGTTCTTTGGCCTCGATGGCCTGGTGCATGCCCTCGTTGTAGCGGCGGCCCAACAGCACACGGCCGGTGAACTCGTCGACGATGAGCACCTCGCCGTCGCGGACGATGTAGTCCTTGTCGCGCTGGAACAGCTCCTTGGCCTTGATGGCGTTGTTGAGGTAGCTGACCAGGGGCGAGTTGGCGGCCTCGTACAGGTTCTCGATACCGAGCTGGTCTTCGACGAACTCCACACCGAGCTCGTGCACACCGATGGTGCGCTTGCGGATGTCGACCTCGTAGTGGGTGTCCTTCTCCATCAACGGGGCCAGCCGCGCGAACTCGGTGTACCAGTTGGAGGCGCCGTCGGCGGGTCCGGAGATGATCAGCGGGGTACGGGCCTCGTCGATGAGGATCGAGTCGACCTCGTCCACGATGGCGAAGTTGTGGCCACGCTGGACCATGTCTTCGGTGGAGTGCGCCATGTTGTCGCGCAGGTAGTCGAAACCGAACTCGTTGTTGGTGCCGTAGGTGATGTCGGCGTGGTACGCCGTCCTGCGCTCTTCAGGGGTCAGGCCCGAGAGGATGACGCCGACGTCGAGGCCCAGGAACCGGTGCACGCGGCCCATCCACTCGCTGTCGCGTTTGGCCAGGTAGTCGTTGACCGTGACGACGTGGACGCCCTTGCCGCTCAGCGCGTTGAGGTAGGCCGGCAGCACCGCGGTCAGCGTCTTGCCCTCACCGGTCTTCATCTCGGCGACGTTGCCGAAGTGCAGGGCCGCTCCACCCATGATCTGGACTTCGAAGTGCTTTTGGCTCAGCACCCGCCAGGCGGCTTCGCGCGCCACGGCGAACGCCTCGGGCAGCAGGTCGTCGAGGTCCTCACCACCGGCGATCCGCTTCTTGAACTCATCGGTCTTGGCTCGCAGCTCGGCGTCCGAGAGCTTCTCCATGTCGTCGGACAGGGAGTCGACATAGTCGGCGACCTTCTTGAGGCGCTTGACCATGCGGCCTTCACCGAGACGGAGCAACTTCGACAGCACGCTATTTCCCCTGTGGGTTCGATGGATCCCGTGGGCGGGATCGCACGGGCTTAGTTGAGCTCCATCGTAGGTGACCCGTCGAAGCCGCTGGTTGTAGTCACCGCCGAAGTCGAAAACGCACCCCGGATCGCTCCGGGGTGCGCCTTCGCATCAGCTGCCGATCAGGCCAGCCGGATCAACCCGTAGTCGTAGGCGTGACGGCGGTAGACCACCGACGGCCGGTCGCTCTCTTTGTCGTGGAACAGGAAGAAATCGTGGCCGACCAGCTCCATCTCGTAGAGGGCATCGTCGACGGTCATCGGTTTCGCCGGGTGTTCCTTGATCCGCACGATGCGGCCCGGCTCGTGCTCGTCCTGGCCGTCGAAGGTCGAGCCGGCCTCGTCGGACACCGGTTGGGTGTCGAACGGCGTCTCGTGTGCGGTGGCCTCTGACAAGGAGACCGGGGTTTTGTCGCCGTAGTGGATCTTGCGGCGGTCCTTGCTCTTGCGCAGCCTGCTCTCCAGTTTGCCGGCCGCGGCCTCCAGCGCGGCATAGAAACTGTCGGCGCAGGCCTCGCCCCGCACCACCGGGCCACGGCCTCGAGCCGTGATCTCGACGTGCTGGCAGTTTTTGCGTTGACGGCGGTTGCGTTCGTGGTCGAGCTCGACGTCGAACAGGTAGATGGTGCGGTCGAACCGCTCCAGACGCGACAACTTTTCCGAAACGTAGATGCGGAAGTGATCGGGAACTTCGACGTTGCGTCCCTTGACCACAACCTCTGCGTTCGGCGCCGGGGCGGCGTCGGCGACCTCGTCGCGATCGACCACCATGGTGGCGCTTGAATCCGGGGAATGGGTTGACATACTCGGCAACTCGTTTCTCTCAGTTGTCACACGCAGTGCGCGTGCCGGACATCTCAACGAATCGCGGCGATGGGCCGAAAGAAGTTTGCTCCACCCATCGGCGCAAGGTGTCGGGGACTCACCTCCTACCGTTTTGCGGTGAAGTGGCGCTGTGGTGAGGAGCGCCGCCGTGAGGTGTTCACGGGTGGTTGCTGCCGACGGTAGTCCGTGTTCACCCACTCGTGCCACTCATTTCAAATACGTGTTTTCAGTTCTTCATTTGGGTTTGATCGCAGCGACACGACCGGCGCCCTCACGCATGGGCGATGGCCAGCACCGCGGACACGTCGGCGCCGGCGCGGGCAAGCATGCGTACCGACTCGGCCGCAGTCGCGCCGGTGGTGACGATGTCGTCGACGAGCACCACTTCGCCGGCGATCGGCTTGACCAGACGCACCCGTCCGGCGATGTTGCGCTGCCGGGCCGCACCCGACAGCCCCACGGAGTCGCGGACCCATGGCCGCAGCCGCAAGGCGGGTACGACCCGCACGCCGGGCAGGTCGGCAGCGGCCGACACGGCGATCCGGCGGACCGGATCACCACCACGACGTCGGGCCGCGGCGGTCCGGGTGGGCGCCGGCACGAGGGCGAGCCGAGTGCCGTCGGATCCGCCGACGATGCCCCAGGTGAGCAGCCGCAGGAGGCCGGCGTGCAGCGCACCGGCCAGCGGGGCGATCAGGTCGGTGCGGCCGTGTTCCTTGGCCGCGACGATGGCGCGGCGGCGCACCCCGGCGTGGCGGCCCAACGCGAACACCGGCACTCCGGGATCGGTTCGCGGTGAGATCAGGTGTGGCTCGTCGTCGGCGACGGCCAGCTGCGCGGCGCAGGACGGACACCATCGGGTCGAGGGCGCCCCACAGCCACCGCACTCCAACGGCAGGACGAGATCCAGCATGCGGGCAGTGTGCGCGCCGGGTCCGACATCTGCGCGGGCGTCGGCCACGTTGATCGCCGATTTCCACCGGAGGGTCGTGAATCCTCTTGTGGCACAGCCCAGGCGTGGAAAGCGGCGGGCCGGCGGAGCGTGGCCGAAACCTCAGCCGGGCAGCACGGGCAACGAACCCGGCACCATCAGCGGCCGCACCTCGACCCACCCCGGGTTCTCCTCGTTGACCGAGGCCGACAGCTGCAACACACCGCGTTGGTCGGCGACGTAGACCGTCGACGGATTGGCGGCGACCGTGCCCACCGGGGTTTGCAGATTCCGGCTCGGCCCGTCGGAGTTGACGCCGTCGAGGTTGACATAGGACACCGGGTGCGCCGGATCGGTCCGGCTCACCACGATGTCGTCACCGGTACGCCAGGACAGCGAGACCACGGTGTTGCCGAGCCCGAAACCGAGACGGCGCGGATAGGTCAGCAGGAACTGCCCTTCGGGCGTCCGCTCGACCCCGGCCAGGATCACCTGGCCACCGATCACCATCGCCGCACGAGTGCCGTCGCGCGAGAGCTGCAGCTCGGTGATCGGGCCCGGATAGCGGGTGGAGACCGCCGCCACGTCGACCGGAATCCGGGCCGGCACGCCGGACGCGTCGCGGATCGCCCGCACCACGTTGGCGTCATCGACCACCACCCACACCGCCGCGTCCAGCGACCAGCTCGGCCGGCTCAGTGTGCGGCCCTCGATGGCCTTGGCGGTGGGGCCGCCCAGGGGACCCATCCACAGTGAGGCGGCGGTGGTCTCGGGGACATCCGGCAGCACCACGACCGAGGCCGCATCCTGTCCGTTGCGCGACACCGCGGCCGACTTCTGGTTGGGCGCCGAGCCGAAGGCTCCGGGCACCGGGGTGGTGCGCTGGCCATCCAGCGCCACCAACGAGCCGTCGACCAACGCGTGCAGACCGGCTGCCGCGCCGGGCACCGCGCCGGGATCGGTGGCCGCCACGTCGGAGGTTTCCCAGCCGTCGGCGAACCGGTCGTCCAATGGGGCACCGTCGGCGTTGATCACATACGGGCCGCTGATACCGGCCCGCGACAACGTCCAGATGATCTGGGCGGCAAGCAGTTGGCGGCTGTGCGGATCGGTGGTCGACAGGTTCTCCAAATCGATGCGGGCGCCGCCGTAGCCGCGCCCCACACCGGTCTTGCCGCCGTCGGCCCGCGTCACCGGCCCGCGCAGCCGCAACGGGTCGTCGAGCAGATTGCGGACGGTCCTGGCCATCTCCGGCCGCGGGCCGGCCACCAGTTTGGAGATCAGTTCGGTGGCCAGTTGATCGGGGTCGGACACTGCCACATAGCGCGGATCGGGCACCACCGTGGTGCCGGTCGGGTCGACGAAGTAGAGCGTGTTGCGCTTGTAGGTGGACTGGAACTGCTGCCAGTCGAGGAACACCCCGTTGGGCAGCCGGTCGATCCGCCAGCCGGCCGGGGTCTGGACGAGCTCGATGGGACCGGGGTCCGGCAGGGCGCCCTCCCCCGTCTCGAAAACGCCCATATCGGAAAGGGATCCCAGGATGTCGGCGCGCATGCTCACCGAAACCCGGTCCGAACTACGGGTTTCCACGAACACCACCCGGTCCAGCAGCAGTGCACTGCCGGCGTCGTCCCAGGAGCTGGAGGCAGACTCGGTGAGGAACTGTCGGGCCGCCAGGTGCCGGTTCGCCGGATCGGCAGTGGCCTTGAGGAATTCCCGCAACAGCACGTCGGGGTCCATGCCCGGGGCCGGCTTGGGCAGGTTCGGTGGCGCCGGCTTCTCAACCGTGCCGATCGCCTGGGGTGAGGACGAATTCGGGATTCCCGCGCATCCGGACACCACAACGACCACACCGACGAGCAGCACCGTCAGCAGCCGCTTCACACGCTCTCCTCCGCAGGCTCCCGGTCTGGTTTGGCACGCCGACGCGTTCCCTGCTGCGCCGCAACGGGTTTGAGAGGCAATGGGCTCGTGGTCACCTTGTGGCCGCGGACCAGGGGCAGCGTCAACCGGAAGCACGCCCCCTTGCCCGGTTCACCCCACGCCTCCAACCGGCCCTGGTGCAGACGCGCGTCCTCGATGCTGATCGCCAGGCCCAGCCCGGTGCCGCCGGAGCGGCGCACCCGCGAGGGATCCGAGCGCCAGAATCGGCTGAACACGAGCTTCTCCTCGCCGGGACGCAGCCCGACGCCGAAGTCGCGGACGGTGACCGCCACGGTGTCCTCGTCGGCGGCCATCCGGATGCGTACCGGTTTGCGCTCGGCATGGTCGATGGCGTTGGCGATGAGATTGCGCAGGATACGTTCCACCCGGCGCGGATCCACCTCGGCGATCACCTCGTCGACAGGCATGTCGACGTCGAGTTCGACCTCGGCGTCGGCGGCCAGATGCCCGACGTTGTCCAGTGCGCTCTGCACGGTCGAGCGCAGATCCACCGACTCCACCGACAGTTCGGCCACACCGGCGTCGTGGCGGGAGATCTCCAGCAGGTCGGCCAGCAGGGTCTCGAACCGGTCCAGTTCGTTGACCATCAGCTCGGTGGACCGGCGCAGCGCGGGGTCGAGTTCCTCGCCGGAGTCGTGGATGTGGTCATGGATCAGATCAGCGGCCATGCGCACCGTGGTCAGCGGTGTGCGCAACTCGTGGCTGACGTCAGAAGTGAAGCGGCGCTGCAGATTACCGAATTCCTCGAGCTGCTGGATCTGCCGCGACAGGCTCTCGGCCATGTCGTTGAACGACACCGCCAACCGCGCCATGTCGTCCTCGCCGCGCACCGGCATCCGCTCGGTCAGGTGCCCCTCGGCGAACCGCTCGGCGATACGCGAAGCCGAGCGCACCGGCTGCACGATCTGGCGGGCCACCACCAGGGCGATCGCCGCGAGCAGGCCGAGCAACACCACGCCGCCGGTGGCCATCGTGCCGCGCACCAACGAGATCGTGCTCTCCTCGTTGTTGAGCGGAAAGATCAGGTACAGCTCAAGATTGGGCACCGACGACGAGGCCGGGCTGCCGACGATCAGGGCCGGCCCGGAAAAACCATCGGTGGAAACCGTGGCGTACTGGTAGCTGACCTGGCCGGCCTTGACGAAATCGCGCAGGGCCTTGGGCACCTGCTGGACCGGCCCGGCCGCGGCGGCCTCGCGGGGTCCGTCGCCGGGCACGATGAGCACCGCGTCGAACGCGCCGGCCACGTCGGCCCGGGCGTCGGCCTTGCGATCGATGAGGGTGTTGCGGGCCAGCTGCAGGCTGCTGTCCAGCGAGCGGCTCTCCTCACCGCCGACGATGCCGCCCACCGTCACGCGGGCCCGCTCGATCTCCTCGGTGGCGGCCCTCACCTTCACTTCGAGGATCCGGTCGGTGATCTGACTGGTCAGCACGAAGCCGAGAACCATGATGACGGCCAGCGAAAGACCGAGCGTCAACGTGACGACCCGCATCTGCAGCGAGCGTCGCCACACCAGACTCAGGGCCCTGCCGAGCGTCCCCAATCCGCGCAACAGTGGGCCGGAACCTCCCCAGCGACCACGGATGCGCCGTCTGGAGCTGAAGATCACGGGGGTCCGGCCTTGTATCCCACTCCTCGAACGGTCAACACCACCTGCGGGTTCTCCGGGTCCTTCTCAACCTTGGCCCGCAACCGCTGGACATGCACGTTCACCAAACGGGTGTCGGCGGGGTGACGGTATCCCCACACCTGTTCGAGCAGCACATCACGAGTAAACACCTGCCGTGGTTTGCGTGCCAGCGCCACCAGCAGGTCGAATTCCAGCGGCGTCAGCGAAATCTGCTCGCCTTGGCGGGTCACCTTGTGGGCCGGCACGTCGATCTCGACATCGTTGATCGACAGCAGCTCGGCGGGCTCGTCCTCGTTGCGGCGCAGCCGGGCCCGCACCCGGGCCACCAGCTCCTTGGGCTTGAACGGCTTCAT
The DNA here is from genome assembly GCF_001954135.1 of Mycobacterium sp. GA-1841. Taxonomy (GTDB): domain Bacteria; phylum Actinomycetota; class Actinomycetes; order Mycobacteriales; family Mycobacteriaceae; genus Mycobacterium. Next base: position 70,052 of record NZ_MBEQ01000015.1, on the reverse strand, counting down.
CACGTAATCGTCGGCGCCGGATTCCAAGCCGAGCACGACGTCGACGGTGTCGGTCTTGGCGGTCAGCATGACGATCGGCACGCCGGAATCGGCACGCAGCACCCGGCACACGTCGATACCGTTCATGCCGGGCAGCATCAGGTCCAGCAGGACCAGATCGGGTCGCAGTTCACGGACGGCGGTCAGCGCCTGGCTGCCGTCCCCGATCACCGCGGTGTCGAATCCTTCACCACGCAAGACGATGGTGAGCATCTCGGCCAGTGATGGGTCGTCGTCGACAACAAGGATCCTTTGCCTCATGGTGTCCATGGTGTCACCCGAACGCGACAAAACCGGGCTACCACACGCGGGTTTCTCCGCTTTATCTGCTGTTCAGCCGACGAGCGAGGGCGTCCGGCTCCACATCCGGGCCGGCGACGGCCCACCGACCGCACCAATCGGTGGCCGCCAGCGCCGCATAGACCGCTCCGGTGCGCTGCTGCAGCCCGCCGTCACGCTCATAGGCGTCCTTGGCCCGGTCGGCCTCGGTGTGGGCTCGATGCTCGGCGCGTTGGGCGGCCAGCTCGGTCGGTACGTCGAGCAGCACCTGCCAGTCCGGCGCGGGAAGTTTGAGACGGTCGAACTCGAGTTCGCGCACCCAGGCCACCACGTCGCCGTCGCCGTCTTGATGAAGCCGGGCCGCACTGTAGGCGGCGTTCGAGGCGACGTAGCGGTCCAGGATGACGACGTCATAGGCGGCCTGCAGATGTTCGATCTCCTCGCGCGCCCCGGCGCGGTCGAGCGCGAACAAGGTCGCCATTGCATAGACCGAGTCGGCCAGATCCCCGTGGGCGCCGTGCAACGCCTCGGCGGCCAGGTCCGCGGGCACCGAATGGTGATAGCGCGGGAACGCCAGCGTGCCGACCGATTTGTGGTCGGACTCGAACGAGGCCCGTAGGCCATTGGTCAGCGTGCGCTTGCCGGCGCCGTCGACACCCTCGATCGCGATGAGCACGCGGGCAGCGTAACCCGGTCAGAACTCCCCGCAGTTGGGCGTGGTCGGTAATCCGTTGAACCGGTCGGCGATCCACTGCATGCCCCGTTCACCGTCGACCAGCATCGGCAGTGCGTGGTTGATCACCAGCTTGTTCAAGAACGGCGGCTCTTCGTTGGTCCAGAACTGGACGTCGGCCCCTTTCTCACACCAGTCCCGGCCGAGTTGGTTGGCCGCCGTCCACGGCACCAGTGGGTCATACCGGTTGCTCAGGATCAGCACCGGCGCGTTCGGTTTGTATCGGCCGATCTTCTGCATGTCGAACAGGGTGCTGAACGGTTCTTCGTTCACCGCCTGGTAGATGTCGACGTTGAAGTACGGCTGCAGGTGCCGGAACATGAATTTGGTGATCGTCTCGGCGATGCACTGATCCTGCACCTTCTGCAGCAGGTCGGCACCACGCGGGGTGAGCTTGGAGCGGATCAGGTCCTCGAACTCCGGATAACTCGTGATCACCGAGTTCAGCGCGTACCCCACCACGCCGACCAGCGCACTGCCGTCGGCGTAGGGGAACAATTCCTTGAGGTCGGCCGGCGGGGCACCGGCGTAGCTGCCCACCACATGCAGATCCGGCGCGTAGGACGAGGCGAGCTCGGCCGCCGAGGCGGCTGCCCCGCCGCCCTGCGAATAGCCCCAAAAGGCAACCGGCCCATGCGGATCCAGTGAGGTGCCGGGCAGCTTCATCGCGGCCCGGCCGGCGTCGAGCATCGCGTTGCCCTCCGCGACGCGGTTGACGTACGTGTGCAGCCCCGGCGTGCCCAGCCCTTGGTAGTCGGTCATCACGATGGCAAACCCACGGGCCACCATGGTCGCGACGAACATCTCCTCATAGTTGAACGCGATGTCCAGCCACGGGGACCAATGGATGCCCTGGTTGAACTGTCGCGACGGCGCGCACTGATCGCCCTGCCCCTGTGTACCGGGCCCGTAGACGATCAACGGGCGTGGCCCCTGCCCCGGCCATGGGTTGTGCGGCTCGAAATAAGTTCCCGTCACCGCCATCGGGTTACCGCGAGCATCGGTGCTGCGGTACATGATTCGCGTTCCGTCGGCGACGATCATGCCAAGCTGACCGGACGGCTCCAACACCAGCCGTGACGGCTCGGACTTGAGCACATCCCCGGGCGATCCCGGCGGCAAGGGGTCGGGCGGCGTGTAGAACTCGACGTACTCGTCCTCGTTGAAGATCGGGTCGTGGCCGTCGTTGGACGGGTCAGCCCAAGCGGTGGGAGCCAATCCGGTGAACAACGCCAACATGAACACGCCGACCATCGCGGCGACCCCCCGACCCATGAGGCAGAACCTTAACAAGATCGATGCGGTATTGATGCCGATTCCCCCACCGGCCCCGACCGCGCCGTGTCGCACCGTCGTCCCGCCGGCCCCCAGGAATCCTGGGCTTCCGGACTTCGCGGGGTATCAACCCTTTTCGAGCCAGGCCAGGGCCGCGACGACGAGGGCCTGGGTGCCGGTGTCCAGCGTCGGCTGGATGACGGGAGCGAACATTGGCGAGTGGTTCACCGGGATGTCCTGGTCGACACGTCCGTCATCGGCCGCGGCACGGTAGGTCTCGGGGTCGATACCGCCGATACCCCAGTAGGTGTACGGCGTACCGAGTGCGACGGGGATGTCGCTGAAATCTTCACTGGCACTGCCCTGCGGCATCCGGTCCCACCGGTCTTTGAAGTAGGCGCAGAAGGCCGACTCCACCCGAGTGGTGACCTCGACGTCGTTGTCGGTCAACGGAAACCGGTCGAACAGTTCGAATTCCGGCTCCTTCGGCGATCCCGAGGCCGCGCATTCAGCGGTGACGATCCGGCGGATGGCGTCGAGCATCGAGGTGCGGGTCGGCTCGTCGTAGGTGCGGATGTTGAGCTCGAGCACAGCTCGGTCGGCGATCACATTGCTTTTGGTACCGGCGTGGAGGCTGCCGATGGTGAGCACCGCCCGGTTCCCCGGGGCGACCTCGCGGGAAACGACGGTTTGCAGGCGGATGACGATCATCGCCGCGAGCACCACCGGATCGATGCCGGACTGTGGCATGGAGCCGTGAGAACCCTTGCCGTATACGGTGATCCGCATACTGTCGGCAGCGGACAGCACCGGGCCGACGCGAGTGCCCACCCGGCCGGCCGGCGCGGGAAGGACATGCTGCGCGAACGCCACATCGACCTTGGGCAGCCGCTGGGCCAATCCGTCGTCGACCATCCCCCGGGCACCGTCACCGGTCTCCTCGGCCGGCTGGAACAGCACCACCAGTGTCCCCTGCCAGTGCTCGCGACCCTCCGCGAGCAGCTGGGCCGCACCGAGCAGAGCGGTCACGTGGACATCGTGGCCGCAGGCATGCATCACCGGGACGTCGGTGCCCTGGTTATCGGTGACCCGCACGGTGCTGGCGTAGGCGAGTCCGGTGTCCTCCTGCACGGGCAGCGCGTCCATGTCCGCCCGCAACAGCACGGTGGGCCCGTCCCCGTTGGTGAGAATGCCGACCACACCGGTGCCTCCGACGCCGTCGTGAACGTCGTAACCGAACTCGTCGAGCCGGTCGACGACTTTGGCCGCGGTTTCGGATTCCCGGTGTGACAACTCCGGATGTGCATGTAAGTCCCGGTACAGGCTCTCCTGCCACGAGCGAATCCGGTCCAAGCCGTCGAGCACGGCATCGACGGCTTGCGCTGCTGCGGTCACGGGGCTGGGTTACCACCGCGGATGTCGACCGAAACGCCGTTGCTGCCGGTGCTCGGCCTGATCAGCACGGTGGGCGTTCGTCGGGACAAGGCAGCCGGTTTCGGCTCGTCTTCCACGGGTAAACCCCGACATGGCCACAATCCGTCACCTCGCCGCTCTCGGCGCCGCAGGCATCATCGTCGCGGGAGTCTCGATCCCTACCGCCTGGGAGGGCGGGCCGGGCGGCGTCGTGGAGAACTCCGACGACGACAGCTACGCGGCGGTCGGCACCGGCACATTCCATGACGCGTTGGTGGGTTTCCGGGCCACCGGCGACACCCGCGCCGAGGCCGCCCAGGCCGTGGTCGCCAAATGCCAGGCCGCCAGCGGCGGAGACTGCACCAGCGACGCAGAGACCAACGACAACCTGTGCATCGTCTCGGTTGCCGACGACGCCAGCGATGTCGTGGTCGGCGGTGCCGGGGCCACGGTCGAGGCGGCTCGTGAGGATGCGGTCCGGCGGGCCGCGGCACAGAACATGCCCGTCGGTCCGGCCGCCGCAGTCGTCATATCGGACTGCCCGTGATGTGTGTTCGCCGCACGCGGGTGAAAGGCAGAAAACACATGACCAATCCAGCCAGATCAGCCCTGCTCGCCGCCACCCTGGCCATCGCGGCGGTCGTGTCGGCCCCGATCGCCGACGCCCGTCCGACCTGCAGCAGCAGCGGCGGCACGACGACGATCTGCGAGACCAACGGAAGTGTCTCGATCAAAGCCAGGCCGGGAACAACCGCACCCCCGGCCGCCCAGCCGGTGTTCCCGTGGCTCGGTCTGCCGGGCACCTAGCAACGTCACCGGCGCACACAAAAGTGCCCACAATCCGTAGATTATGGGCACTTTTGCTGCGGGTACCTCCCGCTTGCGCGGTACTGCTCGCGCTACCTCAGTAACTCAGTAGCGGTAGTGCTCCGGCTTGTACGGGCCGTCGACATCGACGCCGATGTACTCGGCCTGCTCCTTGGTGAGCTTGGTCAGCGAGCCACCCAGCGCCTCGACGTGGATGCGCGCCACCTTTTCGTCGAGGTGCTTGGCCAGGCGGTAGACCTCGTTGTCGTACTCGTCGTTCTTCGTCCACAGCTCGATCTGGGCGATCACCTGGTTCGAGAAGCTGTTGCTCATCACGAATGACGGGTGTCCCGTGGCGTTTCCGAGGTTGAGCAGGCGGCCCTCGCTCAGCACGATGATCGACTTGCCGTCGTCGAAGGTCCACTGGTCGACCTGCGGCTTGATGTTCAGCTTCACCGCACCGGACTTCTCCAAGGCAGCCATGTCGATCTCGTTGTCGAAGTGGCCGATGTTGCCCAGGATCGCGTGGTCCTTCATCGCCTTCATGTGCTCGAGCAGGATGATGTCGAAGTTGCCGGTCGCCGTCACCACGATGTCGGCGTTGCCGATCGCCTCTTCGACGGTCACCACGTCGTAACCGTCCATCAGCGCCTGCAGGGCGTTGATCGGGTCGACCTCGGTGACCTGCACGCGTGCGCCCTGACCGGCCAGCGACTCGGCACAGCCCTTGCCCACATCGCCGTAACCGCAGATCAGCACCTTCTTGCCGCCGATCAGCGCGTCGGTGCCACGGTTGATGCCGTCGACCAGCGAGTGCCGGGTGCCGTACTTGTTGTCGAACTTGCTCTTGGTGACCGAGTCGTTGACGTTGATCGCCGGGAACGCCAGCTCACCCGCGGCAGCGAACTGGTACAGCCGCAGCACGCCGGTGGTGGTCTCCTCGGTGACACCCTTGACCGACGCGGCGATCTTGGTCCACTTGTCCTTCTCCGTCTCGAAGCGCTTGCGCACCAGCGAGAGGAAGACCTTCCACTCGGCCGAGTCGTCATCCTCGGCGGGCGGCACCACGCCGGCCTTCTCGTACTGCGCGCCGCGCAGCACCAACATGGTGGCGTCGCCGCCGTCGTCGAGGATCATGTTCGCCGGCTCGCCCTCCCAGGTGAGCATCTGCTCGGCGGCCCACCAGTACTCCTCCAGGGTCTCGCCCTTCCAGGCGAAGACCGGGGTGCCCTTGGGCTCCTCCGGCGTGCCGTGCGGGCCGACGACGACGGCTGCCGCGGCATGGTCCTGGGTGGAGAAGATGTTGCAGGAGGCCCAGCGCACCTCGGCGCCGAGCGCCGTCAAGGTCTCGATCAGCACCGCCGTCTGCACGGTCATGTGCAGCGATCCGGAGATGCGCGCCCCTTTGAGCGGCTGCACATCGTGGTATTCGCGACGCAGCGCCATCAGGCCGGGCATCTCGTGCTCGGCCAGGCGGATCTCCTTGCGGCCGAAGTCGGCCAGCGAGAGGTCGGCAACCTTGTAGTCGATGCCGTTCCGGCTGTCGGCCTTCAACTCAGTCATGTAGAGCCCTCTTTCAGTCGTGATTGCTTCCAACCGCACGGGTGCGCCCAGCGGCAACGCCTCATGCCGATACCTCTAGCCTGCGGGCTCGCGGGACAGGCGCTCAATGCGTATTTCACAGCGGCGGCGCTCTGACAGCTACGGGGTATCTATGACACCGTAGCGCTCGGCGAACGGCGTCATGAGTCGGGCCAGGTCACCGGCCACATCGTGGTCCGCCTCGGGCGGCATCGAGACGTAGCTCATCGCCAGCCGCACGATCGCCCGGGCCAGCACGCCGGCATCTTCGTCGCTGGCCTTGATCCAGCTGCTCTGGAACGTTCCGGTCAACCGCTGTGAGCACCGGGAGATGATCGGTCCACTCCCGGTGGTGATGATCTGCAACAGGTCGGGTTTGGAGGCCCCGGTGAGCAACGAGATCACCAGCGGGTCGGCGGCGGACTCGAGGAAGAAGGCCCGGAACCCTTCCAGGAACGCCGCATGGACCTCGCCGACGTTGTGGTTGATCGCATCCTCGACCGCGTCGACGAGCCGATCGGCCAGCCGCATGGCGTAGCCCTCGGCCAGGCCCTGGCGGGAGCCGAACTCGTTGTAGATCGTCTGCCGGCTGATCCCGGCGGCCTTGGCCACGTGCGAGAGCGTGATCGCCGACCAGTCGCGGGACACCAGCAGCTCGCGCATGCCGTCGAGAATCGAGTCTCGTAACAGCACCCGGGACGCTTCGGCGTACGGGATGCGTTGCTTGTCTCGCGGCCGACTCACACGGGCGACAATATCGCTTCCGAGGCCACTTTCGAGCCCGTCGCTGGATGCGACACTCGAAGCGGTCCTCGGAACGATCACGGCCGCGCGACCTCTACCATCTCGAAATCCGTCTTCGCCGCGCCGCAATCCGGGCAGCTCCAATCCTCGGGGATGTCGTCCCAGCGGGTGCCCGGGGCGATGCCGTCCTCCGGCCAGCCCTTGGCCTCGTCGTACTCGAACCCGCACTGCACGCAGACATACAGCTTGTACGGCTGGGTCATTTCACTGCTCCCATCGGTTCGAAATCGATCTTCTCCCGCACCGCGCAGTCCGGGCAGCACCAGTCATCGGGCACGTCGTCCCACCGGGTGCCGGCCGGGAAGCCTTCGCGCGGTGCACCTTTGGCTTCGTCGTAGACGTAGCCGCAGCCGGGGCACCGATAGGCGCTCATGCCTTGACCCCGTACCGGGTCAGGACCTTCTCACGCAGCCGCGGCTGGATGTTCACGCGAGTGATGTCGCCGTCATAGTGCTCGAGCACCCGGTGGTCCATCACCTTGCGCCACAACGGCGGCAGGTAAGTGAGCCCGATCAGGGATGCGTAGCCACTGGGCAGATTCGGTGCTCCGTCGATGCTGCGCAGCGTCTGGTACCGGCGGGTCGGGTTGGCGTGGTGATCGCTGTGCCGCTGCAGGTGATACAGGAACAGGTTGGTCACGATGTGATCGGAGTTCCAGCTGTGCACGGGTGCGCACCGTTCGTAGCGGCCGCTGGGCAACTTCTGCCGCAAGAGTCCGTAATGCTCCAGGTAGTTCACCGACTCCAGCAGGCTGAAGCCGTAGACGGCCTGGATGAGCATGAACGGGATCACCCCGACACCGAAGATCGCGATCAGCACGCCCCAGAACACCACCGACATCGCCCAGGCGTTGAGCACGTCGTTGGACCAGTGCCACGGCGAGCGGTCCTGCCGTCGTAAACGCTGGGCCTCCAGCTCCCAGGACGAGCGCAGGCTACCGAACACGCTGCGCGGCAAGAACTCCCAGAAGGTCTCGCCGAAGCGCGCCGAGGCCGGGTCTTCGGGCGTGGCCACCCGGACGTGGTGGCCGCGGTTGTGCTCGATGTAGAAGTGGCCGTACCAGGTCTGAGCGAGCGTGATCTTGGACAGCCAGCGCTCCAGCGAGTCGCGTTTGTGCCCCATCTCGTGGGCGGTGTTGATGCCGACGCCGCCGAGCACGCCGACCGACAGCGCGATGCCGATCTTGGCCGGCCAGCCGAGGCCACCGTCGAACCCGAGCCAGCTCAGGTCGGACGCGGTGAACAAGTAGGCGCCCATGACGACGCTGGCGTATTGGAACGGGATGTAGACGTAGGTGCAGTAGCGGTAGTACTTGTCGTTCTCCAGCTGCTCCATCACCTCATCGGGCGGATTCTGGCCGTCGGGGCCGAACCGCAGGTCCAGCACCGGCAGCAGGACGTAGACCAGGATCGGCCCAATCCACAGCGGCACCTGCGCGGCGATATGCCAACCGGCGTGGTTGAGCGCCCACACCAGCGGCAGCATGACGAATATCGCCGTCGGGGCGATCAGCCCCATGAGCCACAGGTGCCGTTTGCGGTCCCGCCATTCCCGGACCTCTGAGCCGGTGGGAAGTTCTGCCACCACGATGAGCCTCCTTGTGTGAGAGCTATCACTGCAATGACTTGACTATATGAGCTCCGTTGTCGCTTGTCTAGACACAGATACATGTTTTGTAAAGAGGCCGACGCGCGCGACGCCATTGATCGAACCGCGCGGCGGAACGGTGAACACCGAGATTGCAGCCAGGGACAGGATCGGGCCGAGATCTGTCCCTGGCTGCAATCTCGGTGACGGCGGCGCCCGGCGAGCCTCAGACCGTGGCGGCCTCACGATTGGCCAGCACCGAATGCCGACGGCCATAGAGCGCGTACACCGCCACGCCGACGGCCATCCAGATCAAGAAGCGGATCCACGTCAACCCCGTCAGGTTCAGCATCAGCCACAGGCAGGCCAGGATCGCCGCGATCGGCAGCACCGGCACCCACGGCACACGGAACCCGCGCCGCAGGTCGGGCCGGGTTCGACGCAGCACGATCACCCCCGCCGAGACCAGCACGAAGGCGAAAAGGGTGCCGATGTTGACCATCTCTTCCAGCCGCCCCATCGGGAACACCGACGCCGCGATCGCGACCAGCACCCCCACGATCAGGGTGATCCGCACGGGCGTACCCCGGCTACCGGTGACCGCGAGCTGCCGCGGCAGCAAGCCGTCCCGCGACATCGCGAACAACACCCGCGTCTGCCCCAGCATCAACACGATCACCACCGTGGTCAGGCCGGCCAACGCACCGATCGAGATCACATTCGCCGCCCAGTGCACCCCGTTGGCGTCGAAGGCGGTGGCCAGGTTGGCGTGGCCATCCGGGGCATCGCGCAGCACCGTGTAGGACACCATGCCCGACAACACCACCGACACCGCGACGTAGAGCACCGTGACGATGCCGAGTGAGGCCAGGATCCCGCGGGGCACATCACGCTGCGGATCGCGGGTCTCCTCGGCCGTGGTGGCGACGACATCGAACCCGATGAACGCAAAGAACACGATCGACGCGCCGGCCAGTACGCCATACCAGCCGTAGTGGCTGCCTGCGGCGCCGGTCAGCAGCGAGAACAGAGACTGGTCGGCCCCGCTGGCCCCCTCGCCTGCCTCGTTCGGCGGAATGAACGGGGTGTAGTTGGCGGCCTTGATGTAGAACGCGCCGACGGCCACCACCAGCAGCACCACCGACACCTTGATGATCGTGATGGCGAGGCTGAAGTGCGCCGACACTTTGGTGCCCAGCACCAGCAGGACGGTCACGAACACGATGATCACCAGCGCGCCCCAGTCGACCGCGATGCCGCCCAGATGGGCCGTCCCGCCGCCGAAACCGAACACCGTCCCGAGGTAGCTCGACCACCCCTTGGCAACCACCGCGGCCGCGACGGCGAATTCCAAGATCAAATCCCAACCGATGACCCATGCCACAAATTCACCGAATGTCGCATAAGAAAATGTGTACGCGCTGCCAGCAACCGGCACGGTCGAGGCGAATTCGGCGTAACACAGTGCCGCCAGCCCACATGCCACGGCGGCGATCAGGAACGCGATCGAGATCGCCGGACCGGTCAAATTACCCGCCGTAGATGCGGTGATGGTGAAGATTCCCGCGCCGATCACGACCGACACGCCGAAGACGGTCAGATCCCACCACGTGAGATTCTTACGCAGTCGCGTCGCGGGTTCGTCGGTGTCAGCAATCGATTGCTCGACAGATTTTGTTCGCCGAACGGCAGACATATGTGGTGTTGCCTCTCATTGTGGCCCGGTTCCCGCCATATTCCCATTACGGTGGCGTTCGATGAGCGCGACTCCCCCACATTCCCACGACCATGTCGTGGTCATCGGCGGCAGCATTGCCGGGCTGTGTGCAGCCCGGGTCCTTGCCGACCATTTCGACCGCGTCACCCTGTACGAGCGCGATGAGCTTCCCGATGAACCGGTCAACCGCCCCGCGGTACCTCAGGGCCAGCACGTCCACCTGTTGATGGCGCGCGGCGCCGAGGAACTCGAGGCCTTGTTCGAGGGTCTGCTCGACGACATGAGGGCCGCCGACGTCCCCGTGGTCGAAAACAAGCCGGCGTCGATCCATTTCGAGGCCGGCGGGCACCTCCTGGGTACCGGGCAAACCCCGGAGTCCAACTTCACCTCGTACGTGCCCAGTCGCGGACAGCTCGAATGGCAGATCCGTCGACGGGTGCTGGCCCTGCCGAACGTGGAGATCCTCCACCGCGGCGTGAGCGAGCCGCGGTACGACCCGACCGCCGGACGGGTGACCGGCGTGGTGCTCGACGACGGTGAGCAGGTACCGGCCGGCCTCGTGGTCGACGCCTCCGGCCGCGGCAGCCGGCTGCCGGTGTGGCTGGAGCAGTGGGGCTTCGATCGGCCGCGTGAGGACACGATCAAGGTCGGCGTCACCTATGCGTCGCAGCGCGTCCGCATCCCGGCGGAGTTGATCAGCGAGAAGTTGGTGGTGGTCAGCGCCGCGCACGACAGCGGCCTGGGCATGGGCATGCTGTTCCACGAGGACGGGATCTGGACCGTCACCGCATTCGGCGTCGCCAAGGCCGAACCACCCGGTGATTTCGCCGGTATCAAGCAGCTCGGCGGCACTGCACTGCCGCCGCGCCTCGCCGCCGCGCTGCGGGCCGGTGAACCGGTGGGCGGGATGAACTTTCATCGCTATCCGGTCAGCAAGTGGCGTCGCTATGACAAGATGCGCCGGTTTCCGGACGGAATTTTCCCGTTCGGCGATGCGGTGGTCAGCCTGAACCCGACGTACGGGCAGGGCGTGACCATGTCGACCGTGCAGGCGGCCAACCTACGTGAGGTGCTGGCCGAGGGCACCGATGATCTGATCCCGCGGCTTGCCCGACGCACGGCGAAGACCACCTACCCGGTATGGACGATGAATTCGGTGGCCGATCAGGTGGCGCACGGGGCGGAGGGCGATCGGGCGTTCTGGCACGGCCCGATGTTCGGGCTCTTCGACCAGTTCCTCGGGGCGGCCGAAACCGATCCCGTACTGGCCGAGTGGTTTCTGCGACGCTGCATGCTCGACAGCCTCTGGCTGACCCCGCCGCCGCGGATCGTCGGACGGGCGATCCGCCACAACATCAAGGCGTGGCTCGCCGAACGGCGTCAGCGCCGAACCCATCCCGAGGAGTCCGTCACCGCCTCGCAGTGACAGACTAGATGCCGACGGTCACCCGGAACAGTCTCGTCGGCTCACCCGCGGTGAGCCGGATCGGCCCGTCGGCGGCCGCCACCCAGGCCGCCGCGCCCTGCTCCAGGGTCAGCTTGTCATCGTCGGCGTAGACCACCGCGGCCCCCTCGGTGCACAGCAGCAGCTGCGGGCCGTTGTGGCGGGAATGCACGTCGATCTCGTCGCCGATGCGCTCGCCGTCGATGGACAACACCGACACCGCGAACTCCTGCGCGGGCGTCTGATAGACGGTTTCCGTTCCGTCCGTGAGGGTTTCGGAAAACAGCTGAGCTTCTGGGGTCGGGGCGAAATCCAGCACCCGCAGCAGCTCGGGTACGTCCACGTGCTTGGGGGTCAGCCCACCGCGCAGCACGTTGTCGGAGTTGGCCATCACCTCGACGCCGACCCCATGCAGGTAGGCGTGCAGGTTTCCGGCCGGAAGGTAGACGCCCTCCCCCGGCTGCAAACTGATGCGGTTGAGCAGCAGAGAGGCCAGGACACCGGCGTCACCCGGGTAACGCTCACCCAGCTCCAGCAGCGTCTTCACCTCGGCCACGAATTTCTTTGCCCCAGAACGGATGTAGTGGACCGCTCCGTCGAGGACAGCGGGTACCAGGACGTCGAGGTCAGGCTGCGGCGCGGTGATCCAGGTGGTGAACAGTGCCCGCAGTCCGTCGGCATCCGATTGATCGGAGAGCAGATTGATGAACGGGTCGAGGTCCGAGACCGCGAGCGCGCGCATCAGCTCCACGGTGTGATCGACCGGGCGGAACCCGGCGAGGGCATCGAATTGCCCTAGCGCCACCAGCAATTCGGGCTTGTGGCTGCGGTCGCGATAGTTCCGGACCGGCGAGTTCACCGGGATCTCGAGCCGATCCTCACGGTCGAAACCTTCCCGGGCCTGGGCAGCGCTCGGGTGGGCCTGCAGCGACAGCGGTTCGTCAGCGGCAAGCACTTTGACCAAAAAAGGCAGCGCGTCGCCGTATCTGCCGATCGTCTCGACGCCCAGTTGCGCCTCAGGATCGTCGTGGACCGCCTGCAGCAGCGACACTTCACCGTGTTCGGTCTGCAGCCACGCGGGGTCGGCTGGATGCGCGCCGAACCACAGTTCGGCCTCTGGATGAATTGTGGGACTGGGCCTTCCGGTGAATTCCGCAATGGCCGTCCGCGAACCCCAGGCATAGGTCCGCACCACTCCGCGTAGCAGGTGCACTTGCTTATCCTCGAACCAGTTTCAAATATACGGCCGTCATCTCCAGACGGAGGGCCAGAATCGCGAGTTGTTGCTCCGGGCGCCCGGTGGACGGCGGGGCCGTCCCGGCCGGTTCCGGCACATCCTCGGCACCGATCATCACGATGTCGTCGAAGCCACTGACCCGGGCCCCCACCGATTGCCGCTCGGTATCGGTGATCAAGGCGAAGCTACGCGTGCGAGGCGGCAGCGGCCCGTCGATCTGCTCGTCGTGGAACAGTGATCGGGCCGCGGGTGCCCCGAGCACCCCGCCGGCCACGGCGGCGAGCACGTCGCCCAGTCCGGTAGCGGCGACGACTTCCCCGGCCAGACGCAACATCGCGGCCGCACCGTGCCGGGCCAACGCCAGCGTGGCGGGATTGTCCCCGGCCAGTACGACAGCGCACTCCGACATCCGTTCGGCCAGAGTCTTGGCCGGGTTGGTGAACAAGTCGCGTCCTGCACTGTTGCGCAGGGCTTCGGCGTCGAGCTCGTCGGCCAGTGCGGCCAGATCGACTCGCCACCCAGGGTCCACCACGTGCATGGCAGCCAGACCGGCGGCCAGGTACCGGGTCAGCCCGAAGTCGTCGGGCACCCACAACCGCGGAGCCAGGACCGACGCGCGTCCGGCCGCGACGTCACGCAGCGGCCCCTCATGAGGTGCCGCGATCAACACCCGTGCACCGCGGCGCACGCCGGCGGCGGCCGCGTTGACCAGAACCGGATCGCCCGGATCGTCGCCGGCCACGATCACCACGTCCAGCGCTCCGAGCCACGGCGGAGTCTCGGCGGCCACCACGATGGGTGCCGCGACCGATCCACCGAGTACGGCGGCCAACATGGCGCCCGCGGTCTCGGCGGTCCCGCGGCCGGCCACCCAAATCACTGTGCGCGGCGGATGATCGGCACGCAGTGGATCGAGTACGCCTTCGGCCATGGCTGCGGCGGTGGACCGCACCTGGGCTCCCGCCATGGCCGCAGCCCGGAGCAGACCGTTGCGATCGGCGGCGAGAAGTCCGTCTCCGTCGTCCAGGTCGACCGTGGCGTCCACGGTGTTCACGGCACCGGCTCGCTCACCCCACGGATCTGCGCCGAAACCCTGTCGACGAGCGCGGCGACATCCTCGGCGGTGCGCGCTTCCACGTTCAGGCGAAGCAGCGGTTCGGTATTGGAGGAACGCAGGTTGAACCAGCAACCGTCACCCAGGTCGACGGTGACACCGTCGAGGTGGTCGATGGACTGGATCGAACTGCCGAACGACTTGAGTACGGCGTCCACGCATTCCGGCGCGTCGCTGACGGTGAAGTTGATCTCGCCGGAGGCCTCGTACCGTTGATAATCCGCCATGAACTCCGAGAGCGGTCGATCCTGCTCCCCCAGTGCGGCCAGCACGTGCAGCGCGGCGAGCATGCCGGAATCGGCGCCCCAGAAATCCCGGAAGTAGTAGTGCGCCGAGTGCTCGCCACCGAAGATCGCTCCGGTCTCGGCCATCAGCCCCTTGATATAGGAATGCCCGACGCGCGAGCGCACGGGTGTTCCGCCCCGCTCGACCACCAACTCGGGAACCGCGCGCGAGGTGATCAGGTTGTGGATGACGGTGGCACCGATCTCGCGGGTGAGTTCGCGGGCGGCCACCAGTGCGGTCACTGCCGACGGCGACACCGGGCGACCGAGTTCGTCGACGACGAAGCACCGGTCGGCGTCCCCGTCGAATGCCAGGCCGATATCTGCGCCGGTGGCCAGTACGTGAGCTTGCAGGTCGACCAGGTTGGCCGGATCCAGCGGGTTGGCTTCGTGATTGGGGAAGGTGCCGTCGAGTTCGAAGAACAGCGGAAGCACGGTGACGCCCGGTATCGGTGCGAGAACCGCGGGTGTGGTGTGGCCGGCCATGCCGTTGCCCGCGTCCACCGCGATCCGCAGCGACCGCAGGCCGCTGAGCTCCACCAGCGAGCGGAGGAAGGCGCCGTAATCGGCCAGCACATCCCGGTCGGAGATCACGCCGGGCGGCCCGTCGGAGGTGGGCACGCCGGCGATCACCTCATCGGCGATCACGGTCAGACCGGTGTCCTTGCCCACCGGCTTGGCACCGGCGCGACACAGTTTGATGCCGTTGTAGGCCGCGGGATTGTGGCTGGCGGTGAACATCGCCCCGGGGCAGTCCAACAGACCGGAGGCGAAATACAGCTGATCGGTGGAGGCCAGGCCGATCCGGACCACGTCGAGGCCCTGGGCCGTCACACCATCGGCGAACGCGGCCGCCAACGTCGGTGAACTCTCCCGCATGTCGTAACCGATCACGACCTGGGTGGCGCCCTCGGCACGGACCAGGCGGGCGAACGCTCCACCGACCTCGGCCACGAACGCCTCGTCGATCTGCGTACCGACCAGTCCACGGACGTCATAGGCCTTGATGACATCGTGAACAGCCGCCGCTGGCCTAGACATATAGCTCCTTGTGAAACGGGATCGTTGGCGCCAGCCTAACCGCCGGGTGGCGTCGACACGTTCACTACTCGTCGCCCGGCTGTTGTCCGATCAGGGCCAGTCGATACCAGTCCGTGCTAGTTGTCGGGGTCCGGCAGCACCCGCAGGTGACCGCGACGACGCCCGTTGGTCTCCGAGGGACGCGCTTGCGGCGCGATCACCGCACTGGCGCCCACACCGGTGGCGGGATCGGAGAATCCGGCGACCACTCCGCCACGCGGGACGGCACCGGCCTGGCCCTCGCGGACCGCGTCGGCCAGGGCCACGAGGTCGTCTTCGTCGGGATTGGTGGGCAGTGGCCCGGCGTGACGAACCAGCTCCCAGCCGCGCGGCGCGGTGATACGGCCGGCATGGCCGACGCACAGATCCCAGGAGTGGGGCTCAGAAACCGTGGCCAGGGGTCCGACCACCGCCGTGGAGTCGGAGTAGACAAAAGTCAGCGTCGCCACGGCATAGTGCGGGCACCCGGGCCGGCAGCAGCGACGGGGAACATTCACGCACCCGAGATTACTGTGGACGATCGCTGTGCGCTGCCGGACACGCGCAGCCGTCGGTTCCCCGATCCCGAACCGTTACGATCATCGCCGTGGTCCAGCGAAACCCATGGCGGTCGCGTCGCGGTCGCGAGATCCGCGGGCCGCTGCTCCCGCGTTCGGTTCCGGGGTGGCGCAGCCGCGCCGAGCGGTTCGACATGGCGGTCCTGGAAGCCTATGAACCGATCGAACGCCGGTGGGCGTCGCGGTTGAAAAATTTAGACGTCGCGGTGGACGAGATTCCCCGGATGTCCCCGAAAGACCCGGACAGTGTGCAGTGGCCGCCAGAGGTCATCGCCGATGGCCCGATCGCATTGGCGCGGCTGATACCGGCTGGGGTCGACATCAGAGGAAATGCGACCCGGGCTCGAATTGTCTTGTTCCGCAAGCCCATCGAGCGCCGGGTCAAAGGATCCGATGAGCTTGCTGATTTGCTGCATGAAATCCTGGTGGCCCAGGTGGCCACCTATCTGGGAGTTGAACCGTCAGTCATCGACCCGATGATCGACGACGACTGACGTCGAGCGCCCACCATGAGCGCTCTGTCGAGAGCCTCAGATGATGCCGCGTTTGAGGCGGCGACGCTCCCGTTCTGACAGTCCTCCCCAGATACCGAAACGCTCATCGTGCGCGAGCGCGTACTCCAAGCAGGCATCCTTGACTTCGCAGCCCTGGCAGATGCGCTTGGCCTCGCGGGTAGACCCGCCCTTCTCCGGGAAGAACGCCTCCGGGTCGGTCTGTGCACAGAGTGCACGTTCCTGCCATTGGTCGTCTTCTACTTCCGGATCAACATCAATGTGTTCGGGAACCAGACTCAGCTGGGGACGTCCGGCCGTCTCCAGCGGTGCCATTCCCGTGTTGATGTGCGGTGCGTTGTCCACCGAGCCGAGCAGCCGGCCGTCAAACCGGACCACATGATCGAAATCGCCGCTCTCATAAGACATTATCCCCCGCCTCCTCACTCGGTCTCGTAGATCCTAAGTGGAGCCCCACCATTGCGATGCGCGGTCACCCCATTCGAACAGTTGATCGAATCTCGGTCCGCGACACTGGAATCGGTCACCAACCGGGAAATGACACATCTGTGATTACACACGTGTTAGCTGCCAGGGTCAAGCGGAATGCCGCGATTTCATACCATCTCGTAATGTCAAATCGGCGCGTCGCAACAACGGCGTGTCCTGGCCGTGACGACGTCGTTTCCATCCGCAGCCCCTCAGCGCTTAGGGTCGGACGTTGTGAAGATCACCGTTCTGGTCGGCGGCGTCGGAGGCGCCCGGTTTTTGCTGGGGGTACAGCACCTGTTGGGCCTCGGGGCTTTCGGTGAGACCGACAGCAAGCATGAACTCACCGCGATCGTGAACGTGGGCGACGACGCCTGGATGCACGGCGTCCGGATCTGCCCGGACCTCGACACCTGCATGTACACCCTGGGCGGCGGTATCGACCCTGACCGCGGCTGGGGCCACCGCGATGAAACCTGGCATGCCAAGGAAGAACTGGCCGCCTACGGGGTGCAACCCGACTGGTTCGGCCTGGGCGACCGCGACCTGGCCACCCACCTGGTCCGCACTCAGATGCTGCGCGCCGGCTACCCCCTGTCGCAGGTCACCGAGGCATTGTGCAAGCGCTGGTCACCGGGGGCGCGGTTGCTGCCGGTCACCGACGACCGTAGTGAGACGCATGTGGTGATCACCGACCCCGACGATGGTTCTCGACGCGCGATCCACTTCCAGGAGTGGTGGGTGCGCTACCGCGCCCAGGTGCCCTCGCACAGCTTTGCGTTCGTCGGTGCAGAACAGGCAACCGCCGCGCCAGGCGTCGCCGAGGCCATCGCCGAGGCCGACGTGGTGTTGCTGGCACCGTCAAATCCCGTCGTGAGTATCGGCCCGATCCTGCAGATTCCCGGCCTCCGCGCCGCCCTGCGTTCGACCCGGGCACCGGTCATCGGCTACTCCCCCATCATCGACGGAAAACCTTTGCGCGGCATGGCAGATGAGTGCCTGCGAATCATCGGTGTCCAATCGACCTCGCAGGGCGTCGGCGAGTTCTTCGGCGCCCGCTCGGGAACCGGACTGTTGGACGGCTGGCTCGTGCACGAAGGGGATCGAGCCGAGATCGAGGGCGTACAGGTGCGCGCGGTCCCCTTGCTGATGACCGATCCGTCGGCCACCGCCGAGATGGTGCGGGCCGGGCTGGACCTCGCAGGTGTGCCCTGGTGACCACTGAGGTGAACCCCGAACACGGATCCGCCGACCGGGTCGAGATTCTCCCGGTGCCAGGACTTCCCGAGTTCCGTCCCGGAGACGATCTGGCCGCCGCCCTCGCCGGGGCGGCACCGTGGCTGGCCGACGGCGATGTGCTGGTGGTCACCAGCAAGATCGTGTCCAAGTGCGAGGGCCGGATCATCACCGCGCCGTCCGATCCCGAGGAACGGGACACCTTACGGCGCAAGCTGATCGACACCGAAGCGGTCCGGGTGCTGGCCCGCAAGGGGCGGACCCTGATCACCGAGAACGCCATCGGCCTGGTTCAGGCCGCCGCCGGTGTCGACGGTTCGAATGTGGATTCCACCGAATTGGCGCTGCTTCCGGTCGACCCCGACGGCAGCGCGGCGGCACTGCGCGCGGGCCTGCGTGAGCGACTCGGCGTCACCGTGGCCGTGGTGATCACCGACACCATGGGCCGGGCCTGGCGCAACGGCCAAGCCGACTTCGCCATCGGCGCCAGCGGACTCACCGTGCTGCACGGTTATGCCGGTGCGCGTGACCGGCACGGCAACGAGCTGTTGGTCACCGAGGTCGCGGTGGCCGACGAGATCGCCGCCGCGGCCGATCTGGTGAAGGGCAAGCTCACCGCGATCCCGGTCGCCGTGGTGCGCGGGCTGGACCTGCCCGACGACGGGTCGAACGCCCGCACGCTGCTGCGCCCGGGTGAAGACGACCTGTTCTGGCTCGGCACCGCCGAGGCAATTCAGATGGGGCGGACGCAGGCTCAGTTGCTGCGCCGCTCGGTGCGCACGTTCAGCTCAGAACCCGTCGACCCCGCGCTCATCGAAGCTGCTGTCGCCGAGGCACTTACCGCGCCGGCGCCGCACCACACCCGCCCGGTGCGCTTCGTCTGGGTGCAGAACCGCGCCACCCGCACTCGGCTGCTCGATCGCATGAGGGAGAAATGGCGGGCCGACCTGACCGGCGACGGCCGGAATCCCGACTCCGTGGAGCGGCGGCTGGGCCGTGGCCAGATTCTCTACGACGCACCCGAACTCGTGATCCCGTTCCTCGTTCCCGATGGTGCGCACAGCTATCCCGATGCCGCCCGTACCGAGGCCGAGCACACCATGTTCACCGTCGCCGTCGGGGCCGCGGTCCAGGCCCTGCTGGTCGCGCTGGCGGTACGTGAGGTCGGCAGTTGCTGGATCGGCTCGACGATCTTCGCCGGCGACCTGGTGCGCACCGAGCTCGATCTGCCCGCGGACTGGGAACCGTTGGGTGCCATCGTGATCGGTCACGCTGCCGATCCGCAACCGGCGCGTGAGCCGGTGTCGACAGAAGGCCTGCTGGTGCGTCGATGAGCGCTTGCGCGAAGAGAATCCAACCCAGATGAGCACCGAGAGCCTGCACGCCTCCGCCGTCGACCTGCTGACGCGTTGGCAGACAACCGATCCCGGCCAGGACACGCTGCGCCACGCGGTGTTGTCATTTCTGGCCGCCCGGCCCGATGCCTGCCTGCGCTCATGCGTGCCCGGCCACATCACCGCCTCGGCACTGGTGGTCGACCACACCGGAACTCAGACCTTGCTGACCCTGCATCCGCGGTTCGGCCGCTGGCTGCAGCTCGGCGGGCACTGTGAAGAGACCGATGCCGATGTCCGGGCGGCTGCGCTGCGCGAGGCCACCGAGGAATCCGGCATCACCGGGCTGAGCATCGATCCCCAACTGGCCGCATTGCACGTGCATCCGGTGACCTGCTCGCTGGGAGTGCCGACCCGCCACCTGGATCTGCAGTTTGTGGTGCGCGCTCCGGCCGATGCCGAAATCGCCTGCAGTGACGAGTCTTTGGACCTGCGCTGGTGGCCACTGCAGGCGCTGCCCGAAGGCACCGACTTCGGGCTGCTCCAACTCGCCGCCTCGGCGCGGTTGGTCTAACCCGGCGCCTGCGTGCAATACGACCGGCGGGCTGCCCGCAGCGCCACCCCCGCCTGATCGGGGCTGGCACCGTACTGGGCCGCCATCTGGTCGATCACCGCCTGCGCGGGGGTACCGGTGTACAGCAGCCGGCACATCTGCCGACCGACAGTCAGCAATTGATCGTCATCGCCGGGAAACACCCCGCGGGTGGCGTTGAGGAAAGATTGGTCCTCCGCGGTCAGCGTGATCGGCCAGGCGCCCGCCTCCGGGGCCGCGGCCCCGAAAACCGCTCCGAACACCAGTGCCGCCATGATCGGCGCCACCGCTGTGCGTCTGCTGACTTTCCACCCGCTACGTGCCCCCATGAGCCTGACCCCTCCCTGTCGTCACTACAGCCTAAGCGCAGCGGCGACAGGGCAAAGACGTTTTCTCTGCAGAGCTGGGCGGCGCAGACGCAGCCGCGCGGCGTCAGACGTCGGTCGAGTACCGGATACCGCCGTCGGGGATGGCCACCCCGGGCCACACCCGGGCGCCGCGCAACAGCTCGCAGCGCGCCCCGATGTCGGCACCGTCGCCGATCACGCCGTCACGGATCAGGGCCCGCGGGCCGATGCGGGCGCCGAAGCCGATGATCGAACGTTCGATCACGGCACCGGCTTCCACACGCACTCCGTCGAAGATCACCGCGCCGTCCAGTCGTGCGCCGGCGCCGATCTCGGCGCCACGGCCCACGACGGTGCCGCCGATCAGCAGGGCACCGGGGGCGACGGCTGCCCCTTCGTGCACCAGCGATTCACCCCGCTGGCCGTCGAGGGCGGGCGACGGGGCGATGCCGCGCACCAGATCGGCTGAGCCACGCACGAAATCGTCCGGGGTCCCCATGTCGCGCCAGTAGGACGCGTCGACGTAGCCGCACATCTTCAACCCGCGGGAGAGCACCTCGGGGAAGATCTCGCGTTCGACCGAAAGGGCTCGGCCCCGGGGGATTTCGTCGATCACGTTGCGGTTGAACACGTAGCAACCAGCGTTGATCTGATCGGTCGGTGGATCCTGAGTCTTCTCCAGGAACGCCGTCACGCGGCCGTCGGCATCGGTGGGCACACAGCCGAACGCCCGCGGATCGCTGACCCGCACCAGGTGCAGCGTGACGTCGGCCTGGTGGGCGTCATGCGACTCCAGCAGCGCGCTGAGGTCGGCCGCGGACAGCACGTCACCGTTGAACACCATGGCAGTGTCGTAACGCAGCTTGTCCGCCACGTTGGCGATGGCACCACCGGTGCCGAGAGCCTCGGTCTCGGTGACGTATTCGATCTCGAGGCCGAGGTCGGATCCGTCGCCGAAGGCCTCCTCGAACACCTCGGCCTTGTACGAGGTGCCCATCACCACATGCTTGATGCCGGCTTCGGCGATGCGCGCCAACAGGTGGGTCAGGAACGGAACACCGGCCGTCGGCAGCATCGGCTTGGGCGCCGAGAGGGTCAGGGGCCGGAGCCTGGTGCCACGTCCACCGACGAGGACGACGGCGTCCACCTCCGCGGGATTGATCACGTCAGCGCCCTTTCGCCTGTTTACGTCGAGAACTACCGACCACCAGGCCCGCACGTGCTGCCAGCGCGCCCCGAATTGTCCACCGTAGCGGCGCCTGCCAGGGCGCCGGGTATCGATCAGCGAGGAAAGTGTAGGTACTGCGGTGATGAGCGGCCAAGTTGCGTGCGGGGTCGCGGCCGGTGGAGTGCCCCTTGTCGTGCAACACCTCGGCCGAGGGGACATAGACGTTCTGCCAACCGGCCCGCCCGATCCGGTCACCGAGATCGACGTCTTCCATGTACATGAAGTAGCGCTCGTCGAACCCACCGACAGCGTCGAACGCCGCGCGGCGCACCAGCAGACACGAGCCCGACAGCCAGCCGACCTGACGTTCGCTGGGCTCTTCACGATCCTGGCGGTAGGCCGCCGTCCATGGGTTCGACTTCCAGAACGGGCCGACCACGGCGTGCATACCGCCACGGATCAGGCTGGGTTGGTGACGTGCCGACGGGTAGACCGAACCGTCGGGATCACGGACCATCGGCCCCAACGCCCCGGCCTGCGGCCAGCGCCCGGCGGCGTCGAGCAGCAATTCGATCGACCGGGGGCCCCACTGCACATCCGGGTTGGCGACGACAAAAAATTCGGGGCAGTCCGCATCCGATACCAGCCCGGCGCCGCGGTTGACGGCGCTGCCGTAACCCAGGTTGCTGCCGGTGCGGAGCAACTCCACGTTGGGATAGCGCTGTTCTGCCCGTTCGGGTGCGCCGTCGGTGGAACCGTTGTCGACCACGATGACCTTGACCGGGCGGTCGGTGGCCAACGACAGCGAGGCCAGGAAACGGTCAAGATGTGGGCCGGGCGAGTACGTCACCGTCACCACCACGAGCGGGCGGACCGCATCCTCAGTCACGGCGTAGAGGTTAACGGTCCAGAGGTTGGCTCTTTTCCAGCCGCTGGGTTTCCCACGGCGGCCGACAACGCTTCCCGCCAATCCCGCAGCGGGATCAGGCCGGCCTCGGCGGACCGGTCGGCGGACAGCACGGTGTAGGCCGGCCGGGGCGCCGGCCGCGGGTGCCGGTCGCTGCCGACCGGGCGCACCCGCTCCGGATCCGCACCGAGCGCGGCGAACGTTTCCCGGGCCAGTTCGAACCGGCTGGCCGGCCCGGCGTTGACGGCGTGCAGGACGCCGGGACGCACGTCGCCGTCGACGATCTGCAGCAGCGCATCCACCAGGTCGTCCGTGTACGTCGGTGAGCCGATCTGATCGGCCACGACGTCGATGGGTCCGTCACCGGCTGCCAGCCGGCGCATGGTGGCCACGAAATCCTTTCCGTCGCCGCCGCGGTACACCCATGCGGTGCGCACCACGTGGGCGTCGGGCTTGGCGGCCAGTACCGTCTCTTCCCCGGCCAGCTTGGACTGTCCGTAGACGTTGACAGGCGCAGGTTGCTCGTCGACCTCGTAGGGGGTGCGGCGGTCCGCGTCGGCACCGAACACGTAATCGGTGGAGATGTGGATCAGACCGGCACCGGCTCGCGCGCACGCCGCGGCGATGTGGCCCGGACCGGTGGCGTTGACGGCGTAGGCCCGCGCCTGGTCGTCCTCGGCCGCGTCCACCTGCGTATATGCCGCACAGTTGATCACCACGTCGCCGGATTCGACGACGTGGCGCAGCGCGTCGGCGTCGGTGATGTCACATTCTTTCGAGGTCAAAGACAGCACCTCGTGACCTCGACGACGTCCCTGACCAGCTAATACGCTGCCGACCATACCGCCGGCCCCGGTGATGACAATCCGTTGCGCCATGTGTTCGAGTCTGGCACGCCGGTCCGCGTTACCCGGCTCACGTCCGGGCCGCGGTTAGCCTGGGCACGTGCCGATCCCCCTGCTTCGCACCGTCGCTGTCGCCGCAGCGTCGGCTGTCGTGCTCGGAACAGGGGTGGCCTGGTCCCAGATCCGCTCCTTCGAGTCCGGCATCAATCACATCAGCTCCGCGGCCCTCGGCGGCGGCGGCGAGGACGGCGCCATCGACATCCTGCTGGTCGGGATGGACAGCCGCACCGATGCCCATGGCAACCCGCTGTCGGCGGAGGAGTTGGAGACGCTGCGCGCCGGTGACGACGTGTCGACCAACACCGACACCATCATCCTGATCCGTATCCCCAACAACGGGAAGTCCGCCACCGCCATCTCGATCCCCCGCGACTCCTACGTCGAGGCGCCGGGCTGGGGGAAGATGAAGATCAACGGCGTGTTCGGCGACGTCAAGCTCGACCGGATGAAACAGCTCGTCGAGGTCGAGGGCGAAGATCCGGCCACCGCTGAACCCAAGGCCACCGAAGCCGCCCGTGAGGAACTGATCCAGACCGTCGCCGGGCTGACCGGTGTCACCGTGGACCATTACGCCGAGATCGGGCTGCTCGGCTTCGCGCTGATCACCGATGCTCTCGGCGGCGTCAACGTCTGCCTCAAAGATGCTGTGTACGAACCGCTGTCGGGCGCGGATTTCCCGGCCGGCTGGCAGAAGCTCAACGGCCCGCAGGCGCTGAGCTTCGTGCGGCAACGTCACGACCTGCCACGCGGTGACCTCGACCGGGTGACCCGCCAGCAGTCGGTGATGGCGTCGCTGGCCCACGAGGTGATCTCCAGCAAGACCCTGTCGAGCCCCGCCACACTCGGACGGCTGCAGGATGCCGTGCAGCGCTCGGTGGTGATCTCCGACGGCTGGGACATCATGGATTTCGTCGAGCAGCTGCAGAAACTGGCCGCGGGCAGTGTCGCATTCGCCACCATCCCGATCCTGCGGGAGGACGGCTGGAGCGACGACGGGATGCAAAGTGTGGTGCGGGTGGATCCGATCGAGGTCCACGACTGGGTGTCGAGCCTGCTGCAGGACCAGGACGAGGGCAAGACCGAACAACTCAGCTACTCACCGGACAACACCACGGTCGAGGTGGTCAACGCCACCGACATCAACGGCCTGGCGGCCGCGGTGTCGCAGGTGCTGGCCAACAAGGGCTTCGTCCCCGGCGCCACCGGCAACCACGAAGGTGCGCCACCGGCGTCCAGCCAGGTGCTGGCCGCCAAGTCCGACGATCTGGGTGCACAAGCCGTGTCCAAGGATCTCGGCGGTCTGCCGATCAACGAGGATTCCGCGCTGGCGCCGGGCGCGGTGCGGGTGGTGCTCGCCGCGGATTACACCGGGCCGGGCTCCGACGGCATGGACCCGAGCGCCGGGATCGTGGATCCGGCCGCCGCCGACGACACCGGTGAGCAGAGCCCGCCCCCGCCGCCGTCGCCGATCCTCACCGCGGGTTCCGACGATCCCAAGTGCGTGAACTGACCGCCGTCCGAGTACAACCAGAGGTTATGAGCACAGTCAGCGCCGCCGTCCTCGATCCCTTGCTGGCCGCGGATCCCGCCGGGCCACGCATCACCTTCTACGACGACGCCACCGGCGAGCGCATCGAATTGTCGACCGTCACGATGGCCAACTGGGCCGCCAAGACCGCCAACCTGCTGCGCGACGAGATGGGCGCCGGCCCCGGCACCAGGGTGGCGGTGCTGCTGCCCGCGCATTGGCAGACCGCTGCCGTGCTGTTCGGGATCTGGTGGATCGGCAGTGAAGTGGTGTTGGGCGGTGGTTCCGACACTGCCGCCGACGTGGCCCTGTGCACCCGGGACCGGCTCGACGAGGCCGACGAGGCGGTCTCCGGCGGTGAGGTCGCCGTGCTGTCGTTGGATCCGTTCGGCAAGCCGGCCGAGGATCTGCCGATCGGGGTCACCGACTACGCGACGGCGGTGCGGGTGCACGGCGATCAGATCGTGCCCGAGCGCTCCCCCGGTCCGGCGCTGGCCGGACGGTCGGTGGCCGAGGTGCTCGAGGCGGCCCAGAGTGCCGCTGCCGCAGCGGGTTTCACCTCGAGTGACCGGGTGCTGTCCTCGGCGTCGTGGGACACACCCGACGAACTGATCGCGAATCTGCTCGCCGTGTTCGCCGTCGGCGCCTCTCTGGTGCAGGTGGCCAACCCCGATGCCGGCGCTCAGGCCCGGCGCCGCGAAACCGAGAAGGTCACCCGCGGTTAGACGACGGTCAGGGTGTCGGGCTCGAACGGTTCCCCGGCCGCTTCGGCGAAGGCATCCAGCGCAGCGGTCACCCGTTCGCGGTCATCGACGGACATGCCGCGCAGCGCTTTTCGCACCGCACTGCGCCGGTGCCGGTTCACGCGGTTGACGATCGCCCGGCCCTCGGTGGTCAACGTCAGCGTCACCGACCGGCGGTCGTTCGGATCGTCCTGACGGTGCAGGAACCCGGCCTTGAGCAGCCGGTCACAGATCCGGCTGGCGTTCGGCGCGCCGGCATCCAGGCCCGCGGCCACCGCGCCGAGATTCAGCGGACCGCGGGTGGCGATCATCATCAGCACCCGCAGTTGCGGCAACGTCACCAGATCGTCCACCTCGGCGACCGACGCCGCGGCAATACCGACCAACGCGCGCGACGCGCGCATCACCGCGTCGATCTGGGCACCTGAGACATTCTCGGCTTCACGGCCGGCCACCGTCGTCATAGGTGGATCATGCCGGTAATCGTTGCTCAGAGGCAACTATTTCCGGGACGGTTTAGTTTCGTTGCTTCAGGGCAACCATTCACCCATCACAACAATCTTTCCCATCGGCCGGAAGGGGTGGTGGCGCAGATGCGTGCACTGACGATTGCGCCCATGCACGCGGATTCACTGCAGGTTTGCGAGGTGCCCGATCCCCAGCCGGGGCCCGACGAGCTGCTGGTGGACGGACTGGCGCTCGGTGTGTGCGGCACCGACAAAGAGATCGCCCGCGGCGAATACGGCTGGGCACCGCCGCACCGCGACCGGTTGATCCTCGGCCACGAATCCCTGGGCCGGGTGGTGCATGCACCGCGGGACAGCTCGTTTCAGACCGGCGATCTGGTGGTCGGTGTGGTGCGACGCCCCGACCCGGAGCCGTGCGGGGCCTGCGCGCACGGTGAATTCGACATGTGCCGCAACGGTCGCTACACCGAGCGCGGGATCAAGGAGATCGACGGTTACGGAAGCCAGCAGTGGTGTGTGGAAACGGATTACGCGGTGCGGCTGGACCCGCACCTGGAACCGGTCGGCATGCTGATGGAACCGACGACGGTGGTGGCCAAGGCCTGGGAGCAGGTGCACCGGATCGGCGAACGTGCCTGGTTCGAACCCAAGAGTGTGCTGGTCACCGGCGCCGGACCGATCGGGCTGCTGGCGGCGATGCTGGGCGTACAGCAGGGCCTGGAAACCCATGTCCTGGACCGCCACACCGACGGTCCCAAGCCCGCCATCGTCAAGGCGCTCGGCGCCACGTATCACCACGACGACATCGCCGATGTCGCGGGCAAGCTGAAACCCGATGTGGTGATCGAAGCCACCGGTGCCGGACCGGTCGTATTCGGCGCGATCTCCAACACCGCGCCCTACGGCATCGTGTGTCTGACCGGGGTGTCACCGGTGGGGCGCACGCTGCGCATCGATGCCGGCGACGTGAACCGCGAACTGGTATTGGAGAACGACGCCGTCGTGGGTTCGGTGAACGCGAATCTGCGCCATTACCACCAGGCCGCTGCCGCGCTGGCCAAGGCCGACGTGGATTGGCTGTCGAGTCTCATCACACGCCGGGTACCCCTGGAGCGCGCCACCGATGCGTTCAACGCCGGTCCGGACGACGTCAAGGTGGTCATCGATCTGAGCGCCGGGAGGTGAGCATGGCGCCGATCGAAGACTATGCCCTGTTGGGCGATCTGCAGACCGCCGCGCTCGTCAGCCGTTACGGCTCGATCGACTGGCTGTGCCTGCCCCGATTCGATTCGCCGGCATGTTTTGCCGCGCTGGTCGATGACGGCGGCGAACACGAAACCGACGCCGGCAATTGGCTGCTGGCGCCGGCCTCGGGTGGTGCGGCCACCCACCGGCAGTACCGTGACGACTCCCTGGTGCTCGAAACCGTCTGGGAGACCGCCGAGGGCGCGGTGCGGCTCATCGACTTCATGCCGCCGCGCGGCATCGCGGCGGATGTGGTGCGCATCGTCGAGGGCATACGTGGCCGGGTCCCGATGCGGATGAACCTGAAACTGCGGTTCGACTACGGGCACGTCGTACCGTGGGTGCGCCGCCAGGGCGAGGACCTGACCGCGATCGCCGGACCCGATGCGGTGTGGCTGCGGACCCCGGTACCGATGCACGGCCGGGAGATGGCCACCGTGGCCGAGTTCGACGTGGCGGCCGGGCAACGAATCCCCTTCGTCCTCACGTATCAGCTGTCGCATCTGTCGAGGCCGGATCCGGTCGACGCCGAGGAGGCGCTGGAGAAAACCGGACAGTATTGGGCACAGTGGATGTCGCGGTGCAGCTACACCGGTCGCTGGCAATCGGAGGTGCAGCGTTCGCTGCTGTTGCTCAAGGCGTTGACCTACGCCCCCACCGGAGGGATCGTCGCGGCGGCCACCACATCACTGCCCGAACAGATCGGCGGCCCCCGCAACTGGGATTACCGCTACTGCTGGCTGCGCGACGCGACGTTCACCCTGCAGGCCCTGCTGGGCACGGGGTTCGTCGAGGAGGCGCAGGCCTGGCGGGAGTGGCTGGTGCGCGCAGTGGCCGGCGACCCGGCCGACCTGCAGATCATGTACGGCCTCGACGGTCGGCGCCGGCTCCCCGAGTTCAACCTCGATTGGCTTGGCGGGTATGAGAATTCGCAGCCGGTGCGGGTGGGCAACGCTGCGGCCGCGCAGTTCCAGCTCGACGTCTGGGGCGAGATCCTCGACGGGCTGCACCTGGCCCGCGAGGCCGGTATGGAGGCCGACGACACGGCCTGGGATGTGCAGCGTGCCCTGCTGGACTACCTCGAGGGTCACTGGCGCGATGCCGACAGCTCATTGTGGGAGGTACGCGGACCGCGTCGACAGTTCGTCCATTCCAAGGTGATGGCGTGGGCCGGAGTGGACCGCGCCGTACGCACCGTCGCCAACCACCATCTCGACGGTCCGGTCAACCGGTGGCGCGCGCTGCGCGACGAGATCCACCGTGATGTGTGCGCCAACGGCTATGACGCCGACCGCAACACCTTCACACAGTCGTACGGTGCGCCGGACCTGGATGCCGCCTTGTTGCTGATCGGCCGGGTCGGGTTCCTGCCCTGGGATGACCCCCGGGTGATCGGCACCGTCGAAGCCGTGCGCGAGGAGTTGTGCCACGACGGGTTCGTGCTGCGGTATCACCCGCAGAAGACCGACGACGGGTTGCCCGGTAGCGAGGGCGTGTTCCTGGCCTGCAGCTTCTGGCTGGCCGACGCGCTGGCCGGCATCGGGCGGACCGGGGAGGCGACCGAGCTGTTCGAGCGGCTGCTGCGGTTGCGCAATGACGTCGGTCTGCTCAGCGAGGAGTACGACACCGTCGCACATCGTCAGATCGGCAACACTCCACAGGCCTTCAGCCTGGTCGGACTCATCAACACCGCCCGTCACCTCAGCGGTCACCGCACCACGACGTCGGCCCGCGGCCACGAACAGCACCTGAAGACCCGCTGACGCCGGTCAGTTATTTGCTTGACAACAACAATTGCATACCAACAACGAAAGCGGGTACCCGGACCGCATCGTCCGCCACCGCAGAGGAGGAACCCATGGCTGAGCAAAAAGTCGCCGATTACCTACTGCAACGCCTACGGGAATGGGATGTGAGAGATGTCTTCGCCTTCCCCGGCGACGGCATCAACGCCATCCTGGCGGCCTGGGGGCGAGCCGAGGACTGTCCTCGCTTCATCCAGGCCCGGCACGAGGAGATGAGCGCGTTCGAAGCCGTCGGCTACGCGAAGTTCAGCGGCAAGATCGGCGTGTGCATGGCCACGTCCGGGCCGGGGGCGATCCATCTGCTCAACGGCCTCTACGACGCCAAACTCGACCACGTGCCGGTGGTGGCGATCGTCGGACAGACCAACCGCAGCGCGATGGGCGGCTCCTACCAGCAGGAGGTGGACCTGGCGAACCTGTACAAGGATGTCGCGGGAGCCTACGTCGAGACGGTCAACGTGGCCGAACAGCTGCCCAACGTCCTGGACCGCGCCATCCGCACCGCACTGGCCGAGCGCGCGCCCACCGCGCTGATCATCCCGGCCGACGTCCAGGAACTGCCGTATACCCCGCCGACCCACGAGTTCAAGATGGTGCCGTCGAGCCTGGGCATCGACTGGCCCGACATCGCGCCCGACGACGCGGCCATCACCCGTGCGGCCGAAGTGCTCAACTCCGGCGCGAAGGTCGCCATGCTGGTCGGCACCGGTGCCCGCGACGCGCGCGCCGAGGTGGCCGAGGTTGCCGACCTGCTCGGTGCCGGTGCGGCAAAAGCATTGCTGGGCAAGGACGTCCTGTCCGACGAGCTACCGTGGGTGACCGGCTCCATCGGCCTGTTGGGCACCCGCCCCAGCTACGAGATGATGCGCGACTGCGACACCGTGCTCACGATCGGTTCCAGCTTCCCGTACTCGCAGTTCATGCCGGAGTACGGCCAGGCCCGCGGCGTGCAGATCGACATCGACCCGAAGATGATCGGCATGCGCTATCCGTACGAGGTGAACCTGGTCGCGGATGCCAAAACCGCGCTGCGGGCGCTGATTCCGCACCTGAAGCGCAAGACGGACCGGTCGTGGCGCGAGACCATCGAGAAGAACGTGTCCCGATGGTGGGAGACGATGCACCTGCAGGCCATGGTCGGCGCCCACCCGGTCAACCCTCTGCGGCTGTTCGCCGAAGTATCCCCGATGTTGCCCGACAATGCGATCGTCACCGCAGACTCCGGGTCATCGGCCAATTGGTATGCACGCCAACTGCGGTTCCGCGGTGACATGCGCGGCTCCCTGTCGGGGAACCTGGCCACCATGGGCCCGGGGGTGCCGTATGCCATCGGGGCGAAGTTCGCCCACCCGGACCGCCCGGCGATCGCGTTCGTCGGCGACGGCGCCATGCAGATGAACGGGATGGCCGAACTCATCACCATCAAGCGCTATCACCACGAATGGTCCGATCCTCGACTGATCGTGGCCATCTTGCACAACAACGATCTGAACCAGGTCACCTGGGAGATGCGGGCCATGAGCGGCGCACCGAAATTCACCGAGTCGCAAGCACTTCCAGACGTCGACTATGCCGCATTCGCCGCCAGCCTGGGACTTGAGGCGATGACGGTCAAAGATCCCGAGGAACTCGCCGACGCGTGGCGTCACGCCCTCTCGGCGCAGAAACCCATGGTGCTGGATGTCCACACCGATCCCGACCTGCCGCCCATCCCGCCGCACGCCACCTGGGAACAGTTCAAGTCGACCGCTTCGGCGGTACTGGAGGGTGACGAGAACAGTTGGGGCTTCATCAAGGAGGGCATCAAGGCCAAGGCGCAGGAATTCGTCCCGCACCGCAACAGCTGACCCGGGGATCGTCATGCACGGCCCCACCGCACCGGTCACCGACCTCACCGCAGCCGCCTACACCATCCCCACCGACTCCCCCGAGGCCGACGGCACCCTGAGCTGGGACAGCACCACGCTGGTGGTGGTCACCGTCCACTGCGGCGGGGCAACGGGCACCGGATGGACCTATGGGCCCACGGCAGCGGTGCCACTGATCCGCGAGCTGTTGGCACCACAGGTCGTGGGGCGCAATGTGTTCGACGTGGCCGGTGGCCTCGATGCCATGGTCCGGGCAGTCCGCAACGCGGGCCGCAGCGGAGTGGCGGGACAGGCGATCTCCGCGGTCGACGTGGCCCTGTGGGATCTGAAAGCGCGACTGCTCGAGCTGCCGCTGCACCGGTTGATCGGGGCGGTCCGCGACGCCGTTCCGGTGTACGGCAGCGGCGGGTTCACCACCTACACCGAACACCAGCTGCGCGGTCAGTTGACCGAGTGGACACAGAATTTGGGGATCCCCCGGGTCAAGATCAAGATCGGCGAGTCCTGGGGTGATCGGATTCCGCGGGACATGAGCCGAATCCGCCAGGCGCGCCACGTGATCGGGTCGGAGTGCGAGCTGTATGTGGACGCCAACGGCGGGTACCAGGTCAAGCAGGCCGTGCGGTTGATGCGTGACGTCGCCGACTGCCACGTGGCCTGGTTCGAGGAACCGGTGTCCTCCGACGACCTGGCCGGCCTACGCGCGGTACGCGAGGCCGTCGATGCCGACGTGGCTGCGGGCGAATACGGCTACGACCTCACCTACTTCCGGCGGATGTGTGCCGGCGAGGCCCTCGACTGCCTGCAGGCCGACGCGTCGCGGTGCGGCGGCATCACCGAATGGCTGCGCGTCGCCACCGTCGCCGCCGCGCACCATCTGCAGATCTCGGCACACTGTGCGCCCTACCTGCACGCCCATGTCGCGGCCTGCGTACCCAACCTGCGTCACCTCGAGTGGTTTCACGACCACGCGCGGATTGCACTGCGCTACTTCGAGGGCGCGGCACCACCGGTCGACGGGATGCTGCGGCTGTCGCCGGAACGGCCGGGTCACGGCCTGACCCTGCGTCGGGCCGACCTCGAAAATCACCGTGTGCTTTGACAATCCACCGAGGATCACCATGACTGCACTGCTGTTCGAGTCCCTGGCCGCCGATTTGCGGCAGCGGGTCATCGGAGAAGTCCGTTTCGATCCGGGCTCCCGGGCCACCTATTCGACCGACGCCTCCAACTACCGCCAGGTCCCGATCGGGGTGGTGGTGCCGAGGACCCCGGATGCGGCCGCCGCCGCGATCGCGGTGTGCCGCGACCACGATGTGCCGGTGTTGTCCCGAGGCGGCGGCACCAGCCTGGCCGGCCAATGTTGTAACGCCGCGGTGGTGCTGGACTGGAGCAAGTACTGCACGCGAATCGGGCCGGTCGACACCGACGAGGGCACCGTCGTCGTCGAGCCCGGCATCAAGCTCGACGTGCTCAACGACCAGTTGGCGTCGTCGGGCTGGATGGTCGGGCCTAAGCCATCCACTCACGTCAACTGCACCATCGGTGGCATGATCGGCAACAACTCCTGCGGCTCCACCGCGCAGGCCTACGGAAAAATGGCGGATTCGGTTCTGGGGCTGGAGATCCTGACCTACGACGGCACCCGCCGCTGGGTCGCTGAGACCACCGCCGAGGAATACGACCGGATCATCGCCGCCGGCGGCCGCGACGCAGCGTTGTACCAGGGGCTGCGCGCGATCATCGAGGAGTACGGTGACGACATCCGGTCTCGTTACCCGCACATCCCGCGTCGGGTGTCGGGCTACAACCTCGATTCCCTGTTGCCGGAGAACCACTTCAACCTGGCCACGGCCCTCGTCGGCAGCGAGAGCACCCTCGTCACGGTCCTGCGGGCCAAGCTGCAGTTGGTGCGGCGTCCGGCCGCGAGCGCACTGGCGTTGCTCGGGTTCGACGACATCACCACCGCCGGGGATGCGGTGCCCGCGGTGCTCGAACATCGTCCCGCCGCGCTGGAGGGTCTCGACCATCGCCTCGTCGAACTCGAACATTCTCGGCGGCTGGCCGAGAAGGCCTTACGCGAACTGCCCGACGGCAAGGCCTGGCTGATGGTGCAGTTCAACGGCGACACGCAGGAGGAGGCCGACCGTGCGGCGAAGACGATGATCGCGGCGTTGGGCGAGAAGACCGACGGCGCGGTCCTCGACGACCCGGTGCGCAAGAAGGAGGTCTGGGCCGCCCGCGAAGCAGGCCTCGGCGCCACTGCGTATCCACCGACCGGCCCCGAAACACATGAGGGGTGGGAGGATGCCGCCGTACCGCCGGACCGGCTGGGCGACTACCTGCGAGATTTCCGCGCCCTGCTGACCCGCTATGACTATGAAAGCGCCTCGCTGTACGGACATTTCGGCCAGGGCTGCATCCATACCCGCATCCCGTTCGACCTGCGTACCGCCGAAGGCGTGGCAAAGTATCGGCGGTTCGCCTACGACGCCGCGCGGCTCGTGGTCGACTACGGTGGGTCCCTGTCCGGCGAGCACGGCGACGGGCAGTCCCGCGGCGAGTTGCTGCCGATCATGTTCGGCGAGCGTGTCGTCACCGCATTCGAGCGGACCAAGGCGCTGTTCGATCCCGGCAACCGGATGAACCCGGGCAAGATCGTGCACCCGTACCGGCTCGACGAGAACCTGCGCTACGGACCCGACTACCGCCCGGCCGATCCGTCTACGCACTTCAGCTATCCCGACGACGAGCACCGGTTCTCCCACGCGGCGGCCCGCTGCGTCGGCGTCGGCAACTGCCGCGGCCACGAATCCGGGGTGATGTGCCCGAGCTACCGCGCCACCGGTGAGGAGGAGCACTCCACCCGCGGCCGGTCCCGGCTGCTCTTCGAGATGCTGCAGGGTGACGTGATCACCGAGGGCTGGCGGTCCGAAGAGGTGCGTGACGCGCTCGACCTGTGCTTGGCGTGCAAGGGATGTCGCAGCGACTGCCCGGTCAATGTCGACATGGCGACCTACAAGGCCGAGTTCCTGTCCCATCACTACCACAACCGGCTGCGTCCGATGGCGCACTACTCGATGGGCTGGATTCCGTTGTGGGCCAGGCTGGCCGCGGCCGCACCGGGGCTGGTGAATCGCACCGCGCAGACCAAAAGCCTTGGTGCCGCGGTGAAGCGACTCGGTGGAATCGACGAACGCCGCGGTATCCCGGTGTTCGCCCGGCAGCGGTTCAGTGCGTCGTTCGCCGGCCATGTGGCGCCGCCGCACGCACCGTTGGGGCCGGTGGTGTTGTGGCCCGACACGTTCACCAACAATTTCGACCCGCAGATCGCCCAGGATGCCGTCCATGTGCTCGAATCGGCCGGTTTTGCCGTCGAGGTGCCCCGCGGTGCGTTGTGCTGCGGGCTGACCTGGATTTCCACCGGCCAGCTGAGCACAGCCAAACGTGTACTGCGCCGCACCCTGCGGGCGCTGCGGCCGGCGTTGCATGCCGGTACCCCCGTGGTCGTGCTGGAGCCCAGCTGCGCTGCGGTCTTCCGGTCGGATCTGCCCGAGCTGCTGCACGGGGACGAGGACGCGCACCGGCTCGCCGCGCAGACCCACACCATCGGTGAGATCCTGCGGCTGCGCGCCCCGGATTGGCGACCACCGGCGCGGTCGGACACCGCCGTGGTCCAGCAGCACTGCCACCAGCACGCGGTGCTGCACTATCGGCACGAGAGCGCCCTGCTGGAGAGCGCCGGTGTCGATCTCGATGTACTCGATGCCGGATGTTGCGGTTTGGCAGGCAATTTCGGGTTCGAGCGCGGCCACTACGACGTGTCGGTGGCCTGCGCCGAGGACAAGCTCCTACCTGCCCTGCGCCAGGCGCCCGCCGAAACCACGGTGGTGGCCGACGGGTTCAGCTGCCGTACCCAGATTCGTGAGTTGGCGCCGGACCGTCGGCCCCTGCACACCGTCCAGTTGCTGCGCGGCTGAGTTCCTTCCGCGGGTTACTCGCGGTACCTACTTGAGCAGGGCGCGGCTCATCACCACGCGCTGGATCTGGTTGGTGCCCTCGTAGATCTGGGTGATCTTGGCGTCACGCATCATCCGCTCGACCGGGAAGTCCACTGTGTAGCCGGCGCCGCCGAACAGCTGCACCGCGTCGGTGGTGACTTCCATGGCCACGTCGGAGGCCAAGCACTTCGACGCCGCCGAGATGAACCCGAGGTTGGTCTCGCCACGCTCGGCGCGGGCAGCGGCGTGGTAGACCATCAACCGCGCGGCTTCCAGCTTCATCGCCATGTCGGCCAGCATGAACTGCACGGCCTGGAAATCGGCGATCGCCGTGCCGAACTGCTTGCGGTCCTTGGTGTAGGCGATCGCCGCGTCCAGCGCACCCTGGGCGACCCCGACGGCCTGGGCACCGATGGTGGGCCGGGTGTGATCGAGGGTGGCCAGCGCGGTCTTGAAACCGGTACCGGGCTCACCGATGATCCGGTCGCCGGGGATCCGACAGTTCTCGAAATACAGCTCGGTGGTGGGCGACCCCTTGATGCCGAGCTTTCTCTCCTTGGGTCCGACGGAGAAGCCCTCGTCGTCCTTGTGCACCATGAACGCCGAGATGCCGTTGGCGCCCTTGTCCGGGTCGGTCACCGCCATCACGGTGTACCAGCTCGACTTGCCGCCGTTGGTGATCCAGCACTTGGCGCCGTTGAGGATCCAGTCGTCCCCGTCGGCCTTGGCGCGGGTCCGCATGCCCGCCGCGTCCGATCCGGCTTCGCGTTCGGACAGCGCGTAGGAGGCCATCGCCTCACCGGACGCCAGGGACGGCAGCACCTGCTTCTTGAGCTCGTCGGAGCCGCGCAGGATCAACCCCATCGTGCCCAGCTTGTTGACTGCCGGGATCAGCGAGGCCG
Source organism: Mycobacterium sp. GA-1841 (assembly GCF_001954135.1). GTDB lineage: Bacteria > Actinomycetota > Actinomycetes > Mycobacteriales > Mycobacteriaceae > Mycobacterium. Next base: position 34,073 of record NZ_MBEQ01000015.1, on the reverse strand, counting down.
AGCAGTCCACCCGGGCCACTTCCTCGATCACAATGCAGGCCGCGACCGAATCGGCGCCCTGGCCGCCGTACTCCTCGGGCACGTGAATCGCGTTGAAACCCGAGGCATTCAGGGCCTGCAGAGCTTCCTCCGGGAAGCGCGCATTCTCGTCGACGTCGGCAGCGTGCGGGGCAATTTCCTTCTCCGCCAGCGCCCTGATGGCCGCCCGAAGCTCCTGATGCTCCTCCGGCAGCTGAAACAGATCAAAAGATGGGTTTCCGGCCCAACCAGCCATGATCTTCTCCTTCGCTTTCAGCTTTTGGCTCTCTTGGTTTCCATCGTTGCCCGGACTGCACATCGAGTACATCGCCCTGCTACTTTTGGTACTGAGTACCATATCATTGGCACTCAGTACCCGACGGAGGTGTACCCCATGCCCGGTCTGCCAAGCACTCGGGAGCGCCTGGTGAGCGCGGCGTTCGAGCTGTTCGAAGAACGCGGGTACGAGACCACCAGCGTCGACGACATTGCGGCCCGGGCGCAGGTGGGACGCACCACGGCATTTCGTCAGTTCGGGTCGAAAGAAGCGATGATCTTTCCCGATCACGAGGCGTTGCTGCGCCGCGCCGACGAGAGACTCTCGGCGGTGCCGGCCGAAGCGCTCCCCGCCGAGGTCATCGCGGTGGCAACCACGTCGGTATTCGAGAACTACCTCGCCGAGGGTGAGCGCGCGCGGACGCGCTATCGGCTCACCCGCACGGTAGGAGCCCTGCGCGACTTCGAAACGGCCGTGGTGTCACGGTATGTCCGGCTGTTCACCAAGCACCTTCGGACCGCGCAGACCGCGGATTGGACGGCGGATCTGCGCGCCGAACTGTTCGCCAACGCCGTGGTCGCCGCCCACAACCATGTGTTGCGCCGATGGCTGCGCGGCGACTCGACCAACCCACGATCGGACCTGGCCGAGGCGCTGGCCGCAACGTGGCCGATCTACCGGGGCGGCGGCGGCCGCACCGCAGTGGTGGTGATGTCGACCGATGAACCGATCGAGTCCCTGACGCCACGCATTCGCGGGCTCATCGGGGACTGACTCCTGAATTCAGCCGTCGCCCAACAGGCGATCACGCAAGGCGGCGTCTTTCGCCAGCACCATGGCTTCCAGATCGGCCTGGAACTTGACCATCCGGGCCTGCACGGCGGCGTCGGCCGAGCCCAGGATCCGCACTGCCAGCAAGCCCGCATTGCGAGCTCCGCCAATGGAAACCGTGGCCACCGGTACCCCGGCGGGCATCTGCACGATGGACAGCAGCGAGTCCATTCCGTCGAGGCGGGCCAGCGGCACCGGCACCCCGATCACCGGAAGTGGTGTGGCAGACGCCACCATCCCGGGCAGATGCGCGGCGCCGCCCGCGCCGGCGATGATCACCTCGATACCGCGCTCGGCCGCGGTCTTGGCGTAGTCGAGCATGCGTTGCGGGGTGCGGTGCGCCGAGACCACCCCGACCTCGAACGGCACCTCGAACTCGGCGAGCGCGGTGGCCGCATCCGACATCACCGACCAGTCGCTGTCGCTGCCCATGATGAGTCCGACCTTGGGGCCCGATCCCGTCGCTTCGCTAGTCACCGTGTTCATCCCATCCGTCAGTCCACTCGCCGTGTGACAACCAGTGCGCCGCCCGTACCGCGCGTTCGCGTAGTTCATCCATGTCGGCGCCGATGATGTTGACGTGCCCGAGTTTGCGTCCGGGCCGCTCCCCCTTGCCGTACAGATGTACCTTCGCGTCGGGGATCCGCGCGAACAGGTGGTGCAACCGTTCATCCATCGACATCGCCGGTGTCTCCGGTGCGCCCAGCACATTGGCCATCACCGCGGCCGGTGCGATGGCCGAGGTGTCCCCGAGCGGGTAATCCAATACCGCCCGCAGATGCTGCTCGAACTGGCTGGTGACCGCGCCGTTCATGGTCCAGTGTCCGGAGTTGTGCGGACGCATGGCCAGCTCGTTGACCAAAAGCCCACCGTCGACCGTCTCGAACAGTTCCACGGCCAGCACCCCGACCACGCCGAGCTCGTCGGCCAGCCGCAGACCGAGTTCCTGTGCCGCCGAACCGAGTTCATCGGACAACCCGGGAGCCGGGGCGTACACCTCGACGCAGATTCCGTCACGCTGCACGGTTTCGACCACCGGCCAGGCCGCGCCCTGCCCGAACGGCGAGCGTGCGACGAGCGCGGCAAGCTCACGGCGCATCGCCACGCGTTCCTCGGCCAGCACCGGTACCCCGTCGGCCAGATACCCGGCGACGACATCGCGCGCGGCGGCCAGATCGTCGGCCATCACCACGCCCTTGCCGTCGTAGCCGCCACGCACGGTCTTGATGACCACCGGGCCGTCGATCTCGGCCACGAACGCCTCGACGTCCTCGACGGAGGTGATCTCGGCGAACCGTGGCACCGGGGCGCCCAGGGCCTTCAGCTTGCGACGCATCAGCAGCTTGTCCTGGGCATGTACCAGCGCTTGGGGCGGCGGGTTGACCGTGACACCCTCGGCCACCAGCTTTTCGAGGTGTTCGGTGGGCACATGCTCATGGTCGAATGTCAATGCCGCGGCGCCGTCGGCCGCGCGGCGCAACGCGTCCAGGTCGGTGTGGGAGCCGATGACGACGTCGGGCGTTACCTGAGCAGCGGATTCATCGGGCCCGGCGGCGAGCACCCGCAGGGTCTGCCCCAGCGCGATCGCCGCCTGGTGCGTCATCCTGGCGAGCTGGCCGCCGCCGATCATCGCCACTACCGGAGACGGCCCGTCGGCCGGGGACGGCTTCTTAGGAATTGTCGGCACGCGCTCCATGGTGTCATGCGCCGATTCGTCTCGGCGATTCGTGTCATTGTCGTGGCCGGCGCATTGACCTGCGGTTAAGGCCTGGCTGCACAGCGATGCGGCAACGACGGGCGCATTTCCGTACACTGCCTAGCTGTGTCCTTCGCCGATGCGACAATCGCTCGATTGCCGCGATTCGTCCGTCCGTTCGCCGAGCGGCATCACGAACTGATCAAGTTCGCGATCGTCGGCGCGACGACGTTCGTCATCGATTCGGCGATCTTCTACACCCTCAAACTCACGGTGCTCGAACCCAAGCCGGTCACCGCCAAGATCATCGCCGGCATCGTCGCCGTCATCGCCTCCTACATCCTGAACCGGGAATGGAGCTTCCAGAACCGCGGTGGCCGGGAACGCCACCACGAGGCCCTGCTGTTCTTCGCGTTCAGCGGCGTGGGTGTGCTGTTGTCGATGCTCCCGCTGTACTTCTCCAGCTATGTGCTCGGGCTGCGGGTCCCCGAGGTCTCTCTGACGGTCGAGAACATCGCCGACTTCATCTCGGCGTACATCCTGGGCAACTTGCTGCAGATGGCGTTCCGGTTCTGGGCGTTCCGGCGCTGGGTGTTCCCCGACGAATTCGTCGACAAGCCCGATCTCGCGCTGGAGTCCACACTGACCGGCGGCGGCATCGCCGAGGCGCTGGAAGATCATGCCGAGTTGCACAAGTCCGCAACGGTGACGCCGTTGCGCCGCCCGAGCCGACGCACGAAAGCGCGTCAGCTGGGCGACGATTCCGACCCCGTGTCGAAGAGTTCCTGACCATCGCCGCGGCGCCGGTGGGAACCTACGTCATTTCTTGAAGGCGTCTTTGACCTTCTCGCCGGCCTGCTTCAGATTGCCTTTGGCGTGGTCCGTGCGGCCCTCCGCCTCGGTGTCCTTGTCCCCGGTGGCCTGACCGATCTTTTCCTTGGTCTTGCCGGCAAGTTCTTCGGCCTTGTTCTTGGCCTTGTCCATGGCACTCATGCGTTCCTCCTCAGGATCTTGGCCTGTTGTGCTCGCATGGAGGTTGCCCCGGCACGGTAGGCGCCAAACGCGCATTCGCCGCCGGTGTCAGCTGGGTGATTCTTCGGATCCCAGGGTGTCGAAGACCTCGTGATACAGCAGTGAATGGACCTGTTCCACGCGCGGAATGTCGTGGAATTCCAGGGGATCCTGCGACGCCGATTCGATGATCAGGGTGCCGGTGCGCAGCAACCGGTCGGTGAGTCCGTGGCGGAACTCGACACTGTTGATCCGCGCGAGCGGGATGTCGATGCCCGAGCGGGTCAGCACACCGTGCCGGAACATCACGCGGCGGTCGGTGATGACGAAGTGGGTGGTCCACCAGTTCAGGAACGGCCATAGGGTCAGCCAGCCGACCACGATCAGCCAGATCGCCCCGATCACGATGAACAGCACGTTCTTGGCCGTCGGTTGCCATTCCATCGTGTTGACCACGGCAGCGACGAACGCCGAGGCCGCGGTGGCCAGGATGAGCACCAGGATCGCTCTGATCAGGCGCTTCCAGTGCGGGTGCCGGTGCAGCACCACCTGCTCGTCGTTGGCCAGCACATTGTCCGGGTAACCCACGGCAGCACTCTACGACTCGGAGGCGCGCAGGTGGGTGATGTCACCAGCGGACACCGTCACGCGTTCCGAGCCGGTGTCGATGATGAGGCGCCCGAGTGCGTCGACGTCGATCGCCGTGCCCTCCAAGGTGTTGTCGCCCGGCAGGATCGCGCGGACCCGGCTGCCGATGGTCACGCTGTGCCTGCGGTAGTCGGCGGCGAGACGCTCGTGGGCGGCCGGATCGGTGCTGCGCCAGGTGGTGACCCGATCCCCGAAGCGACGGAGCAGCGCTCGGGCCAACGTGGTGCGGTTGAGGTCGGTGGCCTGCAACTGGGCCAGGGAGATGGCCCGCGGATCGGGTGCCTCCTCGGCGGTCAGGGTGACGTTGAGACCGAGGCCGGTGACGATGACCTGTGCCGGGGAGGCCACCTCGGCCAGGATGCCGGCCAGTTTCCGCAACGAGTCGCCGCCGTCGACGACGACGTCGTTGGGCCATTTGAGGGCTACCTGCACACCGGTGACCTCGCCGACGGCGTCGACGATCGCGAGCCCGGTGGCCAGGGGCAACCAGCCCCACCGGTCGACGGGCACCGCGGCGGCATCCACACCGAAGGAGACCACCACCTGTGAGCGCGGCGGGGCCGTCCACGCCCGGCCGTGCCGGCCCCGGCCGGCCTTCTGGTACTCGGCGAGCAACACCGCGCCGGCGATGTCCTCGCCGGATGCCGCACGGGCCAGGAGGTCGGCGTTGGTGGATCCGGTCTCTGCGACGACGTCGATGCGCTGCCATCCCGAGGCCGCCGGCGCCCCGGCCGGCTCGTCCCGCAGTGCAGTCACATCCAACGGTGGTCTCGTGTTCATCGCTGGTCAGCTTACGGGCAGCCCGGCGAGCACCGGGCCGCCCTCAGGTGAGCGCCACCCGCCGGACCGAGGCGCGATTGTGCCGATACCAGTCCACCGTCTGCTCGATACCGTCCCGCAGTGAGATCGACGGCTGCCAGCCGCTGCCGCGTAACGTGCTGATGTCCAACAACTTTCGTGGGGTACCGTCGGGCTTGCCGGTGTCCCAGGCGGTATCACCGTCGAATCCCACTGCGGCCGCGACCATCTCGGCGGTTTCCTGGATCGTGTGATCGACACCGGTACCCACGTTGACCTGTTGCGGGCCGTCGAAATGTCGCAGCAGATGCAGACACGCCGAGGCCATGTCGTCGACGTGCAGGAACTCGCGGCGCACGGTTCCGGTCCCCCAGTTCGTCACCTGGGGCTCACCGTTCTCGCGCGCTTCGTCGTAGCGGCGGATCAATGCCGGCAGCACGTGCGAGGTTTCCGGGGAGAAGTTGTCGCCGGGCCCGTACAGGTTCGTCGGCATCGCCGAGATCCACGGCAGGCCGTACTGGCGCCGGACGGCCTGCACCTGAAGGATGCCGGCGATCTTGGCGATCGCATACGCGTCATTGGTCGGCTCGAGCGGGCCGGTCAGCAGCGCGTCCTCGGTGATCGGTTGCCGTGCCAATTTCGGGTAGATACACGATGATCCGAGGAAGAGCAGCCGTTCGGTGCCGTGTTGGAGCGCGGCGTCCAGCACATTGGTCTGAATACGCAGGTTCTCGGAGATGAAGTCCACCGGCGCCTGGCTGTTCGCCAGGATTCCGCCGACCCGAGCTGCCGCCAGGACCACCACGCGTGGCTGCGACCGGGCGAAAAACTCGAACGTCGCCGTTCGGTCGGTCAGATCGAGTTCGGTGCGCGACCGCACGATGAGATCACTGAAACCCTCCGCTCGGAGTTTGCGGTGAATCGCCGATCCCACCATGCCGCGATGACCCGCGACGAACGTGGGAGCGGCCGGGTCGAGTGAAATCCCCTCGTGGCCTTTTCCATTCGGTGGCATCTCAGCTCCAGCCTGCCAGCGCCGGCGTATCGCACCAGGGCTTGCCCTGACATTCCAGCCGGGCGATGTCGGCGTCCACCATGATCTGGGCCAGCTGCGGCGTCCGCACCGTCGGGCGCCAGCCGAGCACCCGGTCTGCCTTGTCGGCGTCGCCGATGAGCGCATCGACCTCGGTCGGTCGCAGGTAACGCTCGTCGAAGCGGACATGCTTCTCCCAGTCCAGGCCCGCACGATCGAAGGCGGCGACGAGAAAATCGCGCACCGTGTAGTTGTCCCCGGTGGCCAGCACGTAATCACCAGGCTCGTCGGCCTGCAACGTGCGCCACATGCCTTCCACGTACTCGGGGGCATAACCCCAGTCGCGGATCGCGTCGAGGTTGCCGAGGTAAAGGTGTTCGTCCAGACCGGCTTTGATCCGCGCGGCCGCCCGGGTGATCTTCCTGGTCACGAAAGTTTCACCCCGCCGCGGCGACTCGTGGTTGAACAAGATGCCGTTGACGGCGAACATCCCGTAGGCCTCGCGGTAGTTCCGGGTCATCCAGTACGAGTAGACCTTCGCCGCACCGTACGGCGAACGCGGATAGAAGTTCGTCTCTTCGTTCTGCGGAGGCGGCGAAGCGCCGAACATCTCCGAACTGGAGGCCTGATAGAAACGGCACGGAATCTTCGAGATTCGCACCGCCTCCAACAGCCGGGCCGAACCGATTCCTGTGGTGTCACCGGTATGTTCAGGCTCGTCGAAGCTGACCCGCACGTGTGACTGTGCGGCCAGGTTGTAGACCTCGTGGGGTTCGATGCTGCTGAGCAGCGTCACCAACCGGGCGCCGTCGCTGAGGTCACCGTAGTGCAGAAACAGTTGTGCATGTGGCTCGTGGGGATCGACGTACAGATGATCGATCCGGTCGGTGTTGAAGGACGAGGACCGGCGGACCAGCCCGTGCACCTCGTAGCCCTTGTTGAGCAGGAGCTCGGCCAGATAAGAACCGTCCTGTCCCGTGATTCCGGTGATCAAGGCTTTCTTCTTCGCCTGCGTCACTGCGACATTCCTTTCTGTGCACGCACAAAAGCGCTGGGCGGTAGGTCTTTCGGAGCGTCAGTAGGCCCCGTCACTCAGCAGTACCGCGCGTACGGTTTTCGCGATGATGACAAGATCGGCCACCATCGACCAGTTTTCGACATAGGAAAGATCCAGCCGCACCGATTCCTGCCAGGACAGGTCCGATCGCCCGCTGACCTGCCACAGACCGGTGATTCCCGGCTTGACCAACAATCTGCGTTGGACGTCGCCGTCGTAGGTCTCGACCTCCTGCCGCAGCGGAGGACGAGGCCCGACCACGCTCATCTCCTGCCTGAGCACGTTGATGAACTGAGGCAGCTCGTCGATGCTGTACCGCCGCAAGATCCGGCCCACCGACGTGATACGCGGATCATCTTTGATCTTGAAGAGCACACCGCCTGAGCTCTCGTTGAGCTGCTGCAGACTCTCCAGCTGACGGTCGGCATCCGAAACCATGGTACGGAACTTCAACATTGCGAACGGTTGACCGTCGATCCCGATGCGTTCGGAGGTGTAGAAGACCGAGCCGCGGCTGTCGAGTTTGATGGCGATCGCGGCGACCAGGAGAATCGGTGACGACATCACCAGCGCGAACAACGCGAACAGGAAATCGAAGGCCCGCTTCTCAATTCGCTTTGCGCCGTCGTACTGCGGCTTTTCGACGTGAACGAGTGGGAATCCGGCCACCGGCCGCATCTCCAGACGCGCCCCGGATACGTCCATAACACCCGGCGACACCACCAGATCAATTCCCATGGCCTCCAGGTCCCACATGAGTTTCCGGATACCGTCGTAACCGAAATGCTCCGTGCCGGTGATGGCCACGGTGTCGGCGCCGGATTCCCGGATGTCGTCGAGGGCATAGGCTTCGCCGCCCATGATCGGGATGTCACGATCTCCGACTCGCAACGTCTCGCCGCGCGGCGCGCCATAGCCCGGGATACCTACTGCGACAACGTCGTATCCGTTGCGCGGGTCACGAGTCAGCTCCTGTGCCAGATAACTGACCGCGTCGGCGTCGCCGATCGCCATGACAGCCGTCTGATAGTGGCCCTCGGCCCGCTTCTTGGCCAGATACCGGCGCCACAGCCACCTGCTCAGACACAATGCCACGGTGCCGGCCGGCAGTGCCACCGCCAGGTAACCGCGGGCCACCTCAAGTTGGACCAGGAACGTGATGATCGCCAGCCCGCCGAAAGTCCAAAACGAGGCGGCGGCAACCCGTTTGTACTCCTCGGCACCGGCCCCCATCACCCGCGTCGATCTCGTGCGGCAGATCGACAGGGCCAACAGCCAGATGGCCGCAAAAAGAATCGAGACCGCCGTGATGTAGCCATCGGTGCTCGACAGATCCGGTGCCTGCCCGAACCGGACGTACTGCGCCAGTATCACCGCAGCGCACACCACCAGGACGTCGGTGACGAAGATGTTCACCAGGTATTGCCGCTGCCAGCGAGTGCGGGTGAAGACTTCTCGCGGCATCGTGACGACCGTCATTCCGAATCGTGCACCTCTCCGGCCCATGGCCGGCAGCGATGCTCAACAATCCACTCAAAGCGCAATTGCGACAATCAGTACGACAAGAAACCGCGCAGCCATAGGCGCCATCTATTCGATCAAGCGGTACGTTTCGCAATCTAGCAGTTGACGGCCCACAGTGTCGGCTCACCGGTGCTCCGATACTGCCGAACAACGCGATGTTTCTCACGTTTAGGCAGCGCAGTGTCATATCCAAACAGCGCAATGTCATATCCAAACAGCGCAAGGCCGTATCGAACGACGAGGCGGCACAACCCGGATCGCTCAGGTGGCCGATTGGTGGTTAACCTGATTCCGATGGTGCGATCGGGTTCTGCCGGCGATGGGCAGCTGCGGTGGATGATCGTGGGCGCGGTAGCCGGAGCCGTTGCCCGCCATCTGTTATTCGAAATATGGCACTCTCCTGGCGCGCTCTTGCTGGTCACGCTGATCGTGGCCGCCGTCTGCGGTGCCGCCATCGGGTCCGTGCTCACATGGCGGGTCCGCACCCAGGTTCGCGGGTTCGTCATGGGGCTGGCCGGAGCGGCAGCCAGCCTCAGCGGATATACCGCACTGGCGATGGACCAGCCGGCCTCTGCCACGATCGCCTATCTTGTGCTGACACCGGTGTGCATATTGGCGGGGTTGTGTGCCGGTGCACGTGCCGGATTGGCGTTACCCGGCACTGCGCATGGGGATAGTGACTCATGATCACCGATCTCGCGCTGGTCGGCCTGGGGGCCGCGGTCGGTGCCCCGGCGGCGGTCTACCTCTACCGAAATGCCGATCGCTGGCGCATCACTGCGTTCAACTGCGTGGTGTGTGCGCTTTTGGGCTGTCTCACCGCGGTGCAATCCACGGCGGACTCGCCGCCCGCCCTTCTGCTCGTCGGTGAGGGCCTGTTGGTGACCGCCGCGCCCATCACCACCGTGCTGCTACCGATGGCCGCCTTCAGCGACCGCACCCACACCTGGCAGGCGATTCGGCGCGCGGGCCGGGCACTGGCGATAACCGGGTTGTATTGCAGCGCATTTGCCCTACTGGGTTATCTGAGTGTGTACGTATTCGCCGGTGTGCAGTACAAGTTGAAGTGGTAGCCGAGCGGCGGTGGAGCTCATTCACACTTTCCCGACTCCATGACCGCCTTGCCCAGTGCGAAGAACTGGTACAGGTAGGTGTATTCCCATGAGCCCGCGGTCAGGTGGTAGTCGCGGGGCACCGCCCGCATGATCGTGGATTCCGGCGACGACGAGAAGCACCGCCGGAAGATGAAGCGAGCCCGGGGCAGGTGGTACTGCCACGATGCGACCACGACTGTCTTCCAACCTCTTTCGCGGGCCAACTGACGGATCAGCAGTGCCTCGCCCAGCGTGGTAGAGGGTTTCGGTTTCACGCACAGCACTTCGACACCGCGCACCCGGGTTTCGCACGCCCGCCGGATCACCGGATCCGAGGCGCGGTACGGGTTGGACAGCACCAGCACCGGTGCAACTCCGTCGCGCACCAACTGGAGACCGTAGTCCTCACGACCGTCGTGTTCGCCGCCGAGCACGAAAACGGCGTCGGCATGACGCAGATCATCCTGTGCCGCATGACGGAACACCACGGTTCCGGTGCCTGCCACGATCAGTAGGCCCACCATCACAATGGTGGCGATGACCGTCAGTGCTCGACGCGCGAGACGCCGCCATCGCCGTCCGTTGTCTGCGACCGTCGCAGTGTCGCCGTTCGATTCGTCTGTCACGCGGGCTGCCTGTCCACCTGTCGGGCGTCGGATCGAACGTCGGCGTACAACGTGAGAAGTTCACGGGCCACGGCTGCCATGCTGAACACCTCGGTCGCGGTCCGTCGCGCGGCGGCGCTCATCCGCTCGCGCAGCCCACGATCGGCGATCAACATGTGGATCGCCTCGACGAGCGCCTCCTCGGATTCGTCGACCACGATGCCACTCCCACTGTCGCGCACTGCATTCGCGAGCCCGCAGCTTTCGGTGACCACGACGGGCAGACCGACGGACATCGCCTCGAGCACCGACATCGGGAAGGGCTCGGCCACCGACGGCAGCACGTAAACCGACGCGGCGGCCATCCGCTCGGTCGTGTGCTCGGGCGGCAGTGCCCCCTCCCAGGCGATCGCGTCCTCATCGGCACCGGACTGTGATATCGCCGCACGCACGGCGGCGCCCTCGCCTTCGTCGGGACCGATCAGGGTGAATCGGGCCGCGCAGTCCTGCGCCAGCAGACGTGTAGCCGCTCGCACGAACAGGGCGGGCCGTTTTCGCGCCTGCAGCCGCGCCAGGTAGAGCACCTCCACGTCGTTGTCGGCAACTCGGTCGGCACCCACGTCGGGACCGGGTTCGTAGCCAGGGACGCCGTTGGGCAGATGCTGCACCGCGGCCGCCGGTTGCACACGCAGCAGTGCCGCCCGCTCCGCCTCGGTCAGGTAGAGAACGGCAGCCGCCCGGCGCAGAATGGGCCGGACCAGAATGCGGTCCAAGAGCGGTGCAATCGGATGGTCGCTGTCGGCGACCATCCCGTGCGTCTGCACGATCAGCCGCTTGCGCAGCATCAGCGCGATCAGCGCGGCGGGCAGGGTGATCAGGTCGCGCGCCAGGTGGACATGGACCACGTCGAAGGTTTTGCGGTGGCGCACCATCCACAGCAACATGGCCGGGGCGAGGAGTCCGGAGAAACCGAGCATGGGAATCACGGTGCGCGCCTTGCTGAGCCGGACCGGAACACCGTCGAGGCGGGTGGGGATCTCGCGGTAACCGCGGACCGCACCGGCCACGACGGCGTGATGGCCATCCGCACGCAGTTGGCGGGCCTGGTTGAACGCCACCCGGACGGGTCCGCCGTAGGCACCGTCGGGCGTGATCAGGGTGACGACGTGCAGCGCTGACGTCACCGCCGACTCCCGCCGTCAACCATCTCCGCCGCGAGCACATCGATGCTCGGCCACGGTTCGCGTCCCGGAGCGACGGCAACGGCGGGGATGTCGGTCCCGTCGGTGCGCCGCGGTGGTCCGGCCTCGATGTCGGTGGCCTGCCTGGCCGCGCGCCGTACCAAGGTGACACCGACCAGCGCCGCAACGGTGCCGGAGACCGCCAGTGCGATGGCGACGCCGGTTGCCGTGCCCACCAGCACCCCGGCGCCCAGACAGAGACCGAGCTGAAGGCAGATCTGGAACAGCTTGACCCGCAATACCGTTGTGCTCATGCCCTGCGCCTGGAAGAAGCTGTACACACTCACCATCCAGCACATCGCCGCGCACTCGATCCCGAGATAGACCACAAGGGCACTGGCATACGTCCAGGTATCCCCGAGGATGACCGACCCGAGCTTCGCCGGGACAGCGGCCAGGCACACGCCCGCCAGCAGGGTGAGACCCGATGTGAGCATCGAGGTTTTCACGAGCACACGCCACTGCTGATCGGCCGAGGACGACATCCGGCGGGCATGGGGGACGAACACCAGCGGCAGCGCGGACACCAGCATCGCGATCGGGCCGAACAACGTCGCACCCCCGCGAAGGCCGGCCGCGGCCGTGCCGCTCACCACCACCGTCACGGTCAATGTCACCAGGCTGGCCCCAACCTGGTTGAGCGCATAGACAATTCCGAATCTCAACCGGGCCCGGCCATACTCTCGCCACCAGTCGGTCAGACGGTGGCGGCGCGGGTAAGTGCCCAACACCGACATGAGCGCCAGGGCAGACAGCAGGCCACCCGCGCCCCACAGGTACACCGTGGCCGCCGCCGAGACTCCGGACGTCAGGAGGTTCATCAGGTAGATCGTCACGATCCAGACTGCCCACAGCCCATCGCAGATCGCGGCGACGAGTGGCCGGCCCTGGGCGATGGCGACGAATCGCAACACATCCTGGCCCAGGACACCGACCATGCTGACGGCGAACGCCAGGCCGATCCAGAATTGTCCGAATGCCGAGGACAGGGCCAGCAACACTCCGCCGGCGACGGCCGCCGTCACCAGCGAAAGGCTGGTCGCGTACCCGCCTTCTACCGAGATCTCCGCCCGGCGCATGTTGCTGGTGAGCAACAGGGCAGTACCCAGCGCACCTCGATTGAATCCGATCCAGGTGGTGGCGACCGTGACGAGCAGGGCGACGATGCCGAACTGTTCGGCCGGTGAAACTTGCGCTACCGCAAAGACCATCAACGCATTGCTGGCGCTCGAGAGCACTTGGTCGGCGGTGGTGACCACCGCTGTCGATCGCCCTCCCGGCGACCGGGTGAGCTCAGCGGCCATGTCACCGCCCCTTTCGCGCACCGCTGGCTCCGGCGAGCACCAATTGCGAGTCGTCCGCCACGATGGCGGCCAGGGCGGCGTCGATCGTGGCCGGGTCGAAGGTTCCGGCGTAGTACGACGCGGTGAGGTGCAGTTCGGACCCGACCCGGTTGATGGCCAACGAGATCTGATTCGAGTAACGCACCGGCGCCTTGCGGACGAAATGGTGACCGTCCGACGTGTGGGCCCAGGAAATCTTGTTGCCTGCCGCCGAATTGGCGTGGTCTGTGACGACGATCCGGGCGCGGCGGCTACCGGTCTGCCACCGAGGCAGATCGGCGGGACGGGTCCGCAGCCGTGCGGCGTAACCCATCCCGTATCGGACCAGGGCACGACAACCGTGGGTGTACTCGTGGACGGCGGCGGCGATCGATCCCGCCTCGTACGGCGCTGCGACCTGAATCGGTGCGACACCCACGAAATTCGACAACGTGCCCACTCCGGATGGCAGATACCTGCCGAGATCCACCAGCAGGGCGACGTCGTCTTCCGGCGTTATCCCGGAAGAGTGCAGGGCCCGCATGAACGCCGAGAGGATGAGGGCGGACAGCGGCGCGCGCGGCAGGTATCCGTCACGGTAAGCCCGCACCAGGTCCAGGAAGCCGGGCTGACTTCGCCTGTACGCCAGCGCTTCCCGGTCATCGAACTGCCCGGTGGGGACCACAGCGGCGCCGCCACTTCGAAACGGCTCGTCCAGCGCACCGATCAGTCGCCTCGGTTGGGTCCGGATGGTGTGCATCAGGGCGCGCAGACCCGGGTTGCGGCTCGCCGTGGCGGGCGCCGGTTCGGCGAATCCGGTTCCACCGTCGCCGGCTGCGGCGATCACCTCGCTGAACAGCCGGCCCCCGCCCAGTCCGTGATCGAAGTCGAGGAACAGCCAGCGGTCGGCGATGTGAATGTGCACGGTGGCCGGCGGCACCGCGGGCCCGTCGGCCAGCAGGTCGAGCATCGCCCGGGCCGGATCGGTCATATCCGGCATCGGCCCGGCAGTGACCACGATCCCGCCACAGTCGGGGTCGAAATCCCACTGACGTGACGCACGGCTGGGCCGCAGGCCGAGCCGATGCTGCGGACCCGCTGCGGCAATGCTCTGCAAGCGTGCCTTGAGCTGCTGGGGGTCGAGTACTCGTTCCAGCGGACCCACCAGATAGGTCGCCGACTGCCCGGCGTAGAAGCAGTCGTTACGGCTCACCTTCACGCTCATGCCGCGTTGTCCCGCCGACGGTGCGCCAGACCGGTGATCCACTTCTCATACCGCGCAACCGCATTCGACGCGCTGAGACGCTCCCGGGCATACGCCGCGCCACGGCCGGCGAACTGTTGTCGACTCTGCTCGTCTCCGGCCAACTGCCGCACCGACTCGACCAGAGCGTGCGGATCACCGGGCGGAATGACAAGTCCGGCGCCGGAAGCCCGGAGTTCGTCGGCACTTCCGCTCGTCGGGTCCGTGGCCGCGAGTATCGGCTTGCCCGCGATGAAGTATGACGTCAACTTGCTCGGCACGGCCATCTCCCCCACGCCGGCCCGCTCGTTGACGAGCAGGATGTCCGCAGCGGACAGGGCGGCACGGAACTCGTCGCCCGGCAACGGATCGATCAGCTGAACGGTCGGTGTGTCCCGCGCCAGATCGTCGAGCATGGCGCGTTGGTTGCCGTCGCCGATCAGCACGAATCGCATTCCGCCGCGGTGAGGGTGCCCGCTCTCGGCCACGGCAGCTGCGGCGATGACGTTCTCCAGGCCCTGCTTCACGCCCATGTTGCCGGTGTGCAGCACCACGGTTTCGTCGGGCCGCCACCCGAACTTCTGCCGCACGGCCGCCGGTCCGCTCACGGGGGCCTCATCGGCGATGTGCGTCCAATTGCGGATGACCTCCAGGTCACCGGTGTCCACCCCGATCTCCGCCAGTGGGTCGGCGAAGCGGGGGTGAATCACCGCCACCGCGTCCGCCATCCGCAACACCGCAGATTCCAGCCGTGCGGTCGCCGCTGCGGAGCGGCCTCCGGCGGCTCCGGTCTCCACCACACCCTTGCTGTAGACATCCTGCACCACCACCCCGACGGGCACCCGGGACAGCCTGGCCCGCAACACCACTGCGGCGGCGGAAAGCAACGCCGGACTGATGACGATGACGACGTCGGGATCATCCCACTTGTGCGTGGCGGCAGCCGTACCGAACGAGGCTTCCATCCGGATCCGCCCGCGGTTGCTGTGCTCGGTCGGTACGTGATGCCCGACCCGGTGCACGGTCACGCCCGCCGCACTTTCGGTGCGCCGCCGGACGCCGCGGTACTGGTCTGCGACCCGCCACTGGGGATAGTGCGGCACCCCGGTGATCACCGTGACATCGTGCCCGCGGGTGGCCAGGCCTTCGGCGATACCTGTTGTGTACGGGGCGATCCCGGTCACTTCGGGCGCGTAGTTGATTCCGACGATCGTCACCCGCATGTCGTCCCTCTCGTCGCCCGTGGCGGAAACACCGTCGCGGCGGCCGGAACGTCGTGTGTGACGAGCGTGGTTGCGGCAATCGTTGCCCCGTCACCGATGTGCACGCCGCGCAGCACGGTGGAGCGCGCGGCCACCCAGACCCGGTCACCGATCGCGATGGGACCGTTGTCGAATTCGAATGTGGCGCTGGTGCGGTCGTGACTTCCGGTACACAGCAGCACGCCTTGGGAGACACACGAATTCGAGCCGATCGTCACCTTTTCGAGATTGAGAATCCAGACGTCTTCACCGATCCACGAACTGTCGCCGACCTCAAGCTTCCACGGCCAGTGGATTTTCACGTCATGCCGAATGAGCGTGCCGCGGCCGATCGTGGCGCCGAATACCCGAAGTACCGCAATCCGTAACCGGTTCGGCATCCACCACCGGAACAGCACGGATCTCGAGACGAGTAACCAGACGAGCTGTATCGGCAGGCTCCGGCCCCGGTCGTAACCCCGGCCGGTGAAACCGGCGAGCGAGAATTGATTGCCGATCGGCGGTGGCGCGATCGATGAGGGTGTTGACGTTGGTGCGATCAGTGGCAAGCTCCCGTCACTTGGGCGACACGCGGACGTCCATGGCGAGAATCACGTTGTAGCTGTGCAACTCGACCCGACAATGTTTGCTTGTGGACATCCAGCGGCGCCGTACCGGCACGTGTGGCTACGATCTCCGTCGCTGGTCCAGGTCATCGACACCCGGTCTGATTCGACCCCGGCGCCCCGACCTTACGCAGACCGACCTTACGCAACTGAACCGGATCTCGCAGCAGCCCCCGCGTATCGAACGCCGCAGAACGGGGCGTCAGACCGCGGTGTACTGCGCCCCGCCCGCACTGAAGACCGCGAAAACCCCTGGCAGACCACGCACTGACGCACATCGGCACGCTCGCCGGGGTGAGTGACGAGCGCCACAGTTGTCCACGCGGGCCGTGCTCGGTTCCGGGAGGTCCGGGATTTTCAGTAGATTCGGCACGGACTGCCCGATCCTGGCCGTCATGCCGTTGGCATGACACCGCAAGAAAGGTGCACCCATGCTGGAAATGCTTTGCTGGCTTCTTCTGCCACCGTCAGCGTTCAAGAACCGGGTACTGAGGTCGTTCGGGCATGCCGTCGCCGCCACGGCCAGAATCGGGCCCACGCTCGTACTGAACGTCGATCGGTTCGAGGTGGGCGAAGGTGTCCGGTTCGGATTGTTCAACGTTGTCCGGGGACTGAGTTTGGTCCGCTTCGAGGAGCACGCGGCGATGGAATCGTGGAATTGGATCTCGGCGCATCCGAGCTACCAGCAGATCGACGCGAAGGCCGGCACGTTGTTCGTCGGCTACGGCGCGAAGCTGGGCAGCAGGCACTACGCGGACTGTTCCGGCACGATCGTCCTGCGTGAGTACGCCGCTGTCGGCGGAAACCGTTGTCTCCTACAGACACACGAGCCCGACTTCGTACACAAGCGGCAGACGGTGGGACGAGTGACAGTCGGGCACCACTCGCTCGTCGGCAGCGGCGCCGTGATGCTCAAGGACAGCCAACTGCCCGATCAGTCGGTATTGGCGGCCAATTCCACCATGACCCAACGATCGGCGCCGGAACCGAAGCGCGGCCTCTACGCGGGTTCGCCGGCAACCTGGAAGCGCGAGACCCCGGGCGCCTACTTCGAACGGGACAGCCTGAGCATGACCGAGCATGTGATCGACAGCCCGATGGGGGTTTTGAGCGAGGATCTTGCCACCGGCCGCTACCGGGTCCGCCCCGGGTGATTCGCCGTGGTGGCCAGGTTGTCGGCCACCTCCTGCTGCCAGAGTTCGTTGGCGTGGGTGGTGTCGACTTCCTGCTCGAAGCGATCGGTCATCTCGGAGGTGACGTCGGCGAGGTCCACATAGAACTGTTCGTACCACCGGCGATGGTGGTAGACGGGGCCGTCCTCCTCGGTCAGCAGCGGATTGTCGATGCGGGCCTTGTGTTTCCAGATCTCGACGTCCTCCATGTAGCCGTCGCCGAAACTGCGGCTCATCGTCGCGGCGAGTTTCTCCGCCTTCTGGCCGGGTAGAGCAGGATTCTGCTGGACGGCGACGCCCCACTGCAGCACGAAGGAGTCGTGTGTCACCGGGTAATGACAGTTGATCAGGGCGATCTCGACGGTGAAGTTCGGGGCGAGATCGTTGTGCAACCAGTTGATCATGTACGCCGGACCGAAATACGTTGCCTCTGAACGCAGATAGGTACCGTCCCAGAGCTCGCGCGTGGCGTAATCCGGACGCGGCTTGGACTCCATGAACTGACTGGCGGTGTGGCCTTCGATGACGTTCTTGAAGAACGTCGGGTAGGCGTGGTGGATGTAGAAGAAGTGCGCCATGTCGACGTTGTTGTCGACGATCTCGCGGCAGTGCGACCCTTCGATCAGGATGGAATTCCATTGCCAGGGCGACCAGATGCCCTCGTCGTAACCTTCGATCGTGGGCGGGGTCAGCTCGGCGGGCGGAATGGATCCTTCCGGGTCGTGCCAGACCAGCAGCTGACCGTTGACCTCGGTGGTCTGCCATTTGCGGGTTCGCGCCAGCCGCGGCGTGCGCTTGGCGTACGGCACCAGCTTGCACTTTCCGTCGCTGCCCCAGCGCCAGTCGTGGAACGGGCAGGCCAGGTTGTCGTCCTTGACCGTCCCCATCGACAGGTCGCCGCCCATGTGCCGGCAATAGGAATCCAGCACGTGCAGCGCGCCGGCGGAGTCGGCGTAGACGACGAGCTTGGTGCCGAACGCCTCGATCCCGTGCGGCTGCCCGTCCCGGAACGTCTCGGCGAGCCCGAGGCAATGCCAGCCTCGGGCGAACCGTGTCATCTCGGTGCCGGCGTCGATTTCCCGAATATCGGTCATGGCTTCCTGCGTAGCATGTCTTTGACCGCCAGGTGGCTGAACAGCATGCTTGTTCCGATCGGATTTCCGCCGCCGGGATAGGTGGTGCCGCTCGGTGCGGCCATGGTGTTGCCCGCGGCGTACAGACCGGCGATCACCTGCCCGTCGGCGTCGAGCACCCGGGCGGCGGTATCGGTACGTAACCCGCCCTTGGTGCCGAGGTCGGAGATCCCGAACACGGCGGCGTGGAACGGTCCCTTCTCGATCGCGACAAGCGGGGACGCGCCGCCGGAGAACGCCCGGTCATACGCCTCGTCGCCGCGCCCGAAGTCCTCGTCGGTGCCGGACGCGACGAATGCGTTGAAGCGTTCGACGGTGGCGGCCAGGTTCTCGGCGGGCACACCGATCGTGGCGGCGAGCTCGTCGAGCGTGTCGGCGGTGTGCCAGAGCCCGGCCTCGACGTAGCGTTGCGAGTCGACCATCGAGACGTTGGTGGCCTTGACGGGTGGCACCAGGCCCTCACGATCGTCGTAGATCATCCAATACGGCAGCGTCATCGAACCGTCGTCGAGCCGCGCCAGGATCGCCCGGCCGATCCGGTCGTAGGGCGCCGACTCGTTGACGAAGCGCTGCCCGTTCTGGTCGACGAAGATGCCACCGGTGAACCACAGCGCGAACGCCGACCGTCCGTCGGGATGCGTCAGGCCCGGTGACCACCAGGCCTGGTCCATCAGATCCACGTCGGCGCCGACGGCCATCGCCGCCTGGTGAGCACGGCCCAGGTTCGCCGGCGGGCCCATGGTGTCGCGGGCGACCCCGGGCACCCCATATTCCTGCCGTAGCTCGTCGTTGCCCTCGAAGCCGCCTGCCGCGAGCAGCACACCGCGCCGCGTCCGGATCGCCTGCCGTACCCCGTCGGTTTCGACGATCGCGCCGGTGACGGCCCCGTCCTCGACGACCAGCTCCACCAGTGCGGTATTCAGCCGCAGTGAGTTATCCGGGTACTGCTCAATGGCTTTCAGGAACCGGGCGATCAACGCCCGGCCGCCGATGAAGTAGTCGTCGGGCTGCTCGGCACCGAGCCGGTCGGCGTCGAGCGGTCCGCGCACCAGCTCGCGCAGATGCGGGGCCTTCTCCACCTTGAGCGGACGGGCCGCGATGTGGCGCTGCCCGTCGGTCCTGGCCTTGGGCGCCTTGCCGAAGTAGTCGGGCCACGGCATCGGCGCGAACTTCACGTTGTCGTCGGCTTCCAGGTATTCGATCAAGCCGGCACCGCCGCGGACATAGGTGTCCTGTAGTTCTCTCGGCGTGCGGTCACCGACGACGGCGTGGTAGTACTCCAGGGCGTCCTCGATGGTGTCGTCGGTGCCGGCCCGCGTCAGCACCGGATTGCACGGGAACCACACCCCGCCGCCACCGGAATACGCCGTGGTGCCGCCGAATTTGTCGCTGGCCTCCACCAGGATCACCGACAGCCCTTCGCGTGCGGCCGTGTAGGCGCCGGTCACGCCTCCTCCCCCGGACCCGGCGATCAAGACGTCACACTGGTCATCCCACTTCATAGGTACCGCTGCCTCCCGTACTGTGCGAACTCGGCGTCCAACGCCTGCGCGTCATCGTCATCCATCAGCCGGTATTCCGGCGCGCCGCGTCCCATCCACCGATACACGTGGTCGTCGGTGTGCCAGCGCTGCCGTTGCAGTTCACGTTTGAGGACCTTGTTCGATCCGGTGACGGGCAGGTTCTTCGAGATCCGCAGGAACCGCGGGAACCCCTTGGCGCCCAGGTCATCCTGGCCGGCCAGGAAGGACACGAATGCCGCAGCATCGAAGCCGGGGGGATCGGCCACCTCGATCGCGGCCATCACCTGATCACCCGACCGCGGATCGGGCACCGCGTACACACCGGCCGCCACCACATCGGGGTGACGGCGCAGCACTCGTTCGATGGTCAGCGCCGAGGTGTTCTCACCGTCCACCCGGATCCAGTCGCCGCGCCGGCCGGCGAAGTAGATGAAGCCGTTTTCGTCGAGATAACCGAGATCGCCCGTCCAGTACCAGCCGTTTCGGATGCGTTCGGCGTTGGCCTCGTCGTTCTTGTAATAGCCCTCGAACGTGCGGGTGCCGAACTTGTCGACGATCTCGCCCACGGCCTCGTCGGGATTGAGCACCCGGCCGTGCTCATCGAAAACCGCTGGGGCACAGTCGGTCAGTGCCTCCGGATCGACGATTGCCACCCCGGCGTGCGCCGGTCGCCCCAGCGCGCCCGGCGGCATGTCCGGCGCCAGCACCACTGCCCCACCGCCTTCGCTGGAGCCGTAACCCTCGAACAACTCGGCGGCGAAGCGGCCGCGGAACGCCCTCTGATCGTCGGGCGAGGCCTCCGTGCCGAAGCCGCGGACCAACGGGTTGTCGGCGTCGTCGGGTTGTTCCGGGGTCGCCATCAGATAGCCGAGCGCCTTGCCCACGTAGGTGAAGAACGTCGCGCCGAAGTACCGCACGTCGGGCAGGAATCCCGACGCCGAGAATGTCGGCGTCAGGCACACCGTGGCACCCACCGACAACGCCGGCGCCCACAACGCCATGATCGCGTTGCCGTGGAACAGCGGCATGCAGCAGTACTCCACGTCGTCGCGCACGTGACCAAACTTTTCGGCGGCCGCGTAGGCGATGACAGCCAGCCGGCCCTGCGTGCAGATCACCGCCTTGGAGGCGCCCGTGGTGCCGGAGGTGAACAGCAACAGCATCAGGGAGTCGGCATCGACCCCATCCGCCAGCGCGGGCGCCACCCGGTGCGCGTCGAGCGCCTCGGCGTAGTCCGGAGCGTCGATCACCAGGAACCGGTCGGGGGCCAACCCGAGATCGAGGCCGCGCAACCGCTCGGCGCCTGCGGTGTCGGTGACGATCAATTGACAATCGGCGAGCCGGATTTCTGCCGTCAGCTCGGCCGCACCGCGAGTCGGGTTGATCCCCACGATGGACGCGCCGACCAGCGCCGCACCGCCCAACCAGAACACGAAGTCGGGCACATTCTCCAGCAGTACCCCGATGTGAAACGGCCCGGCTACGCGCAACGCCTGGGCCAGTGCCCCGCGCGCGGCCGATTCGGCGACCACCTCATCCCAGGTCCAATCCCGGTCGCGGGTACGCAATCCCAGGTGTTGGTCGCCGACCCGGTCCAGCAGCATTGCACCGATCGAGTCCCGCAGCGGGTCAGGCATCAGGCACTGGTCCGCAGATCGAGGTAGGCCTGCGGCAGGTCTTCTTGCGACAGCTTCGTCACGTTCACCACTCCAGGGTTATACGAGTCTTCACCGAGCACGAGGCCGTTTTCGTCGATCGGCCACAACAGCAGCTGGCGGAACACGACCAGATAATCGGCCGCCTCGTCGTCGACGGGGATTCCGATCGCGGCGGCCGCCGCACCGGGATAGATCTGCTTGAGAAAGCCCTCGGTGACCAGGCAGTGATCGTCCACGACGAGGCGGGTGATCTCGAACTCCAGCACGTTGCTGCCGCCCTCAACGAACGCCTCGTAGTAGGCCTGTACCCCGGCTTTGGACTTCGGGCCGATGTCGTCTGTGCCGGTCGCCCAGAAGTGGTAGTCCGCCTCGGGTGCAACGGTGGCCATGAGCCGTTCCAGGTTCGGTTCGGCCTCGGCTTTCATGTGTGCGATAACCGTGCCGAGGACCACCCGGTGACGTTCGTCGGTCGTGACGGCCAGGCGTTCTTCGAGCGGTTGCCAGGTGCGGGTGGAATCGATGACGGCCATGTCGGTCTCCTTCGGGGCTAGGCGTTGCATCGCAATCTTGGCCAATGAGGTGATGCTCGTCACCCGCCACGCGTCGGGTGATGTCCGCAGATTTCCCGACGCGCGTCGGGCCGCTGCGAACAACGAAAGAACAACGCTGTGATCGCCTACAACAAGTCGGCGTCGGCGAGTTCGGCCGACGACAGCGCGATCCGCCGGACCATGAGCACCAGCGTGCCCAGGAAGCGATCCACCGGGTCTTCGAAATCCCAACCCATCGCAGCCTGCACGCGAGCCAGGCGCGCCGCCACGGTGCTGTGGTGCACATGAAGTTCGGCAGCGGTGCGTCGCAACGATCCATAGACGAAGAAGGCCTCGGTCGTCTGCACATCCAGATCGCCGGAGGGCGTCGACGCGATCTCGTCGATCCGGACCACATCTCGGTTGCGGCGCACCCGATCGGCCGGGAGGTCGGCCAGCAACTCCAACGAACTCAGCCGCTCGTAGGCCACCACACGCCTGCCAAAACCGGTCGACGACGCGAACCGCAGCGCCCGCACGGCTTCGTTCCACGACGTCGAGGCATTGAAAGCACTTCCGGCAGAACCGATTCCGACCCAAGGGCCGGATGCCGTGTGCGTGCTGACCACCGCGGGAAACCGTTCGACGATGCGCTGCTCCAGCCGGTCCGAGAGCTCACGCATGTCGAAAGCGCCCTGGCACACGATGGCGGTGGCATTGCCGATCACCGCCGTCCGCACGGCCGCCGCGGGCAGTTCATCGGTGATGAACCGGACCGTTTCGGGCGGCGAATGGCCCGAAGCCGCCAGCACGCACGTCGGCCGAGTCTCGTCGAGCCCGAGCAGCCGGATGGCCCGAGCCCGGTCTTCGCGGTGTTCCTTGCCCGACAGCACGACCTCAAGCAACGCCGGGTCGCCCAGATGTGGGGTCTCACTCACGGATGGCCGCGCACCGAATCGCCGTACCAGCCGCCGCAGCCGGTCGAGCAACACCTGATCGAGTGGATGGCCAGGGCCGCCACGTTCCAACCACACGACGACGTCATTGCGATCCGGTGCCGGCACCGCGCGGTCGCTGGAGTCCGATTGTCCGGAGGCGTCGTATCGAACCACGGCACCGTCAGGCCAGCGGACGCCGACCGGACTCGCCGCGACCGTTGCGGCAAACCGCACAGCGGCGTCGACGTCGGCGGCCTGTTCCTCGAGCGCGTCGAACTGCCCGACGAGTCGCAGCACCGATGCGGGGTCGGTGCCCAGCTCGGACAACAAAACGGGCCCGTTGGTCACGATCGAAGCGTAGGCGCGCCTCGGCGCCGCGGGCCGTCCCGCAGCACACTCGCCACGCCATAGTGACGCGCGCCACGTCCACCACTCTTAGACGCGTCTTAGGGTTACCGATAACATCGGGACCCATGACGAGCGTTACCGAGCCGTCCGCCGAGCACCAGGTGGACATCCACACCACTGCAGGCAAGCTGGCTGACCTCAAGAGGCGGGCCGAGGAGACGCTGCACCCCGTCGGCGAAGCAGCCGTCGAGAAGGTGCATGCCAAAGGCAAGCTGACCGCCCGCGAGCGCATCCTCGCCCTGCTCGACGAGGGCTCGTTCGTCGAACTCGACGCGCTGGCCAAGCACCGCAGCACCAACTTCGGCCTGGAGAACAACCGGCCGCTGGGTGACGGTGTGATCACCGGCTACGGCACCATCGACGGCCGCGACGTCTGCATCTTCAGCCAGGACGCCACCGTGTTCGGCGGCAGCCTCGGTGAGGTGTACGGCGAGAAGATCGTCAAGGTCCAGGAGCTGGCCATCAAGACCGGCCGCCCCCTGATCGGCATCAACGACGGCGCCGGCGCCCGCATCCAGGAGGGTGTGGTCTCCCTCGGCCTGTACAGCCGGATCTTCCACAACAACATCAAGGCCTCGGGTGTCATCCCGCAGATCTCGCTGATCATGGGTGCCGCGGCCGGTGGCCACGTCTACTCCCCCGCCCTGACCGACTTCGTGATCATGGTCGACCAGACCAGCCAGATGTTCATCACCGGCCCCGACGTCATCAAGACCGTCACCGGCGAGGACGTCACCATGGAGGAGCTGGGCGGCGCCCACACCCACATGGCCAAGTCCGGCACCGCCCACTATGTCGCCTCCGGCGAGCAGGACGCGTTCGAGTACGTCCGCGACCTGCTGAGCTACCTCCCGCCGAACAACTACGCCGAGCCGCCGCACTACCCGGTGGCCCCGGTGGAGGGCTCGATCGAGGAGACCCTCAACGACGAGGACCTCGAGCTCGACACGCTGATCCCGGATTCGCCGAATCAGCCGTACGACATGCACGAGGTCATCACCCGCATCCTCGACGACGACGAGTTCCTCGAGGTGCAGGCTGGTTACGCCGGCAACATCGTGGTCGGCTTCGGCCGGGTCGACGGCCGTCCGGTGGGCATCGTGGCCAACCAGCCCACCCAGTTCGCCGGCTGCCTCGACATCAACGCCTCGGAGAAGGCCGCCCGGTTCATCCGGACCTGCGACTGCTTCAACATCCCGATCGTGCTGCTGGTCGACGTTCCCGGCTTCCTGCCCGGTACCGACCAGGAGTACAACGGCATCATCCGCCGCGGCGCCAAGCTGCTCTACGCCTACGGTGAGGCCACGGTCGCCAAGGTCACCGTCATCACCCGTAAGTCCTACGGCGGTGCGTACTGCGTGATGGGGTCCAAGGACATGGGCGCCGATGTGGTGGTGGCCTGGCCGACCGCGCAGATCGCCGTGATGGGCGCCTCGGGCGCGGTGGGCTTCGTCTACCGCTCGCAGCTCAAGGACGCCGCCTCCAAGGGCGAGGACGTGGACGCGCTGCGCCTGGAGCTGCAGCAGACCTACGAGGACACGCTGGTCAACCCCTACATCGCGGCCGAGCGGGGCTACGTCGACGCGGTCATCCCGCCGTCGCACACCCGCGGGTATGTGGCCAACGCGCTGCGGCTGCTGGAGCGCAAGATCATCCAGATGCCGCCGAAGAAGCACGGGAACATTCCACTGTGAGCGCGAGCGAGGCGACCGTGGCTGAACAGACCGAGGACGCGCAGAGCACCCAGCAAGCCGACCACGAGGCACACATCAAGGTGCTGCGTGGCGCGCCCACCGACGAGGAGATGGCCGCGTTGATGGCGGTGCTCAGCACGGCAGGCGGAGGCGCTGCCGAGCCGGTGCTGCGCGACCGCAACATGTGGGGCCATCCGGTCGACAAGCTGCGGTACTCGATCTTCAGCTGGCAGCGGGTCACGCTCTTGGAGCGCACCCACATGCGGCGCTAGTGATGGTCAGATGACCCGGGTCGTCCTGGGTTCGGCATCGACAGGCCGGCTTGGCGTTCTGCGCCAGGCCGGCCTCGATCCGTTGGTAGTGGTGTCAGGTGTCGACGAAGATGCGGTCATCGCCTCGTTGGCGGATGCCGCGCCGGAGCGGGTGGTCAGTGCGCTGGCTGCGGCGAAGGCCGACGAGGTACTCACCCGGCTGCCCGCGGCCGTCGCGGCGGACTGTGTGGTCATCGGCTGTGATTCCATGTTGTTTCTCGACGGCCGACTGTGCGGGAAGCCGGGAGACGTCGAGACCGCACGGCGCCAGTGGCAGACCATGGCCGGCCGGACCGCTCACCTCTACACCGGTCACGCGGTGTTGGCGGTCCGTGGCGGGTCGGTCACCGATCGTGTGGTCGACACCGGGATCACCGCGGTGCAGTTCGGCTCGCCGACCGAGGCTGATCTGCAGGCGTACCTGCACAGTGGCGAACCTCTCGGGGTGGCAGGCGGTTTCACTCTTGACGGGCTCGGCGGCTGGTTCGTCGACCGCATCGAAGGTGATCCGTCCAATGTGATCGGGTTGAGCCTGCCGCTGCTGCGCCGGATGTTGGCCGACGCCAGGCTGTCGGTCGCTCAGCTGTGGGAAGCCTCGGCGCGGCACTGAGGCTGTCGGCCCGGCCGCAGCACAAGAATCGTCACGCGGTACGCGGAATGCGCGTTCTCGCCGCCGGTCGGACCGAGGCGATGCGCGTCACCGGCTGTGATTGCCTGGCCCGACGGAGGAGTTCCATCTCGACGCGCCGGGGCTTGTCGGCGCCGACCGTCTTGGCGCCGACGCTGAGCCGACGCAGCCAGGCACCCGGTTCGATCAACGCCTCTTCCCAGGCCTGCGCGTTGCGCCAGTCCTCGATACCGATCGACGCGGCCGTGTCGCACAGCACGTCACCGAGTTCGCGCTCGAGAAGTTGACGTACCGCGTCAGCTCCGCGCCACGGATCGTTGATGAGCCAGGAGTGGTACGCGTCGGGTATCCGGTACAACGTCGCGTCGGCCTCGTCGGCCAGTTCGAGGGCACAGTCGAACGGCACGATGCCGTCACTTGCGCCGTGCAACACCATGGTCGGGATTTCCCGTTCCCGCAGTGCCCTGAGCAACGCGGCGCACTCCCCGGAACGCATGAGGGCCTGCGCCGCACCGACGAACCCGCTGGGCGGCAGGAATCTGCCCATCGACGCCGCCGTCAGCATCCGCAGATACCGGTTGACGGCTGCCATCTTCATGCGGATCGGGTCGCGGTACATGTCGCAGACCGCACCGAAGACCGTGCGAGCCATCTGAACTGGCGAGCGCATGACCGTCTCGAGAGCAGCGTCGAACGATGCCCCTGCGGCCGCGTCGAACAGCAGTGCCGCCAGGACGCGATCGGGCGCGGTCGCGGCCAGTTGGATTGCCATGCGGCCGCCCATCGAATGGCCGGCGAAGACTGCTCGCCGGATGCCGAGCGCATCGAGCGTACGCATCACGAGATCAGCGCGGTCGTCCAATTCTGCTGCGTCACAAGGTAGATCTCCGGTGTCTCCGTGGCCGGCGACGTCGACGGCCACCACGAGGAACCCGAGGGCCGCGATCCGGTCGAGCAGCCGCAGGTAATGGCGCCGGTTCAAGCCCAGGCCGTGCAGGAACACCATCGGTACACCGTGCCCACCGATCGAAACTCCTACCCGATGTCCGTCGTCGAGGTCGAGCACCTGGTGCGCGAACCGCACTCTCCGGCCCGCCAGATCGGTTGCCACCGCGTTCATCCCGACTCCTTCATTTCGCAAGCGGTATACCCCGCTGGCGCCACGGCAAACAGCGCAGGTCGGCGGTACGTTTCGGCCGCCGGTGCCGGGGTACTCCGCGCGCGAAACCACGCGAAGCCAAATGGAGGGAGCAGCGCATGGGCTTTCCCGATCAACAACAATCGGTGCCCGGCCTACAGAGCCGGATGAACCCGGTGCCCGACTGTGGCGAGGGCAGCTACCGCGGGTCCGGCAAGCTCGCCGGCAAGAAGGCCCTCATCACCGGAGGTGACAGCGGGATCGGCCGGGCGGTGGCCATTGCATACGCCCGGGAAGGGGCCGACGTGGCGATCGCCTACCTCAACGAAGACGAGGACGCGGAGTCGGTGGCGCACCTGGTGAAGGAAGAAGGGCGAACCTGCGTATTGATTCCCGGCGACCTGTCGGACCCCGAGCACTGCCGTACGGTGATCGCCCGCACGGTGGAGGAACTCGGCGGGATCGACATCCTCGTCAACAATGCGGCGTATCAGATGACGCACGAGACGTTGGAGGAAATCGACGACGAGGAATGGGATTACACGTTCAAGGTCAACGTGGGCGCCTACTTCCACCTGGTGAAGGCGGCGGTACCGCACATGGCCCCGGGCTCGTCGATCATCGGCAGCTCGTCGGTCAATTCGGACATGCCGTCACCGACGCTGGCCCCGTACGCCGCCACCAAGGCGGCGATCGCGAACTTCTCCGCGAGCCTCGCGCAGCTATTGGGCGAGAAGGGTATTCGGGTGAACAGCGTTGCGCCAGGGCCGATCTGGACTCCACTCATCCCCTCGACCATGCCATCGAAGAAGGTCCAGTCGTTCGGGGACGATACCCCGCTCGGCCGGGCCGGGCAGCCGGCCGAATTGGCGTCGACGTACGTGCTGTTGGCGTCCGACGACGGCAGCTACATCTCCGGGGCCCGGGTGGCGGTCACCGGCGGCCGGCCGATCCTGTGACGGGCGTGCTCACCGGTCGTCCGGGAGCTTGAGCACCTGATTCTCCCGGATCACCGACAGTGACAAGGTCCGGTAACCGTATCGGTCGAACAGTACGGTGAGCGTGTCGCGGTCGCCGCCCATCACCACCCCGGCGCCCCACTGAGCGTGTTCCACCGGGGTGTCGATCGGCACCGGTGAACTCCCGGCGTCCGCTGCTGCGTCGGGTTGCTCGCTGCACCGGTCGCAGTTGCCGCAGGGCTGCGACAGTTCTTCGCCGAAGTAGCCGAGCAGGTTCTGCCGCCGGCAATTCCTGGTTTCGGCATAGCCGCGCATCATCTCGACCCGACTCCGGTCGACCCGCTCGCTGCTCTCGGCGATCTCCACGGCTCGTCCGACCGCGGTCGCGACATCCTCATTACCGGCGCGAAAACCCTTGCGGCCGGACCTCACAGCGCGCGCCTGCTCCAACAGGTTGACGGCAGTGGTCAGTCGTCGGCCGCGGATGTCGAGGTCGGCGCGCAGATCTTTCAACCGTTTCGGCCCGCCCGCCGCCAGGGCCTGGTACACGCGGCGCAACAAGGTCTCATCCGGATGGTGCGTGCTGAAGAACCGGCCGAGGGAGAGATCTTCCGGTCGGTAGAACAAGCGGGCACAGGCCACCTCGCCGTCACGACCGGCCCGGCCGATCTGCTGGTAGTAGCTGTCCACCGAATCCGGCACCGAGGCATGCACCACCGTGCGCACGTTGGGCTTGTCGATACCCATGCCGAACGCCGATGTGGCGGCGACGACGTCGATTTCGTCGTCGATGAACTGCCGATGCACCCGGTCACGTTCACCGGCCCGCAATCCGGCATGGTAGGCCGCGACCGCAAGCCCGCGATGGCCCAACTCGTCGGCGTACCGTTGCGCGTCGGCTCTGGTCGATGTGTAGAGCAACACCGGTTTGTCCAGCGCCGCAACGCAGGACAGAACGGCGTCCCTCTTGTCGTCGTCGCTCGTATGGCGCTCGACCTCCAGCCGTAGATTCTCTCGATCGAAACCACTTGCGATGACCAGTGGGTCGCGCAGCCGCAACTGTTCGACGATCTCTCTGCGCACCATCGGTGAGGCCGTTGCCGTCAGGGCCGCGACCACCGGACGGCCGAGCCGCTCGATCACATCGCCCAGCCGCAGGTAGTCGGGACGGAAATCATGGCCCCACGCCGAAACGCAGTGCGCCTCGTCGACCACGATGAACGAGACATCCGCGGCGGCAAGACGCGAGACCGTCTCGTCCTTGGCCAACTGCTCCGGCGACAAGAAGACGTACTCGACCTCCCGGTGCTCCACGGCCTGCCAGTTTCTGTCGGTCTCTCCAGCCGACTGACGGGAATTGATCGCCACCGCCCGGGGCGCATCGACATCGGCGAGATGATCGATCTGATCGCGTTGCAGCGAGATCAGCGGCGAGATCACCACGGTCAGGCCGTCGGTCAGTACCGCGGGAACCTGGTAGATCGCCGACTTGCCGGAACCGGTCGACATCACTGCCAGCACGTCGCGGTGCGCCATGATGGCTTCCATCGCGGCCAGCTGTTCGGGATGTAGTTCGGACCAACCGAACGTCCGCTGGGCGATCTGCTCAAGCTGCGCGCGGATCTGGCCCTCGCTCATCGGATCGGCCACGGGGCAAAACCGTTGTATCTCAACGCGACTCCCTTCCAGTCCCGAAGCGTGGGTCCGCGTCACGTACCCGCTCACGGCCGGGAGAAACCGGCAGCGGGCGGTGGTGGTTCACGACGGAAACAGAACGCAGTGACCAAATTGCAACAATTCCAAAGCGCGGCGCGCCGTGGTCAAAGGCCCGGGGTCGCCCCGCTGTGCACCGACACTGGGCCAATGCCAGTCGAAGAGACAATGTGGGATGTTCGCGTCGCACGCGACTTCGAAACATGCGATCTGGAGCGGTTGCGCGCCGCATTTGCCGACATCATCACCAAGCGCCTGTCGCCGGGTAAGCGTCTGCTGCGGGTGGTGACGTGGTCTCAGAACGGCGGCTCACTGTTCCGCGCGAACAACGGTGCCCGCCGCTACGCCGTGGCCTACGAGGTGGCGTTCACCGCATAGGCGCGGCGTCGGGTACCGGCCCGGCGGTAGGCTCATGGTGTGCCGTTGCCTGCTGATCCCAGCCCCACTCTTGCCGAGTACGCCCACCCGGAGCGCCTGGTCACTGCCGACTGGCTGGCCAGCAACCTGGGCCGGCCCGGCTTGGCCATCGTCGAGTCCGACGAGGACGTCCTGCTCTACGACACCGGTCACATCCCGGGCGCCGTCAAGATCGACTGGCACCTGGACCTCAACGATCCCAACGTCCGTGACTACATCAATGGTGAGCAGTTCGCCGAGTTGATGGACCGCAAGGGCATCAGCCGCGACGACACCGTCGTGATCTACGGCGACAAGAGCAACTGGTGGGCCGCCTACGCCCTGTGGGTGTTCACCCTGTTCGGCCACCCCGACGTGCGGCTGCTCGACGGCGGCCGCGACCTGTGGGTCTCCCATGGCCGCGACACCACCCTGGAGGTGCCCACCCGGCAGTCCAGCGGGTATCCGGTCGTGGAGCGCAACGACGCTCCGATCCGGGCTTACCGCGACGACGTGCTGGAGATTCTCGGCAAGCAGCCGTTGATCGACGTGCGCTCGCCCCAGGAGTACACCGGCGAACGCACCCACATGCCCGATTACCCCGAGGAGGGCGCGCTGCGCGGCGGGCACATCCCCACCGCGAAGTCGATCCCCTGGGCCAAGGCCGCCAAGGACAGCGGACAGTTCCGCAGCCGCGCCGAGCTCGAAGACCTGTACAGCTTCCTGCGGCCGGAGGACGAGACGGTGGTGTACTGCCGCATCGGTGAGCGCTCCAGCCACACCTGGTTCGTGCTGACCCACCTGCTCGGGCTGCCCGGCGTGCGTAACTACGACGGCTCGTGGACCGAGTGGGGCAACGCCGTGCGGGTGCCGGTGACGGTCGGTCCCGATCCAGGTGACGCCCCGGGCGCCTCATGACTTCGATGCCGGCCGCCCTGGCAGAGGTCGTCTCCGACTTCCAGGAGGTGGCCGGCCAGGACAAATTGCAGTTGCTGTTGGAGTTCGCCAACGAGCTGCCGCCATTGCCGACCCACCTCGAAGAGGCGGCGATGGAGCCGGTGCCGGAGTGCCAGTCCCCGCTGTTTCTCGATGTCGACACGTCCGACCGCGCCAATGTGCGGTTGTTCTTCAGCGCTCCCCCGGAAGCCCCGACCACCCGCGGCTTCGCCGCGATCCTGGCCACCGGGCTGGACGGGCAGTCAGCCGACGACATCCTGGCGGTGCCCGACGACTTCTACACCGCACTGGGACTCGGCGCGTTGATCAGCCCGCTGCGGTTGCGCGGCATGTCGGCCATGCTGGCCCGGATCAAACGGCGACTGCGCGCGGGCTGAGGGCCCGACCGTTACGGGTCCGGGTACATCTTCTCGGTGAGTTTCGGGACGCTGACGAGCGGCGGTTCGACCGAGCTGTCGACGACGCGTGACGTTTCATGGACCTTGCGACCGATGCCCTCGCGGCAGCGTTCGGACTTCGCGAGGTCGCCGAGTTCTCCAGGCGCCCCGATCAATTCGGGATTCACCACCAGTGGCGCGTTCTTCGCCGCGACCGTCGGGGTGCTCCCGAACTTCCCGGCGTTGTTCCGCTTTCAGGTGGTCCGAGATGATCGATCCGCCAAGGGACAACGCGAGAAAGATCACGAAAACCCCACTGGCGCGGGTCATCCCGTAGGCGATGGCGCTGGGTTCGTTCGCTTCCGGGTTCTCGAACCTCCGGGACTGCGTGGATCCACCACACGCGCCGCGGTGCGGCCGCGACGATCCCGCCCACCAACACGCCGACAACGATGACGAAGATCCCCTCACCCACGGAGCAAGAGGAGTCGTGTGCGACGGCCGGCCGTGACCGCAATTCTGCCTGTCAGCAGGAGCGATGGAGCACCTGACAGATCCGAGCCGAAAGCTACTCACCGGTAACCGACACCGGTTTCAAAAGCCTCAAGGTGCGGCGCATAAACTGCCCGCGATAGATTCTTAAAGACGTTTCTTAGAGAACTGCCGAGGAGGCACCGTGGCCAACCACGCCAGCTCAAAGATCTCCAAGGTGCTGGTCGCCAATCGCGGGGAGATCGCGGTTCGGGTGATCCGCGCCGCCAAAGACGCCGGACTGGCCAGCGTGGCCGTTTATGCCGAACCGGACGCCGATGCACCGCACGTACGCCTGGCCGACGAAGCCTTCGCCCTGGGCGGCCAGACCTCAGCCGAGTCGTACCTGGTCTTCGAAAAGCTTCTGGATGCAGCCGCCAAGTCCGGCGCCAACGCCATCCACCCGGGTTACGGCTTCCTGTCGGAGAACGCCGACTTCGCTCAGGCCGTGCTCGATGCCGGACTGATCTGGATCGGGCCCAGCCCGCAGTCGATCCGCGATCTGGGTGACAAGGTCACCGCCCGTCACATCGCCGCGCGCGCCAAGGCGCCGCTGGTGCCGGGCACTCCGGATCCGGTCAAGGACGCCGACGAGGTCGTCGCGTTCGCCAAGGAGTACGGCGTGCCGGTCGCGATCAAGGCCGCCTTCGGCGGTGGTGGTCGTGGCATGAAGGTGGCCCGCACCCTGGAGGAGATCCCCGAACTGTTCGAGTCGGCCACCCGTGAGGCGATCGCCGCGTTCGGCCGCGGTGAGTGCTTTGTCGAGCGCTACCTGGACAAGCCGCGCCACGTCGAGGCCCAGGTCATCGCCGATACGCACGGCAACGTCGTCGTCGCCGGTACCCGCGACTGCTCGCTGCAGCGCCGCTTCCAGAAGCTGGTTGAGGAAGCGCCCGCCCCCTTCTTGACCGACGCGCAGCGCAAGGAGATCCACGAGTCCGCCAAGCGCATCTGCAAGGAGGCCGGCTACTACGGCGCCGGCACCGTGGAGTACCTCGTCGGCCAGGACGGCCTGATTTCCTTCCTGGAGGTCAACACCCGCCTGCAGGTGGAACATCCGGTCACCGAGGAGACCTCCGGCATCGACCTGGTGCGCCAGCAGTTCAAGATCGCCAACGGCGAGGCGCTGGACATCACCGAGGACCCGACCCCGCGCGGCCACTCCTTCGAGTTCCGCATCAACGGTGAGGACGCCGGCCGCGGCTTCCTGCCCGCCCCCGGACCCGTCACCCGCTACGACATCCCCACCGGCCCCGGTGTGCGGCTGGATTCGGGTGTCGAGGCCGGTTCGGTCATCGGTGGCCAGTTCGACTCGATGCTGTCCAAGCTCATCGTCACCGGCGCCACCCGTGAAGAGGCACTGGACCGGTCGCGCCGGGCCCTGGCCGAATTCCATGTCGAGGGTCTGGCCACCGTGATCCCGTTCCACCGGGCCGTGGTTTCCGATCCCGCCTTCATCGGCGACGGAGAAAAGTTCGACGTGCACACCCGCTGGATCGAGACCGAGTGGAACAACACGGTCGAGCCGTTCACCGGTGGCGATCCGATCGAGGAAGAGGACACCGTTCCGCGGCAGACCGTGGTCGTCGAGGTCGGTGGCCGTCGTCTCGAGGTCTCGCTGCCCGGCGATCTGGCGATCGGCGGTGGGGGGGGCGCCGCCGCCCCCCCCGGGGGGGGGGGGGGGGCGCCGCCCGCCCCCGGCGCGGGGGGGGGGGGGGGGGGGGGGGCGGGGGGGGGGGGGG
>NZ_MBEQ01000014.1 GCF_001954135.1 Mycobacterium sp. GA-1841 | reverse complement strand
CTCCAGCCCGATCTACACCCGCCGGATGCAGAAGGCGCTCAAGTACGAGGGCGTCGACATCATCACGATCTTCAAGGGGTTGCAGCTCGACATCGGTGCTCCGCCGCAGTTCATGGATTTCCGTTACACGGTCCATGACCGTTGGCACGGCGAGTTCCACCTCGACCACTGCGGGGCGCTGCTCGACGTCGAACCGATGGGCGAGGACTACGTGCGCGGCATGTGCCACGACATCGAGGACCCGACGTTCGACGCCACTGCGCTGGCCACCAACCGCAAGTGCCAGGTGCGCCCGATTCACCGGCCGCCCCGGACGCCGGCGGATCGGCAGCCGCACTGTGCGTGGACGGTCATCATCGACGAGTCCTATCCCGAGGTCGACGACATCCCCGCGCTTGAGGTGATCGGCCGGACCCAGGCTGCCCAGACAGTGTTGGATCCGATCGATTCTTCCGACGAGGGTGCGGCCGACTACGCCGGACCGCTGCTGTCGGACTTCGATTTCGCGGCGTTCTCCCATTCCGCGCTGGTCCGCATCGCCGACGAAGTGTGCCTGCAGATGCACCTGCTGAACCTGTCGTTCATCCTCGCGGTGGGTGCCCGAGCCGGCGCCGATACCGCGCTGGCCACGGACATCTGCACGAAGCAGCTGATCGGTGTCGCCGGGATCGGTGCCGAGCGCATTCACCGGGCTCTGGACCTGCCCGGGGGTATCGAGGGTGCGATCAAGGTGGCCGAACTGCATCCGCTGTTCAATCCGGTCGCCTACGTGGACACCGAGTTCGGACCGGATGTGATCACGGTGCGC
The DNA here is from genome assembly GCF_001954135.1 of Mycobacterium sp. GA-1841. GTDB lineage: Bacteria > Actinomycetota > Actinomycetes > Mycobacteriales > Mycobacteriaceae > Mycobacterium. Next base: position 22,842 of record NZ_MBEQ01000014.1, on the reverse strand, counting down.
CGCTCACCTGCACATCAGGACGGCGCGTGGGTGTCGCTGGTGTCACCGTCCGAGGTGCGTCCGCTGCAGGCCATCGTGCAGGCGGTCGACCCACACCTGGACGTCGAGGTCGGTGGGAGCGAGCAGGAGTGGACCGCTCGCATCATCGAAACCGATAACGCGGCAAAGGAACTCGGTGAGGTCGCGGTGGTGAAGTTCAGCGGCGGTGCCTCGTTCGTGTTCGAGCCGCGGAAGTCACTGCCGTTGACCGTGGTGTGAGCAGCGGCGTCAGGATTTCGCCCGCTCCACCGAGATACCGGTCAGGCACCGTTCTTTCTCGCGGATGCCGAAGTTGAGGGTTCCCCAGTCGTAGGCGACCGACCACACGAACTCCTCCTTCGGCGAATGGCCGGTAGGGAGGTGAGTGTTCTCGGCGGCGGGATAGTGGGACCGCACATCTTCTTCGGTGATGCACGGCGACGGGTCGATGTTGACGGAGGCGAACGACCAGACTCCGTCGACGATGGCGATCACCGACGAGCTGATGTGCAGGTTAGGGCTGAGCTGGGCGGCGCCTCCCTCCAGCCGTACCGGATTCTGCTCGTTGGGACGCAAGGAGGTGTCGAGCAGCCGCTCGAATTTTTGCGCATTGAGTGGGATTTCGCGCACCAGTTGGTCGGCGAGTTGCCAAACATCTTGGGGTGGTTGGGCGCTGGCCACGGGTACTCCGTCCTTTGCAGTGGTACACGCCGCGCCGAGGAGGGCGAACGTCAGAATGGTCGCGATGAGTCTCGTCACTTGTAGTCCCTGCCGTAATACTCGCGATAGGTCGTCGTCGGATCGGTAGAGGGAACCAGATTGCCGTATGCGTCGCCGATCTGGCGGATAGCGCTGCTGTAGGCCTCGGAAGTACTGCCTGCTTGGAGATAGGCGTCGTAGATCTGCTCGAATTTGTCGTCGTTAGGCGCGGCGGGAATGATGTCGGCGCCGCCCGCCGCGAGGATCTCACGCTCGATCTTCATGGTGTTCATCGTCGCGGCGCCTTCGCCGTCCAGCCGCGAGTTGACGAAGGCCTCCTTCGAGCTGTGGTCTATCGGTGGGTTCTTCAGAGCATGCCCCAATTCATGGGAGATGGCATTGACACGTTGGAACGGACCGTTCTTCGCGAGGTCCGGATCGATGTTGATCACCTTGTTTCGCGAATCTGTGTACGTGCCTTCGCCAGGTTCAGAGGTGAAGGTCCACCCCTGCGCACGAGCCTGATCCCATTCGTCGAGCAGCGTGGGCGAATTCCGGGCGATCTGCCACTCTTCGTCGGTGAGCACGCCGTCGAAGGGTCGAACCGCCTTGCCCGGCACCGTTTCGCCTTCCCAAAATTTCAGCTTGTCGGACAGTGCGCTGGGTGACGCCTTGTCTTTCTTGTCGCCGCCGATCTCGTCGTATTCCTTGCCGATGACGCGGACGCGCTGTCCGATGGCGCTCATCTCGCTGTTGGACTTTTCGATGATCTCCTTGACCTGGCTGACGCCCTTGTTGGCGATCGCCAGTTTCATCGTCTCGCCGGATCGGTTGTCGGGAACGGATGCGGCAGCGTCGGTGACCCACGCATGCACCTGATCAAGGCGCTGACGACCGGCGCTGACGACCTCAGCGCTCCGGCTGACTTCTCTGGCCATGCGGGTGTCGAGCTCGGCAAGTTTTCCGTAGATCGCGGCATGCTCCGCATTCTTGGCGGCGTAGGCCTGTGATGCCGTGCCCTGCCAGCGGTCATCGGGCGCCGCGGACTGCACCTTGGTCTGCATCTGCCGCAGCTGGGAGCTGCCCTGATCGAACTGCTCGCCCGTAGCGGGAACGCCTTGTCCGAACGTGGTCCGCGCCTGCGACCACGTCGAGTAGAACGCATCCAACGCCCCCACGCGTTCGCCTCCTTGCCTCGGCTATGTACTCAGATCAGGTAGCAGGTGCGAACAGCATGAGGTAACCACCGCCCCCAGGTGACCGGAGAGCCCACGGCTTGTTCGATGAACTCGCGGCTGGTGTATTCGTGGAACAGGTGTACCTCGTCCCACTCCGAGCTGGTGAGGCGGCTGAGCCTGCCTGACTTGTTCTGGTGTGGCAGCATTTCCAGGCCATCATTGAGCGTCTGGTCGTTGTAATCGATATCCATCGACGGCCTCAACGCCTGTCTGGCCAGGTCGCAGCTGGTCAGGCAGAAGCACAGCAACAACACGGAAAACGCAACGCATCCCGCTGACCGGCCCGCCATGCAATGCCTTCCCGTTGATATTTCCAGAGCCTCGGGGCTGACAGAGGTCAAGTCTAAATCTGGACAACCGGTCGCTCAGGCATCAATTTCTCCTCCGTGCCGACGCAGATCTGCCAGTTTCACGATCGAGAGTCGCGGGGGTGGGCATCGCAACCGTCCCCGTATGTGCCTGGTGGTAAGCCTGTTGACCGGGTGCGTGGCGGCGCATGCCGGTGCTGGGCTGGACGCGGTGCGGACACCTCGCACGTCCCGTGGACTACCAGCATTTCGAACGGCGCTGAGGCCCGAGGCCTAAACCCCGGCCGACGGCCGCTCGGACGCCAATTGCCCCCTCACCACCGCCGAGCCGACCCACCGTCGCAGGTAGCTGCGCAGGGCTTCGCCGGTGCGCGGCGGACGGCCCGGATCGATGACGAACGACTGGATGATGCGCAGCAGATGCTCGGCGAGCTCGTCGAGTTCGGCATCGGTGTATCCGAGGCCGGCCCAGTCGACGTCGAGCTTGCGCATCAACGCGCGGGCAAAGTCGACCGCGACGTCGGAGGTGACCGATTCGGTGTGGGCGTTCGCACGTCCGGGGGCGACGAGCAAACCGATGTGCTTGTCTTCGGGCAGCCATTCCAGTGCGGTGGCGATGGCCTCCGCGACCGCTTCGACCGGGTCAGTCACGCCCCGCAAGTGGGCGGCCACCCGGTCCAGGAAGTCGCTGGCCGCGTTCACTGCGGACGCCACCAGGAGGGCGTCGGTGCTCGGGAAGTAGCGGTACACGGTCTGGCGGGTGACACCGAGCGTGCGCGCCACGTCCGCAATCGAAAAATCGGCACCCCGCTCGTCGATGGCGTTGCCGGCGGCGGCGAGGATGCGGGCAATCGCTTCCTCATCACTTGCCGGCGCGGAGCCGGACCACCCGTGCGTTCGCATGGGCGAATCCTAGAACAACCAGCGGAACAAACCGCCGGTCAGCGGTGGTACGCGACCGGGAGTTCCTTGATGCCGTTGATCCATCCCGACCGGAGACGTTGCGGCTCACCGAGTTTGGTGATGTCGGGGATTTGGTCGGCGATCTGGTTGAACATCAGCTTGATCTCCATCCGCGCCAGGTTCGCACCGATACAGAAGTGCGCGCCGTTGCCGCCGAACGCCAGGTGCGGGTTGGGGTTGCGCAGGATGTTGAATTGGAACGGGGACTCGAAGACCTCTTCGTCATAGTTGGCCGAGCTGTAGAACAGTCCGACGCGCTGACCCGCTTTCACGGTGACGTCGCCGATCTGGATGTCGGCCAGCGCCGTCCGCTGGAAGCAGTGCACCGGGGTGGCCCAGCGGATGATCTCGTCGACCGCAGTCTCGGGGCGTTCGCGCTTGAAAAGCTCCCACTGGTCCGGGTTCTCGAGGAACGCGTTCATGCCGTGGGTCATGGCGTTACGGGTGGTCTCGTTGCCGGCGACGGCCAGCAGGATCACGAAGAAGGCGAACTCCACCTCGGTGATGGCCTCTCCATCGATATCGGCCTGCACCAGGCGCGTCACGATGTCGTCGGCCGGGCAGGCGCGTCGCTGCTCGGCCATGGTGTACGCGTAACCCATCAGCTCGGCGTTGGCCATCGTCGGGTCGGCGTCGAAATCGGGGTCGTCGGTGTTGATGATGGCGTTGGACCAGTTGAAGACCTTCTCCCGGTCTTCCTCGGGCACGCCGATCAGATCGGCGATGGCCAGCAGCGGCAATCCCACGGCGATGTCGTCAACGAAGTTGCCGGTGTCCTTCTGCGCGGCCTTGGCCACGATGTCGCGGGCCGCCACGGCCAGCTTCTCCTCGAGCACGGCGACCGAGCGCGGGGTGAACAGCCGCGAGACCAGCTTGCGCAGCCGGGTGTGCTCGGGCGCGTCATGGTTGATCAGCAGCGCCTTGGTCAGGTCGAGTTGTTCGGCGGTGACGCTGTCCGGCAACCGCATGACCGCGCCCTTGGCGTTGGTGGACCACAGGTCGCCGCCATTGCGGGAGATGGTCTTGATGTCCTCGTGACGGGTGATCACCCAGTAGCCGCCGTCGTCGAAGATCGATTCGCCCTGCTCGTTCCACCACACCGGCGCGGTCTTGCGCAGCTGGGCGAACTCGTCGACCGGGACGCCGCGCAGCAGTACGTCGGGATCGGTGAAGTCGTAACCCTGTCCGAAGGGGCAGGCGCTGAGTGTCGTCAAGCCGGGTCATCTCCTCGTGTGACGGCGAACACGTTCTACCGACGACCATACACTCCGGCGTCAAGTGTATGCCCGGGCGTGTGCCGCTACGCTACGTGCGTGCGCGTCCTCGTTATCGGATCCGGTGCCCGTGAACACGCCCTGCTGCTGGCCCTGCGCCGTGATCCGCAGGTGGAGGAGCTGGCGGTGGCTCCCGGTAACGCCGGGACCGAGACCATCGCCGATCAACACGATGTCGACATCACCTCCGGCGAAGCCGTGGTGAAGCTGGCCCAACGCCTGGACAGCGACCTGGTGGTGATCGGCCCCGAGGTCCCGCTGGTCCTCGGCGTGGCCGACGCGGTGCGCGCGGCCGGTATCGCCTGCTTCGGCGCGAGTAAGGATGCCGCCCGGATCGAAGGCTCCAAGGCCTTCGCCAAGGACGTCATGGCTGCGGCCGGGGTGCGCACCGCCGGCAGCGAGATCGTCGACAACCCGGCGCGCCTCGACGCCGCTCTGGACCGCTTCGGCCCGCCGGCCGGGCAGGCCGCCTGGGTGGTCAAGGATGACGGCCTGGCCGCCGGCAAAGGCGTGGTGGTCAGTGCTGACCGCGACGCGGCCCGCGCCCACGCCGCCGGCCTACTCGATTCCGGGCATCCGGTGCTGCTCGAATCGTTCCTGGACGGTCCGGAGGTGTCGCTGTTCTGCGTGGTCGACGGCGCCACCGTGGTGCCGCTGTTACCGGCCCAGGACTTCAAGCGGGTCGGCGACGGAGACACCGGTCCCAACACCGGCGGGATGGGCGCCTACGCCCCACTGCCCTGGCTGCCGGACTCGGTGAAGAACCAGATCGTCGACGAGATCGTCAAACCCGTTGCTGCCGAACTGGTTGCGCGTGGCAGCTCCTTCTCGGGCCTGCTCTACGCCGGCCTGGCGATCACCTCGAACGGTCCGGCGGTGGTGGAGTTCAACTGCCGCTTCGGTGATCCGGAGACGCAATCGGTTCTGGCCCTGCTGGATTCACCGCTGGCTCAGCTCTTGCGCGCCGCCGCCAGCGGTGAGCTCGACTCATTCGGCGACCTGCAGTGGCGTGACGGGTATGCCGTCACGGTCGTGGTGGCCGCGGAGAACTACCCGGGCCGGCCGCGCGTGGGCGACGTGATCACCGGATCCGAGGCCGACGGCGTGCTGCACGCCGGAACCGCCCGCCGCGACGACGGCGCCGTGGTGTCCTCGGGGGGTCGGGTGCTCTCGGTGGTCGGCACCGGAGCCGACCTGCCCGCCGCCCGTGAAGCGGCGTACACACTCGCCAAGTCGGTTCGCTTGCCGGGCAGTCACTTCCGTAGCGATATCGGCCTCGCCGCCGCCGAGGGGCGCATCACCCTTTAGGCGACCAGGAGCGGCGCCATCCACGAGATCTCGGCGGGCAGTTGGGAACTCCAGAAGCTGCCGTCGTGCCCGCCAGGAGAGAAGCCGCCGGCCGGCGGATTGGGCAGCTGGGCGATGAACTGCTTGGTGGCCGCATAGAACGGATCGCTGTTACCGCAATCGATCCGGATCGGAATCGAGCCCAACGCGGGTTGTCCCCACACGCTGTTGGCGGCGTAATCCTCCGCACTGTCGAACGCACCGGGCGCCGCGGCGCCCGAGGAGGTCCAGAGTGCGGGGCTGACCGCGCAGATCGCCGCGGTACGCGCCGGACCGAGTCGCGATCCCAGCAGCAGCGCGCCGTACCCGCCCATCGACCAGCCGAGAAACCCCACCCGCGAGGTGTCCAGGCCCTGCTCGGCGAGCAGCGGGATGAGCTCGTCGAGCACCATCGCGCCCGAATCCTCACCGGAAGCGCGTTTGTGCCAATAACTTCCACCACCGTCGACCGCGACCACCGCGAACGGCGGCAGCCCGGCGGCCACCGCCTCGGCCAGACCCTGCTCCACGCCGCCGGCCATCACCCCCTCGGCGTCCTGGCCCTTGCCGTGCAGGGCGATCACCGGGCGCAACTTTCCGGTCTGGCCCGGTGGCCGGGCGATGGCCCAGTTGGTGTTGACCCCTCCGCGGGCAGCCGAGACGAACGAGCCTCGGGTGAACGTCGGGGCAGCGACCGGGCTGGCCACCGAAACTGGGGCTGAGGCGAGGGCAATGGCCCCGGCGGTGCCGGCGGCCGCACCGACGCCGAGGCGCAAGACCGCGCGACGGCTCAAGTTTGGCATGGGGGCCATCTTGCCATCGCCTCAGACTGGCATCCGCCGATGGCATTGTGGCGGCGTGCGGACAGGCGAAAAACCTGAGTAGAGCCTGATGATTGACCGAAAGCCCGATGTGACGGATGCCCGGCTGGCACGATGCTAAAGGTGACGGCAGCGGTCACTCCTAAAGGGGAGCGTCGGCGGTACGCCCTCGTCAGGGCGGCCGCTGAGTTGCTTTGTGAAGGCGGCTTCGACGCCGTCCGTCACCGCGCGGTGGCGCGTCGCGCCGGCTTGCCGCTCGCCTCCACGACGTACTACTTCTCGTCACTGGACGACCTCATCGCCAAGGCCGTTGAATACATCGGAACCCGAGAAGCCGAACAACTCAGCGCCGGCGTTGCCGCGCTGTCGAGACGGCGCCGCGGTGCCGAATCGACCGCCGACATCCTCGTCGACCTGTTGCTCGGAGAGTCCCGGGAGCGTCGCGGCTCCGAAGAGCTGATCTCGCGCTACGAGCGCTACATCGCCTGCGCCCGGCAACCTGGCCTGCGCGACATTCAGCGCCGCATCCTGCAGCAGCGCGCCGATGCCGTGGTCGAGGTGGTCGAACGCTCGGGACGTTCGGTACGTGCGGAATTACTCACCGCCCTGGTGTGCGCCGTCGACGGAGCTGTGGTGGCATCGTTGGTGGACGAAGGTGAGGGGCCCAGAGCCAGTGCCCGCGCCACGCTGATCGACGTGATCGACGTGCTGGCGCCCGTCGACGACGGGGCGGTGCGCGTCTGACCACTGAAGGAGGGGGAATGTCGCAACCCGTAGCCTCGGGGGAGCCACAGCTCAAGCGGGTTATGGGACCCGGTCTACTACTGCTGTTCGTCGTCGGGGACATTCTCGGCACCGGGGTATATGCGCTCACCGGGCAGGTCGCCAAGGAGGTCGGTGGCGCCGCATGGCTGCCGTTCCTGGCGGCCTTCCTGATCGCCACCATCACCGCGTTCAGCTACCTGGAACTGGTCACCAAATATCCCCAGGCCGCCGGCGCGGCGCTGTACGCGCACAAGGCTTTCGGGATCCACTTCGTCACCTTCCTGGTCGCCTTCATCGTGATGTGCTCCGGAATCACCTCCGCCTCAACGGCTTCCAGGTTCTTCGCGATCAGCTTCTTCGACGCCATCGAGGTCAACTTCGGCCAGTTCTTCACCGAGCACGTTGCCCACCTGAAAGTGATCGGCGTCATCCTGCTCGCGCTGCTGTTCATGGCCCTGATCGCCGCGGTGAACCTGCGGGGCGTCAGTGAAAGCGTCAAGCTGAACGTGGTTCTCACGTTCATCGAGATCACCGGTCTGGTGATCGTGGTCGTGGTGGGACTGTGGGCGATCCTCAGCGGGGTCGACGTGGACTTCTCCCGCGTTGTCGCCTTCGACACCTCCGGGGAGAAGAACGCCTTCATCGCAGTCACCGCGGCGACATCGCTGGCGTTCTTCGCAATGGTCGGATTCGAGGACTCGGTCAACATGGCCGAGGAGACCAAGGACCCGGTGCGGATCTTCCCGAAAGTCCTGCTGACCGGACTCGGCATCGCCGGCCTGGTCTACGTCGTCGTCGCGGTCATCGCCGTCGCCCTGGTGCCGGTCGGCACGCTGGCCGAGTCCGACTCGTCGCCATTGGTGAAGGTGATGGAGGCGGCCGCGCCGGGATTGCCGTTCGACAACATCCTGCCGGTCATCTCGATGTTCGCCGTGTCGAACACGGCGCTGATCAACATGCTGATGGCCAGCCGGTTGATCTACGGTATGGCCCGTCAACACGTGTTGCCCCCGGTGCTCGGTGCAGTACATCCCCGGCGGCACACCCCTTGGGTGGCAATTCTTTTCACCACCGCCATCGCCTTCGGGCTGATCTTCTACGTGTCGGCGTTCGCCAGCGGGGACACGGTCGCGATCCTGGGCGGTACCACCTCGCTGCTGCTGCTTGCCGTATTCTCGGTGGTCAACGTCGCCGTGCTGGTGCTACGTCGGGACGTGCGGAATGAAGGCAGGCATTTCAAGACCCCTACCGCGTTGCCCGTCATCGGTTTCATCGCGTCGCTGTATCTGGTGCTGCCCACCTCGGGACGGCCGGCTGTGCAGTATGTGCTGGCGCTGGCCCTCGTCGCCACCGGTGTGGTGCTGTTCCTGATCACCAAGCTGATCAACCGCCAACTCGGAATCCACGGACCGGGCATCACCGATCCGACCCACCTGGCCGAGGCGCCCTAGGATTCGCTGCGCAACTTTTCGATCCGGTTCTGCAACAACGCGACCCGATGCGCATTGCCGTCCAGACCGAGGTACCGGTCACCGAACACGGCCAACAACGCGTCGTCGAGGCGACGCACCGCACCAGGCGGGAAGCGGTAGTCCATCAACCGGTTGATCTCGTCGGTGTCCACCGAATCCAGTACGCCGGTAAGCGCTTCCAGCGAAGTGATACCGAGTTCGAGCAACAGCCCCGAGATCCAGCCGTAGTGATCGGTGCGCGACCACCCGGCGTCGGAGAAACGATGACCGAGGTAGGTGGCCAGCACCGGGGTGGGGATGCGTGAGTCTTCGTAGAACTCCGAGAACTCGGCGTCCTCGTCGTCGGACATGGTGAGCCGCAACCGTTCCCGGATCTCGGTGAACTCGCGGTCGGCCAACTCCAGCAGCCCGGCCGCCAGGGTGAACCGGCGGTCCAACTCGCTGACATGCTCGGCCGGTATCGAACCCTTGTACCGCACGTCGTGCTCGAACTCGGCCCAGGCATGCTGCAGCACCGTCCGCACCTGGATCGACGCCGGGTACTGCTCGCCTTCGACCCCGAAAAGCAGATGCCGGCTGGCATATCCCCACCGGCCCTGACGCGCGGTCTGCAGACCCATGTCCCGATCGTCGAGAAGCCGCATCTCCTCGGCCAGCAGATTGGCCACCGCGTCGACATCCTCACGCAGATAGGTGATGACGCGCAGACCCACCTGATCGGTGATCTCCACCAGCGGATTGGTGTACAGCCGGGTGCCGTCCGGGGCCCGACGGTCGGCTTTGGCAGCGAAGGACTCCACACTCTTGGTGCGGGCCGTGATGCTCAGATAGTTGATCCCGGCCTCGTCGAGCAGACCCGTGACGAGTTTGAGGTACCGCTCCCCGGCCGCCACCAGATCCGGACGTTTGGCGGCGTATTCGGCGATGGCCGCCGACAGCGTGGGCTCACGTGCCGGGGTCGGGCGCGGCCGAGCCTGCCGATCGGCAGGCAGGGTCGGCGTGAGGATGTAGCCGGAACCGACGTCGCCGTAGATCGTCACGTCCTCGGGACGGTGGTACCAGTACAGCGCGATGTAGGCGCACAGCAGCGCGTCGACCGGATCCTCGTCGCGATCGAGCTGACCCGGCCGGGTGGCGGCCTCGACCCGCTTGCGCAACTCCACCCAGCTGACATTGCGGTTGGCCCGCAACCGTGGCGTCGCGGTGTCGAGTTCCTCGATGAACGTCATCAACCGCAACAGTTCGCGTTGACGATCCCCGAACGCCCCGCGCTTGTACTTCAAGGTCTTGTCGAGCCCGAACAGCACGACGCTCGCCGGGTGCGGATACACCTCGATCGCGCGCCGCCCCGACGGCGACGACGGATCCACATCCAAGCCGAGCGCGGCCGCGATCCGCGCGGCCCGCGGATGCTTGAACTCCGGGCGTTCGGTGAACGCCGGCCGCGCGCCCGCGTCGAACCGCTGAAAATCCCGATTGAGTTCCCGCTCACACGGACGGTGCCCGGTCGGGTTCTTGACGATCAACGGCGCATCGATGGCGACCAGGCAATCACCACTGACATACGGCTCGATGGCTACGGCGATGTCGTCGTCATCCTGCGCCACCCCGACATGCAGCACCCGGCCACCGGAGTCGATGACAGCGACACCCGTCTGATTCCTCTCGCCCCACGCGAGGTCGAGCCCGACGAAGTACATCCGTCCACTGTCTCATTGGTGCTCATCGGTAGGTCGTAAGCTGTGTGTTCGTGACGATCCCGAATGTTCTGGCCAACCGCTACGCCAGCGACGAAATGGTCGCTATCTGGACACCGGAGGCCAAGATCGTCGCCGAGCGCCGGCTCTGGCTGGCCGTGCTGCGTGCACAGGCCGAACTGGGCGTCCCGGTGCCCGACGGCGTGGTCGACGACTACGAACGCGTCCTGGAAAACGTCGACCTCGCCTCGATCGCCGCCCGCGAGCGCGTCACCCGCCACGACGTCAAGGCCCGCATCGAAGAGTTCAACGCGCTGGCCGGACACGAGCACGTGCACAAGGGCATGACGAGCCGCGACCTGACCGAGAACGTCGAGCAGCTGCAGATCCGCCGCTCTTTGGAGCTGGTGTTCGCCCACGGCGTGGCCGTGGTCGCCCGGCTGGCCGAACGCTCCGTCGTCTACCGCGACCTGGTGATGGCCGGCCGATCCCACAATGTGGCCGCGCAGGCCACCACGCTGGGCAAGCGGTTCGCCTCGGCGGCCGAAGAGACCCTGGTGGCCCTGCAGCGTCTGCGTGAGCTGATCGACCGCTACCCGCTGCGTGGCATCAAAGGTCCGATGGGCACCGCCCAGGACATGCTCGACCTGTTCGACGGGGACACCGCCAAACTGGCCGACCTGGAACGACGCGTCGCCCAATTCCTCGGCTTCACAGAGGTTTTCACCAGCGTCGGACAGGTCTATCCGCGTTCGCTCGATCACGATGTGCTCTCGGCGCTCGTACAGGTCGGGGCCGGGCCGTCCTCACTGGCCCACACCATCCGGCTGATGGCCGGCCACGAACTGGTGACCGAGGGCTTCGCGCCCGGTCAGGTCGGCTCCTCGGCGATGCCGCACAAGATGAACACCCGCTCGTGCGAACGGGTCAACGGCCTGCAGGTGGTGCTGCGCGGCTACGCCTCGATGGCTGCCGAACTGGCCGGCGCGCAGTGGAACGAAGGCGACGTGTTCTGCTCGGTGGTGCGCCGCGTCGCGCTGCCCGACGCGTTCTTTGCGATCGACGGACAGACCGAGACCTTCCTGACCGTCCTCGACGAATTCGGGGCCTACCCGGCCGTGATCCAGCGTGAGCTGGACCGGTACCTGCCGTTCCTGGCCACCACCCGCATCCTGATCGCCGCGGTACGGGCCGGGGTGGGCCGCGAAACCGCCCACGAGGTGATCAAGGAACACGCCGTGGCCGTCGCCCTGGCGATGCGCGAGCAGGGGCGCGAGCCCGACCTGCTCGACCGGCTGGCCGCCGACCCGAGGCTGCCGCTGGACCGGGCCGCCCTCGAAGCCGCACTGGCCGACAAGCAGGCGTTCAGCGGAGCCGCGGGAGCGCAGGTCGACGGGGTGGTCGCGGCGGTCGACGAGTTGGTCAGCCGCTATCCAGAGGCCGCCAAGTACACCTCGGGCGCCATCCTGTGAGCTCGTCGTGACTTTGGCGGCCGACCTCACCGATCTGGACAATTTTGCTGCCGGATTTCCGCACGAGTTGTTCGCCGTGCACCGTCGCGAGGCCCCGGTGTACTGGCATGCGCCGACCGAACACACTCCGGACGGTGAAGGTTTCTGGTCGGTGGCCACCCACGCCGAAACCCTTGCGGTGCTGCGCGATGCGGAGACCTACTCCTCGGTGACCGGCGGCTCACGGCCCTACGGCGGAACGCTGCTGCAAGACCTGTCCATCGCCGGGCAGGTGCTCAACATGATGGACGACCCACGCCACGCCGAGGTCCGCCGACTGGTGAGTTCCGGGCTGACCCCGCGGATGATCCGGCGGGTCGAAGACGATCTGCGCGCCCGGACCCGGCGGCTGCTGGATGGGATTTCCCCGGGTGAGCCGTTCGACTTTCTGGTCGACGTGGCCGCCGAGCTGCCGATGCAGATGATCTGCATCCTGCTGGGAGTGCCTGAATCCGAACGACATTGGCTGTTCCAGGCCATCGAGCCGCAGTTCGATTTCGGCGGGTCCCGCACGGCGACCATGGCACAGTTGTCGGCCGAGGAAGCCGGGTCACGGATGTACACCTACGGCTCGGAGTTGATCGCGGCAAAGCGGGCCGAACCCACCGACGACATGCTGTCGGTGGTCGCCAACGCGACATTGTCGGATGATCTGACCCCGCTCTCTGACATCGAGCTGTACCTGTTCTTCAGCCTTCTGTTCAGCGCCGGCGCGGAGACCACCCGCAACGCCGTGGCCGGCGGGTTGCTGGCTCTGATCGAGCATCCTGCACAGCTGGAGCTGTTGCGCGAGGATCTCGGGGCGTTGCCAACGGCCATCGAGGAGATGGTGCGCTGGACCTCGCCGTCGCCGTCCAAGCGGCGCACCGCCACCCGAGCGGTGTCACTGGGTGGCTGCGACATCGAGCCGGGGCAGAAGGTGCAGGTCTGGGAGGGCTCGGCCAACCGGGATCCACTGGCGTTCTCGGAGCCCGATGTTTTCGATATCACGCGCAAACCCAACCCCCACTTGGGTTTCGGCTACGGCATTCACTACTGCCTGGGGGCCAACCTGGCCCGCCTCGAGTTGCGGGTGTTGTTCGAGGAACTACTTCAGCGGTTCTCGTCGGCTCGCCTGACCGAGTCCGTCGAATGGGCCCGCAGTAATCGGCACACCGGCATCCGACATCTGGTGGTGGAGCTCACGGCATGAAACCCGTGGTCTTCGCGGCGATCATGGCGACCGGCATCGTGTCGATCTCCGCCGCGGACTACGGCTTCGGCGTCATCAGCCGGCCCCTGGCAGCCGTGGCCGTGCTCGCGCTGCCGGTGTTGATGTACGCGACGGCGGTCCGCCGGCAGACCTTCGACTGGCAGGACCTCGACACCGCGATCGGGTTGTTCACCTATGTGGCGGCCTGCGCGGTCCTGGCCGCCCGATTCGCCGAGTATGCGCCGGCGGTGTGGGTGTTCGGCGCGTTGGGTCTTTCGGGCTGGCTGACGCTGATACCGATGGTGCTCACCCGCATGCGCCGGTTGGGGATCACCGCGCTGCGTGGCCGGGCCCGCGGCATCTGGGAGCTGGTCAGCGTCGCGACGTCAGGTCTGGCGATCGTCTTCATGGCCGCGGGAATCCTGTTCTGGGCGTTCATCTTCTGGGTGTCGGCCTTGGTGTTGTACGTCCTGATGACCGGACTCATCGCGTGGCGGGCCCTCGGAGAGCCGGAAGTCCGCCGCGACGTACCGGCCGATCACTGGATTCTGATGGGCGGCGCCGCGATCGCCACCTTGGCCGGTGAGCACATCCATGCCGCGTTGCATCCCGGCCCGATCGCCGACGCGGTGCTTGTGGTCACCATCGCGACGCTCGTCGTCGCCGCCGTACAGATCGTGCCGCTGGCGCTCACCAGCTGGCGCCAGATCCTCGACTGGCCGGCCGTGTTCCCGCTGGGCATGTTCTCGGCCGCTTGCTATGCCGTGTCGATCGAGACCGGTTGGCAGCCAATGGTCGTCGTCTCGCACGTGTTTTTCTGGATTGCGTTCACCGCGTGGCTGGCGGTCGTGGTCGTGCTGGTACGCCGCGTTGTTCGCCTAACCTCAGAACATGGACTCAGGCCACGATGACCATCTGAGAGTCTCCGACGCCGACCGCGCCGAGGTGGGACGCCTGCTCGAACGGGCGGTCGCCGAAGGCATGATCACGCTCGACGAATTCAGCGAGCGTTACGACACCGCTCTGGCCGCACGCACCCGCGGCGAGCTGGGCGTCGTGGTCGCCGACCTGCCGATCGCGGCCTCGTCACCAGGTCCGCGAACTCGCCCGCCCGAGGAACTCCGTGGCTGGATGTCCTCGGTGGTGCGGCGCGGGCAGTGGACGGTGGCTCGCTCGCTGCATCTGCACACCCGAATGTGCAGCACAACCCTGGACTTCACCTCAGCCATCCTGGCCGGGCCGTCGGTGGAGATCATCATCGACGACTACTGCAGCTCGACGGAGCTCATCGTGCCGCCCTCGGCCACAGCTGATCTCAACGGCCTCAATGCCATCGCGGGCAGCGCCACCGTCAAGGTGCGCACCAGCCCGCCATCGGATCAACTGCACCTGATCGTGCGGGGCCGGGTACGGATGGGAAGCGTCACCGTGCGGCACCCGTTCGGAAGCTGGTTGAAGCGCCTCAGCGGTACCCGGTAGCCGCTCGGATCTCGGCGATCACCCGCTGCGGATACTCGGTGAGATCCAGCCAGGTGAACCGCAGCACCTGCCAACCCGACAGCGCGATGTCGTTCTGCTTGACGCGGTCCTTTTGAAAGACCTCCGGATCGTGGTGGAATGCCCAGCCATCGGTCTCGATCGCGAGCTTGGGGACCGGAAAGGCGACATCGATCACGTAACTGCCCAGCCGGTAGTTGGCCTTCCAGCCGGTGATGCCGGCTTCTTTGAGCAGCTTGACCAGAAGGCGTTCGGCTTCTGATCGGGCCCCGTCCGCGGCGGTGCGCAGCAGCCTGCGGGCCGCGGGCGAACCGTACCTACCCTTGTTGCGCAGGTGTGCCCGCCACAGGACATGCAGTTCGGTGTGGCGTTGCAGGGCGGTGTCCATGAGTTTGGCGCCGCCACCTTTGCGGGCGGCGGCTTCGACCACGCTCAGCGGTAGTGCGGTGACCCGCACTCCGCGGCGTTCCACGATGTCGGCGGGGTCGAGGTCACGTCGGCGCAGCCGAATGCCGTACCGCTGCGGGTGGTGCCCGGTTCTGGGGATCGTCACCTCGACCGTGTCGGGCGCGTACTTCGTGACCTCATGCCACCAGGCGGCGGCGAGTCCGCTTGCTGCTGCGTTCGGCCCGGCCGACCACACCGCCGCCCTCACCCGGGCTGAATCGGTGAACGGTCGATCGTCGGCGAAGTACACCCCTGGTGAGCAGCGGAGCCATTTGCCGGAGCGGACCCTGCGGTAGACCGCCTGCTTGCTCAAACCAGCTTGCTGCGCCTGAGCAAGGGTGATCACACCGTCATGGTCACGTAGATAATCGTCGATCACACGGGATTGGACGCGCTGTCCCGGTCAAACGGTTCCAACCCCTGCGATTTGGGTGCGTTTGGTAACGGTGGGCGTTACCAAACGCACCGAAATCACTCGGGAGATCACTCGAGACGGCGCAGCCGCATGCCGGCCGAGCGCAGTTCGAGGGCGGCCAGGCCGCGAATGGCCCGTTGATCTTGGCTGCGCCAGGCGCCGACCGGGTCGTCGGAGACCCGGGTCAACTTGGCCAGCGGCCGGTTGGCCAGCGCCCGCAGCGCCAGCAGCTGCTCCCCGGCGGCGGTCGAGGCCAGGGTGATCGCGGTCCACTTGCGCCGGAAGAACCGCACTCGCAGATACAGCCAGGGCATCGCGACGAACAAGATGGGCGCGGCGGCCACCGCCAACGCCAACACCCAGGCCAGCCAGCTCGCGGTGTGGTCCAGGTTCGCGCCCGCACCGGCGATATCGAGGGCCGCGTCACTGGCCGCCCGCAGCGGCTTGCTCAGTGTGTCGCCGATCAGCGGCACGTGGTCGGTGCTGTCGCCCGCCGAACCCAGGTTGTCGGCGACCCCGTTGGCGCCGTTCTCGACCTGTCTGCCGACCTCGGCGATGGTGGACACCGCGGAATGCACGGCTGTGCCGACCAGAACCCACATCGCGGTCCAGACGATGACGGCCACGTCGCTGAACAACTGCGCCAACAAGCGGCCGGGTCTGCTGGCGTAGGGCAGGTACCGCGATCTCATGGAACCGATCCCAACACATAGGGTGGCCCAATGCGCCCCGCTCTGTCCGACTACCAGCACCTGGCCAGCGGCAAGGTCCGCGAGTTGTACCGCATCGACGACGACCATCTGCTCTTCGTGGCGACCGATCGCATTTCGGCATACGACTTCGTCCTGGACTCGGAGATCCCCGACAAGGGCCGGATCCTGACCGCGATGAGCGTGTTCTTCTTCGATCTGATCGACGCGCCCAATCACCTGGCCGGACCGCCGGACGACGAGCGCATCCCGGCCGAGGTGCTGGGCCGTGCGCTGGTGGTGCGCAAGCTCAAGATGCTGCCGGTGGAATGTGTGGCGCGCGGCTATCTGACCGGGTCCGGCCTGCTCGACTACCAGGCCACGGGATCGGTGTGCCGGATTCCGCTGCCGTCCGGCCTGGGGGAGGCCAGCAAGTTCGACGAGCCGCTGTTCACCCCGGCCACCAAGGCCGACCTCGGGGACCACGACGAGAACATCTCGCTGGACCGGGTCACCGACCTGGTCGGACCCGAGTTGGCGAACCAGTTGAAGGACCGCACGCTGCAGATCTACCTGCAGGGTGCCGACCACGCGTTGACCAAGGGCATCATCATCGCCGACACCAAGTTCGAGTTCGGCGTCGACGCGGACGGCACCGTGGTGCTCGCCGACGAGGTGTTCACCCCGGACTCCTCGCGGTACTGGCGCGCCGAGAGCTATCAGCCGGGTGTGGTTCAGGACAGCTTCGACAAGCAGTTCGTCCGCAACTGGCTCACCGGGCCGGAATCCGGCTGGGACCGTCACGGCAGCACCCCGCCGCCACGCCTGCCCGAAGAGATCGTGGCCGCCACCCGCGCCCGGTACATCGAGGCCTACGAACGGATTTCAGGTTTGCGGTTCGACGATTGGATCGGCGCATGAGCGACGTGAAACCGCCCACCGCCAAGCGCGGCAACCATCGCCGCGAGCATCACGGCGACGTGTTCATCGACCCCTACGAGTGGCTGCGTGACAAGGACAGTCCTGAGGTGATCGCACACCTGGAGGCCGAGAACGCCTACACCGAGGACACCACCGCGCATCTGGAGCCGTTGCGGCAGAAGATCTTCGACGAGATCAAGGCCCGCACCAAGGAAACCGACCTGTCGGTGCCGATGCGCCGCAACGGGTGGTGGTACTACGCCCGCAGCTTCGAAGGCAAGCAGTACGCGGTGCACTGCCGGTGCCCGATCGGTGATCCCGACGACTGGACGCCGCCCGCTCTCGACGAGGACACCGAGATTCCCGGCGAGCAGGTGCTGCTCGACGAGAACGTCGAAGCCGATGGCCATGAGTACTTCTCGCTGGGTGCGGCCACGGTCAGCCTGGACGGCAACATCCTGGCCTACTCGGTCGACGTCCTCGGGGACGAGCGCTACACCTTGAAGTTCAAGGACTTACGTACCGGCGAGCTCTACGACGACACCATCACCGGGATCGGCGCCGGTGGCACCTGGGCGGCCGACAGTCGCACGCTGTACTACACCACGGTGGACGACGCGTGGCGGCCCGACACCGTCTGGCGGCACCGGCTGGCGTCAGGTCTGCCGGCGGAAAAGGTGTATCACGAACCCGACGAACGGTTCTGGGTCGCGATCGGCCGCAGTCGCAGCGACAAGTACCTGTTCGTCGCCTCGGGCAGCGCCGTGACCGCCGAGGTGCATTACGTCGACGCCGGCGATCCGACCGCCGAGCTCACCACGGTGTGGGGACGCCGTGACCTCGTCGAGTACTCCGTCGAACACGCCGTGGTCGGGGGCGAGGATCGGTTCCTGATCCTGCACAACGACGGCGCCGAGAACTTCATGCTGGTGGACGCCCCGGTGAGCGACCCGACCGATTTCCGTCCCCTGATCGAGCACCGTGCGGATGTGCGGTTGGACGGGGTCGACGCATTCGACGGATTCCTGGTGATCAGCTACCGCAGTGAGGCATTGCCGAAGATGGCGCTGTGGCGGCTGACCGCGGAGGGCTACGGCAGCCGCGAAGAGCTGACCTTCGACTCCGAGTTGACCGCCGCGGGGATGGGCGGCAACCCGAACTGGTCCACGCCCAAACTGCGGATCGGCGCCACCTCGTTCGTCACCCCGGCGCGGATCTACGATCTGGACCTGGCCACCGGTGAACGCACCCTGCTGCGTGAGCAACCGGTGTTGGGCGGTTACCGGCCGGAAGACTATGTGGAGCGCCGTGATTGGGCGACCGCACCGGACGGGGCGCGCATTCCGATCTCGATCATCCACCGGGCCGGGTTGCAGTTCCACGCGCCGGCGCTGCTGTACGGGTACGGCGCCTACGAGTCGTGTGAGGATCCGCGGTTCTCGATCGCCCGGCTGTCCTTGCTCGACCGGGGCATGGTGTTCGCCATCGCGCATGTGCGCGGCGGCGGGGAGCTGGGCCGGCCCTGGTACGAGCACGGCAAGCTGCTGGAGAAGACCAACACGTTCACCGACTTCATCGCGGTGGCACGCCATCTCATCGAAACCGGACTGACCAGGCCGCAGAATCTGGTGGCCCTCGGCGGCAGTGCCGGCGGATTGCTGATGGGAGCGGTGGCCAACATGGCGCCGGAACTGTTCGCCGGAATCCTGGCTCAGGTGCCGTTCGTCGATGCGCTGACGACGATCCTGGATCCGTCGCTACCGCTGACGGTCACCGAGTGGGACGAGTGGGGAAATCCGTTGGCGGACCCCGAGGTGTACCGCTACATGAAGTCGTACACCCCCTACGAGAACGTGACGGCCCAGGACTATCCGGCGATCCTGGCGATGACGTCGCTCAACGACACCCGGGTCTACTACGTCGAACCGGCGAAATGGGTTGCCGCGCTGCGTCATAGCAAGACCGACGGTCATCCGGTGCTGCTCAAGACCGAGATGGTGGCGGGTCACGGCGGACTGTCCGGCCGCTACGAGCGATGGAAGGAAGCCGCCTTCCAGTATGCGTGGCTGTTGGCGGTCGCCGATCCCGAGAGCTACGGTGACGGGCAGGTGGGCACGCTCTTCGGCGGGCCGAGCTAGTCAATATCTAGTCGCTGTCAAGATGCCGGATTAGAATGGGCCGCATGGGTTATCACCATGGCGACCTACGGGCTGTCATCCTCGCCCAGGCCGCGACGCTGGTGGCCGAGCGGGGCGCCGACGGCATCTCGCTGCGCGAACTCGCACGCGCGGCGGGAGTTTCACACGCGGCGCCCGCGCACCACTTCACCGACCGGCGCGGCCTGTTCACCGCACTGGCCGTCGAAGGGTTCCGACTGCTGGCCGCGGCGCTGACCGGCGCGCGGCCGCACTTCATCGACGCCGCCAAGGCCTACGTGCGCTTTGCCCTCGACCACCCCGGCCATTACGAGGTGATGTTCGACAAATCCCTCTATGACGAGACGAATCCCGATCTGGCCGCGGCTGCAGCCGCGGCCGGTGCCGAACTCAACCGTGGCGTCGGCACCCTGACCGACCCGGCGGCCACCGCCGACCCGGCCGGCGCCGCGCTCGCAGCTTGGTCTCTGGTTCATGGCTTTTCGCTGCTTGTGCTCAATGACGCGATCGACACGGACGCCGACCCGATCGCCACCGTCGAGCGGTTGGGCCTGATCCTGTTCCGCGAGGAGGTCCGGTAGCGTCGGTGCGATGAGCCTCAACGACATTCCGCTGACCACTCTCGACGGCAACCAGACGACGCTGGCCGAGTTGGCCGGCGGTGCCGCCCTGGTGGTCAACGTGGCCTCCAAATGCGGACTGACGCCGCAGTACAGCGCGCTGGAGAAGCTGGCCCAGGACTATGCGGCCCGCGGGCTGACGGTCATCGGTGTGCCGTGCAACCAGTTCATGGGGCAGGAACCTGGCACCGCCGAGGAGATCCAGACGTTCTGCTCGACCACCTACGGGGTGACATTCCCGCTGCTGGCCAAGACCGACGTCAACGGTGCCGACCGGCATCCGCTCTACGCTGAACTCACCCAGGCCACCGACGCCGAAGGGGAAGCCGGGGACATCCAGTGGAACTTCGAGAAGTTCCTGCTCGCCCCGGGTGGGACCGTGGTCAACCGGTTCCGGCCCCGCACCGAGCCCGATGCGCCCGAGGTGATCGCAGCCATCGAGGCGGTTCTGCCGGCCTGATCTCTGGCCCGATGGACATCCGGCGTCCGAGTGTTCGACACCGTCCCGACATGTGACGTTGCCACACTGGCGGCGTGACCGGACAACTCATCGTCTCGATATCGCAGATCAGCGACCGCACGCTGGCCGATGTCGCGTCGTTCTGTGCCGAGCTCGACGCCCGTGGCGTGCCCGCTTCCTTGATGGTGGCGCCGCGGCTCAAGGGCAGCTACCGCCTGGACCGTGACCCGGCGACCGTGGAATGGCTGACCGGCCGCCGTCGGGGCGGTGACGCCGTCGTCCTGCACGGCTACGACGAGGCGGCGACGAAGAAGCGACGCGGTGAGTTCGCGTCGTTGCCCGCGCACGAGGCCAATCTGCGGCTGATGGGCGCCGACCGGGTGCTCGAGCACCTGGGCCTGCGCACCCGGCTGTTCGCCGCTCCTGGCTGGAACGTCTCACCGGGAACGATCGCAGTCTTGCCGCGCAACGGCTTTCGACTGCTCGCCGACCTCGGCGGCATCACCGACCTGGTCCGCCAGACCACGACGCGGGCCCGCGTGGTGGGGATCGGCGAAGGATTTCTGTCCGAGCCGTGGTGGTGTCGCACGGTGGTGCTCTCGGCCGAACGGATCGCGCGTCGCGAAGGCACGGTGCGTGTCGCGGTTGCTGCGCGACACCTGCGCAAGCCTGGTCCTCGGCAGGCGATGCTCGATGCGATCGACCTGGCTTTGCTGCACCGGTGCGTGCCCACCGTCTACCAGTGGCGAGGATTCCCAGTACTGACCGAGGCCGCCTGAGGCGCGCTAGTCTTGCGTCTCATGGCAGACGCCGATGTCATTGTCGTGGGGGCGGGTCTTGCCGGCCTGGTCGCTGCATGCGAGCTCGTCGACAGGGGCCTCCGGGTGCTGATCCTGGACCAGGAGAACGCCGCCAACGTGGGTGGGCAGGCCTACTGGTCGTTCGGTGGTCTGTTCTTCGTCGACAGCCCCGAACAACGCCGGTTGGGTATCCGCGACAGCCAGGAACTGGCCCTGCAGGATTGGCTGGGCACCGCGGGCTTCGACCGGCCCGAGGACCACTGGCCCCGGGAATGGGCGCACGCCTATGTGGATTTCGCGGCCGGTGAGAAACGAAGTTGGCTGCGGGCGCGGGGCCTGAAGATCTTCCCGCTGGTCGGCTGGGCCGAGCGTGGCGGTTACGACGCGCTGGGCCACGGCAATTCGGTGCCACGATTCCACATCACCTGGGGCACCGGCCCGGCATTGGTCGAGGTCTTCGCTCGGCGCCTGTCCGACGAGGCCCGGGTGCGGTTCGCCCACCGCCACCGCGTCGACGAACTCATCGTCTCCGACGGCGCCGTCGTCGGGGTGCGCGGTTCGGTGCTGGAACCCTCCGATGCGCCCCGCGGCGCACCGTCGTCACGAAAGACCGTCGGCGAGTTCGAGTTCCGTGCCTCCGCGGTGATCGTGGCCAGCGGTGGCATCGGCGGCAATCACGAACTGGTGCGCAAGAACTGGCCGCCGCGCATGGGCCGGGTGCCCGAACAACTGCTCAGCGGCGTGCCCGCGCATGTCGACGGACGCATGATCGGCATCTCGGAGGCCGCCGGGGCGCACGTCGTCAACAGCGATCGGATGTGGCACTACACCGAGGGCATCACCAATTACGATCCGATCTGGCCCGACCACGGGATCCGCATCCTGCCGGGGCCGTCGTCATTGTGGTTGGACGCCAACGGCAAACGCCTCCCCGGCCCGCTGTACCCGGGCTTCGACACCTTGGGCACGCTCGAGCACATCTGCCGCACCGGCCAGGACTACACCTGGTTCGTCCTCAACGCCCGCATCATCGCCAAGGAGTTCGCGTTGTCGGGACAGGAGCAGAACCCCGACCTCACCTCCCGCAGCGTGCGTGAGGTGCTGGCGCGGGTCCGTCCCGGTGCGCCGGCTCCCGTGCAGGCGTTCGTCGACCGCGGCGTCGACTTCGTCAGCGCGCGTTCACTTCGCGAGTTGGTGACGGCGATGAACGACATGCCCGAGGTGGTGGAACTGGACTACGCCACCGTGGCGGCCGAGGTCACCGCCCGTGATCGTGAGGTGGCCAACCGGTTCACCAAAGACGGCCAGGTGACCGCGATCCGGGCGGCCCGCAACTATCTCGGTGACCGGTTCAGCCGCGTCGTCGCCCCGCACCGCCTCACCGATCCGAAAGCCGGGCCGATGATCGCCGTCAAACTCCACATCCTGACCCGAAAGTCTTTGGGGGGATTGGAGACCGACCTCAGCTCGCGCGTCCTCAAAGAGGATGGGGCCGCCTTCGGGGGCCTGTACGCCGCGGGGGCCGCCCGGCCGTCGTTGTGGTTCGACGAGGC
>NZ_MBEQ01000013.1 GCF_001954135.1 Mycobacterium sp. GA-1841 | reverse complement strand
GGGCGGTGATGGCTCCCCTCCCCGCGGCCTTCGACGGACTCAGCCGGTCGCCACCGGAACCTCGTAATCGCTTGTGATTCCGTCGAGTACGAGCTCGGCAATTCGCGACCGATGTTCTTCGGCGCTGCCCAGCAGCGCGGCGTCGGTGAAAGCACGCTTGAAGTACAGGTGCGTCTGGTGCTCCCAGGTGAAGCCGATGCCGCCGTGAACTTGGACGGCATCGGTGGCGATGCGGGTGAAGGCAGCCGAGCAGGTGGCCTGTGCGATCGAGGCGACCAGCGCTGGGTCGTCGCTGTCATCCTGCAGCGCCCAAGCCGCGTAGTAGGCCGCCGAGCGGGCATGTTCCTGTTCGACCAGCATGTCGGCGATGCGGTGCTTGACGGCCTGGAAGGAACCGATCGGCCGGCCGAACTGCAATCGTTCCTTGGCATAGGAGACGCTCAGATCGAGTAGGTGCTGAGCCGCGCCCACCTGCTCCGCCGCCAACAACGCTGAGCCGACATGCAATGCGTGCTGACAGATCTCGGGTGTGTGTTCAGGGCCGGTGAGCAGGCGAGCGGGGGCGTCGGTGAATTCGACTGTGGCCTGAGTCCTGGTCAGATCCATCGTCGAC
Source organism: Mycobacterium sp. GA-1841 (assembly GCF_001954135.1). Taxonomy (GTDB): domain Bacteria; phylum Actinomycetota; class Actinomycetes; order Mycobacteriales; family Mycobacteriaceae; genus Mycobacterium. The sequence goes on along the minus strand of NZ_MBEQ01000013.1, from coordinate 5,279 downwards.
AGCGCGGTCCGTTGTACCCCCGGACCCGTGGCGTCCACGACGAACAACGCGACCCCGTCCGGGCCGGTCGCGGTGACAAGCAGGGTGTCCGCTGTGTCAGCGTCGATGACGCGCTCGATGGCCCCGGAAAGGGTCCAGGTGTCGTCAGAGCCGGTGGCTCGCACAGTGACATTGTCCGGGGTGAAGCGACCCGACTGTTCGGGCACGGCGAAGCCGGCGGTCCGCGTGCCTGCCACGAGAGGAGCCAGAGTCTCGGTCCGTACGGCTGTGTCCGGCGCCGCGACGAGCGCTGGGATCGACAACGCAAGGGTGCCGAAGACAGGTCCACAGAACAATGCGGCACCCAATTCCTCGACCACGATGGCAGCGTCGACCAGCCCACCGCCCGAACCGTCGAGTTCCTCCGGCACACCGAGGCCGAGTACGCCGAGCTCGGAACCGAGTCGTGTCCAAGCCTTCTGATCAAAGGCGGGTTTGGACTCCATCAGTTGGCGCACGGTTGCCTCGTCGGAGTTTTCGGAGCAGAAACCGCGGATCGCCGTGCGGAGCTCTTTCTGTTCTGGGGTGAACGCGAATTGCTCGTTCGTGTTGGGGTTTTGATCAGTGTCAGCCACGGGGCACCTCACGCCAGGGTCGTCCGGAGTCGGCGCGAAGATCACCGGGCAGCCCCAGGATCCGTTCGCCGAGGATGTTGCGCAGTACCTCGGAGGTACCGCCTTCGATGGTGTTGGCGCGTGAGCGCAGAAAACGTTGTTGCACCGGCCCGCCGGCGTTGGCATCCGCGGCCGTGACCTCGCGCATCGCATAGTCGTCGTAGAGCGTGCCCTCCGGACCGAGCAGGTCCATGCAGAACTCGTAGATCTGCTGATTGAGTTCGGCACCGACGAGCTTGTCGATCGACCCCTCGGGTCCGGGACCGCTCACGGTCGCGGTCGCGCGGGCCCGTTCGGAGGTGAGCCGCTGTGCCTCTGCGCGGAGCCAGAGTTGGGCCAGCCGGTCGCGTCGCACGGGGCTGTGACGTTGCGGACGCTGTGCCCACAACGCCACCGCGTCGGCGATCGTGCCGTCACCGCGTCGAACCCCGGCCGCACCGATGGAGCTGCGCTCGTTCATCAGCGTCGTCATGGCGACGCCCCAGCCCGCGCCGACCGCACCGACCCGGTGCGCGTCGGGCACCCGAACGTCGCTGAGGTACACCTCGTTGAACTCCGCCTGGCCGGTCATCTGGCGAAGCGGGCGCACCTCGACTCCCGGATCGCGCATGTCGACGACGAAGTAGGTCAGGCCCTTGTGCTTGGGGACATCAGGATCGGTGCGGGCCAGCAGAATTCCCCAGTTGGCGCAATGCGCCAGCGTCGTCCACACCTTCTGTCCGTTGACCACCCAATCGTCGCCGTCCCGGACCGCCGAGGTGGCGAGCCCGGCCAGATCGGATCCGGCGCCCGGCTCGGAGAAGAGCTGGCACCAGATGTCCTCGGTGGTGGCGAGCGGACGCATCCACTGCCGTTTGAGTTCGTCTGTCTGGGCGTATTCGACCAGGGTCGGAGCGGCCATGCCGTAGCCGATGATGTTCAGGTCGTACGGCGACGGGGCGCCGGCCTGCTGGAAGATCGCGTCCGCGATCGCCTGGTAGCCGCGCGAGATGCCGAGACCGCCGAGGCCCTGGGGAAAATGTACCCACGACAGGCCGGCGTCGTAGCAGGCTCCGAGGAATTCCGTGATCGGCACGGATCGGGGATCGTGCTCTGAGACGACGCGGTTCGCGGCTTCGGCTACCCGCGCGGATTCAACATCAGCGCTCAACATCAACTCCAGTGATCAAGGCACTCCGGTCAGAGAGCCCACGTCGGGGCGTGTGGAAAATCAGGCCCTAGAACTAGATAGAACGATCTACTACGCTGACGGTAAGGCACGGCTGGATGCGGTGTCAATTTCGGACTCTCGGCGCCTTCGCGCACATCGACTGTCATCAACGGAGATTGGGAGCACATTATGGGTTGGCCCGCAGGGGAATCGGCGTTCGTGACGGGTGCCGCGTCAGGCATCGGGCTCGGTATCGCCCGCGCGCTGGTGGCGGCAGGGGCCAAGGTCGCACTCGCGGATATCGACGGCAAGCGGTTGGATGAGGTCGCCGGCGAGCTGGCCGAGGCCGGGGGAGTCGTTACCACCGTGGAACTTGATGTCAGCGACGCGGGCAAATGGGAGGTGGCCGCGAACCGGGCCGAGGAAGCGCTCGGTCCGATCTCGATCCTGTGCAACAACGCCGGCGTCAACGGTGGCGGCGCGATCGATGAGACACCGTTGGAAGTGTGGCGCTGGGTGCAGCAGATCAACGTTGACGCCCAGTTCATCGGAGTCTCGACATTTCTGCCGCGGTTCAAGGGCCGTGGCGGGCGCGCACACATCATGAACACCGCTTCGATGGCGGGCCTGGCGCCGATGGCCAATGTCGGCGCATATGTTTCGTCGAAGTTCGCCAGTGTGGGATTGTCCCTGGTGCTGCGGGAGGAGCTGCGCGACAGCGATGTCGGTGTTTCGCTGCTGTGCCCCGGCGTGGTGGCCACCCGGCTGGCCCTGACCGCCGAGGCGGGCCAGGCGAAACTGCTCGGCCGCGATCCGAATATGGCGGTCGCCGAGCGGAACCGGGCCTTACAGGCGCAAGGCGCCGATCCCGATCGTGTGGGTGAGCAGGTTGTCGCCGCTATCGGCGACAACCAGTTCTGGATCGTCACCCATGGTGATTGGGAGCCGCTCGTTGTCGGCTGGCACCGTGAGATCGAGAGCGTACTCAACGGATTCGACGGTCGGTACGGGCCGGACGTGACGGTGCAGATGATGCTCGGCGGAGTGAATCCGGTGGCGTCCTGAGGTGTATCGCTACGCGACCGGTGGAACGTGTACCGGCCAAAACCACGAAGAGAAAAGAAGTTTGACATGACGCGGATGAATCAGGGATGGGTGCTCAAGCAACGGCCCGAACGGGAAGTTCAGACCTCAGACCTTGAGCTCGTCGAAGTACCGGTCACGCCGCTGGGGGCCGGTCAGATCTTGGTGAAGAACATCTACCTGTCGATAGATCCGACCAACCGGGTATGGCTGAGCAGCCGGGATCAATACCTACCACCCGTCGGTGTCGGCGATGTCGTACGTGGGGTGACCATCGGCGTCGTCGAGGACAGTTCGTCGGAGCGTTTCTCACCCGGGGACACCGTGCTTCTCGGCCAGGGCGGCTGGCAGCGGTACTCGACGTATGACGCCTCGGCGGCCAGCCGGATCCGGCGACGGGAGAACATCCCGCTGACCGCTTCGCTGTCGGTCCTGGGTACCACCGGACTGACCGCCTACACCGGCTTTCTCGACATCTGCCGTCCCAATCCCGGTGAGACGCTCGTCGTTTCCGCGGCCGCGGGCGCGGTCGGATCGATCGTGGGCCAGATCGCGAAGATCAAGGGCTGCAGAGTGATCGGCATTGCCGGCGGCCCCGACAAGTGCAAATGGATCAGCGACGAACTGGGATTCGACGGCGCCATCGACTACAAGTCCGAGGATGTCGGAGAGGCGCTGGACCGGTTGTGCCCGGATGGCGTGGACATGGACTTCGAAAATGTCGGCGGGGCGATCATGGACGCCGTTTACTCCAGGATGAACGTCAATGGTCGGATGGCGGTATGCGGGCTGATCTCGGCGTACAACTCCGACGGGCCGATGGCCGGCCCGACGGACTTCGGTCGCGTCCTGATGAACCGGCTGACCATCCAGGGCTTCGTCATCCTTGATCACTTCTCCCGTGCCCGCGAAGCCTATGACGATCTGGCGGCCTGGGTTCAATCCGGGCGGTTGCACTGGAAGGACCACGTCATTGCGGGCTTGGATTCCGCGCCGGAGGCCATGAACCGGCTCTTCACCGGCGACCACGACGGAAAGCTCATGGTGCAGATCGCTGATGAACCTTCTTCTGTGAGCGGAGCCGACCGATGATCACCGTCGATTCCGTGACCGCCGATTCCAGCCTGCTGCGCCGGGCGTTCGGCTGCTTTCCATCCGGGGTCACCGCGGTGTGCGCGATGGTCGATGACGCGCCCGTCGGCATGGCCGCCAGCTCGTTCACTTCCGTGTCGATCGACCCGCCTTTGGTCTCGGTGTGCTTCCAGGCGTCGTCGACCACCTGGCAGCGGCTGCGCGAGCGGCCCCGACTGGGTATCAGCGTGCTGGCCCAAGGGCAAGACGACATCTGTATGCGCCTCGCCCAGTCGACCACCGACCGCTTCGCCGACGTCGCCTGGGACCAGACCGACGGCGGGGCCGTGTTCGTCCACGGCGCCACCGCGTGGCTGGAATGCTCGGTCTACGACGATGTTCCGGCGGGCGACCATGCCGTCGCGCTGCTGGAGATCCGGGGCCTGCAGTCCAATCCCCAGGCCGCTCCGCTGGTCTTCCACGGCAGCCGGTTCCGCCGGCTCGCGGGGATCGCGTTCGGCGGGGACGTGGCGGACTTCGTCGACCCGAAATAGCGTAAATCTCGAATGCGCCTTGGCGTGAAAACATCGCAGATGCAAGCGATCTGGCTGCCCTCGCAATATGTTGACATTTGAAGATGTCAGATGCTGAACTCGGAACAGGGTGCGAAAGTGGTTGAGGATGAGCAGTCTTCGGCTCGCCTGAACACCCCGCGATCCCGAGATGCAGTCACTGTGGAGTTCAGATGAGGGGCGATATGCAGGTTGCGATAGTGGTGGTTTCGATAGCGTTGGCAGTGCTTTTCGGCGTCGCGGGCTTCGTCAACATCCTCTACCTGGAGAAGGCCCGTCGCGAAAGCGAGCATTTGCAGATTTCGTCGCGGTTGAGTCGATTCGTCGGAGTGTGTCAGCTGACTGGTGCGATCGGATTGATCGCGGGCATGTTCTGGCCGGTGCTGGGTGCTGCTGCGGCGGTTGGGCTCATGTCGCTGATGGTCGGAGCTGTGGCCATTCATCGGCGCGTCGGCGATTCCGCCCGAGCGGCGCTGCCCGCGGTGGTGGTATGCGGCGTGGCCGGCTTTGTCGTCGCCGGCCAGCTCATTCTGCTGGTGGGCTGACGACAAGCCGGCGGGATACTCCATCTTTCCCGACCGCGTTGGGCGCAGGAATGGACGCGAAAAAATGCGGGCCGGCACCAAGTGCCGGCCCGCAGTTGTCTTTCCGCTACATCTCGCGGGCCGCTGCTGCGGCGACTGCGGCCGCGACTGCGGGGCCGACGCGGGGGTCCAGGGCGCTGGGCACGATGTGGTCGACGGCCAGGTC
>NZ_MBEQ01000012.1 GCF_001954135.1 Mycobacterium sp. GA-1841 | reverse complement strand
GACCTATCCCCCCCCCCTGCCCCCGCCCCCCCCCGCCTTTCTGCCCCCCCCCCCCCCCCCCCAAACTGCGGCCCCCCCCCCCCCCCGGGGGGTAAAACGCCCGCGGGCCCCCCCCCCCGGGGCCCCCCGCGGAAACGGGTGACACTGGGGACGCGTCAGCGACGCAGCCCGAGACGCTCGATCAGCGAACGGTAACGCGCCACGTCGACCTGGGCGACGTACTTGAGCAGCCGGCGCCGACGACCGACGAGCAGCAGCAGGCCGCGCCGCGAGTGGTGATCGTGCTTGTGCTGCTTGAGGTGCTCGGTCAGATCCGAGATCCGCTTGGTCAGCAGGGCGACCTGGGCTTCCGGCGAACCGGTGTCGGTCTCGTGCAGACCGTAGCTGCTCAGGATTTCTTTTTTCTGCTCGGCAGTAAGCGCCACGAAAGTAACTCCATCATTTCAGTCCCGCGAACATATTCTCGGCACAGCCACCGCGGACTGCAGCATGCACCGGATCGGCGGAAAGTCTAGCAGCCCTCTACTGTGCCGCCAGAATCGCGCGGGCCCGGTCGGTATCGGCCTCCATGGCCACCACCAGATCCTTGGCCGATTCGAACTTCTCCTGGCCGCGGATGCGAGCCACGAAGTCGACCGCGACGTGCTGCCCGTAGAGGTCGGCCTCGGTGTCGAGGACGAATGCCTCGACCGTGCGGGTGCGACCGGAGAACGTCGGATTGGTACCCACCGAGACCGCGGCCTGATACCGCTCGCCGGGCGTCACGGTGCCGACCACCGGGCCGTGACCCAGGACCGTGAACCAGGCGGCGTACACGCCGTCGGCCGGGATCGCCGAGTACATCGGCGGCGCCACGTTGGCGGTCGGGAAACCGAGCACCCGGCCGCGTCCGTCGCCGCGCACCACCACGCCCTCGACCCGGTGCGGGCGGCCCAGCGCCTCGGCGGCGGCCACCACGTCGCCGGCGTCGACACAGGACCGGATGTATGTCGAAGAGAAGGTGACCCGCTCGTCACGGTGGTCCGGGTCGAGTTTCTCGGTCACCAGCGACATGCTCTCGACGGCGAACCCGAACCGTTCCCCGGCCGCGCGCAGCATCGCCACGTTGCCTGCCGCCTTCTTGCCGAAGGTGAAGTTCTCCCCCACCACGACCTCCACCACGTGCAGGTCCTCGACCAGCAACTCGTGGATGTAGCGGTCCGGGGTGAGCTTCATGAAGTCGGAGGTGAACGGCATGACGAGGAATACGTCGACGCCGAGTTCCTCGACCAGCTCGGCCCGGCGCGTCAGCGTGGTCAGCTGCGCCGGATGACTACCCGGAAACACCACCTCCATCGGATGGGGATCGAAGGTCATGAGGACCACGGGCACTCCGCGTGACCGGCCTGCTTTCACCGCATGGCTGATCAACTCTGCGTGTCCGCGGTGTACCCCATCGAACACTCCGATGGTGACCACACACCTGCCCCAGTCCGTGGGGATCTCATCCTGCCCACGCCAGCGCTGCACGCGATCAGCCTACGACCCGATGGCGACGCGGTCTGCTCTAGATCCCCCGATCAGGTGATGATTGCCTAAACTTTCCTACTGTGAGTCCCGACGGTAACCACCAAGACCTCTCCACGGTTGCCCAGGACTATCTCAAAGTCATCTGGACAGCCCAGGAGTGGTCTCGCGAGAAGGTCAGCACCAAACTGCTGGCCGAGCGCATCGGCGTGTCGGCATCGACCGCGTCGGAATCCATCCGCAAACTCGCCGACCAGGGTCTGGTGGACCACGAGAAGTACGGCGCGGTGACGCTGACCGATGCGGGCCGGCGCGCGGCGCTGGCGATGGTCCGGCGGCACCGGCTGATGGAGACGTTCCTGGTGCAGGAACTGGGCTACAGCTGGGACGAGGTGCACGACGAGGCCGAGATCCTCGAGCACGCGGTCTCCGACCGGATGCTCGACTGCATCGATGCCAAGTTGGGCCACCCGACCTGGTCGCTGGTGTCCTCGTCGGCCGCTGCATCATGGGATCCACCGGGGCTCTGGATGGCCACCGAGATC
>NZ_MBEQ01000011.1 GCF_001954135.1 Mycobacterium sp. GA-1841 | reverse complement strand
GGGGGTGTGGGGCGAAGATCACGACGGCCTGAGGGGTGTCCTGTGGAGGGGGCTGGGGGTTCGTCATGGGGCAGGAGTACCCACTCCGTGCCGGGAGGTCTAACGCAGTGCGCTTCCGGCGAGCCACTGATCCCATGACGCACCCCAATCGCCGTTCTGCCAGATCGGCAGAGGTTCGCCGCCGGTGCCTCGGACTTCGAACACATCCCCGGGTTGGGAGAAGTCGTAGAACCAGCGCGCGTTGTCGGCGTTGACGTTCAGACATCCGTGGCTCGTGTTGGTGTTGCCTTGCGCCCACACCGTGCTGTCGAGCTGGTGCACGTAGATCCCGCTGTTGGTCAGGCGGACGGCGTAGTTGACCGACAGTTTGTATCCCAACCGGGAATCCACGGGCAGACCATAGCTGGAGGAGTCCATGACGACGGGGTTGGCCTTGTCCATCACGGTGTAGACCCCGGGCTGGGTCCAGAACGAAATCGTCTTACCGCCAACAGTTTCCGATCCGCCCATGCCCATCGACGTGGGGATCATCCGGACCAGTTCACCGTTGCGGTAGACGCTGATCGTCTTGGTCTTGTCGTCGGCGATGGATACGTGCGCGTCGCCGATGCGGAACGTGACGGTGCTGTCCGCCTTCGCGACCACCTGGGTGCCCGGGCGGTAATAGCTCTGCGGGCGCCAGTGGGCATGCCGACTGTCCATCCAGAACCACGAACCATCAACCGGTGGAGAGGTTTTGACCGAGAGCCGCTTTTCGGCGGCGGCGCGGTCGGTGACCGGTTCGTCGAAGCTGGCCACGATGACGGTGCCCACACCGTAGGTGCCACCGTCGACGAGTTCGGCACCTGACGTCGAGGTGAAGGTGACGCGCGTCTGATCGCGCGGGGTGAGCGTGGTGAACGTCGAAGGCTGCGTCTGGGGTATCCCGGTGAGGCCCGGGCTCGTCGCGATGACGGTAGGGGTCGGTGGTGCCGGTGAATCTGCAGACGGTGCTGCTGCGGCGTGGGCCACGGCCTCTCGGGTCAGCAGCCAGGCGGAAGCGGCCGTGATGGCGAGAACCAGCACCAGGCCGACCGCGAGTCCGGCGCGTAACCGTCGCGCGGACGCTAAGTGCGTTGGCGCAGAGCATCTTTCCTGCCGGCCAGTCGACACGGTCCCTCCTGGTCTATCGCTCGTGATCCGGCGGGCGGGTGTGCTACAACAGAGCTACGTACCTACGCCGTAGATACGTACTAGGCTAGCACGGAGGTGACAGTGAGTGGTCGACGCGAAAGTCTCCGCCGGGACATCGTCGTCATCGGAGGTCTGCTCCTGGTGGCGGCAGCGCTGATCCTGTATCTGACGGCAGGTACCGGCAACGACGGGGCGTCCGCCGCTCCTGCGTCGCGACCGGAGGCATCGGCGCGGGCAATCGCCGACGGCGTCGAGCACAGGGGCCCGCGCGGGATGGAGCGCCGTGTGCCAGGTGACCCGCTCGCCCTGGGCGACCCCGACGCACCGGTCGGGTTGGTCGTGTTCTCCGATTACCGCTGCCCGTTCTGCGCGAAGTTCAGCCGCGACACCGAACCTGAGCTCATCCGGCGGTACGTCGAGGCGGGCAAGCTGCGCATCGAGTGGCGAGACTTTCCGATCTTCGGTGACCAGTCGATGCTCGCCGCTCGCGCCGGACGTGCCGCCGCTGATCAGGGCCGGTTCTGGGAATTCAACCGCGCGGTGTATGCCGCCACGCCGGAGCGCACGAAAGCCAACCTGACCGAGGACGCCCTGATCGGCTTCGCCGAGCAGGCAGAAGTCCCTGACATCGAGAAGTTCACCGCCGGGATGCGGGGAACCGCCTATGACACCGCCATCGATGCCGATCTGTCCCAGGGCACCGCCATCGGCGTACCGAGTACACCGGCGTTCCTGATCGACGACGTTCCCTTGCTCGGCGCGCAGCCCACAGTAGAATTCATCCGCGCCATCGACGCCGCACTGGCGGACCGGTGAGCGGCATCGGCCTCCTCGGCGCCTTCCTCGGAGGTGTGGCGTCCTTGCTCAGCCCGTGTTCGGCACTACTGCTGCCCTCGTTCTTCGCCTACGCCTTCGACCGGGTGCAGTTGCTGATCGTTCGGACGGTCGCATTCTGGATCGGCCTGTGCGCGGTGTTGGTCCCGCTGGGTGTCGGTGTCGGGGCGTTGGGCACCGTGGTGACGCGCTACCGCAGTGAAGTCACCATGATCGGCGGCCTGGTCTTGATCGGGTTCGGGTTGATGGCGTTGCTGGGCAAAGGATTCGGGATACCGGCCGTGCAACGGGTCACCGCCCGGATCAACATCTCCGGCACGGTTTCGGTGCTGGTCCTCGGTGCGGTGTACGGGCTGGCCGGCTTCTGCGCCGGCCCGCTGCTGGGAGCCGTCCTCACCATGTCGGCGATGGGAGCCGATCCGATCTACGGAGCGCTGTTGATGGCGGTCTACGCCCTCGGTATGGCCGCACCGCTGTTCGTCCTGGCCTGGTTGTGGGACCGATTCGATCTGTCCCGCCGGTCCTGGCTGCGGGGCAGGCCGATCCGCCTGGGGCCGTTGCAGTCTCACACCACCTCGCTGCTCACCGGGACGGTCTTCATCGTGCTCGGCGCGGTGTTCCTGCTCACGGACGGCACCGCGAGCCTCGGCGGTGTACTGAGCGTCGACGAGCAGTACGACGTGCAGATCTGGCTGAGCAAGCTGTCAGCGCACATCAGCGACGTCGGCGTGGTGCTGGGCCTCGTGCTTGCGCTGATCGGGTGGCGATTGTTCAGGATGCGACGGCGGCAGGAAACGCCTCGAGAGGAGAAGAAGCTACTATCGCGCTACATAGGTTGACCAACGAGACGACGGTACGTGTGGCGACGTGCCTCGACAGGCGGTAATGGGCGTGGGGATAAAAGGGTTTGGTGATCTCGAGGCCGTGGTGATGGACGTGCTGTGGTCTCGTTCGGAGCCGTCGACGGTGCGTAGCGTCCACGATGAGCTCGTCGGCCGCCGCCAGATCGCTTACACCACCGTGATGTCGACCATGGACAATTTGTTCCGCAAAGGATGGCTGCTGCGGGACAAGGTCGGCCTGGCCTACCACTACCGGCCGGTGATGACCCGTGAGGAACACTCGGCGCAGCTGATGCGCACGGTGTTCGAATCCGGTGGAGACAGCGAGCTGATCCTCAACTTCTTCCTGGAGCAGATCACCGATGACGACTCGGTGAAGCTTCGGCAGATGCTTCAGCGGTTCACCGAGGAGAAGTCACGATGAACGCGGTGACGTTCCTGCTGGTTTATGCGGTCGCGTTGAGTTGGCTGGCGCCGGTGCTGATCACCGGCCACCTGCCGACCGGCATCAGCCCCCGGCTGGCGGTGACGGCCTGGCTGACGGCCGTGGCGACGGCGCTGTTGGCGTGGGCCGGCGCCCTGGTGATCCTCGTGGTGGGTGCGACGCGCAGCGTGATCACCCACACCGAGCTGACGTTCTGCGTCGAGACGTTGGGTATCGCCGACGCGGTGACGTTGCCGCCCACTGCCGCCACCATCGTGGTGCTCGCCCTGCTGCTCCTCACCGGCCTGGCCACGATCCAGACCGGGCGACGCGTCCTCGGTACGCTGCGCAGAGTCCGACGCTCCAATTGTGAACACGCAGAAGCGGTCCGGATCGTCGGTCGAGCCACCGGGGACAAGGACGTCGTCGTCATCACCGCCGATCAGCCCACGGCATACTGTGTGTCCGGCGGTGCGCGGAGCACGATCGTCGTCACCTCAGCGGCACTGGAATTGCTGAATCCGCCCCAGATGGCCGCGGTGCTGGCCCACGAGCGGGCACACCTGCGCGGGCGGCACCACCACATTGTGGCGGTGATCAACGCGCTGTTCGCCGCCCTCCCACGGTTACCCCTGCTCCGCGCCGCCGCGCGAGATGTCCCGCCGCTACTGGAGATGTGCGCCGACGACGCGGCGTCCCGCAGCTACGGCCGGGCGCCACTGCTGGCGAGCCTGGTGGCGCTCAGCACCCGCCACCGCCTACCCGACGGGGCGTTGGCGGCAGCCGGAACGGCGGTGGCGGATCGGGCGCTGCGGCTGACGCAACCACCGGGTCAGAACCGTTGGCACTTCAAGGCATTGGCGACGTCGGTCGTCCTCGTCGCAACGCTGGCGGCCCCCTCTCTGGCCTTCACGCTCTGCCTGTTGTGACGCCGACAGATGACACGTCCACGAAATTCCGCCGCCGGGCCACTGGCAAAAGACAGCGCACACCGCCACGATGGGCAGATGAGCGAAACGTTGCGCGCGTTGGCCGGATTACCCGCCCAACCGCCGAGCCTTCGAGAGTCCGCGTTGATCCTGATCGACTGCCAGGTGACCTACACCCAGGGTGTGATGGAACTCGACGGAGTGCAGCCGGCACTCGACGAAGCCGCAGCACTGCTCGATCGGGCCCGCAGTGCGGGCATTCCGGTGATCCACATCCAGCACGACATGGGTCCGGGATCGGCTTACGACATCAGGGGTGAATCCGGTGCGATCGTCGATCGGGTGGCGCCTCGCGGGGATGAACCAGTCGTGGTCAAGGGCTATCCGAATTCCTTCGTGGCCACCAATCTCGACGAGCAGCTCAAGGGGCTTGACGCCAAGAACCTGCTGTTGGCCGGATTCATGACGCACATGTGCGTCAACTCGACCGCGCGCGGGGCGTTCAATCTGGGCTACGCACCGACCATCGTCGCGTCCACCACCGCCACCCGATCACTTCCCGGAGTCGACGGACCGGTGCCGTCGTCCGCGGTGCAGGCCGCCAGCCTGGCTGCCGTCGCTGACCTGTTCGCCGTCGTCGTCCCCGACGTCACGTCAGTGCCGGACTGAGTTTGCGCACCAAGCCCCGGGGGGTATGCCGACCGGCATGACCGCGGAGGCCAGGGCGAACCGACAGCAGGATGAGCACGCCGAGGGCAAGCTCAAACGCAAGATCACCGGGCCGCTGCTGTTCTTGTTCATCCTCGGCGATGTCCTCGGAGCCGGTGTCTATGCGTTGATGGGGGTGCTGGCCGGAAAGGTCGGTGGGGTGCTGTGGGCGCCGTTGCTGATGGCGCTGCTGCTGGCGATGCTGACCGCTGGGTCATACGCCGAGTTGGTCACCAAGTACCCCAAGGCCGGCGGCGCCGCGGTATTCGCCGAACGCGCCTTCGGAAAACCGATGCTGTCCTTTCTGGTGGGCTTCGCGATGCTGGCCGCAGGGGTGACGAGTGCGGCCGGTTTGGCGTTGGCGTTCGCCGGTGATTACCTCGCAACGTTCATCGACGTCCCCATGGTGCCGGCGGCCATAGTCTTTCTCGCGCTGGTCGCTGCCCTCAACGCCCGGGGAATCAGCGAGTCGGTCAAGAGCAACGTCGTCATGACGGTCATCGAGCTGAGCGGTCTGCTCATCGTCATCATCGCCGGTGCGGTGCTGCTCGGCAGCGGGGGTGGTGATGTCAGCCGGCTCACCGAGTTCCCGGCGGGATCGGCTCCGGCACTGGCGATTCTGGCCGGTGCGATCATCGCCTACTACTCGTTCGTGGGATTCGAGACGTCGGCGAATGTCGCCGAGGAGATTCGTGAGCCGAGCAAGGTCTACCCCGTGGCGTTGTTCGGCGCGCTGATCACCGCCGGTATCGTCTACGTGCTGGTCGGTGTGGCCAGTGCGGTGGCGTTGCCGGCCGACGAGCTGCGCCGGTCGTCGGGTCCGCTGCTGGAGGTCGTGTCGGCGTCCGGGCTGGCCGTACCCGCGCACGTCTTCAGCGCGATCGCGCTCGTCGCGGTCGCCAACGGCGCGTTGCTGACGATGATCATGTCCAGCCGGTTGGCGTTCGGCATGGCCGAACATGGGCTGTTGCCAACGGTTCTCGCGCGGGTGCTACCGCGGCGCCGAACCCCGTGGGTGGCGATCGTCGCCACCACGGTGGTCGCGATGTTGCTCACCGTGGTGGGTGATCTGTCCACCTTGGCCGAGACAGTGGTGCTGCTGCTGTTGTTCGTGTTCCTGTCCACCAACGTCGCCGTGTTGGTGCTGCGCCGAGATCGGGTGGAGCACAGTCATTTTCAGGTATGGACGGCCCTGCCGATACTCGGCGTGGCCTCGTGCGTGATGCTGTTGACCCAGCAGACCGCCACGGTGTGGCTCTTCGGCGCCATCCTGCTGGCTGTCGGTGTGGTGTTGCACTTCGTGGCCCGGGCGGCGACGCGCGTCGCGCCCTCGACGGTCAGCTGAAGCGGACGTTCAGTGTCGCCAGCCCGAAGATCTTGCGGCCCCTGGCTTTTGCGCCCACGATGACGACGCCGCTGCGGCTCGCGGGGTCCAGCGACTTGATCCGTCCGCTGTATTCGATGTCGGCACCCTCGGCGGCCGGCACGACCGTGGGCTGCGACAGCCGTACCGCGTAGCGCGTCACTGCGGCGGGGTCTCCCGTCCAGGACGACGCGAACGACGCGCCCAACCCCATGGTCAGCATGCCGTGGGCGATGACATCCTCTTGTCCGGCGAGCTTGGCGATGTTCTCGTCCCAGTGCAGCGGGTTGGCGTCCCCGGCCACGCCGGCATAGTTCACCAGGTCCCCGCGGGACAACCGGGTGTGGTGCACCGGCAGTTCGTCACCGACCTTCAGGTCGTCGAACGACGGCGACTTGGGGGTGCGGGTTGTTCCGGCCTGGGCGATGTTCGCCTCGTCTTCGGGACGCACCGTCTTGTGGTACGAGCCGGATTCCTCGACGCCGAGGAGGTTGACGTCGTGCATCATCACGCCCTGCACGGCTTGCCTGATGGCCGGGTCCACCTCGTCGCCGGTGACCCCGACGACGGTGGTGTGCAGGGTGTGGACCCGCTCGCCGGCGGTGTCGGTGAACGTGTTGGTGACCGTGATCAGGTCGCGCCCGGCGACTCGGCGCACGGAGGTCAGCTCGACGTCGATGCGCAGTTCGTCGCCGCTGACGATCGGGCGGTGCTGTTCGAAGACTTCCTCGGTCTGCAGGTACATGTCGTAACCGACGACGACCGATTCGAACATGCGCTGGTTGCACGCCATCGCCGGACCGGAGGTGAACGTCAGCGGTGCGACCAGGTCGGGGTAGCCGAGCTCGGCAGCAGCGGCGAGGTCCCAGTGTGCGGGGTGGTAGTCCTGCACGGCCCGGGCGAACTCGCGCACCTTCTCCCGGCCCACCAGATAGGTGTCTTTCATCTGGTAGTAATGGCCGACGCGGGATTCGAGTGTCGACGTTTCTGCTGCTGCGGTCATGAATCTGCTCAACTTTTCTATCGGCTTGGTCGCTGAGGCCGACGAGTGCACACTAACGTCTGCCCCTCGCGGTAATCCACGTCGGTCGTTGTTGCCGGTGAAACGGGCCCGGGAACGTTTCGGCAGTCACCGGGGCGGTGGGACCACCGCCATTCGTTGCTCGATGACCTCGAGTGCGCGTAGGGCCCAGTCGATGTTCTCTTCCTCGAATCGGATTCCGCGCAGCAATGTCAGGTAGGGACCGATGCGCTCGGCCTCGGTGAGGTAGTCGTTTTCGGTGCGTCCGGCCAGCAGATGCTCCTGCGCGCGCCGGTAGCGGGCCAGTTTGGTTCTCGCCCACTGCACGCGTTCGGTGAGCGAGTTGCGGACCGCCTCGACGTTGCCAGAATCCACTGCCTGGATCTGGACCAGGAGGTCTTCGCGGATCGCGCCGGGTTTGGGTGGCTCTTCGGTGAACGTGAGCAGGGCTTGACGGCCTTTGTCGGTCAGCGAGTACAGGCGCTTGTTCGGCCGCCGGTCTTGTTCGACGAGTCGTGCGGCGATGAGGCCGTCGGCTGCCATGCGGTCGAGTTCCCGGTAGAGCTGTTGAGGCGTGGCCATCCAGAAGTTGGCGACCGACGCGTCGAACCCCTTGGCCAAGTCATAACCGGAGGCCTCGCCGTCGAGGAGCGCGGCCAGCACCGCGTCACGAAGCGCCATGCGCCGATGCTAGCAGCAAAGTTAATAATCAAAAGATTGACTATGGCACTGCGCCGTGCCTAGCATCGGCTCGTGCATCCGTTCCGAGAGGCCGTCGAGGCCCGCGACGAGGCGGCGATCGAGGCCCTACTGGCTGACGACGTGGTCTTCACCAGCCCGGTGGCATTCAAGCCGTATGCCGGCAAGCCCATCACCGCGGCGATCTTGCGCGGGGTCATGCGGGTTTTCGAAGACTTTCAGTACGTTCGGGAAATCGCCGACGCCTCAGGGCGCGACCACGCACTGGTCTTCCAGGCGACGGTGGCGGGAAAGGCGATCACCGGCTGCGACTTTCTGCATCTCGATGACGACGGCAAGATCGATGACTTCATGGTGATGGTGCGGCCGCTGTCGGGCGCGACCGCGTTGGCCGAGGCCATGGGTGCGCAGTTCGAACGGATCCAGCAGGAAGCGGCTGACGAGATCTCGCGGCAGGGTTAGCGACCCGCTCCCAGCGACGCGCCTCGTCGAGTTCGAGTGCGCGTACCCGTGTCCGCTCATGGGCGAAGCAGCCCAGTCGCCCCCGACAAAGCCTGCCGAGTCTTGACAACATACAACCAATCGGTTGTATATTTGTCCGGTGACCGAGAGCGACGAGGACCGGGCCGACGCCCTGTTCCACGCACTCGCCGACCGCACCAGGCGCGACATCATGCGGCGCGTACTGGCCGGCGAGCATTCGGTCTCAGTACTCGCGGAGAAGTACGAGATGAGCTTCGCCGCAGTGCAAAAGCACGTCGCCGTGTTGGAGAAGGCCGGCCTGCTCACCAAGCGGCGCAACGGTCGTGAGCAATTGGCCAGTGGCGACGTCGAGGCGGTGCGGTCGGTGGCGTCCATGTTGACCGAGCTGGAACAGGTTTGGCGTGGGCGCATCGCACGTATCGACGAACTCATCGCATCCGATCCGATCAAGGAGAACCCACCATGCCCGTGACCGACGTTCAACACGACCTCGACAACCTGACTCTCACGATCACCGCCGAGTTCGCGGCTCCGGTGGAGCGGATCTGGCAGGTCTATGCCGACCCCCGGCAGTTGGAGAAGGTGTGGGGCCCGCCGACCTACCCGGCGACGGTGGTCGACCACAGCCTCACTCCCGGTGGCCGGATCACCTATTTCATGACCGGCCCCGAGGGCGACAAGCATGCGGGATATTGGGATGTCACCGCGGTCGACGAGCCGACAAATTTCGCTTTCGACGACGGATTCGCCGACCTGGACTTCAATCCGAATCCAGATATGCCGGTGTCCAAAAACGTCTACACGTTCTCCGAGCAGGACGGTGGTACGCGCGCGGTCTACGTCAGCACCTACGAGACTGCCGAAGCGCTCCAGCAAGTGCTGGAGATGGGTGTCGTCGAAGGCGCTTCGTCGGCGATCAACCAGATCGATGGCCTGATCGCTGCGTGAGGGACGGTCCTTACGAAACCCGTTCCAGCAAAAATTAGGGCATTTTCACAAATGTGAATTACGTCTCTGTTGAAGCTCTTTCGATGTGCGAAAGCTATCTAAGAGAGATCCTTAATGTGTCCACGGCCAACTCGAAGCGCCGCCTCAGTTTGGCCGGACATGCTGGGCACAGATGCGATGTTTCGTGAAGCTCTGCTGGAGGTCATCGAAAATGACGACAAATACTGTCGGCTCGACTGTCATCGAGTTGGCAACGCACCCTGTCTGGTGTTCGTCGCAGCAGTATGCCCGCGAGCTCGCCGAGGCCCGGCGTCGCCATCCCTCGTCGTATCGACTTGAGGCGGACACCCACGAAACAGAGATCGACGTGCTCGAAACGGCGCCCTCGTCGAGCCACCGGACCGGCGCGCGGGTGATCACCCTCGCCTGTGCGCGCGGCGCGCGGTTGAAGGCCGTTCGCGCCGTGGCCGAACCGTGATGAACACTTGACCGAATTGCCCCGTGTAACTACGTAATCCGACGCCTGCGGACCCATACCATGACATCGTTCAAGACCATGGGGGCATCGCAGAGAGATCGGTTGGATGCGCGCGGCTGTTCAAGGTGTTCTCGTAGTGGGCGTGGTTGCCATGACCTTCTTCTCCGGTGGTATCGACAAGGTCGACACCGCGGCGGTCAATCTGCCGTTGACGTCGACCATCGAATCGATCGCGCCGACCGAAGGTGGCGCCGTCGGTGTGGGCCATCCGGTGGTGGTGACCTTCAAGAATCCGGTCGCCAACCGCGGGGTGGTCGAACGGGCCATCGGCCTCAAGACGACGCCGGCACGGACCGGCACGTACGAGTGGCTCGACAACAAAGTCGTGCAGTGGACTCCGACCGAGTTCTGGCCGGCGCACAGCACCGTGATGTTGTCGGTCGGCGGTATGCGGACCCAATTCCAAACCGGCCCAGCCGTGATCGGAGTCGCCGACATCTCCGATCACACCTTCACGGTGACGATCGACGGAATCGGTGAGGAACCGCCGATTCCACTGCCGGCCCCGCATCACCTGCCGCACGCCGGCGAGGACGGGGTCCTGCTGGCCTCCATGGGTCGCCCGGAGTACCCGACACCGGTGGGCACCTATACCGTCTTGGCGAAAGACCGTACGGTGACAATGGATTCCAGCAGCGTCGGCATTCCCGTCGACGCGTCCGATGGGTACCTGTTGAAGGTGGATTACGCCGTTCGGATCACCCAGCGGGGCATCTACGTGCATTCGGCGCCGTGGGCGGTGCCGTCGATGGGCCTGGAGAACACGAGTCACGGTTGCATCAGCCTCATCCCGGCTGCCGCCGAGTGGTACTTCAACACCGTCAACATCGGCGATCCGGTGATCGTCCAGGAGTAGCAACCTCCTCTGGTGGCGTATCCGGACCGGCGAATCCCCGAGTAGCGAATCACCTTGTGGCGAAACGCCTTGTGGGGTAACAGTTCACTCAACAATCAAGACCACTACCGGCACAACAATCAAGGCGCCTGGCTCACGAGCCAGGCGCCTTGACTGACGCTGTGCGGGTTTGCCTATCCGGTGGCCCCACCGCCGGGTCCCGGCAGGGTCGGATCACCGGCCACCGGTCCGCCCCCGGGCGAAACGGTCGGTACGCCCTTGCCGGTACCCGCGGCGACGGCGATCGGAGCGGAAGCCGCGGCGGGGACGATGGGTGCGGCGGGGACCACCGGTGCGGCGGGCACGATGGGCACCGGGGGCGGCGCCAGCGGGACCGGAGGAAGACCGACCGGCGGCGGGGCCAGGGGCACTGGCGGCACCGCCGCGGGCGGCACCACCGGCATCGGCAGCACGGCCACCGGTGCCGCGGGGACGACGCCGGCGGCTTCGACCGCTGCCGCCGAGCACACCGCCCCGGCGGGAGCCGCACCGGCAGCCCCCTCGAGGCACTTGTACCCGCCTGTCTTGAAGTCCAGGGCCGCCGCGTGCGGGCTTAACGCGACTGCTGCCGCGAGTGCCGTCGCACACAGGCCGGCACTGACAACGGATTTGACCGGGATTCGAGCAAATGTAGTCATACCCGACGAGCTCCCTTGATTGGGCTGGAAAATTACAGCGGTGATAATTGTGCAGAGCTGAACCGTAGAGCTGCCAGGAATCGGTGTCCATGCAAGTTGTCAGATGGTTGCGCGGTTGACATGTGAGCGAGCCGGACTCGTGACCGCTTTGTTTTCAACCGGCGAGCTCCGTCGCGACGGCACTGCGCGCGTCGGCCGTCCCATCTGCGGCAACGGGCGTCTTTCGCAAACTCACTGTCCCAGCTGAACCTGAATGCCTTTGGCCACAAGCTGTTCGAACGTGTAGGTGAACTCGCCACGATGTCCGACGGTCAGCACGTAGTGGTCCTGGCCCTCGGTCAGGTCGACGGTGAAGGAGAAGGTGCAGTTTGCCGGCCCCGCCTTGCGGGCCCCGAGGGTGGTGGTGGCCAGGATTTCGCCCTTACCGCTCTTGACCGTGACGGGGGTGGTGGGGTTGACGTCGGAATAGCCGTTGGCGCCCTGACACGATGTTCCGTCCATGGCGATGCCATCGAGGCCGGCGTTGTCCAGGAGCACGAATCTTCCGTTGACCGTGGCCTTTTCGAGCACCCGAAAGCCCTGGGAGAAATGGGGACAGAACGCGTCGACGGCGATCTTGTCGGCCACCGGCCCTTGTTGGGGGTCGCCGTCCTCCAGGTGCCGGCATACCTGCCGCCCGTGGGCGACGGCGTTGGCGTCGGAGTTGAACTGATCGCTGACGCCGGAATCTTTGAGTGCCGAGAGGTAACCGGCCTCCGGTGGCGGCGGTGGCCGTCGGCCCGCCACCAACAGGACCCAGACCACTGCGGCGGTCAACACGATGACGGCGGTGGCCGCCCCGGTGCCGAGCCAGGTCGAGCGGATACCCGATTTGGGTAGCTCGAGGTAATCCGGCAGCATCCGACCGCCGGCCGGGTCGGTCGATGCGGCCCGGCCGTCGCGAACCCGGTTCGTCGGGTGTCCGGTGACGAAGTAGCGGCCCTCGTGCCGGCCCGTGGGATCGGGGCGCCATCCGGTGGACGCCGTGCCGTGCACCTGCCCGCAACGGCTACAGGTGCCGGCTGCGTCTAGATCTGAGCCGCAATAGGGGCACGTCGTCCCCGCGCCATTCTTTGTCATCACCGTCCTCTACAAAACTGGATTATCGGACCTTCCCGACGAGTCAGAGCGCCTTTCCGTCGCGAAGGGGCCGGTTTGCCGATAATTTGCATTCGAAAACACAATGCGGGACATCCGATTGCGAGGCGAGATTTGTCGACACCGATGACTGTCCCTTCCGGCGAGACCACTGCCGGCTACGAACCGGATCCCCGATGGGTCCCCGTGGACCGACGATGGTGCGGTCTGGACCGGGTCACCCTGGCGCCGGCCGTTGCCGTGCTCGTCCTGTGGGTGCTGATGGCAGTCTTGATCCCGGTCGTCAACGACGCGGCCCACTATCGGGAGCAGGCTGCCGCCGGGGACGTCATCCAGCTTTCCGACGACGTCACCTTCGTGCCCGAACCCGGCTGGGGGATCACCGCCGGCGTCCGCCGCGGCGACGCGCCGGCCACCGGCTATCCCGACACCGCGACCGTCGTCGACGGCGACACGTCGATGACAGTGGTCGCCGAGGAATTCGACGGGGACGACGACGAACTGCTGACCGGCATGGAATCGGCCCGCATGTCCGATGACGCCGACACCGGCACCGGACCGCGCAGCACCGTGATCACCGACCAGGGCCATACGGGCGTCACGGTGGAGCTCGCCGATGCCGTCTCACGGCAGGTGCTGGCCGCCTTCGTCATCGACGGGATCGGGATCAGGGTGCTGTCGATCGCACCACCGGACGCCACCAACGACGACCGGGACGCGGTGAGCCGCATGATCCGAAGCGTCCGGCGACAGGTGGTCGAGAATGACTGACATCCAGCGACCCACGGTTCCCGACGAGCTGCTGGTCGCCCGGGCCCGGGCGATCGACCTGTCTGGATGGCAACGCCCGTTCGTGCTGCTCCAGCCGCGCAACCTCGCGTTCTGGGTCTACGCGCTGTTGGTCGGCGCCGGCATCGCGGGTTTCATCGACCTGGTCGGCGGCTACGACTCGACATCGGTGATCAGCGCGGTCGTGGTGTTCAGCATCTACGCCGCGGTGTTCTGGTGGCTGACCCAGCGGGCCGACCGGTACACCGAACTGCCCGCCAAGCTGATGATCGCCGCCCTCCTGTGGGGCGGGTTCGCGGCGACCTGGGCGATGGCTGCGGTCGCCAACTCCGCGCTCGGTGATCTCTATGGCAAGGAGCTCGGCCAGCGATGGGCCCTGGACTGGTCGGCCGGATTGTCGGCACCCGTCACCGAGGAGCTGGCGAAAGGTGCGGGCCTGCTCCTGCTGATCGCGTTGGCGCGACGGATCATTCGGACCGCGTTCGACGGGTTCATCGTGGGGTTGCTGATCGGTCTGGGGTTCCAGATCCTCGAAGACGTGTCCTACGCGCTGCGGGATGCGCCCGCGATGGGATCGACCATCGTGCTGCGAATGGTGACCGGTATCAGCGGGCATTTCGCCTACAGCGCGATCTTCTGTGCGGGTCTGGTGTATCTGCTGGGCCGCCCGGCGGAACCGCGCAACATCCGCCGCGGCGTGGTACTTGTCGTGACAGCGCCGGTGCTACATGGGTTGTGGGATTCCGCCGGAACGATCGTCGGCGGAAACGTGTTGCTGCTCCTGCTGCTGTGGTTGTTCATCGTGGTGATCACCCTGACTGTGTTCGGTCGGGTTTTCGCGTTGACGGTGCCTCGCGAGCGGGCTCTGCTGCGCGACGTCATGGCGCCCGAGGCGGCCGCCGGTGTCCTCACCGCGGCCGAACTCGATGCCATGACCGGAAACCGGAAAGCTCGTCGGGCGTACCGCAAGGCCCATCGACGCCCGCGCCGGCAACGTCGCCATGCCGCACAGATCCTTGACGCCGCCTACGATCTGGCCCGGGAGCGCGGCGCAGAGACCGGCCGGGTCCAATTCGCCCGAGCTGAGATCAGCAGGATCCGCAACCACGAGCCGTCGCCGTGGTGACCGCTGAGCACCCTGCGCCACCCCACCCGGATGGCGCCGATCATGCAGCGATACGGTGCCCCACATGACTCGGGTGACGGTGATCACAGGTGGTGCCG
Source organism: Mycobacterium sp. GA-1841 (assembly GCF_001954135.1). Lineage (GTDB taxonomy): Bacteria > Actinomycetota > Actinomycetes > Mycobacteriales > Mycobacteriaceae > Mycobacterium. The sequence goes on along the minus strand of NZ_MBEQ01000011.1, from coordinate 24,503 downwards.
GTGGCATGGGACTGGCGACGGCCAAGGTCGTCGGTCGCGAACAGGCGGTGGTGTTGGGCGATGTGCGGCAGGAGCGTCTTGACGGCGCGGCCGCCGCGTTGCGCGAGCTGGGTATTGCGGCCACGCCGGTGAACGCCGACGTCACCGATCCCGAAGCCGTCGACCGGCTGCTGAAGACGGCGTCAGAGGTGGGCACCGTGAGCGCGGTCATCCATGCGGCCGGCGTCAGCCCGAGCATGGGAGATGCCGAATACGTCATGCGGACGAATGCGCTGGGCACGCTGCTCGTCAACGAGGCGTTTTTCGCCGCCGGCGGCGAGGGGTCGGCGATCGTCAACGTGGCTTCGATGGCGGCGCACCTGCTGCCCGACGAGATCATCCCGGTGCAGCACTTTCCCTTGGCGTTGCAGGACCGGGACCGATTCCTCACCGAGATGTTGGCGGCGTGCGAACTGGCACCGGAGGAGATGCGTTCGGGTCTGTCCTATGCCATCAGCAAGGCCTTCGTGAAGTGGTACAGCTCGTCGCAGGCCGAGCGGTTCAACGGCCGCGGGCTGCGAATCGTCTCGGTGTCCCCGGGCTCGATCGACACCGAGATGGGCCGGCTGGAGGAACAGGCCGGGGCCGGGGCGATGGTGGCCGACGCCGCGGTTCCGCGCTGGGGCAAGCCCGAGGAGATGGCCGATCTGCTGGCCTACTGCGCGAGCGACCGTGCGGGCTACCTCACCGGCACCGACATCCTCAACGACGGCGGAGTCGTCGCCTCGATGCGCGAGCGGGCTCGACTGGCGTCGGCCAACTCCTAGCTCAGCCGAACTCCAGCAGCGTATAGGCACCGCGAAACTGCTTGGTGGGCTTGAACTGCCAGAAGGCGGGGAACATCCTGCGGAAGAACCAGCCGCGTCCGGCGGGCATCGGCAGGTCGTGCACGGCCTTGATGCCCGGCACGGTGCGCGCCAGATCGGCCAGTTGCGCGGGGGACAGGCTGAACGGCATCGGCGGCACCCGGTAGTGCTTTGACGACCGCACCCCTTTGGGGGCGAACTTCTTGACCGCCGTCGGCGGCAGGTCGAAGATCATCTGACCACCCGGAAAGTGCTTGGCGCACGCGGTGATCAGACCCATCGCTTCTTCGGGCTGCAGGTACATCAGGAGGCCCTCGGCCGTGATGAACACGCCCTGGGAGCGGTCTACCTGGTCCATCCAGCTGTAGTCCAGCGCCGACTGGGCCCGGGCGGTGATGCGATCGGAGGACGGCAGCAACCGGTCACGAAGCGCGATGATCGGCGCGAAATCCACCGTCAGCCACCTGAACCGGGCATCGGGCACGGCAGCGTTCAGCCGCCAGAAACTGGTTTGCAGACCTTCGGCCAGCGCCACCACCGTGGCGGTCGGATGATCTTTGAGATACCTCGCGGCGGCCCGGTCGAAAGCCAGCGAACGCAAAGCCATCTCCTGGCCTTTGCGTCGGCCGAACTTATCGAAGTCGAAGTCGATCGCATCGGCCAATCGGATGGCCATCGGATCGTCGATGATGGCCGCGGTATGGCGCGCCTGGTGGGCCCGACCGTTGAGGGTCAGCAGGGCGGTCTCGGAAACACCGGTCAGGGCCCTGGCATCGACTTTGCCGTCGACCTTGCTTTCGTCGACTGTGCGTTCGTCCGGGTGATCCACCGGGTCCAACCTACCTTCGCCGGTATCCGGTCAGCTGCTCAGAACCTGCGGTGAGAGTTCCTTGAGCATGGCGTTGGCCCACCGCATCTGACGCAAGGTCTGAGGATGGCAGCGCTCGGTGAGGGTGAGCAGCTCCTGGTCTTTGGTGGCCTGCGCGCCTTGGCCGAGCAACTCCCAGTCCAGTGACACACCGGCCGCGGCGCGATGGACCTTGCGCAAGTCGGCCAGCAGCAGCAGTGCAGGTTCGGGGCGCCGGCGCATCGCGGCGCTGAACCGCTCCTGGATCCAGCGGGTGACGCGCATCCGACCCGAGCGCCAGGTCAGATGCAGGCCATAGTGGCGGCCGTGCTCGGCCAGCAGCGCCACGTGCTCCTCGGACCACCGGGCCAGATCATCGGCGAGGTGGGAGATGTCCTGGTCGCTGTGATGCCGCGCGGCGATGGACCGCAGGTCGTGGGCCAGGGAGTGCTCGCTTCGGTGTAACTCGGTCAGGGCCAGGGTGATCTTGCTCATGGCGTCCCCTCGACGATCCGCTCCTCGGTCACCTCGGCCGCGGCGGTGCCGGTGGTCGCGGGCACCGTCACGGTCACGGGTGCCGATGCGGTGTTGGTCGGTGCCGGGGCGGGTCCGTGGCCACTGCCGACGCGCCGCACCTGTGCCGCGGCGGTCTTGAAGATCGGCTGCTTGGACACCGGGTCCCAGTCGGTGAGGGTGAGCTCGTTGGCGGCGCGATGACGCGCGCCGGAGGTGAGATCGGCGGTGTCCCAGTACCCGTAGTGGAACGGCAGGAAGACGACCCCGGACCGGATGCCGGTGATGCGGGCCGCGGCCATGACGCAGCCGCGCGGGGTGCGCACCTCGACGAAATCTCCTTCGTCGATCCCGGCTCGGCGGGCGTCGGCCTCGGAGATCTCGATCCACACCTGCGGAGCCGCGGCGTCCAATTGCGGTGTGCGACCGGTTTTGGTGCGGGTGTGGAACTGAAAGACGGTGCGCCCGGTGATCAGCACGTACGGGTAATCGGGTGAGGGAGGTTCGTGCGGCGGCACATACTCGGCGGCCTTGATGATGGCCCGCCCGTGGGGGTTCATGGCGCGATACTCGGTCGGCTCCAACGGTGCCCCGGTGATGAGGTCCTTGCCGTAGGCCTCGCAGTAGTCGGGGTGGGCCCAGAACTGCCCGTCGGCGTAGAGGCGTTCGGTGCCGTCGGGATTCTCGGCGTTGCACGGCCATTGGATACCGCTGCCGCCCCGCAGCTTGTCGTACGTCAAGCCGGTGTAGTCACACGGCCGGCCCGCACTGCACTGCTTCCAGGCCTCGAAGGCCTCTTCGGGGCTGTCCCACGACGGCAGCCGGTGGCCATCCTTGTCGCGGAAGTCCATGCGGCGGGCGTAGTCGAGGAAGATGTCGAGATCAGGACGGGCCTGCCCGGGTGGATCGATGGCCTTGTCCGAAAGATGAACAGTGCGATCGGTATTGGTGAACGTCCCGGTTTTCTCTGCCCACGCCGCCGCCGGCAGGACCACGTCGGCCAGCGCAGCGGTCTCGGTCAGGAAGATGTCCTCGACCACCAGGAAGAGCCGTTCCTGGGACAGGATGTTCCGGATCCGCGCCAGCTCCGGTAGGGATACCGCCGGGTTGGTCGCGGTGACCCACAGCATGCGCAGCGTGCCCTCTTCGGCATAGCGCAGCATCTGCATGCAATGGGTGGGCGGGGCGTAGTGGGGGATCTGCATCAGGTCCAGATTCCACAGGTTGGCCAGTTCTTCGATGTGGGAGTCGTTGGACCAGTTGCGAAATCCGGCGAGATCACCGTCGGCGCCGCATTCGCGGGTGTTCTCGGCAGTGGGCTGGCCGTTCATCTGCAAGATGCCGCAGCCGGGCTTGCCGAGCAGACCGCGTACCAAGTGAATGTTGTTGACCTGCACGGCGGCCGCGGTGGCCTGGTGAGATTGATAGAAGCCCTGCAGCACCGTGGAGAGCACCCGCGGCGCCGTGCCGAGGATCTCGGCGGCCTCACGTACCCGGGCGGGCTCGATCCGGCAGATCTCGGCCACCCGCTCCGGCGGGAACTCCGCGACCCGCTTGGCCAGCTCGTCAAAGCCCACCGTGTGCGCGTCGATGTAGTCGTGGTCCACCCAGTCGTGGGCGAGGATCTCGTGCAACAGCCCGTTCATCAGCGCGACGTTGGTGCCCGGCAACGGGGCCAGATGCACGGTGGCGTGCTGGGCCACCAGCGTCGGGCGAGGGTCGACGCACACGACGGCGGGTGGGTCGGACCCGGCCAATCGGTCCAGCATGCGCATCCACAGCACGGTCTGGGTCTCGGCCACGTTGTGGCCGTACAGGGCGATCGCGTCGCAGTGGTCGACATCGGTGTAGGACCCGGGCTGTCCGTCGCAGCCGAACGATTCCTTGAGGGCCTCACCGGCCGTGGCGGTGCACAGCCTGGTGTTCCCGTCGACGTGGTTGGTGCCGATCGCCCCGTGCGCGATGACACCTTGGGTGTAGTACTCCTCGATGAACAGCTGGCCGGAGGTGTAGAAGCCGATCGAGCTCGGGCCGCGCTCGGCCAGCAGCGTCTTGCTCTGTTGGACGATCCGGTCCATCGCGGTGTCCCAATCGGTCTCGACGAGCTCGCCGTCGCGGCGGATCAGCGGAGTCGTCAACCGGTCGGGTGAGCTGTTGGCCTGCCAGCCGAACAGGTCCTTGGGGTCCACTCGGCCGTGGTTGACCCTATCCACCTCGCGTCCTCGGACGCCGACGATGCGGCCGTCTTTGACCGCGATGTCCACGCCGTCGCCGTTGGAGTGCAGCACCGCCGCCGATTGCACCCATCGGTCCACCTGATCCGGGGACAAGCCGTCGTCGAGGTAGGTGTCCACCCGTCGTGGCCAGCGTTCGCCTCGGCCGTAGGGGGTTCGGGCGCCCCACGGATCTGCAATACGATCGCTCACCGCGAACAGGTACCCGAAGTGACCGGCCCCAAACCAGGGCGCCGCATGGTGCGCTCCGGGCCGGGCTCGGGTACACCTCGAGGGGTGGGCAGGCCGACGCCGAAGGTCCGCGAACCAGGCCGTTGATGAAACGAAACATTAAGGAACACAGTTTGATTGGCTACGCTGACCAGCACGCCCGGCAACCCGGGGGCGGCCGATTGGCCCGCCGGAGCGCATTCAAGGTTCCGTTGCTCATGACCGCGGCGGCGGCGTTGAGCCGGACACCGCGGGCCGAGGCGCGGGCCGGCCGCTGGTCGCCCGAGCGGGCGCACCGGTGGTACCGGGAGCAGGGCTGGCTGGTCGGCGCCAATTTCATCCCGTCCAACGCGGTGAACCAGCTGGAGATGTTCCAACGGGCGACCTATGACCCACAGCGCATCGACAACGAGTTGCGGATTGCCCGGTTGGCCGGGCTCAACACGGTGCGCGTCTTCCTGCACGACCAGCTGTGGGCGCAGGACCACGTGGGTTTTCAGAACCGGCTGTCCCAATTCGTCGCGCTGGCGTCCAGCCACGGCATCAGGCCGCTGTTCGTGCTGTTCGACTCCTGCTGGGATCCGTTCCCGCGGTTGGGTCGGCAGCGCCGGCCGCGCCCGGGTATCCACAACTCGGTGTGGGTGCAGAGCCCTGGTGCGCAGAACCTGGACAGTCACCGCTACCGGCGAACCTTGCGCGATTACGTCATCGGGGTGATCACTCAGTTCCGCAAAGACGACCGGGTCTTGGGCTGGGATCTGTGGAACGAGCCGGACAATCCCGCCGCCAACTATCGCGAAGTGGAGCGGCAGGACAAGATCGCGCTGGTCGAAGGGTTACTGCCGCAGGTCTTCGGCTGGGCCCGCCTGGTCGACCCGATCCAGCCGCTGACCAGCGGGGTGTGGGACGGGCCGTGGGCCGATCCGCTCAAGCGCAGCCGGATGGCGACGCTGCAGCTCGATCTGTCCGATGTGCTGACCTTCCACAGCTATGACCATCCGGCCGGGTTCGAGGCCCGAATCGGGGAGCTGGCACCGATGGGACGGCCGATCATGTGCACCGAGTACCTCGCGCGCGGTGAGGGCAGCACGATCGAGGGCGTACTACCGATCGCCAAACGGCACAACGTCGGCGCCTACACCTGGGGTTTGGTGGCGGGCAAGACCCAGACGTACCTGCCGTGGGATTCCTGGGACCGGCCGTACCGGACGCCGCCGCGGGTGTGGTTTCACGACCTGTTCCATGCCGACGGCCGGCCGTATCGGGAAGGTGAGATCCGCACGATCCGGGAATTGACCGGGCGTCCGTACCCGTGACGCATTCAATATTGGCGCCCAAGTACTGATCGGACCAGCCGTTAGGATCGCTTCCGGGGGACGGAGGTCGATGGATTGGGGTTCTGGACGCGGCTGCCAGCCTCCCCGATTCGGTCGCCGGAGAGCGTGTCCTTGGGACCGCTCACCATCACAGACGAGGATATGGCCGGCCTGCAAACAGCAGGCGTGGCAAGGGAATTCGACATTGCCGGGGCTTCCTCGGTATCGGCCTATGACGGGGCCCCCAGATGATCGGCAAGAGACGCATTGCGCTGGTTGTGTGGCTGCTGGGTGCCGTGTTGTTGGCAGCGTGTTCAACGTCGCACGACGCTACCAAGGACAGAGGACAAGGTATGCAGGCCTCCGCTGAGACCGCCACAGAATTCGGCGACGTGAATCTCCCACCGACGGCCGAGGTGTTGGCCGTTGACACCGATGCGGGTCGTGATACACGCTACCGCTTGGCATTCCGCACCAGCACTGCGGAATTGCCGAGATTTCTATCCCAATTCGGCCACCAGCCGCAGGCCTCGAAGATCCCACGAACGATTCGGGTGATCGGAGGGCCGGAGCTCTCCGAGGCGCCGAATCCGCTATATGCCCAGGACCGAGTCACCAACAAAGAGGGTCAGTCGGTGACCCGCGAGGTCATCGTCGACGAGCGGGCGACCGATGAGGTGTACGTCCACCTGTCGATGTACACCACCTGAGCTGTTATGACGACTGTGTAGGTTTTCGGCGTGAGGATCGCGGGAGAGCCCGAGAACCTGCACGGTCGTCACAGTGCCGCAGAAGCACGTGCCCGGAGATCAGCGCCCGCCCATCCGGCTGACGTCGGTGACGGCGGTGGCGAACTGCTCGGGTGCTTCTTGCGGCACGTTGTGGCCGATGCCGTCGAAGATGCGGTGTTCGTAGGGGCCGGTGTACAGCGCGCGGTAGCCCGCACCGTCCTTGGCGGCGCCATCGAAGTCCGACCCGATCGTGATCGTGGGCACGGTGACGGCTGGTTTGGCCGCCAGCCGCGCCTCGTCGGCGTCGAAGCGGGGCTCACCGGGAGCCAGGCTGAGCCGCCACCGGTAGTTGTGCACCACGATGTCGACGTGGTCGGGGTTGTCGAACGCCGCGGCGGACAGGTCATAGGTGGCGTCGTCGAAATGCCAGAGCGGCGAGGCCTTCTCCCAGATCAGCCGGTTGAATTCCGTGGTGTTCTGCCGGTAGCCGAGTTCGCCGCGCGGGGTGGCGAAGTAGTACTGGTACCACCAACCCAGCTCGGCCTCCGGCGGCAGTGGTTTGAGGTTGGCGGCCAAGTTGACGGTGATGTAGCCGCTGACCGCGACCAGACCGGCGCACCGCTGCGGCCACAGCGCAGCGACGTTGTTGGCGGTCCGCCCGCCCCAGTCGTATCCGCCGAGCACGGCCTGGCGGATGTCGAGGGCATCCATCAGCGCAATCACGTCGTGCGCCTGTGCCGCCTGCTGACCGTTGCGTACGGTGTCGGCCGACCGGAACCGGGTCGAGCCGAACCCGCGCAGATAGGGCACGATCACCCGGAAGCCCCGGTCGGCCAGCAGTGCCGAGACATCGGCGTAACTGTGGATGTCGTAGGGCCAGCCGTGCAACAGGATCACCGGTTGTCCGTCGGCTGGGCCGGCGTCGGTGTAACCCACGTTCAGCTCGCCGGCGTCGATCTGCTTGACCGGGTTCATGGTGTGCGCCGGCTTGGCGGGCGGTCCGGACGGCGGCGTCGGTGTCGGGGCACCGCCACAGGCCGCCAGGGTCGCCGCCCCGGCGGCGGCCGCCGTCAGGAAGCCGAAATGCCTTCTACTCAAAGCTGTCACCATCGGTCCATTTCACGTTGCGGGCGTACATCAAGTCCAACGATCGAATCTGATGACTCCCATCCATCAAATCGATAAGTTCGGAACATGGAGTTACGTCAGCTCGAACACTTCCTCGCGGTGGCCGGTGAGATGAGCTTCACCCGTGCCGCCGAGCGGGCACACGTGGTGCAGTCGGCATTGTCGGCGTCGATCGCCAAGCTGGAGCGTGAGCTCGGGGTGGCCCTGTTCGACCGGTCGCGGCAACGGATCAGCCTCACCGCCGCGGGGGAGGCCTTCCGGCCGCGCGCCCACGAGGTGTTGCATGCGGCCCGCGCCGCAGCCGAATCGACCGGGCAGTTCCGCGGAGCTCTCATGGGCACCGTCGAATTCGGGTCGCTGATCTCCTACGGACCGGTCGATGTAGCCCGGGCGCTCGGGGAGTTTCACCGGGCCCACCCGTTCGTACGGTTGCGCTTGCGGCTCAGCCAGTCCGGCGCCTCGGCCTATCTGTCGGCACTTCTGGAAGGTTCGCTGGACCTGGCGCTGGTGTCGCTGCCCAACCGGTTCCCCGCCGGGCTCGACATGCGGCTGTTGTTCGAGGAGAAGATGGTGTTCGTCTGCCGCGACGATCATCCGCTGGCTCGGAGGCGTCGTCTCGATCTGGTCGATCTGGCCGACGAGGATCTGGTCGGGTTCCCACCCGAGTTCGGTCTGCGGGGCCTGATGGACGACGCTTTCCACCGGGCCGGGGTGGCCCCCCGAACGCAGTACGAGGTGCCGGCCGGGTTCGCGGTGATCGCCGAACTCGTCGGCAACGGCCTGGGCACGACGTTCATGCCGGCCTCGGAGGCGCGGCGGTTCGGCGAGTTACGAACGGTCGCCCTTCATGACGCGGCGGTGTGGCAGGTCTACCTGGCCGCACCGCCGGCCGAGCGGATGACCCCGGCCGCGGCCCGGTTGGCCGAAACTCTGCTCGAGGCGGCGGACGTCGGCTGACGCTTCAACGCGCCAGCGGGCTTCCGAGCGGTTAGCGAGCCAGCGGGCTTCCGAGCGGTTAGCGAGCCAGCGGGCTGTAGAACACCAGGCCGTTGCCTTTGTTGTCGTAGACCACCGCGCGGCGCTCATGGGCATCGTCGTAGGGATGCTTGATGATTCCGCCACCGCTGGCCTCGATGGCCTTGGCCGCACCATCCACGTCGGCGGTCTTGATGCCGACGACGACCTGGCCCGGGATGGGGTGGTCGACGGAGGTGGCCAGCGCGAGCGTGAGTGATCCCCCGTCCAGCGCGGCGAAGTGGGCACCGTCGCGGAACTTCAGTGGCATGCCGAGGGTTTCGCTGTAGAACCGGATCGACTCGTCGAGATCGTCGGTCGACAAGATGATCATGCGGACGTCGTGATCGCTCATGCCCGGAGATTATCTGAGCCAACACCGAAACTGTGGGTATATGGCTACGGTGCAGGAGCTCACCGTGGGCCTGGTGGCCGATCCGGGTCTGGCCACCAAGATCGTGCAAGCGCTGAGCCCGGACTTGCCTGCGGCGTTGGGCGAGCACGTCAGCTCCGAGGTTCGATGGATCGTGGAGGTCTGCAGCCTGGCGTTGCCCCTCGACGAGGCCGGGAATGTCGCGGTGTGGAAGCACAGCGACGAATTGAAATCCCAACGGCATTGGGATCTGCTCGTCTGCGTCACGGAGGCCACCAGGCGGCGCGGCGACACGCTGGTGGTGTCCGACACCAACATCTCCCACGATGCCGCGCTGATCTCACTGCCGGCGCTGGGTCCGGTCCGGTTGCGTCACCATGTCGGCAAGTCCGTCGTGGGGGTGCTGAAGGTGTTGTGGAATCCCGCCCGTGAACAGCAGCGGACCGTCGAACCCTGGCGGCTGACCCGGGCTGAAGTCACCGACGATCACGACGGCCGAAATGCCTTCCTGGAGTTGACGCCGAACCGTGGCCGGCTGCGGCTGATGCTGGGCATGGTCCGAGTGAACAGGCCGTGGCGGTTACTGCCCTCGCTGTCCAGTGCGATCGCGGCGGCGATCGCGACGGCCGCGTTCGGCGTCTTCTACTCCAGCATCTGGCAGATGGCGGATGCGATGAGCACTGTCCGGCTGGCGTCTACCAGCGTCGTCGCGGTTCTGGCGATGATGTTGTGGTTGATCGTCGACAACGGCCTGTGGGAGACGGCGGGCGATCTCAACGAACGAAAGAACGCGGCGTTGTACAACGGTGCGACGCTGCTGACCCTGAGCGTCGGCGTCGCGTTCATGTACGTGCTGCTCTTCCTGGCGATCCTGTTCGGCGCCCTCACGATCATCCCGACCGGGTACCTGGCGTCTACCCTCGGCCATCCGGCAGCGCTGCGCGATTACGCGGAGTTGGCCTGGTTGGCCAGTTCGCTGGGCACCTTCGCCGGCGCGCTGGGTTCGAGCTTCGAAAGCGACTATGCGGTACGCAGCGCGACGTACGGCAAGCGCGAACAACAACGACACGCGCTGGCCACCAAGCCATGAAGGTCTGCCGATGGGCCCCAGGTCTCTACTGATGTAGAGACCTGGGCTACGTTGTCTCAAACGCCGGGTTGTCCGAAACGCCGAGTCAGAGGAGACATCGCCGATATGACGCTGCAATTCGATCTGTCAGCACGGCGGGTGTTGATCACCGGTGCCGGCCAGGGCGTGGGTCGGGGCCTGGCCGAGGCATTCGGTGCCGCCGGCGCCACGGTGTTGGTCAACGATCTGCGCGAGGATCGGGCCCAGGCCGTTGCGGACGAATTACGGTCCGCCGGAAGGGATGCAGTGGCGGTGCCGTTCGACGTCACCGACTATGAAGGAGTTGCCCAGGCGATCAGCGCGGCCGGGTCCGTCGACATCTTGGTGAACAACGCGGGCAACGCCGGAGCCGAGGGATTCGCCTCCCGGATGCCGTTCGCCGAAAGCGCTCCGAGCGACTGGGATCCGTTCCTGCGGGTGAATCTCTACGGCGTGTTGCATTGCACCCGTGCGGTGCTGCCGGCGATGGTCGAGCGCCAGTGGGGCCGGGTGGTGACGATCGTCTCGGACGCCGGACGCACCGGTGACGCCAGCGGCGCGGTGTATGCGGCGGCCAAGGCCGGCGCCGCGGGTCTGACCCGTTCGATCGCCCTGGAGAACGGGCGCTACGGCATCACCGCGAACAACATCGCCCTGGGCACCATGCGTACCCCGCTGACCGAACCGTTGTGGGCCGAGATGGCCGACTCCCCGCAGGCCAAGGCCATCCTGTCGCGCTATCCGATCCGCAGGCCCGGTCTGCCCGAGGATGTCGCCTATCTGGCGGTGCTGCTGGCCAGTGACCACGGTTCCTGGATCACCGGCCAGACGCTACCGGTCAACGGCGGCTACTCCTTCGCGATGTGAGGCGGCCGGAACCGAGGCGACGATCGAGGTGATGATGGTCTGCAGTTGTTCGGCGGAGTTGATCGCCCGGTCTCCGCGGGCCAGGGCCAGCATCAACCCGCTGATGAAAGTCAACAGGGCATAGGCTTTTTCGTCGATGAGGTGCGCTTCGGTGTCGGCCGGACACAGGGCGAGCACCACATCACGGTGCAGTTCGAAGAACCGTTGCTGGTTGTGGCTGAACGCCTGCGCCAGGTCGGTATCGCGGCTGGCCGGCATGACGAGCTCGTAGCGGGCCTTGCTGCGGACCAGACGTTGCCCGACGCCGGATTGGACGACCAGCCGGGCCAGGCGGGCGGCCGCCGAGGACGGGTCGTCGTGGATTCTCGTTCGGGTCGCCGCGGTGAGGTCGGCCAGATCCAGGTCGGCGATCCGGTTGGCCACGGCACGCACCAGCGCCGCACTGGTCCGGAAGTAGAACGACGTGGTTCCATCGGGCACCCCGGCCCTGCGGTCCACCTTCAGATGCGTGACACCTTTGATTCCCTCACGGGCCAGCAGAGTGATTGCCGCATCACACAATTCACGTCGGCGTTGCTCCGGATTCTGTCTGCCTCCCACGCGGGACCTATCGTCGGGCCGGACCGGCGACGTGCTCTGGGCGCACCCCGGTGCCCACCAGGTAGGCCGGGATCGTCGTGAGTTGGGGGAACCGGCGCACCAGCGTGAGCAGCAGTTCGGGCGGGGCGATCTCGCCGCCGGCCATCACCGGCTGCATCACCTGACGATGCAGGATGCGTTGGAACCCTTGGGTGACGACGGTCGGAAGCAGACGGCGCCGTTGCACGGCGGCCAGGTCCGATTCGGTGACCCGGTGCTCGCGCAGCGGCTGGTACAGCAGGCGTGCCGCCGCGGCGGCGTCCTGGATGGCGACGTTGATGCCGACACCGCCGACCGGCGACATGGCGTGGGCGGCATCGCCGATGCACAGCAGGCCGTCGCGGTACCACTGCGACAGGCGATTGAGCCGAACATCGAGGTGCTTGACGTCGTCCAACGACGTGACGGCGTGCGGATCGGCCTCGGGGATCAGCTCGGCGAGTTCGGTGTGGAAGGCGTCGAGGCCTCGCGCCCGCAGCTGTCCATCGCTGCCCTTCGGGATCAAATAGGCCACCTGGAAGTAACCGGTGCGGGGAATCATGATCAACGCCCGTCCGGGGGCGGTGCGGGGGATCAGCGAGTACTGACCATCCTCGGTGCGCGGCAGCCGAAACCACCACACGTCGAAGGGCACCGGATAGTCCCGGGGTATCAGTCCGGCCTCGCGCCGCGCCAGTGACCAACGCCCGTCACACGCCACGGTGAGGTCGGCGGTCAGCTCGCCGTCTCCCTCGGGGCTGGTGTAGCGCACACCGGTAACCCGTTCGCCGTCACGCACCAGTCCGGTGACCTCGGTCTGCATCCGCAGGGTGAAGTTGGGATCGTCGCGGCCCGCGTCGGCCAACAGATCCAGGAAGTCCCACTGCGGCACCATCGCCACGTACGGGTGGGGTTGGCGCAGCCGGCTGAAGTCGAGGAGTGTCACCGGCGGTCGGCCGTCGACCGAGAACTCGGCCTTCTGGACCTTGCTGTAGCCGATCTTGCTGAACTCGGCGAACAGCCCCAGCTCGTCGAGCATCCGCATGGTGCTCGGATGCACTGTGTCCCCGCGGAAATCGCGCAGGAAGTCCGCGTGTTTCTCCAGCACGGTGACCGCGACCCCGCACCGGGCCAGGATGAGCCCGAGCATCATGCCCGCGGGCCCGCCGCCGACGATCGCGCAGGTGGTGTCAGGCATCGACGAGTCCGTTCAGGGCAGCGGGCAGCGGTTCGGAGTGCAGCACGCCGAGGCGCTGGGTGGCCCGGGTGAGCGCGACGTACAGCTCGGCCGCGCCCCGGTCACCATCGGCCAGGATGCGGTCGGGCTCCACCACGAGCACCGCGTCGAACTCCAGGCCTTTGGTGTCGGACGGGGCCACCGCACCGGGCACCTCGGGTGGCCCGATCACCACGGACGTCCCGTCGCGCTCGGCTTCATCGCGGACGAAGTCGGCGATGGCCGCGGGCATCTCCTCGCTGCCGAGTTTTCGCGACCACGGCGCTACGCCGCAGGCCCGCACCGACTCCGGCGGTGTGACGCCCGGGGCGAACTCGGCCAACACTGCACCGGCCACGGCCATGATCTCGGCCGGCGTGCGGTAGTTGACCGACAGCGTCCGGTAGATCCACCGGCCCGGCACGTACGGCTCCAGCATGTCGGCCCACGCGCGGGCACCGGCCGCGGAGCGGCGCTGGGCCAGATCGCCGACGATCGTGAAGGACCGGCGCGGGCAACGACGCATCAGCACCCGCCAGTCCATCTCGGACAGTTCCTGGGCTTCGTCGACCACCACATGACCGTAGGTCCAGTCCCGGTCGGCCGCAGCACGTTCGGCGAGTTCGCGGGTGTCGCGTTCGGAGAACCGGTCGGCCAGGTCCTCGGCGTCGATCAGGTCGCTGGCCAGAAGATGGTCCTCGTCGTCCATCAGATCTTCACGGGCGATCATCAGATCCAGCACCCCGGCGGCATAGGCGGCCTCTTCGCGCCGCTCGCGTTCGGCGGCTTCCTCGCCAGCCTTGTCCCGGCCCAGCAGGTCCACCAGCTCGTCGAGCAGGGGCACATCCGAGATGGTCCAGGCTTCGCCGTCGGCACGGAACAGGCGAGGATCGGCGCCGGCCGCGGACAACCGTTCGGGCGACGAGTACAGCGGGCCGAGCAGCGTCTGCGGCGTCAGCACGGGCCACAACCGGTCGAGAGCCGCGGCGAATGCGGCGTTCTCGTCGAGCTCGCCGACCACGCTGGCCCGCAGCTCCTCCCAGGCTGCCTTGTCGGCGCGGGTCAACCAGCCCTTGCCGATGCGGGCGACGGCGCGTTCGGTCAGGACGTAGGTGACGATGTCGCGGAACGTGGGCCGAGCTTCGTTGTGCGGCAGCCCGGTTTCGCGGGCCTCTTCGATGGCCCACTGCGCGGTTTCGGCGTCGATGCGCACCGTGACGTCGGGCAGTTCGATGTAGATCGGCTCGTCGGGAACCTCCTGGCGGTCGGCCACCGCGGCGGCCAGCACGTCGAGGATCTTGAGTGATCCCTTGATCGCGGCGACCTCGGGTGCGTCCTCGGCGGTGACGTGCAGTCCGGGCGCCAGGTCGCCGGGGGTCATGAACACCGCATCAGACTCGCCCAGCGACGGCAGCACCCGGCCGATGTGGTGCAGGAACGCCTCGTTGGGACCGACCACGAGCACGCCGTGGCGTTCGATCCGCTCCCGGTGGGTGTAGAGCAGATAGGCCACCCGGTGCAGCGCCACCACGGTCTTGCCGGTGCCGGGGCCGCCCTCGACCACCAGCACCCCGGTGTGCTCGTTGCGGATGATCTCGTCCTGCTCGGCCTGGATCGTGGCCACGATGTCGCGCATGCCTTCACCACGGGGGGCGTTCACCGCGGCCAGCAGTGCGGCGTCCTCGTCACCTTCGTCGCCAGCGGTGGGCCGGCCCAGCACCTCGTCGGTGAAATCCAGCAGCCGCCGGCCCAGGGTGCGGAACTGGCGCCGCCGCCGCATGTTTTCGGGGTGGGCGCCGGTTGCGGTGTAGAACGGCCGCGCCAGCGGCGCCCGCCAGTCCAGCAGCAGCGGCTCGAAGTCGTTCTCGCGATCGAAGATTCCCAGGCGTCCGACGTAGAGATGTTCTCCGTCAACGGTTTCCAGCCGGCCGAAGCACAGGCCGTTGTCGGCCACGTCGAGCCGGTTGGCTTCCTTGGCCAGGGCCCGCACCTCGGCGTCGCGTTCCACCGCGGTCCCGCCGTGCTCGCGCAACGCCGCGCGGTAGCGGTCGCGGACCCGGATGCGTTCGGCATCCAGGCGGCTGTAGAGCCCGTCGACATAGCTCTGTTCGGACTGCACTTCGACGTCGTGATCGTCAGCTGGCACGTGCTCCACGGTTCCTTTGCTCATCCCATCCGTCCGGCGTCGACGATACGCAGCACCGCGGCCCCCTCTTCGTCGCTCGCGGCCAGGTCCACCTCCACGTCGAATCCCCAATCGTGATCTCCGGCCGGATCATCGAGGATCTGTCGTACCCGCCACACCTGCGGTTGCCGGTCGAAGATCAGCAACGCCGGCCCGCGCGCGTCGGCTCCGGTGCCCACCTCGGCATGCTCGTCGAAATAGTCCTCGCCCACGTCGGCCCAGCGATCGGCCGTCCAACCGGACCCATTGTCCAGCGCGCCCAGCTCGTCCCAGCGGGCCCGGGCGAACAGCTCCACCCGCCGGAACAACGCATTGCGCACCATTGCGGTGAAGGCCCGCTCGTTGCCGGTGAGCGGACGTGGCCGGGCCGGCACCGCGACCGGAATGTCGTGCGGTTGATCGGGACTGGTGAGTTGTTCCCACTCGTCGAGCAGGCTCGAATCCACCTGGCGCACCAATTCGCCGAGCCACTCGACGATGTCGGCCAGTTGCTCGGTGCGGGCCGCCGTCGGCACACCCGAGCGCAGCGCCTTGAACGCATCGGACAGGTAGCGCAGCACCGCGCCTTCGGAGCGGGTCAGGCCGTAGAGGCTGATGTATTCGCGGAAGGTCAACGCCCGTTCCCACATCTCACGCACCACCGACTTGGGCGACAGATGCCCGTCGGCGGCCCACGGATTGGTCTGCCGGTAGACCTCGTAGGTGTGTTCGAGCAGTTCGGCCAGCGGCTTGGGATAGGTGACCTCGTCGAGCAGTTCGATGCGTTCGTCGTACTCGATGCCCTCGGCCTTCATCTCGGCGACCGCTTCGCCCCTGGCCTTGTTCAGCTGCGCGGCCAGGATCTGGCGGGGGTCTTCCAACGTCGCCTCGATCACCGAAACCACATCCAGCGCATAAGTTTCCGACTCGGGGTCCAGCACGTCCACCGCGGCCAGCGCGAACGTCGACAGTGGTTGGTTGAGTGCGAAATCCGGCGGCAGGTCGACGGTCAGCCGGTAGCGGCGACCATCGGCCTCGGGTTCGTCGAGTCGTTCCACCACGCCGGCCTGTAACAAGGACCGGGCGATGCCGACGGCCTCTCGGATGTGCTTCAGCTGACGCTTGCGCGGTTCGTGGTTGTCGGTGAGCAGTCGGCGCATCGCCTCGAACGGGTCGCCGGGACGGTCCACCACGTCGAGGATCATCGCGGTGGACACCCGCATGTTGCTGGTCAACGCCTCCGGCGCAGCGTCCATCAACCGGCTCATGGTGTTCTCTCCCCACGGCACCATGCCCTCAGGAGCCTTGCGGCGCACCAGTTTTCGGCGTTTCTTCGGATCGTCGGCCACTTTGGCGAACTGCTTGAGGTTCTCTACCTCGTGGTCGGGGGCCTGCACCACGACGGTGCCTGCGGTGTCGTAGCCGGCCCGGCCGGCCCGCCCGGCGATCTGATGGAACTCGCGGGCATTGAGCAGCCGCATCCGGGTCCCGTCGTACTTGGACAGCGCCGAGAACACCACGGTGCGGATCGGCACGTTGATGCCCACACCGAGCGTGTCGGTGCCGCAGATCACCTTGAGCAGCCCGGCCTGGGCCAACTGTTCCACCAGGCGGCGGTATTTGGGCAGCATGCCGGCGTGGTGGACGCCGATGCCGTGGCGCACCAGCCGCGACAGCGTGGCCCCGAAGGTCGTCGAGAAGCGGAACGCACCGATCATCTCGGCGATCGCAGCCTTCTCCTCTTTGGTGCAGACGTTGACGCTCATCAGTGCCTGCGCCCGCTCCAGCGCCGAAGCCTGGGTGAAGTGCACGACGTAGATCGGCGCCTGCTTGGTCTGAAGCAGGTCGGCGATCGTCTCGTGCATGGCGGTGGTGGCGTAGGAGAAGAACAGCGGGACGGGCCGCTGCGCGCCGGCCACCAACGCCGTGGGCCGTCCGGTGCGGCGGGTCAGGTCCTCGCGTAGGAACGTGACATCGCCGAGGGTCGCCGACATCAGCAGGAACTGGGCCTTGGGCAGTTCCAGCAGCGGTACCTGCCAGGCCCAGCCGCGGTCCGGGTCGCCATAGAAGTGGAACTCGTCCATCACCACCAGGCCGATGTCAGCATCGGCGCCCTCGCGCAAAGCCAGGTTGGCCAGGATCTCGGCGGTGCAGGCGATGATCGGGGCGTCGGCGTTCACCGATGCGTCCCCGGTGAGCATGCCGACGTTGTCGGCCCCGAACACATTGCACAGCGCGAAGAACTTTTCGCTGACCAACGCCTTGATCGGGGCGGTGTAGAAACTGACGCGGTCCGCGGCGAGTGCCGCATAGATCGCCCCGGTGGCCACCAGCGACTTGCCCGATCCGGTCGGCGTCGCGAGGATCACGTTCGCTCCGCTGACCAGTTCGATCAGCGCCTCCTCCTGCGCCGGGTACAGCGTGGTGCCGTTGGCCTCGGCCCAGGCGGCGAAGTCGGTGAACAGCGCGTCGGCGTCGCCGCCCTTGGCCTGTAGTGCCGAGAGGTCGTTCGGATCGTCGAGCAGCGGAGTGGTCATATTGATGACCAGCGTGCCAGTTGGTTCACCGCGCCGATCCCCGGGCACGGTCCACGTTCGTAACGCTGTGGCGGAAAACAGGCTGTTGGGCCGCCACAGCGTTACCAACGCGAGCGCTGCGTCGCTATCCGAACTGCCCTGGCTGGTAGTCGCCTGCGGGCATCTGAACGATCACGGCGATAATCAATGGGTGCCGACACCGACCACCACCGAGGCCGTGTTGTTGGGCATCGTCATCCTGCTCTTCGCGGCGTTCGTCACGTTCCTGGTGCTGTTCCTCGTGAGCCGACGGCAGTTGACGACGGCCCGCCGCCAGATCGAGCGCATGCAGGCCGAGGATGAGGACCGCAAGCGCAGACGGCGTCGCGGTGTCGCGCCATTGGCGATCAAGACCGTCTTCCAGACCGCGGACATGCTGATCAACAAGGGGCTGGGCGCGACGGTGCGCAACTCCATCGAGGATCTGGCCGGTTGGGCCCAGGTCGAACGCCCGGATCTGGCGCGGCTGACCGCCGACGGGCGCGTCGTCATCGTTTTCTCCGACATCGAGAGCTCGACCGAATACAACGCGGCGATGGGCGACCGGGCCTGGGTGAAGCTGCTGGAGAAGCACAACAAGCTGGTGCAGTCCCAGGTGGACAAGCACGGCGGTCACGTCGTCAAGACCCAGGGTGACGGGTTCATGATCGCGTTCGCCGATCCGGAGAACGCGGTGCGGTTCGCCACGGATGTCCAGCGTGCGCTCGCCGAGAATCCGCAGCGCTGGGAGGCGATCCGGGTGCGGATCGGGGTGCACATGGGTACTTCGGTGCGCCGCGGCGACGATCTGTTCGGGCTGGACGTCGCGATGGCGGCCCGGGTCGCCGGTCAGGCCGACGGCGGCGAGATCCTGGTCAGCGGGCCGGTCGGGGAGGCGGTCAGACCTCTCGATGACGTCGCGCTGGGTGCTCCGCGGGAGGTCGAGCTGAAGGGGCTACCGGGGACCCACGTTCTCTACCCGGTTCTGATCGGACGTGAGGCTGACGTGTGAGCTGAGCCCGAGTGGGTAGTCGGCATACATGTGTTCACCAATCTCGCGGTTCGGACCGAGGCCCGGTCGATGCCGATGACCCAGGCCCTACGACGATTGACCCGCTGGACCGAAAAGCCGGCACGAGGTGTCGAGACGGCGTCTGGGCGCAACGTCAACATGCTGCGTGGGCTGGTGGCCCGGGCCACCACACCGTTGCTGCCGGATGACTATCTCAAGCTGCTAAACCCGCTGTGGTCGGCCCGTGAACTGCGTGGAGAGGTCGTCGCGGTCAGCAAGGAGACAGCGGATTCTGCCACCGTCACGATCAAACCCGGTTGGGGTTTCTCCGGTGACTACAAACCAGGCCAGTACGTGGGCATCGGTCTGTACATCGACGGTCGCTGGCACTGGCGGTCGTATTCGTTGACGTCGGTTCCGCAGCGCAAGGCGGACCTCATCTCGATCACGGTCAAGGCGACCCCCGAGGGGTTCCTGTCCACCCACCTGGTCAACGGGGTGAAGCCGGGGACGATTGTGCGGCTCGCCTCGCCGCGGGGAGACTTCGCGCTGCCCGACCCGCCGCCGGCCAAGCTGCTGCTGGTGTCGGCAGGCAGTGGCATCACGCCGATCATGGCGATGCTCCGGTCTCTTCAGCATCGCGGGCACAACCCCGCCATCGTGCACATCCACTCGGCCCCGTCCGCCGACAGCGTGATCTTCCACGACGAATTACGCGGTCTGGAGCGGCATCTCAGTGGATACCGGCTGCACCTGCACCTCACCGATGATCAGGGGCACCTCGACTTCGGCACCGCGCTGGCCGACATCGTCCCGGACTGGACCGAGCGACCCACCTGGGCCTGTGGGCCACCGGAGATGCTCGACACCCTCGAGTCCCTCTGGACGGCGGCCGACCGGGTCGACAACCTGCACACCGAACGGTTCGTGATCGCCCGCACCGACCGGGGCGGCGAGGGTGGCACCGTCACCTTCGCGATTTCCGACAAGTCCATCGAGATCGACGGCGCGACATCGCTTTTGGAAGCGGGGGAGAAGGTCGGAATCCAGATGCCGTTCGGCTGCCGGATGGGGATCTGCCAGACCTGTGTCCTGCCGCTGGAAGCCGGACACGTCCGCGACTCCCGGTCCGGTCAGGAGCACGGCGCGGGCGACCGGATCAACACCTGCATTTCGACTGCCTCGGGAAACTGCACGCTGAACGTGTGAGCACCGCCGACCTGTCCAGGAGAAACATGGCCATCACCGACATCAAGCAATATGCACATCTGACCGAGACCGATGTGGAGGCACTCGCCGCCGAACTCGACGCGATCCGCGCCGACATCGAGGAGTCGCGCGGCGCACGCGACGCCCGATACATCCGGCGCACCATCCAGCTGCAGCGGGTCCTTGCCGCCGGCGGCCGAGTGGCGTTGCTGGCCAGTAGAAACCGGATCGCCCGGTACGCCGGCATCGGCATGCTCGCCGCCGCGAAGATCATCGAGAACATGGAGCTCGGGCACAACATCATCCACGGCCAGTGGGACTGGATGAACGATCCCGAGATTCACTCCACGGAGTGGGAATGGGACACCACAGCGCCGAGTGTGCACTGGAAGAAATCCCACAACTTCATCCACCACAAGTACACCAACGTCGTCGGACTGGACGACGACATCGGTTACGGCATCATGCGACTGACGCGCGATCAGCGCTGGGAGCGGTGGATGATCGGTAATCCGATCTACAACCTGTTGCTCGGCACACTGTTCGAGTGGGGTGTGGCCGCGCACGGCCTGGAGACCACGAGGTACCGCAAGGGTGAGAAATCGCTGGCCGAAGTCCGCAAAGACCTACGGGTGATCGGCAAGAAGGTCGGCAAGCAGGCGGGCAAGGACTATCTGGTGTTCCCCGCGCTGTCCGGGCCGAACTGGAAACACACGCTGAAGGCCAACATCGTCGCGAACCTGATCCGAAACTACTGGGCCTACGCCGTCATCTTCTGTGGTCATTTCCCCGATGGTGCAGAGAAGTTCACCCGCGAGGAGTTCGACGCCGAGACCTCGGGGGAGTGGTACCTGCGGCAGATGCTCGGCTCGGCGAACTTCCACGCGGGCCCGGTGATGGCGTTCATGAGCGGTAATCTGTGCTACCAGATCGAGCACCACCTGTTTCCCGACCTGCCGAGTAACCGCTACGCCGAGATCAGCGGGAAGGTGCGGGCGTTGTGCGACAAGTACGACCTGCCCTACACCACCGGATCGCTTCCGCGCCAATACTTTCAGTCGTTCTGGACCATATTGAAACTGGCCTTGCCGGACAAGCTGTTGACGGCCACTGTCGACGATGCCCCGGAAACGCATTCCGAGCTCAAGTTCCGGGTGCGGGCCGGCATGCGCGAGAGCTTCGGGGTGGATCCGCGTACCGGCCGGCGCCGAGGGTTGAGAACGGCGTTGCGCGAGTTGGAAACCGGCAGTATCGCCCTGAGGTGAGCGTCAACGCCGAGCGGCGGGCGCCGGGGCGTTGACGTGACGCGTCACCCACTGCGCGGCGAGCTTGATCAGGCCCGTTTTCGGATAGGTGATGTGGGCATTCCAGTCCCGGCCGAGCGAACAGATCGGGTCATTGGTGTTGCACAGATCCGCGGTTCTGGCGCCGAAGTCCGGGCTCATCCGGGTCAGCGGCTGACCAAGGCGCGCCGACGGGTTGCCGAAGACCACGACCGACGCGATCCGGGGGACGACGGTGGCGGGCAGCGGTGCGTTGTAACCCAGACCGGCGATCGGTGAGGTGGCCACGACGTCGACCACAGCCGCGCCTTGCGAGTAGCCGCCCATCACGATCTTCGTCTTGGGGCAGCGCGCCGCGGTGGCCTGGACGCGTTTGCTCATGTCGGTGGCCCCGGCGGCAGCCTTCATGAAATCCCAGGAGGCGGGGTACTGCACCGCGTAGGTACCTACCGTCGAGCCTTTGACCATGGGGCGCAGCGTGTCGACGAACGCCTTGCCGACGTTGCCGATGCCGGCGGGCTCGTCGGTGCCGCGGGCGAAGACCACTTCGATGTCGGGGCAGTCCGGTGCGGCGGTTGCCACCGGAGGCGCGGGTGTGCCCAGCGCGGCAGCTGCAGCCACCACTGCGATGCCGGTCCGGCAAGTTCTTCGTCCCACTCGCCTGCCTATACCCACTAACCACTTTTACCACTCTTTTCACAGCAATGCCCAGGCGTACCGGCCTCGCGCAGCGGGTATTGCACTGCGATGACCAGTCCATTACTCGATGAACTCCTGCACATCGAACGGGCCGGATGGGACGCGCTGTGCGAGTCGAGCGGCGCCGATTTTTACGGCGAGCTGATGCTTCCCGACGCTGTCATGGTGCTGGCCAACGGCATGGTGATGGATCGCAACACCGTCGTCAGTGCGTTGGCCTCCTCGCCGCCGTGGCGCGCCTATGAGATCAGCGGGGTGCATGCGATCGCCCTCGACGACGACACTGCCGTCCTGGTCTATGTCGGCACGGCCTACCGCGACGGAGACGAGCCGGCGTTCGTCGGCGCGATGTCCAGCGTCTACCACCGCGTCGAGGGAACCTGGCGGCTCGCGCTGTATCAGCAGACCCGCAAAGCGGACCAGCCGGCCGGCTGAATATGGTCGAGCAGTGACGATCGCCTACGACGACGCGCTGCGGGACCGGATCGGGACGCATCTGGCGGGACACCGACGCCGCTCCGTCACCGACCCGACGAAACGCCATGCCGCGGTGGCCGTGGTTCTGGTGGACTCCGAACTCGGGGAGGACCGGGTGGACCCCGCTCCGGTCGATGAGTGGATCGATGGCCGGCCGATGCCGGAGCCCGGGCTGGACGGTCGCATGGTCGACGTATCCGGTGGGGCGGCTTTCCTGTTGTGCCGTAGGACTTCTCGGCTGTCGTCGCACGCGGCGCAGTGGGCGTTGCCGGGCGGTCGGCTGGATCCGGGGGAAGACGCGATCGAGGCCGCCCTGCGCGAACTCGACGAGGAGGTCGGCGTGAGCCTGCCCGATTCGGCGGTGTTGGGTCTGCTCGACGACTATCCGACCCGTTCGGGATATGTCATCACCCCGGTGGTGATCTGGGGTGGTGGTCGCCTGGACCTGCGGCCCTCACCCGATGAGGTGGTGGCGGCCTACCGGGTGGGGCTGCATCAACTCCAGCGTGCGGACTCGCCGCGGTTCATCACCATCCCCGAGAGCCCGCGTCCGGTGGTGCAGATCCCGTTGGGCAACGATCTGATCCATGCGCCCACCGGCGCGGTGTTGCTGCAGTTGCGTTGGCTGGCGCTGGAGGGACGGCCCGATCCGGTCGCCGAACTCGAGCAGCCGGTCTTCGCCTGGCGCTGACGTCAGGCCTCGTGCCCGGGCTCGAAGTCGGTCACATCGGACAGTTCGATCCACGGCTGTGGGTCGTCAGGAGCTTGTCCCGCAACGGGTTTCAGCAGATATCCGATGTGGTCGCCGAGATCGAACCGGTCCAGGATCTCCCCGACGAACCAGGCCGGTGCGGCGTCGAGGATCGGCGTCTCGGCGGGGCCGGAATGCCAGCGGCACCGGGTGAATTTGTCGATCTCGTCGCCGGTCTCTTCGCCGAACAACCGCGCCAGGTCCAGGTCGTCTCGGGCCAGCAGATGCACCCCGAGGTGGTCGGCCGAGGTCGCGATGGTCAGCGTGTGGTTCTTCTTCGACAAGCCCACCAGAAACCGGGGCGGGTCGATGCTCGATTGGGTGGTGAACCCGACCAGGCAGCCGGCCCGTCGCGTCCCGTCCTGCACGGTCACGACGTACATCGGGTAGTCGAGGAGTCCGGCGAACCTGTCGAATCCGTCCCAGCTTGAGGTCACCGGATCATTCTCCTCGACCCTCCTTGACCTGGCCCCGGTTTGGTGCCGATCTGCCGGGGTAGCCAGCACCTGGTCCGTCCAAACCGGCAGGGCCACTCCAGACTGAGGGGAGACAGCTGTGAAAGCCGTTACCTGGCACGGCCGGCGGGATGTGCGGGTCGATACCGTGCCGGACCCCGAGATCGAAGAGCCGACCGACGCGATCATCGAGGTGACCTCGACCAACATCTGTGGTTCGGATCTGCATCTCTACGAGGTGCTCGGTGCGTTCATGAATCCCGGCGACATCCTCGGACACGAACCGATGGGCATCGTGCGCGAGGTCGGGTCCGGCGTCGGCAACCTCTCGGTGGGGGATCGGGTGGTCATCCCGTTCCAGATCTCGTGCGGGCACTGCTTCATGTGCGATGAGCAGCTCTACACCCAGTGCGAGACGACCCAGGTCCGAGATCAGGGGATGGGCGCGGCCCTGTTCGGTTACTCGGAGCTGTACGGCCAGGTCCCCGGCGGCCAGGCGCAATACCTGCGGGTGCCGCAGGCACAGTTCACCCACATCAAGGTTCCCGACGGGCCGCCGGACTCCCGGTACGTCTATCTGTCGGATGTCCTGCCCACCGCATGGCAGGCCGTCGCCTATGCCGCGATTCCCGACGGCGGTTCGGTGACCGTGCTCGGGCTCGGGCCCATCGGTGACATGGCGGCCCGCATCGCCCACCGGCTCGTCCAGCGAGCTGAGGTCGATGGTCGTTATGCCACGCGCTTCAGCACGGCCCAGCCGTTCCCTGACCCGGTCCACGGCGATGACGCGGTAACCGAGATGGTGGGCGATGCGGGCCGCCATGTCACCGATGGGCCCGAGCCCGAGCACGGTCACCGAACCGCCGTCGGGAATCGCG
>NZ_MBEQ01000010.1 GCF_001954135.1 Mycobacterium sp. GA-1841 | reverse complement strand
GCCGTTATCGACGTCAGCTCTCGCTCGGCGACGGGATCGATACCTCGGCGATCTCCGCCACGTACGAAAACGGTGTCCTCACCGTCACCATCCCGGTGGCCGAACGCGCCCGGCCCCGCAAGATCGACGTCGCACACGGCACCGACCGCAAGTCGATCGAAACCACCGTCGACGTGGAATAGCCGGTACGACCAGGCTGGGGCCTCATTCCCAAGAGGCCCCAGCCACTTCTCTGCACGGGATCAGCGTTGTACGACAACCTGTTTCATCGCTGTGGCCCACGCCATTCTGACGCGGAGCGCGCCAGCCGGAACTCTAGGTTGGCGCGCACCGCCGGCCATTCGATGTCCAGGATCGAGTACACGACGGTGTCACGTCGCGAGCCGTCCGGCAGCAGCTGATGGCTGCGCAGTATCCCGTCGAGCTTGGCGCCGAGCCGCTCGATGGCGCCGCGGCTGGCGAAGTTGAAGAAATGGGTGCGCAATTCCACTGCCACACAATTCAACTCGTCGAAGGCGTGACCGAGCATCAACAGCTTGGTCTCGGCGTTGACACCGGTGCCACGAGCATCGGCCGTATACCAGGTGTGCCCGACCTCCAGCCGCCGGTTGGGACCGTCGACGTGCAGGTAACTCGTCGACCCCACCAGCCTGCCGTCGAGCGTGCGCACCGCGAAGCTGACGCCGTGATCGGCCGCGCGCAGATCGTGCATGTGCTGCACCCACTCGGCGGCGCCGCCGGGCCGCGGTGGCGCGGTGTACCAGAGCGAGCCCAACTCACCGTCGGCGGCGAGGGCGTCGATCTCGGGAATGTGCTCACGGGTCAACGGCTCCAGCTGCACCCAGCGCTGCCCGGTGAGCTCGACAGGCGTCACGAAGTCGCTCACGGATTGCCCAACGTCGACAGGAAGGACCACACGGAACACACCGCGGCCAGCACCGCCATGACGCCACCGACATAGAGCCCATAGCCCGCGGCCACCGGCGGTTTGACGTTGAGCATGTAATACCAGACCGTCAGCGCCAGCAGGGCCAACGAAATCAACAGGCCCGCAGCCGAAGCCCACCGTTGTGACAGACCGCGCCCGGCCATCGCGCCGGACACGATCAGGCACGCACCGAGCAAGACGATCAGTTGCCCGACGCCGAAACCGTGCGGGAGTACGACGCTGCCCACCGCCCCGCCGATGGCGTTGGCCCGGCCGCCGCCGTTGGCACTGGTGGTCAACCACGGCAGCCAGGCCACGACCACCAGGATCGCAGCACACAGGGCTATCAGCCAGCCTGGACGCAGACGAACCATAACGACGAGACTATCGGGTGTGACCGAACTACCCGACTGGGCCAGGCAGCTGGATCTCGCTCCGCATCCCGAGGGCGGCTGGTACCGGGAGACCTGGCGTAGCGAACTGACGGTGAGCCAGGCCTCGCTTCCGTCGGGCTACTCCGGGCCGCGAAGCGCCGGCACCGCGTTCCTGTTCCTGTTGATGCCGGGCCAGCAGACAGCCTGGCACACGGTGCGCAGTGCAGAGTTGTGGTTCTACCATCGGGGCAGCCCACTGATCCTGGAGACCGGTGCGGAAAAAGACACCGCGACAAGCCTTCTGCTGGGTCCGGATCTCACCGCCGGGCAACACCCACAACTACTCGTGCCGCCGGGACACTGGCAGCGCGCGGCGCCACGGGACGATCAGCCCGCGTTGGTCAGTTGCGTGGTGGTGCCGGGATTCGACTTCGCCGACTTCGCCCTCAGCTCTGCAGGGACGACAGATTGAACCCGGCCCCGGTCGGGTCGGTCACCGCGGCCAAGCGTCCGTAGGGAGTGTCCTCGGCGGGACGCACCACTGAGCCGCCGTTGGTGACGATCAGCTCGATGGTCTTGTCGACGTCCTCGGCGCCGAAGAACGTGGTCCACGTCGACGGTGCGCCCTCGGGGATGAACGCCGATCCGTCCATCACACCGACCAGTGCCTCACCGTCGAAGTTGGCTGTGCTGTAGCGGAATTCATCGGTGTCTGAAACGGTCTCGGTGCTCCAACCGAACACCGTGCGGTAGAAATCCAACGCCTTGGCATAGTCACTGGTGGTCAACTGGTGATACACCGGCGCACTGGCCTCGTTGAACACCGCGAAACCGTCGTGCCCGCCCGGCTGCCAGATGCCGAAGAACCCGTTGGCCGTGTCGGTCAGCATCGCCATCCGGCCCTTGGCCGGGATATCCATCACCCCACCGCAATTGCTCCCGCCTGCGGCGGCGACGGCTGCCACGGTGGCGTCGGCATCGGCGGTGTGCAGGTAGGTGGTCCAGGCGTCCGGGGCATTCCACTGCGGATCGTTGCGCATCAGGCCGGCGACCACGTTTCCGTCGACGGATGCGGTGACATAGCCGCCGTACTCCGGGCCGCCGGTCTCGAACGTCCAGCCGAACACCGCACCGTAGAACTGCTGGGCACGGTCAAGGTCGGACGTGGTCAGGTCGATCCAGGTGGGGGCGCCCAGCGGCGCGCTCTGACGGGTAGCCACGATATTTCTCCTTCACGGGAATGGTCGGTCGTTAAGTCTGACCGCCGCCGTCCGGAAAACTCATCGCCGGTTCAACAGCTGATCGTCTGATCCGGCCGACCTCGGTCGTCCAGCGCGATGGTGGTCGTCCCGCCGCGCGACAGCTCGACCCGCACCGTCCTCGGACCCGTCCATTCGACTTCTTTGAGCCCGTCACGGTCGCCGTTGAAGCAGCCCAGGTAGTTCTCCCGCGACAGCAGACCGTTGTTGGTGTACACCCGCACGGTCGCTATCGGGTCGATCGTGAAACCACCACCAACGAACACGGCCAGCTCCATGTCACCGTTCGGCGACGGGAGCCGCTCCACCTCGCTCTCGTGTCCGCCGGCTACCAACAACGCGAACAACACGATGCCGCCCCAGCCGAGGCCTGCCAGGACCACCAGAACGACGGCCAACCATTTGAGCACCTGGTTTCGAATGACCAAGCCGAGTGCCACCGCCAGCGCCATGCTGCCCACGACGCCGAAGATCACCGGATGGTGCAGAAACGGGCGCAAGCGGTAGTAGTCGGAGAGCAGGAACCCGGCCAACACCAGGAGCCACAGGCCCACGCCGAACGCCGCTGCAACGCCGCCCATCACCCGCACGCAGCTAATGTACGCAGCTCACCGATAATGCTGCGCAATTTTGGCGCGGTGCTCGGCAGGCGAGCCGAACAGTGACCGGTTGAGCGCGGCGCGCTTGAGGTAGATGTGCACGCCGCTCTCCCACGTGTAGCCGATGCCGCCGTGCAACTGCATGGCCTTGCCGGCGACCTCGACAGCGGCCTCGGTCGTGTAGGCCTTGGCCATGGAAACCGCGCGGGGATCGGGTGACGCGATAGCGGCATTCACCAGTTGCCGGGCCACCGTGATCCGCACCAGCATGTCGGCACAGGCGTGTTTGACGGCCTGGAACGAGCCGATCGGACGGCCGAATTGCCGGCGGACGCCGGTGTAGGCCACCGTGGCGTCGAGCATGGCCTGCGCGACGCCGAGGCTGTCGCAGGCCACCGCGAGCGCCGCCCGCCCGGTGAGCGCACGCAGGCAGTCCTCGGCATCGCCGTCGAACCGCCACACCGCGTTGCCCGCGATGTCCACACCATCGGCCGTGACGGTCGCCAGGTTGCGGGTCTCGTCGAGCACCGGCTGGTCTGCGACCGCAAGGCCTGACGCGTCGGCGGCCACATCCACCAGTACCGCGAGCCCGTCGGCATCGCGTGCCGGCAACAACAAGCGCTGGGCGCCGGCCGCGTCGGACACAAACGTGGCGCGGCCGTGCACACGCCCGGTGGCCAGCTCGAATGGCGCGTCGCCGGACCCGGACAGCCCGAGGGCGACGCGCGTGGTCCCGGCGACGACCTCCTGCAGCAGCGTGTCACGAGAATCGCTGGGCTGCAGGCAGTTCAGCGCACCGATCGCCAGTACCGCACCGCCGAGGTAGCCCGTGGTCGCCGCGGCTCTGCCCAGTTCCTCGCAGATCACCGCAACCTCGGCGAAGGTCACCCCGGCACCACCGGCCTCCTCGGGCGCGTCCAGCCCGACCCAGCCGGCCGAAACGAGCAGCGGCCAGTCGATGCTGTCCTTGGCCAGCAGATCGGCTGCCACCGAGCGGAGTTCGTCGTGTAGCTCTGAATACTCGGAGACGTCGCTCATCACACCGCACTCGGTTCTCGGGGCAGGCCCAGACCACGCTCACCGATGATGGTGCGCTGGATCTCGCTGGCGCCGCCGGGGATGGTCCATTCCCAGGAGCCGATGAAGTCGAGCATCCAGGCGCCCGATTCCCAGCCGCTGGAGGCCGGTTTCGCCAACACGGTATGGGCGTCCAGGCCACCGAGTTCGGCACCGAAACCCGTCATCCGTTGCAGCAGTTCGCTGTAGTACAGCTTGACGATCGAGGCGTCTGCGGGCCCGGCTTTCCCGGCCTCGGTGCGCTCCACCAGATCCCGGCACAATCCGCGCAGACCGGTCAGCTCGATCTCGAGCTGCGCCAACCGGTCGGCCACCACCGGATCCTCAACCGGGGCGGCCTCGAGCAGCCACCGGAAACCCGCATTACCCAGCCGCTCGGACAGTTCCAGCATCGTCATGCCGCGTTCGGCGCCGAGGGTGGCCTGGGCGACCTGCCAGCCCTTGTTCACCGGGCCGATGAGGTTGGCTGCCGGGACGGCGACGTCGTTGAGGAAGATCTCGCAGAAGTGCGAATCCCCCACCGCGTTGCGGATCGGCCGCACATCGATGCCCGGGGTCCGCATGTCCATCAGGAAATACGAGATGCCGTGGCGCTTCGGCGCATCCGGGTCAGTACGGGCCAGCAACAGACACCAATCGGCGTGCAGCGCCCCACTGGCCCACAGCTTCTGGCCGTTGACGATGAAGTTCTCGCCGTCGGCCTTGGCGGTGGTACGAAGAGACGCCAGATCGGATCCGGCCTCCGGCTCGGAAAAGCCTTGCACCCAGATCTCGCCGTCGAGGATGGCGGGCAGGTGCCGTGTGCGTTGCTCGTCGGTGCCGGCCGCCAGCAGTGTGGAGGCGGCGTGGTGGATCCCGACGAACGCCAGCACCAACCGGGGCGCATCGTGGGCGGCCAGTTCCTGATACAGCACGATCTGCTGGGGTACCGACATGCCGCCGCCCCATTCGGCCGGCCAGTGCGGCACGGCGTATCCGGCGGTGTGCAGCTCGGCGAACCAGGATTTTTGGAAGGCCACGAACTCGTCAGCGTCAACACCGGTCTGGTTGGCGCGCCAGTCTTTCGGGACGTGGGCGGTGCACCAATCCCGCACGCTGGTCCGGAACTCGTCGAGGTCGGTCACGAGAACAACCCGGTGAGTCCGCGCCGGCCCAACCGCGCGGTCAACGTGTCACGGGTCTTGGACACCCCGAACGGTAAGCGGCGCAACGGCTGGCTGTAGCGCGACAGCCAGGACAACGTGGTCTCGTCGCAGAAGCCGACGGCCCCGTGCAATTGGTGGCACACCCGGAACACCACCTCGGCGGCCTCGATCGCGGCCAGTCTTAACGCCAGTGCATCATTGATGGCCTCGTCGGCGGGATGCGTGTTCAGGCTCCACAACGTGTATTTCGCCAGCATGTCGACGCCGCTGCGCTCCACCTCGGCGTCGGTCAGCTGGAACTGCACGCCCTGGAACGACGACAGCGTCTGACCGAACTGTTTACGCAGGCTCACGTGCGCCGTGGTCAGGTCGATGGCCCGATCCAGCATGCCCAACAGGGTCCACGACGGCAAGGTCAATGCCAGGGCCACATCAGCGAGGCCGTCAGAATCCAGCGCGGACAGTTCCAGCGCGGTCGCGAACGACGGGCCCGACGCGCCAGTGTTGGTCACCGTGCTACGTTGCCCGTCCAATGTGACCGCGGCCCAACGGTTGTCCAGTCCGTGCAGGGCTGCCTCGGGCGCGTCGGCATCGACGACGACCAGCCCGTCGACGTCGCTGCCTTCCGGGCGCGACAAGCGCTCGGCCACCGGATAGGGCAGCGCCCAATAGCCCGCGCTGCGGCACACCGCGGCCGCCGCCTCCAATGAGTCGACGTCGGTGCGGGGTTCGAGTTCGAAGACCCCCAGGCCGTCGAGCACCGGCGCGACGAGGCCGGCACGCGTGTCGGGCTTGGCGTCGGCCTGAGCCAGCAACTGGTCGCCGCCGGCAGCCTCGAAGGCCTTGAGTGCCTGGCGGCCAAACTCTTTGGCGTCGTCACTGAGATCGAGGATCATCTCACGCCTTTCCGGCCAGCATGGTCCGCGACAACAGGATGCGCTGCATCTCGATGCTGCCCGAGGACACCGTGGACGCCTGGGAATACCGCCAGTGGTCCTCGACCTCGGCGCGGAAATAATCAGCGCTTTCAGTCCCGCGCGGAACCACCGCCGCAATCTCCATCAACACCTCGGCACTCTCCTGGTCCAACCGTGTCACCGCAATCCGATATGCTGCGGAATCACCGGGATTGACCCGCCCGGTGGCCTGCATCGACACCACCCGATACGCCATCAGCCGCGCGCGACGGCAGTGCGTGAGCATCCGCGTCCACCGGCCGCGCAGCTCCGCGGGCAGTTGCTGCCACTTGTCGCCTAGCACGTCGGGCGCGGCCTGCAGCAGCCGCTCGCACCGTGCGTACCGGGCAATACCGACGCGCTCGAAGGACACCACGTCCTGAACGAGCGACCAGCCCTGGTCCACGGTGCCCAGCACATCGGCCTCGGTGACCTTGAGGTCATCGAAGAACACCTCGTTGAGATGATGCGGGCCCATCATGGTCCGGATCGGGCGAACCGTGATACCCGGCGAATCCATCGGCACCAGGAAGATCGTCATCCCCTGTTGTTTCTTCTCACCTTTGGAGGTGCGGGCCAGCAGGAAGATCCACTGCGCCATCGTGGCGTAGGAGGTCCATATCTTCTGGCCGTTGACGCGCCAGCCGTCGTCCTCCCGGCGGGCGAACGTCCGCAACGAGGCCAGGTCGGAACCGGACTCCGGCTCGGAAAAGCCCTGGCACCAGATCACTTCGCCGTTGGCGATCGGCGGCAGGTGTTTACGCTGCTGCTCTTCGGTGCCGTGCCGCATGATGATCGGCCCCACCCAGTTCACGCCCATGTACTGTGCGCCGCGTGGTTCGTGGTGCGCCCACATCTCCTCGCGCACCACGGTCTGCTCCCACACCGAGGCATCCCCGCCACCGAACTCCTTCGGCCACGACATGCACAGCAGATGCTTCTGCGCCAGCGTGCGGCAGAACTGTTGAGCCACCGCCAGATCGGCCGGATCATCGGTGAACGCCCCGAGGAAGTCGGCGGGCACCTCGTCGGCGATCAGCGCACGCAGGTCCGCGCGCAAGGTGTCGGCCGCCGCACCAAAATCGAAATCCACTCCTGGCCTTCCTATCGTGGTCTGAGCTCGGCCAGCACCGCGTCGGTGTCGGCGCCCAGTTCCGGTGCGTACCCGGCGACCCGGCCGGGCGTGCGCGAGAACCACGTCGGCACACCGGGCATCCGCACCCGGCCGTGCGGCGTGTCGACGGTCTCGAACAACCCGACCGCATTGAGGTGCTCGTTGTCGAACAACTCATCCGGCGTGAGCATGGGTGCGGCCGGAATCTCCAACTCCGCGAACAGATCCAGCCACTCGGCCGTGGTCCGTTCCTTGAGGGTCTGCGCCAACAGCCCGTAGACCGTGTCGATCTGGCGGGCCCGCTGCTCCAGCGTCGCGTAATCGGGCGTGTTCCAGGTCGGCTGCACCCGGTCGATGAACGCGTTCCAGTGCTTGTCGTTGTAGATCAGGGCGGCGATGTGGCCGTCCTTGGTCTCATACGGCCTGCGGTTGGGGGTCACCGCCCGCGGGTAGACCGCAGGCCCGAGTGGAGGGTCGAACATGGCCCCGTTGGCATGTTCGACCAGCATGAAGGAGGCCATGGTCTCGAACATGCTGACCTCGACCTCCTGCCCCTCACCGGTGCGCTCGCGGTGGAACAGTGCCATCGTGGTGGCGTAGAGCGCGGTCAGGCCGGCCACCTTGTCCGCCATGATCGTGCCGACGTACGAGGCTTCACCCGTCAATTGCTGTTGCACGGCAGGCAATCCGCACTCGGCCTGGATGGTGTCGTCATAGGCGGGCCGGTCGGCATCGGGGCCACGGCGGCCATAGCCGTAGCAGTTGGTGTAGACGATGCCCGGGTTGATCGCCGCCACGTCGTCATAACCGAAGCCGAGTTTGGCGACGGCCTTGGCCCGCATCGAGTGGATGAACACATCGGCGTCGGCGATCAGCGCACGCAGCGTCTCCTTGCCCGCATCCGACCGCAGATCCAGCACCACGCTCCGCTTGCCACGATTGACGTTGACGAACACCCCGCTCATACCGGGCGCCGGACCCACCGAGATGTAGCGGGTGTTGTCACCGGCCGGAGTTTCGACCTTGATGACGTCGGCGCCCATGTCGGCCATGATCTGCGTGCAGTAGGGACCCATCACCATGGCGGTGAGGTCGACGACCCGAACGCCGTGCAGTGGACCGGTTGTCATGATCGGGCTCCCTCTGCCGCTCGCCCGAAGCTGTAGCCGATGTGATCGGCATGTCCGTCAGGAACCACCGGGAAGATCACCGGTTCGCTGACGTCACGGATGTGGTCGATCTGCTGGCCTACTTGTTCGACGGTCCACGACGGCTGGTACACCCCCGGCGACTCGGCGACAACGGCGCGGGCAATCCGTCCGGCGATCGCGACGAAGAATTCCCCGGTGACCGAACAGGATTCATGCGCCAGCCAGCCCACGGCCGGGGCGACCAGATCCGGGCCCATCGGCGGATACGCCGAGGTGTCAAGACCTTCGGCCATCCGCGTCACCGCGCCGGGCACGATCGCATTGCACAACACACCGTCGGCAGCACCCTCGAGTGCCACCACATTGCACAGTCCGAGGATTCCGGCCTTGGCCGCCGCGTAGTTGGCCACCTCGAGGTTGCCGTACAACCCACCGATCGACGAGGTCAACACCACCCGGCCGTACCCGGCCGCACACATCAGCGGAAACGCGGGTCGCACAACATGAAACGCGCCGCGCAGGTGCACGTCGAGGACGGCCTCGAAATCGTCGTAGGTGAGTTCCTTCAGCGAGCCCCGCCGCACGGTGCCGGCATTGTGTATCAGGATGTCGATCCGTCCGAAGGCCTCGATGGCCGCGTCGATGATGGCCTGGCCCCCCTCGGCGGTAGCCACCGAATCGGTGACGGCGATGGCTTGCCCACCGGCCGAGACGATGTCGTCGACCACCTGCTGCGCCGGGGCGGTGTCGGTACCGTCGCCGGTGAGACTGCCACCGGGATCGTTGACGACGATCTTTGCGCCCCGCGCCGCCAGCAGCAGCGCGTATTCCCGGCCCAGCCCCCGTCCGGCGCCGGTGATGACGGCGACGCGCTCGTCGAATCGCAGAGTGCTCAAGCGAACGGTTCCTCGCCCTCGAGTTTGGTGCGCTGCAACAGCCGACCCGAGGCCGGATCGTACGGCGTGGCCCGGTGCATGGTTCCGGTGTTGTCCCAGATCACCAGGTCGCCGACGGTCCACTTGTGTCGATAGGTGAAATCGGGCTGGGTGGCCCAATCCCGCAGACGCACCAGCAGTTCGGCGCTCTTCTTGAAGTCGATGTCGACGATATGGCGAGCCGTGGCCCCGAGCACCAGTGACTTCCGGCCGGACTGATGCGTCCAGACCAACGGCAGTTCGCGATCGCCGATCGCCATCATCCGGCGCAGCGTCTTGGCGCTCGGTTCCGGGTCGTAGTAGAACAACGTGTTCCACGCCGAGTGCATCACGCGCAGACCCTCGATCTCGGCCTTGTCCTCATCCGACAGCGCGTCATAGGCGGCATAGGTGTTGCAGAACTCGGTGTCCCCCTCCTCCGGATTGCCCAGCGCCACACTCTGTAGCAGGGAGGCCAGGATCGGGACCTCGTTCATGGTGCCGTCGATGTGCCAGTACAGCGAGCCTTTGAGATAGTCGGCCTGCTTGTTCACCTCGGTGTCGAGGCTCACCTTGTACAGCTTCTCACCCTGATGCTCGGGTGCGAAGGTGCCCAGTGTTTCGGTGAATGCGATCTGCTCGTCGTCGCTGAACCCGATCTGTGGGAACACCAGTACCCCACGCTGTTCCAGGAGTCCCCGGATGACGCCGGCATGATCGCCGGAAAGCAACGTGGCCTTGTCGGCCCGGATCTCGGTGCCGATGTGGGGCTTGATGTCGCGAGTCTCGAGCGCTGTCGTGGTCGTCATGTGGTGAGCTCCAGTCCGTCGAGGTCGCCCTTGTCCCGCCAATCGGCAATCAGCTCGTCGAAGGCGTAGAAGCCGGGTGAGTAGAAGTCACCGAGGAATGCGCCGTTGCGTTCCGCGCCGCCGCGGCCCTCGTTGTTGTAATAACCCGGGGTGCAGGACAGTTCGAATGCCGAGTTGTCGATCGACAGTTCGCGCACCGTGGAGACCCAGGCGTCCTGCCCCTCCTGGCTGGGCTCGACCGTGGTGGCGCCACGGTTCTGCGCCTCGGCGATGATGTAGGCGATGTGCTTGGCCTGTTGTTCGAACATCGCCGTGGTGTTGGCCGATACGCCGCCCTGGATGAAGCCCATGAAGAACTGGTTCGGGAATCCGCGGCTGGTCATGCCGTGCAGGGTCTTGTAGTCGTTCTGCCAGTAATCGAACAACGACAACCCGTCGCGGCCCACAATGCTCTCGATCGCGAACCGGCGGCTGATCTCGGTGGAGATCTCGAAGCCGCTGGCGAAGATCACACAGTCGACCTCGTATTCGACACCGTCGGCGACGATCCCCTTCTCGGTCAGCCGTTCCACCCCCTTGGTGGCCGACACGTCAACAAGTTTCACGTTGGGGCGGTTGAACGTGGCGAGGTACTGCTCGCTGGACGTCGGCCGCTTGCACATGAAGCGGTAGTACGGCTTGAGCGCTTCGGCGGTCTCGGGGTCCTCGACGATCTCGGCGACGTGACGGCGCAACCGCTCCATGATCTTGAAGTCTTCTTCTTCGCGGAACGCCATGATCTGTTCGATGGTCACTTCGGCGGGGTTCTCGCTGGCCGCGATCCGAGCGGTCAGGTTGCGCCCGAGTTCGGTCCAGAAGTCGCACACCAGGTCTGGTTCGCCGAACACCACACCGACGAACGGCGACCAGTTGTGGAAGTTGCGCTTGCGCTCCTCCTGCCAGCCAGGTTGCAAGGATGCTGCCCAGGCCGGGTCGGTGGGCGGGTTGGACCGCGCGTCGACCGAGGACGGGGTCCGCTGGAAGACGAACAGCTGCTGGGCGTCGCGGCCGAGGTGCGGCACCAGCTGAATGCCCGTCGCGCCGGTGCCGACGAGAGCGACGCGTTTGTCAGCGAGCTTGTGCAGGCCGCCGTCGGCATTCCCGCCCGTGTAGTCGTAATCCCAGCGTGCGGAGTGGAACACGTGGCCACCAGCAGCCCGGTAGTCCTTGATCCCCGGGATACCCGGCAACTTCGGCCGGTTGTAGGAGCCTTGCGCCATCACCACGAACCGGGCCCGGATCTCGTCGCCCCGGTCGGTGCTGATCCGCCAGCGCTGCGTCGCGTCGTCCCAGCGCATGTCACGCACCTGGGTGGAGAACAGGGCACCGTCGTACAGGCCGAAATGCTTGCCGATGTTGCGGCAGTGCTGGAAGATCTCGGTACCATCGGCGAACTTCTTGCTCGGCATGAAGTCGAGCTCTTCCAACAACGGGATGTAACAGTAGGCGTCGTTGTCACACTGGATGCCCGGGAAGCGGTTCCAGTACCACACCCCACCGAAGTCACCGGCCATCTCGATGACGCGGATTCCTTCGACACCGGCCTTCTTCAGATAGGCCCCGGCCAGCAGACCGGCAAAGCCGCCGCCGAGGATGACGACGTCGGAATCCTCCCTGATCGGATCCCGTTCGGACACCGTCGTGTACGGGTCGACCTCGTAGAACTCGGCGAACTCACCTTCCAGTTCCAGGTACTGGTCGCCGCCTTCAGGCCGCAGCCGCTTGGCCCGCTCGGCGGCGTACTTCTCCCGGATCGCGTCGATGTCGATATCAGTGGGCGTGTCGGTGGGGCCGCACGGTTGGTTCATGCGTT
Source organism: Mycobacterium sp. GA-1841 (assembly GCF_001954135.1). Taxonomy (GTDB): domain Bacteria; phylum Actinomycetota; class Actinomycetes; order Mycobacteriales; family Mycobacteriaceae; genus Mycobacterium. The sequence goes on along the minus strand of NZ_MBEQ01000010.1, from coordinate 97,208 downwards.
GGCCTTCTCCGGAAGCGCGGCCGCATGCAGCGGGGCTTCCATGTCGTGCACCGCGGGCAGCACCTCGGCGGCGAACAACTTGGTGGATTCCATGGCCTTTTCGTACGGCATGGTGCCGAACTGCGGGACGATGGTGACCTCGCAGAACGAGCAGGCCTCCTGGGCGGCCTTGAGCTTCTCGAACACCGTCTGCGGCGTGCCGATCAGCAGGTTGGAGGCGTGGTACCCGGGCGGGCCGCCCTTCTTCTGGTTGCCGACCTCCGAGGCCAGCACCGCCGTCGCGCTGGCTTCCCGGGCGGCGTAGGCCTCATACCCCTTGACGCCCTTGAAGTTCGACGCGTCGGCGAAGCCGTAGTGCACGTTGACGTCCCGGTTGGCGGTCCAGATCCACTCTTCGGTTTGCTGAACCTCGTCCTCGGAGCCCACGCAGTACATGAACATCACGTTTTTGGGCTGACAAGGCCCCAGGCCTTCCTCTGCCCGGAAGGTGTTGACCTTGCGGACCTCCTCACCGGCATCGGTGATCGGCTTGTTGCCCACGAACAGCGGCACCATGCCGCGCCGCGACAGGATCTCCAACGACTCGGCGGTCGAGGACGAGCTGTAGATGCGGTCGAACAGATCGGTGCTGATCGGCTCGGGCCGCAGCGACATCTCCGGGAAGCTGAAGATCTTGCCGTCATAGGAGAACCGCTCGCCGGAGAAGGCCAGCTTGAGGATGTCCAGCGTCTCGTTGAAGCGGTCGCGGCTCTCCTCCCGGGGCACGCCGACCGCGGCGAACTCCCCCTTCGACACTCCACGGCCCAGACCGATCGTGGTGTAACGACCGTTGGAGACGATGTCGAGGTACGCGATCTGGGTGGCCAGCCGGATCGGATTCCACCATGGCACCACCGCGACGAACGTGCCCAGGCTGACCCGCTCCGTGCGACCGGCGAAGTAGGTCAGGGCCTGAATCGGGTTGGGCGTCATGCCATATGGCGTGCCGTGGTGCTCGGGGAACCAGATCCCGTCGAAGCCCAGCGGCTCGGCCAGGTCGCCGAGCGCCAGCGCGGCCTGCACGCACTTGTAGTCCGGCGTGGCCGGCGGTGTGCTGAAATCACCGGCCAGCACCCGTTCCCAGTCGTGGGAGTTCTGCGCCCCGGTACCCAGATTGACCTTCATGTTCGCTCCTTATCGGGCGATTTGTGTGCGTCTGGTAACGCTGACCGTTACTGAACGCACCCAAATCACTGGATGTCGGTGGGCTCTCCGGTGCCCATGTACTTGGAAAGTTGGTAGTGCAGGTTGACGGTGCTGCGTTCGCGGTAGGGATTCGGCAGAGTCCCGGGGAAGCCCGCCGACTTCATCCCCTGCTGCACCGCCGCCATGTTCGAGAAATCCTGCGGCAGCACCGACAGCCAGTTCGGAGAATCCTTCGGGGTGTAGGCCCACTCGGTCTGCGGCTCTTCACCTTTGGGGTACAGCTCGAAGACGGCGACCTCGAAGATGCACTTGTCCGGGTTGTAGCTCGGATCGGGGCGCGCGCTGTAGCACAGCGCGCTCGTCAGACCCTGACCTACTTGGAAGTTCGGGAAGATCTGCCACGCGGTGCCACTCTGCCCCAGGATGTCCGGCGGGATGGTCGGCCAGATCACCCCACGCGCCTCGTCATCGCGGCGGGCCGAGGCCAGCCAGTGCTGCAGCACCTCGTCAGCCGGGGTGCCCTCCGGGAGTTCGTCGACCAATCGCTTGGCGGCATTCACCAGTGTGTTGGTGGTCGTCGCGTTGGTCTCTTCCATGGTGTAGATCTGCATCTCGGCCGTCGAGATACGCGGATCACCGGTTCCCAGGCGGATCTTGGACTTGGTCTCGTCCATGCCTTTCGGCGCGTCGTAACCGATGTTGCTGTGCTTGCCCTGTGCCTTCGCCCAGCCCTTGAACTCGCCGAACTGGTTGAACTCCGGGTGCGTGGTGAACACGTGGTAGGTCTCGTTGAAGGCCTCCATCGCGACCTTCCAGTTGCAGTCGAAGTACAACCACTTGCGCCACTTGTATCGCATGTTCTCCAACCCGAATGGGTCGAGGATCTTGGCTGCCGGGTACAGATAGTCGATCAACGGCTCGCAGTGCGGATCCATGTTGATGAAAAGCCAGCCGCCCCAGGTATCCACCTGCACCGGCGCCAGATGTGTGTTGCGCGGAGTGAGCTTGCCCTGCCAGTCATCCTGTTCCCGAATGTGGGTGCAGGCTCCGTCGAGACCGTAGGTCCAGCCGTGGAACCCGCAGACGAAGGATTTCCGGGCCCGGCCGGTAGCGTTCTTGGCGCCCTCGGGGTTGTCGATGAGCTTGCGGCCGCGGTGCATGCAGACGTTGTGGTGGGCGGCAAAGGTGTCCGCGCCGGTTCGGACGATGATGATCGAGTCGTCGAGGATGTCATACGTCAGGTAGCTGCCGACCTCGGGAATCTCCTCGACCCGGCCCACCTGCTGCCACACCTTGCGCCACAGTCGATCCCGTTCCGCGCGGGCGTAGTCCGCCGAGATATAGGCCTCGACCGGGATGGTCGTCGGCTCGGACAGGTCCTCGGCGATGATTCCGGTCGAGTCGTCCGGTTCAGCGTCGACCTCCATCGCGGCGTCGAGGTCGGATTCGGTATGGGCCACTAGATCCTCCTGATGGCTTCGCGGAAGGATTCGTCCTTGAGGAACAGCGAGGTGTTGTCAGCGCCGAGATGCGTCCAGCGCAGGTTGAGGCCGCCGTCGACCAGGATGGTCTGGCCGGTGATGTAGCTCGACAGATCCGAGAGCAGAAACAGGATCGCCCCAGCCTGCTCCTCGGGCGTGCCGCGGCGGCCCATCGCGATCGCCCGTTGATCGCGCTCGGGGTCGGCGTCGACATACGTTGCGGAGGCCGCGGTTTCGGTGACCCCGGGGGCGACGGCGTTGACCCGGATGCCTTCGGCGGCAAGCTCGGCCGCCATAGTTCGGGTGGCCGCCACGATCGCGGCCTTCGCGGTGCCGTAGGCGACGTGGTACGGCGCAGTGTTCATACCGCTGATCGAGGACACCGACACGATCGAGCCCGGGTTCCCCTGGGCCCGGATCTCCGAAGCCACAGCCTGGCTCATGAAGAACATGGTTTCGAGGTTGGCGGTGAACAATTCGCGCCAGTCGGCCCGTGACACCCGGGTGGCCGGCATCCAGGTGGACGGGGCCGCACCGCCAGCGACGTTGACCAGTCCGTACAACTGGCCGTCGGCCTGGCGAGCCGCGTCGAGCACCGTGGCGATGCCCTCGTCGGTCGACGCATCGGCCGCCACCGTCACCACGTTCAATCCCTTGTCGGCCAGCGGCGCGACGTGGGTGTCGAGGTTGTCCTGCGAGCGACTGACCGCCACCACCGTGGCCCCGGCCTCGGCCGCCATCCGCGTGACGGTGGTGCCGATACCGCCGCCGCCGGCGCCCGACACCACCACGACCCGGCCGTCCAGGTTCAGGGAACCATCCATTCGCAAACCTTATCGGCCTAATTGTCCGGACAATACATTGTGATTTCCATATTGGAGAACACTATTCCCCAGGGGTTATTCAACCGTCAAGGGCGGATCTACACCCGGTGACAGCTATTGTCTGGACTACGGGGACTTGCTAACGTCCGAGGTCATGAGCGCCGCTTCGGTATCTGAGGCCAGGTACACCGCAAACCCGACGGCAGCCGGGCACTGGACGTTGGAGCAGGTCACCGCCGCGAGCCGACTGTTCGGCGCGAACGGCCTGCGCACCGGCCCCGACGGCCGCATCTACGTCGCGCAGGTGACCGGCAGCCAGATCAGCGCCCTCGACCCGGCCACCGGACGGCTCGAGACCGTCAGCGCAAAAGGCGGCGACATCATCGCCCCCGACGACGTCGCGTTCGACGCCGACGGCAACCTCTATGCCACCGAGGTGATGGACGGCCGGGTCAGTGTCCGTGCCGCCGACGGCACCACCCGGGTGCTGCGCGACGACATCCCCTCGGCCAACGGCATCACGTTTCATCAGGGCCGGTTGTTCGTCGGGGAATGCCGCGAGGGTGGCCGACTCATGGAGTTCGACCTCGCCGGCGGCGCGCCGCGGATCCTGCTGGAGGACGTGCCCTCCCCCAATGCGATGGAGGTGGGCCCCGACGGGCTGCTCTACTTCCCGGTGATGGGGGCCAACGAGATCTGGAAACTAGACCCTGACCAAAAAGGCCCTGTCGAGCCCCAGGTGGTGGGCTCCGGCCTGGGCGTCCCGGACTCGGTCAAGTTCGACACCGACGGATACATCGTCTCTACCCAGGTGGCCAGCGGCCAGGTGTTGCGCATCGACCCCCGCACCGGTGACCAGAGGCTGCTGGCCCAGCTGACCCCGGGCCTGGACAACTGCACCTTCGTCGACGGTCGCCTGTTCGTCTCGAACTTCACCGGCGAGATCACCGAGATCCTTTCGGGCGACACGCGGGCCCTGCTCCCCGGCGGGCTGAACTGGCCGCTGGATCTGGCCGTCGGAGCCGACGGCAATCTGTATGTTGCCGACGGCACCTATTTCTACCGGGTCGGGCCCGACGGGGGCCTGCAGACCGTCGCGATGCTGTTCTCCCCCGGCTACCCGGGTTTCCTGCGCGGGGTGATCGACTCGGGCCCAGGGGAATTCATCGTCAGCACCGCCGCCGACACGGTGGCGCGTTTCCGCCCGGGCGGTGACGACGACGAGGTGAGCCAGGTATTGGCCAGTGGTATCGACCAGCCCTACGGTGTGGCATTGGCCCCCGACGGGTCCGTGCTGGTGGTCGAACAAGGTGCGGGACGGCTGCTCTCGGTGCGTGACGGTGCGGTGAATGTGCTGGCGTCGGGCCTGGACACCCCGGTCGGTGTGACACTCGGACCGGACGGCGCCCCGCTGGTCTCGGTGGCCGGCGGTGTCCTGCGCGTCAGCGACGGTGGTGCCGCCCCGTTGGTGGACGGATTACATACGCCGCACGGCATTCTGGTGCGCGACGGCGCGCTCTACATCGTCGACTCCGGCAGTAAAGAGGTCATCGAGTACGACTTGGACACCGCCGCCCGCACGGTCATCGCCGCCGGCCTGCCGGTGGGCCCGCCGCCCGGGGTGACACCCAAACCACTCAAAGGCATGCCGCCGTTCTCCGGCCCGCAGGGGCCGTTCGCCGGGATCACCGCGGGAGCCGATGGAACCCTTTACATCTCGGGCGATGGTGACGGCAGCGTGTTGGCGCTGCGCCGAGGCTGACACCATGACGGTCACACACGCCGAACACCGCTACCTCCAGGTGGCGCGCACCCTGCGCAAGGAGATCGTCGACGGGGTGTATCCGGTGGGCTCGCAGCTACCCACCGAACACGAACTGTGCGAGCGCTTCGAGGTCAGCCGCTACACCGTGCGCGAAGCGCTGCGCCGGTTGCGCGACGACAACCTGGTCACCTCACGGCCACGCGCCGGGACCCTGGTCGCCCCGCGAGCGGCCACCAACACCTATGCCCAGGACGTGGTTTCGATCAACGACCTGTTGGCGTTCGCCACCGGGGCGCAGTTCACCATCGAGTCCAATGCCATGGTGACGATCGACGCCGAATTAACCGACCGCACGGGGCTTCCGCTCGGCGAACAGTGGCTGGCGGTGCGCGGCTACAGGCAGGCCGACGACGGTGCGGCACCGGTGTGCCGCACCGAGTACTACATCAACCGAAGCTTCGCCGCCGTCGGCCGGCTCCTGCAGCGACACTCCGGCCCGATCTTTCCTCTGATCGAAGACCTGTTCGGGGTCAGCATCGTCGAAGTGCACCAGGTGATTTCCGCGATCTCGGCGACCGGCGAACTGGCTGCCACGCTCAAAGTCCCGCCGGGTAGCGCGGCCCTGCAGATGCAGCGGACCTACACCACTTCCGACGGGGAGATCGCGCAGGTGACCGTCAACACGCACCCGTCGGACCGATTCCGGCATGCCATGACGATGCGCCGGGTCAAAGGCTGATGCGACACGATCACGCCCGCGCAGCTGATGCCTACGCACGCGGGCTGTGGGTCTCCACCACCCTGGCCGAGGCCCTGGCCGACGCAGCACGTGCTACCCCGGACCGGGCGCTGGTGATCGACGGCGAAACCACCCTGACCGCCGGCGAATTGCACACCCGGGCCCGGGCTCTCGCGCTGCAGTTGGCCGAGTGGATGCCGCCGGGCAGCGTGGTGTCGTTCATGCTGCCCAACTGGCACGAGGCCGCGGTCATCTACCTGGGCGCCACGCTGGCCGGCATGGTGGTCAACCCGATCCTGCCCTCCCTGCGGGACCGTGAGCTGAGCTTCATCCTCGCCGATGCGCAGAGCCGAGCGATCTTCATCCCCGCCGAATTCGGCTCCCACGACTACGCAGCCATGCTCACTCGGATCTGCGCACAGTTGGAGAGCCCACCGGAAGTCGTGGTGTTGCGCGGAGATCCCGGCCCGCACCGGCCGTTCGAGACACTGAGCGATACCGCCGAGGGTGAGTTGCCGGCCCTCGACCCGGACGCGGTCCGGATGATCATGTACACCTCGGGCACCACTGGCCGCCCCAAAGGGGTACTGCACAGCCACAACTCGATCCACGCGTTGATCCGCCAGCTACGTGAGCACTGGATAGTCGACCCTGGCGACACCTTCCTGGTGCCCTCGCCCATCGCGCACATCGGCGGCTCCATCTACGCGTTCGAATGCCCACTGTTGTTGGGCAGCACCGCGGTGCTGATGCAGCGCTGGAACGCCGAGGACGGCGTGGCGTTGATGACTGCACACGGGTGCACCCACATGGCCGGTGCCACGCCGTTTCTGGAGCAGCTCCTCGGCGCCGCCGAACGGGCCGGCACCCGGCTGCCCGACCTCAAGGTTTTCATTTGCGGTGGGGCCTCCGTGCCGCCGTCGCTGATCCGGCGCGCGTCGTCGTATTTCGACCGGGCCGTGGTCAGCCGGGTGTACGGCTCCACCGAGGTCCCGGTGACCACCGTCGGCTCACTGGCTCCCGGTGATGTCGAGCACGCCGCAGAGACCGATGGCCGACCCGGCATCGCCGAGGTCCGGCTGGTGTGCGGAGAGGTCCGGGCTCGCGGTCCACAGATGCTGTTGGGTTATCTGCACTCCGAAGACGACACCGAATCTTTCGACGAGAACGGCTTTTTCCGCACGGGCGACCTCGGCCGCTGGATCGATGGCGACTATCTGCAGGTGACCGGCCGGGCCAAAGACCTCATCATCCGCAACGGGGAGAACATCTCCCCGAAGGAAGTCGAAGACCTGCTGGTCGGCGAGCTCGGCATCATCGAGGTGGCCGTGGTCGGCCTGCCCGACGACCGCACCGGCGAGCGGGCTTGCGCGGTGCTGGTGACGGCCGACGGCCACCGGCCCGATGTGGCCGACCTGGGCCGGGTGCTGGCTGAGCATGGCCTGGCCCGGTTCAAAACCCCGGAGCGGGTGGAGATCTGGGATGCGCTGCCGAAGAACGACGCGGGCAAAGTCTTGAAGCACCACATCCGAGCGACGCTGGAGGGTTGACCAGTCATGCAGGTTGCGATCGTCACCGGGGCCAGCAGCGGCATCGGGTTCGGCTGTGCCACCAAGCTGGCCGAGGCGGGCATGGCCGTGCTCGGCGCCGGCCGGGATGAAGAGCGACTGGCCGAACTCGAGCGCGCGATCGGTGACCCCGAGCGCGTGCAGACCATCGCGGCCGACCTGACCGCCGACGACGGCCCGAGCCGCGTGGTCGAGGCGGCTGTGCAGCGCTGGGGGCACATCGACTTCCTGGTCAACAATGCCGGTATCGGCAGTCCCAAGCCGCTGCACGAGACCGACGACGAGACCCTGGACTACTTCCTGGGCGTCATGTTGCGGGCGCCGTTCCGACTGGCCCGAGATGTACTGCCGCACATGGGCCCTGGCTCGGCGATCATCAACGTGACCTCCACGTTCGCCGTGGTCGGCGGATTGCGCGGCGGGGCATACTCGGCGGCCAAGGGTGGTTTGACGGCGCTGACCACGCACATCGCCTGCCAGTACGGTGCCCAGGGTATCCGCTGCAATGCGGTGGCCCCAGGCGTGACCGTCACCCCGATGGTCGAGCACCGGTTGGAAAACGAAGGGTTCCGCAAGATGCAGACCGAGATGACACCGCACACCCGGTTGGGCCGGGTCGACGACATCGCCTCCACCGTGGCGTTCCTGTGCTCCGAGGGTGGGAGTTTCATCAACGGCCAGACCATCGTCGTCGACGGCGGCTGGAGCTCGACGAAGTATCTGTCCGACTTCGCGCTCAGCTCCGAATGGGTTGCCCGATGAACGTTTTCGCCGTCCTCGATCAAGCAGCCGCTCGATTCGGCGACCGCGGGGCGGTGTTTCTCGGTGAGCACCAGGTGCATACCTGGGCTCAGTTGCGCGAGCGGACACTGCGGCTGGCCACCTCATTGAAGTCTCTCGGTGATCGCGGCACCCGCATCGCCGTCGCCAGCGAGAACCGGCCCGAGATCGTCGAGCTGATGTTCGCGATCTGGGCGGCCGAGTGCGTGTACGTGCCCATCAACTACAAGCTGCACCCCCGCGAGATGGCCGACATCGTCGCAGATTCCGGTGCCAGCCTGGTGTTCGCATCCGCCAAGATCGCGGCAGGCCTCGACCTCGATGTGCCGGTCGAGACAATCGGCACCGACTCCTACGAAGCACGGTTCGACGCCGGCCCCGCTGCCCCTCCGGTCACCGACCCGAGTGTGCTGGCCTGGCTGTTCTACACCAGCGGCACCACCGGAAAGTCCAAGGGCGCCATGCTGTCCCATCGCAACCTGATGGCGATGACGCTGGCGCACCTGGCCGATTTCGACGATCCCGACGAAAATTGCAGCCTGATCCACGGCGCCCCGATGTCGCACGGCTCGGGCCTGTACATCCCACCGTACGTGCTGCGTGGTGCCCGCCAGGTGGTTCCCGAATCCGCCGCGTTCGAGCCCGACGAGTTCCTCGACCTGTGCGATCACCATCCCGGCAGCAGCGCCTTCCTGGCTCCCACCATGGTGCAACGCCTCATCCAGACCGGCCGGCCCCGACCGCAGAATCTGAAAACCATTGTCTACGGCGGTGGTCCGATGTACGTCGACAGCCTCAAGAGGGCACTGGCCGCCTACGGCCCGATCTTCGTGCAACTGTATGGCCAAGGTGAGGCGCCGATGACCATCACCGGCTTGCGCCGTCGTGACCACATCGAGGCAACCGATGCCACTTTAGGTTCGGTAGGCTATCCGCGCTCCGGGGTGGAGGTCGCAGTCCACACCGCCGACGGCACCTCGGCCGCCGTCGATGAGATCGGTGAGATCGTCTGCCGCGGTGACGTCGTCATGTCCGGCTACTGGAACAACCCCACCGCCACCGCCGCCACCCTCGAAGACGGCTGGCTACACACCGGGGACATGGGCTCGTTCGACTCCCGCGGCTACCTCACCCTGCGCGACCGGTCCAAGGACGTGGTGATCAGCGGCGGCAGCAACATCTATCCCCGCGAGGTGGAGGAAGCGCTGCTGGAGCATCCCGGGGTGATCGAGGCCGGCGTCGTGGGAGCCCCCGATGCGGACTGGGGCGAAGTCGTCGTCGCGTTTGTGGTGGGTGAGGTCGACGCCGCTGCCCTCGATGCACATCTGCTGGAACGCATCGCGCGGTTCAAACGGCCCAAGCGCTACGAATTCATCGACGCGCTGCCGAAGAACAGCTACGGCAAGGTGCTCAAGCGCGAGCTGCGGGAGCGGCTGGTCAGACCTGAATCTGGCTCTTCGGTCAGTCGAGCGAAGTGAAAGTCACGTGCAGTTCACGAAGCCCTCGCAGGACGAAGGTCGGTTCGTACTCGTATCGGCGCTGATTCGCCGGACCATGATGCATCTCCGCGATGGCGATATCGCCCATCCGATCCAAGATACGGTTCATGGAGATTCGCCCCTCCGCTCTGGCCAAGGGTGCGCCCGGACACGAGTGGACGCCCCGGATGAAAGCGATTTGCTCTCGAACGTTCGGCCGGTCGGGGTCAAAGCTGTTCGGATCATCAAACTTTCGCGCGTCGCGGTTACACGCCCCGGGTAGCAACATGACTGTCGTACCCGCGGGAACTTTCACCCCCCCAACCGTGGTTGTCTTGCGCGCCATCCTGAAGTGAGCCTTTACCGGGCTCTCCATGCGCAGGGTTTCCTCCAGGAAGGCCGGAATCTTGCTCCGATCCTCGCGGAGAGAAGCTTGCAATGCCGAGTTTTCGCCCAGGACACGGACCGCAGCGCTGACGAGTTTCGTTGTCGTCTCCGTACCCGCCGCGAACACGAAAGTAGACAGGTTCATGACATCCTCGATATCGGGCATCGAGCCGTCTTCGTGCAGTGCCTGCGCCAACTCAGTCAGTACGTCAGCTCGCGGTGATCGTCTGCGGTCTTCGATATAGCCGTAGAACTTCTCGTTGAGCCACTGCAACGGGTTGTGCGCCGTCGTACCCTCCCCGAGCTCTCCCGCGATCTGCACCTCGAAGACCGCCTTGAATTCCTCGTGATCCTCTCGGGGTACACCCATCAAATCGGCGATCACGAGAAGTGAGAATGGCTTTGCGAACTCCGACAAGAACTCGCAACTGCCTCGCTCGATAAACGTGTCGAGCTGTTCATCCGCCAGTCGCCACATGAACTCTTCGTTCTCTTTGAGGCGCTTGGGAGTGATCAACTTGTTCAGCAGGCTTCTCGTCCGCGTGTGTATCGGCGGATCCTGATTCGAAATGTGCTCTGCCATAGGGGCAACATGCCGGTGCTCGGCTATCAAATCTGTGACGTCATCCGCACCGTCGGGACCGAACGGCAAGCCCGAAAACGGGCCGGCCAAGGAGTTGCACGAAGAGAAGGACGGATCCTTATATACCGCCAAAGCTTCGTCATATCCCGTCACCGCCAACACACCGAACGGAGTCGACGCAGCAACAGGGCATTGCGCCCGTAAGTGGTCGAAGTACGAATACGGATCAGCCACCAGAGACTCATCGGTGAAAAAATCAACTGTGTCGTAGTCGGTCATGAGTTCGTTCTTGTCCCTTCAGTAAAGACATCGTTGTCAACCAGGCGGGCGATCCACTCCGTGCGGGCCGAAGCGTTCACGTATACCTGTCGTAGAGCACGGGCAGACTCGTCGGTGAGCGGAACACCATGCCTCGGATGTGTGGATCGTCGCCCTCGGGGTCCAGCCGCAAGTTGGGCAGTCGATCGAGCAAAAGGTTGATGGCTGTACGCATTTCGAGACGCGCGAGATGCATGCCGAGGCAGACGTGTACGCCGTGGCCCCAGCTGATGGGCACCTTCGCTTGCCGGAAGATGTCGAACCGGTCCGGCTCGGGATACCGGTCGTCCTGCCGGTTGGCCGCGCCGAGCATCGGCATCACCGAGGACCCCTGCGGGATCGGCACTCCCGCAAGCTCGGTGTCACGCGTTGCGACTCGGGTGATGTTCAACAGCGGCGCGTCCCATCGCACGCCCTCCTCGATGGCCTGCGGGATCAGAGAACGGTCCGCCTTGATCGCGTCGAGTTGATCAGGGTTTGTCAACAGCGCGAACAGCAGGCTTCCCAGCGACCGGTAAGTCGTCTCCACGCCGGCCGGAAGCAGAAGCCGAATGAACGAGTAGATATCCTCGTCGTCTAGCTTCTGCCCGTCGATCTCTGCTGCTGCAAGGCTACTGATCAGATCCTCGCGAGGCTCTGCCCTGCGGGCCTCCAAGATCGGGGTGAAGTACTCGACGAGCGACTTCGACGCCGCCAGAGCACGCTCTGGGTTGATGGTGAAGCTCAACATCGAGATCGACCACCGCTGAAACTGCGGGAAGTCCTCCTCTGGCAGGCCTAGCAACGCGGCGATGATGCGGCTGGGGTAGGGGAAGGTGAATGCCTTGACCAAGTCTGCCTTGCCGATGGCGGCGAATCCGTCGATCAGTTCGTTGCCGATACGTCCGACGATCTGATCTTCCCAGCGCGAAAGCGCCTTCTGGGTAAACGCCCTGGTCACCAGCGACCGCAGTTGACCGTGGATGGGCTCGTCCATACCCAGCATCACCCGGTGTCCCAGGACGTCGCCGAAGATTTGAATCACCGCATTCGACGAAAAGGTCTCGTTGTCGCGAAGCATCGTCTGGATGTCCTCGTGGCGGTAGACCATGAATACCGGCTTACCTTCCTCCCCCGGCATCGTTGACACATCGATGCGCTGGATCGGCGTCTCGCGGCGCTGTTTGGCCAGTTCGGGATATGGGTCGCGAACGTCGCCAGAGACGACATCGTCGAACGCCGCGAATTCCTCGAGCTCGACGAACATATCTGACATGACTTGACTCCTCTACTGAGCTGGGTAGGCGACCGATTAAAGGAACAGCGGCTTCATCGACGAGCTTTCCGTCGATCAACATTCCGGAGGCGAAAGCTGCCTTCGGCATGTCAGCCATGACCACCGCTTTGTTGTTCGGGTGCTTGGCGCACGGACCAAAACCGCATCGCTACCGACGCGACGCGCTGCAGCACCGGCGCAGGAAAAATGCGTGCTGCCAAGACCATCGCCCGCTGGGAGGCGGTCGGGGTCCCGCTTCGCAGCTGGCCCTGCCGCGGAATTCCCAACACCAGCCGGGAAACGTGATGCATCCCCGCCGATGGCAGAATCCTGTTCGACACCAACAACATCGACGCATCGGGGCCCACACCGCGGCGCCTGAACGAAGCGCGGTCGTTCAGCGCCTTGACCAACCCCTCGGTGAAACGTTCCGGTGGTCGGGCCAGACTGACCGCGAAGCGACCGCGCACGTCCATGGTCTTGTGAATGCGGGCATACGGACCATTGAGATCCCGCTGATCGATCGCGCCGGCGTCGGTGATGATCTCGGTGTCGTAGACTCCTGTCACCAGGATGGTGACGCCCAAACCGTAGGGCGCGATCTCGCCGGCCATCGATTCACCCCAGCGCTCCAGTGCGCCCTTGCCCGCCGAATACGCGGCGATACCTGGTTGACCGCGCACACCACCGGCACTGGAAATCAACACGATGCGGCCCCGCCCCGCCGCTCGCATCGACGGCAACAACGCCTTCGTCAACGCGACGGGACCCATGACGGTGGTAGCGAACATGTTCTGCCATACCGCCATCTCGGTCTCTTCGACCATGCCCGCAGAGGAAATGCCCGCGTTGTGCACGAGGGCGTACGGAGCGCCGACAGATTCCTCGATCACCTTGGCAGCCGCCGCGATCGACTCAGCCTCCAACAGGTCCAGCGGAACCCCGATCAGCCGATCGTCATCTACCGGCGCCCCGGTCGCTTCGCGTAACAGCGGCATCCCGCGGTCGGGCGTGCGCATAGCTGCGATCACGCGCCACCCTTCGCGATACAGGCGCACCGCCGAGGCGAACCCCAACCCGCGAGAGGCCCCGGTGATGACGGCCGTGCGCGTCTCAGTCATCAGCCATTCGCATTCTCGGACGCACAGCGATCACCCTTCGACCCCAACTCGACATCGGTGTTTGAGAACGGTCCCTGCTGCCACGTGGCCCACTTGCCGACCGAGTACGGCCCCTCGGCACCGTTGGCCCGGTAATACCCCTGCGGGTCATACACTTTGGCTTCTGGATAGGGCCACGGGCACGCGACTGACGTAGCCAGCCCGCTCGCCTTGATCGCCCAGAACCAGCCGCCGTAAACGAAGTACGACACGTTGATGATCGCGAACATGACCAAGAACGTGCCGAGCACCGGCTTCGTCGGGAACAGCTTGGCCTTGGCGGCCAGCTTCTCGGCCACCGACTTTCCGGTGTCATCGCGATAGACCAGAATCGCCGCCGGAATCATCACGAACGTCACAGACAACGACTCCCAGATCAGCGGGAACTGAAAAGTGGTCCCGGTGAACACCGAGCCCCAGGGGATCACCTGGGCGTAGATGTACAGGCCGGTGCGTACCGCGAAAATCTCGAGTATGGCGTCGAAGATAAAGCCGATCACCAGCACCAGGGCACCCAAGCTGATCAGTGGATGCCGGCTGAAGAACGACTCCGGACCGCGCTCGGCCTGCAGCTTGCGCAGCACCCAGACCGCCGGAAAATACGGGCCGAAATAGAACACGACATAGGCCAACACGATGAAGGGCTCGACCGTCGGCGACATCATGACCAGGTACCAATTTTCCGGCCAGTGCAACAGATCCGGGTTGTACACCGCATACGGCGACCAGTTCATGATCGGGTCCTGCCACACGATCAGCGTGGTACAGAGGAACATCAGCATGACGGGGCTGCCCGGGGCGCGTCGCCAACCACGCACAAAGACGACCACCAGCGCGATCAACCCTACGGCCGTACCGATCTGTATCGCTGTGATCCAATCGATTCCGAAGAGGAATTCAACAGGACGGGGCCGACCCTCCACGTTGGGATTAGCGACGCGGGGGTGAAGATCGATCCGCATCACGGCGACGAAGAGTCCAACGAAGGCGAGGAGCGCCAGTAGGGATACAACGCGCCCAACGTTGAATTTCAGGTCGAGGGACCTGACTGGTTTGCGTTGTTGTTCAACAGTGTTGGACTTCTGAGTAGTCATGTGATTACTCTCCGAAGCGGTCAACGAGACGAGAGTTGACGCCGTCAGCGTCAAGCTGGCGAGCTACCAGGTAGCCGGCACCCATCCATGCACGGCGCGTCCATTTACCGAACGAGACCCTCGTTCCCGGTGCTCCCGACGCGGCGGGCAGCATCTTCACCCGTTCGAGCGCCTCCTTCACACCACGCGGGCTCAAGGGATGAGCGTCGGTGAAGGCCTCCAATAGAGTGGTGGCCACATCACAGTTCACGACCGGCACGCAGTACTGGGGACGTCGGCCGTGCGCCGCCTCGAAGCGATCAAGGAATCGTTGGCCAACCTCGTTTGCCTCGTCGTATTGGTCGATGCCCGTCCACCCCATGAACGCGTTCCACATGACGGGGTTCATCCATGCGTTCTGAAATGCAGTGCTGGATAAGCGCGGTGGGTCCCATTCCAGTTCATCGAGAATCGGTTGGACGAAGACGATGCCGAATCCGAAGCCCATGTGCACGATGGCTTGCGAATTGGCTTCTCGCAACTTGTAGATCGCTTCGCGGACATCCTGAGCGGTCGACGCGATCTCAGCTTCGGCGACGATGCGGATTCCCTTCCTCCGGCAGGCCCTCCGAAAATTCTTCAAATAGCTTTGACCCACCAGCGACTGTTCCATCAACACTCCGACTTCGGTATGCCCACCCTTTGTCAGCAGATCTGTCCAGAAAATCGGTTCGTCGGTCATTGATCCCTGCGGGAACGAGAAGGTCCACTCGCCCAACCAGTCGTCGGTGCCGGTGACGGCAATGGCCGGCACCTTGAAACGTTCCTCGATCGCCTCCTTGGTGGCGACGCAGTTGTCGGTAATGTGCGGCCCGAAAACGACAAGGCATCCTTCATCCACGAGTTCACCGAAGGCATCGATCACCGCCTTGACTGTTCCCTTCGGCATCCCTTCGACTTCGCGATACACGATCTCGATCGGTCGGTCGATGATTCCCTGCGCAGCCGCTTCTTCGAAAATCATCTCGAAGGGCAGCCTTAGGTCATCGTGCATGTCTTGCGGGTAGTCGTCGGGCAGCTTGAAATCCATCAGATAGCCGATCTTGATCGGCTCTGCGCTGCTTTCGTAACTCATGCGACCTCCATTGGTGCTGAATTCTTGGTGACTACCTGTTCCGACTTCTGACAGACCAAACCGTTCAAGGAAAAACACTTGTTAACTCTGCGCCGCAACCGTTCCCGCCGAACACGTTGGCTCCGGCCGGATGATTGCTCGCGGGCGCCGACGCACATCGTGATGGGACAATGTGCTGCGACGGCGCAGTTGCCGGTAGCCATCTTTTGGAGGCTCATGGTTCGATCACCAGCCCGGCGAGATCCTCGTTCGATCGCCAATCTTCCAACAACTTCTCAAAGGCGTAGTACCCAAGGCCGTACAACTCACCGGTATAGGATCTCGGCCGGAGTACCCCCTCGTCGTCGGCGATCTCCTGTCCGTCGTTGTTGAAGTATCCGGGTGTGCATTCTCGGATGAACGCCGAGGTATCGACCGCCACCTCACGAACGTGGTCCACATATGCATCCTGGGCCTCCAAGCTGGGCTCGACAGTCGTCGCGCCGCGCTGGAGTGCCTGGCTGACGATCCAGGCGATATGTCTGCCCTGATTGTTGAATGTCTCGGTCGTCGAGGCATTGAAGCCACCTTGAAAGAACCCGACGTAGAACTGATTTGGGAACCCGTGCGTCATCACGCCATGCAAAGTCCGAAACTCGTGGGACCAATGGTCGTAGAGAGATCGGCCACCACGGCCAGACACCTTGTTGATCCCCCACCTCCGCTGAAGGTCGCTCGTCACCTCGAATCCGCTCGCGAAGATCAAGCAGTCGATCTCGTACTCCATCGACTCGTGGATGAAGCCCCGGCGCGTGACGCGCTCGAGTCCTCGCGTCGGTGACACGTCGAGAAGTTTGACGTTCGCTTTGTTGAAGGTCGGGTAGAAGTCGTCACTGGAAGCTGGCCGCTTGCACATGTGCCGATACCACGGTTTCAGAATCGCAGCTGTGGCTTCATCTTTCACCACCGCTTCGACCCGTTGCCGTAGCCGCTCCATGACGCGATAGTCCATCACCTCGCGCACCGCGAGGAACTCCTCCGGCGTCTGCGGCCAGCCCACCTCGTCGAATTCGGCTGCGAGATTGCGGTTTATCTCTGTCCAGATGTCGCAGATGCGGTCTGGTTCGCCCGGCAACAAACCGTCGATCGCTGCGCGATGAAAGTTCATCTGGCGTTCGCGCTGCCAACCAGGTTGCAACGCGGCCAGCCAGGCGGGATCTGTAGGCGTGTTGTGACGCTCATCGACCGTGGAGGCGGTGCGTTGCAGGACGTATAGTTCCTTGGCAAACCTACCGAGGTAGGGAACAGCTTGAATTGCGGAAGCACCTGTGCCGACGATGGCCACACGTTTTTCGCTTAGTTTGTCAAGAACCGGCTGCTCTTGGCTTCCGCCGGTGTATTCGTAATCCCAGCGGGCCGTGTGAAACATCCTGCCTTCGAATTCATCGAGGCCTGCGACACGTGGCACCTTCGGTGTGTTGATCGGCCCCATCGCCATCACTACAAAGCGTGCTCGGATATCATCGTCACGGTCGGTCGCAATGCGCCACCTCTTGACTGATTCATCCCAGCTCAACGCGTTGACACAGGTGTGAAAAAGCGCCCCACGATAAAGGTTGAATCTCCTAGCGACATCTTGACAGTACTGCCGAATTTCGAGTCCGTCCGCGAACTTCTTCGATGGGCAGAACCCCATTTCCTCCAAAAGGGGTAGATAGCAGTAGGAATCGTTGTCACAGGACAGGCCAGGGTATCGATTCCAGTACCAGACCCCACCGAAGTCCCCGGCCTGTTCGATGATTCGGAGATCCTCTATACCTGCCTGACGCATGTGATAGCCGGCTAGTAGGCCGGCCCATCCACCGCCGAGGATGGCGACCTCTACATCCTCGCTCAGCGCCTTCCGTAATGCGCGGGGCATGTGTGGGTCGCTGAAATCGACTGCTTGCGTTTCGTCCTCGGCCGCAGACGTGTACTGCTCCTGGCCTTCCGGACGCAGACGGCGACTCCGCTCTTCGCGATACTTCTCGCGAAGCGCCGCAACGTCGACACGCTCCGGATCTGGCAGTTGCGTCGGTTCACAGGTCATAGGTGTGGCCTTCGGTTTTCGGAGCAAATGTCAGCGGAAGCCGCTCCATCGCCAGTAAGGCGGCGTTGGGTATGTAACGGATCTCGTCAACTGGTATCGCGAGTTTGAGATCTTTGAGCCGCTTCGCTGTCTGTCTGGCGGCCACAAGCAGTTGCATTCGTGCCAGCGAGACGCCCAAACACAGATGGACGCCGGCCCCGAACGTCATGCTCTTCCGGATGTTGGTTCGGTTGGTATCGAACTGGCGCGGGCATTCGAACACTGACTCGTCGTCGTTGGCGGACGCGAACAGAACCAATAGGTGCGCCCCCTTTGGCAGCGCCTTCTTACCCAACATCACCGGCTCGGTGGTGACTCGTGACAGTGCTCGCACCGGTGGCTCAAGGCGTAGGAGTTCCTCGATGAAACGTCCCATCGACGAATCATCTTCGGCAGCTTCGTAGAACTGGCGGGCGATGTCCGCGTCCGTCGCGACCTGGAAAAGGATATTGGTGAATGCGGTAGACATCGAGTCGTGGGTGTTTATGAGGAGCGCACGCGCGGTGGCGACCAGCTCCTCGAAACTCAGAGGCTCCTCGTCGGGCGTGCGGGCGGTGATGATGTCGGAGAGCATGTCGTCCTCGGGTTCAGCCATTCGTCTCCGGACGAGCGCGATCAGGTAGTTCTGCATTTCTGCTAGGTCATGAGCCGCCCGAATCATGTCTTCGCGAGTGTTTGTGAGGCTGAACTGCGACAGATACGCGCTGCCCCAGCGCTTGATCGTGCTCATGTCCAAATCGTCGACTTGCAGCTGTTGCATGCTGAATGCGATCGCCATAGGCAACGCCAGTTCGTGCAACCCATCCAACTCGCCGCGCTCGACGAGGTTCCCTAACAGCCCATCCACGAGCTCTTCAAATTGTGGCTCAAGGGACTTCATTCGCTTCCTGCTGAAGGCCTGAGACAGCAGACGGCGTACCCGGTTGTGGCGCGGTGGGTCGATGTTGGCGACGTCTGGAAAGAAGCCACCGCCCTGACGCTCGAGGACTTCTTTCATCTCATCGAGGTGGCCATGCGCCATTTGTTTGTAGTAGCCGAGTTCTTGGGAGAACACGACGGGGTCTCGCAGTACCGCCTCGAGATCTTCGTGTCGTGATACCAGGTACATACCCAGATTTTTTTCGAAGTAGACCGGGGCGTCGTACCGGAGGGCGCGATAATAGGCGAACGGCTTCTCTTGGACTGCCGGGTCTATGAACGATACTTCGTCGAGAGAACTCAAGCGCTCGACATCGACCGGGCAACGCGTATTCGGGGTCGTTCCTTCTGTCGTCACTAGATCGCACCTCCGCCTATCGCTGTTTGGCCGTCGTGTTCGCCGTTGCGCGAAGCGATGTGCATTTCGCGTCCCACGTATCAGGACTGATCCCCCGCATGCGTAGATCAGATTTGATAACCCGAAGCGTTGCTTGGGTTTTCGGCAGTTCGTCCACGAATTCGATGTAGCGCGGGACCATGAACCGAGCCATCCGGCTCTCAAGATCCTCATGCAGATCTTGCGGACTCATCGTCGATCCAGGGCGCCTGACTGCAAACAGCAGCACCTCGTCTTCGCCGTTGTCAGCGGCCACCGCTACCGCCGCGCATTCATCGACATCGGGATTGAGCAACACGTCGGCTTCGACCTCGAACGACGAAATGTTCTCCCCGCGACGCCGGATGGCATCGTTAAGGCGGTCGACGAAGATGTACTCGCCTTCCGGCGTGCGGATAAGTGCGTCACCCGTATGGAACCAACCGTTTCGCCAAGCAAGTGCCGTCGCACGATCGTTATTCCAATAGCCTGCGTTCATCACCCACGGGATACCGGAGCGCACTACGCACTCCCCCATGGTGCCGTCTACGACTTCGTAGTCGTTGGCATCCACCAGCCGGACCTCGAAATTCGGATAACCTTCTCGGAGCCGGCCCAGCGTGCGGTCATTCGCGGGGTTCCAACCAGAGCGAATCGCCACGCCTCCTTCAGTGCTGTTGTAGACGGTGCAGATGCGCACCCCGAATTCCTCGCTGAACTTCCGGTAGCTGCCCCCGAGTGGGGCCATGAACAAATTCTTGAGAGTTGTTGCACCGGTGGGTCGTTTCGGATCCCGCAAGAGCAGGTCGGCCATCGATCCGACTAGCATGCCGGTCGTTATCTCGTAGTTGGCCACATCGTCCCAGAAGCTGGTGAGCGCGAACCGGGGCCGCATGACCACTTGTCCACCGACCATTGCCGCGTTGTAGGGAATTGATTTGGATCCGAAGTGGGCATGCGACGTTGTGCAGTAGAAGATGTCTGCGCGATCGAGGTCCTCGATCGGAAACGTCCCGGAATTGATCGCATGCAGTTGCCCCCACGGCAACTTCACTGCCTTGGACGGTCCCGTGGTTCCGGATGTGTAGGTGATACAGGCGATATCGTGAAGCTCTGGCACTCTGATCCGATCACGCGTGGCCGCCATGTCCAGCGTGAGAGCGTCGAGCGGCGTGATGTCAGGGAGAGAAGAACTCTGCTCCGAACAGTAGTCCGCGTCGAGTACAAGTACTCGCTCAACCGTCTGCAAGTCCGAGGCGACCGCCGCGACCAGGTCGACGTACTGTGGGGCCACGACGAGTAATTCGGGTGCGCAGTTGTTGATCGCGTACGCGAGCATGCGTCCTCGAAACTCTGGGTTGGTTGCCGCATCGATCGCGCCGATGCTGGCGAGACCGAGCCACGCGGACAGCGCGTCCACACCGGCGTCGAGCACGGTGACGACTACGTCACCTTGCTCCACGCCAAGGGCCAAAAAGCGCGCTGCCCATATGTCTTTCGACGTCCGCAGCTGGCTCCAGGTCGCCGACGGCCCGTTGACGCTCCGTACGAAAACCCGGTGTGGATCCGCTTCTGCCATGCGATTCACGATCGCCGGCAACGTCTCCGGTGACATCGATGTCACGCATACTTCCAGAAGGCGCGCATCATCGATATCCTGCCCGCGTCGTCAAACGTGAAATGGTCGACAAGTGGACCGACGTGCTGCAGCGCACCCTCCCGTGTCACCACTCCTTGCAGAATGGCAATTGCCTCATTGCCGCACACGATGACATCGCGTTCGAGCCAAAGCTTCATCGGAGAGAGGTCGCTGACCAAAGCCCAGAACTCTGTACGCAGACTCTCGATACCGTTGTACGTGTCGACCCCTACGGGGTCCTCCAGAACGGTGTCGTCGGCCCAAAGCGCCAACCAACCTTCCTTGTCCTGATTGCTCAGGGTCGAGCAGTGCGCGTTGATTGCCGCGATGATTGCATCGGCGTCTGGCATTTGGTTCCCTTCTGCAGAAAATCAGGTGATTCTCAATACGCATTCACACCTTGCTGATTTCGTCACTCCAGCCTGTATCACGCTCGCGTACAGCGGCTCTCACACCCTTCTCGTGAATCAGGCGTAGGTGCAGTTCTTTGGCGATTGCGGCCTCCGCACTCGGGACGTAGGGGTCACGACCCACATCGACCATTGCGGACAACCCGGCGGCCTCGTAGAGGCGATGGGTTCCGCGCTTGTTGGCGACGAGATCGCCGGTCTCCATGTGTGCCAACTGTTCGGCAAAGCGCATCGCCGTGGCCTCTTCCTCACCGAGTGTCACGACCCGGTTCACGTAGAACAGTCGATGCGCGGTCTCCGCATCCAGCCATCCACCGGTCATCCACAAGTGCTTCATCACGCGAATGGGAAAGTGAAAAGGCATGAGCGCGTATGGCCCGTACGGTGTACCGACACCGACCCGGGATTCCTCCCAGCTGAAACGTGAGTTCTCAGCAGCGACGACTACGTCGGCGGCCAGGAGAAAGGTATTCGCATGAGGTCCCACGAAGCCTTTGGCAGCTACTACAAGACCTTTGGTGAACCGCCATGGTGGTAGTAGATCGCCGGTATGTACCCAGTACTTGTCCTCGATGGTGGCGGGCTCCTGGCCGCCAATCGTTTCCGCCGCCACCTGTTGAATGTCGTGGCCGGAAGAGAAGTTCGGACCTTCGGCCGTCAAAACCACGCACTTGATGTCGTCCATCCGGTCGCAATCTGCCAGGACCGAGTAGAACTCCTTCTCCATCGTGCTGTTGATGGCATTCATCTTCTCGGGCCGGTTCAGCCGAACTGTCACGATGTTCGGCAACCGTTGCACCTTGAGGCATGTCAGTGCAGTCCAATGGGTTTCAGCCACAGTGTGCCTCCTGTCAGTTGCTGCCGAACAGATGACAGCCGTCATTAGCCGCGCGGAAGACCGAGAACTTGTTGAGCGATGATGTTCCGGTGGATCTCTGAGGTGCCTCCGGCTATGGTGGCCGCGATGCCGCGGGTATAGCGCTCGAAACTGCTCGCGAAGTACTCGTCGTTGTTCATGTGTTGATAACGGCCGGTCACTGGATGCAACAGCCCTTCGATCCCGGCCGTGTCCAGCACAACGTCGGCTGCGCGCCTTTCGGCTTCAGAGCCGAGCAGTTTCAGCACCGACACCGACGACGTGTCCGCCTCGCCGCGCGCAGCACGGGCCAAGGCAGCCGATCCCATCGCCCGTAAAGCGTGATAGTCCATGATCATCGACGCGTACTGGTCTCGCTCAACCGGAGTCCGCGGCCGGCAGTCGGCGATGAGGTTGTCGAGCCGATCGGCGAACAACAACCACATCATGGTTCGCTCGTGCCCTAACGACCCATTGGCCACCTGCCAGCCCTTGTTGAGTTCACCGACGAGATTCTCGGCTGGAACACGAACATCGGCGAAGAACACCTCGTTGAAGTCCAGATTGTCCTGACTGGCGACATCGGCGAATGGCCGACACACCAGGCCTTCGGTGTTCGTCGGGATGATGAGCGCAGAGATACCTTTGTGTTTTGGCAGGTCCGGATCCGTGCGCACGAATGCGAGTAGGAAGTCCGCGTGATGCGCGCCTGAGGTCCATACCTTCTGGCCGTTGACGATGAAGCTGTCACCCTCGCGTACAGCCCTGGTGCTGAGCGAGGCAAGATCCGAACCAGCGTTCGGTTCGCTCATTCCCAAGGATGCCGTCATCTCACCACGCAGTACCGGTACCGCCCACCGGCGTTTCTGCTCTGCGGTGCCAAACGTAATGAGCGATGCGGCAACGATATTCACACCTTGGGGGTTAAAGCTGTGAAAAATTCGTCGCCTGCATAGTTCGTCGAGATGTACGAACTGTTGAAGCACAGTCGCATTGCGGCCCCCGAATTCGGGCGGCTGCGCGGGCAGCAACCAGCCATGGTCGAACAACAGGCGTTGCCAATCCCTCGCCCACTGCGGCATATGGGAGACTGACTGTGGGCGCTCGAGCGTCTCCGACTCAGTCGGCAGGTTGTCGTCGAGGAACGCGGAGAACTCTGCTCGAAAACGCTCGACGTCGTCATCAAAAGTCAGCTGCACGGTACTCCTTCGCGATGATCGCGCGGTGTTCTGCCGCACCACCGAGTAGTACTTCCCCCGCCCTCGCACGTTTGACGGCGAACTGCAGGTCGTTCTCCCAAGTCAGACCCATGGCGCCGAAGCACTGCATGCCGTGCCGAACGACATGCGACTGAGCCTCTCCTGCAGCGGCTTTCGCCATGAACGGCGCTAGTCGACTTCGTTTGTCAGCAGAGGCGATGGTCAGCGCAGCGAAGTAGGACAAGGCGCGGGCACGTTCGACGAACACATGCATATCGGCGACCTTGTGCTGGATTGCCTGGAAAGACCCAATAGCGACCCCAAATTGATGACGTTCCTTGACGTGCTCAATGACCATCTCAAGAATCCGCTGGCAAGCACCGACCGTATGTGTCGCCATGCCGGTTAGCGCGACTTGCTTGGCGCGTTCGGTATCGGTGACGATTCGATCGTCGTCGGATACCCGTACGTCGTCGAACAGTAGGTCGCCCACGTGCAGCACAGGATCGAACGCGGCGGCCCGACGGGCAGTCACTCGGCCCGCGTCGACGATGAAGACGCCGGCTTCGGTGAGAACAGCAAGACGGTGTGCACGATCCCCGTCGAGGACAAACCGGGCAACACCGCTGAGAAGCCATCCCATGCCGTTCCGGCGCGCAGTCACACCCATGTAGACCGCGGCACCTGACTGGGATGCGTCGAAGTGATGGTCAACCAGAGGCGCGAATTGAGTGGTGGTGGCGAGGAATGGAGTCGGATCGCTCGCCCGCCCGAGTTCCTCGAGCACAAGGGACAGCTCGACAAAGCATTCTGTGGTGGCGAGTTCCGTCCAGCCCTCCCCGCAGTACCACCGCCATAGTCCGTCAGCGTCCGCAGCCCCCTCCGCGATCGAACGAACAAGAGACGCGGGGCACTGTTTCGCCACCGCCTGCTGAACCGTCTCGCGCCAGAGACGCTGGTCATCGTCGAGTTCTAGAAGCACTCGGATCCCCATCTTCATCGAAGGTGTGCTGCGAGAATAACGTTCTCATATCGCGTAAGTCAACGTTGTCATTGCTTGACAAGCATGATGATCGCAAAGCAATATTCCTGCTTGACGGTTGTGGAGTATCGCAGGATCGCAGAGGCGGTAACCCGCATTTTGAGCGTTCTCCGAAGCTGCTGGGACGCCGACGGAGAGTGCGCCGGCGTCACCTCTGCCAGAACCCCGACAGCATCGTCGGCATCAACGTCAATCGCTGACTCAGGAGATCAAGGTGGCCAGGAAATCAGACGGCAAGCCCTCGCAAGTCGAACTCGACCTGTCCGATGTCGACCACCGGGTCGGCAAACCGATCGGCGGCGGCCAACTGTGGGATCCATGCAGTTCCTCCGACATTCGCCGCTGGGTGATGGCGATGGACTATCCCAACCCCCTCCACTGGGACGAGAAGTTCGCGCGCGAGTCGAAGTTCGGAGGACTGATCGCGCCACAGTCCATCGCCGTCGGCCTCGATTACGGCCACGGGGCAGCGCCCGCCTGCGTAGGCCACATTCCCAACAGCCACCTCATTTTCGGTGGAGAGGAGTGGTGGTTCTATGGCTGCCCGGTCCGGCCGGGAGACAAGCTCTACCAGACTCGACGGTTCCACGACTACAAGGTCGTTGAAACCAAATTCGCCGGCCCTACCATGTTTTCGCGGGGCGACACCACACATACCAACCAGAACGGCGCCCTGG
Source organism: Mycobacterium sp. GA-1841 (assembly GCF_001954135.1). GTDB lineage: Bacteria > Actinomycetota > Actinomycetes > Mycobacteriales > Mycobacteriaceae > Mycobacterium. The sequence goes on along the minus strand of NZ_MBEQ01000010.1, from coordinate 72,253 downwards.
TGGCGCGTGAACGGTCGACCGCGATCCGCTATCTGTATGAAGAAGCCAAGAAGCGGGGTATGTTCGAGAGCCAGCTCGGTGAGATCAAACGATGGACGCAACTGGAGCTGGAAGAAGTAGACAGGTTGCGCCGCGAGTGGCTTGAGTCGAATCGGTTTGGTGTGTCACCCCACTTCGACGAGGTGAAGGTCGGCGATACGCTTCCGCGCCGAGTCATCGGTCCGCACACCATCGCCACATTTACTACGGAGTATCGTGCCTTTGTCTTCAATATCTGGGGCGGATTCGAATGGGTGGCACCGCCCGGTGTCGAAGATCCGTGGATCTATCAGGATCCTGGTTTCGGCAAGGATTTCGCATTCGACGAAGAAGATGCGTTCATCGATCCGCGTAAGCGCGACGGACTCTATCTAGGGCCGTCTCGGGGCCACATTGACGCCGATCGCGCCAGCGAAGTCGGCATGGCACGCGCGTATGGGTACGGCGCAACGATGGGCGCTTGGTGCACCGACTACCTCGCGTACTGGGCCGGTCAGGACGGGATGGTGCGTCACAGCAAGGCAGATTTCCGCGGACCGGCTTTCGAAGGTGACGTGACGTACTTCGACGCCGAAATCATCGACAAGGACGCCGATTCAGCATGGGGAGTTCCGCTGGTTCAGGTGAGGCTGCAGCTGACGAACCAGAACGGCGACGAGCTCGTCAGCTGCACCGCCGAGGTCGAGATTCCTTTGTGACGAGGCTATGCGCATGAATTCAGTTGTGCCACCAGAGCTATCGCTGGTATCCGGCCCCCCGTTGAGCGACGAACCGGGCCTCGGCGCGCTCACGTTGCCCGGGTTTCTAGACGATGTGACATCGATGTATGGCGACCGGGAAGCGCTTGTGTTTCACACCACCGGTGGAGACATCCGCTGGACGTACGCCCAGCTGTGGGCTCGGGCAATTGATGTGGCATGCGCGTTGCGTGCGAGCGGCGTCGGTAAGGACACCCGGGTCGGCGTGTTGATGACCAACCGCCCCGAGTGGGTCTCGGCGTTCTTTGGCATCTCACTCGCCGGAGGTGTAGCTGTCCCGCTGAGCACGTTCTCGACCCCTGCGGAGCTCGCGCATCTGCTGCAAGCGTCGAGCGTTGCAGTGCTGCTGTTCGAAAGGCGGGTGCTCAAGACGGACTTCCACTCCGTCCTGTGCGAACTGGCGCCGGAGATCGGATCGACGCCACCGGGCGCGCTGCAATCCGAGAGATTCCCATTTCTGCGCTATCTCGCAGCGGTGGGCGACGCGTCGCCAGGCGTCGACACGTGGGACGGCTTTCTCGCCCGCGGTCGTTGCGAACCACGCGAAGTGATATTCGCGACCGCTGCGGCGGTGCTTCCCAGCGATACCGGAGCCTTGTTCTTCTCTTCGGGCTCGACGAGTAAACCCAAAGGCATATTGAGCGCGCACCGCGGCATCGCCATTCAAATGTGGCGCTTTCGCCGGGTGTGTGAATTTGGGCCGGAGGACAACATCCGTTGTTGGTCGGCCAACGGCTTCTTCTGGTCCGGCAACTTCGTGATGTCGCTGGGCGCCACACTCGCAGCCGGCGGTTGCCTCGTCCTACAGCCGACGTTCGCCGCGTCTGAGGCGCTCGAATTGATGGCCGCGGAGCGAGTGAACTACCCGTTCGCCTGGCCGCATCAGTGGGCGCAGATCGAAGCCGCACCGAACTGGCTTACCGTCGACCTGAGCAGCATGCGGTTCGCCGATGTCACGACACCGATCGTGAGTCATCCGACGGCATCGGTCGAACGATTCGTGCCTGATCACGCTTACGGAAACACTGAAACGTTCACCTTTTCAACCATGGTCGAAGCCGACACGCCTCGCGAGGTGCATGCTGACAGTTGGGGTTGGGCGCTGCCCGGCGTGACGCTCAAGATCACCGACCCAGCTACCGGCAGCGTGGTTCCGCGAGGCGAACGTGGAGAAATCTGCGTTAAAGGTCCCACCCTCATGCTGGGCTACCTCGGCATACCGTCGGATAAGACACTCGACGCTGAAGGGTTCTTCCCCACAGGCGATGGCGGATACCTCGACGACGCCGGCCGACTGTTCTGGGACGGAAGACTTTCCGAAATCATCAAAACAGGTGGTGCCAATGTCTCACCGCTTGAAGTCGACGAAGCCCTTGCCAAGCATCCCGCTGTGAAGGTGACCAAGACCGTCGGCCTGCCGCATACGACGCTCGGCGAGGTCGTGGTCGCCTGCGTCGTCCCGCACGAGGGCGCTCACGTTCAAGCCGAAGAGATTCGCGGCTACCTGCGGGAACGCTTGGCGAGTTACAAAGTGCCGCGTCATGTGCTTTTCCTTTGTGACAATGACCTCACGTTGACCGGCAGCGACAAAATCAAATCCGGCGAACTTCGCGAATTGGCCGCAAAGCGACTGCATTCCGAGTAGGTGGCCCCGCCGCCGTGTGTGCACCCGTAGTCAGTTAGATGTGGTCGAGTTTTTCACAGTGGCGGGAGCCGCGATCGCCTGCCAGCACCAGGACCACACAACGTCTTCGGTCAGGTTCGTGCCGTCCATCCCTTCGTGCAGTGCGTTGAACTGGCCGAAGGACGTCATCGTGTAACCCAGTAATGAGATCAGCTGCGGCAGCGAGAGATCGTTTCGAATCAGGCCCGCGTCGGAACATGCGGTCAATATCTCCGTCAACAGTTTGCGATGCGGCGCCCACACTTTGGCAAACGCTTCCGGACGTTCGACCTCGAGGCTCAGGTTGTACATCAGAACGAGCCGGCCACCCACTTCCTGCGATGAGCCCGGCCTTGAAAGCACCCCCCGACACCACGCCTCTAGCCGCCCCACCGGTCCGTCTGCGGCCTCAACCTGTTCCCTGATCGCCTCGGTGTATCGCGCGGTCACGTCTTCATAAAGCGCTAGCAGAAGCTCGTCCTTGCTGGAGAAATGCTGGTAGAACGTCCGTACGCTCATATTTGCGCGCTCGGCCAGGGTTTGCAATGTGAAGTTCGCCTGGCCGGATTCTTGGACAAGTTCAAGGGCCGTTGCCATGAATTGCGTGCTCCGCGCAACGGCGAGTGCCCGCGCTTCGCCGAGTCGACGCTCGACGGCGCGCTCCTGCCATGTGCGAGTGACTTCGCTGGTTGCGCCCGGGGCGTCTTTCGACGCGTCACCCGTCTTCATGACAACCCGCCCGCGCAGCGCCTTGCCCCGCAAATCCGATTCGACTCGGCACGATCGGCACGGCCGTCGACGAGGCGTGGGCGAAGAACGGGCATGCGTCCACAATATCGGCCTGGTGGATTCTGGCTCGAAGTGCGGACCTCAATTCGACTCGCAAGCACGTCCGGTACCGCCTTCTGTCGACCGTCTGTGAGAACGTCACTCTCTAGTAGAGAACTCTAGCATTCTCGATTTGCGTCAATCACCATTAACAATATCTGCTCATCCTAACTGTTGATAATCTGCTAAGCTACGTGAGCGGGAGCCACCTCGCGGTGCAGCGACTGTTGTCGAGATCCCCGGCGTGCGCCCCTTTCCGCATCCCGCCTCACATCGCGCCAAGGAGATTGATTGTCGATGAGTACTGTCCCGACGTTTCAGGCCCTGGTCGCGCGGCAAGATGACGACGGAATCCGGGCGACAGTCGATGCACTGGACAGCTCGGAGTTGCCGCCAGGTGAGGTCACCGTCCGGGTGCACTACTCCAGCGCGAACTACAAAGATGCATTGGCGCTGACACCGAAAGGCGGTGTCGTGCGTGCATATCCGATCGTGCCCGGCATCGACCTCACAGGTGAAGTAGTGTCCTCCGATTCCGACGAATTCAGTGTCGGAGAGCTGGTTTTGGCCCACGGCTATGAAATCGGGACCGGCAGGCATGGCGGCTACGCCGAATATGCGCGCCTGCCTGCGAACTGGGTGGTCAAGCTCGGCGAGTTGAGCCCGCGCGAAGGTGCGGCGATCGGCACGGCGGGATTCACCGCAGCGATGAGTGTGGAAGCGCTACAGCGGCATGGCATCAAGCCAGAGGACGGGCCGATCGTGGTCACCGGCGCAACGGGCGGGGTCGGATCGGTCAGCATCGATCTGTTGGCAGCAGCGGGATACCAGGTGGTGGCGTCCACGGGCAAGGGTGACGCGACAGATCGATTGCACGCCCTTGGCGCAGCCGAAGTTATCGGCCGCCTCCCCGAGGATCCCGACGCGAAGCCACGACCGCTCGGTAAGAGCCGCTGGGCCGGCGCCGTCGACTGCGTCGGCGGGGCAACCCTGGCCCATGTGCTGAGCTCCATGAACTACGGCGGCGCCGTGGCGGCCAGCGGGCTGACCGGCGGTGCCGCACTACAAACCACCGTTATGCCGTTCATCCTGCGCGGTGTGGCGCTTCTCGGCATCGACTCGGTGCTCATGCCGATTGACTCTCGCCGCGAACTATGGCGGAAGCTGTCCAGTTCACTTAAACCGCAGCATCTTTCGCACATCACAACTGACGTCGACGTCAAAGACATCAGCGACGTACTCGACGAGCTTCGAGCTGGAAAGTATGCCGGGCGCGCGGTGGTACGAGTCGCAGGCGGCTTCTGAGAATCCTGCAGCAGAGTCGAATACTCCAGTAAGCAGGCAGCACACGACCGAAGACACCAGCAGCGCGAAGTCGTAGACCAGCTCAGCCGGCAGTTAGCGCGGGCGGAGCCCGTCCAGCAGTGCTATGAGCGCCTGGACGCTCTGGTCTCGCGCGTCGTGCTGATCGGGCGCATTGGCGATGAACATCGCTGCTTCCTCTGCTGCTGCGAGAAGCACATGGGCAAGTACCGCGACAGGCTGGCCCGCGGCTAGGTCGCCTTCCTCGATCGCGCGTTCGAGCATTGCACGGATGGCTCCCAATCCATAAACGCTTTCTAGTTCCCGCCATCTGGACCAGCCCAGAACTGCAGGCCCGTCGATGAGAAGAATTCTTTGCACCTGGGGCGTCAGGGATGCGTCGAGAAAGCCAATCAACCCCTGCCGCAACTGATTAAATGCGCCGTCGGCCGGATCGGCGAGATTTTTGGCGGCTGCCATGACGAGCCCCTCTTCAACCGCGATGAATACCGCCTCGAATAGCGCCCGCTTGTCAGCGAAGTGGTGATACAGCGCGCCACGAGTGCCCACATCGGCCGCGGCTACGACTTCTTCGGTGCCGGTGTGGTGATAGCCCTTCTCCACGAACAGTTGCTGCGCGGCATCCACCAGTGCAGCGCGGGTGGCCTCTGCTTGTGCGGCACGTCGCGCCTTCGGGTCAAGCCTTTCTTGCCCATGCGTCATCGCAACAGCGTATTGCATGCGGCCTGTAGGTCACATACAGTCTGCATGTCACCTACAGCCCGCATGTGTGGTTGGTCGCTCTAGCCGGAGGTTCGCCGTGTCAAACCCTGCCGATGTTGTTCGCGAGTTTTGCGCCCTGATGGAACGCCGCGATCCGAATGCTCTGCGGCCGTTACTCGCCGACGACGCCGTCTATCAAAACGTTGGAATGCCGGCGTTCACCGGGGTCGACGCCATCGTGGAGAACATGGGCGCGCAATTCTCGATGTTCCCGGACGCTTATGCGTTCGAAATTGTCAATATTGCGAGCGACGGGCCTGTCGTCCTGACCGAGCGCCTCGATTACATCCAGGCCCCCGATGGAGCCAAGCCTGCCATTCCGGTGATGGGAACGTTCGTCGTTGGAGATGACGGCAGAATCACCCGATGGACGGATTACTTCGATGTCAACCTGACGGTCAAACTTCTCCAAGGCGAAGACATCAGCGCACTGGTCCCAGGCGCGCCCAAGGCATGACTCGGTGAACACTGAAGCGACGACCGACGAGACTGACGGGCAATTGGTCAACATAACCGCTCAATCCGGAGACATCCACTCAAGCGTGTTGTCAGGCCGTTCCAGAATCTGGCTTCTTGTCGTGTGCTCGATGGGTGTCCTCCTGGTCATTTCGTCAATGGTGGCCCTCAACGCCGCGTTGGGTGCTATCGCGCTGGAAACCCTTGCGACACAGTCACAATTGACCTGGATCGTCGATGGCTACACGCTGGTGATGGCCTGTCTGTTGCTACCAGCCGGCGCGTTGGGGGATCGCTACGGAAGGCGTACCGTCCTCCTCGTCGGACTCGTCATCTTCGCCGTAGCATCGCTGGCACCCATCTACTTCGACTCGCCAACCGCTCTCATAATTGCGCGCGGCGTCACGGGCATTGGTGCCGCAGCGGTACTTCCAGCCACCCTTTCGCTGTTGATTGCGGCGTACCCAGAAGATCAACGTAACAAGGTAATTGGCATCTGGGCTGGAGTTTGCGCATCCAGCGCCCTGGTCGGCTTCATGGGCACTGCGATACTCACCCAGTTCGGGCCGTGGCAATCCATCTTCTGGGCCTTCGTCGCTGCAGCAGCACTGCTATTCGTGTCAGCCCTGACGATTTCGTCATCCAAAGATCCCGAGGCAACGCCGGTCGACCTGTGGGGCGCGCTGCTCATCGGTTCGGCGGTCGCCGTTTTCGTCTTCGGCGTGATCGAAGCCCCACTCCGAGGGTGGAGCGCCCCCTCGGTGTATGGCTGCCTCGCCGGAGGCGTCCTGCTTGCTGTTGCCTTCGGCTTCGTCGAACTCCGTCGCAAGCACCCACTGCTCGATATTCGTGTATTCAAGAGACCCGACATGCTGACTGGCTCTATCGGCATGACAACGCTCTTCTTCGCCATCTTCGGGTTCTTCTTCTTGATCATGCAGCATCTGCAGTTGGTGCTCGGCTACACCCCGCTGCAAACCGCTATTGCTTTGTGCCCGCTGGCGGTTCCCCTACTCGTATTCGCGGCACTCACCGGGTGGTATCTACCCCGCTTCGGGCTGCGCATCTCCGTCGCGGTCGGACTCGCAACCCTGGCAGCCGGACTGTTGTGCATGCGACTACTCGATGTCGACTCGTCATACTTCGACCTGGCATGGCCGATGCTCGTGCTCAGTACCGGAATGGGCATCTGCAACGCCCCCTCGACTACTGCTATCACCGGGGCCGTTCCACTGAGTAAGCAAGGTGTCGCCTCTGCAATCAACGACACCACAAGAGAGCTTGGCGGAGCGCTGGGCATCGCGCTCGCCGGTTCCATTCTCGCCGCCGGATACAACGACGCACTCGTTCGACACGTCGCGACGCTCCCCGAAACGGTAAGGGAACCCGCGCTCGGTTCACTTGCACAAGCGTTGACGATCGCCGACCGACTCGGACCCGCAGGAGGCGATCTGACTTCTCACGCCAAAGCCGCCTTCATGCAAGCAATGCACTCATCGCTCTTGATGCTGGGGATAGTGGTGCTGGTTTCCGCTATCGTCGTCGCCATCTGGGCACCTGGACGCGACGGGCAACAAATCCGGGTGGTCCGGCGGTTCACTGCCGGACGTGGTGAAAAGCCACGATCGACGACGACAGCGCGGGGTTGAGCAGCTACTGGCAATGAAACACAGCGAAAGACGCGACACCAGCGACGGATCGGTGAAATTAAGAACAGTTAGCCTGGAATTGTGAGCACTACCGAGGCGCACTGGGAAGACATGTACACCGGCCAACCTTCACAGCTACACGACTTCGTTGCCTTCGGCGCGAGTCTGCTCGACAAAGTCGTCTCTCCATTTGTCGGAGGTGTACTTGCAACTGTCCCGTACAAAATCCCGTTGATCACCGACGGAGCGCCGCCGTCCTTATTGAATTACGGCCTCGCACAGAGCCGTAGCGAGTTCGAAGCCATGCCAGTGGTGACATTCACACCCCCCGAATCGACGGGCAAGGTCGTCGTCGCCATCCACGGTGGCGCCTACGTCGGCAGGGCGACCATCTTCCACTGGTGGACCTACACCGAATTGGCACGCCAAACCGGAGCAACAGTCGTAGTACCCGACTATGCCCTCGCGCCCCAGGGAACCGCCCAAACCGAGGTCCCCCGCATGACCGACTTCATCTCGCAGACGATCGATGAACACGGCGCGGAAAACGTAAGTGTGCTCGGCGATTCAGCAGGAGGCGGATTCGCTCTGCTGGTCGCCCAGGAACTCGCCCGCCGCGGCTCGCCACAGCCCAGCCGAGTGGTATTGCTGGCGCCGTGGTTGGATGTATCAACGAACCATCCTTGCCAGTCTCAGATCAACGACCCTTTACTGGACGTGGGAAACCTGGTCAGAAGCGGCAAACTGTGGGCTGGCAGCCTCGACACCCAAAGCCCGAGTGTGAGCCCTCTATACGGCCCTCTCGTCGGCCTGCCACCAATCTGTGTCTACAGCTCCTCACGTGACACCCTCGCGACCGATACCGTTCGACTACGAGACCGAGTAGTCGCCGAAAAGCTTTCTGGCTTCACCTTCCGGCTCCGGAGAGGCTTACTCCACGATTGGGTCATCTATGTTCCCTTGCCCGACGCGCAAGCCGAACGCGCCACTTTGTATCACGATCTAGGACTCGATGCTCCAACATCGTCACGTGTGCAATAACGGGTCGCAATACTCCACACGTGAGCCTGATGACGTGCGCGCAACTGTGCGAGGCGCGCAATCGGATCAAACTGCTCGGCCGAATGGCTCACATGACGCCGCCTGTCACCACATCAACCCGCGGATCAGCGCGGTCGGCGGGATGTCCTCGGCGGCAACCAATCCCGCCGGAGCATCACACACCCAGTCGATCGCGTTGACCACCCGCGCCGCGGTCGACAGACATCCGGCGTCGGTCACGTCGAGCGTCGGATGGGACAGCTCAGTGCTCACCTCGATGCGCGGCTCGCCCTCCACGATCACCTTGTGCACGCCGGACTGACCGTCGGGCGGATACTCCCAGTCCGGCGCCGCCGCCGGGGTGAGCCGGGTGGTGTGCTCGACAGTGATGACCGGAACGCCGCCGCGGATGCCTTCGGCGGCGAATCGGGTGCCGGCCAATTGCCCTGGTTCGACGGTCGTCATCGTGCACTCGATGCGCTCGGTGGCGTACCACGGCTCGAACCGCTGACGAACCTCGTCGAGCTCCACGCCAAGATGATGGGCCAGATCGCGCACCAAACCGCCGAACATCGCCGTGATCACGCCCGGCTGGAATGCCATCGGCAGCTCGTCGTCCGGAGTGGTGCCGAAACCCATGGCGGTGCCGGTGTATTCGTAGTCGTCGTAGTTGCCGTAGTCGAAGATCTCCTTGACGGTGACCGACTCGGCGCGCGTGACCAGGCTGAGCGCTGCGTACACCGCGGTGTCCCCCGAGTATCCGGGGTCGATGCCGTTGACGTACAGCGAGGAGTTCCCGGACGAGCACGCCTCCTCAAGCGGTACCCGCAACCAATCGTCGGCCTGGCGCGGGGTCACCAGCCACACCATCGACGTTCCGACGACGTCGATCCCGGCGCGCAGGAAACGCGACATCTGCTCGATGGCCTCCATCGGCCGGGTCTCTCCCAACGCCGTGTAGACCACGCAATCAGGCCCGAGCGCGATCAACGCGTCGATGTCGTCGGTCGCGATCACCCCTGTCGGCTCGCCGAGTCCACAGAGTTCAGCAGCGTCACGCCCGATCTTGTCCGGCCCAGAGGCATGTACGCCGACCAACTTCAGATCGGGTCGGCCGATGACCGCCGCCAGCGAATGCCTACCGACATTACCGGTGGAGAACTGAACCACTCTGCGCATCATTGACACCTGTTCCTGCTCAGTAGTCCGGGATCGGTAGTGGCGAATTGTTCGACTCGATACCGCCGTCCACGTGGAAGATCGCGTTGGTCGCGTAGCAATCGCGCGTGGACAGATACACGCACAACCTTCCGAGATCCTCCACATCGCCGAGGCGATGCAACGGCGTCGCCTCCTTCATCTTCTCCAACGACCCGGGTAACAAGTCAAGGCTTCCTTGCAAACCCTCGGTCGCGAAGGAGCCCAGCGCGATCGCGTTCACCCGGATCTTGGGCGCCAGCTCCTGCGCCATCGCGCGGGTGAGTGCCTCCAGTCCGCGCATATGTGGACCCGCCGACGTTGTTGATCAGGATGTCGATGCGGCCGAACCGCTCCATCGCCGTGGCACCACGCGTTCTCCGTCGGGCCGGCTCATCGCGTCGGCGACCACCGCCACCCCCTTGCCCGACGCCCTTACCGGCGCCGGTCACGATTGCGACCTGACCCGCCAGACCGAACTGCTCCATCGCCATGTGAATCCCCTCCGAGTAGCCATTGACCACCTCGATTGGTTGACTATAGTCAGCGTCCATGAACTTGCCAACGTTCAATCGGAGCCGCAGCAGCGGCCGAGACGTGGTGCCGCCCGCATCAGCCAGCGGGCTCGAAGAACACCTGGAGGCCTCCCAGCGCGCGCAGCGCCAAGCCGACAAGTGGCTCATCTCCGGCGGCCTGCTCATCGGCACCGCGGCCCTCGGCATCTTCGGTCTGCCGCTGTTCCTCCGGGGCGTCTGGCTGCTGCGCAAAGCTCAGCGCGACGGATTGTCGGTCCGGCCGATGCTGGTCACGCTGATCGGCTATCTGGTCATCATCGACGCCGCGATCAACACCGTCGGCTGGGCCCTCGACGTCGCCGCCAACCACACCATCCTCGCCCGAATCCTGTTGAACGGCTGGGGTGCAATGTTCGACGCCGGCTACTTCTGGCACTACAACGAGCTGTGGATCGGCGGGGCCGCAGGACCCGGGGAGAAGGCCATGGAAGTCGGCATGATCCTCACCGTCTTCACCATGCGGATCGCCGCCGGCATCGGCTTCCTGCAGATGAAGCGGTGGGGACACCAGTGGATGATCATCACCTGCTGGATGGGGATCGTCATCTGGTGCCTGTACGTGTTCAACATGACGATGTTCGCCGATGTCCGGTTCGCCGGCGTCGTGCTCCCGGTCGTCGGATGGTGGCTCTACGACATCTTCTACATCACCCCGTTCCTCGCGATTCCCTACCTGCATTCGGTCAACCGCGAGATCTTCTCCGACTAAACGGATGACTCAACTCATTGACTGCAATCAGTAACTGGGTTAGAAAGAACCGACCATGACGCCACAGACCAAGCAGTCGGCACGCGAATTGCGCCGACTGCAGACGCGGGAACGGATACTCGGCGCGGCCATCGCCGAGTTCCAGGCGTCGGGCATGGCCGGCGCGGACGTCGGTGCGATCGTCAGTGCCGCCGGCGTGGCCCACGGGACGTTTTTCTTCCATTTCCCCAGCAAGGAGCACGTCCTGCTGGAGCTGGAGCGTCGCGAAGAGACGCACATGGCAACCGAATTCGCGCGCTTCCTGGATACCGCGCATGACCTCGCGACGACACTGACCGAACTCGTCCACCTGGTGGGTGGCCTTGAGCAACGGCTTGGACCGCTCCTCTTCAAAGAATTTCTCGCGCTGCACTTCTCACCGACGCGGCCCACCAAGGACGAATGGACCGACCACCCGGTGATCGTGCTACTCGTCCGCGAGATCGAGCGCGCCCGCGGCGATGGCGAGGTGCATCCCGAGGTCGACGCCTTCTACAGCGCCGCCTTCTTCCTACTGGGAATCTACGGCGTGCTGACCACCACCGCCGACAGCGAACACCGCGACGCGATGCTGGCCAACTTGGTCATCACCGCGCGACGAGGACTGGAGATCCGATGAAACATCCCTTCTGTGAGGAGAACTGACGTGGCCGGCTGGATCTGGGAGATACTCCGCTATGTGGCCGCCTGGGGCGGCACCGGCTTGGTCATCTGGTTCTGGTACTGGATGTTCTCCAACATCGGGACCTTCTGAAGCGTGACGCAGCAGATGACCGAGCTCACCGAAGCCCACGCCATGGCAACCGAGCGCAGTTGCGCCGTCACCGCCGTAGCGTTGAGCGACCAGCGCCGCACCGGCGCCCGCCTGGTCAGCGGGCAACACCGCGGCTTCGGTCTGAGCTCCCTGCTCGACGTCGTCCACGTGCCCTATCCGCCACATCGCGACTGGACGCGGCGAACGCTGACATGTGCTGTGGCGCTGCAGTGCTCGCCATCCAAGGAGCGCGTCGTCGCCTACCGGCTCAACGAGCTGTCGACCCGCGAGCTCGCCGCGCTCACGATCGTCGAAGCCGGCGTGGCGCTGGGGTGGGTGGCCGAAAACTGGCCCGGACTGCTGCCCGACCTGCGCTCGGCGCTGCCGAACCTGGAACCCACGGATGCAGACCTGACCGCCGAGGAGATGCTGAACCGGGCCATCGCCCTGGCGCGTACCTCACAGCAGTTCCCCATCGAGCCGCTGCTCGGCAGCCTTCCTCGGGCGTACACCCTGCCGCAGGGCCTGTCCGACAAGCTGCGCCGCACGTTCGGACGGCTGCCGTGGACCACGAACCAAAAGCGTTCACCGGCACCACACTCCGTCCCGGCCGGCGGAGACGGCGGGGTCCGCAACTCCAGCCTTCCCCCGCCCAGCCGGCCGCAGGACAACGACCTCGACATCACCCCTGACCACCGGCCCGGAATCCCGTACCCGGAATGGAACGCCTGGACGAAGAGCTTCATGCCGGACCACGTCGCGGTTCTCGAGCAGGCACGTGCCGGCCGCGACCGGCAGCCCGGCGCAGTCACCGTGGATGTCCGGAAGTGGTTCGAGGAGAACACCCATCGGGCGATGAAGAACCGGCTGGAAGATGGCTCCGACCTCGATGTCGACCAGTACGTCAACCACTTCATCGACCTGACGACCGGAGAGGCGGTCGAACCCCGCCTCTTCCGTGAACTGTTGCCCGCCAGCCGCGACGTGACCACCGCGCTGCTGCTGGACGGCAGCTCCTCGCTGGGCGTGCACGGGGGCCGGATCTTCAAACTCGAGCTCGCCTGTGCCGACGCCCTGTCCCGCGCGATGACCTCGGCCCGGGAACGCCACGGCATCTTCACGTTCACTGGGAACACCCGCCACCGCGTGGAAGTCAGCTGCCTCAAGGATTTCGCGGACCGCCGCTTCGTCCCGCCCGGCAGTCTGGGACTTTCCACCGGCGGCTACACCAGACTCGGTGCGCCGCTGCGGCATATGACCAGCCGCCTGCTCGCACAGCCTTCGGAGCGCAGGCTGCTCATCGTCATCGGTGACGGCCTGATCTCGGACGAAGGCTACGAGGGCCGCTACGCCTGGGCTGATGCCGCCCACGCCGTGGAGGAGGCCAACGACGCCGGCGTCTCCATGTACTACGTCGGCGTCGGACCCGTCCGCGTCGATCCGCTGCCGGAAGTGTTCGGACCCAAACGATCCCAACGCATCCGCCGCGTCGAAGAACTTCCCCGCGTCCTCGCCCACGTCCACCGGGAGCTGGTATCCGTATGACCGACACGTATTACGCCAACGCCAACGAGGTGCAGCTGTTCGAGCAGGCCTGCCGCCAGCGTCTGCCGGTGATGCTCACCGGCCCGACCGGATGTGGCAAGACCCGCCTCGTCGAGCACATGGGGCTGCTGCTCAGCCGTCCGGTCGTCACCATCAGCTGCCACGACGACCTGACCAGTTCGGACCTCGTCGGGCGGTTCATGGTCACCGGGGGTGACGTGGTCTGGACCGACGGGCCCCTCACTAGGGCGGTCAAGGCCGGGGCGATCTGCTACCTCGACGAGGTCGTCGAGGCGCGTCACGACTCGTTGGCCGTCCTGCACTCGCTCACCGACCACAGGCGCACGCTCTATCTGGATCGCGCCGGCGAAGTCGTCCAGGCGCCAGAGACTTTCATGCTGGTGTGCTCCTACAACCCCGCCTACCGCAGCTCACTCAAAGAGCTCAAACCATCCTTCCGGCAGCGTTTCGTCACGCTGTCGATGCGGTACCTGCCGCCTGAACGCGAGGCAGAGGTGATCGTCGCCGAGGCCGGCGTCGGACTGCCCACCGCCCAGCGACTGGTGCGGTGCGCCACCGCGATCCGTACGGCGGACGAGGCGTTCCACTTCGAACCGCCCTCGACCCGGGTACTCGTCACGGCGGCGCACCTGATCGCCGCCGGTGCAACGGAACTCGAAGCCGCAGAAGCCTGTGTCCTCGCCCCGCTGTCCAGCGACGGCGCCATCACCGAAGGGCTACGGGAGGTGGCCGCGGCCAGTCTCGCCGACGCCGACAGCACACGCACCTAGGAAGGGAATCGCCGCCATGGTCGATCAGAAGGAACGCAACCGCAAGAAAGCTCTCATCGTCCTACAGATCGTCATCTACGGATACCTGCTGGCGATGTTCGGAATCCAGCTGTACATGTCGTTCACCCGAGGCTGGTGGGACCTGTGAAGGTCACGGCATCCGTCCCGGCAGAGGGTTCGCTGAACCTCGAGGAACATCACGAACAGTCCCGGCTGGCGCAGCGGCGGGCCGACAAGTGGATGATCGTCGGTGCCGCCCTGATGGGCATGTGGGCACCCGGGCTCATCGGCTTCCCCATCTTCATGCGCGGTGTGTGGTTACAGCGCCAGGCACTGCGCGCAGGGTATTCGGTCCGGCCGATGATCGTCACGCTCATCGGGTATCTCGTGCTGATCGACGGCATGCTCAACAGCCTCGGCTGGGCGCTCGACCTGGTCGCCAACCACACCCTGATCAACCGGGTGCTGATGGTCGGCTGGGGCGCCATGTTCGACGCCGGATACTTCTGGCACTACAACGAACTGTGGATCGGAGGCTCTGCCGGGCCGGGCGAGAAGTCCATGGTGTTCGGCATGATCCTCACCGTCTTCGCGATGCGGTGTGCCGCGGCAATCGGATTCCTGCAGATGAAGCGCTGGGGACACCAGTGGATGATCATCACGTGCTGGATGGGCGTGCTCATCTGGTGTCTGTACGTGTTCAACATGACGATGTTCGCCGATGTGCGTTACGCAGGCGTCGTGTTCCCGGTCATCGGGTGGTGGCTCTACGACATCTTCTACATCACGCCCTTCCTCGCGATCCCGTATCTGCACACGGTGAACCGCGAAATCTTCTCCGACTGAACGTAATTCATGCAGCGCTTAGGAGAGACACTGTGACAACCACACCCGAAGCCACCGAAGACGAGAAGTCCGAGGACCTTCCCCCCGGCACCACGCCCTATTACGCGCGCATGCACAAGTGGATCAAGCGCGCGGTCCTGGTGTGCCTGGTCGCCCTCGTCGTCGAGGGCGCCTTCACCCTGCCGTTCATGGCGGTCTATTACGGCTACCCCACGTTGAGCCTCACCGAGATCTGCAGTGAACTGCTCAAGGTTCGCTATTCCGACGACACCCTCGAATGCAAGGTCCCGTACCCGGCATTCGGCCCACCCGAGGGAGCCGAGGGCAAGGACACCGCGCAGGACGAGTGGGGCATCCAGCCGGTACCCAAATATCACCGGATCGGATTCCGTGAGCTGGTGCGAATCCACGAAGAACGAGAAGCACGTGAGTCAGCCCAGCAACAGCAGCCGAGCCCGTAGGAGACCCCGTGCCGGAGTCACTCGAACGCCACGCCCAGAACTGGGATCTGCGCCACCAGGATTTCAACGACAACGACTTCCTGTACGACGTCTATTCGGTGATGCGACAGCAGTCGCCGTTCGCGCGCACCGACAAACCATTTCTCAGCGCGACACCGGCGGGAGCGTGGGTGGCGGTGCGCTACGCCGAGTGCGTCCAGATCCTGCAGGACTGGGAGCACTTCTCCAGCAACCCGACGCCCGAGGGCGCCGAGCAACTCGCCGGGGATCTGGTGATCACCCTCGATCCGCCGCGGCAGCAGAAGTTCCGCAAGGTCCTGAACCCGTACTTCTCCCCGGCGCGGATGAAGGCGCTGCGACCCGAGATCGGCGCCGAGACCGACCTGCTCATCGATGATCTGATCGAGAGCGGGTCCGGTGACCTGGCCCAGATCGCCTGGCGTCAGCCCGGAATCGTGTTCTTCAAGTATCTGCTCGGCATGCCGATCGAAGACGTGCCGCTGTGCGTCGAGCTGACCGACACAGCGCTCAACAGCGCCACCGAGCAGGACCGGATGAGCGCCTGGGGTGGGCTGTATCAGCACCTGCACGACGCCGTCACCGCACGTATGGACCAGCCGCCCCGTGACGACATGATCGACGTCCTGCTGTCCGCCGAGATCGACGGAGAGAAACTGTCATTCGGCGACGTCGTGTCCAACGCCATGCTCCTGGTTCAGGCCGGCCTCGAGACGACCGCCAGTGCAATGTCTTTCGCCTACCACTACCTCGCCACCAACCCGGCCGAGCGCGACCGCCTGATCGGTGATCCCGAACTCCTCACCCGCGCCGTGGAGGAGTTCATCCGGTTCGCCGGCTCGATCCACGGCATCCCCCGCACCGTGGCCAAAGAGGTGGAACTGAACGGCTGCACCTTCTCGGCCGGCGAATCGGTCATCGTCAACTACGCCGCCGCCAACCGCGATGAACAGGAGTTCCCCGACGCAGACCGGTGCCTCCTCGACCGCCGCGAGAACCGGCACCTCGGTTTCGGGGCCGGTGTGCACCGCTGCCTCGGGTCCAACCTGGCCCGGCTGGAATTCCAGGTGGGCCTGGAGCGGGTGCTGTCCCGGATGCCCGACTTCACGCTCGCAGCGGGAGAGCAGGCGAAGTTTCACGGCAACTCCGTCACCCGCGGATTCCGCTCGGTGCCGGTCACTTTCACCCCCGGCAGGCGGTCCACCAGATGAGCTACCGAATCATCCAGTGGATGACCGGCGACGTTGGCCGGGCCGGCGTACGGCACTTCGCCGAGAGCCCGGTGTTCGACCTCGTCGGTGTGCTCGTGCACAGCGAAGACAAGGTGGGCAAAGACGCCGGTGTGATCGCCGGTATCGCACCGATCGGTGTGACCGCCACCGACGACGTGGACGCCATCGTCGCGCTCGACGCCGACTGCGTGTTCTACACACCGATCATCATGGACGTCGACACCGTGTGCCGGCTGCTACGGTCCGGCAAGAACGTGGTGACCACGAGCGGGTTCTTCCATCCCTCACCGGATTTCCGCGACCCCGCCGAGCAGATCCGGGCCGCCTGCGCCGACGGCGGAACCTCGTTCCACGGCGGCGGCATCCACCCCGGCTACGCCGGGGACATCCTGCCGCTCACCCTGGCCCGCGTGATGAGTCGCATCGACACCATCCATGTGTACGAGGTCGTCGACGTTCTGAAAGATGCGCCGATGGACCACATCGACTGGATGGGGTTTGGCAAGAGCAAGGACAAATTCCTCACCGAGCCAACCATTCTGGGTCTCGGCCTGCCGTTCTTCGCCCAGTCGATGCACATGATCGCCGACGGCCTCGGCGTGACCATCGACGAGGTGACCGCCGCAGAGGTCGATGTCGCGACCGCCGTCGCGGATATCTCGCACGACGAGGGCGCGATCCCGAAGGGTACCGTCGCCGCACAACGCCACGAATGGACCGCGTGGGTGGAGGGGCAGCCACTGATCGTCTTCCACGCGATCTATGTGACCGCCGGCCCCGACAAACTCGAACCGGCATGGGATTGGGGCGAGACCCGGTACGAGATCGTGATCGAGGGCGACCCGCCCACCGAGCTGACCCTCAAAGGTGTCCGGCAGGCCGACGGCACCATGACCCATCCCGGCTACGACTGGACGGCCATGGCCGCCATCAACGCGATCCCCGACGTCTGCGACGCCCCGCCCGGCTGGCACCACCACCTCGACCTCGGCCTGATCCGGCCCCGCGGATTGGTCCGCCGGTGACATACAAGATCGACCCGGATGTGTTGCACACCGTGGCCAAACAGGTCGTCGGCCTGACATCCGACGACGGCACGCTCGTCGCACACACAGTCCAGCGACTTGCCGACGAGTATCCCGACCTGATCCACGCCGGGCCGGGCCGGTGGGTGGGCAGCAAGGCCGGGGGAATCCTCGGAAAGGTCAGGTTCCTGTACTTCAGCCCCCGCGAATACGTCGTGCTCTTCGGATCTCCCACTGGGACACAGGGCTTTTCAGGTCGGTACAAGCACGTCGACATCCACAAGTTCCTGCTCGCCGGCCAGATCGACTCCTACGACCTCGAATCCGACGACACCGTGCCATTGCCGACGCTGCTCCCGGGCCAGCGCACCTGCCTGGAACGCGGGCATGCCCGCGGCCTGACGATTCACCCCGGATCGTGGCACCTCGAGTATGGCCGCGGCGCGGTGGTCACCACGTTGCCCTTCGCGATGGTCGACACGCTGCTGGTGTCTCTAGAGCTCGAATCCGCACGACGCTCAACGACCGAGTTCAGCAAGCTGGTCGGCCGGCGACTTCGCCGGTGACGCGCAGCGGCTACGACGCGTAGAGCGCCTTGAACTTGTTCAGCGACTGCTGAATATCGCCCTTGAGCGCGGCGGCCACCACCATGCCGATCGGCCCGAACAGCGCCGGCCCGCCGAGGTGAACGTCGAAGGACACCTTGGCCCCGTCGCCTCCATCCACCGTGGCCGGGCTGATCTTGCCGATCAGCTTGACCTTCACCCCGCCGCGGCCGTCGCCGTTCAGCGTCAGCGACTGCGGTGGCTTGTAGTTGACCAGCGTCCACTTCACCCGGTTCAACATGCCCTTGACCTCGACGATCGAGTCGATCACCGTGCCCTTCTCCAGGGTTTCGGGCAACTTCGACCGCCAGGCCCGGTGGATACTGAGCCATTCGTCGTAACGGGACAGATCAGAGGCGTACTCCCACGCCTTCTCCGGCGGCAACGGGACATCAACGGAGACAGACAATTTGGCCATGAGTTACTGCTGAGGATCTGCCTTGTTGACGGCGTTCTTGGCAGCTTCCTGCGCCTTGTCGACCGCTCCCGAATACTTGCCCTGCGTCTTCTCGTCGACGATGTCACCGGCCTTGTCGATGGCCTGCTCGACCTTGTCGGCATTCTGCGACAGCAGGTCTTTTGCCTTGTCCAGGAATCCCATCAGTCCACCCTATCGTCGTGCCAGCTATCTCCACAACCGCCGCTTCTCGCCCAACACCATGCCCTGGACCCACCACAGCACCTCGATCAGCGAGGCCCCGATCAGGCCGATACCCAGCGCGATCGCGGTGACCTTGAGATTCGACGGATCCAACATGAACAGTCGCTGCGCCAGCGGCAAACTGAAGATCAGCACATAAGCCAGCGCCGAGAATGCCACCAGCGCGACGCGCCACCATTCGTAGGGCCGGGCCACCACCGACAGCACCCACAGCGAGGACACCAGCAGCGTGATCAACGCCGCCGTGGAGGCCTGCGTCTGCTCGACCGGGTTTGCTTCGCGGCCCTGATAGGCCACCAGGTACGAGATGAACGTGACGGTGCCGACCACCAGGCCCGAGGGCAGCGCGGCGATCATCACCCGGCGTACGAAACCCGTGTGGGCCCGTTCGTTGTTGGGGGCCAGCGAGAGGATGAACGCCGGGATGCCGATGGTGAACCAGGCCGCGATCGTGACGTGGATCGGCTGGAACGGGAACAGCAGCGGATCGGTGTCGAACCACTTCGAGGACAATCCGGCCAACCCGACCAAGACGGCCAGCAGCACCGAGTACACGGTCTTGGTGAGAAACAGGTTCGAGACCCGCTCGATGTTGCCGATCACCCGTCGGCCCTCCCCCACCACGTACGGCAGGGTGGCGAACTTGTTGTCCAACAAGACGATCTGCGCCACGGCACGCGAGGCCGAGCTGCCCGAACCCATCGCGACGCCGATGTCGGCGTCTTTGAGCGCGAGCACGTCGTTGACGCCGTCACCGGTCATGGCCACGGTGTGCCCGCGCGACTGCAGGGCGTGCACCATCGCCCGCTTCTGGTCCGGACGCACCCGGCCGAAGGTGGTGTACTCGTCCAGAGCGTCGGCCAGCTGCTCGGGTTCCTGCGGCAACTTGCGGGCATCCATCGTCTCGCCATGCAGGCCCAGCTTGCCCGCAACCGCGCCCACCGACACCGCGTTGTCACCGGAGATCACCTTGACCGAAACATGCTGGGAACCAAAGTAATCGAGTGTATCGCCGGCGTCAGGACGGATTCGCTGCTCCAGCACCACGAGCGCCACGGGGGTGACGGTGCCGGGTGCCTGCGAAGCGTCGACCGCCAGATCCGAAGAGCCGACCAGCAACACCCGCAACCCCTGGGCGCCGATCTGCTCGGCCTGCTCGGCCACCGGTGAGCTGGGATCCAGCAGCACATCCGGCGCGCCGATCACCCAGTTGCCGTGCTCGCCGTAGGACGCGCCACTCCATTTGGTGGCGGACTTGAACGGGGCCGTCGCGGTCGCGGTCCATCCGGGTGGCGTCGCGTAGGCCTCGGCGATGGCCAGCATGCTGGCGTTCGGCCGGGCATCGTCTGCGGCCAACTGCGCCAGCACCGCGGCCACAGTGTCTTCCTGGTCCTCGTGGCAACGTTTGAGATCGCTCACCCGCATACCGTTTTCGGTGAGGGTGCCGGTCTTGTCCGCGCACACCACGTCGACCCGGGCCAGGCCTTCGATCGCCGGTAGTTCGTTGACCAGACATTGGCGCCGCCCCAACCGCACCACGCCGACCGCGAACGCGATCGAGGTCATCAGCACCAGGCCCTCGGGCACCATCGGCACCAGCGCCCCCACCATGCGCAGCACGGCCTCGTGCCAATCGGCACCGGTGGTGAACAGCTGGGTGTAGATGGTGAGCAGCCCCGCCGGCACCAGCAGGTAGGTGATGAACTGCAGGATCTTGTTGATCCCGTTGCGCAGTTCGGATTTCACCAAGGTGAACTTGGAAGCCTCCTCGGCGAGCTTGGCGGCATACGCCTCATGGCCCACCTTGGTGGCCCGGTAGGCGCCCGACCCCGACACCACGAAACTGCCCGACATCACCGCATCGCCGACATCTTTGGCGATCGGATCGGCCTCACCGGTCAGCAGGGACTCGTCGATCTCAAGGTTGGATTCCTCGATGACCTCGCCGTCGACCACGATCTGATCGCCAGGGCCGAGTTCGATGATGTCGTCGAGCACCACCTCGCTGGGCAGCACGTCACGACTGCCCGACGCCCGGCGCACGGTGGGGCGGGCCTGCCCGACGATGGCGAGCTTGTCCAAAGTCTGCTTGGCCCGGATCTCCTGGATGATGCCGATCGCGCTGTTGGCGATGATCAGCAGGCCGAAAGCGCCGTTGATCAACGACCCGGTGGACAGCACGATCAGAAACAACACACCGAGGATCGCGTTGATGCGCGTGAAGACGTTGCCGCGGACGATCTCGGAGATGCTGCGGGCCGCGCGCGTCGGGACGTCGTTGCTCTTGCCCTCGGCCACCCGCTGCGCCACGTCGGCATCGGTGAGACCGACGGCGTTGATCGTCGTCACAACTCCCACCACGGATCGACCGCGGGTGACCCCGGGTCCACCCGCTGGCCCGGCCGCGGCACGGCGACCTGGACGCCCGCCGGATCGGCCGCCGTCAGCAGGCGCCGCACCGGCTCAGCCCAGGGATGTGGAGCCAGCCGGAACGTCGCCCAGTGCACCGGCACCAACAATCCGTTGTCGGTGACATCCAAATGGGCACGCACCGCCTCCTCGGGATTCATGTGGATGTCCGGCCAGGCCGGGTGATACGCGCCGACCGGCAACAGGGTCAGATCGAAAGGCCCGTACTCCGCACCGATTTCGGAGAAACTCTTGGTATAGCCGGTATCCCCGCCGAAGAACGCCCGGTGTTGCGGTCCGACGATCGCCCAGGAGGCCCACAGGGTGGTGTTGCGCTGGAACAGCCGCCCGGAGAAATGCCGCGCCGGCGTACACACCAGGGTGAGGTCACCGACCCGGTGACTCTCGTTCCAATCCAGTTCGACGATCCGGTTCTCGGGGATCCGCCACTTACGCAGATGCGCACCGATACCCAGCGGCACCAAGAACGGCGCCCGCTGGGTACGGGCCAATCCGAGCACGGTGTCGATGTCGAGATGGTCGTAGTGATCATGGCTGATCAGCACGGCATCGACCGCGGGCAGCGCCTCCAGCGGAAGCGGCGGCTCATGGAGCCGTTGCGGGCCGACGAGGCGCGACGGTGAGCACCGGTCACTCCAGATCGGGTCGGTCAGCACCCGGTAACCATCGATCTCGACCAGCGCGGTGGAGTGGCCGTACCAGGACACCGCAGCTGATGCCGCCGTGCCACCCTCACCTTCGAGAGGATCGGCAAGCGGGATCGGCCCGGATGGCCGGCTCTGTCCGCGAGACCCGAACATCTCGGTGATCAACATGCGCTGCTCTTCCCGGCTCAGGCTGATACCCGGTGCGGAAGGCTCGATGTTGACGAACACACCGTCGGCGTACTGAAGGGAGCGCTGCGCCACCGGGCGGATGTCGCGAGGAAGGGCGCCCACCGAGGCATACGTCCCGTTCAATGCACGCAACAACCACCCGCCGGCCAGCAGCGAGGCTGACCTGGTGGCCACCTGCAGCGCAGCCCGCAGCATGTCAGGCCCCGGTGAAGTTGGGCGGCCGCTTCTCGACGCGCGCCACCTGCGCCTCGATGACGTCGGGGCTCGCCCACGCCTTGTCGAACAGTTCCTTGTGCGCAGGCCACGGCTCTTCGTAGGCACCGTCGTCGTTGAGCACACGTTTGGCGTGCTGCAGCGCCAGCGGGGCGAAACCGGCGATCTCACCGGCCCACTTCTGCGCGTCGGCCAGCGTGCCGATGCGGTTGGCCATCCCGGTCTGCAGCGCGGTGTCGGAGGAAAGCCTCTCGGCCGCGAGCAACATCCCCCGCGCCCGGCCATAACCGACCAGCGAAGTCAACCGCCGAATGCTCCAGTTATCCAGGGCCAGACCATATTTCGCGACCGGGAACTGGAAGTAGGCGTCGGGGGCCACCACCCGCAGATCGCAGATCATGGCCAGGATGACGCCCGCGCCGATCGCCGGGCCGTTGATCGCGCCGATGACCGGAACCGGCGTCTTGTCGATCGCCAGGTTCAGCGCCAGGGCCTTGTCGGGCAGCTCGGCGGCGAATGCGTCGCCGGACAAATCGGCACCGGCGCTGAACACCGTGCCGGCGCCGGTGAGCACGATGGCCCGGACATCCTCGGACGCGGCGTTCTCCACCGCCACCCGCAGGCTGTCGAGAAGCTCGCAGTTCAGCGCGTTGCGCCGCTCTTCGCGTTGCAGTTCCAGGGTCAGGACATTGCCATCTCTGGTGACACCAATCATGTGGCCAGCCTATATAGGGTCGAACTGTGAGTCGGATCGGCGCCCGCGCGCTTCGTGATGCAGTTCTGGACGACGGTTCCTTCCGTAGCTGGGACGCCCCGCCCCTGCAGGTCGCCAGCAGCGAGGACTATCGCCGTGAACTGGCCGAAGCCACCGCCAAGACCGGGCTGGACGAATCGGTGCTGACGGGTGAGGGCACCATCTTCGGCCGACGCGTGGCCGTGGTGGTCTGCGAGTTCGACTTCCTGGCCGGGTCGATCGGGGTGGCCGCGGCCGAGCGGATCACCGCCGCGGTGACCCGGGCCACCGCCGAGGGACTGCCGCTGCTGGCGTCGCCGAGTTCCGGCGGAACCCGCATGCAGGAAGGCACCGTGGCGTTCCTGCAGATGGTGAAGATCGCCGCCGCCGTCGAGCTGCACAAACAAGCCCATCTGCCCTACCTGGTGTACCTGCGCCACCCCACCACCGGCGGAGTGTTCGCGTCCTGGGGTTCGCTCGGACACGTCACCGCCGCCGAGCCCGGAGCGCTGATCGGTTTCCTGGGGCCGCGCGTGTATGAACACCTGTACGGCGAACCGTTTCCGTCCGGCGTGCAGACCGCCGAGAACCTGCACGCCCACGGTGTCATCGACGGTGTGGTGCCACTGGCGCTGCTGCGCGAGACGCTGGACCGCACGCTGCGGGTGGTCCTGGATCCTCCGGCCCCGCCCCCGGCCGCCACGGTCCCCGAGCCGATGCCCGACGTGCCGGCCTGGGACTCGGTGCAGGCCTCGCGGCGGCCGGACCGGCCCGGCGTCGGGCATCTCCTGCGTCATGGCGCGACGGACCGGGTGCTGCTGTCCGGCACCGAACGCGGCGAGGCCGCCACGATGTTGCTGGCGCTGGCGCGGTTCGGTGGACAACCCGCGGTGGTGCTGGGCCAGCGCCGCGTCGTGGGCGGACTGGTCGGCCCCGGCGCGCTACGCGAGGCCCGACGCGGGATGGCATTGGCGGCCGGGTTGCAGCTGCCGCTGGTGCTCGTGATCGACACCCCGGGACCAGCTCTGTCGATCGAGGCCGAGCAGGGCGGGCTGGCCGGTGAGATCGCCCGGTGCCTGGCCGAATTGGTCACCCTCGACACCCCGACCGTGTCGGTGCTGATGGGTCAGGGCAGCGGCGGGCCGGCCCTGGCGATGGTGCCGGCCGACCGGGTGCTGGCCGCGGCGAACGGCTGGCTGGCCCCACTGCCGCCGGAAGGTGCCAGCGCGATCGTCTACCGCGACACCGACCACGCCGCGGAACTGGCTGCCGCACAGGGTGTTCGGTCCACCGACCTGTTGCGCCACGGCATCGTCGACGTAATCGTGCCCGAGCATTCCGACGCCGCCGACGAACCAAAGGCCTTCACAGAGCGGCTCTCGACAGCCATCGCCGGTGAACTGGCCGCGTTGCGTGCGGTGCCCGGCGACGCACGGCTGCAGACCCGGTTGGACCGCTACCGGCGGATCGGGTTGGGCTGATCTGGGGTCACACTTCGATCGGTGGATGTAATCGGTCCATGGTGTACTGCCGGTTGCGTCTGGCCGCCCAGGAACTTGCGGCCAGGGAGGCGGCCAGCACACCGGCCAACACCGCGATCGCGATCCACAACCGCGAGTCGATGCCGCCGACGATCAACTGTCGAAGCCCGTTGACCGCGTATGTCATCGGATCGACCGGGTGCAGGATCTGGAACGGTTTGGCCGTGGTCTCGACCGGATAGATGCCACCGGCCGACACCAGCTGCAGCATCAGGAAGGCCAGCGTCACCACCCGGCCCACCGACACCCCGAACAGTGCGTTGAACGCCTGGATCAACGCCAGGAACGTGCCCGCCACCAACAACAGGAACGCCACCGTGGCCAGCGGGTACTTGGCCTGCAGCCCCACCCCGAAATGCACCACCGCGTACATCACCACCACCTGGCACAGCACGATCAGCAGCGCAGGCCAGTAGGAGGCCAGCACCACCCGCAACGCGCCCAACCCGTTGACCACGGGGCGGGACTGCAGGGGCTGCAACAACATCCAGATGATCAGAGCGCCGATGAACAACGCCAGCGGCAGGAAGAACGGCGCGAAACCCGTACCGAACGTGGCGGCCGGATTGTGCGTCTGGATGTCCAGGGCCACCGGCGCGGCCAGGGTTCGTGCCACGTCCGTGCGCTGCTGCGGGGTCCAGGACGGCACCTGCGTCGACCCCTGCTCGAGTGCGGTGGCCAACTGCTGATTGCCGGCCGCGAGCTTGTCGGTGCCCGCAGCGAGTTCATGTGCACCACTGGACAATTGACGGCCGCCGTTGGCCAGCTGCACCAGGCCCTTGTTGAGCGCGTGGGCACCGGTGTTGAGCTGCTGCGCCCCGTCACGCAGTTTGACGACGTCGGAGCGCAGGCCGCCGTCGAGCGCCCTGGTGATGAACGTCCGCAGTTTGCTGTTGGGATCACCGAGTTCGTTCTCCAGCTGTGCGGCGTTGTCGCGCAGCCGGATCAGCCCCTCATCCGTGGTCGGGTCGATACCGCGGGCCTGGAGCAGCCGCTGCGCGCCGGCCAGGAACTCACCGGTGTCGCGCACCGTGGGATCGGGGCTGTTGCGCAGGAAACCGACGGCCTGGTCGACGATCGCGGCAGCCTGGGCCTGGTCGATGTTCAGCGCCGCGATGCGGTCGGTGGTCGAACGCACCGCACCGGACAACCGCTGCGCGGCCATGCCGACCTCATTGGGGTCCAGGCCCAAACCGCTGACCCGATCGAGCACCGTCAACAGCGGATCGGTCGCGCTGGTGACCGCTGTCGACAACTGCCGGGTGCCCGCGGCCAGCTGCGCGGACCCATCACGCGCCGTGATCAGGCCGGCGGTCAGGGCGTCGGCGCCGGTGGACAACCGGTGCGCTCCGTCGTTGGCCGCGGCACTGCCGGTGGCCAACTGCTGCGCGCCGTCCGCCGCTTTCTTCAGGCCGGCGCCGGCGTCGGTCAACCCCGTCAACACCGTGCCGACCGTGCGCTCACCGACCTTTGCGTTGATCTGGTTGATCACCTCGCGGGCGGCGTTCTGACCGATGATCGAACCCAGGTAATTGTTGGCGTCGTTGAAGGTGAACACGACGTCGGCCTGATGCGGCGAGCCACCGGCCGGCGACGAGATGCTGGTGCTGAAGTCCTCGGGCAGGGTGATCGAGAAGTAGTACTTGCCGTCGGCCACCCCGTCGGCCGCCTCCTGGGCCGAAACCCGGTGCAGCTGAAGTTGTCCCGAGTCCACCAATGCATCGGCGACCTCGTCACCGGCCGTGATCTGCTGGCCTTCGACGACCGTCCCCCGGTCCTCGTTGACCAACGCCACCGGAACCTTGCTCACCTCACCGAACGGGTTCCAGAACGCCCAGAGATACATCGCCCCGTACAGCAGCGGCAGCAGGATGACCGTCACCAGCGCAATCCGCGGCATCGTGCCGCGGGAAAAGCGCTTGAGGTCGGTACCCAACGACATTCCGGCCAACATGACTACTTGCCGCCTTTCTGCACACCGGCCAGCTCGGCCGGGGTGGTGTTGGACACGGTGATCTGGGCCCGCACGGCCGAGGCCAGATGATCCGGCACCCCGTTGACCGTCGCGGTGACCACGGTTTGTTTCTCTCCGAGCGCGATCAAGCGCTCCAGCAGGACATCTCGATTCCGGTCATCGGTCAGATGGTCGAGATTGCCGACCACGAGCAACGGCGGGGTCGCGGTATTGGCCAGCGCGATACGCAGCAGGATTTGATCGAGCTCGGTGAGCCCGTCGAAGTACTCGGTCAACGACGGCAACGGCAGATCACCGAACACCGGGGCGCACATCGCGTCCAGATCATCTCGTCGGGAGCGACCCACCAGCGTGTACCACGGTGCGTCCCAACGGCGTTGCTCGGTGACCAGGTCGCGCACCGTCACCGACTCCGAGACCGTGTCCAGTTCATCGATCCCGGCCAGCGCCGCGGTCCGGAAGATATCGGTCGCCCGGGTGCGTCCGAATACGCTCAACTGACCGCTGACCGCCTTCATCCGCCCGGCCAGCGTCATCAGCAACGCGGTGCGGCCGGTGCCCGCGGGCGCCACCAACACCGTGACGCCACCGTCGGCGACGTCCAGATCGATCGGACCGTACACCGGACCCCAAGGCCCACGCATCGTGATCGCACGCGCGGTGACGGCGAGCTCGGGACTTTGCTCAGGCATGAGCCAATCTCAACACATCGAGGCGTCCAACTGGGCCAATGGCGACCTACTCAGTGCGGTTCCCAGCCACACCCCGATGGCCACGACCAGTTGATCGTGAACGGCAACACCGGAATGGCGGTGTGCGACATGGCCGCAGGGTCAGCCGTCCACCAGGCCATGCTGGAGGCCGGGGTCGGCGTGACACTCGATCTGTGAGCGGTTGCGGGTGCAATAGCAGAGAACGATCCCGGCGATCACGACCTCCACGAGGGCCAGCAGCATCGTTGCCGTCATCACCGTGGACGGCGCTGCAGCCGTGACCGGGCCGGCCCTGTGCTGATGCGCGGGCATCGGCGTGTGCACGGCAACCATCGCCAGGTTCATCAACGCGACGGCGCACCAGACGCCTGGGCTACCGCGCTGCCACAGGTCACGCGCACAAAACAGACAGCCGACGATCATCACGGCCAGCACAGTCCAGGCCACCGGGTTGACGGTGTGCGTCAGCACGACGACATGCAACGCCGCTGAACAGGCCGCGAGGCCCGCACAGGTGCGCCGTCCGAGGACGGCGGCCCTGTGCGCAGCGGTCATCCTGTAATCGTCGCAGGAATGAGGTGGGTGCGCTGACGGAACGCTCGGCTCTATCGATGCCGAGAGATTGCTGCGGTTGTCGTCCCGATGTGGCATAATCGAACATGTGTTCGACACCGATTCTGCCGCCGAGCTGATCGACAAGATCAGCGCAGCTGCCCGCGCGGAATCAATGGCGATCGCTGCCCGGCTGACCGCCATCGGCGCGTTGGACACCCGCCGGGAACGCGAGCTGGCCGAAACGGTGTATTGGCGGACCGATCCGTTCGAAGAGGTGGCCGCCGAAATCTCGGCCGCGCTGCGGATCAGCCGCAACCGCGCAGGCACCCTGATCCATCACGCCCGGGTGCTGCGCGACAAACTGCCCCAGGTCGCTGCCCGGTTGGCTGCCGGGGACATCGACTACCGGGTGGTGCGCGCCCTGATCTCGCGCACCGACAACGTCGATTCCTCGGTGTGGGCGGCCCTCGATACGGAACTGGCCGCCCGCGCGCATCGCTGGATGCGGCTGTCCGAACGTCAACTGCGTGACCGCATCGACCAATGGGTGATCAAACTCGACCCCAACGGACAACGAGTCCCGCCCAACCCCAACGAGGACCGGTTCGTCCAAATCGAACCCGCCAGCCCGGGCAGGGCGTCGGTGTGGGCCAACCTCGATGCCGTCGACGGCACCGCTTTGGATCAACGCCTCGACGCCCTGGCCCGCACGGTGTGCGCGAATGATCCGCGCAGCCTGGATCAGCGACGTGCGGATGCGTGCGGGCCGCTGGCGCGGATGGAAGCTCAGCTGCCGTGTCGCTGCGGCTTACCGGATTGCACCGCCTCACAGAACCGGGCCGCCGCCGACGCCGCGCTGGTTCATGTGCTCGCCGAGGAATCCACCCTGCAGGGAGCCTCCGACAATCCGGGGTATCTGCGCGGGCATGGGATCCTGCCCGCCCAAGCGGTGCGGGATCTGGCGAAAACGGCCACCGTCAAACCAGTGCGGGTGCCGGTGCCCACAGGCCCCGACTCCGCTGACACTGACACCACGGACACTGACACCACCGGGCCGGGAGAATCCGACACCTTCCCCACAGTCTCGGGCGGACCGGGCTACCGGCCCTCGACGGCGTTGCGGGAGTTCATCTTCTGGCGCGATCTGACATGCCGGTTCCCGGGTTGCAATGCCCCCGCGCAGCGCTGCGACATCGACCACACCGAGCCCTATCCGGCCGGGCCGACACATCCGTCGAACAACAAATTGTATTGCCGCGCACATCATTTGCTCAAAACTTTCTGCCCCGGCTGGGCTGACCGCCAATCACCCGACGGCACAGTGGAATTCACCACACCCACCGGGCACACCTATACCACCGAACCCCACGGCGCGGCCATGTTCCCCACCCTGGCCCAGTCGACCGGGAACCTCCCCGAACCCCAGCCCGAAACACCCCATCCCAACCGCGGCATGAAAATGCCCAAACGCAGCCACACCCGCGAACAGGAACGCCAAGAACGCATCGCCGAAGAACGCCGCTTCCGCGCCGAAATCAACAACGACCTCGACGTCGAACGGCAATATCAAATCTGGTTCGCCGAAGAATACGGACCGCCACCTCCGTTCTGACCTACCGAGAGTCGAGCCCGAGCAGCTTGACGCTGTCATTCCGCATGTCGACCTTGCGGATCTTGCCGGTGACGGTCATCGGGAACTGTTCCACGACAAGGACATAACGTGGGATCTTGTAGTGCGCCAGCTTGCCGGTGGCGAATGTCCGTAACCCCTCGGCATCCAGCGGAGTACGTCCGGGCTTCATCCGGATCCAGGCGCACACCTCCTCGCCATACCGCTCATCGGGCACCCCGATCACCTGGGCATCGTCGATGTCGGGATGGGTGTAGAGAAATTCCTCGATCTCCCGGGGATAGATGTTCTCGCCGCCGCGGATCACCATGTCTTTGATCCGGCCGACCACCGTGCAGTAACCGTCCTCACGCATCACCGCCAGGTCTCCGGTGTGCATCCAGCCGTCGGTGTCGATCGCCTCGGCAGTTTTGGCCGGTTCATCCCAGTAGCCCAGCATCACCGAGTAACCGCGCGTACAGAATTCACCGGGCTGCCCGCGTTCCACCGTCTCGCCGGTGTCCGGATCGACGATCTTGATCTCGAGGTGTGGATGAGCCCGGCCGATCGTGGCGGTACGGCGCTCCAGATCGTCGTCGACAAGCGTCTGACACGACACCGGCGAGGTCTCGGTCATGCCGTAACAAATCGCCACCTCGGCCATGTGCATGTCTGCCACCACCCGCTTCATCACCTCGACCGGGCAGACCGAGCCCGCCATGATCCCGGTGCGCAGTGTGGACAGCTCGAAGTCGGTGAAGTCGGGATGGCCGAGCATCGCGATGAACATCGTCGGCACGCCGTACAGCGCGGTGCATGCTTCGGCTTCCACCGCGGCCAGGGTGATGCCGGGGTCGAAACTCGGTGCGGGGATCACGATGGCCGCTCCATGCGTGAGCGCGCCGAGATTGCCCATCACCATGCCGAAACAGTGATAGAAGGGCACAGGGATACAGACGCGGTCGTCCGGTCCGAGGTTGATCAGACCGCCGACGAAGAATCCGTTGTTGAGAATGTTGCGGTGGCTGAGCGTCGCTCCTTTCGGAAATCCGGTTGTGCCCGAGGTGTATTGGATGTTGATCGGGTCGGTGTTCGACAGCTCACCGGCCCGGGCCCGCAACTGACTGTCGTCGACCTGCTCGGTGTGCAGCCGGTCCCAATCGAGCGTGCCGAGGAAGATCACGTCGACGAGGTCGGGGCAATCCGATTGGACCTCGGCCACCATCGCCACGTAGTCGGAGGACTTGAACGCGGTCGTGGCGACGAGCGTGCGCACACCGGATTGCTTGAGCACGTAGGCCAACTCGTGGGTACGGTAGGCCGGGTTGATGTTGACCAGGATCGCCCCGATCTTGGCTGTGGCCAGTTGCAGGATCACCCATTCGGCACAGTTGGGGGCCCAGATGCCGACCCGATCACCTTTCGCCACCCCGGAGGCCATGAGTCCTCGTGCCACCGAGTCCACTTCGTCGTTGAGTTCGGCGTAGGTCCAGCGTCGTCCGGTCTGCACCTCGACCAGCGCCGCGGCGTCCGGCCCTTCCACCACCATGCGTTCGAAGTTGGCTCCCAGGGTTTCCTCGAGCACCGGCACATCCACCGGGCCGGCATCGTATGACGTCATCCGAGTAGGTCCTCGTATCGGTATTCGGTGGAAATCGGTTGGCCTGCTTGATGAGCCGCATCTTCACGGTGTCGCAGCTCCACCCGGCGGATCTTGCCGGAGATGGTCTTGGGCAGGTCGACGAACTCCACCCGGCGGACCTTGAGGTATGGCGCCAGATGGTCGCGGGCATAGGCCATGACGTCTTTTGCGGTGGCCGCGTTCGCTTCCCAGCCATCGGCCAGCGCAACATACGCCTTGGGCACAGCCAACCGGGTGTCGTCGGGTTGCGGAACCACTGCGGCCTCCACCACGGCCGGGTGCTCGATCAGCACGCTCTCCAACTCGAACGGTGAGACCTTGTAGTCACTGCACTTGAACACGTCGTCGGTGCGCCCGATGTAGGTGATGTAGCCGTCCTCGTCCCGGCTGGCCACGTCGCCGGTGTGGTAGTAGCCGCCGGCCATCACGGCCTCGTTACGTTGCGGGTCACCGAGGTACCCCGTCATCAGATTGCGCGGATGCGCCGCCAGGTCCAAGCAGATCTCCCCCTCGTCGGCGGGCGTGCCGGTGATCGGATCCACCAGCACCACCGGGACCCCGGGCAACGGCCGGCCCATCGACCCCGGCTTCACCGGTTGACCCGGGATGTTGCCAATTTGCAGGGTGGTCTCGGTCTGGCCGAACCCGTCCCGGATCGTCAGCCCCCACGCCTTCTCGACCCGGGCGATCACGTCGGGATTCAGTGGTTCACCGGCACCCAGAATCTCGCGCAGCCCCGCGGGCCGGTCACCCAGATCGGACTGGATCAACATGCGCCACACCGTCGGCGGCGCACAGAACGTGTTCACCCCGGCCCGTCGCAACTGACCCAGCAGCGCTGCCGCATCG
Organism: Mycobacterium sp. GA-1841; assembly: GCF_001954135.1. GTDB lineage: Bacteria > Actinomycetota > Actinomycetes > Mycobacteriales > Mycobacteriaceae > Mycobacterium. The sequence continues at coordinate 40,180 of NZ_MBEQ01000010.1, read as the reverse complement.
AACCGCCGGTAGTTGTAGACGAAGATCGTCGCCTCGGCGATCCACGGTGCGAAGAAACAACTCCAGGCGTGCTTGGCCCAACCCGGTGAGCTGATCGCCAGGTGCACATCGCCGGGCTTCACCCCGATCCAGGCCATCGTGGTCAGATGCCCGACGGGATAACTGACCTGGGAATGCTCGACGAGCTTCGGCTTGCTGGTGGTGCCGGAGGTGAAGTACACGAGCATCGGGTCGTCGACCGTGGTGCACGGCCCGAACCGCTGCGGCTCGACCGCACCGGCGTCACGGTATGCACGCCAGCCCGGCACCGCCTCACCCACCACGATGCGGGTGTAGTCACCGGGCACGTCGGCGAACTTGGCCGTGTCGGCTGCGTTGGCGACGACGAACGCGGCACCGCCGCGCATGATGCGATCCGACAGGTCGGCCGGCCCCAGCGCACCGGTGGTCGGCATGATGACCGCGCCCAGCTTGGCGATGGCCAACATGGCCTCCCACAACTCGACCTGATTACCCAGCATGAGGACGACCCGGTCACCCTTCGACATGCCCAGGCCCTGCAACCACGTCGCGACGCGGTCAGAGCGCTGCGCCATCTCGGCGAACGTCACCCGTTGATCCGAACCGTCCTCCTCGACGATCCACAGCGCCGTGCGGTCGTTGTCCCGGGCGATGGCGTCGAACCAGTCCGTGGCCCAGTTGAAGGTGCCCGTGAGGTCCGGCCAGGTGAACTCCGCGCCGGCAATCAGCTGGTCACGGGCATCCCGGTAGCGGTCGGTGTTGCTCGCGGCGTCAGTCATGACAGCTATGCTCTACGTCACACTTGTCCGACCGCTACCCCCGAAAGTGGGTACCTGCGATGCGCCCCTGGCTGCTGCGGCCTCGTGACGCCGACGCGGTACGCGCCGAACTGCGCCGCATGGCCAGCGAGACCGGCCTACCGCTGGCCTTCGGCGGCCAGGTGCAGGACGACACCCTGCTGTTGAGTGAGTTCTTCGGCACCCGCACCGGCGCCATGCGCGGGCTCGCGGTGTTACCCAGCGCGGGGTTGGGCGGGGCCAGTGTGGTGTCGCGCCGCCCCATCTCGGTACCCGACTACCGGCGCGCGTCGACCATCACGCATGACTACGACGAGCCAGTGCTCTCCGAGGGCATCCGCTCGATCCTCGCCGTGCCCGTGGTGGTCGACGGCAAGGCCCGCGCCGTGCTGTACGGGGCGCACCGCACCAGCGCCCCGATCGGCGGTCGTACCGCCGCCGCGATGGTGACCTCGGCACAACGGTTGAGCGACGAACTACGCGTCCGCGACGAAGTGGACCGGCGGATGCGGATGCGCGAGGCGGCGCTCACCCACTTCCCCGATCACCCCGCCGACACCGAGCAGATCCGCGAAGTGCACGCCGACCTGCGCCGGCTCGCCGCCGACAGCACCGAGCTGGCCGGGCCGTTGCGTGAGCTCGCCGACCGGTTGGCGGTGGCGTTGCGCGGCGATCCGCCGGCCAGTGCCCCTTTGACGTCGCGCGAGGTCGACGTGTTGGCGCAGGTCGCCCTGGGCTGCACCAACGCCGAAGCGGCGCAGCGTCTTTCTCTGAAACCCGAAACGGTGAAGAGCTATCTGCGCAGCGCGGCGGCCAAACTCGGCGCCCGCAACCGGCACGAGGCCGTGTCCAAGGCCCGACGGCTACGCCAGATTCCTTGACCACTCTGGCAGATTGGACGTCATGGCCCCGATCAAACCGTTCCGCATCGACGTTCCCGACGCCGACCTCGACGACCTCAAGACCCGGCTCAAGCGCACCCGGTGGCCCGAAGCCGAGAGCGTCGACGACTGGACCCAGGGCATCCCACTGGCCTACACCCGGGAACTGGCCGCCTATTGGGCCGACGAATACGACTGGCGGGCCCGCGAAGCCGCGCTGAACCGGTTCGACCAGTTCACCACCGAAATCGACGGTCTGGACATCCATTTCATCCACCAGCGCTCCGGACCTGAAAACGCGTTCCCGCTGCTGGCCACCCACGGCTGGCCCGGATCGATCGTCGAATTCCAGAAGGTGATCGAGCCCCTGACCGAAGCCGGGTTCGACGTGGTGTGCCCCTCCCTCCCCGGGTACGGGTTCTCCGGCAAGCCGGCCACGGCCGGATGGGGCATCGAGAAGATCGCCAAGGCCTGGGACACGTTGATGACCCGGCTGGGCTATGACCGCTACGGCGCACAGGGCGGTGACTGGGGCGCGGCGGTGACGACGCAGATCGGCCGAAATGTCGGATCGTGCGTGGGGATCCACGTCAACATGCCGATCGCCCGGCCCCCCGCCGACGGCATCGGTGAGATGACCGAGGACCTGCAGAAGGCACTGGCCCGGATGGACCACTACCGCAAATGGGATTCGGGCTACATGAAGCAGCAGTCCACCCGACCACAGACGCTCGGATACGGCCTGGTGGACTCCCCCGTCGGACAGCTGGCCTGGATCGTGGAGAAGTTCTGGTCCTGGATGGACTGCGACGGGCATCCCGAGAACGTCGTGTCCAGAGACGAATTGCTGGACAACGTGATGCTCTACTGGGTCACCGCGTCAGCGGCCTCCTCGGCCCGGTTGTACTGGGAAAGCCACGACACCTGGGGCGGCGGCGAATACGTGAGCCTGCCCACCGGAATCGCGTCGTTCCCGCTGGAGATCATGCGCGCCCCACGTAGTTGGTGCGAAACCGGCTACAACGTCACCCATTACACGACGATGCCGCGAGGCGGGCACTTCGCGGCCTTCGAGCAGCCCGATTTGTTCGTCGAGGATGTGACGAAGTTCTTCGACACGGTGCGCTGAATCAGGCCAGGGAATCCACCCACGCCCGGTGCAACGCCGCATAGGCGCCGTCGGTCCGGCCGATCAGCTCCGCCGGCGCCCCGTCCTCGATGATGCGGCCGTGCTCGAGCACCAGCACCCGGTCGGCGATCTGCACCGTGGAGAGGCGGTGGGCGATCACCAGCGCCGTGCGGTCGGCGAGCACGGTTTCCAACGCGCGCTGCACCATTCGCTCGCTGGGAATGTCCAGTGAGGACGTCGCCTCGTCGAGGATCAGCACCGCCGGGTCGGCCAGGAACGCCCGCGCAAACGCCACCAACTGGCGCTGCCCCGCGGAGAGCCGTCCGCCGCGTTTGGCCACATCGGTTGCGTAGCCGTCGGGCAACGCCTCGATGAACCCGTCCGCGCCGACGGCCGCCGCAGCCGCGGCCACCTGAGCGTCGGTCGCCTCGGGCCGTCCGAACCGGATGTTGTCGGCGATCGTCCCGGCGAACATGAAGTTCTCCTGGGTGACCATCACGACGTGACGGCGCAATTCGGACTGCGCCAGCTCGCGCAGGTCGACGCCATCGAGCGTCACCGAACCAGCGGTCGGGTCGTAGAACCGGGCGATCAACTTGGCGATGGTGGTCTTGCCCGCGCCGGTGGTGCCGACCAGCGCGACGGTCTGCCCGGCCGGAACGGTGAGCTCAAGGCCCGGCAGTACGGGACGGCCAGGCGTGTACTCGAATTGCACGCCGCGGAAGTCGATGCGGCCTTTGGGATCCGGGAGTGGCACCGGTTGCTCGGGATCTGCGATCGCCGGGCGCTGCGCGAGCACACCGGCCAGCTTCTCCAGCGCCGAGGAGGCCGATTGGAACGTGTTGAAGAACTGCGAGATCTCTTGCATGGGTTCGAAGAACATCCGCAGATAAAGCAGAAAAGCAGTCAGCGTGCCGATGGTCATCTCACCGTGCAGCACCCGGTAACCGCCGTACAGCAGCACCACACCCGTGGTGAGGTTGCCGACCAGCTTGACCCCGGGCATGAAAATCGCCAGCAGCTTGAACGTCTTCTCGTTGATCGCCCGGTACTCGTCGGCGACGTCGTCGAAGATCTCCTGATTGCGCGGTTCACGCCGGTAGGCCTGCACGGCCTTGATGCCGGTCATGGTCTCGACGAACTGGACGATCACCAGCGCGGCGCTTTCGCGCACCAGCCGATAGGTCTTGGCCGACTCGTTGCGGAACCACCACACCAGGGCGACCAGGATGGGGAACGCCGCGAGGCACATCAGGCCGAGCCGCCAGTCCAATGCCACCAACAGGACCGCCGTGCCGAACAACGTCAGCACCGCAGTGATCAGGCTGTCGAAACCGGTTTCCAGCATGTCCTGGATGGCCTCGACGTCGTTGGTGGACCGGCTGACCACGCGGCCCGACGTGTACCGATCGTGGAAGGCCACATCGAGCCGGCCGAAATGCCGGAACACCCGGCGGCGCAACTCAAGTAACACGCGCTGGCCGACCCGCCCGGAGCGGCGCAAAAAGAACATCCGGCTGATCGCCTGCACGACCACCACCGCACACAGCGTGCCGACGATCAGCATCAGCTCACGGGCCGGGCCGCCCTCGAGAATCGGCGGGATACCGTGGTCGATGCCGCGCTGTACCAAGATCGGAACCGACAGCCGGGCGGCGTTTTCCACGATGACGACCAGCGCCAGCACCGCCACCGTCCACCGGAACGGACGCAGCAACGACCCGAGCAGTGCCCGTGCTTCACGGCGTCTCGGCAGGCTTTCGTCGATCGGGAGATCGGAGGCACGGGCGGTGCCACCGCCGGATTGATCGTCATCGTCGATGACCTGGCCGCGCCAGTCCGTCAAGGTCATCGCCGCTGTACCTCCGCACTGAAACGCGGTGGCTCGCCCACTTCGTCGATGGCCGTACGTTCGTCGTGTCCGCGTTGCAGCCGGCGCAGTTCCTCGTCGTCCTCCCAGTCGCAGGTGCGCTCGCAGGCATCGTCGAGCTGATCGTCGGCGGCCAACAGGTACCGGTACTGCGGCACCTGCGCCAGCAGTTCGGTGTGCGTCCCGATGTGGGTGATGGTGCCCGCCCCGTCAGCCGACACATCCAGCAGCGCGACCTTGTCGGCCAGGAGCACCGTCGACGCGCGGTGCGCCACGATGATGCCCGTCACCCCGCGCAGCACCCGTCCCAGCGCTTCGGTCACGACCGCCTCGGTGTGCACGTCCAGCGCCGACAACGTGTCGTCGAGCACCAGGATCTTGGGTGCGGCCAGGATGGCGCGGGCCAGCGAAAGTCGTTGGCGCTGCCCACCGGACAGGCTCATGCCCTGCTCCCCGATCCGGGTGTCCAACCCGAACGGCAGGTCATAGACGAATTGTGCGGCGGCGATCTCGACGGCTTCAGTCAGCTGCTCAGCAGTGGCATCCGCGTTGCCCAGCCGCAGGTTCTCCGCGACCGACATCGAGAACAGCGTCGGGTCCTCGAATGCGGTGGCCACGGTCTGGCGCAGCACCGGCAGGCTGAACTCGCGGATGTCGCGGCCGTCGATCAGGATCTGGCCTTCGGTCACGTCGTACAGACGTGAGAACAGCGCGGCCAGCACCGATTTCCCCGATCCGGTGGCACCGACGAGCGCCAGGGTCTGCCCCGGCTCGACGACCGCATCGATATGGCGTAAAGCCCAATCCTGTTCACTGTCCGGAAATTTGAAGCCCACATCGCGCAGTTCCAACCGACCGCCGCGCGGCGGCTGGGACACTGGGCCGTCCTCGATTTCGACAGGCGCATCGAAGATCTCGGCGATCCGGTTGGCCGCGGTGAACGATTCCTGCATCATCGACAGCAGGAAACCCAACGAGGCGATCGGCCACACGAGCGACAGCATCATCGTGATGAAGGCGACCAGCGTGCCCATCGTGACGTACCCGTGGCCTGCGGCGTAAGCACCGAACCCGAGCACCACGATCAACGTGAGGTTGGGGATGACCTCCAGCAGGGTCCAGAACTTGGCCGAGACACTCACCCTCGCGAACTGGGTGTCGTACAGACGGGTGGCCTGCTCGTCGAAGCGGTCGAACACATAGTCCTCGCGGCCGAAGGCCTTGACCACCCGCAGCCCCAGCGCGGCTTCCTCGACATGCGTGGCGACGTGGCCGGTCTGATCCTGCGCGAGCCGTGACAGCCGGGTGTATTCGCGCTCGAAATGCAGCACGGTGAACGTGATCGGGACGATCGAGACCAGCACCACGACCCCCAGCGGCCAGTACATGGCCAGCAGGATCGACGTCACCGCGACGATCTGCAGGGTGTTGAGGAGCAGGAACACCAGCCCGAAGGACAGAAACCGGCGAATCGTGGACAGGTCGTTCATCACCCGCGACAACAGCTGACCGGACTGCCAGCGGCTGTGGAAACTCATCGGCAGGATCTGCAGCCGCGCATAGAGATCCTTGCGGATGTCGGCCTCGACGCCCATGGTGGCCCGAGCCACCAGCCAGCGCCGGATGAACCACAGCACGGCCTCGGACACCCCGACGGCCACTGCCGCGGACCCCAGCACCCACAGCCCGTGTTGATCCTGGTGGCGCACCGGGCCGTCGATCACGGCCTTGGTCATGAGGGGAATTCCGACGGTTGCGCCCAGGCTGACCACCGCGACCACGACCATCACGATCCAGCGGGCCCGGTACGGCAACAGGTAGGGCAGTAGCCGCCACAGGTCCGTACTCGCGTGCTTCACTGAATCAATCTTCCCATCAGGGGCAACCGATTAACCTCACGCCGCCGGGACCTCCTCGGAGAACTGGGTGTCGTACAGCTCGGCGTACCGGCCCTCGCGCGCCAGGAGTTCGCGATGGGTGCCGCGTTCGACGATGCGCCCATCCTCGATGACCAGGATGAGATCGGCCGCACGGACCGTGGACAGCCGGTGCGCGATGACGATCGAGGTGCGGCCACCGAGTGCCTCGGCCAATGCCTGTTGCACGGCGGCCTCCGAAGCCGAGTCCAGCGACGCCGTCGCCTCATCGAGCACCACCACCCGTGATCGTCCCAACAGCAGACGCGCGATGGTCAACCGCTGCCGCTGTCCTCCGGACAGACGGTATCCGCGCTCACCGACAACCGTGTCCAAGCCGTCGGGCATCGCGGCGACCACATCGTCGAGGCGGGCGCGGCGCAGCGCCTCCCACAACTGGTCCTCGCCGGCATCCGGTGCGGCCAGCAGCAGGTTCGACCGGATCGATTCGTGGAACAGGTGCCCGTCCTGGGTCACCATGCCCACGGTCCCCTTGAGCGAGGAAAACGTCACGTCGCGCACGTCGGCCCCATTGAGCGTGATGCAACCGCTGTCGACGTCATACAGCCGCGACAACAACGACGCGATCGTCGACTTGCCGGCGCCCGAGGAACCGACCAGTGCCACCATCTGCCCGGGACGCGCCGTGAACGAAATGCCGTGCAGCACCTCGTCACCACCGCGGTCGTCGAGGGTGGCGACCTCTTCCAGCGAGGCCAGCGACACCTTGTCGGCCGACGGGTACGAGAATCGGACGTCCCGGAATTCGACGGGCACCGGGCCGTCCGGCACTGCGGTGGCGTCGGGTTTCTCGGCGATCAACGGCACCAGATCGAGCACCTCGAAAACCCGCTCGAACGACACCAGCGCACTGGCGATCTCGACGCGCGCGTTCGCCAGCGCGGTCAGCGGCGCATACAGCCGGGTCAGCAGCAGCGCCAGCGACACGACCGCACCGGCCTGCAACTGCCCGCCGATCGCCAGCATGCCGCCCAGCCCGTACACCAGGGCCAGCGCGAGCGCCGACATCAACGTCAGCGAGTTCATGAACGTCGACTGCAGCATCGCCGTGCGCACCCCGATGTCGCGGACCCGACCGGCCCGCACCGCGAACTCACCGGACTCGCGGGCGGGGCTGCCGAACAGCTTGACCAGGGTGGCGCCGGGGGCCGAGAAGCGTTCGGTCATCTGGGTGTTCATCGTGGCGTTGTGGACGGCCGCCTCTCGGGACAGCGCGGCCATCCGGACGCCGATGCGCCGCGCGGGCAGCACGAACAACGGCAGCAGCACCAACGACAGCAGCGTGATCTGCCACGAGATGCTGAGCATCACCACCAGCGTCAGGGACAGGGTCACCACGTTGGCGACGATGCCCGACAGCGTGTCCGAGAACGCCCGCTGCGCACCGATCACGTCGTTGCCCAACCGGCTGACCAGAGCCCCGGTGCGGGTGCGGGTGAAGAACGCCACCGGCATGCGCTGGACATGGTCGAACACTGCGGTGCGCAGATCCAGGATCAGGCCCTCACCGATGTTCGACGACAACCACCTGGTCACCAGCGCCACCGCCGCTTCGGCCAGCGCCACCGCAGCGATCACCAGCGCCAGCGTGATCACCGTCGACGCCGGACCCCCGGCGGTGATCACGTCGACCACCCGCCCGGCCAGCACCGGCGTCGTCACCGTCAACAGGGCACTGACCACGCTGATCGCGACGAATCCGGCCAGCCGGCGATGATGGCGCGCCGAGAAGCGCCAGATCCGGGACAGCAGCCGCCGGTCGGCCAGCGAACGCAAGTCGCCGTCGCGGGCATGCGTCTGCCGATACAGCGTCTGCCGGGCCACCGTTTCCAAACTCATGAGCATCACCGTAGAACCTGAACAAAAGTTGAGGTCAAAGACTTCCCGAGGACTTCCCTGGCCGCCTGCGCGATTCGGGATGGGTCATCGGGCAAGATGGCGGGTATGGATAGCGCTGCCGGTGGCATGGCCTCGCCCCGGGTCCTCGTCGTAGACGACGACCCCGACGTGCTCGCCTCGCTGGAACGCGGGTTGCGGCTGTCCGGGTTCACCGTGTCCACCGCCGTGGACGGGGCCGAGGCGCTGCGTAGCGCCACCGAGACCCGCCCCGACGCGATCGTGCTCGACATCAACATGCCCGTGCTCGACGGCGTCAGCGTGGTGACCGCACTGCGCGCGATGGACAACGACGTGCCGGTCTGTGTGCTCTCGGCCCGCAGCAGCGTCGACGACCGGGTGGCGGGCCTGGAGGCCGGCGCCGACGACTACCTGGTCAAGCCGTTCGTGCTGCAGGAACTCGTGGCCCGGGTCAAAGCCCTGCTGCGCCGGCGCGGCGCGTCGGCCACGTTCTCCTCCGAGACGATCCAGGTCGGCCCGCTCGAGGTCGACATCCCGGGCCGGCGCGCCCGGGTCAACGGCGTCGACGTGGACCTGACCAAACGCGAGTTCGACCTGCTGGCCGTGCTGGCCGAACACAAGACCGCGGTGCTGTCGCGGGCACAGTTGCTGGAGCTGGTCTGGGGCTATGACTTCGCCGCCGACACCAACGTCGTCGACGTGTTCATCGGCTACCTGCGCCGCAAACTCGAAGCCGGCGGCGCGCCACGGCTGCTGCACACCGTCCGGGGGGTCGGATTCGTGCTCAGGACCCAGTAGCCCACATGAGCCCGCTGACCCGGATCTTCCGCCGCACTCCCTCGCTGCGGACCCGGGTGGCGTTCGCCACCGCCATCGGCGCCGCGATCGTCGTCGTCATCGTCGGCACCATCGTGTGGGTCGGCATCACCAACGACCGCAAGGAACGGCTCGACCGCCGCCTCGACGAGGCCGCCGGATTCGCCATCCCGTTTCTGCCGCGCGGGCTCGGCGAGATCCCGCGCTCCCCCAGCGATCAGGACGCGGTGATCACCGTGCGTCAGGCCGGCAACATCGCGTCGAACACGAACATCGTGCTGCCCGAGCTGCCCGACGGCTACGCCGACACGTACATCGACGGCGTGCGCTGGCGGGTGCGCACCGTGCAGATCCCCGCCCCCGGGCCGATGTGGGTGGCGGTCGGGGCGACCTACGACGCCACCATCGCCGACACCAACAACCTGCACCGCCGGGTTCTCATCATCTGTGTGTTCGCCGTCGGCGCGGCCACGGTGCTGGGCTGGTTGCTGGCCGCGTTCGCGGTTCGCCCGCTCAAACGCCTGGCCCAGCAGACCCGCCAGATCGAAGCCGGTGACGAGGCGCCCGACGTCGAGGTCCGCGGTGCCACCGAAGCCGTCGAGATCGCCGTCGCGGTCAACGGCATGCTGCAACGCATCTGGTCCGAACAGGGCCGCACCAAGGCCGCGTTGGCCTCGGCCCGCGACTTCGCCTCGGTCTCCGCGCATGAACTGCGCACCCCGCTCACCGCGATGCGGACCAACCTGGAGATCCTGGCCACCCTCGACCTGCCCGAGGACCAACGCAAAGAAGTGGTCAACGATGTCATCCGCACGCAATCGCGGATCGAGGCCACCCTCGGTGCGCTCGAACGGCTGGCGCAGGGCGAGCTGACCACCACCGACGATCACGTCACCGTCGATATCACCGAACTTCTCGACCGGGCGGCCCACGACGCCATGCGCGTCTACCCCGATCTCGAAGTGTCGCTGGCACCGTCGCCGACCGTGATCATCATCGGGCTGCCGACCGGGCTGCGGCTGGCGGTGGACAACGCGATCGCCAACGCCGTCAAACACGGCGGCGCCACGCGGGTCCAGTTGTCGGCGGTGAGCTCCCGCGAGGGCGTGGAGATCGCCGTCGACGACGACGGCGTCGGAGTGCCCGAAGAAGAACGCGTGATGGTGTTCGACAGGTTCTCCCGAGGGTCGACGGCATCGCGTTCCGGGTCCGGGCTGGGCCTGGCACTGGTGGCCCAGCAGGCCGAATTACACGGCGGCACAGCGGCCCTCGAGTCGAGCCCACTGGGCGGGGCGCGGCTGCTGCTGCGGCTGCCCGGGCCGAGCTGAGTGACTACTCCGTGGTCGGTTCGTCGACGACCGGACGACGGCCCAGCGCCTCGTAGACCGGCACCTCGCGTTTGACCCGACGCAGGGTCAGCGCCAACGTCAGCACCAGGCCGAGCACAAACGACAGGGCCATCAACCACCAGTTGACGTCGCTCATCGTCGCGTTCCGATATCACGTGACCCCGGCAGTTCGGCGAACGCCTGTTCGGCACTGGTGGGTTTGACGGTGACCACCGACATCAGCCAGGCGACCAGCGAGCCCGCCACGAAAGCCAGCAGATACCACAACCATTGGATGACGAAGTCCATGTCGAATCTCCCTAATTGACCGTGATCTCGACGCGACGGTTCTGCGCCTTGCCCTCGGGAGTGTCGTTACCGGCTATCGGGTTCGCCGACCCGGCGCCTGAGGACGTCACGTGGTCGGCCGGCAATCCTTGCGAAACCAGGTAATCGGCAACAGCTTTGGCTCGATTGCCACTCAACGGGACGTTGATGACGTCGTTGCCCGAGTTGTCGGTGTATCCGGTGACCGTCACCCTCGCGCCCTCACAGGTCTTGAGCTTGTCGGCCACCTGCGTCAACAACTGCTGGGAGGCCGGAACCAGGACGAACCCGTCGGCGCTGAAATTGATCGGTGTCCGCAGCAGGGCACTCACGTCGTCCTGCAGCCCGGCGCACGGGCCGGGCCCGGCAGGAGCCGGGGGCACCGGCGCGGCGGGCGCGGCGCTCACCTGAATATCGTTGATCAGATTGATGTTCGGCCAGGCCGCCTTGGCCGCTGCCTCGACGGCATCACGCGCCTCGGCCGTTGCCGCGGTACCCGTCAGTGTCAACATGTCACCGTCGAGCTTGAAACTGAAATCAGGGATGGCGTCGCCGGCGGCATCGAAGACCGAACCCACCGCCGACACGTCCGGCGTACTCACCCCGATCCGCACGTTCAGGTTGTCGACCAGATTGACACCGCCGCCGAACTTTCCACGCAACCAGTCCAGCAACGACGACTTGGCGGCCGCATCGGGCAGATCGCCGACAAGAATGAAATCGTTGCCTTTCCGGGTGATCGACAACGGCGCGAACGAGTGGTCCGGCGTGTTGACCTCGGGAGCTGTCAACGTCGCGGTGGGATTGACGTCGGGAAGACTGACATCGGCGTCCTTGTCCGAGCGGTCGAGCCCACCCCAACCGATCAGGCCCAGCAACAATGGAACCACCACCAAGGCCAACAACCATCCCCAACCGGGTGGTCGGCGGTACAGCTTGGAGGCTGTTTGCCAGCCGGTTATCGTCCGAGATTCGTCCGAACCCACCATCGGGTACCCCGAATCAGCGAGCGCCGAGCAGATCGATCACGAAAATCAGCGTCTTCCCCGAAAGCCGATGCCCCGATCCGGCCGGGCCATACGCCTGAGCCGGCGGAATGACGAGTTGCCGACGTCCGCCCACCCGCATACCGGGTATGCCGTCCTGCCAACCCTGAATGAGGCCCCGCAATGGAAATTCGATGGACTCGCCGCGATTCCACGAGCTGTCGAATTCCTCACCCGAGTCATATTCGACGCCGACATAGTGCACCTCGACAGTGCCGCCGGGCACCGCTTCGGGCCCGTCGCCGACCACGACGTCGGTGATCACCAATTCGCCCGGGGCAGGTCCATCCGGAAACTCGATCTCTGGTTTTGTACTCACCAGATCAACCGTAGTCCGGCAGACTGGTCGTGTGGCCAAAGATCAGGACATCCTCGCCGAAGTTCACCGGCTCGTTGCCGAAGAGCAGGAGCTCCGGTCGAAACTGCAGCGCAAAGAGATAGACGAAGACGAAGAACACCAACGTCTGAAGTCGCTGGAAGTCGCTCTCGACCAGTGCTGGGACCTGTTGCGACAGCGCCGCGCGCTACGCCAGACCGGACAGGACCCCGACCTGGCCGAGAAGCGCCCGGCGGACGAGGTCGAAGGCTACCGGAGCTGACCAGCCGGTGACCGAACAGGCAGTGGACGCCGTCATCGTCGGCGGCGGGCACAACGGCCTGGTTGCTGCCGCCTATCTGGCCCGCGCCGGACGCCGGGTCCAGGTGCTCGAGCGGCTCGACCACGTCGGCGGCGCAGCGGTTTCCGCGCACGCCTTCGACGGCGTGGACGCGCGGCTGTCGCGCTACTCGTATCTCGTCAGCCTCCTGCCCCGGCGCATCGTCTCCGATCTCGGGGCCCGAATCCGGCTGTCCCGACGGCGCTATTCGTCCTACACGCCCGATCCCACCACCGGCGGGGCCACCGGCCTGCTGATCGGGCCCGAGCCGTCGTTCGACGCGATCGGTGCAGCGCACGACGCTGCCAGGTTCGACGACTTCTATCGCCGCTGCGGACAGATCACGACACGGATCTGGCCCACATTGCTGCAACCGCTGCGCACCCGTTCCGCGCTGCGCGACGAAGTGCTCGGCGGGACCGATACCGACACCGCCACCGCCTGGGATGCGCTGATCGAGGAACCCATCGGTGCGGCGATCACCGCCGCGGTGTCGCATGACCTGGTACGCGGCGTGATGGGCACCGACGCCCTGATCGGAACCTTCGCCGGGCTCGACGATCCCTCGCTGATCCAGAACGTGTGCTTTCTCTATCACCTGATCGGCGGCGGTACCGGCGAATGGGACGTCCCGGTCGGCGGAATGGGCGCGGTGAGCGGAGCCCTGGCCGCTGCCGCCTCGGGATTTGGCGCCGAAATCATCACCGACGCAGATGTTTACGCCATCGATCCGGGCGGCGAGGTTCGCTACCGCCGGGCCGGGACGACGCACCGGGTACGCGCCGGGCACGTGCTGGCCAACGTGACGCCGACCGTGCTGGCCGAACTGCTCGGTGAACCCGACCCCGGGACCGCGCCCGGCGCTCAGGTCAAAGTGAATCTGATGCTGCGTCGGCTGCCCCGCCTCCGGGACCAGCGAGTCACGCCCGAACAGGCATTCGGCGGCACGTTCCACATCAACGAGAACTACAGCCAGCTCGCCGGCGCTTACGACGCCGCGGCGGCCGGGCAGGTGCCCGATCCCCTGCCGTGCGAGGTCTACTGCCACTCACTGACCGATCCCACCATCCTGTCCGACGAGCTACGCGCCTCAGGTGCGCAGACCCTCACGGTTTTCGGTCTGCACACGCCACATTCCCTGGCCCTGGCCGACCCCGACCGGATGCGGGACCGGCTGACCTCGGCCGTGTTGAACTCGCTGAATTCGGTTCTGGCCGAGCCGATCCAGGATGTTCTCATGGAAGATTCCGCCGGGCGGTTGTGCATCGAGTCGAAGACCACCGCCGACCTGGAACAGGTGCTGGGGATGACAGCCGGCAACATCTTTCACGGCGCGCTGCGCTGGCCGTTCACCGAGGACGACGAACCACTCGACACGGCTGCGCGCCGCTGGGGCGTGGCTACCGGCCACGACCGGATCCTGTTGTGCGGCTCTGGTTCTCGACGTGGCGGCGCGGTCTCGGGGATCGGCGGCCACAATGCAGCGATGGCGGTTCTCGAATGCTGACTACGGCGTGGTGAGCTTTTGCAAGATCGCCCCCAGCGTCTCAAGGTCCCCGGCGTCGAGCTTGGCGAACACGTCCGGCGCCGGGTCCGCGACCTGATCGATCCGGGCCAACAGCGCCCGGCCGGTGTCGGTGAGCGACACCAGCTTGCTCCGCCGATTGGCCGGATCGACCTCGCGCACCACCAGGCCGCGCTCCTCAAGGTCGTTGACCGCAACCGTGGCGGCCGGGGCGTCGACGGTGGCGGCGTAGGCCAGCTGCTTGACGGTCAACGGGGTGTGCGCAAGCCGTTTCAAGATGCGAATTCGGCTGAACGGCAGGCCGGTTCGCTCGATCACGGCCCGCCGCCAGTGGTCGCGATGATCGAACACCAACCCGGTCAGCGCGCGCCAGACCTCGTCGGCCAACTCGGCCTGCCGGTCACCGGACATGGGTCACCTCCGCGGTGTGATGCGCTCCGATCAGCGGTGCCAACCGCTGCGCCGAACGCAGCGCCCACGGCGTGGTGGAGGCGACGCCGAGCGCGAATATCGCCAAACCCAGCGCGGCACAGACGAACCACAGCGGGCGCGCGGCCGCGGCGAAGTCCGCCCCGGTGCCGGCCAGTGCCGTGCCGGCCACCGAACCGCACAGGGCCACACCGATACTCACGCCGACCTGGCGGCTGGTGGAGGCCACTGCCGAGGCCGCCCCGGCTCGATCCAGCGGCATACCGCTGACCGCCGTCGTGGTGATCGGCGCGTTGACCATCGAGAAGCCGATGCCGAACACCGCGAACATCATCAACAACTGCCAGACCGGGGTGTCGGCGGTCAGCCGGGTCAGCAGGATCGTGGCCACGGTGATCGTCGCACCGGCGGCCAACAGCGAGGGCCGGCTGCCGTACCGCCCGACCAGCCGGCCCGACAACGGCGAGAAGATCAGGGCACCGACGGCGACCGGCAGGTAGATCAAGCCTGTGTGCATCGCCGAGTAACCCCGCTCGGTCTGCAGATACAGCGACATCATGAACAGGAACGCTCCGTAGGCGGCGAACGCGCAGACCGCGATCACCGTGGCCGAGGCGAACGGCACGCTGCGGAAGAACCGGAGATCGATGAACGGGTCCCGCCGCCGCGATTCATAACGCAGGAAGGCCACGAGGGCCAGCAGCGCGACGACGGCGACGCCCAGCGTGCGCCGATCCGTCCAGCCATATCCGGGCCCCTCGATCAACACGAAGACGACGCCGAACAGGAACGCCACGCCGAGGGCCTGTCCGATCGGATCGAGGTCGCGCATCGTCGTCGACTTCGATTCCGGCACGAAGATCGCGGTGAGCACGACGGCCAGCGCGCAGATCGGCAGGTTGATCCAGAACACCGCGCGCCAGTCGACGTACTCGATCAGGGCCCCGCCGACGATCGGGCCGAGGGCCATCGAGATTCCGACCACACCGCCCCAGACACCGATGGCACGGGCCCGCTCGACCCGGCCGGTGAACACCTGGGTGATGATCGACATCGCCACCGGGTTGAGCATCGAACCGCCGATCGCCTGCAGAAATCGGGCGGCGATGAGCGTCTCGATGTTGGGTGCCAGACTGCACAACAGCGAGGCCACCGCGAACACCGTCAAGCCCAACTGAAACGTCCGTCTGCGCCCCAACCGATCCCCGGTCGCACCGGCCAGCAACAGCAACGAGGCCAACACCAGCGTGTAGACGTCGACGATCCACTGCAGCTGCGACGGGGTGGCGCCCAGATCGTCGCGGATGCTCGGTAGCGCGACGTTGACGATGGTGGCGTCCATCGACACGATCAGCAGGCTCAGGCAGCACGAGACGAGGATGATCGCCTTGCGCCGAGCACCGAGCGGATCGACAGTTGTGTTCACACAACTATTGTGAAACTACAACTGTTGGTGCGCAAGCCGAGCGCTGATGTCAGCGCTTGGTGATGTCGACGTAGCCGCGTTCGGTGTAACCGGTGTAGATCTGGCGCGGGCGGCCGATCTTGTTGGGCTCCGAATGCATCTCGCGCCAGTGCGCGATCCAGCCCGGCAACCGGCCCAGCGCGAACAGCACGGTGAACATGCGGGTCGGGAAGCCCATCGCCCGGTAGATCACGCCGGTGTAGTAGTCGACGTTCGGGTAGAGCTTGCGCTCGACGAAGAAGTCGTCGGTCAACGCGATCTCTTCGAGCTGCTTGGCGATGTCCAGCAGTTCGTCGTCGCCACCCAGCTTGCCCAGGATCTTGTCGGCCTGCTCCTTGACGATGCGGGCGCGCGGATCGTAGTTCTTGTAGACCCGGTGTCCGAAGCCCATGAGCTTCACACCGTCTTCGCGGTTCTTGACCTTCTTGACGAAGGTCTTCACGTCGTCGTCGCCGGTGCGGATCTTCTCCAGCATCTCCAGCACGGCCTGGTTGGCGCCGCCGTGCAGCGGCCCCCACAGCGCGTTGATGCCACCGGAGATCGAGGTGAACAGGTTGGCCTGCGACGAGCCCACCAGCCGTACCGTCGACGTCGAGCAGTTCTGCTCGTGATCGGCGTGCAGGATCAACAGCATGTCCAGCGCGCGGACGATCTCGGGATCGACCTCATACGGCTCGGCCGGGAAGCCGAACGTCATCCGCAGGAAGTTCTCCACCAGCGTCAGCGAGTTGTCCGGGTACAGGAAAGGCTGACCCTCGGACTTCTTGTACGCATACGCCGCGATCGTCGGCAGCTTGGCCAGCAACCGGATCGTCGACAGCTCGACCTGCTTCTTGTCCAGCGGATCCAACGAATCCTGGTAGTAGGCGCTCAGCGCGTTGACCGCACTGGAGAGCACCGGCATCGGATGCGCGTTGCGCGGGAAGCCGTCGAAGAACCGCTTCAGATCCTCGTGCAGCAACGTGTGCCGCTGGATCTGGGTGGTGAACGACTCCAACTGCTCGGCCGTCGGCAACTCACCGTAGATCAGCAGGTAACTGACCTCGATGAACGTCGAATTCTCGGCCAACTGCTCGATCGGGATACCCCGGTACCGCAGGATGCCGGCATCACCGTCGATGTAGGTGATCGCGGACTTGGTGGAAGCGGTGTTGACGAAGCCACCATCAAAAGTGGTGTAGCCGGTCTTGGCCAGCAACGGGCCAAGCGCGATGCCGTCACTGCCCTCGGTGGCATTGACGATCTCCAGATCAATCTCGCCACCGGGGTACTTGAGAGTGGCAAGCTCCTGCCCACTCGACGGGTTTTCGGCCACGGGAATCCCTTCATCGTCCTGGAACCGACTCACTGCTCTACAAAAGGTAGTCGCAATCGATCGGCGCTGCCCGCGGGGGGTTACCAACCGGTCACTGCAATTGTGCAACGGCCGGTTGCCCGGGCTGGTGGACGCCCGCCGCGACCTCCCGGAAGTCGGCATATGTGGTCTTGATCTCCTCGACGATGTCATCGACGGTCACACGGGCCCAATCTGCGCGAGAGCCCAGATCAGCGATGCCGGTCATGATGATCGACGCCCAGACGACAGCCGTCAGTTTGAGCCGGCGATCGTCGCCGGCCACTCCCATCCGCCGCGCCAGCACCACGTTGACCGCATCCGCCCGGAACTCGGAGGCCGACTGCATCAACGTCGGCGACGAGGTGACGATGCGCGCCGAGGCCAGCAGCCGTTCCGACGTCAGCCCGGACGGCGCCGCGGACTTCGTCTTCAGGAACGCCGCCACATGGGCCCGGTACAACGCCTCGAGATCACCGATTCCGGCCGGCTGGGCCGCGAGCTCGAGTGCGACCATCCCGATCACCTCGTCGACGAACGCCAGGACGACGGCATCCTTGGTGGCGAAGTAGCGGCTGAAGGTGCGCGGGGACACGTCGGCGACGGCGGCGATCTGTTCGACCGTGGTCTGCTCGAATCCCTGGCGGTCACACAACTCGATCGCGGCCTCGATCAACAGGGCCCGGGTGCGCTGCTTCTTGCGTTCGCGCAAACCCGGTTCGGCCTGGGACACCACGTCAACCACGAGACGCGATGCTAGTGCCCAAAGGACTGTTTCTCGGTCCTTTTCGGCAACTATGTGGCGTTCGATGCCATTCGCCGGTGGTCATACTTTGTCCGGCTCGGACTGTTCCTGCGGCGCACCGGGGCTCACCCGATAACGGATGAACGCCGGCCCCGCCAAGGCGGCGATCACCACGCCCACGACCACGAGGGCCCCGCCGCCGGCCGCCGCCACCGTGGTACCCACCGCCGCCGCGGCCGCGCCGTGCAACGTGTCGGCCAACCGAGGGCCACCGGCCACTACGACGGTGAACACGCCCTGCAACCGGCCGCGCAGTTCATCGGAGGCCGCCTGCTGCAGAATCGTCGACCGAAACGCTGCCGAGACCATATCGGCAGCCCCACCAATCGCCAAGAACGCCAAGGCAATCCACATCGCCAGGCCGGCGGAGCCACCCCCTGCCCCACCTGCGATACCGAACCCGACCATCGCCACGCCCCAGACCACGATCGCCGCCACCACCGCCAGCCCCTGCCTGCGGATGCGCGGCAGCCAGCCGGAGAACACACCCCCGGCCACCGCACCCACCGACATCGCCGCCGCCAGCAGCGCCATCGCGGTGCCACCCTCGACCGGGCCGCCGAAACTCTCGTGCGCCATCTCGGGGAACAGCGCCCGCGGCATACCGAAGATCATCGCCACCAGATCGACGACGAACGACATCAACACCACCCGGTTACCGGCCAGGTAGCGAAAGCCGTCCAGCACCGCGGCCAGGCCCCAGCGCGACGAGCTACCCTCGGTGCTCGACGGTGGCATCGGGGCAAGGCGGAACGTGGCCCAGATCGGCGCCAGACAGGTGACCGCGTCGATCAGGTACAGCGTCGACAGGTCCACCCAGTTCAGCAGGAATCCGGCCATCAGCGGACCGACGATGGCGCCGAACTGCATCACCGTCATGTTCAGCGAGTTCGCCGCGGGCAATTGTTCACCGGGCAGCATCCGCGGAATGGCCGCCGACCGGGTGGGGCTGTTGACGGCATAGAACGCCTGCTGCAGCGCCAGCAGACACAGCACCACCCACACGTTGTCCACCGACAGCGCGGCCTGCAACCACAGCAGCACCGAGGAACCGGCCAGCCCGATCGAGGCGATGATCAGCAACAGCCTGCGGTCCATGGCGTCGGCCCAGGCGCCGCCCCACAGGCCGAACACGACCAGCGGAACCAGCGCGAACAGGCCGGACAACCCGACATAGGCGGAGTTCTGCGTCAGTACGTACAGCTGCACCGGCACCGCGAAGATCGTGAGATTCGCGCCGATCACGGTCGGGATGCCGGCCAGCCACAACCGCCGGAAGTCCGGTGTACGCAGCGGGGTGGTGTCGGCGAAGAGGCTTCTCACCGGTTACGGCTGGAGACGTTGCGCGGAGTTGGCGATGACGCGAATCCGGTTGTGCACCCGGTTCTCCCGGCCCTGCCAGAACTCGACGCTGTCCGGGGCGATCCGGTAGCCACCCCAATTCGGCGGTACCGGGACCGCGTCGAGGTCGGCGAACCGTTCGGTCACCTCGGCAAGCTGATCCAGCAGGGCCGAACGGGATGCGATCGGGCTGGACTGTTGCGACGCCCAGGCACCCAGCTGCGAGCCCCGCGGGCGCTTGGACCAGTAGTCCTCGGTGGCCTCGCGGCTGACCTTCGTGACCGGCCCGCGCACGTGTACCTGCCGCCCGAGCTGATACCACGGAAACGTCGCCGACGCATAGGGATTGACGGCCAACTGGGTGCCCTTGGCAGAGTCATAGTTGGTGAAGAACGTGATGCCGGTCTCGTCCATGCTCTTGCACAACACCGTTCGGGTGACCGGTCTTCCCTCGACGTCGGTGGTGCCGACCACCATGGCGTTCGGCTCGGCCACCCCGGCCCGGTAGGCATCCGACAGCCAGGTCCGCAGCAGCGTCAGCCAACCGGTGGCCGGATCCTCCCCGAGCCAGTCGACATCGAGGTCACCGCAACCGTCCTTCTCCACGTAATCCACGCGCATGGCCGCCAGGTCGTGATCGTGGTTTTCCGGGGTCTGTCCCGAGGGTCTTGCCACCGCGCTAACGCTACGCCTGGGCTTGGTGCAACAATCTGGCCATGCCAGCCGTACCGGAAGACTTCGTAGCCGGGTTGGAAGGCGTCGTCGCCTTCACCACCGAGATCGCCGAGCCGGACAAGGACGGTGGTGCACTGCGCTACCGGGGCGTGGACATCGAGGAACTGGTCGAGCACCGGGTCACCTTCGGCGACGCGTGGGGACTGCTGGTCGACGGCAGCTTCGGCACCGGCCTGCCCCCGGCCGAACCGTTCCCACTGCCCATCCACAGCGGCGACGTCCGCGTCGACGTCCAGGCCGGGCTGGCGATGCTGGCCCCGATCTGGGGCTACGCCCCGCTGTTGGACATCGACGACACGACCGCCCGCGACCAGCTGGCCCGTGCCTCGGTGATGGCCCTGTCCTACGTCGCCCAGTCCGCCCGCGGCATCTACCAGCCCGCGGTGCCGCAACGCCGAATCGACGAATGCCCCACGGTGACAGCACGTTTCATGACGCGCTGGCAGGGAGACCCGGACCCCAAGCACATCGAGGCGATCGACGCGTACTGGGTCACCGCCGCCGAACACGGGATGAACGCCTCGACGTTCACCGCCCGGGTGATCGCCTCCACCGGCGCCGATGTGGCCGCCGCCCTCTCGGGCGCCGTGGGTGCGATGAGCGGGCCGCTGCACGGCGGAGCCCCGGCCCGCGTGCTGCCGATGATCGAAGAGGTCGAAAAATCCGGTGATGCCCGGGCGGTGGTGAAAGCCATCCTCGATCGCGGCGACAAGCTGATGGGATTCGGGCATCGGGTGTACCGGGCCGAGGATCCGCGGGCCCGGGTGCTGCGGGCCACCGCCAAACGCCTCGCGGCGCCGCGCTACGAAGTGGCCGCGGCCCTGGAGCAAGCCGCGCTGGCCGAGCTGCGCGAACGCCGCCCCGACCGCGCCATCGAAACCAACGTCGAGTTCTGGGCGGCGGTGATCCTGGACTTCGCCGAGGTGCCCGCCACGATGATGCCGGCGATGTTCACCTGCGGGCGGACCGCCGGCTGGTGCGCACACATCATGGAACAGAAACGGCTGGGCAAGCTGGTACGCCCGGCCGCCATCTACGTCGGCCCCGAACCGCGCAGCGTCCAGGCGGTCGCCGGGTGGGACCAGATCGCGCACTGAGTTCTCCTTCTCCTGCGCCGAGTTTTTGTCGGACCGTGGTGGTTGCATGGAGTGGTCCGCCGATGAGATCTGCCCGTCGGGCGGGTCTGCATTGAGTCCGCTCAACTCATCAGGAGAAGAACATGGCGATCGAAGTAACCCCCGCAGTCACTCCCCACCTGGTTGTCGACGACGCCGCCGCGGCGATCGACTTTTACGTCAAGGCATTCGGCGCCACCGAACTGGGCCGGGTGCCCGGTCCCGACGGCAAGCTGGTTCACGCCGCACTGACCATCAACGGGTCCACGGTCATGCTCAACGACGACTTCCCCGATTACAACGACGGCAAGTCGTCCACACCCAAGGCCCTGGGCGGCACGCCGGTGACGATTCACCTCACCGTGACCGATGTCGAGGCGAAGTTCGCCCGCGCCGTCGAAGCCGGCGCCGAAGTGGTCGCGGAACTCGCGGACCAGTTCTGGGGCGACCGGTACGGCGTGGTGCGCGACCCGTTCGGACACCAGTGGTCGCTCGGGCAGCCGGTGCGCGAGGTCAGCATGGAAGAAATCGCGCAGGCCATGAAATAGGAGCCACAACCTGCGCTCGCGGCACCGGGGTGGTGGGGCGTCATACTGAACTCCTCGTACGAAGGAGACCGATGAACACCCAGCCCGCCGACACCACGCCGGTTGCCCGCGCGCTGCGCTGGCGAGTGGTCGACATCGTCGTCGCCAGCGTCCTCGCGACGGCAGCGGGCCTGGTCTTCGTCGTGTGGAACATCGCGTCCAATCCGATCAGCGCCCCGTTGACCGCAGCATTGCCGGGTCTGCAGGCGTTGCTCGCCGGTGGCTGGTTGTTCGCCGGCGTGCTCACCGCCCTGGTGATCCGTAAGCCGGGCGCGGCGCTGTACGGCGAGCTCGTGGCGGCCACGGTCTCGGCGTTGGTCGGCAACCAGTGGGGTGTGCTCACCATCGAATCCGGTCTGGTGCAAGGCCTCGGCGCAGAGCTGGTCTTCGCCGTGTTCCTCTACCGCCGTTGGGGACTGCCCGTCGCCCTGCTCGCCGGCGGGGTCGCCGGATTGGCCCTGGCCGTCAACGATCTCATCCTGTGGTATCCCGCTTCGGCGAGGATGTTCGCGACGATCTACACCGCCTCGGCGATCGTCTCCGGCATTCTCGTGGCCGGTCTGCTGTCCTGGTTCGCCGTGCGGGGCCTGGCGAGAACCGGGGCGCTGAGCCGGTTTGCCTCGGGACGGATCGGCTCGACCACTCGATGAGCCCCCCGCACGGTGTCGGTGCCGCCGTCACGGCGCACCACTGGGGCTGGCGCCATGCCGGACGCGACAGCTGGGCCGTGCACGATCTCGAACTGCGGATCGACCCCGGTGAACGGGTACTGCTGCTCGGGCCATCCGGAGCCGGGAAATCGACACTGCTGCACGGCATCGCCGGGTTGCTCGGCGGCGCCGAGGAAGGGCATCAGGCCGGCAGCCTCCTGGTCGACGAGGCCGCGCCGAACCGGCAGCGGCACCGGATCGGCATGGTGCTGCAGGATCCCGATGCGCAGGTGATCCTGCCCCGCGTGGGTGACGACGTGGCCTTCGGCATGGAGAACTTCGGCGTCGAACGCGGCCGCATCTGGCCGCGGGTCCGAACCGCCCTGTCCGCCGTGGGGCTCAAACTCGATGTGTCCCAACCCACCTCGGAGCTGTCCGGCGGCCAGAAGCAGCGGCTGGCGTTGGCCGGCGTGCTCGCGATGAATCCCGGTCTCATCCTGCTCGACGAACCGACGGCCAACCTCGACCCGCAGGGAGTGCTCGAAGTTCGCGACGCGGTCGCCGATGTGGCCGCGCAGACCGGCGCCACCCTCATCGTCATCGAACACCGCACCCAGGTGTGGCTGCCGATCATCGACCGCGTGATCGTGCTCGGCCCCGACGGTGCGGTGATCGCCGACGGCACACCGGAGCAGACCATCCGCCGCCACCATGACTACCTGATCGGATCGGGTGTGTGGGTACCCGACACCCCGCTGCCCGAGCTCACCCGCCGACGGAGCGCAACCGCCGAAACACTGCTGTACGCCGAGGATCTGACGCTCGCGCACCCCGGTTACCCGCCGATGCACGTCGGGCTGGGGTTCGAGATCCAAGCCGGCCAGACCACCGTCATCACCGGTCCCAACGGAGCGGGAAAATCCACACTGGCCCTGACCCTCGGCGGCCTGCTGCCGGTTCCCGCCGGGCGGCTCGAAGCGCAGGCCGCATTCGCCCCGTCGCCGGCACGGCGGGCACCCATCACGTGGCGTTCCAAGGAACTGCTGACCCGGATCGGCACCGTCTTCCAGGACCCCGAACACCAATTCCTGACCACCACGGTGCGCGACGAACTCGCCTTGGGCCCCAAGGCGATCAAGCTTCCGGCCACCGAGATCGCCACCCGCACCGACGAATTGCTCGAACGCCTGCGGCTGACACACCTCGCGGCAGTCAACCCCTACACCCTCTCCGGCGGCGAGAAGCGTCGACTCTCGGTGGCCACCATGCTGGCCACCGCGCCGAAGGTGATCATCCTCGACGAGCCCACCTTCGGACAGGACCGCCGCACCTGGGAGGAATTGATCCGGCTGCTGGCCGAGATCGCCGAGGCCGGCACGGCCGTCGTCGCGGCCACCCACGACCTCGACTTCACCGCACTGCTGGCCGACCGCCGGATCGAACTGCCGGCCTGGGAGCTCCCGGCACAGGGGGCGTCATGACACGGACGGTGAACCCGGTCGCGCGGTTGCTCACCGCTGTGATCGTTGCCGGCGCCCTGGTGCTGTCGGTGGACTGGGTGTCAGCGCTGACCGCACTGATCGGTGAGCTCGTGCTGTTCGCGGTCATCGGCATCAAGCTGCGCGCGGCGCTGACCCGCGCTGCCGTCGTCGTCGTCGCGGCCGTACTGACCGCCATCACCATCCTGCTCTACGGGCAGGCCGCCGGAACCGTGTACTGGCACTTCCTGCTCATCACGGTCAGTGACGCGTCCATCGCCCTGGCGTTGGCCACCTTCCTGCGAGTGTTGGCGATCGCGCTGCCCTCGGTCATCCTGTTCATCGACGTCGAATCCACGGAATTGGCAGACGGTTTGGGGCAGGTGCTGCGGCTGCCGGCCCGGTTCGTGCTCGGCGCGCTGGCCGGTCTGCGGCTGGTGGGCCTGCTCGGACAGGACTGGCGATACCTGGGGTACGCGCGCCGGGCACGCGGCGTGGCCGACCACGCCCGGCTGCGCCGCCTGGCCGGGCAAGCCTTCGCGCTGCTGGTCTTCGCGGTGCGTCGCGGGTCGAAACTGGCCACCGCGATGGAAGCCCGGGGATTCGGGGCCTATCCGAACCGGACCTGGGCCCGTCCGTCGCCGTTCGGGGGGCGCGAAATCGCCCTGATCGCGGCCGGAATCGTGATCGCTGCCGTCGCTGTCGGGGTGTCGATGACCTGTGGCACGTGGAATTTCATCGGTGCTCGCTGACATCCTGGGCCGCCTCGGCCCCGACGCGACGACCGTATTGATCGACGGCCGTTCAGGTTCGGGCAAGTCGACACTTGCGCGCCGGCTGCACCGAGAGTGGGAAGGCAGTGTGATTGTCCGACTCGACGACATCTACCCCGGCTGGGATGGATTGCTCTGGGCCGCAGACCACGTGCGTCGCTCACTGCTCGAACCCCGGGCAGCCGGGCACACCGGCCGCTGGCGGCAGTGGGATTGGGCCACCGAAGCACCGAGCGGCTGGCACGAGGTCGGACCTGGGCAACGGTTGATCGTGGAGGGTATCGGCGCGCTCACCCCCGCCACCCGGGCCGTGGCCGACCTGGGCATCTGGGTCGACGCCGACGACGCCGAACGCAAACGCCGGGCACTGGAACGCGACGGTGACACGTACCGACCGCACTGGGACCGGTGGGCCGCTCAGGAGGACGAGTTCATCGCCCGCTTCCGACCCCGGGCGTGCGCCGACCTCGTCGTCGCGCCCGATTAACCGCGCAGGCCGGCCAGAACCCGCTGTCGCACCGTCGGTTTCGGGGCAGCCGCGGCGGCGGCGAGCATGTCGGCCACCGAGGTGAACTTGTCGCGCGGCCGGTCCTCGCCGCCGCGAGCGATCTCGGCGGCATCGATCGCCTGCCAACCGGCGGCGTCGACCACGGCAGGTTGACGCGCCCGCACCAGCTTGTCCAACGCGGACGGCTTGTGCACCGGATCCGTCAGCACCCCGGCGTTGTAATCGGCGACCAACTGGTGCACGGTCTGCGCCGCACACGACTTGTTGGTGCCGATGAACCCGGTGGGCCCCCGCTTGATCCAGCCGGCCACGTAGGCACCCGACGCCCCGACAACACGCCCGCCCTCGTTGGGCACGACCGAGGCGACGTCGTCGAACGGCAGATCGGCAATCGCCTTGCCGCGGTATCCGATCGAGGTGAGCACCAGACCGGTGTCGAGTGTGCGCACCTCGTCGGTGCCGGTGACACCGAACTCGATGCCCGTGACCTTGGCGTCACCGAGCACGCGCTGCGGGGTGAGCCGATAGGCCAACCGGATTCGCGGCCGGGTGATCGGGGCCGAGGCGGTCCCGAGCTTGGCCAGGATCTCCAGCTTGTTGCGGGTCAGCGGATCAGATTCACGGGCCAGATCGGCCAGCACCAGCGCGTGGTCCTCTTCGGACAGCACGACATCGCAGCCGGCGGTCAGCCCGATCAGCTCGGGCAGCGTGAACGCCGACTGCGCCGGGCCACGGCGAGCCGCGATCACCACTTCGGAAACCTTCGACGAGCGCAACGTCGCCAGGGCGTGATCGGAGATGTCGGTGTGGGCCAACACATCCGGATCGGTGGTCAGGATGCGGGCCACGTCGAACGCGACGTTGCCGTTACCCACGATGACGACCCGCTCATGGCTCAGATCCACCGGCAGATCGGTGAACTCGGGATGACCGTTGATCCAGGCCACCATCTCGGTGGCGGTGCCGGTGCCCGGTAGCGCCATGCCCTCGATGTCGAGACGGCGGTCGTTGGGTGCCCCCACGGCGTACAGCACGGCGTGGTGGTGCTCCAACAGGTCGGCATGTGAAAGATGGTTGCCGACTTCGACATTCAGGAAGAATTGAAAACCCGGCTGCTTGGCGATCACGTCGAACAGCCGCGTCACCCGCTTGGTGCTCTGATGGTCCGGCGCCACACCGGCGCGCACCAGTCCGTAGGGGGTGGGCAGCTTCTCGAACACGTTCACCCGGACCCCGCGCTGCGTCAACAGCTCGTCGGCCGCGTACATGGCCGCCGGGCCCGAGCCCACGATCGCCACCGTGAGATGGCCGTCGTGACGTTCGATCTTGGGCGCCGCGATCACCGGCGCCAGCTTGGACGTCGGCGGCAGCTTGCCTTCGCGCTTCGGATAGAAGGCCGCGTTGAGCTCGATGAACGGCAGCTGCTTCTCGGTCAGCCGGGTATCGGCCGCGATCGCACCCACCGGGCACGCGCTCACACAGGCGCCGCAATCCACACACGCGTCGGGATCGATGTAGAGCATCTCGGCGGTGGCGAAGCCCGGTTCATCCGGTGAGGGATGGATGCAGTTCACCGGGCACGCGTAGACACAGGAGCCGTCGCTGCAACACGACTGCGTGATCACATGGGGCATGACAGGACTAGGCAGCCGTCACGGGGACCAGGTGCTCGCGCTGCGGCTCGCTGCGGTAACGACTCGGCGGCCCGTCGATCTTGCAGATCTTCCACATCAGCTTGGCGATGGGGTTCATCAGACCGGTGTCGGTGCACAGCATCCGGACGTCGCCGAACATGTCACGCAGCATCTTGCGCGACTCGGGGGCGCGGAAGAACAGCTCCTTGCGCACCGAGCGAGGAATGTCGAATTCCTTCCAGAACGCCCGCGGCGGCACGATGATGGCCGAGCACAGGATGCGCATGGTCAATGGCACGAACAGTGACAGGAGCCAGCGCTGCCGGCGCCGCAGGTTCGGCACCCGCTTGTGCAGGTACTGGTGCGCGAACGAGATGTGGCGGGCTTCCTCGGCGACG
The DNA here is from genome assembly GCF_001954135.1 of Mycobacterium sp. GA-1841. Taxonomy (GTDB): domain Bacteria; phylum Actinomycetota; class Actinomycetes; order Mycobacteriales; family Mycobacteriaceae; genus Mycobacterium. The sequence goes on along the minus strand of NZ_MBEQ01000010.1, from coordinate 12,739 downwards.
TGAATCGCCATGACCCGCTCCATGATCGGATGCAGGGCCTTGCCCTCGCGCAGCACGTTCTTCTGCGTGTGGTCGATCGGCTCCTCACCGGCGAGCACGCCGAAGAAGAACGGAATCGGCAGCGGGCCGGCGGCCAGCGGGATGAGCGGCTGCAGCCACTTGAGCAACCGCGGCATGCCCGGAACATCCTTGCCGATACGGTTCACCATCTCCTGGAACATCAGGGTGTGGTTGCACTCTTCAACCGACTCGTGCAGGCAGTACCGGTATTCCGGCGACCCGTTGGGGACCCAGAACGAGTACTCCATCAATCCGCGGATCAGGATGTTCTCGAAGTGCAGGCCGACCTTGGCGACGTTGGCCTGCCGCCACATGCCGATCTCGATCTGCCGGTCGACGGGCTGCGCCTGGTACCAGGGATGGCCGCCCATCGGATCGGTGGCCGGCAAGATCCAGCGCGGGTCGTTGGGCACGACGGCAAATTCCGGCGAGTCCCACGCGATGTCCTGGTACGGGTTGAAGTTGCGCCGCACCGACCCCTCGGACAGTGTGGTGAGCATGTCGACGTACTGGATGTCGTCGCTGACGTCCATGTTCTTGCGCCAACGCCTGACCGTCTTGGTCCGAGCCATGTTGCAGACCTCTCTATCATTGTCTGAGGTTTACATCTACCCACTTGTTGTACAACGGTACCGCAGGTATCGAGTAATTGTCCACGCCTGATTTGAAAAGTTTGCCAACTGCGAACGCGCCGCGGTCCACCTGAAGGCAGATGCCCAGGTAGAAGCGATATCTGCCGCGCGATCGGTGGTCGCCGAAACATTGCAGACGATTGTCACCAAGGCTGCCGCCGGGCACACCGCCGCCGATTTGGACCGGATTGCCGCGGAAATCCTCGCCACGCATGACGCCTCCTCGCCATTCCTGAATTACCACCCCCGCGGGGCCTCCAAACCCTTCCCCGCGGTGAACACACTGTGGCCGTCACCACCGACGGTGCCCGAATTTTGACGCGGTAGCGGCCGACTTTAGGCTGGTCGGTATGGCTGAACTGATCATCCCTGCCGATATCAAGCCCCGCGACGGCCGTTTCGGATGTGGCCCCTCCAAGGTTCGCCCCGAGCAACTGACCGCGCTGGCCGCTGCCGGGGATCTGTTCGGCACGTCCCACCGGCAGGCACCGATCAAGAATCTCGTCGGCCGGGTCCGCGACGGGCTGCGCCAGCTGTTCTCCGTTCCCGACGGCTACGAGGTCATCCTCGGCAACGGCGGCTCGACCGCGTTCTGGGATGCCGCGGCCTTCGGCCTGATCGACAAGCGCTCGCTGCACCTGACCTACGGCGAGTTCAGCAGCAAGTTCGCCTCGTGCGTGGCCAAGAACCCGTTCATCGGTGACCCGATCATCATCAAGACCGACCCGGGCACTGCCCCCGAGCCGCAGTCCGACCCGTCGGTCGACGCCGTCGCCTGGGCCCACAACGAGACCTCGACCGGCGTCTCGGTGCCGGTGACCCGCCCGGCCGGCGATGCGCTGGTGCTGATCGACGCCACCTCGGCCGCCGGCGGCCTGCCCGTCGACATCGCCGACACCGACGCGTATTACTTTGCGCCGCAGAAGAACTTCGCCGGCGACGGCGGCCTGTGGCTGGCCATCGTCAGCCCCGCGGCACTGGCCCGCATCGAGGCGATCGGCGCATCGGGCCGCTGGGTGCCCGACTTCCTGTCGCTGCCGATCGCGGTGGAGAACAGCCTCAAGAACCAGACGTACAACACCCCGGCCATCGCCACGCTGATCCTGCTGGCCGAACAGCTGGACTGGCTCAACGGCAACGGCGGGCTGGATTGGGCCATCAAGCGCACGGCCGACTCTTCGCAGCGGCTGTACTCGTGGGCCGAGGCGTCGTCGTTCGCCACGCCGTTCGTGACCGATCCCGCGCTGCGCTCACAGGTCGTCGGGACCATCGACTTCAGCGATTCGGTCGATGCCGCCGCGGTTGCCAAGGTGCTGCGGGCCAACGGCATCGTGGACACCGAGCCCTACCGCAAGCTGGGCCGCAACCAGCTGCGGATCGGCATGTTCCCGGCCGTCGATCCCGAGGACGTGAGCGCGCTGACCAGTTGCGTCGACTGGGTCGTGCAGAACCTCTGAGGCCTCCCCAGCGTGTCAGCGCGGTCACGGGCTGATAACGCAGTAGGGTTCGCGCAGGAGGTTTGGTCGGTATGCGAGAACTCAGAGTCGTTGGATTGAACGTCGACGGCAGGCGCATCATCTGCGAATCCGACGACTCCGCAAAGGACATGTTCAGCTTGCGTGTCGACGACCGGCTGCGTGCGGCAATGCGCGGCGACACGGTCACCTCGAATCAGTCCGAGATCGATGTAGAGGTGCAGAACGTGCTGCGACCCAAGGAGATTCAGGCGAAGATCCGCGCCGGAGCATCGGTCGAGCAGTTGGCCACAGCAGCCGGGGTGCCGATCGAGCGGGTCGAGCGGTTCGCCCATCCGGTGTTGCTGGAGCGCGCCCGCGCGGCCGAACTGGCCACCGCGGCGCATCCGGTACTGGCCGACGGACCGGCCGTGCTGACGCTGCTGGAAACGGTCACGACGGCATTGGTGGCCCGCGGCCTCGATCCCGATTCCATCGCGTGGGACGCCTGGCGCAACGAGGACAGCCGCTGGACCGTGCAGCTGGCCTGGAAGGCCGGACGGTCGGACAACGTCGCCCACTTCCGGTTCAGCCCCGGCGCCCACGGGGGCACGGTCACCGCCTCCGACGACGCGGCCCGCCAGCTGATCAACCCGGACTTCGGCCGGCCGCTGCGCCCGGTCGCTGCGGTGCCGCACCTGTTCGACGACCACGAGACACATGAGGTTCAGGACGCTTCCGAGGCCCAGCAGGTCGCGGCGCCCGAAGTGCAGGCGCCGACTCCCCCGGCCCCGAAGCGCAGCCGCAAGGCCCGCGCGACGGTTCCGGCCTGGGAGGACGTGCTGCTGGGCGTGCGGTCGTCGGGCACTCAGCCCTGATCGTTTTCGCGGAGTGCTGAAGATTGCGGCCATCAGGTAGCCGCAATCTTCAGCGTTGGCAGTTATCCCCAGGTGCGCGGAACGGGTCTGGTCACAGCGGGTCTGGTCGGCGAGCATCGACGGCGTGGATATCGATGACGTGCTTCGGCAGCAGTCCGGCGTCGTCTCGCGTCGGCAAGCCCTGGATGCGGGGCTGCAGCAGCACGACATTCGCCGGTTGCTCCGGCGCAACGAATGGGCGCGGGTCCACGACGGCGTGTACATCGATCACACGGGGCCGTTGACCTGGCTGCAACGAGCTTGGGCCGCAGTGCTTTACGCAGCTCCGGCGGCGTTGTGCCGGGAATCGGCGTTGACCGACGAGGGCGCGGTGATCCATGTCGCAGTCTCCCGCGACCGGGGCGTGCTGGCCGAGCCGCCCGGCGTGCGCATCCACCATCTGGCCCACCTGGAAGAGCGGGTGCTCTGGCACGTCGGGCCGCCACGGCTGCGTTTCGAAGAAGCCGCCCTTGATGTGGCATGCCTGGCGAGATCCGAGTTCGAGGCGATCGCGGTGCTGGCCAACGCTTGCCAGTCGCGGCGGACTACCGCGCGACGTCTGCTGCGAGCCCTTGATGCTCGTCAGCGGGTTCGCAGACGCCGCTGGCTACGGGCGGTGATTGTCGACATCGCCGAGGGCACCTGCTCGGTCCTGGAGCACGGGTACCTCAATCGCGTGGAACGGGCGCACGGGTTGCCTAGGGCCACCCGCCAGAAGCGCTCGACCTCGTCGATGGGAGTGAGCTACCGAGATGTCGAGTACGGTCAACGGCTCGTGATCGAACTCGATGGTCTCCTGTTTCACAACACGGCATCGGCCCGGAGCAGGGATTCCGAGCGTGATCTGGACGCCGCGGTCGACGGCCGCTCAACCGTCCGACTGTCCTACCGTCAGGTATTCGACCGACCGTGCCGGACCGCCGGGAAGATCGCCCAGGTGATGCGGCGACACGGGATCACGGTGAATGGCCACGCCTGCGGGCCGCACTGCGAGTTCGGCCGCGTTGAGCTGGCGGCCTGACGTGGAAAGCCGCCAACGCTGAAGGTTGTGGTCATCAGGTAGCCCCAATCTTCAGCACTGAGGGGACCCGCTCAGGCTTGGCTCAACCCGATGGCCAACAGCACCAACCAGCCACCGGCCACCCCGACGGCCGAGCCGAGCACGAACCATCGCCACACCGGCCGGTGCCGCCAGCCCCACACCGTGGGAGCCAGCCCACCGACAGCCACCATGTTGAGTCCGACCGCCAGCAGCGGGTGTACCCGCAACAGCCCCATGCCGAGCACCACGATCGCGGCGCCCAGCACCGCGGCCACAAATCCGGCCACCGTCAAGCCGGTACCCCACGGCGTGGAATCGTCGGTCACGGTGTCAATCTAACGCGACCTCAACCTCCGAGCCGGGCACGCTCGTAGAACGCCAACGCCGCGGCGGTGGCGACATTGAGCGAATCGGTGCCGCGCGACATCGGGATACGCACGCGTACGTCGCTGGCACGCATGGTCCGCTCGGTCAGACCTGGGCCCTCGGCGCCGACCAGAATGCCCACCCGCTGCCCGTCGAGCTGCGTCATCGCCTCGGACAGCGTCGCCGCAGCCGGGTCCGGAGTCATGGCCAACAAACGAAAGCCGTTGTCTCGCAGAAGCTCCAGTTCATCCGGCCAGGAGGACGCGCGGGCGAACGGAACCAGCAGGGCATGGCCCATCGACACCCGCACCGCACGCCGGTACAGCGGATCGGCGCATCCGGCGCCGAACACCACCGCATCCACGGCCAGCCCCGCGGCGTTGCGGAAGATCGACCCCAGGTTCTCGTGATCGTTGACGCCTTCGAGCACCGCCACGGTGCGCGCTTCGGAGATCACCTCGGCCACCGACAATTCCGGTGCCCGTGAGGCCGACGCCAGCACACCCCGGTTCAGATGGAACCCGACCGCGGCGGCCATCACGTCCGCGTTGGTGCGGTAGAACGGCACCTGGACGCCCTCGAGGTCGGCGGCCAGCTCGGTCAGCCGCCGGTCGGTCCCCAGCAGCGCCCGAGGGACGAAACGAGAGGCCAGCATCCGCTGCACCACCAGCACCCCCTCGGCGATCACCAGGCCTTTGCCGCTGGGCAGGTCGGGGCGACGGTCCACGCTGTTGAGGTCGCGAAAGTCGTCCAACCGAGGATCGGCCGGATCATCGATGTCGATGACGTTCAGCAGACTCACGCGCCTTCGACGACCATGGCCGACATCAGGCTGGTCGCCGACAGCAGCGTCTGGCGTTCGGCAGGGTTCAGCCGGGACACGTGCGCCATCAGCCACTCCTGGCTGGCGCGGCGTTCGGCCTCGACGAGACTCATACCGGCCGGCGACGCCGACACCACGATCTGACGCCCGTCGACCGGGTGCGCGGTCCGGATCACCAGACCCTGTTCGACCAACGAGGCGATCACCCGGGTCATCGAGGGCGGCCGTACCCGCTCACGCGCGGCCAGGGCGCCCGGTGTCATCGCGCCCTCCTTGACCAAAGTGGCCAGCGCCGAGAACTGGGTCAGTGAAACCGGGGATTCCGCACGCCGCGTACGCAATTGGCGCGCGAGACGCACAACTGCGAGCGCCAGGTCATGCGCGAGCACCGATTCCGGATCTTTCACATCGCAAATAGTACTGAGCGGTTGAGCATAAAGGGCTAAAACCAAGACCAATGAATGGCCACCGGATCGGATACGTTGGTCGGCGATGACCGAGGAAACCAACGCCCCAGCGCCGCAACCTCCGGCATTGCCTGCCGCGCTGCTGGAACCGTGGCCGGTGATCCTGGTGATCGCCGCGGGCTGGCTGATCGCCACGGTCCTGGCGTTCACGGTGGACGCGCTGCACGAGTGGCGGCCGTTCACCGTGGCCGGGCTGGCGATCGGTGTTCTCGGCACGTCTATATTTCTGATCCAGCGCCGCGCCGTGCGACGTGGATCCCGCGGCGCGCAAAGCGGATTGACCTGAGGAGACACCATGGCCGCACCACTACTGCAAGCCAGCATCGACATCGACGCGCCCGTCGACAAGGTATGGGGACTGATCTCGGACCTGCGTCTGATGCCGCAGTGGAGCCCGCAGTGCCGGCTGATGAAACCGCTCGGGCCGGTGCGTCCCGGCACCCGCACACTGAACCTCAACCGGCGCAAGTTCCTGTTCTGGCCCACCACGTCACGCCTCACCGAGGTGATCGACAAGCAGAAGCTGGCGTTCCTGGTGGAGGCCAACAACACCGTGTGGAGCTACGAACTCGAGCCGACGGCGACCGGCACCCGGGTGACCGAGACCCGGCACGCCGAGAACGGCACCACGGCGATCTCCAACGCTCTGGTCAACGCCCTCATGGGCGGGGTGCCCAGCTTCGAGGATGAGCTCGTCGACGGGATGAACGCCTCGCTGGCACGCATCAAGGCCGCCGCCGAAAGCTGAGCCCGCCTCAGTCGGCGAGATCGAGTACACCGTCGTCGTACGGTTCGTACATCGGCGACCCGGTGCCCGGCGGTTGCGGCGTGTCCGAATGGGCGCCGCAGCCGTACTCGGCCTCCACCACATGCCCGTCGGCGGACAACTCATTGGCGCAGACACCGAACATCACGCCCAGCGCGCCACCGAGCGGCAGGTAAAAGCCACAGTCGCGGCAGACCCGGCGCGTCGAGCGGGCCATCGCCGAACCGGGCCCGAAATCACCGTCGTGCCAACGTTGCGCTGCCTGCCCGCGGCCCCATTCACTGAGCAACTGGCGCCGGCCCAAGCCGAGCTCCAGCGCGGTGTCGTCGATAAGCGGATCCCCGGTGGCCACATACCCCGGCACCAGCCGCGGATCATTCGGGGCCGGAGCCAGCAGATCGCCCGGGCCGAGATCGCCGGGACGCACCCGGTCCTGCCACGGCACCCACTGGGGCGCCAGCAGCGCCGTCGGGCCCGGAACCAGCACCAGCTCACTGATCGTCGCGTGATCGGCGCCCGGGTAGGCGGCCACCACGACAGCCCACTGCCAGCCGCGGTAACCAGGCAGATCAGCCAGGAATCGATGCGTGGCCGAGGAGGAATCCTCGATGCTCGCGCCGAGGTATTCCCCCACCGCGCCCTGGCCACTGAACTCGATCAGCGCCGCGCGGGCCTGTTCGCTGGCGCCCAACAGCACCGCCTTCTGCTCCTCCGACGGCGACGCCGGAAGGGTTTGGGCAGGCTGCTCAGCTGGTTCGGTCACGCTTTCCATCGCCTCCATAGTGCCTGACCGGGGCAACCTCGGGCCACACCGGTTGCCTGTCGGCCACTGCGGCGGCGGATAGGAGAGAATCGGGGGGTGACCTATTACCCGCCGCGGCCACCGGCCGATCACGGTGCGGAACATCCCGGAATGGCCAACTACCCCAGCGATGAGACGCCGCGCCGGCCACGCCGGCAATCGGTGCCCAGTGCCAACCGTTGGCTGCCACCGCTCGACGAGCAACACACCACCGCGTACTCCCGGCAGGACGAACCGCCGCCATCCCGCGGGGCCGGCTCGGCGACCGGTGAGAAGGTCACCGTCACCCGTGCGGCCGCCGCACGGAGCCGCGAAATGGGCACCCGCATGTACGGTTTCGTGCACCGCGCCGCCACCGCCGACGGCGCCGACAAATCCGGGCTGACCGCGCTGACCTGGCCCGTGGTGGCGAACTTCGCTGTCGACGCGGCCATGGCCGTCGCCCTGGCCAACACCTTGTTCTTCGCCGCGGCCAGCGGCGAGTCCAAGAGCAAGGTCGCGCTGTACCTGCTGATCACGATCGCGCCGTTCGCGGTGATCGCGCCGCTGATCGGGCCCGCGCTCGACCGCCTGCAACACGGCCGACGGATGGCGCTGGCCGCGTCATTCGCGTTGCGCACCGTACTGATCGTGGTGCTGATCGCCAATTACGACGGCGCCACCGGAAGCTATCCGTCCTGGGTGCTCTACCCGTGCGCGCTCGGCATGATGGTGCTGTCCAAATCCTTCTCGGTGCTGCGCAGCGCGGTCACCCCGCGCGTGCTGCCGCCGTCCATCGACCTGGTCCGGGTGAACTCGCGACTGACGACGTTCGGTCTTCTCGGCGGCACCATCGTCGGCGGCGGTATCGCGGCGGGCGCCGAGTATCTGTTCAACGTCGCGCAACTGCCCGGCGCGCTGTACGTGGTCGTCGCGGTCACCGCGGCCGGTGCGGTGCTGTCCATGCGGATCCCGAAATGGGTCGAGGTCACCGAGGGCGAGGTGCCCACGACCCTGAGCTACCACGGAGAACCCGGCGGGTTGCGCCGCCAGCCGGGAAAGTCTGGTAAGCCCGGTAAGCCCAAAGCTGCCCGGCAACCGTTGGGCCGCAACACCATCACCGCGCTGTGGGGCAACTGCACCATCAAGGTGATGGTCGGCTTCCTGTTTCTGTACCCCGCCTTCGTCGCCAAGTCGCACGACGCCAGCGGTTGGGAACAGCTGCTGATCCTCGGGCTCATCGGCGCCGCCGCCGGCATCGGCAACTTCGGTGGGAACATCGCCGCCGCCCGGCTCAAACTCGGCCGTCCCGCACAACTGGTGGTCCGGGCCGCGACCGCGGTGACCGCCGCTGCCCTGATCGCCGCGCTCACCGGAAACCTTCTGGTGGCGGCCGGGGCCACGCTCGTCACATCGGCCGCCAGCGCCATCGCCAAGGCGTCCCTGGACGCGTCGCTGCAGGATGACCTGCCCGAGGCCTCGCGGGCCTCGGCCTTCGGCCGGTCCGAATCGGTGTTGCAGCTGGCCTGGGTGGCCGGCGGAGCCGCCGGAGTGCTGATCTATACAGACCTCTCAGTCGGGTTCACTACGATCACGGCCGTGCTGATACTCGGTCTGGCGCAGACAATCGTGAGCTATCGCGGTGAATCGCTGATTCCCGGCCTCGGCGGCAACCGCCCGGTGCTGGCCGCCCGACAGGGCGGCAGGTCATCGACCGCAGCGCCGTCGGCCCCGTCGGCCCCGCAGTGGGAGGCCCGGTGAAGCGCACCCTGACGGTGCTGGCCACCGTCGTGGTCCTGGCCATCGTCGGCACCGGCGTCGGCATCTGGAAACTCAGCCGCGGCCACGGCGATCAGCTGCCGCAGATCAGCGCGTACTCACACGGGCACTCGGTGCGTATCGGCCCGTTCCAGTACTGCCCCGTGCTCAACCTCGACGACTGCTCGGAACCGCGGGAAACAGGCCAACTGCCGGTCAACGAGGACAGCCCGGTACAGCTGTCGGTGTCCAGCGCGATCGGGCGGGCTCCGTGGCGGCTGCTGCGCGTCTACGAGAACCCGATCGACACGACGGTCTCGTACTACGCGCCCAAGACCACCCTGGCCGTCACCATTCCCACCGTCGACCCCAACCGCGGCCGGCTCACCGGGTTGGCCGTCCAACTGCTGACCCTGGTGCAGGACCAGGACGGCAACGAGTTCGCGCTGCCGCACGCCGAATGGTCGGTCAGCACGGTCTGGCCGGAACCGGCGTCAGCTCGCTGAGTGCCCGGCCGGTACCCGCTCCCCCTCGGGCGTCGGCCCGGGCGGGGTGCCGTCACCGAAAGGCCTGCCGACCAACGATTCCCGGCCGTGCGGCGTCAACCAGTTCGCCAGATCCGGCCCCTTGGGCACGATCTGCGTCGGGTTGATGTCGGAATGCACGATGTAGTAGTGCTGCTTGATCTGGACGAAGTCGATGGTGTCACCGAACCCCGGCGTCTGAAACAGATCCCGCGCATACGCCCACAACACCGGTAGCTCGCTGAGCTTGGACCGGTTGCACTTGAAATGGCCGTGATACACCGGGTCGAACCGGGCCAGCGTGGTGAACAACCGGACATCGGCCTCGGTGATGGTGTCGCCCACCAGATAACGCTGGGTGCTCAGGCGTTCGGTCAGCCAATCCAGTGCGGCGAACAACCGGTCATAGGCCTTGCCGTAGGCCTCCTGCGAACCGGCGAAACCGCAGCGGTACACACCGTTGTTGACCTCGGTGTAGACCCGCTGGGCCACCTCGTCGATTTCGGCGCGCAACGGCTCGGGATACAGCTGCGGGGCGCCGTCGCGGTGAAATTCCGTCCACTCGGTGGAGAAGTCCAGCGTGATCTGGGCATAGTCGTTGGTCACCACCTCACCGGTGGCCACCTCGACGATCGCGGGCACGGTGATGCCCTTCTCGTAGTCCGGAAACCGCTTGAGGTACGCGTCGCGCAACCGCGGGATCTTCAGCACCGGATCGACCCCACCGGGATCGAGGTCGAACGTCCAGCTGCGCGCATCGTGCGTCGGGCCGCAAAAACCGATCGACAACGCATCTTCCAAGCCCAACAACCGGCGCACGATGATCGTGCGATTGGCCCAGGGGCAGGCCCGCGCCACGATCAGCCGATACCGGCCGGCCTCGACGGGATAGCCGTCGGCACCATCGCGCGTGATGCGCGTGGTGATGTAGTTGGTGTCGCGGTTGAATTCGCCACCGGAAGCCACATAGCTCATAGCCCCAGCATGCCCGTCGAAAGTTGGCTTGTGTTCGAGAAATCGACGGATCATCGAACACAAGCCGGCGTTCGGCGCGCGGGTTCTAGGCGTCGAGCTCCTGCGCGACGGCCTTGACCACCTCGGACACCCGGCGGGCCACCTTACGGTCGGGGTATCGCCCCTTGCGCAACTCCGGCTGCACGATGTCCTCGAGCAGCGTGATCATGTCCGAGACCATGCCGTGCAGTTCGTCGGGAGTGTGCTTGTGCTCAGGGCGCTCGGCCTCACGCCGCGTGCGGCTCAGGCTCGGCGGCGGGTCGATGAGCTTGAGGCTCAACGCCTGCGGTCCGCGGCGTCCGGCAGCCACGCCGAACTCCACACGTTGACCGGCCTTGAGGCTCTCGACGCCCGCGGGCAATGCCGAGGACCGCACATACACGTCCTCGCCTTCCTCCTGGGACAGGAAGCCGAAGCCCTTTTCAGCGTCGTACCACTTAACCTTGCCGGTCGGCACTGCTCTCACCCGCTCGTCGTTTGTCAGAACTACGTACACACATAAAGACCGCGTCCCGACGGCGCCGGGACGCGATGCAGCGATCGTACTCTGGCCTGACTCGGTCGTTCACCTCGATTACTCGGTAGGCTGGCAGGACCTCTGGAGGAGAGATACGCCGCATATGCGAGTGATACTGAACATCATCTGGTTGATCTTCGGCGGCCTGTGGTTGGCGCTGGGATATCTGCTGGCCGCGCTGATCTGTTTCGTCCTGATCATCACGATCCCGTTCGGGTTCGCCTCCCTGCGCATCGCCTCCTATGCCCTGTGGCCGTTCGGCCGCACCATCGTCGACAAACCCGGGACCCGGCCCGGCGCATTGATCGGCAACATCATCTGGGTACTGCTGTTCGGCATCTGGCTGGCCATCGGACACCTGGTCAGCGCCGCGGCCATGGCCGTCACCATCATCGGGATCCCGCTGGCCCTGGCCGACCTGAAGATGATCCCCGTGTCGCTGGTGCCGCTGGGCAAGGAGATCGTTCCCGTCGACTCCGCGAAGGTGCCGGCATGACGCTGACCTCACTCGGACTGCCGACCGTGACCCGCCAGCCGCTCGAGCCGGCCCCGACCAGCGGCCCACTGATCGACACCTACAGCCGGGTGGCGACCGACCTGCGGGTCTCCCTGACCGACAAGTGCAATCTGCGCTGCACCTATTGCATGCCCGCCGAGGGCCTGGACTGGCTGCCCGGCGACGCGCTGCTGAGCGCCGACGAACTGAGCCGGCTGTTGCGCATCGCGGTGACCCGACTGGGCATCACCAGCGTGCGGTTCACCGGCGGCGAGCCGCTGGTCACCCGTCATCTCGAAGACGTGGTGGCCGCCGCGGCCGCCTTGGCACCCCGTCCCGAGATCACCCTGACCACCAACGGCATCGGTCTGGCCCGCCGTGCCGCCGGGCTCAAGCGGGCCGGGCTGAACCGGATCAACGTGTCGTTGGACAGCGTCGACGCCGCGCACTTCGCCCGGATCACCCGCCGGGACCGGCTCACCGACGTCCTTGACGGCCTGGCCGCGGCGAAGGCAGCCGGGTTGAATCCGGTGAAAGTCAACGCCGTACTCGATCCGGTGTCAGGCCTCGACGATGCGGTGAATCTGCTGGGTTACTGCCTCGATCGCGGATACCAGTTACGGATCATCGAGCAGATGCCGCTGGACGCCGGGCACACCTGGCAGCGCGGCACGGTGATCGACGCCGAGAAGATCCTGGCCACCCTGGGACGCCACTTCGATCTGCGGCCCTCGGAATTGCCGCGCGGATCGGCCCCCGCCGAGCTGTGGCAGGTCGCCGCGTCTGCTGCCCACCCCGCCGGCACCGTCGGGGTGATCGCCTCGGTGTCCCATGCATTCTGCTCGGCCTGTGACCGCACCCGGCTGACCGCCGACGGCCAGATCCGCAGTTGCCTGTTCTCCACCGAGGAGAGCGATCTGCGGGCGCTGCTGCGGGGCGGGGCCTCCGACGACGAGCTCGAGGCGGCCTGGCGGACGGCCATGTGGGCCAAGCCGGCGGGGCACGGCATCAACGACCCCGATTTCGTGCAGCCCGTGCGGCCGATGAGCGCGATCGGCGGTTAGATGGCACCCCAGACGACCGCCGTGACGATCCGCTATTTCGCCGCCGCCGCGGCCGCAG
>NZ_MBEQ01000009.1 GCF_001954135.1 Mycobacterium sp. GA-1841 | reverse complement strand
CGGGGGCGCCCCCCCCCCCCCCCCCCCCCCCCGCGCCCCCCCCCCCCCCCCCCCCCCCCCCCCCCGGGGGGTGCGCCCCCCCCCCCCCGATTCCGTTGCTGCCGTCACATGATGGCGAATCCGGCGTCGACCGGTAGCGCCACGCCGGTGATGTAACGGGCCTTCTCACCGGCCAGAAACACCACCACATTGGTGACATCGAGTGGTTCGACGAACGGCACCGGCATCAGGTTGCCGGTCATCGCGCTGGAATCCGGGTTGGCCTCGAACACTTTGGCCATGTGTTCGTTGAAGATCATCGGGGTGGCCACCCCGGTGGGGTGCACCGAGTTCACTCGGATGTTGTGCTGCGCATAGGCATACGCCGCCGAGCGCATCAACCCCACCACACCGTGTTTGGACGCCGCGTAGGCGAATGTTGCTGCGCTGCCGTCCCCTCCGCGTCCCACCAGGCCCTGCATCGAGGAGATCAGGATCATCGATCCGCCGGCGCCTCGGCGGATCATCGACGGTGCGGTGGCCGCGATGGTGTTCCACACGCCGCGTAGGTTGGTGTCGACGATGTCGGAGTACACCGTTTCATCCAGGGGGTCATCCAGCCCGATCCCGACCACACCGGCGTTGGCCACCACGATGTCGATGTCACCGAAGGCGGCGATCCCGGTGTCGATCGCGGCACGCAGCTCGGCCAGATTGCGGACGTCGGCGATGGCCGTCTCGGCTTGCCCGCCGGACTCGGTGACCAGGCGGGCAGTCTCGGCCAGATCCTCTTTGGTCGCCAACGGGTAAGGGATCGAGTCGATGTCGGCGCACCGGTCGATGGCGATGATGTCGACTCCGGCCTCGGCCAGCGCCACCGCGTGACTACGGCCCTGCCCGCGCGCCGCGCCGGTGATCACCGCGACCCGGCGATCTGGTGATGTCATTGCTGGTTCCCTTCGCTCAGCCGACGATCGCCGGCATGGTGTCCCATCCACGCACCGTGGAGGTTCGCGACCGGCGTGCTCCCGACATGTCGACCTCCCAGGTCGGCCAGCGTTTGAGCACTTCTTCGAGCGCGACGCGGCCTTCCAGCCGGGCCAGCGGCGAGCCGACGCAGAAATGCGCGCCGCGACCGAAGGTCAAGTGACCGCCAGGCTTACGGTGGATGTCGAACCGGTCGGGCTCGTCGAAGTGACGCTCGTCCCGGTTGGCCGACGCCAGCATCATCAGCAAGGCACTACCGGCGGGCACCACCTGGTCCTGGAATCTGACATCGTCGGTCGCGACGTAGCGGGCCACATGCGGACCCGGGGGCTCATAGCGCAGCAATTCCTCGATGGCCGTGGGGATCAGCGCGTGGTTTTCGGCGAGTTCCTTTCGCTGGTCGGGATGTTCTGCCAACACCTTGCCCATCCACCCGAACAGCCGGCCGGTGGTCTCCACCCCTGCCCCCGCCACGACGGCCAGGAAGACGATGAGTTCCTGTTTGGCCAACTTGCGGGTGGTGCCGGTCTCGTCCTCGAACTCCACGTTCAGAAGTTCGGTGATCAGATCGTCGGAGGGGTTCTTTTCGCGCCACTCGACGTACTCGCCGAACATCTCCCCGGTGAAGTATCGTTCTTTTTCAATCCGCATCGGCTGACCCGGTTCGTTGCGCAGCACCTGGTTGGCATGTTCACGCACCGCGGGCTGCTCGGAATCCGGGATACCGGCGAGCATGCCGATCGTCCGCATCGGCAGCTCGGCGCCGAGGTCTTCGACGAAATCGAAGCGCTCGCCGCCGACCAACGGATCCAGGCACGCCACGCAGAAGGCGCGAATCTTGTCTTCGATGGCGCGCATCTTCTTCGGGGTGAAGGCCCTGGACACGATCGCTCGGTGAATCGTGTGCAGCGGCGGGTCTTCATTGATGAAGATCCCCGGCGGCATCACCGGATCGGTCAGGACGACCTCCAGGATGTCGCCCTTCGCAGAGCTGAGACGGGTGGTGTCTTTCAGCGCCGCATCGACGTCAGCGTAGCGGCTGATACCCCAGAAGTCGTGGCGCTCGTTGTAATACACGGGGGCCTCGTCCCGCAGCCGACGGTAGGTCGGGTACGGATCGATATCGATGTCCACGTCCCACGGGTCGTAATAGAGGTCGCTCACAGCTGTTCTCCTCCTGAAAAGTCAGCACGAGTGTAGGGCATATGCCATACGCTCGTACAGCATCGCCTTCGCTTGTGCCAGAAACAACCATCCGCTATACATTCGTATAGCGGATGTGATCGGGCGCACAGGAGGACGAAGTGATGAACCGGACAGCAGTGGTGACCGGTGGCGGGTCAGGGCTCGGCAGGTCGATCGCAATCCGACTCGCGGCCGACGGTAAACACGTTGGGGTTCTTGATCTCAACACCGAAGCGGCCGAAAAGGCCGCGAGCGAGATCCAAGCGGCGGGCGGTCGAGCGATAGCTCTCGGAGTCGACGTTTCGGACGAGGATGCCGTCGCGGAGACGTTCAACCGGGTGCGCGCCGAACTGGGACCGGTGGAGATCCTCGTGACCAGCGCAGCCATCTCCGGTTTCAGCCGTCTCGACAAGATCACCCTCGAGGAGTGGAACCGCTATCTGGCGGTCAACCTGACCGGAACCTTCCTGAGCATCCGGACGGTCCTGCCCGACATGCTCAGCGCGCGGTGGGGCCGCATCATCACCATCTCCTCGGCTGCCGGCCAGAAGGGCGCACAAGGGCAGGCGCATTATTCCGCGGCGAAAGGTGGTGTCATCGCGCTGACCAAGACCGTGGCACTCGACTATGCCGCCAAGGGCATCACCGCCAACACGGTGCCACCCTTCGCCATCGAAACACCCATGCTGCGTGAGCAACAGACCGCCGGGAAACTACCTCCGGACAAGTACCTGAACCAGGCGATCCCGGCCGGGGCGCTCGGCAGCCCCGAGGATGTGGCCGCGGTGTGTTCGTTCCTGGCCTCCGAAGACGCCGGCTACGTCACCGGCCAGGTGATCGGTGTCAACGGCGGCGCCGTCACCTGACCCAAATCCCTTGGACCATCCACGTTTCGATCAGGAGCCACTGTGAGAGTAGAAGTCGACCCGTCGCGCTGCCAGGGCCACACCCTGTGCGCGATGATCGCGCCGGAGATCTTCGAACTCGATGACACCGACGGCCACGCACATGTCGCCGTCGATGTCGTTCCAGCCGAGTACCACGAGCAGGTGCACGAGGCCGTGCGCTCCTGCCCGGAGCAGGCCATCCACATCCTCACCACGGAGACCGAACAATGAACGCTCCCACCGACCCGGCCGCGCGCTACCACTTCGACCGCCACGGCCCCGATTACCGGGAGAACTTCCTCGACATCACCCATGAGATGCAGCAACGGTGTCCCATTGCCTGGACCGACACCTACGACGGACATTGGGTCGCCGCGGGCGGTTCGCAGGTGTTCGAGTTGGCCCGCTGTCCGCACGTCTCCAATGACCACGATGTGAACAACGAGCGCCGTGGTTACAAAGGCATCTCCATTCCGACGATGCTGGAAGCCGAAGGTTTTCGTGGCGGCATGCTGGAAATGGACGATCCCGAGCACCGCTTCTACCGCACCGCGCTCAACCCGTACCTGTCCCCCGCCGCCGTCAAACGCTGGATCCCCTTTGTCGACGAGATCGTCCGGGCCTGCATCGATGACCGCATCGAGTCCGGGCGCATCGATTTCGTCGACGACCTGGCCAACGTGGTGCCGGCGGTGCTCACCCTGGCCATGCTCGGTGTCTCACTGGACAAATGGGCCATGTACAACGAGCCTGCCCACGCCTCGGTCTACACCCCGCCGGACTCCCCCGATGCCGCCCGCGTGCGCGAGCTCTACATGGCGATGGGTATCGACCTGTTCACCAATCTGACGGAGATTCGGGAGAATCCGCGGCCCGGCATCATCGACGCCCTGGCCAAACTACGCATCGATGGCGAGGCACCGCCGGACATCGAGTTGATCGGCATGCTGAATCTGTTGATCGGCGGCGGGTTCGACACCACCACCGCACTCACGGCGCACGCGTTGGAGTGGCTGTCGCAACACCCCGACAAGCGCACCCAACTGAGCGCTGGACGTGCCGTTCTTCTCGACCGCGCCACCGAGGAATTCTTGCGGTTCTTCACACCCGCTCCGGGAGATGCCCGGACCGTCTCCGACGACATCGATCTGAACGGGACCCTCCTTCGTGAAGGCGAGCGGCTCTGGTTGTCGTGGGCGATGGCCAACCGCGATCCAGACCTGTTCGATGATCCAGACCAGTTGGTGATGGACCGAAAGAACAACCGGCATTTCAGCTTCGGTCTCGGAGTGCATCGATGCATCGGCTCGAATGTGGCCAGGACGGTGTTCAAGTCCATGCTGACCGCGGTCCTCGACCGGATTCCCGACTACCAGTGTGTGGCCGAAGGCACGGTGCATTACGACAGCATCGGGGTCATCCAGGGCATGCGGAACCTTCCCGCGACGTTCACTCCCGGGCCACGCCTCGGCCCGGGCGTTGAAGAGACCGTGGCCAAGCTGCAGCGAATCTGCGACGAACAGGGCCTGGCGCGGCCGATCACCGAATTGAAAACCGCCGCCGAGATCGCCGGCTGAGCCGACCGCAGAGAGGACCCGAATACATGGGGACCAAACGACCCATCGCCGTCGTCACCGGAGCCAGCCGAGGTGCCGGCGCAGGTATCGCGCATGCGTTGGGAAGTCACGGCTGCACGGTGTACGTCACCGGACGCAGTGAGAACCAGGAAGATTCGGCACTGGCCGGCACCATCCACCACACCGCCGAGCAGGTCACGGCGGCCGGCGGCGAGGGCATCGCCGTACGGGTCGACCATGGTGACGACGATCAGGTCAAGGCCCTGTTCGACCGGATCGCCGAAGAACAGGGGCGGGTGGACATCCTGGTGAACAACGCCGCGATCATTCGCGACGAGATGATGGGCCGCACCAAGTTCTGGGAGGAACCACTCAGCGTCCTCGACACCCTCGACGTCGGGCTGCGCAGCAGCTATGCGGCTACGGTGCTGTGCGCGCCGCTGATGCTGCCGCAGCGCAACGGGCTGGTCGTCTTCACCTCATCGTCGGGATCGGTGCACTACGCCTTCGGACCCGCTTATGGCGTTCCGAAGGCGGGTGTGGACAAGATGGCCGCCGATATGGCGGTGGACTTCCGGGAATTCGACATCGCGGCGGTGTCGATCTGGATGGGTTCTCTTCTGACCGAACGGGTCCGCGCGATCATCGCCGCCAAGCCGGACAAGTTCGGCCACATTCTCGACAGTGCCGAGACACCCGAACTCACCGGGCACGTCATCTGGGCGCTGTTCAACGATCCAGACCTCATGGAGTCCAGTGGCCAGACCCTGATCGGAGCCGAACTGGCGACCAAGTACGGCATCACCGACGAGGAGGGGCGCCAACCACCGTCCTACCGCACGATGTTCGACGTCCATCCACCCCAGCAGTATCCGCACGTCATGCGATAACCGGATACACCGAACAGGAGTATCAGCGTTGCGTATCGGACTATCCGGCGGTGCCGCATCGGTTGACCGGATGATCAACCAGGCCCAGCAAGCCGAGGCCGACGGGTTCTCCTCCCTGTGGTACGCCAGCGGCATCGCCGGCGACCCGCTGGTGGCGATGGCGATGGCCGGCCGTGCCACCCAGTCGATCGAGCTGGGAACCGCTGTGCTGCAGACATATCCGTGCCATCCGCTGTTGCAGGCCAACCGGGTGGTCGCGGCGGCCAACGCCATGGGCAGACCAGGTCTGTCTCTGGGGCTCGGCCCATCACACGAGCCGATCGTGCGGGATGTACTCGGCCTGTCCTATGACCATCCGGCCCGCAACACCGCGGAGTACCTGCAGATCGTCAGCCCGCTACTGCGCGGCGAGGATGTCGACGTCGACGGCACCGATTGGACCGCGCACACCGCCGGCCGCGCAGCGCGCCCAGACCACCCCGTGCCGCTGCTGCTGTCGGCACTGTCGCCACGGATGCTGCGGATCGCCGCGCAATTCGCCGACGGAGTGGTGCTGTGGATGGCCTCGCGCCAAGCCCTGGAGTCCCGGATCATCCCAGCACTGGCCGCGGCAACGGCGGAGTTCGGCCGACCCAGTCCCAGGGTCGTGGCCGGGCTGCCGGTGGCGGTGCACGACGACATCGACGAAGCCCGCAACGCGGTGGCCGCGACCGCGGTCTCCTATGCCGGAATGCGCAACTACGAGCAGATCATTCGGGCCGGGGGCGGCGCCAGTGCCGCCGATGTCGCGATCGTCGGCTCTGAGTCTGAGGTGCACCGACAACTCCGGGCGCTGCTCGACGCCGGCGCCACCGACCTGTGGGCTCAACCGGTCGCCGTGGGCGCCGATCGAGCCGAGCGATCCGCCTCGGTGCGGCGGGCCAGGACCCTGCTCAGCGCCCTGGCCCGCGAAGGCTGAGCCGTCATCCCAAGATCGCCGGCATGCTGTCCCATCCCCGCACCGTGACACCGGCCGCACGGCTGGCATTCTGTTCGTCGATCGTCCAATCCGGCCACCGCTTGAGGATCTCCTCGAGGGCCACCCGGCCCTCGATCCGAGCCAGCGACGCGCCAAGGCAGAAGTGTGTTCCCCTGCCGAAGCTCACGTGGTTGTTGGCGTTGCGGTGGATATCGAAGCGGTCCGGATCGTCGAACTTGCGTTCGTCGCGGTTCGCGGCTCCCGCGACGAGCTGAAGTGCCGAGCCGACGGGGACCGTGATTCCGTGATAGGTCACCTCTTTGGCGACATAGCGGGTGATGCCGTGCACCGGCGGCTCGTACCGCAGCACCTCTTCGATGGCGGCTGGGATCAACTCAGGGTCCGCGACCAACTCCCGCCGCTGATCGGCGTGCTCACCCAGCAGCTTGCCGAGCCACCCGAACAGCCGGCCCACGGTCTCGGTGCCGGCGTTGGCAATCACTCCGAGAAACACCAACAGCTCCTCGGAGCTCAGCTTGCGCTCGACGCCTTCGGTATCGATGAACTCGACGTTCAACAGCTCGGTCACCAGATCGTCCGAGGGATGGTCTTGGCGCCACTCGACGTACTCGCGAAACATGTTGCCGTTGAAGTAATTTGTCTTGCTCACCGGCAGCGGCTCACCCGGATTGTTCCGCAGCCTGCGGCCGGCTACCTTGCGCACGTCGCGCTGCAATTCGTCGGGCATTCCGACCAGCATCCCGATCACCCGCATCGGCATTTCAGCGCCCAGATGTTCCACGAAGTCGAAGCGGTCGGTTAACGGATCCAGGCACTTGGCGCAGAAGTCGCGGACCTGCTCCTCGATGGCCTTCATCTTCCGGGGGGTGAAGGCTCGTGACACCAGCAGCCGATGCACGGTGTGCAGCGGCGGATCCTCGTTGATGAAGACACCGAGCGGCATCACCGGCTCGGCTTTCACCACCTCCAGGATGTCACCTTTGGCCGAGCTGAGGTGGTCGACATCCCGCAGGGCATGTTCGACGTCGGCCATCCGGGACAACGCCCAGAAATCCCGCTTTTCGTTGTAATACAACGGTGATTCGTCACGAAGGCGCTTGTAGACGGGGTACGGATCGGCATCTATCTCGACGTCGTACGGATCGTAGTAGAGCGGGCTGGTCACCACCATGCGCGTCGCACTCCTCGGTTTGTTCATCGCCGCCGAGGCGGCCAGTGCAGTACGATCGTACAGCATCTTTCGTCGGTCCAAAGGAGAGTCATGGATTTGGGATTCGTCTCGCTGAACACCCCGCGGGACCTCGCACCGGCCACCCTGGGCCCGGAACTGGAGTCCCGCGGCTTCGAATCACTGTGGGTCGGTGAGCATCCGCAGATTCCGCTGGCCGCCGCCGACCAGTTCCACCCCGCCCTTCTCGCCGCGCAGAAGCAGATACTCGACCCGTTCCTGTCCCTGCTCTCCGCCGCGCAGGCCACCACGAAGCTGCGCATCGGCACCGCCGTGGCCCTGCCGCTGGAGCGCGAATTGTTCACCTTTGCCAAGGAAGTCGCCACGCTCGACCATCTGAGCAACGGGCGGGTGGTCCTCGGCGTCGGCGTCGGCGCGCGTGCCGAACTCGAAGTGTCCGGGTCGGTGAAATGGGCCGATCGCTATCGCGCATTGGCCGATATGGTGGCCGCACTCACCACGCTGTGGAACGACGATGAGTCCGAACTCTCCGGCTCCGAACATCATGGCGATTTTTACGACTTCGACCCGGTGTGGTCGTATCCCAAACCCAGCCAGCGACCGCGACCGCCGCTGCTGGCCGCCGCCACCGGGCCCAAGGCTGTTCGAGAATGCCTGGCCTGGGCCGACGGCTGGCTGCCCGGGGATGCCGCGTTCCGCGACGTGGGTGCGGCCCTCGACGATTTCCGCCGGACGGCCGAGGAAGCCGGTCGCGATCCGGCCGCCCTGGATCTGACGATCATGGCCTGGGGCAACCCGACTTTGGACACTCTGGCCAGCTACCGCGACCTGGGATTCAACCGGGCGGTGCTGGGCGGTGGCCGCAAGAAGGGCGGTGGACACAAGAAGGACGGTGACCCTTCGACCACCCTGACCTTCCTGGACGACTACGCGGGCATGGTCGACAAGCTTAGGTGAAACGCAAGCGGCGGCGGTGTGCCGTCAACACACCACCGCCGCGGCCCCCTCGAACGGGAACTCAACCAGCCGGAACCGGCCGCACCTTTGAGTGGATCAGTTCGATCAACTGCCCCTCGGGATCGCGGACCATGCAGGCGAACCCACCGCCCGGGTCGGCTACCACGGCGCCACCGGAGGACTGCACCGACGCCTGCGCCTCGGCCATGTCGTCCACTGCGATCGAGATGTGAGTGAGGCCGGCGCCGACCATGTTCCGCTGCGGCTCATCCGGGGCAGGATGTCCGGAGAAGGTCAACAGCTGCAGCACGAATCCGTCGTTCTGCAGATAGACAGCCTCGAATCCGATCGGCTCGGCCAACCCGAGCAGGCCGGCGGCCATCTTGTCGGGGACCGTCATCCGCTGCACCTCGGTGAATCCGAGTGCCTCGTAGAACTTTTTGACGGTGTCGATGCCGCGGACCCGAAGCCCGACGTGACTGATGCTCACGCCCATCTCAGACGCCTGCCGGGCCGGGGCCACCGTGCATATACAGCGTCTGCCCGGAGCAGTAGCTGGACGCATCGGAGGCGAAGAACAGCACGCCGTAACCGATCTCGTCAGGATCGGCGATCCGGCCCGAACCGTTGGTCTTGCCGATCATGTCGATGTCGAAGCCCTGCCGCGCAGCATCGGCCTCCAGGCCCGGGGTCCGGATGGCACCGCACGCAATACAGTTGACCCGCACCCCTTTTCGCGTCCAGGCAGCCGCCATCGACCCGGTCAGGTTGTTCAAGCCGGCCTTGGCGGCGGCATACACCGGCGCCTGCGGCATCGCCAGCAGGCTGGCCCCCGAAGAGATGTTGACGATCGAGCCCTTGCCCTGGGCGATCATCGGCTTGGCCGCGGCCCGCGACAGGTACCAGGCGCTGGACAGGTTCAGGTCCAGGACCTGGTGCCACTCGTCGTCGGTCCACTTCATCAGGGACTTCGTCTCGCCACCACCGGCATTGTTCATCAGCACGTCAAGCCGACCGAGCTCGGCCAGCGTCGTCTCGACGAGTGCATTGCACTCCTCGGCGTTCGTCACATCGGTCGGTACCGCCAGAGCCCGGCGACCGAGCGCCTCGATCTCGGTAGCGGTCTCCTTGAGCGGGTCCGGGCGACGCCCGGCCAGCACCACATCCGCACCGTGCTGGGCCAAGACCAGCGCCGATGCCCTTCCGATTCCGGTTCCGCCACCGGTGATGACGGCGACCTTCCCCTCCATCGAGAACCTATCGCTCACAGCATCGACTCCTTTTCGTCGCTGTACACACGTCCAAATGCAATACGACTGTACAGCAGTGGGTTCAGCTGGGCGAGAGGTTCGCAGACACTCGACATCGAGGGCCGCGTCGAGTACACCAATGGAATGCCGGATCCAACCACCGATGTCTGGGAAGTGCTGTCCACCGCACGGTCCATCCGCCGATTCACCGACGCGCCGGTCGACGACGAGACGCTCAACCGCTGCCTGCAGGCCGCCACCTGGGCACCCAACGGGGCGAACGCCCAGTTGTGGCGATTCATCGTGCTCGATGCACCCGAACAACGCGCTGCCGTTGCCGAGGCCGCCCAGATCGCTTTGACCTCAATCGAATCGATCTACGGCATGTCGCGGCCTACCGCTGACGACCAGAGCCGGGCAGCACGCAACAACCGGGCCACCTACGAGTTGCACGACCGTGCCGCCGAATACACGTCCGTGTTGTTCGCTGCCTTCAAGAACGAGTTCTCGTCAGAGTTCCTGCAGGGCGGCTCCATCTACCCCGCCATGCAGAACTTCTATCTGGCGGCCCGGGCCCAGGGACTCGGCGCCTGCATCACCAGCTGGGCGTCCTACGACGGCGACAAGGTCCTGCGCAAATCGATCGGCATCCCCGACGAGTGGTTCTTGGCCGGGCACATCGTGGTCGGCTGGCCCCGGGGCAAACACGGACCGGTGCGCCGCCGCCCGTTGTCCGACGTGGTGTTCCGCAACCAGTGGGACCCCGAACGTTCCGACATCACCTACGGCCGCGGCGCCCGGCCCCGGTCCCGGTGAGCCGGCGAGCCTGACGTCGTGGCGCTACGCCGACGATGCCAGCGGCGGAAGCAGGCCGAACCGCTCCAGCTCGGTCACGTACTTGGTGATGATGGGTGCCGAGATGTGCGGGATGTCCGGATTCTCGGTGTCGGCGCCGATTCCCGCCTCCCGCACCGCCGCTCGGAACCGATCGGTCGGCCCGTAGGACCCATGGGTCGGCTCGGGCGCTTTCAGATCGTTCGTGAACTGCGAGGCCAAGATCCGCAGCACCGAATGACGACGCTGCTGGTCCGGAAGTGCGCGCAGGGCAGTTTCGAAGCGCTGCAACCATTCTCCGAAATCGGCGATGCGCTCGATGGGGTAACCGGCGTCGATCAGCCAGTCGACGTATTCGTCGATGCCGATGCCGTCGTCGTGCGGATTCATCACGTGGTAGGTCTCGAAGTTCGATGAACCGGCACGGGCCGCCTGCCAGCCCAGCGTGCTGATCGCCTCGGAGACGAAACCGACGGGCAGCGCGTCGTAGTGTGCCCGTTGGCGATTGCCGTCGGCGTCGAGTTGATAGAACGACGCCGGCGCCAGCCCGGTGGCCACCACGCTCAGCACCATCCGGGTGAAGTTGTCCGGCACATTGAGCTGACCGGCGTAGCTGGTGTCGGCCAGGATCATGTCGCAGCGGAACACCGCCACCGGCAACCCGCACAGGTCGTGGGCCTCGCGCAACAACACTTCACCGGCCCACTTGCTGTTGCCGTACCCGTTCGCAAAGCTGCCGTCGACGGCGCGGATCGGACTGATCTCACGGATGTCGGCGTGCTCGGTGAACGCCGACGGCTCGATCTGATGACGCACATCGGCGGTCGACACGAACGTGTAGGGCTTCAGTTTCGTGGTGATCGCCAACCGGATCAGCTCGGCCGTACCCACCACGTTGGGAACGAAAAACTCGTCATAGGGCAGGATTCCGTTGACGAAGGCCGCGGAGTCGACGATCACATCGACCGTTTCGGCCAACTGCTGCCACGTGTCTTCGTCCAACCCGAGGTTGGGTTCCCCCTTGTCGCCGGCAATCACCGTGAGCCGCCCGTCGGTCAATTCGCGGAAATAGCGGTACAGGGCCGGGTCGGTGTCGAAGGTCGCCTCGAGTCGTTGCCGCGCGTCCGCGTCGGAGCCCGCCCGCACCAGGCAGATCACCGTGTCGTCGACGCGACGCAGCCGCTTGAGCCAGTCCAGCAGC
Source organism: Mycobacterium sp. GA-1841 (assembly GCF_001954135.1). Classification (GTDB taxonomy): domain Bacteria; phylum Actinomycetota; class Actinomycetes; order Mycobacteriales; family Mycobacteriaceae; genus Mycobacterium. Next base: position 287,985 of record NZ_MBEQ01000009.1, on the reverse strand, counting down.
AGATAGCGGCCGAGAAAGCCGGTCGCCCCCGTCAGCAGAACGGTGTGCGGCTTGCCGTCGGGGCGCGGCACGGTCGGGGCGGCCGCCAGCGTGGCCGCGTCGATGAACTTGTCCAATCTCAGGTCGCTTGCCCGCACCTGATCGGCACCGGGGTCATGCACCGACGCGAAGTTGACCGAGACAACGCTTGACTCGGCCTCGCGGCCCAGTTGTCGGCACAGGGCAGTCACCGACGGCGCCTCGAACAGGGTACGGACCGCCAGGTCGGCATCGAGAGCGGTGTTGACGGCGGCGACCACACGCATCGCGGAGATCGAGTCACCGCCCAGTTCGAAGAACGAGTCGTCGACCCCTACCCGCTCGACTCCGAGGACTTGGGCGTAGATACCCGCCACGGTCTGCTCGGCCGCGTTGGTCGGCGCGCGGTAGGTCTCGACGGCGTGGTACTCCGGTGCGGGCAGTGCGCGTTTGTCGAGTTTGCCGTTCACCGTGAGCGGCAGGGCATCGAGCACCACGATCGCCGCCGGCACCAGATAGGCCGGCAGCCGATCGGCCAGCGCGCGGCGCACCGCCGCGGGATCCACAGTGCCGCTCGTGGTTTCCGTGACGTAACCAACCAGACGCTTGTCCCCCGGCCGGTCCTCACGGACGATGACCGCTGCCTGCCTGATCCCGTCGAGCTCGCTCAAGGCCGCCTGGATCTCACCGAGTTCGATGCGGTAGCCGCGGATCTTGACCTGCCCGTCAGCGCGGCCCAGATACTGCAGTTGCCCGTCTGCGCCCCACTGCACGAGATCTCCTGTGCGATACATGCGCGCCCCACGGCCGCCGAACGGGCAGCACACGAATCGCGACGCGGTCAACGCCGGCCGACGCAGGTAGCCCACCGCCACGCCGAGACCGGCCACATACAGCTCGCCCACCACACCGGCCGGTACCGGTCGCAGCCACTCGTCGAGAACGAACACCGCCGCGCCGGGCACCGGAAAGCCGATCGGAACCACGCTCGCGTCGGCCACCGGCGCGCCGATCGTGGCATAGACCGTGGTCTCGGTCGGACCGTAACCGTTGAGCATCAACCGGCCCGGTGCCCACCGGTCCACCACCTCCGGCGGGCATGCCTCACCCGCCACCATGAGTACCGTCGAGTCCAATCCTTCGGGGTCGAGGGCGGCCACCGCTGCCGGCGTCTGACTCAGCACGCTGACGTTCTCGGAAACCAACAGCGCATGGAGATCCGGCGGCGACGCCGAGACCGAATCCGGGACGACAACGAGCCGACCACCGTGCAGCAGCGCACCCCAGATCTCCCAGACGGAATAGTCGAACCCGTAGGAATGACCTTGTGTCCACACCTGTTGCGGTCCCAGCTCCAGGCCGACGTCAAGCGAGTCGAACAATCGGGTGACGTTGTGGTGGGTGATCGCCACACCCTTTGGAGTGCCGGTGGTGCCCGACGTGTAGATCGCGTAGGCGATGTCGTCGGGGGCCGGCATCGGCAACCCGGCACTGGGGCCGCCGGCAACGGCGCGGTCATCGACGTCAATGATCAGCCCGTCGAACTGGTCCAGCCGATGCCTCAGGTACTCCGTGGTGATCACGGCAGCCGGGGCGGTGTCGCGGAGCAGGAAGTCCAGCCGCGCCGACGGCACCGCCGGGTCGATCGGCAGATAGGCCGCCCCCGCTTTCAGCACCGCGAGAATCGCCACGATCGCCTCGGCGCAACGCGGAAACAGCACTGCCACAAAGTCACCCGGACCCACACCCTCGGCCGACAGCCGGTTCGCCAACCGATTCGACGACTCGTCGAGCTCGCGATAGCCCATCGTGCGGCCGTCACACGTGAGCGCGGGGGCGTCCGGGGTACGCGTCACCTGTTCGGCGAACCGCTGTGGAATCGAGGTGGGCGCCGTGGTCGGCCCGGTCAGGACCGCCCGGTGCGACCAGGCGTCGAGCCGCGTGTGCTCGGCCGGATCGAGCACGTCGATGACCGACAGCCGCCGACCGGGGTCCTCGGCCATGACGGTCAAAAGCCGTCGGAATCGCTCGGCCAGCGCGTCGACGTCCGCCGCATCGAACGCCCCGGAGTCGTATTCCACCCGGATACCGAGTTCGTGGCCGGGCAGCGCCATCACCGACAACGGGTAGTGGTTGTATTCGCGGTTGCTGAACTCGGTGATGGTCAATTCGTGTGCGCTGGAAAAGGACCCAGCATCCAGCGGGTAGTTCTCGTACAGAAACAAGGTGTCGAACAGTCGGTCGTGACCGGTGAGGCGGTGAATTTCGCTCAGCGCCAGGTGTTCGTGCTCGACTGTGTCGTTGTGGGCATGTTGCAGCTGGTCCAACAAGTCGGCGACCGTGCAGTCCGCAGCGGCGTGGGCCCGCACCGGCACGGTGTTGATCAGCAGACCGACGATGGTGTCGGCCTCCGCCACCTCCGCCGGCCGACCCGACACCACCGTGCCGAAGGCCACGTCACGCCGAGCGGTCAGCGTCATCAACAGCTGTGCCCAGGCCGCCTGCAACACGGTGCTGACCGTGGTCTCACAGGCACGCGCCAGTGCACCAACAGCTTTCGTCTCCGCAGCCGAGACACGGTACGTTTCCACACCGCGCGGCCCCGGTGGTGCCGGCGAAGCAACCAGGGTCGGACTCTCGAATCCCTCGAACACCTCCCGCCAGGCCGCACGGGCGGCGTCACGATCCCGGCTGGCCAGCCAGCTCACCGCATCGCGATAGGTCCCGGTCGCCGGCAGCCGCTGACCAAAGTATCTGGCGAAGATCTCCCGCAGCAGAATCGGTAGCGACCAACCGTCGATGACGACGTGGTGAAACGTCAGCACGATCCGATGCTCGTTTCCTCGGGTACGGATCAACGCCGCCCGGAAGGTCGGCCGACCGGTGCCGAGGTCGCACACCGCGGCCCGCTCGGCGGCACAGAGTCGATCCACCTCGGCCTCGGGCGTGCGGTCATCTTCCCGTAGATCCAGACACCGCCACGCCATCACCGGGTCGGCCGGTATGACCTGTACCGGCTCGCCGAACTGGGTGCAGAACTGGGCCGCGAGGTTGGGATGGCGTGCGACAACGGTGCGGAGCGCATCGAGTAGCCGATCCTGGTCGAGGACGCCGATCGCGGTGAAATCCAGTTGCACCGCATACAGTTCGGCGGCCACGGGATCGGACCGCCGATGAGCGAAGGTGGTGTGGAAGAGCAAACCCTCCTGCATCGGGGTCAGCGGCAACACGTCGGCGACGCGGTACCGATCAGTCAGCTCGTCGAGTTGCCGTTGGGTCAGTCGGGCCGGAGCGATGTCCGACGGTGTGAACCCCCCGCCACCGGAGCACACGTGCGCGCAGATTCCCACCAGTGCCTCAAACCACAACCGGCTCAAACGCTGGATCTGGTCCTCGTCGACCGACGACGGCGCCCACGTCCAACCGGCCCGCAAACTCGGGCCCAGCTCGCTGTCCTCGATACCTGCGTTCAACTCGACCGTGTGCATCAAGGGCATGGCCACTGCCGACGCCGCGTCGGCGATGGCCAGGGCACTCTGATCGATGTGCCACAACCCGGCCGACAGCTCCCCCGAACCGGCGCCGAGCCGCCCGAGATAGTTGAACCCGATGGTCGGATCCGAACCATCCAGGGTGACATCGGGATTCAGATAACGCAGCAGACCGTAGGTGAGACCGTCCGGTAGGCCGCGCAGCTGTTCCTTGGCGTGCTTGAGAATCGCGCCGAGGGCAGTGTCGCCGACAGTCACCTGCGCCCAACTCAGATCGCCCAACCGCAGCGACACGGGATACTTGGTGGTGAACCAGCCGACGGTGCGCGACAGGTCGAGATCTGGTGCAATCTCTTCCTGACGACCGTGACCTTCCACATCGATACCGATCGGCACTCCGCCGCCGATGAATTCGTTCCAGGCCAATCCGAACGCGATCAACAGGATGTCTTGCACCCCGGCGTGAAATGCCGCCGGCACCGGACCGAGCAACTGACGGGTGGTCTCAGGATCCAACGAGGCCGACATCTGACCGGCCGTGGCGTAGGTGTCGCGGACCGGGTCGACATCCGGTAGGACAGGCGGGTGCGACGTGACCTGCCGCCAGGCGTCGGCGAGCGCGGTCACTTGATTACTGCGCGCGTGGTCGGCCAGTACTGACGACCATCGGGCAAACGACGTCCCACCGGTGGGCAACTGCACCGGCTCCCCTCGATGATGCTGGTTCCAGGCGATGTTGAGGTCTTCCAACAGGATTCGCCACGACACTCCGTCGACAGCCAGATGGTGGACCACCAACGCCAGCTCCCCGGTGGTGGGCACCCACAGTGCCGACAGCATCCGGCCGGCGGTCAGGTCAAGGCGCGACCGGGCCGCGGTGAGCGTCTCCTCCGACAACGCGTCGACGACCCGCAGACAGTCACCGGCTCGCACCGACCCCGCCTCCGGCACGACCGGCGCCCAGTCCCCCGCCTCGGTCGGCACGTGTAGCCGCAACGCGCCATGGTGATCGAGCAGCGCCTGCAGGACGACCACCACGTCAGCTTCGGACACCTCGGCCGGCGCCCGCAGGACGACGGTCTGGTTGAACTCGCCCACCGGGCCGTCGACCGTCTGCAGCCAACGCATGATCGGCGTGGGCGCCACCGGTCCGAGTCCTTCGTCCGCGGCGGCCTCATCACCGGCCACCTGACACGCCGCCACCAGCCGTGCCACGGTCTGCGCCACGAAGACATCGCGCGGCCGGAACAGCACACCGTGGGCCCGGGCCCGCGCCACCACCTGCATCGACAGGATGCTGTCGCCGCCCAGAGCGAAAAATGAGTCGCCGACTCCAACCCGATCGACACCGAGCACCTGAGCATAGATATCGGTCAGGAGGGTTTCCACCTGCGTGCTCGGAGCGCGGAATTCGTCTGCGTCGCTGCGGTATTCCGGCATCGGCAGGGCCCGGCGGTCAAGCTTGCCGTTGATCGTCAACGGGACGGCTTCCAACACCAGCACCGCGGCCGGGACCATGTAGGCGGGCAGGCGCTCTGCCAGCGCGCTGCGCAATTCGGCCGGATCAACACTGCCGGTGACGTAACCGACCAGGCGCTTGTCACCCGGGCGGTCTTCGCGGGCAATCACCACCGCCTGCTCCACGCCGTCCAACGCGGCCAAGGCGGCCTGGATTTCGCCCAGCTCGATGCGGTAACCACGAATCTTGACCTGCTCGTCGGAGCGACCCAGGTAGTGCAACTGACCGTTGTCGTCCCAACGGGCCCGATCGCCCGTGCGGTACATCCGTTGCCCTGGTGCACCGAACGGGCATGCCACGAACCGCGCCGCGGTCAAGCCACCTCTGCGCACGTATCCGACGGCCACCCCCGCCCCAGCCACATACAGCTCACCGACCGTGCCCTCGGACGCCGGACGCAGAAACTCGTCCAATACAAACGCCGCCCCGCGAGGCACCGGCCGGCCGATCGGTACGGCACTGGACTCTGCCGACAACGGCGCGCTGATCGCCGCATAGATCGTGGTCTCGGTGGGCCCGTAGGCGTTGATCATCACGCGCCCGGGCGCCCACCGCCGGACGAGATCCGGTGGGCACGCCTCACCGGCCACCACCAGTGTGGTGGCGTCCAACCCCTCCGGCGACAACATGCCTGCCGCAGAGGGAGTCTGGCACAACACGCTGACGTTTTCGCGGACCAGCAACGCGTGAAAGTCCATTGGTGAGGTGCCCACCGATTCAGGTACCACCACCAACGTGCCACCGTGCAGCAACGCACCCCAGATCTCCCACACCGACACGTCGAAGACCAGCGAATGCCATTGCGACCACACCTGTCCCGGGTCTGCGGGCAGGGCGGCGGGTAGCGGTTCGAGCAGCTGTGTGACGTTGTGATGGGTCACGGCAACAGCTTTGGGGACACCGGTGGTTCCGGAGGTGTAGGTCAGGTACGCCAGGTTGTCCGGGTCGGGTGGCGGCAATTCGCTGTCGGCTTGTCCGGCGAGGGCGGGATCGTCGACAGCGATGGTCGCGATGTCGGTCCCCTTCAGCCGCGCGTACAGGTCAGCGGCGGTGACCGCGGCCACCGGCGCCGCGTCGGAGAGCATGAATGCGATCCGAGCGTCGGGGTGGGCGGGATCGATCGGCAGATACGCCGCCCCGGTTTTCAGCACGGCCAAGATGGCGATGATCGCCTCGGCGCAACGCGGGAACAACAGGGCGACACACTCCCCGGCGGCCGCTCCGTGACCGGCCATCAGGTGCGCCAATCGGTTGGCGGCCTGATCCAACTCGCGGTAAGTCCACCTGTGCTCCCCACACACCAGGGCCACAGCGGTCGGATTCCGGACCACCTGCGCCGCGAACAATTCCGGAATCGACACCTTGGCCGGTGTCGGCTGGGTCAGGACTGCGCGGTTGCCCCAATCGTCGAGAATGTCGCGCTCGTCGTCATCGAGCGGATCGATCGACAGGATGCGCAGCGACGGGTCTCCGCTCATCATTCCTCCCCCGAGAAACGGCGGTTACGGTCCCCAATATCCGTCACAAGTGTCCCGCCAAACTCCCCTACCGGTAAAGGGTAGTGCGGCGATTGCGGCCCTATTTATCGTTCACGAAAGATTATCCTGGCGAAATCGTCGCGGACCCATAGGCGACTGAACGAGTCAATTGCTCAACCAATGCCAGCAAACGACAAATCGTGCCGAGCTTCGTCGAAATATTCGGATAGCTAATGATATTGGCAATGCCTTGAATGGTTGCTGCATCGAGGGATTCCCGGACAATTCTTCGGCTGGCGGCGTTCCCGATCGCCCAGGCGTCCACAGATCGGTGAAATACTGCTTCGATCCGGCCGCGCTATTACGTCAGCGTTTCCCACGGCCGGCACGCCCGGGCTTGCGAGCGACCTTTCCTGCGGCGGCACGGGCCGCCTGCTTTGCGAGCGTCTTCTCTCGCGCGGTGCGTTTCGGCGCCGGCGCGGCCTGCCCCCGCGAAGAGCCCGGCTTGCGGCCGCGCACGATCCCGATGAACTCCTCGACCAGTGCCGGCTGCGGCCCCTCCGGGAAGGCGAGCGCCACCGGACAGACGGGTGCGTCGGTGATCGGCCGGTACGTGAGATCTTTGCGGTGATACAACCGCGCCAGCGACTGCGGCACGATGAGCGCACCCATCCCGGCGGCGACGAGTTCTATTGCCTCCGCAGTGGTTTCGGGTCGATAGGTGACGGGAGTACCCGGCGCGTCCGGCCAGTCGACGACGTCGTCGAGTGGGACCAACGTCGGCTCCCCGTCGAGGTCCGCGGCAGTGATCTCGTCGACTGCGCTGAGAAGGTGATCGGTCGGCACCACCGCCACCGTCGTCTCCTCATACAGCGGGATGACCGCCAGCCCGGACGTGTCGGCCGGCAACCGGAGTAATGCCACGTCAACAGTGCCGGCCCGCACCGCGTCGGCGGCATCAACCGCGGCGACCGCGCACAACTGCAAGGCAACCTCGGAGTGGCGCTGCGACCAGATCCGCTCCCACTTCGCGGGCGTCCCGCCGGGGATGTACCCGAGGGTCAGGGACGGCGCGATCACCACCTCAGATTACCGATAGGCTGAGCGCCATGAGCAGGCCGAATGCCCAGTCCATGAAACCCGCAACGGCGGCCAAGAAGCTGGACGTGTACTTGCCGGCGACGCCTGCGGAGTTTCAGGAGAACCCGATCACCCGCGACGAGCTTGCCGCGCTGCAGGAGAACCCGCCGCAGTGGCTCAAAGACCTCCGCAAGAACGGGCCGCATCCGAAGAACCTCGTGGCGGCCAAGCTCGGCATCTCGATCGCCGGCCTCGGGCGTGGCGGTGTCGAGAAAGCGCTCACCACCGAGCAGATCGATGCGCTGCTCGAGGAGAAGCCGGAGTGGCTCGTCGCCGAGCGGGAGAGCTACCAGGAAGTGCTGCGTGAGGAGCGACGTCTGAAGGCACTGCGCGCGGACGAGGCTCGCCGCTAAACGCCGAATGGCTGTTTATTGCACGAAGTTTCGCGATGTGCGTGCGATAACTAGCCAGTCGACGGGGTGACCGCGACGCCGCAGAGAACGCGCCCCGCGGCGATACGACACCCTTCGCACCCTCCCCAATTGATCTGGATCCACGATCGCATCACTATCGCGCGCAACATCCAGAGCTTTTTTATACAGAACGCCATCCATATCAAATAGACATCAAAGCGGCGTTACCGTGTTGCGGCCTTTGGCGACCGTGTGGAGTGAAAATGATGACTCGATGACCGAACCTAACCACCCGCACCCGATGCCTGACATTCCAAACCTGGGCATCGCCACCTTCAACGTCAACGGGATCCGGGCGGCACGCCGTCGGGGCTTCGAGGACTGGCTCGCCGAGCGGAAGCTCGATGTGGTGGCCTTGCAAGAGTTGCGCTGCCCAGCCGGAGAAGTCGGCGCGTTCGACGGTTATGACGCGGCAATCGACTGCGGCTCGATTCCGGGCCGCAACGGTGTCGCGATCCTGACACGCGAAGCACCGTCGGCCATACGGACCTGGGTCTCGCATCCACCGCGCACTCGGGGCCTCGGGGCCTACGCGCACGAAGGCCGATACCTCGAGGTCGACCTCGCGGACACTCCCCTCACGGTGGCGTGCCTCTACCTGCCGAAGGGCGGCCTGCCGGCGCACCTGCAGCGGCCAGGCAACATGCGCGACACACCTGACGGCGGCGCCAAGTACGACCGGAAGATGCGCTTCCTCGGGGCGTTCGCACGCGAGCTGCGCCGGAACCGTCGGGCGGCGCTCGACGCGGGCCGCGAGTTTCTGTTGCTCGGCGACCTGAACCTGGCCCATCTTCCGCACGACGTGACCAATTGGCGGCCCGCGCAGAAGATGGAGGGCTTCCTCCCCGAGGAACGCGCCTGGCTGGGCGCACAGATCGGCCCCCGCACGCTCATCGACGTGGTCCGGACGGTGCACGGCGACCGCCCCGGGCCATTGTCCTGGTGGAGTTGGGCCGGCGAGTCGTTCGTCAAGGACGTGGGCTGGCGGATCGATCACCACCTGGCCACGCCGCGGCTCGCGAAGACCGCCGTATCGGTGACCGTCGACAAGGAAGCCACCCCCGGCGCGCGGCTATCCGACCACGCGCCCGTGGTCGTGCAGTACGCCTTCCCGTGAACGCCGGTGACGGGTCAGGGGCTGAGCATCGCCGCCACCCAAACCGCCGAATGGCCACAGGGCTGCCCGCGCCGGCAGGAACGAGAACCGCTGTGGGAGCACGGAATCCATCCACTGAGCTGGTGGGCAAGCGAATCCACTTCCGCCACACCACTCTTGATCCCGACGACCTCGAAGGAGGCTGGCTTCGTATGACACTACCGGCCGCCCCAGACGCCGGACTTAGGGCTGGAGACGAGAGGAGCTGCCTACTGGCAACCAGCCGCGGGATTTGTGGCTGACTGCACTTGTGGAAACGCTCGGCGGAGAACATCCACGTTACCGAGAAGGCTCCCCGACGCGAGGGCCTGGTCCACTGAGAGGGCACCGGCAACAAGGCCGACCACGATCTCGGGCTCGGCGGCTAGGACAGCCTCAGGTTGAAGATGAGCGTCGATTCTCGCGCTCGGGCCGTCCTCGTCGATCCGGACAACGATGAGGAGACCTCCCACGTCGAATCCGACCTCCACGGGAGGTTCGGCCGTCCTGCCACGGAGCATGGCTGGCAGGGCAAGCGTCAGCCACCGCGGCCGGAAGGCGTCATCGCCTTGTCCCGTCGCCAGCAGGGGAATGGCCCATCTGCCGAGGGCCTCCATCGGCTCCCTCAGCTCTGCACCCCACGATGTCAGTCCATAGAGGACGCCCGTGTCCCCCAGTCGTCGCTCGATGACCCCGGCCGCCTCCAGCGTCCGGAGACGCTCGGCCAAGAGGTTGCTCGCGACGCCCGGGAGGGAGGACTTCAGCTCGCCGTACCGCAGCAGCCCGGGCAGCAGTTCGCGCACTATCAGGAGATTCCAGCGATCTCCGACGACGTCGAGCGCACGGGCCAGTCCGCAGAACTGACCGTAGGAACGTCCGATTCTCTGCTTTACTACCTCCACCATGGTGGATAATATCAACCACACTCGCGGGAAGCTAGATCTTGACCCGACCCTGGGTTCGACGACGACAGAAGGGTTGTGTAATGGAGATCAACTGGCTCGGGGCCGTGCTCGCGTTCGTAGCGGGCATGGTCGTGGCGTTCATCTGGTACCAGAAGGGCTTCATCGCGAACGCCTGGGAGCGGTTGACGGGCGTGACGCCGGAGCGCTCGAGACCGGCTCGCGTGAGGAACATGATCCAGTTGGCCGTCGCGAATCTTCTGACGGCCGTAGGCCTCGCGGCGGGGATCTCGGTCGCGTCGACGGCGACGGGCGACGGGTCTGTGGGGATGGCTCTGATGGTCGGGTTCGCAGCATGGCTGACGTTTTCCGCCAGTACGCTCCTGCAGCACAACGCCTTCGAGCTGAAGCCCGCGAAGCTCACCGTCATCAACACCAGCTACCAGCTTGCTTTGTTCCTGGCGATGTCGCTCGTGATCGGACTGCTGTAACGCCGAGGGCTCGTGTTGATCACCTCGCCCAATGCACCCGACCTTGCTGATACCGCCGAGGATGACCACGTCGGATCGTCGGCGGCGGGTCGTCTGATCGCGCCGTGAGTCGAAGCGCGATCCAGGAGCCGGAATCCGGGGGCACCAGTAGGCCCACCCAAACCGAAGGCCAGTTATTGCACGCATTTTCACGATTCGCGTGCAATAACTGGCCACTCGACGTCAGAGCGTCACAGCATCACAACATGCAGCTGACGCAGTTCTCCACCTCAGTGCCTTGCAGCGCCATCTGCCGCAACCGGATGTAGTACAGCGTCTTGATTCCCTTGCGCCAGGCGTAGATCTGCGCCTTGTTGACTTCGCGGGTATCGGCGGTGTCCTTGAAGAACAGCGTCAGGCTCAACCCCTGATCCACGTGCTGGGTGGCCGCGGCATAGGTGTCGATGATCTTCTGGTAGCCGATCTCATACGCGTCCTGGTAGTACTCCAGGTTGTCGTTGGTCAGATACGGCGCCGGGTAGTAAACCCGACCGATCTTGCCTTCCTTGCGGATCTCGATCTTGCTCGCGACCGGGTGGATCGATGAGGTCGAGTGGTTGATGTAGGAGATGGACCCGGTCGGCGGGACGGCCTGCAGGTTCTGGTTGTAGATGCCGTGCTTCTGCACAGACTCCTTCAACTGCTTCCAGTCGTCCTGCGTCGGGATGTGGATCTCCGCGTCGGCGAAGATCTGCCGCACCTTGTCGGTGGCCGGCTCCCACACCTGTTCGGTGTACTTGTCGAAGAACTCCCCCGAGGCGTACTTCGAGTCCTCGAATCCGCCGAAACGCGTACCACGTTCGATCGCAATGAGATTCGACGCGCGCAGGGCGTGGAACAGCACGGTGTAGAAGTAGATGTTGGTGAAGTCGATGCCTTCTTCGGAGCCGTAGTGGATCCGCTCGCGGGCCAGGTAGCCGTGCAGGTTCATCTGCCCCAGGCCGATCGCGTGAGAGCTGTTGTTGCCCTGCTCGATCGAGGGCACCGACCAGATGTGAGTCTGATCGCTCACCGCGGTCAGGGCCCGGATGGCCACCTCGATGGACTGGGCGAAGTCCGGTGAATCCATCGTCTTGGCGATGTTCATCGATCCCAGGTTGCACGAGATGTCCTTGCCCACCTTGGAATAGGACAGATCGTCGTTGAACTCGGAGGCCGTGGAGACCTGCAGGATCTCCGAGCACAGGTTGGAGTGGGTGATCTTGCCGGCGATCGGGTTCGCCCGGTTCACCGTGTCCTCGTACATGATGTACGGGTAACCCGACTCGAACTGCAGCTCGGCCAGCGTCTGGAAGAACTCGCGCGCCTTGATCTTCGTCTTGCGGATCCGGGCGTCGTCGACCATCTCGTAGTACTTCTCGGTCACCGAGATGTCGGCGAACGGGACGCCGTAGACCCGTTCGACGTCGTAGGGCGAGAACAGGTACATGTCCTCGTTCTTCTTGGCCAACTCGAAGGTGATGTCGGGGATCACGACACCCAGCGAGAGCGTCTTGATCCGGATCTTCTCGTCGGCGTTCTCGCGTTTGGTGTCGAGGAACCGGTAGATGTCGGGGTGGTGCGCGTGCAGGTACACCGCACCGGCACCCTGTCGTGCGCCGAGCTGGTTCGCGTAGGAGAACGAGTCCTCCAGCAGCTTCATGATCGGGATGACGCCTGAGCTTTGGTTCTCGATGTTCTTGATCGGCGCGCCGTGCTCACGAATGTTGGTCAGCAGCAAGGCAACTCCGCCCCCGCGCTTGGACAGCTGCAGGGCCGAGTTGATCGAGCGCCCGATGGACTCCATGTTGTCCTCGATGCGCAGCAGGAAGCAGGACACCGGTTCGCCGCGCTGCTTCTTGCCCGAGTTGAGGAACGTCGGGGTGGCCGGCTGGAAACGGCCGTCGATGATCTCGTCGACGAGCTTCTCGGCCAGCACCGTGTCACCGGCGGCCAGGGTCAGCGCCACCATCACGACACGATCCTCGAAGCGCTCCAGGTAGCGCTTTCCGTCGAAGGTCTTGAGCGTGTAGGAGGTGTAGTACTTGAACGCGCCGAGGAAGGTCGGGAACCGGAACTTCTTGGCGTAGGCCCGATCCAGCAGACTCTTGACGAAGTTGCGGCTGTACTGGTCGAGCACCTCGCGCTCGTAGTACTCCTTCTCGATCAGGTAATCGAGCTTCTCGTCCTGACTGTGGAAGAACACGGTGTTCTGGTTGACGTGCTGCAGGAAGTACTCCCGCGCGGCCTGCACATCCTTGTCGAACTGAATCTTGCCGTCGGCGTCGTACAGATTCAGCATCGCGTTGAGCGCGTGATAATCGGTCTCTCCGGGCAGAGCATGCCCAGGAGCGGTTACAGGCTCTGCAGCTGTGACGGTTGGTGGCACGTCTGGTCCTTCCAAAAGTCTTTCAACCCCGCACGGACAGCCTCGACATCGTCCGGGGTTCCCATGAGTTCGAAGCGATAGAGGTACGGCACACCGCATTTGCGCGAGACGACATTGCCCGCGTACGCGAACTCCGCACCGAAGTTGTTGTTGCCCGCGGCGATGACGCCGCGGATCAACGACCGGTTGTGTTCATTGTTGAGAAAAGCGATGACCTGCTTGGGGACATAGCCCCCGTTGTTGATGTCAGGGGTGGCACGGCCGCCGCCGTAGGTGGGAAGGATCAGAACGTAGGGTTCGTTCACCTCGATGCGGCCGTGCAGCGGGATCCGGGTGAGCTGGTCCTCGGGCCATCCCAGCTTCTGGACGAAGCGGTGGGTGTTTTCCGAGACGCTGGAGAAGTAGACGAGATGGCTCATCGTGTCCCCCTCCTCTCCCCCTTGTTCCCTTGATGACCTCCGTTATGCGCTCGCCGCGACCGAGCTCAGTGCCTTGATCCGATCAGGCCGGAAGCCCGACCAGTGCTCGTCACCGGCCACCACAACCGGCGCCTGCAGGTACCCGAGCGCCATGACGTAGTCACGGGCCTCGCTGTCGAGAGTGATGTCGACCTTCTCGAACTCGATGCCCTGCTTCTCCAACGCCTTGTAGGTGGCGTTGCACTGCACGCATGCGGGCTTGGTGTACACGGTGACGGTCATCTTCGGTACGGCTCCTCTTGCGGAAAGTGAACAAACTGGACAGTGACTGGCAACTGCTCGGGTCTTACGTTTCGCTTAAGTTCAGCGACCTTCGGGCCGCCGAAATTCCCGCCGGTCGAAGCCGCTCTCCGGCTGGTCCTGAAACCGACTCGGCCGGATTCGCTGCGCTCCGGCCGGCCCCCGAACCGTGGTGGCCTGTCGGTCTCTCAGACACTACACCTAGTGGCCGACAGTTCGAAGCCATACAAGATGTTCTGAATAACATTTCTGAAATTCCCAGGTCGTAAGTGTGCCAGCAACCACGTCCACGGCGTGTCGCGCACGACTTGACAGACCGTGTCGCGCACCCCCACCAGATGTAGCACCAGCCACCGACAAGTCCGGTCGACGCAAAGCGCAAGACCCCCCAATAGCAAAGCCGCCGGCCGGGTCATGAGACCCAGCCGGCGGCAGGAATTTTGCCGGGAAGCGGCGCGGAAGGCAAAACGCCAAGACGAACCCTCAGCCGACCTCCGCTGTGAGCTTGCCCACAATGTCCCGCAGCGCCTCGGCCACCTCGGCGTTCTCCCTCGGATGCTTGCCGTCGAGCGACTTGGATGGCACCGAGAGCTTGAGATCCTCCACCACGCGCGGCCCCGCGATACCGAACGACTTACGGGTTTCGTCGTGCGCCCAGACCCCGCCGTACTGACCCAGGGCCGCGCCCACCACCGCCAGTGGCTTGTCCTTCAGCGCGCCGTTGCCCCACGGCCGGGACAGCCAGTCGATCGCGTTCTTCAACACCCCCGGGATGCTTCCGTTGTATTCGGGGGTGACCACGAGCGTCGCGTCAGCCTCGGCGGCCGCCGCGCGCAGCGCGACCACGGGCTCGGCCACCTCCGCGGTGTCAATGTCCTCGTTATAGAAGGGCAACTCGCCCAGTCGGTCGAAGAGTTCGAGATTCACCCCGTCGGGCGCCTGTTCGATCGCAAGCTCGGCGAGCTGTCGGTTGACCGACGCCACACGCAAGCTTCCTACCAAGACCAGCACCTTGATATCGGCCATATGTCCACGCTCCTCTGTTCGTCTCGCCCGATCTTCGCAACCATCAACCGGACTGTGGTCCGATTAATTCCGCCTGAGTTAAAGTGCAGTGGTGGCAGCCTCCGACCGCCCGTCCCGGCCAGCGGGCCTCGACCCGGCGCCACCAGAACGCGGCCCAGGCCGTGTCGACGCCGCCCGAAACCGCGCGCTGATCCTCGATGCCGCGCGCCGACTCATCGCCGAACGCGGACCCGACGCGGTCAGCACCGACGATATCGCGGTCGCAGCCGGCGTCGGGAAAGGAACGGTGTTCCGCAGATTCGGCAGCCGGGCCGGATTGATGATGGTCCTTCTCGACGAGGACGAGACCGCCGAGCAGGACGCCTTCATGTTCGGTCCTCCCCCGTTGGGGCCCGGCGCACCACCTCTGGAACGGCTGCTCGCCTACGGCGAGGACCGGCTGCGCTTCGTGCACTGTCATCAGGCGCTGCTGTCGGATGCCGTCCGCGATTCCGCGCTGCGCTACTCCGGCCCGTTCACCCTGCACCGCACACACGTCCGCATGCTGCTCGAAACCGCGGGCACCACCGGCGATCTCGATGCCCAGGCCGACGCGCTGATCGCACTCCTCGACCCCGATTACGTGGCACACCAACTCTCACGTGGCCGAACGCTCGATGAGCTGGCCGTCGCCTGGCAGGACACCGCCCGCAAATTGTGCGGCCGATGACCGCAGTGCGGCGCTGGATCCTCCATATAGACCTGGACCAGTTCCTGGCCTCGGTGGAATTGCGCCGCCATCCCGAACTCGAGGGCCTGCCGGTCATCGTCGGTGGCAGCGGTGATCCCACCGAACCCCGAAAGGTGGTCACCTGTGCGTCGTATCAGGCTCGCGAGTTCGGCGTGCATGCCGGCATGCCGCTGCGCACCGCCGCGCGCAAATGCCCCGATGCCACCTTCCTGCCATCAGATCCGGCGGCGTACGACGCCGCCTCCGAGCAGGTGATGGGTCTGTTGCGTGACCTCGGGCACCCGTTGGAGGTCTGGGGCTGGGACGAGGCCTATCTGGGCGCCGATGTGAGTGATCCGGTGGAGTTGGCCGAACGCATCCGCGCCGTAATCACCGCCGAGACCGGATTGTCCTGCTCGGTGGGAATCAGCGACAACAAGCAACGCGCCAAGGTGGCCACCGGGCTGGCCAAGCCCACCCGCACGCGAGGAGAAGATCAGGGCTCAGGCGTGTACATGCTCACCGAGACCAACTGGATGTCGGTGATGGGCGACCGCCCCACCGATGCGCTGTGGGGTATCGGGCCCAAGACCACCAAGAAGCTCGCCACACTGGGCATCGCCACAGTGGCTGATCTGGCCGCCACCGATGCCACGGTTCTCACCTCGGCCTTCGGACCCACCACCGGGTTGTGGATCCTCTTGCTGGCCAAGGGCGGCGGCGACAGCGAGGTCAGCTCCGAGCCGTGGATCCCCCGGTCCCGCAGTCACGTCATCACGTTCGCCGAAGACCTCACCGAACGCGGCGAGATGGACGACGCGATCCGTGAGTTGACCCGTCGGACCCTCGACGAAGTGGTCGAACAGGGGCGCATCGTCACCCGGGTGGCGGTCACGGTGCGCACCGCCACGTTCTACACAAAAACCAAGATCCGCAAGCTCAGCGCGCCGAGCACCGATGCGGCGCTCATCACCGATACCGCGCTGGCGGTCTTCGATCAGTTCGACCTGGACCGTCCCGTCCGTCTGCTGGGAGTGCGCCTCGAGCTGTCGATGGACGAGATTCCCACTGTCACAGCCGACCAATAACCTCGTAGCCATGCTGCAGACCATCGCCATCCGGGGCTACCGCTCGCTGCGCGAAGTTGTCCTGCCGTTTGGACAACTCACGGTGGTCACGGGCGCCAACGGCACCGGCAAGTCCTCGATCTACCGTGCACTGCGGTTGTTGGCCGACTGCGGCCGGGGGCAGGTGATCGGATCACTGGCCCGTGAAGGTGGATTGCAGTCGGTGCTGTGGGCCGGTCCCGAGCAGCCGTCCGAAGACCCGCAGGGTACCGCTCGTAACCGCCCGGTATCCCTCGAACTCGGTTTCGCCGCAGACGATTTCGGATACCTTGTCGACCTGGGACTACCACAGATGGCCGGATCGGGTGGCGAGCCGTCGGCATTCTCGCGGGATCCGGAGATCAAGCGGGAGGTGGTGTTCGCCGGGCCGGTGCTACGGCCCGCCTCGGCACTGGTGCGTCGTACTCGCGAATACGCCGAAGCCGCCGCGCAAACCGGCCGCGGGTTCGACGAGTTGACCCGGTCGCTGCCCTCCTACCGCAGCGTGCTGGCCGAGTACGCCCATCCGCACGCGCTTCCGGAACTGTCGGCGGTGTCGGATCGGCTGCGTGACTGGCGGTTCTACGACGGGTTTCGGGTCGACGCCGACGCACCGGCGCGCGCACCCCACGTCGGCACCCGTACCCCGGTGCTCTCCGACGACGGCTCCGATCTGGCCGCAGCGGTGCAGACCATCATCGAGACAACATTCGACGACTTGGGCCGTGCCGTGGCCGACGCGTTCGACGGGGCGGAGCTCTCGGTCGCGGTCAACGACGGGCTGTTCGATCTGCAACTGCGTCAACGCGGCATGCTCCGACCGTTACGAGCGGCCGAATTGTCCGACGGCACATTACGTTTCCTGCTGTGGGCAGCTGCCCTGACCAGTCCCCGTCCCCCCTCGTTGATGGTACTCAACGAACCCGAGACGTCCCTGCATCCCGATCTCGTCGGTCCGTTGGCCTCCCTGATCCGCACCGCCGCCGAGCAGACCCAGGTCGTGGTGGTCACGCATTCCCGTGCGCTGCTGGATTTTCTGGAGACCACCCCGGCCGCCGACGAGGAGCGCGGCTCCGCGATCGAGGTGGCGCTCTACAAGCAGTGGGGCGAGACGAAGGTGGACGGGTTCGGCATGCTCAACACACCCTCGTGGCACTGGGGAAAACGCTAGCGCTGTGTGGTTTTCGGCCGCAACGCCCGGCTGAACAGCACGTTGACCTGACGCATGGCCACACTGTAGGGCCACCAGGCAACCCGCTTGAAGGCGTACAGGGCGCGGATGTCGCCTGAGGTGTAGATCAGGAAGCGGTTACGCCGCACGCCGGCCAGGATCTTGTCGGCCGCTTTCTCCGGCGAGATGGCGTGACCGGCGAACCGGTCCACCCACTTCTTCACCTGCGGGTCGTCCCGGTCCACGCCGGCGATCTGAACCGTCTGCACCAGACCGGTTTTCACCGCACCCGGCACCACGACCGACACACCGATGCGGTGCCGTGCC
Organism: Mycobacterium sp. GA-1841; assembly: GCF_001954135.1. Taxonomy (GTDB): domain Bacteria; phylum Actinomycetota; class Actinomycetes; order Mycobacteriales; family Mycobacteriaceae; genus Mycobacterium. The sequence continues at coordinate 269,933 of NZ_MBEQ01000009.1, read as the reverse complement.
AGGTCGAAACGCAGCACTTCACTGAGGCCCCGCAGACCGTACTTGCTGGCGCTGTAGGCGCTGTGCCACGGCAGCGCGACGATGCCCGCCGCCGAGGACACGTTCACCAGGTGCCCGCCGCGGCGTGCCCGCACCATCGGCGGCACGAACGTCTCGATCACGTGGATGGGACCCATCAGGTTGATGTCGATCATCGAGCGCCAGTGCTGATGGGTGAGTTGGTCGACGGTCCCCCACGCCGACACCCCGGCGATGTTCATCACCATGTCCATCGACGAATGCGCCGCGTGAATGTCGGCGGCGAAGGCCGCCACCTGGTCGTAATCGGAGATGTCGAAGGCGCGGTGGGCGGACACCTGGGCGCCGAGGGCCCGGGCGTCGGCGACGGTCTGAGCCAAGCCCACTTCGTCCCGGTCGGTCAGGAACAGCTCGGCGCCTTGCGCCGCGAGTGCCAGCGCGGTGGCGCGGCCGATACCGCTGGCCGCCCCCGTGATCAGACAGCGCTTACCCCCGAAGTCGGCCCGACCGTTACCCGCGGTATCACTCCCCATAGCGGTGACCTTACCTGTGGCGCTAGCCGCTCTGGCCGCCCCACAGTGCGTTGAGCCACAACCGCTCGACGACATCGAGCGCGCGAGCCGGATCGTTGCCCCGCCCGACGAACCCCGAGTCGTGCGACAACGTCATCGCCGTGGTCGCCACCAGGGTGCGGACCAGGGCGGGAAGATCGTCGGAGATCGGCCGCGCGCCCTTGTCCTGTTCCACCAGGCCGACGATCTTGTCGATCACGGCGTCTTCGAAATCGTTCATCAGGTCGTGGATCTGCGCGTCGGTGTTCTGCGCCACCGTGCACGCCGCCATGATCGGGTCGTTGGTGGCGAAAACGGTTGCCGCACTGCCGACCATCCGCTCGGCGAACGCCGCCGGGGTCTCACCGGCCTCGCGGGGCGCGTAATCGTGGGTGAGCGCGGCAAGCTCCTCCATTGCGTCGGCCAGGATCACGGCCAGCACGGCGTACTTCGAGTCGAAGTAGAAGTAGAACCCCGACCGGGCCACCCCGGCACGCTCACTGATGGTGCTCACCGACAGATCGGCGAACGACTCCTCTTCGAGCAGTTCCCGCACAGCCGTCACGATGGCCTCGCGCTGCCGGTCCCCCCGGCTGCGACGCCCCTGCGGTCGCCCGGTGGAGCCGCTGGAGCTCCCCGGTATCGATTCGGCGGTCATGGCATTAGACCTTTGCACCCGCGACGCGCCAGATCAAAACTTGACATGCGTCAAGTCTGGCAGTCAGGATGGCCACAAGTGGTGACATCGACCACACTTCGTCAGCGTTTGCACGGTCAGGAGCGCCTCATGGCAACCATCAGCACCCCGCACTACCTGCTCGACCAGGCGAAGCGCCGTTTCACTCCGACACCCAACACACTGCCGGGCATGGGCACGTTGGAGAAGCGGCTCAAAGCCAAGCAATGGGATCAGTTCGTCTTTGCCGAGCCCCCGGCCGGCAGCGGACTGAAGCCGATCAGCGGCGACTCCGGTTTACCGATCATCGGCCACATGATCGAGATCTTCCGCGGCGGTCCGGACTTCATCCTGGAGCTCTACCGCAAGCACGGTCCGATCTACTACGCCCAATCCCCCGCCTTGTCGTCGGTGATGGCGCTGGGGCCCGACGCCACCCAGGCGGTCTTCTCCAACCGCAACAAGGATTTCTCGCAGCGCGCCTGGGACCCGGTTATCGGCCCGTTCTTCGAGGGCGGCCTGATGCTGCTGGACTTCGACGAGCACCTGTTCCACCGCCGGATCATGCAGGAGGCGTTCACCCGCACCCGGCTGAGCGGCTACATCTCCCACATCGACTCGGTGGCCTCGGCCGTGCTGGCCAATGACTGGGTGGCCAACGATCCGCGCTTCCTCCTGCACCCGGCCATGAAGGAGCTCACGCTCGACATCGCCTCCGAGGTCTTCATGGGCGTACCGGCCGGCACCGACAAGGCGCTGGTCACCACGGTCAACAACGCGTTCACCACGACCACGCGGGCCGGCAACGCGATCGTGCGGACCCCGGTGCCCCCGCTGAAGTGGTGGCGCGGCATCCAGGCCCGCAAGACCCTCGAGGACTACTTCGCCAGCCGGATCAACGAGAAGCGGCGCTCGGAGAGCACCGACATGTTCAGCGTGCTGTGCCATTCCGCCGACGAGGACGGGCAGAGCTTCACCGACGACCAGATCATCAGCCACATGATCTTCCTGATGATGGCGGCCCACGACACGTCGACCTCGACGATGACCACGATGTGTTATCACCTGGCGGCCAACCCGGAGTGGCAGGAGCGGCTGCGCGACGACTCTGCCCGGATCGGTGACGGGCCGCTGGACTTCGAGTCTTTGGACAAGCTGGAGACCTACGACCTCGTGATCAACGAGTCGCTGCGGATGATGACGCCGCTGCCGTTCAACTTCCGCCAGGCGGTGCGCGACACCGATCTGCTGGGCTACTTCATCCCGGCCGGCACCAGCGTGGTGACCTGGCCGTCGATCAACCACCGACTGCCCGAGCTGTGGACCGATCCGGAGAAATTCGACCCGGAGCGCTTCGCCGAGCCGCGCAACGAACACAAGAGGCACCGCTACGCGTTCGCCCCGTTCGGCGGTGGCGCACACAAATGCATCGGCATGGTGTTCGGCCAACTGGAGATCAAGACGGTCATGCACCGGCTGCTGCGCCGCTACAAGCTGGAGCTGGCCAGCCCGGATTACCAGCCGAGCTACGACTACGGCGGTATGCCGGTGCCCATCGACGGCATGCCGATCGTGCTGCGCCCCTTGAGTTAGCGCTGCACTCAGTTGGTCGATGCGGCGGCCTTGGTCTTCGTGGTCTTGTCCGTCGTGGTCTTGTGCTTCATGGTCTTGTCCGTCGTGGCCTTGTCCGTCGTGGCCTTGTCGCTCGTGGCCTGGCGCTTCATGGCTTTGTCCATCGTGGCCTTGACCTTCGCGGGACCGAACTTGGACCCGCCTCGTGGCCGCTTGATGGCCTCGTGAGCTGAGTTTGCCGCACTTCGATCAGGCCGGGCCGCCGATGTCTCGGTCATCCCATCGACCTCGGCAACAACCTTCCGTTGGCCCTTGAGCGTCGGCGGAATGGCGCCGTGACGGTCGTAGATTCGGCGCGGGGCTTCGTCTGCGACCTGTCGAGCCGGCTCGACCGCCGCGTTCGTCGCCGCCGCGGGCAGAGCGCCTTGGTCCTTCGGGGTACCGGGCAGATCGGGCAACGAGATCCCGAAGGTGTTCTCGATCGTGGTCTTGACGGTGTCCCATGACGCCTCCTTCAGGAAGCCACCCAGCACATTCTCGATGACTGCCAGGGTGGCGTTCTCGGTATCCGGGTCGTCGGCCGACGGGGGTTCCTTGATTCCCAATGCGATTTGGGCACCTTCGGTCAGCGCCTTCTGCAATTCGGGTACTGCAGCGGCCACCTGTGCCGGCGACGGCGCGAGCTCGAGTCGCTTGGTTTCCCAGGGCTTCGTGTCGCGGTCGTAGCCGAGGTCGATGAGCACCTTCAGCGTGGGCTCGATGGCGTCGAGAACCCGAATGGGCACCCCGATGTCGTAGAACGGCTGCAACAACGCCAGGTGCCGCGCAGAGATCGTGAGGTAGCGATTTCCGTTGTCGTCGTAGCCGTCGAACACAACCGAATCGGTGTCGGTGGTGTTGGGGTCCAGCCCGTAATAGAAGCTGTGCTGGTAGAAGAAGCCGAGCACGCCATTGGCGAACGACAGCGGATTCAGATAGGCGGGAGCATCGGAGGCGAGGTCGTATTCCCAGCTGATGTCGGTGATCTGATAGTCGCTGTCAGGACTGCTACCACCGAACGTCACCCCCGCGACCGGCAGCGTGAACGCCGGAAAGCGGGCCAGGATGCCGCCGTTGGGCCGATTTGGATTGCCCATCACCAGGAAGCTGACTTCGTCGGGATCCAGCGCGTCCGGCGCGCCGGCGTCGCGCTGCGCCTGCAGTGCCTGCAGTTCTTTCAGGACCACATCGGCGCTCGACGAGTAACCGACCACGACGACACGTGCCTCCCCGTCTGCGTCGGGGCCGGCCTCCTTCGCCTTCTCAGCGGCCAGCGCCTGACGTAACTGGCTGTCCAGGCTGTCGACACCGTCGGCCTGCTGGCGATCGAAGTCCGATGTCGGCGTCCAGGCGGTCGCCTTCCACGTGGCGATCTGGAACTGGTCGTCGGCGCAATCCGCGCCCGTCGCGCAGAGCCCGTAGTTCGGATCCCCCGGCCGGATGTACCCGTCGAGTTCGTTCTCCATCAGCAACCCGGTGCCGTTGCCATTACCGCCCATCGCCAGGACCGTTTTGGCCAGCAACTCGGCGTACCGGTTACTCGGCCCCACCCATGGCTGTGTCGCCGTGACCGCCACCACCGTGCAGCTCGCCGCAGTAGCTACCAAGAACGACCATGCTGATCTCATCGCAGTCCCTCCCCGTTTCCCCGACCGCCCAGGCGAACAGCCTACGGAGACGCTGCTTTCCGGCCCACGCCGAGGTCGGTGGGGAGCGTCAGGCCGCCGTCATCAAGCGGTTGGCGCAGGCGATCACCGCGGACAGTGCCGATTGCACCGGATCGTCGGACACCCCGACGGCCCATCGGCGGTGCAGGCCATCGCAGCCTTCGATGAAGGTGGCGGTCTGCCCCTCCGTGGGCAGCTGGTGAAACGACGTCGTCTCGACGCTGACGCCGCACTCGTGCAGCATCGCGGTCAGCGCGGCGACGGGCCCGCTGGCCGCCGTGGTCGAGGTCGCGATCGTGTCGCCGATGGCCAGTGTGGCCCGATAGGTGCGGGCCTGCGGGCCGAGGCGGCCACGCGAACACTCGTCGGCGCAGCTGAACTGCCCCAGCCGCAGCGGTCCCGCGGACAGGGCGTACTCGCCCAGGAACTGCTCCCATGAGGCTGCCGCGCCGGCCTCGCGCAGATCGCGCGGCAACGGGGTGGCGAAGTGGGCCGAGAATGGCATCGGATCACCCGACTGCGGTGCTGGTGAAGTGAAAGGCATGTGCCGGTCTTCTCTTGTTCAGAGGGAGGTGACCGACGAAGTAGCGAACGACCCACAGCGAGGGGTCGGTCAGGATCAGACCCCGCTGCGGGTTGCTACTACGAGTCGCTTTGGCACGTTGGCGATGCTAGACGCAGCCCGCCAGGTCGCGCAAACGCTTCTGGTCCGTAATCTCTCCGGGGTGGAAGCCTCATGACTGTCGGTGAGGTCGTCCTGCTTGTCGTGGCCGGCATCGGCGGCGGGCTGACCGGCAGTATCGCCGGGCTGGCATCGGTGGCCACCTATCCCGCGCTGCTGTTGATCGGTCTGCCTCCGGTGACGGCCAATGTGACCAACACGGTGGCCCTGGTGTTCAACGGTGTCGGTTCGGTGTTGGGCTCGCGGCCCGAGCTTGCCGGGCAGAGCGCATGGATCAAGCGCATGGTGCCGGTCGCGGTGGCCGGCGGCGCGGTCGGCGCCGCGCTGCTGTTGTGCACCCCCGCCGAGGGCTTCGAGAGAGTCGTGCCGCTTCTGCTGGCCTTGGCCTCGGTGGCGATCCTGCTGCCGCGTGGCCGTCAGCGCGAGACCCGGGTGGCCGGCCATCGCGAGCATCGCATCAAGGTCGCCATGGAGGCCGGGGCCATCTTCCTGATCACGATCTATGGCGGCTACTTCGGTGCCGCGGCGGGGGTTCTGCTGTTGGCCCTGTTGCTGCGTACCGGTGCTGCGACGCTGGCGCACGCCAACGCCGGCAAGAACGTGATCCTCGGCGTCGCCAATTCGGTTGCCGCCGTGGCGTTCATGGTGATCGCCCCGGTGTACTGGCCGGCCGTGGTGCCGCTGGGCATCGGCTGCCTGATCGGCTCACGGCTCGGTCCGGTGATCGTCCGCCACGCGCCGGCGACTCCGCTGCGAGTCCTGATCGGCGCAGCCGGCGTCGCCCTGGCCGTCAAACTCGCGTTCGACACCTACTGATCTCCCGCGAGCTACGCGAAAGGGTTGTCGCCCTTGGCCACCCGCGCCCCCAACGTGAGGAGATTCTCCGCCGAGGTGTGCAATTGCTCGCCGGCCTCCCGGCTGGCGCGCCCGGCCAGATACCGCGACCAGGTGCCCTCGATGACGATGCCCAGTTTGAAGCAGGCCAGGGCCACATACCAGTCGAGCCGGTCGGTCTGTCTGCCCCCGGCGGCGCGGTATGCCTCGATCAGTTCAGCGCGATCAGCCAGTCCGCCGAGTGCTGCCAGGGCCGAGCCGGCGTTGATCGGATTGGGATCATCGGGCCAGCACACCAGCATCCAGCCCAGGTCGAGCAGTGGATCGCCGATCGTGCACATCTCCCAGTCGATAAAGGCGGCCAACTCGGGTGTCGTCCGGCGCAGCAGCACGTTGTTGAGGTGGGCGTCGCCGTGCATGATGCCGGGTTCGGCGTCGGCCGGGCGGTGGTCTTCCAACCATTGCGCCAGCTGCGCCACGCCCGCCAGCGACTCGGGTGCGTACCCCTCGTGGCGGTAACTCTCCAGCAGGCCGAGGAATTGCGGGACCTGGCGAGCCAGAAACGACCCCGGCCTGCGGATGGCGGCCAACTCGCTGTTTTCCCATGCGACATTGCCCAGTTCGGCGAGGCTTGCCGCATAGGACAACCCGACGCGGTGACGTAGGTCGGCATCGTCCCCGTAGGCCGGGCTCACCTCGGTCCCGGGGTTGAACCCGTCGACCTCCTCCATCAGGTAGAACACCACGCCGATCACATCGAGATCGGTACAGGCCGCGATGAAACCGGGGTGGGGTACGGCCGAGCCGGCCAGAGTGCGCAGCACCGCGATTTCGCGCAGCATGGTCTTGTCACTGGTCGGCCGAGGATGTAAAGGGGGACGGCGCAACACCATTCGGCGCCCATCGACGCTCATGCCCACCACGATGTTCTGGGTGCCGCCGGTCAAGGGGGCTACATCGGTGAGCGTCGTACCGATCCGTTGACCGCGCAGCCATCGGTTGATCGCCTCTTGATCGGCGGCGTTGAGCGTCGGCAGTTCCTGGACATCCTCGGGCATGCAGTCATGGTGCCAGTTGACCCGGCGGATCAGCGCACATTCGCCACCGTCAGCAGGTATTCCCACGGCATCGATTCGCCGTGCCGGAACCGGTCGGCCAGCGCAGCGATCTCGGCATCCAGGGCGGCGACCTTGTCGGCGTCCTCGGCGATCGCCCGGTAGGCCGCCATCGTCGGGCCATAGGCGGCCTTGAAATGATCGCGGAACTCGGCGCCGTCGGCGTACGCGTGAACGTCCAGTTCCCGGCGCTCACAGGTGAACCGGGCGACCCTGTCGCCGAGCAGGGTGCAGAGGTACTCCTCGTCGCCCCACAGCGGTGGCGCGGACACCCCGGCGGGCGGTGGTGGCACGTATGGCTTCATGGTGGCGAACAGTTGCCCGACGAATCCCCTTGGCGTCCAGGAGATCAGACCGATGCGTCCACCCGGTCGGGTCACCCGGACGAGTTCGTCGGCAGCCTGCTGGTGATGCGGGGCGAACATCACCCCGATACAGGAAAGCACCGTGTCGAAGGAATCGTCGGCATAGGGCAGCGCCTCGGCGTTGGCCTCGCTCCACTCGACGCTCACCCCCGCCTCCGCAGACAGCTGCCGGCCCACGGCGACCAGTTCCGGACACAGGTCGCTGGCGGTCACCCGAGCGCCGGTGCCCGCGGCGGGGATGGCGGCGTTGCCGGTCCCGGCGGCCACGTCCAGTACCTGGTCGTGGGGGCCGATGCCGCTGGCCTCGACCAGCACCGGCCCGAGCGGTCGCACGATGTTCGCGGCGATCGCCGCGTAATCACCCAGCGCCCACAGCGCCCGGTGTTTGGCCTCCAGTTCACGGCCGATGCTCGCGACAGTCATGTCGGCTCCTTTCGCGGATGGGTTCAATCGTCATCCCGTGGGCCGGTGCGGTTCCAGTTCCGGATCTGTACTGGCTTACCGGCCCCGACAGCGGTGTACTTAGACGACGCACTGTCTCGGGAGGTACCCGTCGATGTCGACATATGGCCAGTTCTGTCCCGTGGCCAAGGCCATGGAGTTACTCGATGAGCGCTGGACCCTGCTGGTGGTCCGGGAGTTGCTGCGCGGCAGTGCCCACTTCAACGATCTGCGTCGCGGGGTACCGAAGATGTCACCGGCGCTGTTGTCCAAGCGGCTCAAGTCGTTGGCCCGCGCCGGGGTGATCGAACGCTCCGAAATCGACGGCCGCACAAGCTACTCCCTGACCCCGTGCGGCCAGGAGCTCGGCGGTGTCGTCGACGCCTTGGGCTGCTGGGGCGTGCGGTGGATCGGCGATCTCGGTGAGCAGGATCTCGACCCACACCTGCTGATGTGGGATATGCGCCGCAGCATTCCGCTCGACAACTGGCCCGCCGAGCGCACCACGGTGGCGTTCGTCCTCGACGGTGTCGCGGTCAAGGCGTCCAGATGGTGGCTGGTGGTGGCCGACGGGCAGGCCGACGTCTGCGATTTCGATCCGGGCCATGAGGTGGCCGGCACCGTGCAGACCAGCCTGCGCACATTGACCGAGATCTGGCGCGGTGACGTCGGTTGGGCCCGCGCGGTACTCGACGGACGCGTCGCGCTGTCGGGGTCGGCTGATGTCCGCCGCGCCATCCCGCGATGGCTCGGGCAGAGCACCGCCGCCACGATTCCGCGGCCGGCCTAGCGCTCAGTCCAGGATCCGGCGGGCCACGTTGGTGGTGACGAGATCCAGCAGTTCGTCGGCACGTCCAGCCAGGATCGTGCGAATCGCGTAGAGCGAGAACCCTTTTGCCTGTTCGACGGTGATGGCCGGTGGGATCGACAGCTCCTGCCGCGCGGTGTGCACGTCGACGACGGCCGGGCCGTCGTGGGCGAAGGCGTCGGCGATGGCGCGTTCCAACTCCCCCGGTTCGGTGACTCGTCTGCCGAACATGCCCATCGCGTGGGCCACCGCGGCGAAATCCGGGTTGACCAGGTCGGTGCCGAATGTGACGATGCCGGCCGCCTTCATCTCCAGCTCGACGAAGTTCAGCGACGAGTTGTTGAACACGATCAGCTTGACCGGCAGCCGGTTCTGGATCAGCGTCACCAACTCGCCGAAGAGCATGGTCAGGCCGCCGTCACCAGCCAGGGTGACGACCTGCCGGTCGGGAAACGCGGTCTGCGCGCCGATCGCATGCGGCAGGGCGTTGGCCATGGTGCCGTGGTTGAACGACCCGATCAGCCGGCGCCGGCCGTTCATGGTCAGGTACCGCGCCGCCCACACCACCGGGGATCCGACGTCGCAGGTGAACACGGCGTCATCGGCGGCCAGCCGATCAGCAAGTGCGGCTACGTATTCAGGTCGGATCGGGGTGCGGTCACGGTCGTTGACGGCCAACGAGTCCAGGGTGGCGCGGGTCTTGCGGTAGTGCCGCAGGGACCGGTCGAGGTGCTCGCGGTCGGTCTTCGCGCGTAGCAACGGTTGCAGCGCGGCGAGGGTGTCGGCGACGCTGCCGCGCAGTCCCAGGTCGATCGGGGTGCGTCGGCCGAGGTTGCGGCCGCGGATGTCGACCTGGATGACGGTGGCGCCCTCGGGATAGAACTGCTGATAGGGGAAGTCGGTGCCCAGCATCAGCAGCGTGTCGGCTTCCTTGATGGCCTTGTAACCCGACGCGAACCCGAGCAGGCCCGTCATGCCGACGTCGTAGGGATTGTCGTACTCGATGAATTCCTTGCCGCGCAACGCATGAACGATCGGCGCCTGCAGGGTCGCGGCCAGCTCGATCAGGGCATCGTGCGAACCGGCCACACCGGCGCCGCCCAGAATCGTGACGCGCTCGGCGGCGTTGAGGATGTCGGCGGCCCGGCGCACCGATTCGTCGTCGGGACGCACGACCGATCGGGTGGGCCGCACCGGGCGTACCGTCCAGCCGTTGTCATCCGCGCGTTGCAGGAAGATTTCGCCGGGGATGACGACGACGGCCACGCCGTTCTCTTCGATGGCCGTACGCATCGCCATCTCAAAGATGCGCGGCGCCATCTCCGGGGTGCTGACCAGTTCGCAGTACACACTGCACTCGCGGAAGAGGTCCTGCGGGCGGGTTTCCTGGAAGTACTCCGACCCGATCTCGGTGCGGGGAATGTGGGCGGCGATCGCCAGCACGGGGACGCGGCTGCGCTGAGCGTCGAACAAGCCGTTGATCAGGTGCAGATTGCCCGGGCCGCAGCTGCCCGCGCACACGGCCAGTTGCCCGGTCAGTCCGGCGTCGGCGGCGGCAGCGAACGCCGCCGCCTCCTCATGGCGCACATGCTGCCAGCTGATCTGGTCGCTGCGGCGGATGGCATCGGTAAAGCCGTTGAGACTGTCCCCGGGCAGACCGTAGACGCGCCGTGCCCCGCTCATGCTCAGCAGGGAAATGACCTGGTCCGCAATGCTCGCCACGATGCCTCCCCAGTCTGCGATTTCGGGGTGATCGGCGGCGGCCGGCGCCGCTGATCACCCCGAAATCACTCTACTTGGGGGCGAAGCGCTGACCGGCGTCCAAACGCAGGCACTGGCCGTTGAGCATCGCGTTCTCGGCGATCGCCACGGCCAGAGCTTGGCGTACTCCTCGGGCTTGCCCAGGAGCTTGGGGAGACGGCACGGGCCACGCCACCACGAAGCTGTTGGAACACCACTATTCAGTGTTTTTGAATCCCGTCGCTGTTTTCGACCCGTTGTTCATAGAACCTGCGGGCCGATTGATCGATCTCGTCGAGAAACAACCGGTCTGTGCCCATCGTTTTGTTGAACCACCGCCGACCGCGCGGGCCGAGCATCGACACGATCGGCCCCAGAAAGCGGGTCGGTTGCGGAACCGCGACGTGGGTACGGGGTTTGTTCAGCGTGGTCACGATCGCCGCAGCGATTACTTCAGGACGCACTGCCCTACCAGCACCGGTGGACTTGGTGCCCGCGATGAGATCGGTCTGAGTGAACGGCGGCAGCACCACGCTCACATCGATGCCGTGGGGCGCATATTCGTCGGCCATTGCCGTGCTCAGACCGACGACGGCATATTTGGTACCGGCGTAGACAACCTGGCCTGGGATAGCCATGATCCCGGCCATCGAAGCGATGTTGACGATGTGACCGTGCCCGCGACGCACCATTTCGGGAAGTGCCAGCTGGCAGCCGTTGAGGACACCATAGACGTTTACCTCGATCGCGGAGCGAATCGATTGCTGCGACTGTTCCAGGAACTGGCCCACCGGCATCACCCCGGCGTTGTTGATCAACACATCGATGCGGCCCTCGCCATCAGCGCGCGCCTTCAACAGGAACTCCGCAAAGGATTCGCGGTCGGTGACATCGAGCGAATACCCGGAAACGGTTCCGAGGTGAGACAGCCCGGCTATGGCGGATTCGAGGGCGGGAACGTCTCGATCACCGATGATCACCTGGGCGCCATGCGCGAGCAGAGCCTGCGCGGTCGCGAACCCTATCCCCCGAGCCGCACCGGTGATGACGACAACCTTGCCACCGACCCTGTCCATCCTGGTCCTTTCCCCCCGGACAGCGAGTGCTTGTCGGCGGATGTCTTTCGCGCCGATCGTCGAAGCTTCGGCTGGTTTCCAGAGTGACAACAATTCCGATCCGAGCGCACACGAGAACCAGAGCAGTTCACGGCATTTCAATGCGTCGCAACCGACGACCTTACAGTAGGCAATTCTGTAGGGTCAACCTCGGCCTTTGAACATGGCGGACGCACCATGCTCGCCTCGGAAACCTTCACTCCGGGCGCAGCCGCATGGATGCCGCATGGATATAGTGCGATTCCGCGAGGCGCCGCGTAGTTGAAACAGATGGCGCCGAGTCAGCGGAGTCGGCCAGCGATTCGAGCGAAGTATTCGAGCTGCCCCAGGGCCGTCTCAGGGTCTGCGGCGAGGCGCAGTTGCAGATGATCCACCCCTGCTTCGGCGTAGCCAGCTATCAACGCAGCACTGTCACCGCCATCGGGTGTCGCGCAAGCGACTAGTTTCACCGACAGGGGATCACGTCCCGCCCGCGTGGCCGCCCAGCGCACAGTGTCCCAGCACTCGGCCACTCGAGACGCTGACATCGGGGCGGAGATCCAACCATCGGCGAGCCTCCCTGCGCGCTCCAGCGCAGAGCGGGTATGGCCACCGACGTACAGCGGGATCGGCCGTTGCACTGGCATCGGTTCGCTGAGCACCGGCGGCAGCTCGTAAAATTCACCATGAAACTCCACGAATTCGTCTGTGGCGGTCCATAAGTGGCGCATCAAGGCGATCTGTTCCTCTGCGCGCCGGCCGCGCTGCGGCCAGGACATTCCGATGATCTCGGCCTCTTCTCGAACCCATCCGACACCGACCCCAACAGTCAATCGGCCTCCAGAATGCCGATCGATCGTGGCCAGCTGTCGGGCGGTCAGCACCGCCGGCCGGTTGGTGAGCACCGTAACTGCGGTTCCCAGACCGATCCGTTCGGTGAATCCGGCCACCCAGGCCAAGGTGGTGAGCTGTTCGAAATTCGGTGTCAGCTCGGCGGCGATCGCACCGTCGGCCATCGCGGTGGGCTTTCGCCCGAGCAGGTAAGGCGAGGCCGTGTGCAGCGGAATGACGGCGTGATCAACGGCCCACAGCCTCGTGAATCCCAACTCCTCGGCACGCAGGCACACCGCACGCACGTGTTCCGGCGAGGCCGCCTGTCCCGTGTGCGGGATCGCGATGCCCAATTCCATCAGAACTCAGAGATCTGCCGCGAAGTCAGCGGTCGATCAACTGCCCTCATCGGATCTCGCTCTCGATATCGGTGACATTCACCGTTTCTACTGAAATGGTTACGGTATTTAGTACAGTCCGAACGATAGTAGAGCTGACTCCCGGGAGGGCGCCTAATGGCCGACAAGAAGAACATCGTGTGGATCACTGGCGCCACATCGGGCATCGGCGCCGCACTGGCGCGCACGTGCCCGTGGGAGGACACCGAGATCATCAGCGTCTCGCGCCGACCCCACCCCGACTTCGAGACCATCCCCTTCGACCTCACCGACATCGATTCCTGGCAGGGAGTCGGGGACCGAGTCGGAGAGCGACTGACCAGTTTCCGCGGTGAGCGCGCGCTATTCATCCACAACGCCCTGCTGTTTTGGGGCCGGGCCTATGTCGGCGAAGGCGACTATCAGAACCACCTCACCGAAATAATCGCCAACGTCGCGGCCCCACTGGCGATTGGCGACCAATTCATCCGAGCAGCGGCACCAGCCGTGGACGCTGGAGTCGATGTCGGCCTGATCCAAATCTCCTCCGCCTCAGCAAGGGTGGTGTATCCCGGGCTGTCCATCTACGGCGCCGCGAAAGCATCGATGGAGCAGTGGACCAAGGGAGTGCGCAGTGAGCGCGCTGACCGCGGCAAGGGGCCGTGGGTGTGCGCCATCCGGCCCGGCTTTGTTGACACCCCGGCCGCGCGCCGCGAAGCTGAACTCCCCCTGGACACCCATCCCGGTATTCCCGGAATCGCCGAGGCGGTGCGCACCGGCAACATGCTGACCGCCGACCAGTCGGCAAGTTACATCTGGGGATCCGTCCCCGAGGAAGTCAAAGCCAAACCCGTCCTGCTGTTCGGCGAGCCGGTCGGCGTCACCACTGAGCGGACACGGACAGCAACATCATGACCGGACAAACTGCAGAGGTATCGGCGTCGGCAATCGTTGGCGAGCGGGAGGCGTGCAACCCCGGCGCCGGCTGGTGACGCACGTGTCGCGGCAGGTGCGGGTGGTCATCATCGGCGCCGGCTTCGGTGGACTGGGAGTCGCCCTGAAGCTGCGCGCCGCCGGACATCGCAACATCACTATCTACGAACGCGCCGCCCAGATCGGCGGAACCTGGTGGTACAACACCTATCCCGGGGCGGCATGTGACGCTCCCTCGCATGTCTACAGCTATTCGTTTATGCAGGACATCGAATGGTCCAGACGCTTTGCGGCCGGCGCCGAGATCCGGGCATATTTGGAGGGTTGCGTTACGAACGGTGGATTGACCGATGCGGTCCAGACCGGGACGGAGGTCACCTCGGCGCATTGGACTGGGCGCGAGTGGGCAATCACACTGGCCGACGGTCGCACTGATCACGCCGACGTACTGGTGCCCGCAGTCGGACAGTTGACGGTACCCGCGATTCCCGACCTCGAGGGCCTCGAACATTTCTCCGGTCCGGTGTTCCACACCGCGCGCTGGCGCCATGACGTGGATCTGACAGGAAAGCGGGTTGGTGTAGTCGGCACCGGCGCGAGCGCTATCCAGGTAGTCCCGGCAATCGCGCCTATCACCGGACATACAGTGGTGTTTCAGCGTTCGGCCCCATACGTCTTCGCCAAGGCCGACGTCGCATACACCAAGCAACTCCATCGCCGCTACCGCACCCTCCCTATACTCAAACTGGCTGCACGTCAAGGAGTCTGGGCATATTTCGAAATCATCACCGTGGGCTTCTCCCGGATGCCCGCTGTGCTGTCGTGGCTCGGTCGAATCCACGGCCGGGTACTGCGACGTCACGTCTCCGATCCGCAACTCCGAGCCAAACTGCGGCCGAGCTATCCCATCGGGTGCAAACGGATTCTGATCTCAGATGATTACTACGCCACCCTGAGCCGCCCCGATGTGACCTTGGAAACAGATCCGCTCGTCCGGGTCACCGAGTCCGGAATTGCAACCGGGAGCACGTTGCACGAACTAGACGCGATAGTGTTCGGGACCGGTTTCCGCACAACTTCTTTCGTGCCAGACGTTTCGATTACCGGACGAAGCGGGAAAACTCTTGCCGAGGCCTGGTCCGAACGCGCTACCGCCTTTCTCGGATTATCGGTACCTGACTTTCCGAACATGTTTCTGGTCTACGGTCCCAATACCAACCTTGGCTCGGGGTCTATCGTCTACATGCTGGAATCCCAGGCGGCCCACATCGTCGATGCTGTCGACCAATTGTCCAAAAGTCCTGTCGACGTTATCGAGGTGAGAGCCAGCGCCCATCGAAAGTTCTTGATAAGCATGGACAAGCGTCAGCGCCACACTGTGTGGCGCGGATGCGCCAGCTGGTACACCGATGAACACGGCCACGACACCCACAATTGGCCGTGGCTGATGAGTACCTATCGTCGACGCACGCGAAGGGTACGGGCCCGCGACTACGTCATCGCCGCCGGAGACGAACGGGCGGCCGAAGCGTCGGCGTGAGCCTGGTGCTGCGTTCGCGAGCACCTCTGCCCCTCTGACATATGGGCTGGCGTGCGGCAATTGCTACACCGAGTGTCCTCCAGTAGTCGCAACATCGGTACCTGTTGCAGCGTCGGCGATCAGGGTGAGCGTGCCAAGTTCACGGATCGCCCGACAGCCGCGTTCCAGCATGGCAGCAAACATGTCTATACCACGGTCGGTACCGGTGGCGAACGCGCAACCCACCGTCGGGATCAGCAACGCCTGGGGCATGCCGTAACGGTGGTCGCGCCAACAGGTTTCGAGGTCATAGCCAGATACGCCCTGTTCGGTAAGGGCGGAGTGGTATTCGGCAACGATGAAGTCCGAAATTTCAAGGATTCGTTAGCTTTTGCGTGTCCTACGCCTACAGGTCCGGGATGGGCAGAGGCCAGTTCGTGGTGTTCAGACCGCCATCCACGTGGAAAATCGCATTGGTGGCGAAACATCCTTGGGAACACAGGTAGACCGCTAGGCGTCCAAGGTCCTCGACGTCGCCGAAACGGTGCAGTGGTGTGTTTTCCTTCATCTGCTCCGCCGATTCCGGCATCTCCTTCATGCTCCATTCCAACGCATCAGTCTTGAATGAGCCCAATGCAATGGCGTTGACTCTGATCTTTGGCGCCAGTTCCTGCGCCAATGCGCGGGTAAGGTTCTCCAGAGCCCCCTTCGCCACGCAGTAGGATACGAAGCCACGGATGCCGAATCGCCCTGCACCAGAAGAGATATTGATGATCGATCCCGCCCCTTGCGTGAGCATGTGGGGGACGACGAGCTGGCTCATGATGAACGCCGAAGCGGTGTTCCACTCGAAATGCCGCCGCAGGTCATTATCAGAGATCTTCAAAAACGGCTTCGGGAACGCCCCACCGGCGTTGTTGACCAGAATGTCGACACGCCCGAAGTTCTCCATCGCCGCGGCGACCACCTTTTGACCGTCTTCGCGGCTGGTGGCGTCTGCGGTCACCGCGAGTCCCTGGCCTCCGGCTGCCTTGATTCCTTTGATGGTCTCGGATACTTGATCTGGCGTGCGCGCCGTCCCGACAATGGTCGCGCCCGCCTCGGCGAGAACTCTGGCGATGCCCGCACCCACCCCGCGCCCCGCCCCAGTGACGATCGCCACCTGTCCGTCAAGCTTGAAGCTCTCCAAGGCCATTCGTCTGTCCTCCCAATTTTGTGGCATTTACTGTTTTTCGTACTGTATGTCCAACGGTATTGGCGCCGCGTCAAATTCAAGAAGAAAAACTGGGACAGCGGCAGACATCATCCTTGTACGGCAACACCATTGACTAGGGCACGGTGCCGTGATGAATCCCTGCGAACCTCAGCCACGTCCGGACCCCTCGCCTCAACCGGAACGGTCGGGGGACGTCAATCTCAGCTGGCTCGTCGAACGATACGAGCTCAGCCCTCTTCCCATATGAGGCCTTTGAACACCGCGGCTTGAGGGATGTCTTCGACCGCAAGTACACCCGCGGGGGCGTTGCACACCCAGTCAATGGCATTCACCACCCGGGCCGCCGTGGAAATGCATCCCGCGTCAGTCGGATCGAGCGCCGGATGGGAGACGTGAGTGTTGATTTCCACGCGGGGGTCACCGTCCACGACAACGCGGTGGACCCCGATGTGACCGTCTGGTGGATAGTCCCAGTCTGGAGCGGCGGCTGGGGTAAGCCGGTTGACGTGCTCAAGGGTGATTACCGGTTTGCCATCGAGCATGCCTTCTGCCGCGAACCTCACGGCCGCCATCTCACCGGGTTTGACCGTCATCATCGTGCATTCGATAGGTTCGGGAGTGAACCATCTCTCGGTGCGCTGACGGACCTCGTCAAGCTGAATGCCCAGCCCGTCGGCCAGGCTTCGAACCGGCCCTCCCCACATGGACTCCACAACCCCAGGGAGGAACAAGGGCGGCAACGGCTCGTCCTCGGCTATTCCGAAACCCATTGAGGCGCCCGTGTACTCGGCGTCGTCGTAGTTTCCGTAGTCAAAAATCTCCTGCACGGTGATCGCGCTGACACGTGTTGTCAGACTTAGGGCGGTGTGCACCAGGGTGTCACCGGAGTAACCGGGATCGATTCCGTTGACGTAGAGCGACGACCCGCCTGCCGCACAAGCCTGTTCCAACGGTTTACGCACCCAGTCGTCGGCGTAGCGCGGCGCGGCCATCCACACGAATGATGTTCCCACTACGTTTATTCCGGCGGCGAGAATCTTGGCGAGTTGCTCGATTGTCTCCATCGGCCGCGTCTCGGCCAGAGCGGTGTAAACGACACAGTCCGGCTCGAGACCGATCAGGGCGTCTATGTCATCGGTTGCGAGCACCCCCGTTGGCTTGTTCCAGCCACAGAGTTCGGCCGCATCACGCCCGATTTTCGATGGGCTGGCCGCATGTACGCCGACCAGTTCGAAGTCGGGGCGGCCGACGATCGCCCGAAGGGCATGGCGACCAACATTGCCGGTGGAAAATTGAACGACTCTGCGCACGATGTGTCTCCGAATTCCGAAACGCGAATGTATGTCCATACCGTAGCGCTTACAGTAACTCGCTCGGGCGAGATTGGGACAAAAATTCGTTGCGGCGTTATCGGCTCTGGTGCTGACGCAGCGGCTGCCGATCAGGCGTAGCTCTGGTCGGCCGGCTTTAGCTGCTACATACCATCAGGTGAAGTCGCTGCCACCGTCGACGTTCACGTTGGCGCCGGTCATGTAGGAGTTGCGACGGGAGGCGAGAAATGCCACCACCGGCCCGATTTCGTCCGGATCACCGGCACGTGGCAAGTGGGCGGGGTGCCCGAAGTGCTCATCAATCGCTGCCATGAGCGCATACGGATCCTTGCCGTCGACTCCGACAGAGTCAGCCCAGTTGAGTAGCCCCTCGGAGGCGAAGCTGCCCGGCGATACCACATTGACCAGGATTTCGTCTTTGGCGAGCGAAAGGGACAGATTCTTTGAGATGCTGTTCACCATCGCTTTTGCAGCCGTGTATGCCGGCAGAATCGTGCTTTGTCGTTGGGTGGAATGCGCCGAGAAGTTGACGATGCGTGCCCATTCCGCTTGTCGCAGTAGCGGAAGTGCTGAGCGCACGCAGTGCACCATGCCCATCGCTCCTTGGTTGATCGATTGCTCCCACTCCTTATCCGTGAGATCTTCGAAAGTCCCGATCACATAGGAGCCCACGGCGTTCACGAGGATATTCAGTTCTCCCCTCCACCGTTGAGCCACTTCGTCAAAGGCGATGCGGACCTGATCGACGTCCTGTACGTCGGTCACCAACGCGATGGCCTCAGGGCTACCGCACTGCTCGAGTTCGGCGACAGCGTCGTCGAGGAGGTCTTTTCTTCGACCAATGATCGCAACCCGGGCGCCGTCCTCTGCCAGGCAACGCGCGGCAGCCAAGCCCATTCCTGCGCTGCCACCAACTACCACGGCCTTTGCGTCCTTGAGGCCTAAATCCATTGTGTCCCTTCAGTCCCAACGGCCGGTCGGCTTTTGTCTCCCCTGGCCGAGTTACCGGTTGCGATTGCCTGTCGCTTCGGAGTCACTCAACGGATCACGCGAACCGGCACATTGCTCCAACCGGCGACGTTCTGCATGTTGACCCGCTTGCAGTGACTCCAGTCAACCTCGTACCGCGGCATGAAGTCGAGCAGCTTCTCCAAGGCGATGACGCTCTCCATCCGTGCGAGCGCCGCGCCGAGGCAACTGTGGATGCCATATCCCAAACCCAGGTTCTGCGCTTCGGTCCGATCGCGATCGATGTCGAATCTGTCCGGATCGGTCCACGCCTCTGGGTCCCTGTTGGCCGACCCTCCCACCAGGAAGACGGGCTTTCCAGCAGGAATCGTCACCCCGTGCAAGGTTACTTCGCGCAGAGAACGGCGGACGTTGTATTGGGCGGGTGCTTCGTAGCGGAGCAGCTCTTCTACTGCTTGCGGAACCTTGCTCCGGTCGTCGAGCAGCTTCTGCCACTGATCAGGGTTGCGGGCGAAGACCACTACGGCGTTGCCGAGCAGCTTCGCCACCGTTTCGGCACCGGCGCCGCCGAGCAGAAATGCGAATTCCGTTATCTCGAGGTTGGTGAGTGGGCGCATCTGACCGTCGTCACCCTCGATCTCGGAAAGAATCAGCTTGCTCAGCAGGTCGTCGCCGAGTGCTTTGCGCCGTTGCTTGGTTAACCGGTAGTAGTAGATCGCCATGTCAACACCGGCCTTGACCCCGGCCTCGGTCATGTCGACAGCGCCGTCCTCGCGGTGAAGAAGCTCGTCGATCCACAGCCGAACCTGTTGGTGGTCGTCTTCAGGAACGCCTTGCATGGTCGCGACGACCTCTACCGGGAAGCGCGCCGAGAAATCCTGGACGAAGTCGAAGCCGTCGGGATCTACAGCGCTGAGGTGTCTTTCGATCAAATTGGCTACCAGTGACCGTTGCGCTTGGATGGCCCGCGGGGTGAAGACCTTGTTCAGCAGGCTGCGCATTCGGCGGTGCGCCGGCGGGTCCATTGCGATGATGCCGCCATGTTCGGCTACCACTCCCGTCCGAACCTGGGCGAGGTCGACCCCGTAGGCGGACGAATACGTGTCGAAGTCCTTGAACGCGGCAGCAACGTCCTCATGCCTGGTCAAGGCATAGAAGTCGTATCGCTCGCTGTAATACACGGGCGCCTCGGCGCGCATCCGCCGGTAAGTGTCGTGGGGATCCGTGAAAAAGTTCTCGGCAAAGGGATCGAACTCTAAAGTGGCTGTCGTCATTGCGCCTTCCCTGGGGCGTTCTCACGGTTTTCATGGTGGCCTTCGATGTGCGATCGACTCGCCGACCACTCGGACAATCGATCCAACATACAATACTGTAAGCCTTACAGTATTGTAATGATCTCCGCCCTCCACCTTCAGCGGCGCGACCTTGCCCTACTTGGCCGGGCACAGGCGCTCCACAGTGATGCGCAGCCACCACAGCCCAGAGCCCCGGCGGGGGCGTACCGAACGCCCGGCTGGTTTCGATGAAAGTGGGCCCAGGTGCCGCCCGCGGCCCTTCCCACCGCCGTCACCAGGGCAAGAACGGATCCCCCCTTCGGTCGAGAGTCCGCTCCTCACCCATCCCTACCGCCCTCCGGCCAGAAAGGGGGTCGTTCGAAGAACTCGCCGCAGATTGCTACTGATGCTATTACAGTTGGCACGTCGGTAGCAGCTTGGTATGTGACGAGAGGGTGATTCACGCAGCATGAACAGTGACGCGTATCGAGTGATCGTGTGGGGCATCGGCGTAATCGGTGCCGAGATGGTGAGCACCATTCTGGACTACCGCTCGGACCTCGAACTTGTCGGCGCAAAGGTCTATTCCAGCGAGAAGGACGGGGTTGACGTCGGCGAATTGGTCGGACGAGATCCGATCGGGGTGGTCGCCACCACCGACACCGAACGGTTGATCGAACTGCATGCCGACTGCGTGATCTACACCCCACGCATCGGCGACATCGACGAGGTATGCCGGTTACTCGCCAGCGGCAAGAACGTGGCCACCACCGTTTTTCTGTTCTATCCGCCGGCACTTCCGCCGGCGGACCATTCCCGATTGACCGCGGCCTGTACGGCCGGTGGTACCAGCCTGCATGCCAGCGGCATCAACCCTGGAAACCTTTCCAGTGCACTGCCGCTGGCCCTGTCGGGAATGAGTCGCGTGATCGACAAGATCACACTGCAGGAACGCGCCGATATGACTCTCTACGAGAGCACCGACATCTCGTTTGGCAACATGGCATTCGGTGAACCGCTGGAGCGCATCTCGGTCGACGATGGCGGCTTCCTGAGTGCGATGAATTCCATGTTTACTGAACAGGTTTGGCAACTCGCCGACGCGCTCAACGCCGGCATCGACGAAGTGGTGGCCAGTGTTGAGGCGGTTCCCGCCAAAGCCGACCACCAGGTCTTCGACCGGGTGTTGGCGGCGGGCACCACAGCGGGCCAGCGCTGGAGCTGGAGCGGCCGGCGCGACGGGGTGGTGCGCGTCGAGATCGAGACGTTGTGGACCGTCGGCGGAGAGTATCCAGCGCACTGGCCGGCTCCTGAACATGGTTGGACGTTGACGATCGAGGGTGAGCCGTCGATGCGAACGCACTTTCTGTCGCTGGCCAGCTTCACCCGCTCGGCCACCATTGCCGAGCATGTGCATGCCGGGAACATCGCAACGGCTATGCAGGTCCTCAACGCCGTCCCCGCATTATGCAGGGCGGCAACAGGTTTCGTCAGTCCGGTTCAGCTAGGACTGGTCACCAGCGGCGTTGGGTTCCGCCAGTGACCCGGAACGGAATAACAACGGCGGGCTACCGCGTGGTGGCGGGGACCGAGTAGTTCGGCTTGCCGAGCCCGAGGGCGTACTGCGCGATCATGTTGCGGAACACTTCCAGGGTCCCGCCGTAAATCCCGGCCAGTGGCGCGAAGCGATAGACGTACTCGTTCTGACCGCCGTCGACACTGCCGGCCGCGCCATGACTGAGCGCTGCAGAGGCCCCGATGATGTCCATCAATTCCGGTGCGAGGTCTCTCATCATCTGTGCCTGTGCAACTCGCCCGAAGATGTTCGGGGTGCTCAGTCCCGCCTCCATCCGGGCAACGGCTCGGCCAAGTCGATATCCCACCGACGAATCGTCGATCGCGCGCCGGCCCGACGCATCGGCCCGGCCAACCGCCGCGGCGGCGCGGTCGAGCGCCAGCGCCAGATATCCGGCCTGGTGATCGAGAATCGAGACATCCTGGAGCCCATCAACTTCGGCGTCGACGGCACCGTGCTCAACATCTAATGGACCCCGCAGAACAGTCCAGCCGTCGTTCACCTCACCGATCCGGTATCGGTCTGAAACCCGTACGTCGCTGTAGTACACAATGTTGGTGCGGTCGCCGTCCACCGTGCGGATTCCTTGAATCTCGACGCCCGGTGCGTCCAGCGGCACGAGAAACATGGTGAGACTTTTGTGCTTGGCTGCGCTCGGATCGGTATTCGTCAGCAGGAAGCAATATTGGCAGTGGTGGGCACCGGTAGTGAACATCTTGGATCCGTTGATGATCCATGTGTCGCCATCGCGAACGGCACGCGTTTTGCAGGTTGCCACATCGGACCCGCCCTCGGGTTCGGTGTAGCCGAGACACATCCGCGTGTGTCCGGAGTAGACGCCGGGCATGACTTCGTGCTGAAGCGCGACCGAGCCGAACTGCAACACCGAGTGGGAAACCAATGCGGTTGTTCCCCAGGTGACCCATGGGATGTGTGCGCGACGCTTCTCCAGCTGCCAAAGACGGGCCTGCACGCGACTGAATCCGCCGTCGTCCTCGGTCGCCAGTTCACGCCTGAGATAGCCTGCCGCCCCGAGCGCCAGGTGGACGTCTTCATCGAAGCTGTCACCGGTTTCCCGTTCGCGCTCATGGACGTCTTCGGTGACGTGCTCACGTAGAAAGGTTCGGACCTCACGGAGGAATTCTCGGTCCTGCGGATTCAGTTGCACCGGAGCGAAGTCCACGCTCACAACCTTTCTCTGAACGCTGAACGGGTCAAGTGCCGAAGTTGGGTATAGCCGACCCCAGCCGCTGCACCCGGGACCGTCCGCACGGTCGGCCGACGTTCTCGCCGGACATACTGTTGATATTACGGTATGTATGAGAGTATCTCATCGCAGGGCGGTTGCAAGGTGCGCTTTGCATCGACGGCGAGGAGTAATGACATGTCCCTGCGGGTCATCCAATGGACAACGGGAAACGTGGGTCGGCAATCACTGGCGGCCATCGTGGCTCATCCGGACCTCGAACTGATTGGCTGCTTTGCCTACACTGCCGACAAGGTGGGCCGCGATGCCGGAGAACTGGCCGGCATCGGTGCAATCGGCGTGCCGGCAACCGACGATGTGGAAGCTCTGCTTGCGTTGAAGCCAGATTGCATGGTGTACAACCCCATGTGGCTGAACGTCTCGGAGTTGGTGCAAATCCTCGAGTCGGGGGCAAATGTCGTCACCACCGCCGCATTCATCACGGGTCACTCGCTGGGCCAGGATCGCCTGCGCGTGATTGATGCTTGTGAGCGAGGCAATTCCTCCATCTTCGGCTCTGGTATCAATCCCGGTTTCGCCCAGCTCGGTGCCATCATCGCCGCCAGCGGCTGCGATCGCATCGACAAGGTGACCGTCGTCGAGTCAGCCGACATCAGCGGTTATGACTCACCGGCAACGGAATTGCCGGTCGGCTTCGCCCGACCGATCGATGACCCCGAACTGCCGGCAATGACCGCCAAAGCGACCGCAGTGTTCGTCGATGCCGTGCACTTACTCGGCGACGCCTTGGGTGTCCAGTTCGACGAGGTGGTGTGTGAAGCCGAATACGCCCGGACCGCTGCCGACGTTGACCTCGGATCGTGGAGCATTCCGGCCGACTGCGTTGCCGGCATAGCCGCAAGCTGGCACGGAAAAGTCGCCGGACGCAGCATCGTCGAGATCCGGATGGTGTGGCGTAAGGGGCAGACGCTGGAGCCGGACTGGCCGATCGATCAGGGATATTCCATCACGATAGACGGTCGCCCTACCGTCAAGATGCGTCTAGATGTGTTGCCACCGGCCGACTTCAAAGCGAAGACATTCAGCGACTTCATGCAACTGCCGATGATTCTCACGGCGATGCCCGCGGTGAACGCGATCCCCGATGTCGTCGCTGCTCCACCGGGAATCATCACTTACACCGACGTACTTCCGATGCCGCGCGGACTGGTCTCGCTCTAGAAATCCGGCTGGCGCAGGGTGTATGGACGTTGCCATTCACGTCAGCACGCAGTCTTCAAATGTGGAGCCTGGTGGTGGAAATACGATAGCTACCACTGATGCACCTGTGGTGGTTTCAATGTCGGAGAGCACATCCCGACAGTGTGTGGGTGAACCCCAGACGACGAACTCATCGAGAATCTCATCGGGAATTGCGCCACGTGCGGCGGCAGCGTCGCGATCAGCCGAGGCCTGCCAGAGGCGTTCCAATTGCGTGCCACGTCCGAGGCTGCGTTGCTGCTGTGCGTAGCCGGGGACAGCAAGGTAAGTGGCCAGCACCGGGCGCATTGTCCGCTCCATCTGCGCTCGATCAGGCGTGGGGCAGATAGGTACGACCAGCGTCACCGACCCGGGATTGGCCGGCAGCGGATGAATACGCTGTAGATCGCCTGGTGTGATCCAGTTCAATGCCACTCCGTCTGCCTGGCCGGCCGCCAGTTCGAGTGCACGCGGACCCGTGGCGGCCACGAGCAATGAAGGAGTTGCCGCCGGTGCTGATGCCAGGGCGAAGCCGTGTCCGGCGATGGTGGGAAACGCATGATCGACGCGTTGTCCCGATAGGGCTGCGCGAAGGAACTGCAACGTGTCTCGTAGCTTTGCGTGCTGACGCTCGTAGGGAATGCCGTTCCAGCCCTCGACAAACAGCGCAGAGCCGGTGCCGAGCACGATTTGCACACGTCCCGGGGCCAGATGCGCCAGCGCATTTGCCGTCATGGCCAATACCGAAGGGGCGCGGGTGTACACGTTGACAAAGACGCCGAGTTTCGCATGCATGGTCGCCGCAGCTGCCAGCGTGGCAGTGGTCACCGCATCGACATCGTTGACTTCGCCGACCCAGATGCGGTCATAGCCCGCGGCTTCCAGCCGACGCACGAGCTGTGCGTAATCCGGCAGCGTGCCGGCCACTTGGGGTACGTGGATGCCGACCACGTCACCGTCTCCCGTGTGGAGCCATGAATTCGACTGTGACGCCTTCGATCACACCGATTGCCGCATCGACTCCCGATGCTGCAGAAGGCAATGCGCTGAACGGGCTTGCGGTGAACGGCTGGGTTTCGCTCAGCACTTTCGCGAGATCGTCTGTGGTGAAAGACAACACGGCGAGACCGTCTGGAACCTGGCCGCTCAGCGATGGTGGAATCCCCATGACGTGAATGCTCGGGTGGCGTCCGTCACCCAGAATCCACAGATGCGTGCCCGCGCTGGGCGGCCAGCCCATCGCTTGCTCCAGCAGTTCTGACGCCAGGTCAATCTCGGTGTGTACCGTCATCCCGACAACATCGGTCAGAAAGCCCACGAAGTTGCCGGGCGTTTGGCAGTGCACGACCACCCGGTGCCGCAGCGGGGACGGTTCGGGATTCTTGTCGACCACGGGTATTCCTTGTGCTGTCGGTGTGAAGGTCGGTGGATTCCAGTCCTGACGTCGGTCTAGGCAGTGCCGGGTATCGCGCCGCCGGGCCAACCGTCGTCGAGACTGCGTGCGACGGTCCGATCTGGTCTCAGGCTCCGCAACGGCGGGTGGCGCAGCATCAACGAGGAGGCCGACGCCATCGACAAGTGGCGCCGCTGGGCGCGCCGGTCCAGGAGGCGCACCAGTTCCTCTTCGCGATCCGGTCCGGCGTCATTGATGAACCGGATCAGCTCGGCGTCGGCGTCCTCAGGCTGTGGGCGGCTGCCGAGCATTTCACCGAGGTCGTCGAGATCGGCACTGTCGAGCTCGGCACCGATCTCATCGACCCGTTTGAGATGATTCGCGATCCGCCCCAATGCAACCCGCTGATAGTCGACTTCGGCAAGCCCGTAACTGGCGTCGCGCAATCCCGCCACCAGGTGGCGCAGGGCTGCCGCGTGCTTGGTGGGCCGCGGCTGCGGGATCTGGACGGGCTCAAGCCGATAGCCGCCGATCTCGGCGATGCACTCCAGTGACCACCGCGCGCCGTTGACGTACCAGGCCAGGTAGGTCAGCCAATCCGTGCCAGGAAGCGGATCGTGCAGCGGCGGACCAACGGACAACACCGAGATGGCGTTGTACACGACGGTGTGAAATTCCACGGCGTCGTGGTCGATTTCGACGCCCGTGATCTGGCGATAGCGATCGGCGTAGTCAGGCAGTTCGCCGATGTTCTTGATGGTGTCTCGAATCCGTAGCGCCGCAAGGTCCATCATGGGATCCCCGACATGGGCGTGCTCGAAATCAAGCAGACCGGTGATCTGCGTACCGTCGAACATGAACTGAAAGGAGTCATAGGTGATGAAGCGGGCATGCCGGTGACGATCAGCTGGTACATGGTCGTTGATCCAGCGGCGTAGAAATACGGCGAGGGGGTCGGGGTCATGACCGGCCATCGCCGCGTCGTATAGGTGCTCCGTGCGCCGCCAGTACCCTGCCAGACAGGCTGCAGCAGAGTCAGTGGGAATCTCAAAACCGGCAGCCTCGGCGTCCGAAAGCGGTATCTGATAGATCTTGGCCAAAATCTGCAGATACGAGTCCAGAAGCCGGTCCCGGTCATCGGCGGCCACGTTCGACAGGTCCGCCTGCCCCGGCAGGCGGTCCATGACCAGTGCATACGGCTGGTCGCACAGGCCGTACGCGTGTGGAACCGGAATCTGATGAGCTTCCAGCAGGCGATGGGTGGCGACCTCGTCGGCAATCCGGTACGGCATCACAATGCGTCGTTCCCGTTCGCCGCGCGCGTGCAACGCCACCCGCCGATGACCGATCTCGACATCGATGTCCCACGCAGGCCGCCAGCGCGGCAACCGCCGGCTGCCAAGGACTGTCCCACCCAGGGCGGCTTCAACCCAACGTTCCAACCGCTCTAGTTCGTCGCTCATTTCGCTCCTGCACAACCCGATTGCCGCTAGGCTCATGCCTACCGAGGCGATTACAGTATTTAATACCGATACGCCGACGGCATGGGCGAGTATGAGAAAACTCGAGCTCGACTCATTTCCAAAGATCGCCCCGGCGCCACGAAGTTCAACTTGTCACTCCCCAACAGTCAGGAGTCGCCTCGTGAGTGAACGCCCTTACCGTGTCATCCAATGGGCCACCGGTAGCGTAGGCAAGGCGGCGCTGAAGCATTTCCTCCGCAGTCCGGCTTTCGACGTTGTCGGCGTACTCGTCTACGACCCGAAGAAGATCGGCAAAGACGCGGGCGACATCGTCGGAACCCCGGCCACCGGCGTGCTGGCCACCGACGACGTAGACGCTGTTCTCGCAATGGAGGCGGACTGCGTGTTCTACACCCCGGTCTGGCCGGATACCGAGATCGTGTGCCGGCTGCTGCGGTCAGGAAAAACGTAGTCACCACCGCGGGGATCTACCATCCCAACGAGACGAATCGTCTTGAGGTCGCCCAGATTGAACAGGCATGCAGAGAGGGCGGAACGTCTTACCACGCCGGTGGAATTCATCCCGGTTTCGCCGGTGACCTACTTCCCCTTGTCGCGTCGCGCTTGGTCAGCCGTGTCGACCAGGTCCAGGTCTTTGAGGTCGTGAACTTCAGCGACTACCCGTCCAAATACATAGAATGGATCGGGCTGGGCGCCGACCCTGCCGTATTTCACTCTCGCCCAAACCTTCTGGAAGCAGCCGTACCGCACTTCGCGCAGTCGATGGCGATGATTGCCGCCGGACTCGGCACGGAGATCGACAACGTAACCTCCGAACTGGATATCGCATTGGCCACTACCGACATCCCCTATGCCGGCACACCCGACAGCGATGTGCCCGACTTGAAGGGCGTGGTTCGCGCAGGAACGGTTGCAGCTCAACATCACACATGGACTGGGTGGGCCGGCAGCGTTCCCCTGGTGCAATTCAACGCCCTCTACACGATGGGCGACGGTCTGATCGAGCCCGACTGGAACTGGGGAACCAACAGGTATCGTGTTGTCATCAAAGGTGATCCTTCGACTGAGATCACGCTGCAGGGTGCAGCCGATCAACACGGACACACTGCGCATCCCGGCTACGCTTGGACCGCCATGTCCGCAGTGAACGTCATTCCCGCGGTGTGCAAATCAGAACCGGGCCTCAAAACCCATCTCGACCTGGGAGCGATATCAGTTCCAGGTCTCATCGGGCATGAACTGGAGTAGCTCGACTACCGGCGCTGCGCGCACTCGTTATGACGACGTACCGACGGTCTCGGTGTCCACAGGTGGGACCTCGTAGAACTGGGTGGCCCATTTGCGCACCGTCTTGAGGAACGGCAGCCGTCCGCTCTGCCCCGGTAACACAAACTTTGTCGCCGCGCTCTCCAGTCGGGTATAACTCCGTGACGCTTCTGCAGCGGTATGGGCGACCCAGCCGGGCATCGCTCGTCAGATGGACACGTAGTCACTGATGAGTCTGTGCACCTCGTCGGGTTGGTCGAGATGCATGAAATGCCCAGCGCCGTTGATGATGTGGTGTCGACTGCCGGGAGCGAGTGCGTGCGCGCCCAATGCGCCCAGGCGCGCGTCGATCGCGCCGTCTTCGTGTCCGTGTAGATGCAGCATCGGCACACGCGGGGCGATCCGTCGGGAGTAGGCGGCGAACGTATGGTAGTTCGAAGCGCGCCGCGTAGGCCGGAAGGCGGCGCGATAGTAATTCAGCGCCGCGGTGCGTCGACGGTTGTCAGGAAGACTCTTCCAGACGTGTGCGAGGTCGGCCGTGCTGTCATAGCCAGGTGGGCACCAATCGCGCCACAGTTTGGGAATGAGTCGGTCGAGGCTGCGTTCAGAGATCTTCGGAAGTTGTTGGTAGAGCACATACCAGCTCATTTGGAGTTGCCGGGGCAACGCACGCAGCAACTCGCCCACATTACCCGCGCGGGCGGCCAGGCCGGCCAACATGGGCACCCCCATCGACACCACCTTGGTGAATGGACTGTCCGGATAAGCCGCTATTCCGTTGGCCGCCAATGCTCCCCAGTCATGTCCGACAAGCACGGCGTCGCTCCCACCGTCCAGGCCGCGATGAAGCGCGATGGCATCGAACATCAGCGCCCCCAAACCGTAGTCGCCGTCGCGGGCCATTTCGGTGGGCGCGTAACCGCGCATGAACGGCGCGACGACACGGAAGCCGCGCTGAGCAAAGAACGGGCCGAGGTGACGCCAGGTCCACGCCGTGTCAGGGTAACCGTGCAGGCAAAGCATCAGCCGACCGTCGTCGGGTCCCCACGTCAGCGTTTCGAATCGCAGGTGCGACAGCTCGAGCGACTGTGCGGTCGGCGCAATCATGCCGGCGCCGCGCTCGGCTGCGGGGCGTTCTCCCTCGAGGCGATGTTGCGTGGGCGTCCATCGGCGCGCAGGAAGCAGCCGGTGCGATGAGTTCCCAGCAGCGCAGTGGGCTGACCACCAGAGAAGACCGTTCGTCCGGCCACCAGCACCGCGGTGACCGCGTCGTCGTTGCGATTCACCATTCGCCGCAGGCCCTGATACGCCTCCGCTGCCGCTTCGTGATATCCATCGAGCGCGGCGTCGAGCCGGTCGGGATCCACAATCACCACGTCGGCCCAGTCACCCACCCGCAGATGGCCGGCGTCGAGGCGATACCAGTCGGCCAACTCGCCGGTGAGCCGGTGCACAGCACGCTCGGTGCTGATGAACGCCTCGCCGGACCGCTGTGCGTCGCGGACGTGACGCAGCAGCCGCAGGCCGAAGTTGTAGAACGCCATATTCCGCATGTGCGCGCCGGCGTCGGAGAATCCCATTTGGATACCGTTCATGCGGGCCAGGCGGCGCAGCATTTTTGGGCGATGGTTGGAAATCGTAGTGCGCCAACGGAGTTCTGCACCATGTTCCAATACGAGGTCGAGGAACGCATCGACCGGGTGGACTCCCCCTCGCTCCTTGCCCACATCGCCAAATGATTTGCCGACCACCGTGCGGTCCGGGCACGCCACGATTTCGGCATCGAAGAAGTCCCGATGCCAGGCGCGTGGTCCCCATCTGTTGTCGTAGTCTTTTCGGAACCACCGCCGATAGGCCTCGTCACGCAGCAATTCATTGCGCTCGAGTTCGGTCTTGAGGTGCAGTGCGGCCGCGCCCGACCCGAACTCCTCGAAGATCACCAGGTCGATGCCGTCGGCATAGACCTCGAACGGCACTGGCAGATGCTGAAACCGGAAATCGCCGCCGAGGCGATTGGCGATCGCCGCCAGTACCACTGTCAGCCACATCCCGCCGGGCGTGGACTTCATATCGGCGGCCGCGAGCAGGCTGGTCTTGAGCCGTGGTCGGCCGAAGCCGACCGACTGCAGGGCCTGCGAGACGATGTTATGTGGATGGCTGATGTCAGGTCCCGATTGAAGGACACGGTCGCGCCGCCGCAGTCGTGACTTCAGTCGGCGCAATTCCCGTCCCTTGGCATAGGTCGACGGCAGGGTTCGCGATCGACACACATCGCCATCAATTTTGTCGAAAAGCAGTTGCTGAGAGGACATTCCGACAAACCCCGCGTCGAGGGCCTGATCGAGCATGGACTCCATGCGCGCCTGTTCGGCACTGGTGGGTCGCATGTCCTTTCGCGTGGCGCGGTCGAGTCCCATCACTGCGGCGCGGATGTCGGAATGGCCGATGAATGCGGTGACATTGGGGCCCAACGGCAAGGACTCCAGCGCTGCCACGTACTCCTCGGCAGTACGCCAGGTCTTGTGCTCGCCGACGATGCGGACAACCTGTTCGTGCGGGATCGCTTCCACCCGGCCGAACAGGTCAGCCGCGTCGTGGGCGTCGACGTGGACGGTTGACAGCGAGCACGACCCCATCACGATCGTCGTCACTCCGTGGCGCAGAGACTCAACCAGCGCCGGTCCGGCCAGCACTTCGGCGTCGTAGTGAGTGTGGATGTCGATCATGCCGGGCATCACCCACTTGCCGCCGGCCTCGATCGTCTCGTCCCCTTCTATCGGATCGGTGGTCACAGCGGCCACCCGACCGTCCCGGATTCCGATGTTGCGAACAGCCGATGGCGCACCGGTGCCATCGAACCACCGACCGTTGCGGACCACAGTGTCAAACGCCATGCTGACAACCTCATTCCGTCGTGGGCTGTTCGTTGATGGTATGGGGCGACTGGACAGTTTTCAAGGAATGTCCAATGGCCCCGACGAGCAGCCGCACGGCCTGAGAATCCAACTTCATGGCAGTCGGGCCCAAAATCATGTAGCGGGATGTACAGTCCGATTGGACACTTGTAGCGATATGTCTAATCGCCGTTGCTTTCGATCATCAACGACCGCTGAGGTGGAGGTTCGATGGGATTCTTGAAGGCTGACCTGCCCCAGATCGATCTCGAACAGTGGCGCACGGAAAGCCGTAGCGAGCGGATCAAACCGATGGCGACCCATATCGCCGAGCGAGGGATGGGCAACCCAGACGTCTTCTACGTCCTGTACACGCTGAAGATTGCGCTCTACATCCTCGGTGGCATCTGTTTTGCGCTGGCCACCAAGGGGATCGACGGATGGGGCCAGTTCGATTACTGGTGGCATGAGCCCATCGTGTTTCAAAAGATTGTGCTGTGGACGCTGCTGTTCGAGGTTCTCGGGTTCGGCTGTGGTTTCGGCCCGCTTACCGGCAAGATCGCACCGCCCATGGGTTCGGTGCTGTATTGGCTACGGACCGGCACGATCCGGCTTGCACCGTGGCCGAACCGAATTCCGTTCACCACGGGTGATCGGCGTACTGGATTCGACGTGGTGCTGTACGCGACGCTGTTGGCGGCGACGCTGCTGGCGTTGCTATCCAACGGAGCGGGGCCGGTGCCGTCGCTCGGAACATCGGTCGGTGTTATCGCGCCATGGAAGATCGCAGTGATATTGGCGATCCTGGGCCTGCTGGGCCTACGCGATAAGACCATCTTTCTGGCCGCGCGGGGCGAAGTATACGGCGCGGTCGCGGTGACATTCCTGTTCACCGGCCCGAACATGATCGTCGGAGCCAAGCTCGTGATGCTCGCGATCTGGATCGGCGCTGCGACATCCAAGCTCAACCGCCACTTTCCGTTCGTGGTGGCGACGATGATGGCGAACAACCCGTTGGTGCGACCGAAGTGGTTGAAACGCTTGTTCTTCCGCGCGTTTCCCGACGACCTGCGGCCCAGCTGGATCCCGCGGTGGCTGGCCCATGGCGGCACGGTGATCGAAATGGGCGTGCCGGTTGTGCTTTTCTTCTCAGACGGCGGCACCGTCACCGCGGTCGCAGCGACGGTGATGGTGGTCTTCCATCTGGTGATCTTGACGGCTATTCCGCTTGGTGTGCCGCTGGAGTGGAATGTGTTCATGATCTTCTCCGTCGTGGCGCTGTTCGTCGACAAGGCGGCCATCGGCTGGCACGAAGTCACTCAGCCCTGGCCGATCGCGGCGTTGATGAGCGTCATCGTCATCACTGTCATTGTTGGCAATCTGTGCCCGGCAAAAGTGTCCTTTCTGCCCGGAATGCGTTACTACGCCGGCAATTGGGACAACTCCCAATGGTTTTTCACGGAAGAGGCCACGCGCAAGATCACAGAACGTCGCATCGGGCTCGGCCTCATCCAGCACAAGCAGATCGAGAAGTTCTCCGGACCCGACGGGGCCCAGGTGGCGTTGCATCTCGGATATGCGTTCCGCGCCATGTTTGCTCATGGTCGTGCCCTGTTGACGTTGTGGGATCACGTGATTCCCGCTGGCCGTGAGAAGGACTACACCGTGATCGATGGCGAGACGGTGGCCGGTTACGCCATTGGATGGAGCTTCGGCGACGGCCACTTGCACAACGAACAGCTCGTGGCCGCTTTGCAGCAACGGTGCCATTTCGCACCCGGTGAGTTACGCGTCCTCATGCTCGACGGACAGGCCATTCAACACCAGTGGCAGCAGTACCGGATTGTCGACGCCGCTACCGGGGAGCTCGAGCGCGGTACGTTCCGCGTCGCCGATGTCGTCGATCGTCAACCGTGGGAGCATGACGTCCCCATCACGGTCATCGGCCGCGCTTCACGCAACGCAGCCGAGGCGGCGCGATGATGTTCATCGGGCGCGCTCAGACGTGTTGAGGGCCTCTCACCAGCCGGCCGGGCAACTTCCCTGTGGGTCGGCCGTTTGTATATACCTCGTCACCGCTCACCAGAGTGTGCAGATACCCGTCAGCTGCTTGGAGGACGCGCTGGCCTCCGGCAGGAAGATCGGCGACCAGGTGTGGCACGCGGGCTGTCAGCTTGTCGAAGTCGATCACGTTGACATCGGCTTTGTACCCAGCGGCGAGCACGCCGCGGTCGTTGAGACCCACCATGCGCGCCGTGTCACGGCACTGGCGCTGAATCAGCCACACCAGGTTGAAACGCGGACCGGGACGGTCGCGGCCCCAGTGAGTGAGGAGCGTGGTTGAAAAGCTGGCATCGCAGATCGTGGACACGTGGGCTCCCCCGTCGCTGAGGCCGGGCAGCGCATTCGGATGTGCCAGCATCTCATGCACGACGTCGAGACTGCCGCTGTGATAGTTGAACACAGGCATGTACGCGGGCCCCTCGAGCATGATGTCGTACAGCACCTCGGCTGGATCGCTGCCGGCACGCGCCGCGCGTGCAGCCACCGAATCCTGCCGTGCGGGTTCGTAATTCGGTGGATCGCCGAGTTCGAAGATGGTATCCAAGGGCGCCCGCAGACCACCGCGTTCGGCGACCTCTGCCAGGATGCGTCGCTTGACGTCCGGATCGCGGAGATCGGGCCCCGCGCGGAAGGACCGAGACAGCACGAACGGGTTGTAAGTGCCTCGAAAGTCGACCAGCACGCCGATGGCCCGCGGAGCGACCACCGCCGTCATCTGAAGGCCCTCTGCGTTCGCGCGTTCGATTGCCTGCAGTGTTCGACGGTAGCCTTCACCCGGCTCGTGCTGCATGACCGATAGTGACAGCGGCCGGCCGGAAACCCGCATCATCTCGTACATCACCTCGATCTCGTGATCGAAGCCCTTGAGGTCGGAGACCACCTGGAACACTCCAGTTCCGGTGGCGCCGATGGCCTTGGCGATACCCACCAGCTCGTTCAGTTCGGCGCGCACAGAGGGTGTCTGCTCGCCGCGGCTGGTCTTGTGCCATTCGGTGCGCGAGGTGCTGAAGCCGAGTGCACCTGCGCGGATGCCCGCGGCGGCGAGCCTCGCCATTTCAGCGATGTCCTCGGGTGTCGCGGCTTCGCGGTCAGCGCCGCGTTGACCCATCACGTACAGCCGGAGCGGATCGTGAGTGACCTGCGCGGCGACGTCGATGTCATGCGGCAGGCTGTCGACCGCATCGAGGTACTCTTCGAATGTCTGCCAGGTCCAGGGCAGTCCTTCGTGTAGCACGGGGCCGGGCAGGTCCTCCACCCCCTCCATCAACTCGATGAGCTGTGCATGGTCGGTTGGATGGACGGGCGCAAATCCCATGCCGCAGTTCCCCATCAGCGCCGTCGTGACGCCGTGAGCGGAAGAGGGCTGTAAGCGGTTGTCCCACGTGACCTGTCCGTCGTAGTGGGTGTGGATATCGACGAATCCGGGGGTGACGATTGCACCGTCGGCGTCGATCTCCCGACGACCGCGTTCATCCACGCGTCCGACCGCGGCGATGACCCCGCCGCTGATCGCCACGTCCGCCGTCTGTTCCGGTTGGCCGGTGCCATCGATCACCGTGCCACCGCGGATCACCACGTCGTAGGTCATGGCTGCGCCCCTCTCGTCAGTCGCTGCACTTGTCCGTAGGCGTCGATCGGGCTCTGCAGTGCCAACCCACCGTCGGCGAACAGCGTCTGCCCGGTCACCCAGGACATTTCCAGAAGGCTCAGAATCGCCTCGGCAATGTCGTCGGCCTCCCCGAGGCGCCCCAGCGCGGTGCGCTCCGTAAGGCCTTCGACCCATCCGGGAAGGCGTTCGGGCTTGGCCAGCATGGGCGTACGAGTAACCCCGGGTCCCACTGCGTTCACCCGAATGCCGTGCGGTCCCCATTCGGCGGCTGCCACCCGCACCAGCATGTCCACTCCGGCCTTGGACACGCAGTAGGCGCCCATGTCCCGGTCGGCGAGTGTTCCGCTGATGCTGGATACGGCGAGGATGGAACCACGGATCCCGGCGTCGATCATGGCGGCCGCAGCGGCTCGAATCGCCAGCCAGGTACCGGTCAGGTTCACGTCGAGCACCCGCTTCCACTGCGCGGGATCCTGCTCCAGCAGTATCCCCGACGCTCCGATTCCGGCACAGGTGATGAACCGGTCCGGGCACCCCGCGGATTTCACCGTCTCAACCATCGCACGGTCGACCGAATCAGGATCAGAGATGTCACAGATGACATCGGCATCGCGCAGGTCCCAGACGATGGTCTTTCGATCCTGCGCGCGTAGTCGGCTCACCACCGCGGCGCCGATACCCGACGCTCCCCCGACCACGACCGCCGTCATTCTGGCTCCCCGACGAGCTCGACGAGAACGCCGTCCGGGGCGGTGATGACGGCCATCGCGACACGCTTCCCGCCCGGCGCCGGCATCGAGATGCGCCGTACCCCTTCGGTGAATCCATGCGTGGACAACGTCATCAACGTGTCCTCTACACCACGGTGTAGAGAGACCAGGAAGAGACCACGTCGCGGACACTGCGGTGGTGGCACTCCGGCGTCGCCGCCGTCCTCGGGTTCGACGAACCGCACGAGTTCGACGATGCCGCCATCGGGATGATCCGGATCACCGAGAAAGACAGACCGTAGCGTGTCGGTATCCGCGCCGAACAGAGACTTCCAGTCACCGACGAAGGTGTGGTCCATGAACTGAGTCAGCCCCAGCCCGTCGCGCCAGAAGCGCAGCGACACATCGATGTCATCGGTGATTATCGCGGTGTGATGAACAGCTCGCACGGACACCCTCTCGTCAAATCGCAGTCAGAGTCGTGCCGGCCACCGACAGGTGGTAGTCCGCCAGACGGGGAGTTCGCAGCATTTCACCGAAAACCTTTCCGCTGTATGGAAACTGGGTAACGATCTTGCCGCTCGAGTGTCTGTAGTAATTGTTGCAGTTCGAAAGCCACACCGTGCCCCGCATCGCCGCCTGGATATCGGAGTTGTAGCGGGCGTGGATTTCCTGCCGGACCTCCACACTGCACTCGCGGCGCTCGGCCATGGCATCCAGCAGTTGGCGGATGTATGCCGATTGGACCTCGAGGATGTGAATGATGGAGGTGACACCGTTGGTGTTGGGACCATAGAGGGTGAACAGATTCGGGTAACCGGGAATCGCGGTGCCGAGGTAGGCCTCCGCACCGTCCCGCCACGCCTCCCCCAGCCGTATCCCCCCTCGGCCGATGACCTCCAGGGTCCTCAGGTAGTCGGCCGCCCGGAACCCTGTTCCGTAGATCACCGTATCGACGCGGTGTTCGCCGCCATCGGCGGTACGTAGTCCGCCGGCGGTGAACTCCACAATCGGCGAGGTCACCAGCGAGACGTTCGGCAGGTTGAAGGTCGGCCACCAGTTCCCGGACAGCAGCGGACGTTTGCAGCCCAACGGGTAATCCGGCGTCAGCTTCGCCCGCAGCACCGGATCGGTGATCGTGCGATGCAGGTACTTGCGGGACATTTCGGTCGAATCTCTGGTCTGACGACCACTTTCGGTGAAATCAGCCATCTCGTACTGCTGTTGCGCCGCAGTTCGCAGTTTCCACGCGGCTTCGGGATGTTGGGCGAACAGTTGCTGTTGCTCGGAGCTGAACGGTTCGTCTGGGCGCGGCATCACCCAGATCGGACTGCGCTGGAAGACCGTGAGATGCCGGGTTTCTCGGGCGATCGCCGGGACGTACTGCACAGCGCTGGCCCCGGTGCCGATCGAGGCCACCCGCTCCCCTGCGGTCGAGCGTGATTGGTCCCAACGAGATGAGTGGAAGATGCGACCACCGAAACGCTCGGCACCGGGGATATCCGGAACGTTGGGCACGTCGAGCATTCCGACGGCGCTCACCACCACATCGAACCGGTACTGACGGCCGTCCTCCGTCTCTACCGACCATTGTTGCTCGGTGTCGGACCAGCGCAACGCTTGTACGGCGGTGTTGGCTATCAGCCGGCTGCCGAGACCGTGGTCGTCGGCGACACGCTCCAGGTAGGCGAGGATCTCCGGCTGGTCGGCGAAGGTCTTACTCCAGAACGGGTTGAGCGCAAACGAGAAAGAGTAGAAGTGTGACGGCACGTCGCAGGACGCCCCCGGGTAGGTGTTGTTGCGCCAGGTGCCACCGAACCCGTCATTGCGGTCGAAGATGACAAAGTCGTAATCGCCGGCAGCGAGCGACACCCCCATGGCGATGCCGCCGGGACCCGCGCCGATGACCGCGACAGAAGGCTTTTCCGATCGTGGTGTCAACCTCTAGTCCTTTCCTTGACGATCACTCGGGACGAACGTGGTCATGTCCGCACCTCGCGCGTACTCGGCCATCCAAGTCGCAGCCCAGGTCGGCAACGGTTGGTCGGCGGGATCGTGGTATGGGGTTTGTGACAGGACCAAACGCCAGCCCATCCGCGCCAGGTCACCCGTCGGTACGGAACCGAAAAGCGTTGGCGAGAGACCGAGGCGTTTCCTGCGACGGCCGGCCGTGCCCCGGAACTTGAACTCGTCGACGAACATCGCCGGAGACATCAGCTCCTCGGCCGAGACGATTCGATCTTCGAGCGGCACCTCTGCATCGATAACGCGAGCGATCGAGGCGGCCACTTCGCCGATGTGCTGGAACGTGCGCCGGATGTGGCGGACGCGGTACCACCTGCTGGGCGCCAGGTGGTTACAGAGAATGAGCCCAGAACTTCGGTGTTCGATCTCTTCGACGAAGTGCCACATCATCAGGGCGGCCACTCGCTTGTCTGCGCCCGCAAAGAGCGAATTCCTGTTGTCCAGAATCACTTTGAACAGCGGCGTGAAGGTGGCTTCGAGATTGGCGACATAGGCGGCGTGGAACTCGACAGGGTGATCGTCGATCAGCTCGTCGAATGCCTCGGTGGCGCTGCCGTAAGCGCGTTCCAGCCCCGGATACCGGGCGATCAACGCCGCCATGTGCTTGCGGTGCGCTGCGGCATGCTGACCTTCCTGCCGCAGAAAAGCATCTGCCTCCGCCGCAACCGTCGGAGCCCGGTCGAACACATCCTGCGCTTGCCGAAGCGCCTTGATGAGGTATCGCTCGAACGGCACCGCGATGAAGGTGAAGGCGTTGCAGAACATGGCGAAGTTCGGGTTGGCCGGCTGCCAGAGGAACGGCACCGTGGGATCGAAGTCCCACCGGATCTTGCGGACCACCAGATCGGTCACCGAATGTCACCCCGTTACGCGCTCACGTCTTAACATGGACGCACTGCAGCAGCAGTGCGGGCTAGATCAGTGTTACATGAGACGGCTTCTGTGTAAACAACCCGAGGAGGTGGCAGCGTGCCCGCTGGCGGTGAGCAGTCCATCCGCGCCCGGATTCTGGACGCCACCTTCGAGGTGATTGCGCGGTGCGGACGCAACGCACTACAACTCCAGGATGTGGCCGCGACCGCCGGTGTGTCACGGCCGACGGTGTATCGGTATTTCGGGTCCAAGGACGGTCTGCTGGAGGCCTTCGCACTCTACGAACAGGACAACTTTGCCGCCGGGATGGCTATGGCGACGGCAGGGTTGCGTGGCGATGATCGGGTCGATGCCACGCTGCAGTTCATCGTCGACTACCAGTTCTCGCACTCACTTGCCACGCTCGTCGAACTGGAACCGGAGTATTCGATCACCCAGATGAAGCGAGTGCTGCCGATGATGGAGGACGGCATGCGCAGGGTCCTGTCCGGCGACAACGCTGAGATCGCCGCCTCCGCGGTTGTTCGAATCGCGGTGTGCCATTACCTGGTTGGCGGCGGAGACAGGGCAAGTTTCCTTGGGGAGTTACGCCACGCGGCAGGTCTGCAGCCGCATCGACGACGCAGGTCAGTCGCAGGATAACCAGCCGGCGATCTCGGCGGCGATCTCGGCAGGGCGTTCCAGATGCAGAAAGTGCCCCGCCCCGTCAATCAGTCGATACCGCGATCCGGGTGCGGGTAGATGCGCGGATACTGCCCCCAGCAACTCGGCACCGATCGCCCCGTCGCGCGAACCGTGCAGGTACAGCGTCGGCACCGCAGGATCCGCCAGCGAGGCGGCGGCTTCGCCGGCGACGTCGGCATCCTGGAACGCCGCGTTGAAGGACGCCCGGTAGGGACTGAGCACGTCGGCGATATTCGCTGCGCCGATATGCCTGCGCAGCATGTCGATGTCCTCCGCGGCGTCGTATCCCGGTGACCAATCCGACCACAACGACTCCCAGAACCCTGGTTCCAGCAGCGCCGATTCCGCGAGGCCGACCTGCTGGATGAACCAGATGTAGAAGGACCTCTTCAGCTGGGGGTAGGAGAAGATACCGGCGCCGATCGCAGCTGTCGGCGGAACCGCCAGCGCCACAAAGCGGTGAAAGGCACTCGGTTCGGTGGCCACCGCTCCGTATCCGGCGTTGGCGCCCCAGTCATGTCCGATGAGCACCGTGCGCTCGTCCCCACTGCAGGCCGACCGTTCGGCGACGATGCGCCGAACGTAGGTTCCTACGCTCACCGGCCCGTCGGCCGGGTGTTGATAGCCAGGCAGCCACGGCGCTGACACACGGTAACCCGCGTCGGCAAGCACCGGACCCAGATGCCGCCAGGTATGCGGAGTGTCCGGGAAGCCATGAACCAGGATGGCCAGAGGCTTGGTCAGATCCGATATGTCACCGTAGGTCACCCGCGGCATTGAGACCCCATTCCTATTTACATAGCGATGCCGGTATGTAACCCTACGCTAGGCTTTACATAGATAGGGTCATTCGTAACAGCTTCGGTCGTTGGGAAGGAGAAATGTGTCCTTCGACCCCAATGCCGTCCGCGCCAAGTACCTGGCCGAACGTGACAAGCGACTGGTTCCCGGACGGGCGGCCCTCCGCGACATGGCCCACGATGAACAGATCGCGGGGTTCCTGACCGACCCCTTCACCCCGTGGCGCGACCGCGAACCCATCGACGACGATCCTGATGTCGTGATCCTGGGTGGCGGAATCGCCGGTTTGCTCGCCGGGGTCGAGCTGCGCAAGGCCGGTGTTGAGCGTATTCGGATCGTCGACCGCGCCGGCGGCGTCGGCGGCACGTGGTACTGGAACCGCTATCCGGGGGTGATGTGCGATGTGGAGTCCTACCAGTACATGCCGCTGCTGGAGGAACTCGACTACATCCCGTCCCGGCGCTACGCCTACGGCGAGGAAATTCTCGGGCACCTGCAAGCGATCGCCGACCGCTTCGATCTAGCGCGGGAAGCGCTGTTCCACACCGGGATCGAACGGGCGATATGGAATGAGGACTTCGGCAGGTGGGCGATACATACCGACCGCGGAGACCTGCTCACCGCACGGTATTACGTGCTGGCGCCCGGAATCCTGAACCTGCTCAAGCTGCCTGCGATTTCGGGAATGGACGACTTCGCCGGCAAGGCTTTTCATTCGGCACGCTGGGACTATAGCTACACCGGCGGTTCCCCCGGCGCCCCGTTGACGTCATTGGCCGACAGAGCCGTCGCTCTGGTCGGCAACGGAGCCAGTGGACTGCAGGCGCTACCGCCATTGGCCGGGGCCGCTCGTCATGTGTACGTGTTCCAACGCACCCCGTCGGCGGTCGGGGTCCGCGACAATCGACCAACCGATCCCGAGCTCGCCGAGGGGTTGACGCCGGGGTGGCAGAAGCGACGGATGGACAACTTTCAATCCATCATGTTGGGGAGGCCGGTCGACGTTGATCTGACCGCCGACGGATGGACGAAACACTATGCTGCCGTCCAGAACCCGCCGCGGCTCGCCGGTGCCGGAGTCACAGAATTCATACGCAACGCCGAACGACTCGACTTCGAGATCATGGAAGAACACCGGAACAGGATCGATCGACTGGTCTTCGATCCCGACGTGGCGGCGGCTCTCAAGCCCTATTACCGGTACCTGTGCAAGCGCCCGTGTTTCCACGACGAGTACTTCGAAGCGTTCAACCGATCGAATGTCACACTCGTCAGTTGCCCCACCGGAATCGACCGGATCACCGCAAGTGGTCCGGTGGTCGACGGTCGAGAGTTCGACGTCGACTGCATCATCTACGCAACGGGTTTCGAGGCCGAGGTGACACCGCTGCAGCGCCGCGTCGGCCACCAGATCATCGGCCGCGGCGGTATCACCCTGGCCGACAAGTGGGCAGACGGCGCAACCAGCCTGTTCGGCATGATGAGTCGCGGTTTCCCCAATCTGTTCGCCATGCCGGCGCCGGGCCAACAGTCCGTCGTCACCGTGAACTACACCCAGCTCGCGGTGCTCGGAGCCGAGTTCATCGCCGGCACCGTGGCACAGCTGGCCAAACGGGAGATCGACGTTTTCGATGTCAGCGCCGACGCCGAGTCCGACTGGGTGAGGCAAATCGTCGAGACCTTCGTCGACCCCAGCGCGGTGATGGGGGCGTGCACGCCGTCTCGTCTCAACAACGAGGGAAATCCCGGCGCCATCAGGCCCCAGGACACCAACTATGGTCGGGGGTTCGGCGACTACTTCGCCTACCGTGATCTGCTCGAGAGTTGGCTCGCTGCAGAAGATCTGGCCGGTCTGGAGTTGTCATGACCGGCAGGAAGCGGGTGGTCGTCGTCACCGGCGGCGGCGGTGGGATCGGCGCGGCCGTCGCCCGGGCTTTGGGGCGGGCCGGCGACTTCGTGGTGACACTGGATCCGCTGGTTTCGCTGGACGGGGCACAGACCCTGCCAGTCCCCGAATTCACCAGCGCCGACCAGATCATCGCCGACGGCGGCGACGCCCGCACCTCGGATGTTTCCGTCACCGATGCAGCCGCCCTGCGGGCACTGTTCGCCGAGCTGGCCGACGAGTTCGGCGGCCTCGACGCGGTGGTCAACTCCGCCGGTATCAGCCGTCCCACCAGCTACACCACCGGCAGCACACGCGACTGGCAGGATGTGCTCGACGTGCACCTCGACGGCTACCTCAATGTGCTGCGCGCCGCGATGCCCTTGATGGCGACCGCCGGGCGGGGACACATCCTGGGCGTCACGTCCGGGTCAGGTTGGCGCGCCGCCGATACCGGCGCCTACGGTTGCGCCAAGCGTGCCGTGGCGGCGCTCACGTGGCAGATCGGCCGGCAGGCCCCGGATGGCGTCTTCGTCAACGCCATCTCCCCCATCGCCGCGACCCGGATGGTCGCTTCCGCGCAGCGGAGCGCGAACAGCACGTCGACCACCGGCGGGTTGTCCCTCGCCGCCATGCCGGACCCCGATGACCTCGGCGCGCTCGCCGCGCATCTGGTCGCCGACGATTTCACCGCCTGCCGCGGTCGGGTACTTTTCACCGCGGGCTCGGAAGTTGCCGTGGTCGACGAACCTCGACTCATCGAAGTCGTCCGACACCCCGGCGTACCCCTCGACGCCGCGGCCAAGATTGCGCTGGGGCCTGCGGAGACACGGCAGGTCACCGGCGGCGGCAGCAATCGCCGGTTCGGAGGCGTCCGGGGGGATGACTCCCCCACGGTCGCCTCGCAGTTGTGCGCGGTGATCACCGAGTCACCTGCAGCGGCCTCGGCGATCACCAGGGCACTTCAGGACCGGGCCGTGACCGCGATCAGTATGACCGATCCCGCATCGCTCACGACTGTCGCGGACCTCGATGCCGTCGTCGTCACATCGTCAACCTCGCCGGTCATGGAACCATCGGGCTGGCGCCGGACACTGCATGAGCACGCCGACACCGCGACTCAGATCGCGGCGGACGCTGGATGGAGCAGAGCGGTCGCCGAGCTGGCGGCCCACCGCCGGAACCCCCTCCGACTGGTCACCGTGCACGACGCGACCACTGCTGCCGGCCGCACCCGAGCCCAGGCGGCCTGCCAACTCGCTCGGGCCGGTCGCACCGCCACCGACGGCCGGGTACTGCACTTCGCCGTCAGCAACGAATCCGGTTCTGTACCCGCCGAAGTCGTCGCCCATCTGGTATGCAGTCCACAGGCTGACGACTTGGCCGGGGCCGAACTCGTCGCCGGCGCAGGATGGTTCGGGTTACGCGGCCACCCGCGTCCGATAGGAAGCCTGAGCATCGCCAGCCCGGATCTGCCTCCGTGGTTCGACGCAGTCCTGCGGGAAATGGTGCCGCAATGAGTGAGACAACCCGCCCCCAGCGCATCGTCGACGCCCATGTGCATCTGTGGGATCCGGCGCGGACCGACTGGTATCCCTATCTCAACACCGACCAGGCGCAGCTCGGTATGGGCGATGTGAGTGCGATGGTCCGCCGGTTCGACGTCGTCGACTACCTCGCCGAGGTCGGCGACTGGCCCGTCGAGAAGTTCGTGAACGTCGCCGCCGCGACCAACCGGTTCTCCATCGACGAGACACTCGAACTCGACCGTCGTGCAGGCGAGC
This sequence comes from Mycobacterium sp. GA-1841, assembly GCF_001954135.1. Classification (GTDB taxonomy): domain Bacteria; phylum Actinomycetota; class Actinomycetes; order Mycobacteriales; family Mycobacteriaceae; genus Mycobacterium. The sequence goes on along the minus strand of NZ_MBEQ01000009.1, from coordinate 226,387 downwards.
GGGGTGGCCCGCACGCGATAATCGGCGGTCTGCCCTCCTTCGAATCCGTGTCGGAAGCCGTGGCCGCTCTGGACACCCAGATGGCCGCGTCGCGATTCCGTGGCGTCCGCCCGATGGGCACCCAGCAAGGAGCGTTGCCCGCCGACGAGATGCTCGGGGCGCTCACCGAACGCGACCTCCTGCTTGAACTCATGACCCACCCCGATCAGCTCACGGACGCGGCGCGCGGCCTTGGCAACCACACCGACCTGCTGGTGGTGGTGGAACACACCGGATGGCCACGCGATGACTCCGACGAAGAGCACCGACTCTGGCGCCGGGGTCTGCGCGCACTGGCCGAAGTCGGCCCCAACGTCATGTGCAAGCTCTCCGGTCTCGCCATGCCCCTCAAGTCGATGGACGTCGCCGTCCTCATGCCATGGTTGGAGTACGCCATCGACACCTTCGGCGTGGATCGGTGCTGCTTCGCCAGCAACTTCCCGGTCGACGGCCTGCACGGCACACTGCAACAACTCTGGGATGTCTACTCGGCTTCCACCGAGGGTCTGTCCGCAGAAGCGAGGGAAAAGATCTTCGCCACCAACGCCGAACGGATCTACCGATGCTGAAGCGGACCGCAGTGATCACCGGTGGCAGTGGAGGAATCGGCCAAGCCTGCGGCCGCCAGCTCGCCGCGCGGGGTTACGACGTCGTACTCATGGCGCGCCGTGACGCCCCGCTGCGCAAAGCGGCCGACGAGATCGGTGCGCGGTACATCGTCGCCGATGCGGCCTCGCCGTCATCTTTCGACGAGGCTGTCTCCGGCCTGTCTCGCATCGACCTGCTGGTGCATGCCGCAGGCGTTCTCGACGGCACCTATGCCCGCAAGCAGTCCTTTGATCAGTGGCGAACGACGTTGTCGGCCAATCTGGATTCATGCTTCGTCGTGACACAGGCCGCGCTGCCCAAGATGCAGGCGGGCTCACGATTCGTCTTCGTCTCGTCGTCGGCCGCACACGAACCCATGCCCGGCCGGACGGCCTATTCGGCCTCCAAGGCCGGTATGAACGCCTTCGCCAGAGCGCTGGCTCTAGAGGTCGACCGCGACGGTATCAACGTCAACATCGTGACCCCGGGCCCGGTGGAGACCGACATGCTGACCGACGTCCCCTTCGCGATGCACGCAGTAACAGCCGACGACGTGGCCCAGGCGGTGGTGTTCCTCGACACGGTGCCTGCGTCGGTGGATTTGCCGGAAATTCACCTCAACGCGATCACCCGAGGCCCCCACGCCCGCCCACCCACCGTTCCCAGGGATCGGTCATGACCGGGATCCCATACGGCCGCCGCCTCACCGAGTTGGCACGCGACCGTTCCGCCGAGGTCGCACTGATCTTCATCGCCCGCGACGGCACCGTGACACCGGTGTCCTGGCAGCAGCTCGAGGGCGATGCGAACGCCACGGGAAGGGCCTTACAGGCCAGCGGCGTCGCCGCCGGATCATTTGTGGCACTGTCCATCCCGAACTCGGTGCAGCTGATCACGACCGCGCTGGCGGCATGGAAGATCGGTGCAGTCCCCATCCCCATGCGGTGGGACCTACCGGAGTGGGAGCGCGATCGGCTGCTGGAGGTCATCACACCCGCGTTTGTCCTGGACAGTGCCAGCGCTCCCGATCTGGAAGCCCTTGCCGCCGAACAATCACAGGAGGCGCTCCCGACCCTGATCTCGCCGGCGGAGAACGGGATCTGCAGTTCCGGCTCGACCGGCCTGCCGAAGATCATCCTCAACACCGCGCCGGCTGTCTGGACGCCCGCTTCCAGCGAGCCGTTCATGACGCACTGGGCCCCCGTGAGACGGCCACAGACGATTCTGGTGCCCGCCCCGATGTACCACACCAACGGCTTCATCCCGCTGCGGTTCCTGCTGGGCGGAGATCTGCTGGTGGTGCTGGAACGTTTCGACGCGGGCACCTTTCTCGAGGCGGTGGAACAACACCGCGTCACCACCTTCACCGCCACCCCGACGATGCTGTCTCGACTGGCCGACAGCCCCGACATCGGCTCTCGGGATCTGTCCAGCATCGAGTGGATTCTGCAGGGAGCGGCAGTGATGCCGCCGACGGTACTGCGCCGTTGGTTCGATCTGCTCAGCCCCGAACGTGTGGTGCTGTCCTACGGGATGACCGAGAACCTGGGGCTGACCGCACTGCGCGGCGATGACTGGCAGCACCACCCCGGTAGCGTGGGCCGGGGGTTCCGGGGCACCGAAATCAAGATTCTCGACGAGGCCGGTGCCGAACTGCCCGCTGGTTCTGTCGGCGACATCTATCTGCGCGCCCCGATCACCGGGCGGTACCGCTACCTGGGTGGGGCGCCCCAGCTACCCACCACAGCAGACGGCTTCACCTCCGCGGGCGACCTCGGACATCTCGACGCCGACGGCTATCTCTACATCGCGGACCGGCGTACGGACATGATCGTGACCGGCGGAGCCAACGTCTACCCCGCCGAGATCGAATCCGCTCTGATCGGGCACCCCAATATCGCGGACGTCGTGGTGATCGGGCTCACCGATCCACGCTGGGGACGCCGGGTGCACGCCGTAGTGCAGATTGCGACCGAACTGGACTCGCCGAGTGAGCAAGAAGTCATCGACTTCGCACGAACCCGACTGGCGCCCTACAAGGTTCCCAAAACGGTGGAGTTCGTCGATGAGATCCCGCGCACCGCGGCAACCAAAGTCAACCGCGCCGCGCTGGTGCGGGCTCGCGGCGGCTGACAACCGTCATGGGCGTGGCGGCAGCGCTTTCAACCACTCCAGGGTCAGCAGTTCCAATAGCTGACCATCGGGGTCGTGGACCATAGCCGAGCGCTCAGAGACGGTGTCATCGAGAACCGCGCCGCCGAACTGCGGCACCAGCTCCAACGCAGCCGACAGATCCGGCACGGACAATGAAATGTGCGTCAGGCCAATCTGATCCATGACTCGATCAGGTGCGTCAGTGGGCTGGCGCCGAGCGTAGCTGAGTAGTTCGAGCACCAACCCGTCGCGCACCAGATAGGTGGCACGGAGACCTATTGGCGGCTCCAGTCGAAGCAGGCGATCTGTACCTGCATCGGGCGGTTCGAGTTCCCACCAGAATTCGAAACCGAGCACATGCTCATAAAAATCACGCGCCGCCTGGGGGTTCCGGACACACAGGCCGACATGGTTAAACACCACTTCCGTTGCCACGCTTTGAACTTACCCGGCCCATCGGCTGTGGGTAAGCCCCCGGGAGTGCCGGCGTCGCGGGGCTGAGGACGACTACGCCGGGGCGGGCATGGGTGTGGTCGGCTTGGTCGGGCATTGCCTCAGTCTCAGCGGTGTGAGGCGATCTCGGATTGCAGTACCGGCGCCACCCAGCGGCGCAAATATGTGCGGAGCGTCGGGCCGCTGCGTGCCGGCCGGCCCGGGTCGATCATGAACGATTGCAGGATCCGCAGCATGTATTCGACCAGATCGTCGAGATCATCGTCGCCGAACCCCATTCCCGCCCAGTCGACGTCGAGTCCGGCTAGCAGCGCGTGGCCGAACCGGACACAGGTATCGGAGGTGATGCGGGTGGATGCCTTGGTGAAATCGTGCACAAGCATCACCTGGATGGCTCGTGCCTTCGGCAGCCACTCCAAGGTATAGGCCAGGCTTTCCACCAATGCCTCGACTGGATCGGTGATCCCGGTCAGGTGTTCGGCCAGCGGCTCCAGAAACCGCAGACCTGACCGGGTCGCTGCAGCGTCCAGCAGGGCGCCAGGCCCGGGGAAATGGTTGTATACGGTCTGGCGTGATACGCCTAGTGAGCGAGCGACATCGACTATGCGCATGTCGACCCCGCGCTCCTCGATGGCGTCATCGGCAGCATCCAGGATGCGGTCGACAGCTTCCTCATCAGTAGCCGGGGTCGATCCGCCCCATCCGCGGGTCCGCACGATCCGACCTTACCGTCGTCGACGCGGGACGGACATCGCGGCGCAGCCACGAGCTGGTCTTTCGGTGCCGGGCATGATGTGGAACCGACGCCTAGGGAATCAGCAGGACCTTGGTGCAGTCAGGACTGCGCCGCGACACCATCTCGTACGCGTGAGGTGCCTGCTCCAAACCGTAGCGGTGGGTGATGATCCCCGACGTGTCGAGACGTCCCGCCAATATCAGCGGCAGTAGCTCACGCCATGCGCTCTGCACTGCGGCCATCGAGGCGCGCAGCGTGATCGACTTGTACACCGCCTGCAGCATCGGAAATGGGTAGGGCGCCACATCGTGGATTCCCACCACCGAGATCGTGCCGCCGTTACGGACGGCGCCAATCGCAGAATCGAGCGAGGCATCCGTGGCCACCGCATCGATCACCACATCGACCCCTCGACCGTTGGTCGCCGCCAAGATCGCCCCGATCACGTCAGGACCCTCGATCGTCGTCGCGCCGTAGGTTTGGGCTAGCGCTCGTCGCCCTGTCACCGGGTCGTAGGCAAAGACTGTGGCCGCACCCTGCTGCCATGCGCAGCGCACCGCGCACTGCCCAACCGCACCCAAGCCCAATATCAGCACACTGTTGCCGGCGCCAACCTCTCCGCGACGGGCGGCCGTCCACGCGGTGGCCAGGTTGTCAGCCAGCAGTACGCCCTCCTCGTCGGTGATGTCCTCCGGGATCGGCAGCAAGGTGGCGTCGGCGGCAGGCACCGCGAGCAACTCGGCCTGGGCGCCCGGGAGGGGCCCCCCGAAACCGAACAATGCCGAACCGTGCTCGCAGGTCGCAGGGTTGCCCCCGGCACATCCGTGGCAGTGCCCGCATCCGGTGATGCACGAAACCACCACCCGATCCCCCAGCTTGACGGTGCGCACGGCGTCGCCGACCTCGATGACAGTCCCCACCGCCTCATGCCCGACGGCCAGTCCATCTACGGCCGGCAGATCACCGTCGTAGAAATGCAGATCCGACCCGCAGATGCCGGTCGCCTCCACAGCGACAACCGCTCCTTGTGCTCCAGGCAATGTGGGATCCGGCCGTGCAGCAACTGTCACTTTTCCTCTCGCATCCATGATCACTGCACGCATTGCGTCTCCTAACGTCACCGAACACCTCTCGCGCCCAGATGCTAATCCATGAATGGACGCAACTATGAAACTGTCAATCCGCCGCCTCGCACTGTTGCCACCTTCTCTTCACGATGGCCGGGATGCGCTCAGCCGCAACCGGAAGCAACGCTATTGGACACTATTGACATTGTGTCCATCCGATCGTTAGTCTCGGCGCTGGAACATTCCGAAAGGCTGCTCAGGGTGGAGCAATTCAAGCGGTGGCTGGGAACAGCCCTCTCGCACGCCGCAACCACCGCTGCGGCACCGTCGCCAGCCCGGTCCAACCCATGTAGAACGACTCCTCCGCACCTGCATCAGTTGCTGATCGCTGAGCGTGACATCCACCTCGAGACCGTCGACAACCTCGTCGGCTCCACCACGGAAGGACGCCCAGATGAACACCGCAGACCAGGTTGAGGTTGCGATCATCGGAGCGGGTCCGGGCGGGATCGCGGCAGGTCACCTGCTGCGGACGCGTGGGATCACCGATTTCGTGATCTTGGAACGTGGCAGTGACTTTGGTGGCACCTGGCGCGACAACCATTATCCCGGCCTGGCCGTGGACATCCCGATCTTCTGGTACGAGCTGTCATTCGCGCGTAATCGCCATTGGAGCCGCCTTTTCGCCCCGGGGCCCGAGATCCAGCGGTACCTCACCGACACTGCTCGGCGCTGCGGCCTCTACCCGTACCTGCGCACTGACGCCGAAGTCACCCGTCAGGTATGGGACGGCGTCGCCGGTGCGTGGCGGCTGACGCTGCACGACGGCAGCGAGATCACTGCACGGTTCGTGATCAGTTCGGTCGGCGGCTACATCAACGCCAAACCGACCACTGGCATCGCCGGGATCGACCGGTTCGAGGGAACCGTGCTGCGCCCCAACGCCTGGGACGACACCTTTGACACCGCCGGCAAGAGGGTGGCGGTGATCGGCACGGGATCTAGTGGTGCACAGATAATCTCAGCACTGTCGGGCCGGGTGGCGCGTCTGGACGTCTATCAGCGCACGCCGAACTGGATTCTGCCGAAGATCGACTTCACCATGTCCGGCTTCCGGGGCAAGCTGCTGGGCCTGCCGGTCGTACGTGGGGCGATCCACCACGCCGGTCGGCTGGCATTCGATGTATTTCTTCTCGTGCCGATTGTGCATTTGATGTCGGCTATGCCCGACGTTGCCCTGAAGCGTCTGTTACGAGGCTACGATGTGATGTCCCGCTGGGGATTCCGAATGCTGCTGCGCGCGGTCGTCCACGACAAAAAGACCCGCGCCAAACTGCTTCCCCCACATGGCATTCTGGCCAAACGACCAATAATCTCCAGCAGCTACCTACCTGCGTTCAACGAGCCGACCACACACCTGATCACCACCCCAATCGACGCGATCGCCCCTGCCGGGGTCCGCACCGTCGACGGCATCGAACGCGACGTCGACCTCATCGTGACAGCCACGGGATACGAGATGTGGACCGACCCGGAAACGTATCTCCCGGGCACGATCATCGGCACCGACGGGTTCGATCTCGCCGAAGACTACCGAACCCACGGGTTGCGCAGTTTCGCCGGCACCGCCCACCCCCGGCTGCCCAACCGCTGGGAGATCGTCGGACCGCTGGGCTTCGTCGGGGTCGGCTGGACCGATTTCGTCGAGATGATGGCCGGGCACGCCGTCAGCGTGATCGAGCAGACGCGTAGCGCGGGCCGCGACGCCGTCGCCGCGGTGACCGAGACCGCTTTCGAGGCTTACGACGCGCGGATGCGCCGTGCGGGCAAGACAGCTCACCTGTACTTCACACAGTGCAATGAAGGAACCAATACCTACTTCGTGAACTCACAGGGCGATACCGTCTATCACCGACCGCAAACCATCTTCGGTGCACGCCGCGAGGCACGATGGGCACCGGCACACGCCTACAGATACACGCGCAGAGCTGCTGTGGCACCCGTCGCGCAGCCTGCGCAGGCACAGCCCTCATGACAAGTATGGGGACGTTGGCCACCACGGTGCGCGACTCCGGCACGATGATCGCCCGCGGCCTTTTCTCAGATCTGCGGCGCGCCCACGTTCGCCGCGCCGGCACTGGCGTCGCGCGCACTGTCTTCGATCCGACCACACCGGAAAACATCGCGAATCCTTACCCGCACCTGGCTCAGTTGCGCGAGCAGCAGGTGGCGGTCAACGAACGGCTCAACGTATGGATGCTGTCCCGCCACGCCGACGTCCTCGCCGCCGCCCGCGCTCACGACACCTTGTCTTCCGCTGACGGAATTTTGCTGCGCTCTATGCCGCTGCCGGGTGTGGTCAGCACTGACGAACCCGACCACACCCGGTTGCGACGCATCACCGCCCCGTCGTTCACCCCTGGCGCGGTACGTGGGCTCGAAGCCACTCTCGGAGATTTGGTCGAACCCGGTGTGGCGGCACTGATGAGGGGCGAGCCGATAGACGCAGTCGATACCCTGACGGTGCCGCTGCCGGTTTCGGCGATAGCGTTGATTCTGGGTGTCGAACCCTCGCGTCGCGGCGAATTTCTCAAGTACTCCGAGGATTTCCGCTCAGTCTTCGCGGTCAGTTCCCTGGCAGAGGTGGCCAGATCCACCGGCCGCGCGTTGCCCGGCATGCTGGCGATGCGCGCACTGATCGTCGACGAGCTGGATCGGCGGACCGCCGCCTCCACTGACGACGTCTTCGGCCGGGTTCGCCAAGCGCTCGACGAAGGCGACATGTCCGTGCTGGAAGCTCTCACCGCTGCGCTCATCCTCCTGGTGGCGGGCAGTGAGACGACCACCAATTTGTTGGGGATATTGCTGATTCAGCTGGCAACCAATCCTGAACTCTTCGACCGGCTGCGCGAAAACCGCGAACTGATCCCTGCGGCCACCGAGGAAGCGCTGCGATGGGGCTCACCGGTGCAGTGGGTGGCCCGGACTGCGTTGCGCCCGTACCAGGTCGGTGAGCACACCATTCCAGCCCGGTCCCGGGTGGTGCTTTTCTATGCCGGCGCCAACCGTGATCCAGCTCAGTTTGAGCGGCCGGACGAGTTCGACATCGACCGCGGCGCCGCTGGACATGTCACCTTCGGCCACGGAGCGCATTTCTGTATGGGGGCCCATCTGGCGAGGTTGGAAGTGCGGGTGGCGCTGAACAAGATATTCGACCGGTCCCGAGGACTGAGCCTGGCCGGGCCCGTCATCTGGACCACCACCCCGTCGTTGTCGGGGCCGACTTCCGTTCCGATCCGAATGGTGCGCTGACATGTCCGCCGAACCGCTGACCTCGTGCCCTCCCTGTTCCGTGTCCGCACCCGCTCGATCCGTGAAATGAGTTGTCGATGACCAGTCAATGCTCGCCATCCATCGATGCCATCACCCACAAGCTCGGATTCACCTGCCAAGACTCACCGGCTCTGCTGCGCTTGAGCAGTCCCGCCCATCTGAGCAACTGGACCCTGCCAGTCCTGGAACTGCTCATTGTGGCCGGCGCGGCATTCGCGCTGTGGTGGGCGGTGCGGCGTCATCGGCGCGAGAATGATCCTGTCAACCTGATGCTGTGGTCCGCCACAGTGCTCTACTTGTTGATTGTCGAGCCACCGCTGTATTTCCCCACCGTGTTCGGAGTTGATCAGTCGATCGGTGCGGTCTTCGCGCACAACATCTTCACGGTCCAGTTTCTCTACGACCGGCTGCCGCTTTATATAGTCGCGCTGTACCCCGCGATGGCGACCCTCGCCTACGAGATCGTTCGTAGTCTCGGCATCTTTCGGGCCCGAGGCGCAATCATCGGATCCGTCTGCGTCGGATTTGTCCACAACCTCTTCTACGAAGTATTCGACCATCTCGGACCCCAATTGCAGTGGTGGGCCTGGAACACCGAAACTCCGGTCAATCGACCGATGCTTGCTTCGGTGCCAATGTCGAGTCTGTTGTTGTTCGCCACGGTCGGACCGGCCGTGCTCACCTTCCTGGTGGTCACTTTCGCCGGTCGTGCGCACGGCGGCGAAAACACCCTAGGCGTAGCAAGCCTCGCTCTGCGCACACTTGGTGCAGCGGTGTTGATGCCGGTGGCTCTGGTGGTGGTGAACGTTCCGATCGCGCTCGCAAAAGGCGATGATCCGGACGGGGCGTGGCGCTGGGCGGTGTACGTGGTCTTCCTCGCGTTGTTCGCAGGAATCAGCCTCTGGGCCATCGCCGGCCAGCTCGGGTCGTTACGCCGATCCGGCGAGTATCCGGCAGACCGCCCCAACAACTTCGTGCGGATCTTCGGATCGACCTACCTGATTGTCATGGCGGGGCTATGGATATCGGCGCTACCCGCCCACTTCTCGAGCCACACCGATACCTCGACCGCGGCCACGCCATTGGGCAGCTTGCCCTACGTCATCGTGTGCTTCGTGTTGGCGGCGCTCACCGTCGCTGCGGTCTCGGTCACCGGCCGCCCAGCGGCCGCCGACGAGCCCGACAGACCGGAAAGCGTGCCGGCCGCAGCGCCTGGAAGGAAGGAAAACCAATGACAGACTTAGAGATTCGACGAATTCGCTTCGACTTCGACGACGCGCCTGTTCCCTTCAACTGGAACCCCACCAATCCAGCTTTCTCCACCTATATGAACATGGTCTCGATAATTGCCATCTGCTTCGAGAAGATGATCGTCTCGGCGGTGCGAGAGGCAATGCCGCACATCGCCGACTCCGATGTCGCCGCGGAGGCGGAGGCATTCCTGCGACAAGAAGCTCAGCATGCCAGCGCTCATCGCCAACATGTGCGTGCCTTGATCCGCAGCCATCCGGGTCTGCAGCAAACCTTGGATGATTCGGTTGCCGCCTACGATCGTCTCACCGCCACGACTCCTCTGCAGTATCGCCTGGCGTATATCGCTGACCTGGAAGCCACGTTCACGCCGTTCTTCAAGATGCTGCTCGACCATGACGACACTCTCTTTCAGCCAGGTGATGACCGCGTGGCGTCATTGTTGGTGTGGCACTTCGTCGAAGAAGTCGAGCATCGTAGTTCGGCATTGGTCATCTACGACGCGGTGGTCGGCAGCAAGACCTACCGCATGCGCGTTCTGCCGAGGATCGTCCGACATCTGCTCGAAGTGACGACGCTGATCACCAACGGGATCAATGATCATGTGCCGCTGGCAGAGCGAGCAATCGACACCAACACGATCAAGCCGCTCAATGGCCTTGCGGAAGCTCTACGCACCAAGCTGCATGGGCGGGCAGCCGAGGATGGGGTGCATCCGGCGTTCCATGAGATTTCGTGGAAGAACAAGATCGTCACGATCTCACGAGTACTGATGAGCCAGACGCCTTTTCACAATCCCGCCCACGAGCCGTTGCCCGACCTCGCCGCCGTGTGGTTCGCCCGCTACGCCGACGGCGAAGATGTCAGCAGGTGGTACGCCGGCTACTCGCCGGGCCAGAGCACCGACGGGTAGCCGACGAACTGGCAGGCACCGCCAAACGCGCCAGCCGACAGGTCAGCCCTTGTACGGAATGGCGTTGACGTACCCACCTGCATCGATGCGCAGTTGAGTGCCGGTGATGTAGCGCGATGCGTCACTGGCAAGGAACACCACCGCCTCCGAGACGTCCGCGGGCTCGATGTACGGAATCGGCATGGCCTGCATCAAGTGGAATGAGGGTTCGGCGTCCTCGCGTGACGGCGATTCGAGGTCGGGCCGAAACACCTTGTACATGCCCTCGTTGTGCAGCATGTCGGTGTTCACGTTCGTCGGATGCACCGCGTTCACACGAATCTTGCGCTTCGCCACCTGCAGGGCGAGGTCGTTGACGTATCGTGCGACGATTTGCTTTGCCAAACTGTACGCCGAGCCGCCGGGCCCCTGTTTGGTGGAACTGCCTAGTTGGGCCGCCAATGACCCCGTCGCGATGATCGAACCACCATCGCTGATATGGGGAAGGCTCGCTTGGATCACGTTGAACACACCGACCAGGTCGGTATCAATAGTGTCCGACCAGGATTGAATGGTCTGGCCTTTGCCCATCGCGCAGATACCGGCGTTGGCCACGACAATGTCCAAGCCGCCCATCTCACTGACGGCGTCGCCGATCGCCGTCCAGACCGCGGCGCGCTCGCGCACGTCGACGATCGCCGTATGGACGCGCACGCCCTCCTTCTCGACCAGTCTGGCGGTTTCCTCAAGATCTTCAGGCCGCGACAGCGGATAGGTGTTGCCGTCCAAGTCGGCACAGATATCCAGAGCGATGACGTTCGCGCCCTCCGCAGCCAAATGCACGGCGTGTGAACGCCCCTGCCCCCGGGCCGCTCCGGAGACCACGGCGACCTTATTGCTCAGTTTCCCCACGGTAAGTCCTTCCCGAGAAGAGCTCCTACACCCGACTCTGCACAACTGCTTGCCCAACTAACTGTAAGTATTACAGTAGTGCACTTCAGTAGGATGCCGCATCAGGCCACCCACGAAAGGCATCACTGACCCATCGGCGTTATGACGGCATGACGCAACGCGGCAGAAAGGCCTGCAGCAACCCCCGATCGCCGCCATCCTCGGGCCGGCCGGGCTCCACAGTGAGGCTGATGCAAATACGAACCACCCACTGCGCCTGCGTCTCAGCTGATACATCGGTGCGAACCAAGCCTGCCGCGGAGGCCGCAGCGAGGCGTCGCCCGAACGCTTCGTAGAGTCGGTTCCGCCAGGATTCTGAAGCCGCAGCCACCGTTTGGGCATAGGGCAATTCGTTGCGATCGATCAGCACGCGCAGAGCCGGCAGCTCACGTGCCACCGATATTCCCACGACGCAGGCGTCGACAAGTTGGTCGATGAATGGACGGTCAGTGGTCCAGCACGCCTCGGTGGCGTCGAGCACGATCGACGCCGCGCGCAGGTAGCACGCGGTCAGGACCTCATCCCGGTTTCGGAAGTAGCTATAGATCGTGGTTCGGTGAATACCGGCACGAGTCGCTATGTGTGCCATCTTCGTTCGGCTCGGACCCAACTCCGCATAGCACTGCTCGGCAGCATTGAGCAGGCGGGATCGCGCGTCGGCTTCATCCACAGGGAGATCAGCGCCCCAGGCGGGCGATCGACGGCCATCGGCGTTACTCAACGCGGATAGAGACACCCAGTCAGCATAACGACAGAATTTCGCATTTCGTAGTTAAAACTACAGTTTGCATGAGAGTGTTGCTCGTCGGTACGAACCAGAAGCGCTTCGAGGAGACCCATATGTCGATAGACAGCCACACCGCCTGCGGGCATCAGTTCCGGGACTTCGACCACCACTCACTAGACTTCCAGCGCGCACCACACGACGTGCTTGCCAGCATGCGCCGGGACTGTCCGTTGCAGCGTTCGGACCTCTACGGCGGCTTCTGGTCGTTACTGGATTACCAGTCGGTCTTCGACGCCGCCCGCGACGACGACACATTTAGTTCCCATCCGTCGATCGGTGTACCACCTGCGCCGGCACCCATCCCGATGCCGCCGATCGAGTCAGACCCACCCCAGACCGGACAATTCCGCGAGATCACCCTGCGTTACTTCTCCCCCGGTTCGGCGGAACGACTTCGCCCGTGGACTCGTCGGGTGGCCAACGAAATGGTCGACGAATTCATCGAGCGCGGGCATTGCGACATCGTCGCCGAACTGACAAACCCGTTGCCCGCCAAGTTGATTCTGCACATGCTTGGTTTCGATGAGTCCAAATACCTGACCTGGGTCAGTTGGGTACACGCCTTCGTACACAACATCGCGAGCGACACCGGCGCCGCACAGCAGGCCGGTATCGACCTCATGACCGAGATCGGTGCTCAAATGCAGGCGCGGCGGGCCGCAAACGTCATGGGCGACGACTTGTTCAGCGCGATACTGTCCGGACAACTCGACGGCAAGCACCTCGACGACATGCAAATCACCATGTACACGTTCATGCTGATGCTAGGCGGAATGGACACCACCAGCGGCCTGACCGGCAATAGCCTCATCGCCCTGATGGAACGCCCAGACTTGCGCGCACAATTGCTCGACGACCCTCAGCTGATCATGTCGGCGACCGAGGAGTTTCTCCGCCACTGCACGCCGACGCTTGGTTTGGGCCGAATCATCAAAAGTGACACTGAATTTCACGGCCAACATCTCAAGGAGGGTGAACGGGCCATGCTCATGTGGGCGGCGGCCAATCGGGACCCCGCGGTCTTCGATGATCCCGACACCATCGATTTCACCCGATCGAATAGCCGGCGCCACATGGCCTTCGGGGTGGGCATCCACCGCTGCATGGGTTCACACATAGCTCGAATGATGTTCCAGGAGATGATGTGCGAAGTCCTGGAGCGCCTTCCGGACTTTGAATTGGACGGTGAAATCGTCCGTTTCGAGAACGCGGGCAACGTCTACGCCGCCCGCAGCCTGCCAATCGCGTTCACGCCCGGGAAGCGCGTCAGCGCCGTTGATATGGAGCACCACTGATGGCCAGGATTGAACTCGATGAGCAACACTGCGCCGGACATGCATTGTGCAATGCCGTAACACCACAGATCTACCAGCTCAACGAGCAGGGGTACTGCCTGCCGCCGCCCGAACATGTCGACGAATCCTTGCGAGCTGCAGCGTTAGCCGGCGCGGACGCGTGTCCGGAAAGGGCATTGACTGTTCGCGACGATTGACTCACATCGTGTCCGAGTCCTACCCCTCTACGTAGCCTCAACCAATACTGTGCGCCTTTCGGTAAGGCATTCTGCACCTGCCGGCACGATGAGTAAGATTCGACCATGCTCGACGCATACGCCACCGATTTGCGACCCGGTGATGTAATCGGACGCCACGACCATCCCGAAGAACGCCTGATGTTCTTGGGTGTCAGCCCGCCGGCGATGATGCCTACCGGCCGGGCACAGCCAGTCGAGGCGCTGCTCTATGTGCTGTCGGTAGGTTTTGAGGACGGCACCGGTTTTGCACTACCGCTATTCGAAGACGAAACGGTGGTGAAGTACCAGGAACAGGTGTGCTGAACGTCGAGTCGGATCAAAGTCGGCTGCCCAGGCGCAGAAGGCCGAGAAGGCATGGCGCATCAGACATCCCGCTACCGACGCGTCATCGCTACCGCTCCTTGAGCTGTGAAACCGTCATCTGGAGCAAGTCATTCATGCAGCCAACGATGGCGGCCACCGGCATGCCTATGAAAGGTCTCTATGTCGCGGTGCGACCGCCATCGACAGGGACAGACATGAACCGAGCTCGAGGCGCGGCGATTCCGGCGTGATCGGGGGCGCTCGACGCGCCCTCGATCACGCCGGAACTCACCTACTTGGGGGCGAAGCGCTGACCGGCGTCCAAACGCAGGCACTGGCCGTTGAGCATCGCGTTCTCGGCGATCGCCACGGCGAGCTTGGCGTACTCCTCGGGCTTGCCCAGGCGCTTGGGGAACGCGGCATCCTTGGTCAGCACCGCGGCGAACTCGTCGGGGATGCCCTCGGTGAGGCCGGTGGCGAACAGGCTCGGCGCAATGGCCAGCACCCGGATGCCCAGGCTGCCCAGATCGCGGGCCATGGTCAGGCACATCCCGGCGATGGCGGCCTTGGAGGCGGTGTAGGCCACCTGGCCGATCTGGCCCTCGAACGCCGCGATCGAAGCGGTGTTGATGATGACGCCGCGCTCCTCGGCCTCGGCATCGACCGGCTCGTTCTTGCTCATGTGCCAGGCCGCCAGGCGGCTGATGTTGAACGTACCGATCAAGTTGAGGTCGATGGTGGAACGGAACGAGTCCAGGCTGTGCGGACCGTCCTTCTTGATGGTGCGCTCGCCGATGCCGCCCCCGGCGGTGGTCACGATGATGTGCAGGCCGCCCAGTGCGGCGACGGCTTCTTCCAGGACCTTTTCCGTGCCGTCGAAGTCGGTGACGTCGACGGGGAAGAACGAGCCGCCGATGGCGTCCGCGACTTCCTGACCCTTCGATTGCGGCCGGTCCAGCACTGCCACGCTGGCGCCGCGCTTGGCCAATGCCTCTGCGGTCGCCCGGCCGAAGCCCGACGCGCCGCCGACGACGATAGCCTTCTTGCCTTCGATCTCCATCTAGCTTCCTTTCCAAAAGTGACCGAAATCGTAAAGCAACCTATCCCATCAACCCTTCCCGTAAGCCTTTCGGGTTGACCTTTTTCTGTCCCGTTGCCCACCCGTTGCACCGCGAGCGACCGCGTCTGTACGTCGACACGCCGGAAATTGCGTACCGCAGTGGCCGCTCGTCGAGGTCAGCGATGACGAGAAGGATGTCCGTGTCGCGTGGCACGCTGGGCAGGTGTTGCTCGCCGAGGTGGCCGCCGCGTCCGCCGACATCGCCACGACGTCGGCCCGTCTGGCCAAGACCAACCGCATCGCCTCACTGCTGGGCCTGGTCGCCGCCGAAAGTGACGCACATTCGGTCGCGGTGACGGTGTCCTGGTTGTCCGGCGAACTCCCACAGCGCCAGATCGGGGTGGGGTGGGCCGGCTTGCGGTCACTTCCGGCGCCGGCGCAGCACCCCGGCCTGACGGTGGACGACGTCGATGGACGCTTCACCCGGATCGGTGCGGTCTCCGGGAAGGGCTCCCAAGCGCTGCGCGCCGAGTTGGTGCGTGACCTGTTCGCCACGGCCACCGAGGCCGAGCAGATCTTCCTGCGCAAGCTGCTCGGTGGCGAGTTACGTCAGGGTGCGTTGGCCGGGGTGATGGCCGACGCGGTGGCGCGCGCGTCGGCCATCCCCGCAGCCGAGGTCCGCCGGGCCGCCATGCTCGCCGGTGATCTACCCGCAGTCGCCGGCGCCGCCCTGATACGAGGCCGTTCGGCGCTGGCCGAATTTCAGTTGCAGGTCGGACGTCCGGTCGGGCCGATGCTTGCCCAGACCGCCACCGACGTGGCCGATGCGCTCGAACGGCTCGGTGGCACAGCGATCCTGGAGGCCAAACTCGACGGTGCCCGGGTGCAGATCCACCGCGCGGGTACCCAGGTGTCGATCTACACCCGCAGCCTCGACGACGTGACCCACCGGCTGCCCGAGGTGGTGGAGTCCACGCTGGCGTTGCCGGCCACCGATCTGATCGCCGACGCCGAGGCGATCGCGCTGCGCCCGAACGGACGCCCACAGCCGTTTCAGGTGACCGCCGCCCGGTTCGGTAGTAAGAAGCCGAGGGACCTGCAGCCGTTGTCGGTGTTCATCTTCGATCTGTTGCATGTCGACGGCCGGGATCTGCTCGATCTGCCGACCGAGCAGCGGCTGGCTGAACTCGATGCGCTCGTACCGGCCGATCAGCGCGTCGATCGCATCGTCGCCTCCGATCCCGCGGCCGCGCAGGAGTTTCTCGACCGCACGTTGGCCGCCGGCCACGAAGGCGTGATGGCCAAGGCGCCTACGGCACCGTATGAGGCCGGACGCCGCGGTGCCGGCTGGCTGAAGGTCAAGCCGGTGCACACCCTCGATCTCGTGGTCTTGGCCGTCGAGCGAGGGTCAGGCCGGCGGACCGGCAAGCTGTCCAACATTCACCTGGGCGCCAGAGATCCCCACACCGGCGGGTTCGTGATGTTGGGCAAGACATTCAAAGGGATGACCGACGCGATGCTGGACTGGCAGACCGAACGCTTCCGGGAATTGCAGGTCGCCGACGACGGTTGGGTCGTGACGGTCCGGCCTGAACAGGTCGTCGAGATCGCCTTCGACGGTATCCAGCGGTCCACCCGCTACCCCGGCGGGATGGCGTTGCGCTTCGCTCGGGTGATCCGCTACCGCGAGGACAAGTCGGCCGACGAGGCCGATACCGTCGAGACGGTGCGCGCGTTCCACGAACGTGAGTGACGCGAATCGGGGATTCGATGCCGCACCATTTGGCGCGATGAAAAGATCGTCACCGACGCATACGACACAGGGCGAGCGAGGAGAGAGCGTGGCAACACCGGATGCCCCACCGGCGGATCGCATCGAGGAGCACGACGGCGACGTCACCTATATCCGCACGGACAAGGATCTTCCGCCCGTGGCGGTCGTCGACCGGTCGCCGATCACTGCCAAGCACAAGGTAGTCTTCGCCGTCGTCGCGGTGCTCGGCGCGATCGCCTGGGCGGTGATCGCCTTCTTCCGCGGGGAGACGGTCAACGCCGTCTGGTTCGTCATCGCCGCGATCTGCACCTACGTGATCGGCTTCCGGTTCTACGCCCGGCTGATCGAGATGAAGATCGTCCAGCCACGTGACGACAATGCCACGCCGGCAGAGCTTTTCGAGAACGGCACCGATTACATGCCGACCGACCGGCGGGTGCTGTTCGGTCACCACTTCGCCGCGATCGCCGGGGCGGGGCCGCTGGTGGGTCCGGTGCTGGCCATGCAGATGGGCTATCTACCGGGCACCATCTGGATCATCGTCGGCGCGGTGCTGGCCGGCTGCGTGCAGGACTACCTGGTGTTGTCGATCTCGGTGCGCCGACGCGGGCGCTCGCTGGGCCAGATGGCGCGGGATGAGCTGGGGGCAGTCGGCGGCGTGGCCGCGATCGTCGGGGTGTTGGTGATCATGGTGATCCTGCTGGCGGTGCTGGCCCTGGTGGTGGTCAACGCGCTGGCCGAGAGCCCGTGGGGTGTGTTCTCGATCGCGATGACGATCCCCATCGCCATTTTCATGGGCCTGTACCTGCGCTTCTTCCGTCCCGGCCGGGTGTCTGAGGTCTCGCTGATCGGTGTGGCGCTGCTGCTGCTCGCCGTCGTCTCCGGCGGGTGGGTGGCCGAAACGTCCTGGGGTGCTGACTGGTTCACGTTGTCGAAGGTGACCCTGTCGTGGTGCATCATCATCTACGGCCTGGCCGCCTCGGTGCTTCCGGTGTGGTTCCTGCTGGCCCCGCGTGACTACCTGTCGACGTTCATGAAGGTCGGCACCATCGCGCTGCTGGCGGTCGGCATCCTGATCGCCCGGCCGGTGATGGAGGCCCCGGCGATCTCGCAGTTCGCCGGTAGCGGCACCGGTCCGGTGTTCGCCGGCTCGTTGTTCCCGTTCCTGTTCATCACGATCGCCTGCGGCGCGCTGTCGGGATTCCACGCGCTGATCTCCTCGGGCACCACACCCAAGCTGTTGGAGAAAGAAAGCCAGATGCGGCTGATCGGCTACGGCGGCATGCTCACCGAGTCGTTCGTCGCGATCATGGCCCTGATCACCGCGGCAATCCTCAACCAGCACCTGTACTTTGCGATCAATGCGCCCACGGCCGCCACCGGCACCACGGCGCAGACCGCCGCCGATTACGTCAACGGTCTTGGCCTGTCCGGTGATCCGATGACCGCCCAGGAGATCACCGCGGCTGCCGAGGGGGTCGGCGAGCAGACGATCGTGTCACGCACCGGCGGCGCACCGACATTGGCGTTCGGGATGTCCGAGGTGCTGCACCAGGTGTTCGGCGGAGCGAGCCTCAAGGCGTTCTGGTATCACTTCGCGATCATGTTCGAGGCGTTGTTCATCCTCACCACGGTCGACGCCGGCACCCGGGTGGCCCGGTTCATGCTGTCCGACGGGCTGGGCAATTTCGGTGGGCCGCTGAAGAAACTGCGCAACCCGAGCTGGCGGGTGGGCGCCTGGGCCTGCTCGATCATCGTGGTCGCCGCCTGGGGTTCCATCCTGCTGATGGGCGTGACCGACCCACTGGGCGGCATCAACACGCTGTTCCCGCTGTTCGGCATCGCCAACCAGTTGCTGGCCGCCATCGCGCTGACAGTGGTCACCGTCGTGGTGATCAAACGCGGATTGGTGAAATGGGCCTGGATTCCCGGGGTTCCGCTGCTGTGGGATCTGGTGGTGACGATGACGGCATCGTGGCAGAAGATCTTCTCGGCTGATCCAAAAGTCGGTTACTGGAAACAGCATTCGCAGTACGTCGCCGCCAGGGAGGCCGGGCAGTCGTCGTTCGGAGCCGCGAAGAACCCGGATCAGATCGACGCGGTCATCCGCAACACGTTCATCCAGGGCACGTTGTCGATCGTGTTCGCCGTGCTGGTGCTCATCGTGTTCATCGCGGGTGTCGTGGTTGCGGTGCGGGCGTTGCGCGGAAGTGGACGGCTGCTGGCCGTCGACGAGGAGGTGCCGTCGCGCATCTTCGCCCCGTCGGGCCTGATCGCCACATCGGCCGAGAAGGAGGTGCAGAAGCAGTGGGACGACTTGTCCGAAGCACACGCCAAGCCGCACGCCACATCGGCTGGTACTGGTCAACCTTGATGGGCGACAACCACTATCGGCGGTACGTCGCGCATCGCGCACGCACCCACCCGGGGGAACCGGTGCTCACCGAGCGTGACTACTGGAAGATGCGGCATCGGAACACGGAGGCCAATCCGGGCGCCCGCTGCTGCTGAATCGAAGGTCCTGGATGCGCATACTGTAACCTATTCAGTATGTCGCTTTCCGGGAAGACGTTGTTCATCTCCGGCGCCAGCCGTGGCGTCGGGTTGGCCATCGCCAAGCGCGCGGCCGCCGACGGCGCCAACATCGCGCTGATCGCGAAAACTGCAGAACCGCATCCCAAACTTCCCGGCACCGTCTACACCGCCGCGAGGGAAATCGAGGAAGCCGGCGGCCAGGCCCTGCCGATCGTCGGTGACATCCGCGACGGGGACGCCGTAGCGGCGGCCGTGGCCAAGGCCGTCGCCCAGTTCGGCGGCATCGACATCTGCGTCAACAATGCCTCGGCGATCAACACGGGCTCCGTCGAAGAGGTGCCACTCAAACGCTTCGACCTGATGAACGGGATTCAGGTCCGCGGCACCTACGCGGTGTCACAGGCCTGCATCCCTCACATGAAGGGCCGCGAGAATCCGCACATCCTGACCCTCTCACCGCCGATCCGACTCGAGCCGAAATGGCTGACACCGACGGCGTACATGATGGCGAAATTCGGAATGTCCTTGTGCGCGTTGGCACTCGCCGAGGAACTTCGACCGTACGGGATCGCTTCGAACACGCTGTGGCCGCGCACCTCGGTGGCCACCGCGGCGATCCGCAACCTGCGCGGCGGCGAGGAGTCGATGAAGCGCTCCCGACGCCCTGAGGTGTACTCCGATGCCGCCTATGCGGTGCTCAACCGGCCGTCACGCGACTACACCGGTCGCAGCCTGTTGTGCGAGGACGTGCTGCTCGAATCGGGCGTCACCGACCTCTCGGCCTATGACTGCGTACCCGGCGCCGACCTCCGTATCGATCTGTGGGTCGATGCGGCGAATCCACCTGGATACGTGGGTCCAACTCCGGACCAAACCACCACCGCCGCAGCTAACCTGTGAGCCATACCGTAAGGCAGTCGTGAATGGAGCGCGTTCATGAATAAAGACGACATGATCCTGATCAGCGTCGACGACCACATCGTCGAACCACCTGACATGTTCAAGAACCACCTTCCGAAGAAATATGCCGACGAGGCACCGCGGCTGGTACACAACCCCGACGGCAGCGACACCTGGCAGTTCCGCGACATCGTCATCCCCAACGTCGCGCTCAATGCCGTGGCCGGCCGACCCAAGGAGGAGTACGGCCTGGAACCGCAGGGCCTCGACGAGATCCGCAAGGGTTGCTACAACGTCGACGAGCGGGTCAAGGACATGAATGCCGGCGGTATCCTTGGCTCGATCTGCTTCCCATCCTTCCCCGGCTTCGCCGGCCGGCTGTTCGCCACCGAGGACCCGGAGTTTTCCCTGGCGCTCGTGCAGGCCTACAACGACTGGCACATCGACGAGTGGTGCGGCGCCTACCCGGCCCGGTTCATCCCGATGGCCATTCCGGTGATCTGGGACGCCGAGCTGTGTGCGCAGGAGGTTCGCCGCGTGTCGAAGAAGGGCGTGCACGCGCTGACGTTCACCGAGAACCCGGCGGCGATGGGCTACCCCAGCTTCCACGACGATTACTGGAAACCGTTGTGGCAGGCATTGTGCGACACCGACACCGTGCTCAACGTGCACATCGGCTCGTCGGGCAAGCTGGCCATCACCGCCCCCGACGCACCGCTGGACGTGATGATCACCCTGCAGCCGATGAACATCGTGCAGGCGGCCGCGGATCTGTTGTGGTCCAAGCCCATCAAGGATTACCCGGACCTCAAGATCGGGCTGTCCGAGGGTGGCACGGGTTGGATCCCGTACTTTCTGGAGCGCGTCGACCGCACCTACGAGATGCACTCGACCTGGACCAAGCAGAACTTCGGCGGCAAGCTCCCCAGCGAAGTATTCCGCGATCATTTCCTGACCTGCTTCATCTCCGATCCGGTCGGCGTGGCCCTGCGAAACAAGATCGGCATCGACAACATCTGTTGGGAGGCCGACTACCCGCACAGCGACTCGATGTGGCCCGGTGCGCCCGAGGAGTTGTGGGACGTGTTGACCGAGAACAACGTGCCCGATGACGAGATCAACAAGATGACGTACGAGAACGCCATGCGCTGGTACTCGTTCGATCCGTTCAGCCACATCTCCCGCGAACAGGCCACCGTCGGCGCGTTGCGCAAAGCCGCCGAAGGCCACGATGTGTCGATCCAGGCGCTGAGCCACCACGAGCAGGGCACCCGCGGGGATGCGCTGCATGCGGCGGCCCGCGGCAACTCGGGTTCCGAGTAGTCGCCATTTCTGCCGAACAGACATAAACCCGTACCTTCTCGCCCGAAAAGGTACGGGTTTACGTCTGTTCGCGGTGCTATTTGAGCGAGTAGCGCACCGGGAGGTGCTTGAGCCCGCCGACGAACGTGGTCGCGGTGTGTTCGGGTGCGCCGGTCAGCTCGATGGAATCGAGGCGCGGGACAAGCTCACTGAAGAAGCTGTTGATCTCCATGCGGGCCAGTGCAGCGCCCAGACAGAAATGCACGCCGTAACCGAAGGCCACATGCTTGTTGGGGTCGCGGCCGACGTCGAAGCGGAATGGATCGGTGAACACGTCTTCGTCCCGGTTGCCCGACGGGTACGCCAATAGCACCGACTCTCCGGCGGCGATCGGAGTGTCGCGCACGGTGGTGTCGACCGCCGCGGTCCGCATGAACCCCTTCACCGGGGTCACCCAGCGGATCATCTCCTCGGTCGCGGTCGCCATCAACCCCGGTTCGGCCCGCAAACGTGCAAGCTGATCAGGGTTCTCGATGAGGGCCTGCATGCCACCGGAGATGGTGGCACTGGTGGTGTCGTGACCGGCGGCCGCCACGATCGCGTAGTAGGACACCGTCTCGATGTCATTGAGCGGCTCACCGTCGATGCGGGCGTTGGCGATCGCCGACGCCAGGTCATCGGTGGGGTTCTCCCGCCGCGACGCGGTCAGCGCGGTGAAGTACTGGAACATCTCCAGCAGCGCAGACATGGTGTCCCCGGAGTCGCGCTGATATTCGTCATCGTCACTGCCGAACAGTTCCTGGGTGAGCTTGAGCATCAGCGGAAAGTCCGCTTCGGGAACACCGAGCAGCGACATGATCACGTACAGCGGGTAATTGACCGCCACCTCGTGGACGAAATCGCACTCGCCGCCGGCGGCAACCATCTTTTCCACATGGATCTTGGCCAGCTCGTCGACGCGAACCTTCAACGCGCGCATGGCCTTCGGACGGAACCAGTCCGCCCCGATGGCCCGCATGACGCGGTGTTCGGGATCATCCATGTGGATCAGGGTGCGCACCCCGACCGCTGCTTGGTTGTCATCATTCTCCGACGTCATCAGCACCGGGCGGGGCGAATTGGTGAACACGTCGTTGGCCCGCTCGATCGCCATGATGTCGGCGTATTTGGTGATCGCCCAGAACGGCTTGTAGTCGGGCACCTCTACCCACGACACCGGGGCGTTGGCCCGCAGATGGGTCAAGGCCGCATGGAATGCCGTCTCATCGGCGTAGGCCGATGGGGTGGCGAACATCTTGGCGGCATCGTCGATGGTGCGGACGGTCATACGTTGCTCCTTACTGGCGGGCATTCACGAAACTCCTGCAGCACCGCATTCACGGTTTCTGCAGATACGGCGGCAGGAAAACCTGGCAGCACGCGGTCGATGACGCCGTCGCAACGACGCCGCAACGCCGCGGCCAATTCGGGGATCGGGGCCACCACCGCGAAAGTGCTCAGCACCTCATCGTCGATGAGTTGGCCCATCGCATCCCACTCACCGGCCAGCGACAACCGATGCAGTTCGGTGTGCAGATCACCCCAGCCGTGTAGGTCGAGGACTTTGCGGTAAGCGGGTGTGGACCCATAGAAGGCAAGCTGTTTGCGGGTGGCCACGGATGCCGCGGCCATCTCCTGCTCGTCGGCTCCGGTCACCAGGAACACCGGACAGGACAACTCGAAGTCACATCGGTCGCGTCCGCTTCGGTCCATCCCGCGCTGCAACGCGACGGTGGTCACCTCGTCCAGATAGCGGCGGGTGGTGAATGCATGGGCCAGCAGTCCGTCGGCCACCTCACCGCACACCTCGGTCATCAGCTCGCCGACCGCGGCCAGAAAGATCTTGGGGAACGGGAGCGACGACGGCTCCGGGGTGAACATCGGCGTCATGATCTTGTGGGTGTAGAACTCGCCTTCGAACCGAAGCTTGGCGCCGTCGCGCCAACAGCTCCAAATCGCCTGCAGCGCTTCGACGTATTCGCGCATACGACGGGCCGGGTGGCTCCACGGCATGCTGAACCGCTTCTCGATGTGCGGTTGGATCTGGGTGCCCAATCCGAGGATGAAGCGCCCGCCGGAGTACGTCTGCAGATCCCAACCCAGTTGCGCCATCGTCATCGGACTACGGGCGAAGGCCACTGCGATGCTGGTGCCGATCTGCATCCGCTGGGTGTGCTCGGCCGCCAGCGTCAACGGCAGGAAGGGGTCGTGGTTGATTTCGCCGGTCCAGCAACCGTCGTAATCCTGCGCCTCCAACGCACGGGCGAGTTCCGGAACCTCGGCAAGTCGGCTGGGGATACCACGGTCGATCTTCACAGCGCGTGCCGCCGAGTCGCTCATCGGTGCGGCATACCTTTGCCAGTTGGTTCGATCATGTGCCATCCGACCACCCGATCGACGCTACAGTAAGCAATTCAGTATGGTCAACGGCGGTAGGCTGAGCCACCACAGCACTGCACGACGAGTGAGGACAGCGATGACGAACGATCCGGAGTGGAAGGAAACCCTCGAGGACCTTGCCCGGCGACGTGCGCACACCTATGGGATGGGTGGGCAGGAACGGGTGGCCAGGCACCACGGGAAGGGCAAGCTCGATGCCCGGGCCCGGATCGCGCGACTGCTCGACCCGGACACCTTCCAAGAATTCGGCACCCTGGTCGGCGGGGACATCGCCGCCGACGGTCTCGTCGCCGGCGCCGGCCGCATCGACGGCACCCCGGTGATGGTGGGCGCCGAGGATTTCACCACCCTGGCCGGCAGCATCGGCCCCGGCGGCAACGCCAAGCGCTACCGGCTCGCCGAATTGGCGCTGCGCAACAAGATTCCGTTGGTGATGTTGTTGGAGGGCGCGGGTTTCCGCCCGAGTGGAGAACATTACGGTCGCACGCCGACCGACCTGATCGCACAGGCGAAATGCTCAGGGAAGGTACCGACGATCTCGGCCATCCTCGGCCCGTCCGCCGGCCACGGCGCCCTGGTGGCGCCGGTGTGTGACTTCACGATCATGAGTCGTCAGGGCGCCATCTTCACTGCCGGGCCACCGGTCGTGAAAGAGTCGACCGGAGAGGACATCTCGAAAGAGGATCTGGGCGGCCCCGACGTGGCGCTGACCAGCGGTGTGATTCACAACTACGCCGAGGACGACGAGACCGTGATCGACGACATCCGGCGCTACCTTTCCTACTTCCCGTCGAGCGCCTGGTCGTATCCCCCGACCCGGCTTGCCGACGACACAGCCGATCCCAGGCTCACCCCTGAAATTCTCGACATCGTGTCCCGCGACAACCGTCAGATCTACGACATGCGCGCGGTACTCGACGAGATCTTCGACCGGCCCGACTGGTTCGAGGTGCAGCCCAAGTTCGGTCGCGCCATCATTTGTGCCCTGGCCCATCTCGGTGGCTATCCGGTCGCGGTCGTGGCCAATCAGCCGCAGGTGATGGCCGGCTCGATCGATGCCGATGCCGCGGACAAGGCCGCACACTTCATCTCAGTGGCCGACTCGTTCCACCTGCCGCTCATCTTCCTGGCCGACAATCCGGGCATGCTGCCGGGAAGTCAGTCGGAACGTTCCGGTGTGTTGCGCAGTGGGGCAAGGATGTTCGCTGCCCAGACGGCGGCCACCACGCTCAAGCTGCACGTGACGCTGCGCAAGGCGTTCGGGTTCGGGTCGATGGTGATGTCCCTGCTCGGGTTCGACGACCAGGTCGCGACGTTCGCCTACCCGGGGGCGACGATGGGCGCCATGGGCGCGGCTGCACTCAGCGCCGCCACCCACGCCGGCGAGGATTACACCGAAGTGCTCAAGCGCATGGAGCTGGAGGCGTCGTTCCGGTCGGCGGGTCACCTCGGGTTCGACGAACTCATCTCTCCCGAGGAGACCCGCAACGCGCTGCTGGTCACCCTTCAGCACGGCATCTTCAGCCGCCAAGAGGTGGCCGAGCCGGTGTCGCGCTCCCTGATCATGCCCTGACTCTCTTCGCCGAACAGACGCAAAACTGCCCTTTTTTCGCGGGAAATGGGCAGTTTTGCGTCTGCTCGCGGGTTATGTCCGGGTGGCCCGATATTCGGTGACGATCGGTTCCAGTTCATCGGGCGTCGCACCGTGCATGATCACGGCGTCGGCACCGTAGTCGAACTCCTTGCGGATACGGTCCACGCATTGACGTGCCGATCCGGTGGCCGAGGGCTCCAGCCACTCGTCGGGAATCAGGGTGGCGATGTGCTCGATCTGTTCCGGGCTGGCCTTGTGGTCGATGCCACCCGGAATCGAGGTGACGACGGGATCCTCCCGGAACCGTTGCAGTACCGCGGGATCCCAGTTGTTGGTGCTCACCATGAGGTCGCCGTAGCCCTGCAGATACGTGGCGAGCCGGGCCACGGTCTTCTTGAGCCGCAGTTCTTCCGGCAGGTGGTCACCCACCGTGGCGAAGCAGGACCACACCCGCACGCTGTCGGGATCCCGTCCGGCTTTTTCGGCGGCGTCCTTGACGGTTTTGACGGCGCGCTGCAACGTCTCGGGGGTGAAGTAGGTGTGCAGGATGACGTCGTCGAACTCCCGGCCACCGAGAGCCAGCGTCTGGGGACCGAAGGCCACGATCGCCAGGCGGATGTCCTCGTTGAAGTCCGGGTCCAAGAACAGCACCTGATATTTGCCGATCGGCCCGTCGTGGTTGAAGATCACCTCGCCGTGCCACAGCTTGCGCATCACCTGTGCGAAGTCCTCCATCTGCGCGGTGGTCACCGCCGGGACGCCGAACGCGTTGTACATCGCGGCGACGCCTCGTCCGATGCCGAGCGTGAATCGTCCCCGTGACAGCCGGTGCATGGTGGTGGCCCACGATCCGGTGATCAGCGGATGCCGCGTGTTGTGATTCGTTGCTGCCGTCGCGATCTGCATTCGTTCGGTCACCGCGCAGGCGGCGCCGACGAGTGACGAGGCTTCCTTGACGTTCCACCGCTCGGAGATGAACGCGGTGCCGAAGCCGAGTTCCTCACCGCGGCGGGCCTCGTCCATCAGCGTGGCCGGACCTTCTCCCCCGGCGCCGGCCAGAAGGTAATAGCCCAGTTCATCGAGTACCGGTTCGGTCATTTCGGCTCCTCGCTCAAACGCTCGTCGGTCACGCCCAAACTCCTTGCTTATAGCCACAGTTCCACACTTCGGTGATACGACCGTCGACCACCCGGAAGATCTCCATGCTGCTGATCGTCATTGCGTTGCCATCAGGAAACGACATCGGCGACTCGTACACGATCGCGACGTGTTCCCCGTCATCGCCGGCGACCACGAGATTCAGGTCGAAACGCACGGTTTCGAACATCGCCCAGTGGTCGATGATGCGCTGTACCGCCTGCCGATGGGTGAGCGTCTGAGCCTCCCCCACATCGTGCCGAATCACGTTAGCGCCCATCAGTTCTTCAGCGAGGACGAAGTCCCGCTTGTTCCACACCACCAGGTTGTAGAGCTCGACGACTTCGCGAGCGGTACGAACGGTCACGAAAACACCTCCAAGGCGTCGATGTCCTCGATGGCCGCGACGGCCCGGTCGATCAGCGTCAAACATAGTTGGCGGGATCGTTCCGGTGCAGTGTCCCAGGTGAGCAGAGCGACCACCGGCATGTACATCAGCAGCGCGGCCGCAAACCGGTAATGGCGCCAGGCCTCGTCGAACGAGTAGCCG
The DNA here is from genome assembly GCF_001954135.1 of Mycobacterium sp. GA-1841. Lineage (GTDB taxonomy): Bacteria > Actinomycetota > Actinomycetes > Mycobacteriales > Mycobacteriaceae > Mycobacterium. The sequence continues at coordinate 199,008 of NZ_MBEQ01000009.1, read as the reverse complement.
TCGACCCGGCTGACATACTCCCGGAGCAACTCCTCGTCATGGCCGCGGCGGACGGCAGTGGGGAGACCCTGACTGACCAGGTATGCGATATCCGCCGCACCCGCCCCGCGCACCGTCAACTGGAAGTCCACCACCTTGAGCGCATCATCGCAGAAGAACATGTTGTCGGCGCGGATATCTCCGTGCAGCAACGTATTCTGGCCACCGAGTACGGCGAGTGCGGCAGGTGCGAGTTCGGTGAACCGCTCGGCGAAGGCGGCAATCGCCTTCGGTATCGGCTGGCGGGTATGGTCCCGGTAGAGCTGCCATCCGGGCGCGAAGGCGGGCAGGAACAGATCGCGGGTCAACGGGCTGTCGATGCTCGGGAACTCCTGCAACACAGCACCGTCGACACCCGATGACCACGCGTGGAGGCCGGCCAACTGTTGTATACAGAGCCGGGCTTGCGGTAGCGACAGCCCGACCAGATGGTCGGCGTTCTCCCAATCCCGCAGATCTTCGAGCACGAGCACGAAGTCGGGGCCGGACATCCTGGCGACGTAGCAACGCGGCGTGGCCAGCGGCGCGTCCGGTGCGACGTACCGGTAGAAGTGCAACTCGCGCCGGTAACCGCCGAGCATCTCCATCCCGCCCCGCGCCAACGAGTCGGCCGGCAATTTGACGATCAAAGTCTTTGGCACCTCACCGGTTCCGGTCAGGTGGATCCGATATAGCGCGGCAGAAAAGCCGGTGTCCAAGGCGATCCGCTCGGCCCGCACCGCCGATACGTGCACTCCCAGCGCCTCGGTCAACCAGGGCGCGGTGACCTCGTCGATACCGGTAGGCACCGGCTCGGAAACAGGTGCTGCGACTGATGTCATCGTTGACCTCCGCACAGAAATTTGACGCAGAACAACTAAGTTAGTTGTCGACCATCTAATATGCAAGGGTGCCTTCCCCAGCCCAGCGCCTCACCCAACCGGAGCGCGTCGAGCAGTCCGCGCGGCGGCTACTGCAGGCTGCCGCTGAGCTGATCGTCGAAAAAGGCTGGGAAGCAACGACTGCCGCCGAGATCGGCCGGCGGGCCGGCTACAGCCGGGCCATGGTGCACGCCCGCTATGGCAGCAAGGACGCCATCCTCGACGCCTTCCAAGAGGTATATGTGGCGCGGCTGAACCCCGATCCAGAGCCCGGAGCCACGGGCCTACAACAGGTTTTGGCTCATTTCGACCGGGTGCAGGAGATCTACGCCGAGGATGCCTCGGTGACGCGCGCGATGTTCGTCTCGGCATTCGAGGCGGTGAAGACCACGTCACCGCTGCGCGAGGGTGTGCGCAATCAGTTGGCCGGGGCTGCCGTAAAGATCGAGGCCGGTCTGCGTGCGGGGATCGCCGACGGATCGCTGCGGCCTGATATCGACGTCGACATGGCATTGCGGGACATCACCGGATCGATCTTCGGGATCGCCTTCCAATGGGTGGTTCTGCCCGAGGACCACGACCTCGACCACGAGATCAACTGCGTACGAGCTCGCATCACATCAAGCTACGGTCGTTAGAAATCGCTCGGTCGCAGTTTGTACTGCACCCGAGAACAGGTGCCCGACGTGACTGCCATCGTGCCAGTGCAATTCGCCGCCCCACCGTTCGTGCAGGGCAACAGCTGAGGCCCGCATAGCCATCCGGTCATGCCAGGCGCCGACGATCAGACGGTGACCAGTGCGGGGCACGGTGTCCAGCGGGTCGACCACCGAGGTCAGTGCCGCCACGACGTCGGACTGCAGCAGCGTGCCGGCCTCTCGCCCGGCGGCACCCCAGCGACCCAGGTGCAACCCGATCATGGTGTTGAGCCCGAGGATCGGCGTGTAGACCGCGACCGCGTCGACGCGGGAGTCCAGGTGTGAAACCAGCGCGGCCACAGCACTACCCAGCGACAGCCCGGCGATCGTGATCGATGACGCCTGCGGTTCGAGCCAGCCGACCAGTGCCCGCACCTCCGAGACCGCCCGCATCATGCCGGCCACGTTGGCCAGTGGATCGCGGGCGGGATATTCCGGCCACGACTGCCGGCGTGGCCCGTGCCCGGGTTGCACCGGTAGCGCCACATTGAATCCGAGTGCATTCAACCGCCGCACCCGGGCCACAAGCAGATCCATCGAATCGCCCTGCCCGGCACCGTGCACCCAGATCACCCAGGGTCGGTTGGCTCCGCCGCAGCGATAGAGCCGCACCCTGGCGGTCGCCACTCCCCCGTGTCCATCGGCCAGCACCGAGTCCGGCAGCGTGGGAGCGTGATCGAAGACCAGCTCGTCAAACGTCAGGGCACCGAAGCGGCGCGGTCGAATGTGTTTGACGTCCAAGGCGTCCGGATGCACGTGGGCTCCCTCGATGCCCAGCGCGGCCAGTTCGTCGGCGGCCCGCCGATAGTCATCCAGCGGTCGCGGTAACTGCGGCGGCGGACCGGTCAAGGTCATGCCGGTGACCACCAACTCATCGAGGGTCACCTCACCGAGCTGACGCAGACCGGTCAGCGACAACGCCTGCCAGTCCCCGGCACCGGCCAGGGCGCTGACCGAGCGGGGCAGCACACCGCCGAGTTCCCAGGCGATCCTGGCGGCCCTAGGCAACGACGAAGCCTGTGTAGCCGTCGGCGGCAATCTCGTCACAGCGGCGACGGTACTCGGGGATGCCCGCGGTGTAGCCCAGGTACATTCGCTTCTTGCCGGGCACATTGCCGCCGTTGTACCAGGAGTTGCAGCTGGGATGCACCAGCACGGTGGGGGCAACCAGCGCCGTGGTGTGCTCGACCCAATCGGCTTGCGCCTGCGGCGTGGCCTCGATGCTGCGGTGACCGCCGGCCCGCAGATAAGCTATACAGTCCGCGATCCACTCCACGTGCTGTTCCAGGGCCGCGACAAAATTAGTTGCTGCGGAAGGGCTTCCCGGTCCTTGAATGGTGAACAGGTTGGGGAATCCGGCGACGGCCAGCCCCAGGTAGGACAGTGCGCCCTCCTTGGACCAGTACTCCCCCAGCACCAAGCCGTCACGCCCACGCACGTCGATCCGGCTCAGCGCTCCGGTCATGGCGTCGAACCCGGTGGCGTACACGATTACGTCGAGGTCGAAATCGCCTTGCTCGGTATCGATTCCGGTGGCGGTCACCTCGCGGACGCCGCCCTTGCGCAGATCGACCAGCGTGACGTTGTCGCGGTTGTATGTCTCGTAGTAACCCTGGTCGATGATGGGCCGCTTGCAGGCGAACGGATGGCTTGGGGTCAGCGATGCCGCCGTCTCGGGGTTCTCGACAATGCGGGCCACCGCCTGCCCGTACAGCTCCGTCGCCATTCGGTTGGCGTCGATGTCAAAGAACACATCGCCCCAGTTGAGCGCACCCATCACGCCGTGTTCGGACACTGCGCGCTGTTTCTCCTCGGGGGAGGCGGATTTCACGGGCGGACGCACCAGCATGTCCAGCAGCACCGAGAAGGCGCTGAGCCGTGCCGCCCCCACCGGATGCTCACGCTGCGCGGCACGGATCTGTGCGTAATCAGCCTTGAGCGCGTCGAGTTCACCGGGCTCGAACGGACGCACCTGCCAGGGCAGAGTAAACGCCGGCGAGCGTTGGAAGACCGTCAACTCCGCAGCTTCGCGAGCGACGACGGGGATCAGCTGTACACCGGTAGAGCCGGTGCCGATCACCCCGACTCGCTTGCCTTCCAGGTCGACACCGTCGCGAGGCCAGCGGCTGGTGTACAGCGAGGTCCCGGTGAACCGGTCCATTCCGGGAATATCGGGTTCCAATGGCACCGACAGGATTCCGGTGGCAGCCACCACGAACGGGGCGTGCAGCGTGTGGCCGTCAGCGGTCGTGACCGCCCACTGCGCGCCGTCGTCGTCGAAGGACATCGCGACGACCTCGGTGTTGAGGGCGATGTCGCGGCGCAGGTCGAGGCGATCGGCGACGAAGTTCAGGTAGGCCTCGATCTCGGGTTGGGCCGGCATCGTCTCGGTCCAGACCCACTCCTGCTGGATCTCGTCGCTGAAGCTGTAGGAGTATTCGATGCTCTCGATGTCGCATCGCGCGCCCGGGTACCGGTTGACCAGCCAAGTGCCACCGACAGCGTCGGCCTTTTCCAGCACCCGCACCCGCAGGCCGAGTTCCCGTAACCGGTGTAGTGCGTACAGGCCGGAGAACCCGGCACCGACGACGACAACATCAAAGGCGAAGTCCGAGTCCTGGACGCTCATAGATCGATGACCTTCTCATTGCGGCTCTTGCGGTCGACATAGAACTCGGCCGCTCGGGCGATGAACTCTGCGGTCGGTTCCGGCTTCCAGCCCAGGTCGCGAGTCGCCTTGCCGTGGTCGGCCGGCGATGTCAGCCACATGAGCCGTACGGCCGTGAGATTCATCGGAAAGTCGGTGCCGAACAATCGATTCGACATGCCGGCCAACCAGCCCACGGCATACATCGGCGTGATCGGGAGGCCGAACTTCGGCGGCCGTGCGCCCACGGCCCGCGCCGCAGTGGTGAACATCTCCTGTTGGGTCATGTAGCCCTCGGAGACGATGTAACGCTCACCGATGCGACCGTGCTCGGCAGCCAGCACAAGAGCCGCAGCAGCATCGTCGATTCCGACCACCTCGGAGCCGACACCCCGCAGGTACACCGGCATCTTGCCGAATGCGGCCATGGCCACCAGCGCGCCCTGCCTCGGCTGCCAGTCCGGCGGACCATAGGGATTGGACACACACATCGCCACGGCCGGCAGCCCGCGCTCCCGGGCACAGGACAGCACCAGGTCTTCGGCTTGACGGCGAGATTCGATGTAGGGCCCGCCTTTACCGGCCCAGTTGAACGGGGTGTCCTCGTCGACGATGGCGCCGTCGTCACTGATCGCGATGGTTCCGATGGTGCTGAGAAACACGAAGCGCTGCAGGTCCGCGTCCACCGCGACATCGAGGACGTTACGCAGGCCCTCGACGTTGGTCGAGAACAGCGGCGCCGGGTCGGCCAGGTGGGCCCGGGTGTCGACGACGCAGTAGAAGACCACGTCCCGGTCCGCCATGGCTGCCGCCACCGCGTCGGTGTCGAAGATATCCCCGTAACAGCGTTCCAGCTCGAGGCCGTCGATGCCTTTCGTCGAACTGCTGCGCCGCAGCAGCACCCGCACATCGTCGCCACGCTCGACGAGTTGGCGGGTCACGCAGGCTCCCACGTTCCCGCTGGCACCCATGACGAGCACTTTTCGCCGGCGATCCATCGCAACTCCATCCCGTCTGACGATCAGCTATGGATGTTACGGTAATGCTTTCAGTATGGTGTCGAAACCGGGAGATCGATGAAATACACCCTGGAGTATCCCAGCGAACTACCCACTGCACCTGATGATTTCCTGCAGCCGGAGGTGATCCGTGCCGTCGCCACCGGCGCCGAAGCCGCGGGTTTCTCGGCGGTGGCGCTGAGCGAGCATCCCGCCCCGTCGGTCAAGTGGCGCAACAACGGTGGCCACAACACACTCGACCCGATCGCCGCACTGAGCTTCATGGCCGCCGCGACGACCCGGCTACGGTTGATGACAAATCTGTACGTCCTGGCCTTCCGCAACCCGTACCTGTCGGCCAAGGCGCTGGGCAGCTTGGACCTCGTCTCCGGCGGTCGGTTGATCGCCGGTGTCGGGGCCGGCTATCTGCGATCCGAGTTCGCGGCGGTCGGCGTGAGCCTGGACCGACGCGCCGAGTTGCTCGACGAGGCGCTGGCCGCGTTACGCGCCATCTGGACCGATCCCGAAACACCCGTCGGAGGCGCTGATTTCGCCGCCGTCGGAGAGCTCTGGCTGCAACGACCCACGCAGCGGCCGCATCCGCCGATCTGGATCGGCGGTAACGGCAAGGCGGCGATCCGGCGGGTGGTCGAGCACGGTGACGGATGGATGCCGATCATCGCAGCCAAGGGCATGGCGGCAACGATGCGCACCACGGCCATCGAGGATGTCGACCAGTTCGGCTCCGCGGTCCGCCACCTTCACAAACGGCTCGCCGACGCCGGCCGCGATCCGCACTCCGTCGACATCCAGGTGGTCTGCCCAGCCGTCGACCTGGACGACGACGCGTCGCTGCGCCACGCTCGGCAGACGTTGGACGAACTCGCCGGCCACGGTGCCACTTGGGCGGTCGTGCATGTCGACGGCAGCAGCCCGCAGGCAGCGCTCGACTACATCAAGGCGTTCGGTGCAGTGATGAACCTCGGCGCCGGGGATGTCTCGAACCAAGAGGTCAAGCCGTCTTGAATTTCAGCAAGGTCCGGGTCAGGTGCAGACTGGTGATCTGCCAAGTGCCATCGCGCTTTTCGTAGGTCTCGTGGTAGTGCCCGGCGCCGTGGAGTTCATTGCCGTCGGCGAAGAACAACATGTCCTCCATCGCCCAGATACCCGTCGCGGTGGTGTCCGAGGTCAATGCGATCTCCGGGGTGTGGCAATGGTGCACGGTCGACGCATGTTCCACCCCACCCCAGACCACCGGGAAGAACGCATCGAAGCCGTGTAGTGGCGGGGCGGTCTGTGGATCGGCACCACCGGTCGACACTGCCATGTCGAGCGTGACCACCACGTCCTCGGCGAATAGCGCCCGCCAGGCATCGATGTCCTTGGTGTCGAGGAATCGGCAGTAGCGGGCCTTGAGCTGCTTGATCGCCTCGATGTCGTCGGACAACGGGTCACCTCCTGATCGACTGCGGCGCACTATACGGTAAGGCCCTCAGTTGATGGCCGGCCCTCGCTCACCTTCCGGCGTTCCCGACGATCCGCCATCGATTCCCGCTTCCTCTCCAGAAACAGCTACTGTAATGTATTCCGTAACGATGGCGAGAGCTGCAAAAAGGGAGGCGTCAGGCCGTGAAAGTGCCGTTCACCTGGAAGGTCACTGGCTGGTTCATGATCGGTTGGTCGGCCGAGTACGAGGTCGGCGACGTCAAGGCGCTGAAGTACTTCGGCGAGGACCTGGCGGCCTACCGCGACGAGGCCGGCGAACTTCACCTGCTGGAAGCCCACTGCAAACACCTGGGTGCCCACATCGGCCACGGCGGCAAGGTGGTCGGTGACTGCATCGAGTGCCCGTTTCACGGCTGGCGCTGGGGACCGGAGGGCAACAACACTTACATTCCGTATCAGCCGGATCGGCCCAATCGCGGTCTGCGGTTGCGCTCCTATCCGGTCAAGGAGCAGTACGGCTGCATCTTCATGTGGTATCAGCCCGAGGGCAAGCCGCCGCAGTGGGAACTGCCCGACATCTTCCACAAGTTCCCGCAATTCGAGACCGATCCGAATGCGTATTACCGGCCGTATCCGGAGTTCTCCAGCCGGGCCGACGCGATTCCGGTGCACCCACAGATCGTGGCCGAAAATGGTCCGGACAGTTCACATTTCCGCTATGTGCACGGCGCGACGGTGACGCCGGTGTGCCTGCACTGGGAGCACGTCGAGGAGGAGTGGCGGTTTTTGACCGGATGGCCCGATGCCCGCAGTGACGATCCGGACAAGATGGCGTTGCGCATCCACAGCCACTTCTCCGGGCTGGGCTTTGCCATGAGTGCTTTCGAGGGATCCTCGAATCACCGGTTGATCTTCGCCTGCACCCCGGTCGACGACGAGGTGTCGGACATGTTCTATTCGATCTGGTGGCCCAAACTGCCCGGTGAGACCTCCGACATCCCGCCCGAGCAGGTGCGCAAGCAGGTCGAGAAACAGTTCCTCAAGACGGTGTGGGAGGACTGCGACATCTGGCGCTACCAGAAGTACGTCGAGCACCCCCCGCTGGCCAAGATCGACGCCAAACCGTATATGGCCATGCGCAAATGGGCCACCCAATTCTACGAGGTTCCTGCCGACGCCACCGTCGTCCACGCATGAAACCCGATTTCGAAGACCTCGTCGCCCCCGGGCACACGGCCATCGTGACGCAGGAATGCCAGGGTGCGGTCGTCGGCCCCGACGCCGGTCTGGCCGCCCTGGCCGACGAGGCCCGCCGGGAAGCGTTGCCCAACATCGCCCGGTTGCTGCCCGCGGCCCGCGCCGCCTCGGTCCACGTGGTGCACTGCCTGGTGCAACGTCGACCCGACGGGCTCGGCTCCAACCACAACGCCAAGATCTTCGCGATCGGCCGCAGCGACGTGGGCATCACACCCGGCAGCCCGGGCGCCGCACTGCTACCCGAGTTAGGCCCGGAGCCAGAGGATCTGGTGTTGTCCCGCTGGCACGGGCTGGGTCCCATGGGCGGCACCGACCTCAATGCCATCCTGCGAAACCTCGGCGTGAGCACAATTGTGGCCGTTGGTGTCTCGGTGAACGTCGCGATCACCAACCTGGTGATGGATGCGGTCAACGCCGGATACCGGGTCGTGCTACCACGCGACGCCGTGGCCGGAATCCCGACGGACTATGCCGACGCGGTCATTGACAACACCCTGTCGCTGCTGGCCACGGTCACCACCACCGATCACCTGCTGCGCGCCTGGCAGCACTGAGCTCACCCGCCCCAGAGGAGAAAACCCGTGCAGTTCACCGTCCCGGCCGTCGCCGAAGCCGTTGCCACCGCCATCGGCGACCGTCCGCTGATCGTCCAGGGCGAGCGTCGGCTCACCTACCGTCAGGTGCTGGATCGGTCGAATCGCCTGGCGGCATACCTGCATTCACGCGGGTTGGGCGTCCAGACCGAGCGAGATGACTTGGCCGGGCACGAAGTAGGGCAGGATCTGCTGGGCATCTACGCCCTCAACGGGCCGGAATACGTGGAGTCCATGCTCGGCGCCTTCCGGGCCAGGGTGGCCCCGTTCAACGTGAACTATCGCTACGTGAAGAACGAACTGCAGTACCTGCTGGGCGATTCCGGGGCGAGCGCACTGGTCTACCACGCGACCTTCGCCCCGCGGGTCGCCGAGATCCTGCCCGAACTGCCGCAGCTTCGCGTGTTGATCCAGATCGCCGACGATTCCGGCAACGAACTGCTCGACGGCGCGGTGGATTACGAGTCCATCGTGGCCGATACCTCGACACTGGCCGCACTGCCCGTCGAACCCAGTGCCGATGATCTCTACGTGCTGTACACCGGCGGCACCACCGGAATGCCGAAGGGCGTGTTGTGGCGTCAGCACGACATCTTCATGACCGCGTTCGGCGGCCGCAACATGATGACCGGCGCCAAGGCAGAGTCGGTCGAGGAGATCACCACCCGGGCGAGCGAGAATCCCGGGACCAAGCTGATGATCCTGCCGCCGCTGATCCACGGCGCGGCCCAATGGGCCGCCATGACGGCCATCACGACGGGCCAGACTCTCGTATTCCCCAGTGTGGTCGACCGATTCGACGCCGAAGACGTGGTCCGCACGATCGAGCGCGAACAGGTCCTGGTCGCGACGGTGGTCGGTGACGCGATGGCGCGACCTCTTGTCGCCGCCATCGGCAACAGCATCGCCGACGTCTCCTCACTCGCGGTCGTCGCCAACGGTGGCGCCCAACTCACGCCTTACGTCAAGCAACAACTGATCGATTCGAAGCCCAATCTGATGGTCGTCGACGGGGTCGGCTCGTCCGAGACCGGCGCGCAGATGAGCCACATGTCGGCGCCGGGCGCCGTCTCTACCGGAACATTCAACGCCGGGCCCGATACCTGCGTGGTCACCGAGGATTTCACCGCGGTGCTGGCTCCAGGTCATGACGGGTTGGGTTGGCTGGCCCAACGCGGCTACGTACCGCTGGGCTACAAGGGCGACGCCGCCAAGACTGCCGCGACCTTCCCGGTGATCGACGGCGTGCGTTACGCGACACCCGGCGACCGGGCCCGCCACCTCGACACCGGAGCGATCGAACTGCTGGGCCGGGACTCCGTCACCATCAACTCCGGTGGCGAGAAGATCTTCGCCGAAGAGGTCGAGTCGGCGATCGCCTCCCACCCCGCGGTCGGCGACGTGGTGGTGGCCAGCCGTCCCAGTGAACGCTGGGGGCAGGAAGTCGTGGCGATCGTGTCCCTCGTCGACGGGGCGGCCGCTGACGCCGACGAGCTGATCCGGCACGCCGAATCCTCGATCGCCCGCTACAAGTTGCCCAAGGCCGTGGTGTTCCGGCCGCAGATCGAACGCAGCCCGGCCGGCAAAGCTGACTACCGCTGGGCCCGCGAGCAGGCGGTCAGCGAAACTTCTTGAGCCGTGCGGCAGTCCGGTTGCGGGCTCGCCGCAGGCTGAGGTCGGCGCTGATCCGCATCGAGCCGGTGAACGGCCACGCCGCCCGGCCGGTGATGCTGAACGGCAGGTCGCTGCCGACCACCGTGCGGTAGTGGCTGAACGCGTCGAAGCCGGCCTTGCCGTGGTAGGCCCCGGTGCCGCTGCGGCCGACCCCGCCGAACGGTGCGCTCGCCGGGATCATGTGTGCGGCAAAGTCATTGCGCGCCACTCCGCCGCTGCGGGTGCGGCTGACGAAGTGCCGGAAGTCGGCGTCGTCGGGACCGAACCAATACGCCACCAACGGTGACGGGTTGGCGTTGATGTGACCGACAGCTTCGTCGAGGTGGGAGTACCCGCGCACCGCGAGCACCGGCCCGAACACCTCTTCGGTCGCGATCTTCATCCGGTCGTCCACGTCCCGCACGATGGTGGGGGCGATCTTGCGCGACGCCGCATCCGGCAGGACCTCCCCCGTCGGGATGACGGAGTCGATCCGGGCACCGTGAGCACGGGCGTCGGCGATCAGGTCCACCACCCGGTCGAAGTTGACCTGGTTTACCGAGGAGCAGTAGTCGGGATTGCCGACGATGCTGGGGAACATCGAAGCCAGGGTCTTGCGCGCCACCGCGACGAACTGGTCCACCTGCGCGTCGGGCACAAACACATAGTCTGGGCATACGCACACCTGTCCGCCGTTGACCATGCGCCCCTGGGCAATTCGGCTTGCGGCCCGTTCGATGTCGGCGCCGGGTGCCACGACAACCGGGTTCTTCCCGCCCAGTTCCAGCGTCACCGGAACCAGGTGATCCGATGCCGCCCGCGCCACCAACGCACCGATCGACGGAGAGCCGGTGAAGAACAGATGATCGAACGGCAGGCCGGCGAACTCGGCGGCCACCTCGGGACCGCCGGTCACCACCTGCAGTTCGGACGCATCGAAATACCGTGGCGCGGTCGCGGCCATCAACTCCGCGGTGCGCCCGGTGACCTCCGACATCTTGATCATCACCCGGTTACCCGCGGCGAACGCCGCCGCCGCGGGCAACACCGTCAGCTGGATCGGGAAGTTCCACGGGCCGATCACCCCGATCACCCCGAGTGGGCTCGGCAACACCTCGGCACGCAATCCGGCGAAGCGGGCGGCACGCATCAGCCTCGTGGCGCGCATCCATTGGGGCACATGGGCCCTGGTGTGTTCGATGACCGACAACATGCCCAGGATCTCGGCGAAGAATGCCGCCGACCGCGACCGTGACCCATAGTCGGCCGCGGTGGCCGCCACGAAGTCCTCCGAGTTGTCCAGCACCATCGCGAGCAGGCGGTCGATGCGGTTGCGACGCAACGCGACATCGGGCGGGCCGTCGGCGATGAAGGAACGGCGCTGGGCAGCCAGCAGTTCATCCAGCCCGTCGCGCTGCGGCTGCACCGCCGCACGCTCGTCGATCGCACTCATCGATTTCGCCCCTTCGCCAGGCACGTGTCCGCATTCCGAAGGCCCCTCCGGTAACGCCAACGGTAGCACCTTGCGAGCAGGTCCGAGCCGATTGTCCGACCGGCTCGAATTGTTTACAGTCATCCTTACTGTCGTTCATTCAGTGAGAGGCCTGGTGCATGTCGGAAACCGCCCGCAGAATCGTCGTCGTCGGAGCCGGTTCCGGCATCGGAGCGGCCACCGCGACGCACTTCCATGACCGCGGTGACCATGTCCTCGCAGTCGACCTGCGTCCGGGTGAAGCCCCGGCATCCGAGCACGCCGTCTGCGACCTGCGCGACGCCGCCGACATCGCCAGACTGCTGAGCGAGATCGGCGACGGCTGGGACGTGCTGGCGCATGTCGCGGGAGTGCCCGGCACCGCGCCGGCCGCCGACGTCCTCAAAGTCAATTACCTCGGCATGAGACTGATGAGCGAGGGCATGCTGCCGCTGCTGCGCGAGGGCGGATCGATCGTCACGGTCGCGTCCACCGCGGCCCTGGGCTGGCAGCAACGGATCGACATCCTCGACGGGCTGCTCGCACTGACCGACGGGGACGCGGTCGCACAATGGCAGACCGGACAGGACCCGGATTTCCCGGTGTACACCACCTCCAAGCAGGCCGCGATCCTTTTCGCCAAACGCGTGTCCGGGCCGGCCTGGACGAAGTACGGGGTGCGGGTCAACACCGTCAGCCCGGGTCCGGTCGAAACGCCGATCCTGACCGACTTCGAGCAGACGATGGGCAAGGACGTGCTCGACCTGGTGCGCGCGACGGTCGGCCGGCATGCCACCGTCGACGATGTCGTTCCCCTGATCGCGTTCCTGACCTCTGCCGAGGCGCGCTGGATCAACGGGCAGGACATCCAGGTCGACGGTGGTTTCATCGCCGCAATGAGCAATGGGGCCCCGATCCCGCTCTGACCTGTGCAGGACTCGACGGATTTCATTACTGTAATCTTTACCGTAATATGCATCTGTGTGAGCGTGCCGTTGCGAGTGGTGGGGTGAGCCGTGGATAGCCAGGTACAGGACTTCGCATCCGACGAAACCGTCGATGAGCTCACAGTGGACACCGCCACCCTCCTTCGCGACCCGTACCCGTTCTTCGCGCGGCACCGGGCCAAGCACGGCGTGTTCCGCGGGTCGGTGATGGATTGGTCGAAAACCCCGGAATCCCTACTGCCAGAACACCAATACGCAGCGGTGTCCTACGACGCGGTCAACACGGTGTTCCGCGACGGCAAGTCGTTCAACTCGAAGATCTATGACAGCACCATCGGATTGTTCATCGGCCCGACCATTTTGGCCATGGAGGGCAAGACCCATCGGGATCATCGCAATCTGGTGTCTGCCGCGTTCAAGTCACGCTCGCTGCAGCGCTGGGAGCCCGAGATCGTCCGACCTATCTGCGAGGCGCTCGTCGATGAGTTCATCGACACCGGCTCCGCGGATCTGGTGCGCGACTTCACCTTCGAGTTCCCTACCCGCGTCATCTCCAAGCTGCTGGGACTCCCCGAGGAAGATCTGCCGTGGTTCCGCCAGCGTGCCGTGGAGCTGATCAGCTACACGGTCAAGTACAAGCGCGCTTTCGAAGCCTCCGCGGCGTTGAAAGACTATTTCCTGACCCAGATCGACCTGCGCCGGTCCAAGCCCACCGACGACATCATCGGCGATCTGGTCACCGCCGAGATAGACGGGGAGAAGCTGACCGACGAGGCCATCTACTCGTTTTTGCGGTTGCTTCTGCCGGCCGGCCTGGAGACCACCTACCGGTCCTCGGGCAACCTGCTCTATCTGCTGCTCACCCACCCCGACCAGTTCACCGCAGTGCAGTCCGACCATGAGCTGATCGGCCAGGCCATCGAGGAGGGGCTGCGTTACGAGACCCCGCTGACCACGGTGCAACGCTCGACCACCCAGGACACCGAACTCGACGGGCTGGCGTTGCCGGCCGGCGCGGTGATCGACGTGTGCATCGGGTCGGCCAATCGCGACGAGACCCGATGGGAGCGGCCCGAAGAGTTCGACATCTTCCGTAAACGGGTGCCGCACATCACCTTTGCCGCTGGCGAGCACACCTGCATGGGCCTGCACCTGGCCCGGATGGAGACCCGCGTCGCGATGGAGAGCCTGCTTTCGCGGGTGCACAACCTCCAACTCGTCACCGACGACGATCCACACATCTTCGGTCAGCCGTTCCGCTCCCCGACCGCCATCCCCGTCACATTCGAGCCGGCCCGTTGAGGTTGCCGCGATGGTGAGGGCTACGGGCGAGCGACGACGCCGCGAACGTGGATCGATCAGTGTCGACGAAATCCTGCGCGGAGCTTTTGAAGTGGCCGACGAGGTGTCCATCGACAATCTCAGCATGCCGCAGCTGGCCCGTCATCTGGACGTCGGCGTGACCAGCATCTACTGGTATTTCCGCCGCAAGGACGATCTCCTCGACGCGATGACCGAACGGGTGCTGCTCGACTACGACCTGAGTGTGTTGTTCATCGAGGCCGGTACCTGGCGAGAATGCTTGCGCGCCCATGCCCATCGCATGCGCGACATGTTCAAGAGCAATCCGATCGTGTGCGATCTTCTGCTGATCCGCGGGACCCGGGGCATCCCGGCCGCGCGCACCGCGTTGGAGAAGATCGAGCAACCGGTGGCTGCACTCGTGGCGGCCGGGCTCACCGCCAAGCAGGCATTCGACACTTACACGGCCATCGCGGTGCTGGTGCGTAGCTCGGCGGTGCTGCAACGGCTGCAGAGCCGATCAGCCGAAGTGCAGTTTCCCCGCGAGTACTGGGAACAGGTGATCGATCCCGACACGATGCCACTGATCGCCTCGATCCCCGGGCGGGGCTACCGTATCGGCATGGCCGACAACCTCAACTTCGACCACATTCTCGACAGCATCCTCGACCGCGCCGCCGCCTTCGCCACCTAGCTCCTTTCCGCGAGGAAATCTCACTGCCGGGGCAGGCGCCACCCGATCGTCTTGGTCTCGGTGTACTGTGCGAATCCTTCGATGCCGCACTGCCTTCCGACGCCGCTGTTCTTGTATCCGCCGAATGGGGCGTCGGCGCCGTAGTACATGCCGCCATTAACACCAATTGCGCCGGTCCTAATCCGCCGGGCGATACCCATCGCCCGCTCGGATGACGCCGAGACCACCGCACCGGCCAGACCGAAGGCACTGTCGTTGGCGATCCGGACCGCCTCGTCGTCGTCATCGAACGGCAGCATCACCAGCACCGGACCGAACACCTCGTCCTGGGCGATCGACGAGCTCGGATCGGCCCCGACGATCACGGTCGGTGCGACAAAGTGCCCACCACGCAGGTGCTCGGCCAACCCGGCCGGCTCACCGCCGCCCACCGCGATCTCAGCGCCGTCTCGGCGCGCACCATCAAGGGCATCGAGCACACGTTGTTTCTGCGCCGCGCTGATCAACGGACCGACCAGCGTCGTCGGCAATGCCGGATCACCCACCGGGACCGCACCGAAAGCCATCGTCACGTTGGCGACCGCCTCGTCGAACAGGCTGCGGTGCACCAACATCCTGGTGTTGGCCGCGCAGGCCTGGCCCGCGTGCACACAGGCCCCGATCGCGCCGGGGATGATGTGGCCGGGCTTGGCGTCGTCGAGCACGATCATCGCCGACTTGCCGCCGAGCTCCAGGAAGGTGCGTTTCATCGTGTCGGCGCCGACGCGCATCAGGTGCCTGCCGACGGCCGTCGATCCGGTGAAGGACACCATGTCGACGCGCGGGTCAGTCCCCAACTGCCCAGCCACCTCGTTGTCGGGGGTGGGCACCACATTCACCACACCGGGCGGCATGTCGGTGTGCTCGGCGATCAGCCGGCCCAGCCGGGTGGCGTTCCAGGGGGTGTGCGGATCCGGTTTGAGCACCACCGTATTGCCGGCCGCCAGCGCCGGGCCGAGCTTGTTGAGGATCACCTCGATCGGGAAGTTCGACGGCGTGATCGCCGCGACCACACCGACCGCTTCCTTGACCACGGTGCGGGCATTGCGCTCGCCGAACAGGCCCCCGCCGTCGAGCGTGCGCTCCCATTCGAACTCGTCGATCAGCCGGGCCGGGTAGCGCAGCGCGTCGGCCAGCGGCCAGTCGAGTTGGGCATTCTCCGTCGTCATCACCGGGCAGCCGACCTCGGCGATCAATTCCTCACGCAGGTGGTCTTTTTCGGCTTCGATCGCGGCCTGCAACTGACCGAGTACCCGCTGACGGAGCCCGCGGTTGGTGCTCCAATCAGAGTCGTCGAAAGCACGGCGGGCCGCCCCGATCGCGGCATCCATGTCGTGCGTACCCGCAGCAGCCGTCGGCCCGAGCACCAGCCCGGTGGCCGGACTGAGGTTGTCGAACTCGGCACCAGACGCCGCGGCCACCAGGTCACCGTCGATCAACATGCGTTTCTCGGCGCGGCCGGCCGCGCGTCGGCCGATGTCCACACTGGTGATCGCCTGGTCCACGACTTCGCTCACGGCGACAACTGTAACACTTACAGTACGGTGGTCAGCAACTCTCCACCTGCACCGGTACACCGGTCAGCCAGGACATGCCGGCCAGCGCCTCGACATCGGCGGGATCGCTCGACATCAACTGGTTGACGTTGGCGCCGCCGGCCTGGTTGGCCAGCCGCCAACCGCCTTTGCCGTTGTGCCCCCACCCATGCGGAATCGCGATGGTGCCCCGCATGATGTCGTCGGTCAGCGACAAACCCAGCTCGATCTGCCCGTAGGGTGACCGCACCCGCACCTCGTCACCATCGACCAGCTGCCGCGCGGCTGCATCATCGGCGTGCATGAGCGCGCGATGAATCCTCTTGCCCCGCATGAGCAACGGCGAGTTGTGCAACCAGGAATTCTCCGAGCGCGGCTCCCGCATGCCGATCATCCGCAGCGGAAAGCCTTCAGGCGCTACACGACGCGACATCGCGGCGATCTCGGCAGCGATGTCGTCGTGCGCAAGGCGAACGCGTCCCTTCGGATACACCACCACCTCACCGAGCACGCCGGTGCGCAGGTTCGGTGCCACCACCACGCCATGCGGATGCTGCTCGGCCAGGCGACGGAACGTCAGGCCACCCCGGCGCAGGCCGAAGCGATCACCGCCGTCGGCCATCCGGATCATCGCGTCGATCATCGGCCGCGGACTGAGCCGTTTGCCGCGCCGCGCAGCCCGCTTGGCCGCCAGCCGAATCGCGGCGAAAACCGGTGTGCCCACATTCATTCTGCTGATCAGATCGACGACGATGTCCCATTCGGTACGGGCCTGCCCGCGCGGCGCCACCACCGCGTCGGTGGCCTGACGGAACGGAGTGGCCTGGAACATCTGGAACGTGACGGCGAAATCGTCACGCTCGTACATCGTCGTCACGGGCAGGACGTAGTCGCAGTGCGCGGTGGTCTCGTTCACGTAGAGGTCCAGGCCGACCGAGAGTTCCGTCGTCTCCAGCGCTTCTTCCAACTCTTGGCCGTTGGGCACCGACAGCACCGGGTTGCCGGCACCGATGAACATCGCCTTGACCTGACCCTGACCGGGCGTGGTGATCTCCTTGGCCATGAAGGCGGCGGGTTCGGCGCCGATGACCAACGGGAACCCACCGACACGGGTGCGTGCGGTTCGGTAGCTGCGTCGCAACGAGGCACCCATGGCCATCGATCCCCACTTCTGACCGGGAATTCCCAACGTGCTGAACACGCTGCCGCCGGGGGTGTCCAGGTTGCCCGCGACGAGATTCACGGCATCGAGCAGGTAGGTGGTCAAGGTGCCGTTCCGCCCGACACAGGTGCCGAGCCGGCCGTAGACCGCGGCCCGCTCGGTGGTGGCGAGATCGCGGGCCAAGGCGCGAACCGTCTGCGGGTCGATGCCGGTGTGTTGGCGGGTGTCCTCCGGGGTGAACGGCGCGCATTGTCTGTCCAGCCAGTCCAAGCCGTCTGCCTGACTGCGGGCTCGTGCACTGACCAGCCCTTCGGCGAACAGGACCTGCAGGATCGACAGGAGCAGGTAGGCATCGGCATCGGGAATGATGCCGAGCCATTCGAACTGGGCCGCGGTTTCACTGCGCCGCGGATCGACCACCACCACGCGTCCGCCCCGCTTGACGATGTCGTGCATGCGGTCTTTGATCCTCGGCGCGGTCAGGAAACTGCCATGGGAGACCACCGGATTCGCACCCAGCATGACCAGTAGATCGGTACGCATCAGATCCGGGATGGGCACCGGGAACGGTGCACCGTAGAGGAATTGGTTCGCCAGCAGCCGGCTGCTGGTGTCCTGGGTCGATGAACTGAAGAAGTGGCTGCTGCCTCCGATGCCCTTGGCGAACGCCATCGCGCCGAACAGATGGGAGTAACTGAACGCTGCCGGGTTGCCCATGTACCACCCGACCGCGGCGGATCCGTGTGTGCGGTAGATCGCGGTGAGCCGGTCAGCGATGTCGTCGAGTGCCGTATCCCAGCTCACCGGTTCGAAACCGTCGTCGGTCCGTCTCAGCGGGGTGGTGACCCGATCCGGATCGTTGACCACCTCGGTGAAGGCGATGCCTTTCTGGCAGGCGAAGCCTGCCGACAGCGGATGGTCCTTGTCTGGGCGAAGCGCGGTCAGGTGACCGTCTTCGACGGTCGCGATCATGCCGCAGAGCGGCTCACAGATTCGGCAGAACGTCGGCTTGTGCTCGACGGCGTGTGGTGACATGGACACCTCGAAATGGGGGCTGGAACGCGACTACAGATACGCTACTGTAAGAATTACAGTTGGTGTGCATAGTTCATTGATATGAGGAGCTCACAATGCAGAAAGCGCTGGCCCCCGAGATTTCGACGTGGCCCGACGCCGCACCCCGGCTGATCGGCAGCCGGTGCGCCGACTGCAGCGCCACCACCTTCCCGGTTCAGGCCCGTTGCCCGAAGTGCTCCAGCGACAACACCGAGGAGCTTCACCTGCCGGCCGAAGGCACCCTCATCGCCTGGACCACCCAGGGCTTCCCACCCGGGCCTCCGTACAAGGGACCAGGAGGAAAAGACTTCGTCCCGTTCGGCGTCGGCCTGGTCCAGCTGGGTGACGTGATCCGCGTCGAAGGTCGGCTCACCGAAAACGACCCGGCCAAACTGCGGTTCGGCATGGACGTCGAACTCACCATGATCCCGTTTGCGGTTGACGACACGGACCCGGCCAACCCCGCCGAGATCGTCACATTCGCCTTCGCCCCGAAAGGTTCCGACCAGTGACCAATGACGTAGCCATCATCGGCGTCGGCATCCACCCGTTCGGCCGGTTCGAGGGTAAGACCGCGATGCAGATGGGTGTCGAGGCGATCTTCGCCGCAGTGGCCGACGCCGGGGTGGAATGGAAGGACATCGGTGCCGCCGCGGGCGGTAGCTGGACGGTGGCCAATCCCGATGCGATCGTCGGAATGGTCGGGCTGACCGGTATTCCGTTCACCAACGTGTTCAACGCCTGCGCGACGGCGGCCAGCGCCACCAAAGCCTGCGCCGACGGCATCCGGCTCGGCGACTATGACATCGGCATCGCCGTCGGTCTGGACAAGCACCCTCGCGGGGCGTTCACCGAAGACCCGGCGCTGGTCGGCATGCCCAGCTGGTACGCCGAGAACGGCCAGTACCTGACCACCCAGTTCTTCGGCATGAAGGCCAACCGGTACCTGCACGAGCACAACATCTCGCAGCGCACCCTGGCCAAGGTGGCGAACAAGAATTTCCGCAACGGCGCGCTGAACCCGAATGCGTTCCGGCGCAAGCCGATCAGCGAGGACGACATCCTCAACTCGACGATGTTGAACTATCCGCTGACCCAGTACATGTTCTGCGCCCCGGACGAAGGCGCGGCCGCCGTAGTGATGTGCCGGGCCGACATCGCCCACCGCTACACCGACAAGCCCGTGTACCTCAAGGCCGTCGAGGTGCGGACCCGTAGGTACGGCGCCTACGAGGTCAACACCACCTGCGCGCCCGTCGAGGAGGACGTGGCACCCACGGTGTATGCCGCCCGTGCCGCATTCGAGAAGGCCGGGGTGGCACCCGAAGACGTCGACGTCGTCCAACTGCAGGACACTGACGCCGGCGCGGAGATCATCCACATGGCCGAGTGCGGATTCTGCGCCGACGGTGATCAGGAGAAGCTGCTGGCCGACGGTGCCACCGAAATCGGCGGGTCCCTGCCCATCAACACCGACGGCGGCCTGATCGCCAATGGTGAGCCGATCGGTGCCTCGGGCCTGCGCCAGATTCACGAGCTGGTGCGCCAGTTGCGCGGCGAGGCCGGCGACCGGCAGGTGCCCGGCAACCCCCGCGTCGGCTTCGCCCAGCTCTACGGGGCCCCCGGCACAGCCGGCGCCACCGTGTTGACCCTCTGACGTTGGCGCGAGCGGGAGAAAAGGAACCACTGCCATGACTGAGCAGTTCAGGGACGCACCGATCTTCGATGCTGACCAGCACATGTACGAAACCGGCGAGGCGCTCACGAAGTTCCTCCCGGAAAAGTACTCGCGCGCAGTGCAGTACGCCCAGATCGGCCGCCAGACCCGGGTGGTGATCAACAACCGCGTCACCGACTTCATCCCCAACCCGACCTTCGAGCGGGTCGCCGCGCCCGGCGCCCACGAGAAGTTCTTCGCCGGGGAGAACACCGAAGGCCTGACGCTACGGGAGATGCAGGGCAAGGCGATCGACGCGCCGGCGGCTACCCGTAATCCCGAAGATCGCATCAAAGAACTCGACCGCCAGGGTGTGGTCGAGGCCCTGAACTATCCCACCCTGGGCAGCCTCGTCGAGCATTCCAGCGCCGACGATCCGCAGCTGACGCTGGCGATCGTCCACGCGCTCAACGAGTGGATCCTGGAGCACTGGGGCTTCACCTACGCCCACCGCGTGTTCTCCACGCCGATCATCAATCTGTCGGAAGTGGATGCGGCGCAACGGGAACTGGAATGGATCCTTTCCAAAGGCGCCAAGGTCGCGTTGATCAAACCGGGACCGGTCAACGGCCTGCACGGCTGGCGCTCCCCCGCGCTGCCCGAGTTCGACCCGTTCTGGCGTGACGTCGAGGCTGCCGGCCTCCCCATCGTCCTGCACGCGAGCTATCCCCCACTCGACGATTACGTCAACAAGTGGGAGCCGCCCTACACCCAGAATTTCATGGCGCAGAGCGCATTCCGCTGGATGGTGCTGGGCCACCGCGAGATCGCCGACATGCTGACCGCCCTGATCTGCCACGGCACCCTCACCCGGTTCCCCAAACTGCGCATCGCCAGCGTGGAGAACGGCAGCAGCTGGATCTTCCCGCTGTTCCATGATTTCGCCGACCTGTACAAGAAGATGCCGCAGAACTTTCCCGAGCATCCGCATGAGGTCTTCCGGCGCAACGTCTGGGTCAGCCCTTTTTGGGAAGGCTGTGTGTCCGATGTGGTGGAGACGGTCGGTTGGGACAAGGTGCTGTTCGGCTCGGACTACCCGCACCCTGAAGGCCTGGCCGAACCGAAGGGGTTCTGGAAGTACGCCGAGGGCATGGACAACCGCCGCACCTACGACTTCATGGGCGACAACGCCCGGCGGTTCATGGGCCTGCCGATCGCCAATCCCGATCCGGACGCGGCGAAACCACCATCTCTCGCCGAGGTGTGACAGTCAGTGGTCGATCTTGACGGGCAGCTGCAGATACGAGGCCCGGGTTCCTCCAGTGTGAACGACGTGGTGGCCACGGTTCTGCGGGACGTATTCCCGCAGTCCCGGCATCCATGGACCGAACAGATCCTTGGAACTGACCACCAACCGCAACTGTTCGCCTGGATAGAACACCAAGCCGATCGGGGACAGATCGACCTCGATCTCAGCGACCTCACCAGCGCTCAGCTTCTGGACCCGGTCGAAGCTGTGCACCGGGATCTCGTCGGTCGATATCGTGTCGTCCAAATGCCGCATCGACACCCGCAGTCGGCCGGCGGAACCCTTGTACCGCAGGATTGAGGCTCCGTTCTCGGTGAGGTCGTGGATCGTCGCCGACTGATTGGGCACGGTGAATTCCTGCAGGACCGCCCCTTGGGCATTCAGCTTCTGGACAAACACGAACAGGTCCATGTCGTCGGCACCTTTCCCCTCGACCCACAGCCGCGCCTTGGGATAGCCGACCATCGTGATCTCCTGTTCAAAGCGGACGATGAACGACACCATGCCCGGTGCACCTTCCGCGTCGTACTCTGCCGTTGCCTCCGCGACGGGAGCCTCCGTAAGCAAAGCGCGGGTGCGCGCATCGAGGAAATACTTCCTGTAGCTGACGTCACGCGGCGGAAACCGGTCCGCAGGCAGGTTTACGTGGCCGCCTCCCTCCAGGTCGAGCACCGCATACCGGACGTGTGGAGTCTTCTCCCACCCGTTGTCGTCGTCCTTGAGGAAGCGATCGAAAAATCGGCGAAGATCCTCCCGGTTCGTCTGGTCGTAGTAGTCGGGCCACTCCTGCGTGTTGTGAATGCGGAGCCATTTCTTCTCGGAACCCAGTGCCCGCCAGGCACGGAACGTCCCGACCGTGTGCAGTGAGTTCGAATAGCTGGCGACGACGTACGCCGGGACGTTGATCCGGTCGACCCGCGGTATCTTTCTCAGCCACAAATCGTTCATCAGCGGATAGCGTTCGGCTTCGGCAAGAATGTCCTCCTTGCGCCCGTTTCCCCAGAAGCTGTTGTCTCGGAGCTGCCCTGCGAACCCGGTGTCGGGCATGCCTCCGCGCATCACAAGGTCGCGGTAGACATCACTGATGCCTTCCCACGGATTGATCGCCGCGAGATGCGGAGGCCGCTCCGCGGCGGCGAACCATTGCGCCACAGCAAGATAGGAGGTCCCACTCATCGCCACCTTGCCGGTACACCAATCCTGCGTAGCCAGCCATTCGATCAGGTCGTAACAGTCTTCGCCCTCTTGTCGATCCCATAGAACGCTGTCCCCCTGCGAATCTGAGACACCGCGAACATCGGGGTTGCAGATCGCATAGCCGTGGGCGCACCAGTAGGCCGGATCGGGCCCCTCGAACTTGTGCAGACCCGAGACGATTCCGTTGTCGAGGCCGACCAGCTCGAACACTCCCATGGCCGCCGGGGCGCTCCCCTCGCCCTTACCGTACGGGCTCCACGCCACGATCACCGGTACCTTCTCAGTTCCGGCCGGCCGCAAGATGTCGACATAGGTCGTCACCCCGTCGCGCATGGTGACGGCGACGTCCTTGTCCAGCACGATGTCGACCGGTAACGCCTTGAACGCAGGTCTGAGGCGAAATCCCGCTGGGAGCGTACGTGTGCCCGGTTCGAATTCACTGAGCACTCCGTATCTGTCGCCGGGCTCCAACGCGCGCGATGGCATGAAGAGATTCTCTTGCCGGCCCATGGCGACCCCCTTTCAGAGCGCTACTCCTTTTGACACTGGCGAGCGTAGGCCTCACAACTCTTTAAATCAACATCGGTTGATATATGACCCGAAGCAGGCGTACGTTCGGAGCATGGCCGCAAAAGCTGAAGCAGCGCGGGAACGACGGCGCGGACGCCGACCGGGCGTCAGCACGAGCCGACAAACCATCCTCGAGGTGGCGCGGGCCCGCTTTGCCGCCGACGGCTACGCCGCGACCACCATCAGGCAGGTGGCGGCCGACGCCGGGGTCGACGCCGCGCTGGTGATGCAATTTTTCCGGTCCAAAGATGAGCTGTTTGCCGCCGTGATGTCCGTTTCTCCAGACACTTTGGCGCAATTGACCCACGCATTCGACGGGCCTGACGCGCACCTGGGCGAGCGCGTGGTCCGCGCCTTTCTCAACGTGTGGGAAGGTGCCGCGCAGGACTCTCAACCACTGATGGCGATGCTTCGCGGCGCCGTCGTCAACGAGCAGGCGAACATCCAGTTGCGCGAGTTCATCCAGGCACGACTGCTCGTTGCCGTCGGGCCGCACCCGATCGACGCCGACGCGGTGCTCCGTGCCGGACTTGCATCGTCGATGCTCGTAGGGCTCGTGGTGGGGCGTCGCATCGTCGGTGTTCCCGCCCTCGTCGAGGCCGACGTCGAGACGCTGATTGCGCTCGTCGCACCGGCAATCCAGAGCGTCTTGGCACCAGCAGGCGTCCACAACGACCGAAGGAGCTGACCAGATGCGCATTATCACCGTCGAAGAACACTTCGAGCACCCTGAGGTGAGCCGGCGCGTCCTCGAACTCGGCGGCCCACCCAGCGGGCTGCCGATCGAGGAACTCGCCGAGTTCGGTTCGGTTTTCAACGACGACCGCGACGCGGCAACTCGACTCGGGGGCACTCGCTTGGCGCATATGGACGCGGTCGGCATCGATGTCCAAGTGGTCTCGCACGGCAACGGCAGCCCTAGTACATTGGCCGCACCGGAATCGGTCGAATTGTGTCGTCAGGTGAACAATGATCTGGCTCAACAGATTTCCGAGCATCCTGATCGATTCCGCGGCTTCGCGACTCTGCCGCTTCACGACCCCGACGCCGCAGCCGAGGAACTGCGTCGCTGCGTCGGCGATCTCGGATTCGTCGGCGCGTTGATCGCCGGAACATTCGACGGACTCTTCCTCGACGATGCCCGTTTCGATCCGATACTCGCCGCGGCCGAAGCGGTGGACCTGCCGATCTATGTCCATCCCGGCCTACCTCACCGGCAGGTCGCCCGGCCCTACTACTTCGGCGACTGGTCCGCTGCCATCGGAGTGATGTTCTCCGGACCCGCATTCGGGTGGCACGCGGAGGCCGGTATTCACGTCATCCGGCTGATTCTGTCCGGCGCCCTGGACCGCCATCCGGGTCTGAAACTGCTGAGCGGCCACTGGGGTGAGGTGATGGGCTTCTGGCTCGAGCGTCTCGACGAAACATTCGCATTGGTGCGGCCCGACCCCGACCGCAACGTCAGCGACTACTACCGAGAACAAATCTGGGTCACCCCGTCGGGAATGTTCAATCAACATCAGCTCAACCACGTGGTGGCCGAGCTCGGAGCTGAGCGGATCATCTACTCCGAGGACTACCCCTACGTCAAGCGCGACAACGTCGGCGAATTCCTCACCGGCTCCGGACTATCCGATCAAGAGATCCACGCCATCGCACACAACAACGTCGAAACACTGTTGGGCATCTGACGGTTCAGCTGAGCACGTTTGCCGGGATCTTGCCCCGGCAAGGTCCCGGCATCGCCGAGGTTGTTCCTGCCATGACCCGAGCGCACACTCTTTGTATTCAATACAGGGGACTCACATGCGCCCGAGGCGCATCGGGCCACGGACGCCCGGCCGATGGGGGTGCGGCGATGCCGAACACGACAATGATCACATCAAGCCAGACAAGAACTCTCGCGAGGCGAATAGCATCCTCCGCAATGGTTTTCGCCACTGCGACGATGTTCGCCATCGTGGCGCCGACCGGTATTTCGCACGCCGAACCGGGCGTCTGGGACATCGAGGATTTCGACTCCTGCACGGACATCCTCAATGACGGTCTCAATGAATCTCTGCAGGAAAAGATCGACGATACGAAAGGTTGCTGTCGGCACAGCGGCGGGGTGTGGAACGAAGGCCAGCAGAAATGCGAGGCCCCACCGGCCGAAGCCGGCGGTGCAGGACGGCTACCACCGGGGCTTGTGCCCCGCGGCGACCTGCAGGTAGCGCCGCCGGCCCCACCACCTGCGCCGGTACCTGTGCAACCGAGCCTGGCGCCGACCGGCTAGACCGACCGGTCCGGTAACGGCGGAAGCGGCTGGGCGTCCTGCGGATTGAGGGCATCGAGCATCAAGCTCAGATACCGGCGACGCAACGCCGGTGGATGATCGAGCGCCACGGAGGCGGCCGTCACCATCGCGACGAAGGTGGGTACGTCGTCGACCGTGAGATCAGCCCGCAGATCGCCGGCGGCCTGTCCCTGCGTCACCAGCGCCTCCAGTAATTCACGTTTCCGGCTGAACAGCCTGGCGGTGAGTTCGGTGAGGTGATCCAGCGAGGGCTGCAGTGGCCGCTGAAGGTACATGAGTTCGGCCAACCGCTCGATCACGTCGATGAACGCCTCACGCGGCGCGTCGCTCTCGATCAGAGCCAGGATCACCGGTTCGACGTCGGTGGTGAACGCGTCCTCATAGACCGCGGCCGCGAGGGCCTGCCGGTTCGGGAAATGCCGGTACAACGTCGCATTGCCGACGCCGGCCCGGGCGGCCACCTGGGTCAGCGTCGCGGTGGTGCCTTCTTGGGCGAACACTTCACGGGCCGCCGCGATGATGCGGTTCTCGTTGGCGTAGGCGTCCGTGCGACGCCGGCTGGTTGTGGCAGGCATATCCGTTCCGAGTACGTGGCGCAGGTCATGTCTGTGCACCGACAATGGGGTTCGCAACAAACGATAGCTGACTCCCATATTGGGAGCTTACTCTCACTTATATGTCCACCTATCTGTACCGGCTGGGACGCTTCGCGTTCAGTCGTCCATGGCTCGTGATCGGCGGTTGGCTTGCGCTGATCGCCGTGGTGGCCGGACTGCTCGTGACGAACCCTCCGAAGATCTCCAACGAGATGCGCATCGACGGGACCCCGGCGCAGCAGGTCATCGACGATCTGGCACAGCGCATGCCCGAGTCCTCGGGCGGGCAGGGCATGATCGCTTTTGCCGCCCCAGCTGGTCAGCGCATCGATGCCGGCGACAATCTTGCCGCCGTGCTGCGCGCCGTCGAGTCCGTATCGCACGCCGACCACGTGCTCGATCCGTCCGCGGCCGCCCAGGCTGAGCTGGCCAAGGGACCGGCCAGCCCGACGCTGACCGCCTCAGCGGCCATCGCGCGCTCGTCGGTTCCGACAGCTGGGGACGGCGGTGCACGGCCGTTGCTGAGCAATGGTCAGCCCGTGCCCGGTGTGCTCGTTTCTGCCGACGGTGCCGCTGCGCTGTATCAGTTCCAGTTCGACAAGCAGACCGCCGAACTGCCGTCGGGCACCGTCGAACACACGGTGGACGCCGCGCGCGACGCGGTCGCCGCCACCGGGATCGAGGTGCTGCCGTCGGCAAGCATGGTCGAGATGCCCGAGATCGTCGGCGTCGGCGAGGTCGTCGGCTTGGCAGTTGCCGCGCTGGTCCTGATCGTGACGTTGGGCTCGCTCGTGGCCGCGGGCCTGCCCCTGGCCACCGCACTGAGTTCTGTCGCAGTCGGCGTCGGCGGCACCTTCCTGCTCTCGCACCTGGTCAACATGCAATCGATGACCGCGGTGCTGGCGTTGATGCTGGGACTGGCCGTCGGCATCGACTACGCGATGTTCATCGTCAACCGCCAGCGCCGGCTGATCGTCGATCAGGGGCTCAGCGCCGCCGAGGCCACCGGACGGGCGCTCGGAACCGCCGGCAGCGCAGTGATTTTCGCCGGCACCACCGTGGTCATCGCGCTCGTCGCCCTGACTGTCGTCGGCATCTCCTTGCTGACGCCGATGGCGTTGGCTGCCGCCGCGACGGTGGTCGTTGCGGTGATCGCCGCTCTGACGCTGCTGCCGGCACTGCTCGGACTCGTGGGTGAACGCATCTGCTCGGACAAGACGCGGCACGCACACGCCGCTGACAACGGGGCGAGCCATCGCTTCGCCACGGCCTGGGTCGGCGCGGTGCTGCGCCACCGGGTGCCCGTCGCCATCGGCGGTGTAGTGATCGCTGCACTGCTGGCGCTGCCGGCCCTCAACATGTCGATGGGTCTACCGGCCGGTGCCAGCTACAACCAGGGCACGCCGCAGCGCGAGAGTTACGACTTGGTCGCCACCCACTACGGCGAGGGGTACAACGGACCGCTGGTCGTGGTCGCCGAACCGACGGCCGGCCACGGCAAGCTGACGATCACCGACCTGGTCGACACCAACACCGATCTGCGTCGGCTCTCCGGCGTCGAATCGGTGAGCCTGCAAAAGGTCAGTGACAATGAGGAATTCGCCCTGTTCTCGGTCGTGCCGAGCACCGGGCCCACCGACGATGCCACAGCCCAACTGGTGCGGGACATCCGGGCGCACGCCGGTCCGCTGACCGAGCTGCACAACGTCGATCTGGGTGTCACTGGGATCACCGCGATGGGCGTCGACACGACCGACCGTCTCGCGGAGGCCATACCGCTCTACATCGGCGTGGTCGTCGGTCTGTCGCTACTGGTGTTGCTGGTGGTTTTCCGGTCGATCGCCGTCCCCGTCAAGGCCACCGTCGGATTCCTGCTCAGCGTGTTGGCTACCTTCGGTGCCACCACCGCGCTGTTCCAATGGGGTTGGGTCCAGCAGTTGTTCGGCTTGAGCGCAACGGGACCGATCCTGAGCCTGCTACCGATCATCGTGATCGGTGTGCTCTACGGGCTCGCCATGGACTACCAGGTGTTCCTCGTGTCCTCGATGAAGGAGGCCCATGTGCACGGCCACCGCGGCGACGACGCGGTGACCCACGGCTTCACCCAGGCCAGCCGCGTTGTCGTGGCGGCCGCGGTGATCATGATGTCGGTGTTCGCCGGGTTCGTGTTCAACGGTGATCCGATGATCAAGCAGATCGGCTTCGCGCTGGCCTTCGGTGTGCTGATCGACGCCTTCGTGGTGCGGATGGCCATCGTGCCGGCCGTGATGTCGATGCTGGGGGAAAAGGCGTGGTGGCTGCCCAAGCGCCTGGAGCGCATCCTGCCCAACCTCGACATCGAGGGCGACCAGCTGAACAAGCAGCTGGCCGAGGCGGACTCCGGCGACCAGTCAGACCTGGCGCACCGCTGAGCAGACGCAAACCTGCCCAATTTCTTTGGAAATTGGGCAGGTTTGTGTCTGCTCGCGCTAGGACGCTTTCGCCTTGGGCGCCGAATAGTTCGGCTTACCCAGGCCCAGCACGTGCTGGGCGATCATGTTGCGGAACACCTCGAGCGTGCCGCCGTAGATGCCGACCAGCGGCGCGAACCGGTAGACGTACTCACTGCGGTCATCGGCTCCCCCGTCGGCCCCGATCGGCAGTGCGGCCACCGACCCTGCGATGTCCATCAGGTCCGGGGCGATGTCACGCATGGTCTGCGCCAGCGCCACGCGTCCGAAGATGCTGGGCGACGACAAGGATGCCTCCAGCCGGGCCACACTGCGGCCCAACCGATATGCCACCGACCCGTCTTCGATCGCGCCGTTGCTGCCGACCAGTGCGGCGACATTGTCCGCCGCTTCGGCCATAAACCCGGCCTGATGCATCATGATCGCGACATCGGCGAGCCCGTCGTGGGCCGCGGCGACGGCACCGTGCTCGGCGTCGAGCGGTTCCCGCACCACCGTCCAGCCTCCGTTGACGTCACCGAGCCGGTACTTGTCATCGACGCGCACGTCGGAGTAGTAGACGATGTTGGTGCGGTCGCCGTCGACAGTACGAATGCCCTGGATCTCGATGCCGGGCAGATCGAGCGGCACCAGGAACATGGTGAGGCTCTTGTGTTTCGGCGCTTCAGGGTCGGTGTTGGTGATCAGAAAGACGTACTGGCAGTTGTGGGCACCGGTGGTGAACATCTTGGACCCATTGATGATCCAGCTCGACCCATCCGCTTCCCGCACGGCGCGGGTCTTACACGTCGCAACATCGGAACCGCCCTCGGGTTCGGTGTAGCCCAGGCACATCCGCACGGTGCCATCGAATACTCCGCGCAGCACCTCGTCTCGAATTTCGGGCGCGGCGAACTTGGCCACCGAGCGGGCCACCATCATCGTCGTACCTCCGGTCACCCATGGCACCTCGGCTCGTCGCTTCTCCAGTTGCCAGATCCGTCGGCGTACGCGCGAGAAACCACCTTCGGTCTCGGGTTTGAATTCCTTCTCCAGATATCCGGCAGCGCCCATAGCCAGATGGACGCCCTCGTCGAAGTTGTCGCCGGTCTCGCGGTCGCGCCGGATGACGTCCTCGGTCACCACCCCGGCCAGGAACTCGCGCACCTCGGTTCGGAACGCGTCATCTTCGGCGGACAGTTCAACTGTTGAGAAATCCATGTTCAGACCTTGCTTTCACGAGCTGCCACGATCTGGGCGATGTGTACTGCGGTGGCGCCCGGATCCCCGCCGGCCAGGGCCCAACCGCGAGCTCGCACCAGATAGGCGGTGGCCGCGGCTTCCGCGGACACCCCGAGGCCGCCTTGAACGTGTACCGCCATGGTGGCAGCCTTGGCGGCCTCCTCCGCCATGAATACGAACGCCGACGGAGCCAGTTCGGGCCGCTCGTCCGGCTCGTTGTCGAGGAACCATGCGGCCCGATGTGACAGCCCACGGCCGCTCTGAACCGTGATCGCGATGTTGGCGAGCGGATGGGAAATGCCTTGCAGCGTCCCGATCGGCACCCCGAGGGTGTAGCGGGACTTGGCGAACTCGGCGGCGATGGTCATGGTCTCCTCGACCAACCCGACCAGCGCCGAGGCCGTCAGCAGACGCCATTCATCCAAGGCCCGTTGGTATTCCGCGGCGGCCTCGGTACCACTGGCCAGCACGACGCGGGTGTCGGCGGCGGCCGGGTCCACCCAGGCCATCGGCAGCTTGCCGATGTTGTCGACGCGGGCCGGTCGCGTGGAGAACGCGAGCTTCACGATGTCATCGCCATCACGCAGGACGATGTGGTCGGCGATCGACCCGGTAGGGATCAGCCGCGGCCCGGTCGGGGCGACCTGCTGGGGATCGAACCCGACGATATGTGTGCCCTGCACGATCTCCTCGGACTCGCACGCACCCAGACGGGCCAGCAACCGCGCCGTCACCACATGATCGATCCACGGCACCGGCGCCAGCGAGCGTCCTAGCTCCTCGGCCACCAGGGTCAGGTCGACGAGTGTCGCGCCGTCACCCCCGACGGCTTCGGGTAGCGCCATCGTGGTGGCGCCCATGGCGCACAACCGTTCCCACAAGCTCTTGTCGAATCCGGACGGCTCGGAGGCCCGCACGGCCTCGATGTCGGAATGCGTTTTGAAGAACTGCCGATACGCGGTCTGCAGGTCGACATGATCCTCGGACAGGCTGTAGTCCAGTCTGCGTAGTTCGTAGCGGTCCATCAGCTCTCCGTCTCGTGGGTCTGGCCGAAGAAGAACTCGGCGGCGTTGTTGTACAGGTAGTTGTCGAGAACGTCCTCGGGCAGATCCAGTGCCAGCGCCTCGGGCACCACGCGTTGCATACGCAGCACCGGGAAGTCGGACGCGAAGATGATCTTGTTCTTGCCGCGGGTGCGCATGAAATGCAGCAGGGACTCCGGTAGCCGCTTGGGAGACCAGGCCGAGGTCATCAGCCGTAGGTTCTGATACTTGATGAGCATCCGAATCGCGATGTCCCACCACGGATCCGCACCGTGGATCATGCACAGCTTCAACTCCGGGAACCGCACACATACCCGGTCCAGATGGATCGGGTTCTGCACCTCACCGGGAATCGGCGGACCGGGAAGACCCGTGTTGACACACAGTGGCAATTCGAGCTCCGCGCATTTGGTGTAGAGCGGATAGTACACCGCGTCGCTCGGTGGATATTGTCCGTCGGCCCAGAAGCTTGGTCCGACAGCGGCATAAGCCACCGGAAGGTCGGACACGACGGCCGAGAGTTCACGTAACGACGGTATCGGACGCAACAGGTTCATCCCGCCAATCGCCAACGCGAAACGGTCTGGGTGCGCCTCGACGAACTTTCGCGCCGTCACCGACGGCTTGGCCAGCGAGTCCATCAAGATGGCCTTCCGCACACCGTGAGAGTCCATCTCGTCGAGCATCTCCGACAAGTCGATCGGGTCGTACATCGACTTCGGGCCCTTGAAGTAATCGTCGCGCACCTTCTTCATGAAGGTGGGCTGGTTTTCGGTCTCGCCGAAATGCACGTTGGCCAGACAGTCGATGACGCGGTTCGCCTTGTCGCTCATACCTTTATTCCTCCCGTCGCAATACCCTTGGCCCACCGGTAATCGGCCTTGCCGTTGCCGAGCCTGCGAATCTCCTCGACGAACAACACCGCCTTGGGAAGCTTGAACCGGGCCAGCCGGGTCGCACAGTGATCGCGGAGGCCGTCGGCGTCCACCGCCCCGCGAGTCGACACCAGCGCGACAACTTCTTCGCCCCAGCGCTCACTCGGACGCCCCACCGCCAGTGCATCCACTACCTGGGGGTGTGCGCGCAGGGCCTCTTCGATCTCCTCGACAAACACCTTTTCCCCGCCGGTGTTGACCACCAACGAATCCCGCCCGAGCAAGCGCAGGCTGCCGTCGGCCTCCAGCGAGGCACGGTCACCGGACACCACGACGCGCTCACCGGCCACCTCGGGGAAGGTCTTTCCGGTCGCCGCCTCATCGTTGAAGTAGCCCAACGGGATTCGACCGTTGCGGGCCACCCAGCCGACCGCGCTGTCACCGGGCTCGAGGAACCGAGAGTAATCGTCGGCCAGCACCAAACCGCCGGCGCGTAGCTGGAATGTTTCTGCGGTCGGGGTTTCGCGCTGGGTGTGGCCGAAGCCCATGTTGCCGGTCTCCGAGGAACCGAATCCGTTGATGATGGTGATCTGCGGGATGTGTTCGAGCAGGGCGCGTTGATGTTTTGGGTTGGTAGCCGCGCCGCCGGTACCGATCGCGAACATCGACGACAGGTCGTAGGACCGACGGCTCAGCTCCTCGACGATCGGCGCGGCATACGCGTCACCCACCATCGTCATCAGCCCGATCTTCTCCCGCTGCGCGGTTTCGAGCACCGCGCGCGGGTCGAACCGGGGCTTGGTGTCGTGTAACACCACGGTCTGTCCCGACAGCAGACCCGAGAACGCGGTCCACATCCCGGCCGCGTGCATCAACGGCGACACCGCGAACCAGGGCGGCCCGGCATGGGCCACCTTGTCGTGGATCTCGCCGACCTGCTCATGATCCGCGCCGTTCATCGAGGAGACGTAGATGTCGCCCTGACGCCACATCACGCCTTTGGGCCTGCCCGTCGTACCGCCGGTGCATACCATCAGCAGGTCATCGGGGGACGTGGCCACCCTGTGATCGGTATTCCCTTGCAAGAGCGCGTCTTCCAGCCTCACCGCGCCTGGCAGGTCGACGCCGTCACCGTCGTCGACCGAGATCAAGACCTCGGCGGTGGTCTTTGGGAGCACGTCGGCGAACTTGGCGCCCAACGAGCGGTGGTAGATCACCGCCCGTGGCTTCAAGTAGGCCAGCAGATCGGCCACCTCGCCCGCTGTGTAGTAGTAATTCACGTTGACCGGCACCGTGCGCGCCTTGAGACAGCCGATCACCATCTCCGGGTACAGATCGTTGTGCATTACGAGGGCGACGACGTCCTGACCGCATTCCCAGCGGTTGAGGTCCCGTCGCTCGCGGTGCGCCCCCAACCCGGCCGACGCCAGGAAGTTCGCCAACCGCCGGGTTTGTTCGGCCCCCTGCGCAAAGGTGGTGCGGCGGTCGCCACACACCGTCATCTCCCGGTCAGGCACCGCTTCAGCAATCGCGTCGACGACGGCGCCGATCGTCCATTCGGCCATCGTGGGGGCTACACCGGCACCGTCAGGTGTGCGACTCCGGGCGCAGTTCGATGCACATCACCGAGGAGTTCGAGAGCGTTGTCGCGCATGACCTTTCGGGTGTCTTCGAGGCTGAACTCGGGGAACTGCGGGATGTCGGCGGTGAAGGTGGTCGGATCGGCCAGGCCCTCGCCGTGCGGCCAGTCCGAACCGAAGAGGATCTTGTCCACCCCGATGGTGTCGGCCAGTAGCTTTACGTCGTCCTCGTAGTAGGGCGCGATCCAGACGTTGTTGCGTAGCTGCTCGACCGGATCCTCCTTGAAGTGATATGGCGCATTGTTGGCCGACTTCTTCAGCCTCTTGATCAGTCGGTAGACGAAGTAGGAGCCGTTCTCGATACTGGCCACCTTGAGCTTGGGATGCCGGGTGAACACCTGGTGCACGATCATCGAGGCGATCGTGTCGTGGATGGCGCGATCGTCCATCAGGACCATGTCCAGCGGATCACGCTTGCCGAAGCCCTTGAATACGCCGCTGCCGCCCCACAGCGCCGGCACCGCCATGTATCCGGAGTCGGACAGGTGGAAGACCACCGCGACACCGGCCTCGGCCAGTCGAGCCCACACCGGGTCATGTGATGGGTCGCCCAGGGATCGCGGCCTCACCTCTCCTGGAACCGGCGCCGGCCGCACGCACACCAGCTTGGCACCGCGACCGATCACGAATTCGACTTCCTCAACCGCTTTTACGGGATCGGCCAGCGAAATGATCGGTGCGGAAATGAAGCGCCCGTCGGGCCGGTCGAAGCCCCAATCCTCATCGAGCCACAGGTTGAAGGCATGCACCGAAGCCATGGTGGCTTCGATGTCGTGCTTGAGCCCCTCCTCCACGCCGCACGCGAAAGTGGGCAGCATGAAGACCGTTTCGAGACGCTGCCGGTCGAGCACCTTCAGCCGGGCCTCACGGTTCTGATATTCGGGATGTTCCGAGAGCCGGTCGACCTTCATCAACGAGGCCGGGTCGACGCCCTCGGGGATCTCTCCACGGAACAGCAGATCGAGGCATCCCGGTTCGATGATCGGGTCGAAGGTGGGATTCGGGATGAAGTGGTTGACCGTGCCACCCATGACCGCCAGCGTGCGTTTGCCATCATGGACCATCTGCACACCACGGCTTCGGAACTCTTTGGGAAGATGGCGGGTGAAGGCGTCGATCGGTTCGTAGTAGTGGTTGTCGACGTCGACGGCCAGGTACGGAAGTCGTTCGGGAGCTTCGGTCATGTCATCAACCTTCTTTCAAGGGCGGGAAGTTCGGGGGCCGTTTCTCGAAGAATGCGGTGATGCCCTCGACGAGGTCGGGACGCACCATCGATTCGTGCATGAGGGTTTCCGCTCGACCGCTGACCTCACGCACGTCGTCTAGGGCATCGCCGTAGAGCTGGCCTTTGATCACCGCCATCGACGCCGGAGAGCAGTTGCGGGCCAGATCCTCGGCGTACTCCAAGGCACGGGCCAGCAGATCCTCAGGGGCGACAACCTCTTTGACCAATCCGAGCGCAACGGCCTCCTCGGCGAAGAAGGTGCGGCCACTCAACAGCAGGTCCGCCGAGACGCCCCAGCCGGCCAGCCGCGGCAGGATCCAGGTGATGCCGTATTCGCCGATCAGTCCCCGACGCGGGAAAGCGGTGGCGAATTTGGCTCCGGCCGCGGCAAACCGGACGTCGCACATCAGCGCGTGGGTCAGGCCGATACCGACGCACGCCCCGTTGATCGCGGCAATGACGGGCTTACGCAATTCGGTGAGGAAATGCGGATGGCGCTCACCGACGATCTTGCTCACGTCGGTGTCTTCGTTGATGCTGGCACCCAGATCCTGCATGGCCCCCATGTAGGCGCCGGCGCAGAATCCGCGGCCATTGCCCGTCAGCACGATCGCCCGAACATCCGGATCGGCTTCGGCGCGGTCGAAACCCGCATAGACGCCGGCGGAAATGTCCGCTCCCCAGGAGTTCAGCCGGTCCGGGCGATTCAACGTAATGACAGCGACGCCCGCGTCCGTCGTTTCGTAGAGAACCGCCTCGGTTCCCACACTGTCAGCGACCGTCACGCGCCGATACCTCCCAGTGCCACACCAGCCGTTCAGACATACATACTGTATACCTATCGGTAGTGCATTCCGCAAGTCTGGCGTTAGTGTCGCGACCTGCGCAAAGGACGGTCAGGCGTCGATCAAACCGAGCTTGCGATAAGCGGTCTCGATTTGCGCCTTGGCAACATCCGGCAACCATGTCTGAGGTGGACGGGAATGTGGATAGGCACCGATAGGCAATCCGAGCACCGAGGCCGCATGTTTGAACGCGTCGGTCCAATGGGTGAAATAGTCGGCCCGGCCGGGGTAACAGGTGAACCAGGAGCCCATGTCCAGACTGAATTGGTCCAGTCCTGACTCCCGCCCGAAGTCCATCGCCTCGATCAGCCGATCCGCGTACACCAGATCCCAGTACTCGGTGAAGATGCGGCGGTGCGGGGTCTCATACAGATATCCCGCCGTACCCAGCTGCGCGGAGCAGACGATGCCCTCACGCAGCCAGCCGGCCCGGTACACCGTGGTGTCGCACTCCCAGATCGCCAGGTAAGGCGCCAGTTCATGCAATCGGCGGCTTGCCGCCGGCCGGAACGCGCCTTCCTTCGTCGCGCACACCGCCGGGATCTCCTCGGCGATCCGGGCGCTCTCGTCCGGTGTGAGCACGTAGCCCGAGGACGGCGAGTTGAACATTCCCAGGGCGATGTCGGTGCGGTCGGCGATGTAGCGGAAGAAACGGAGGACACCCTCGCCGCCGTGTGCTTCCATCATCGGCGTCTGGATGTAGACGATGTCGGCGCCGGCCTGTTGCGCGTGCAGCGTCAGCTCCAGGCAGTCCTTGGCGGAGGTGGCCGCGGTGCAGGCCTGCACCACCACGCCCGGATCGGCGCGGCGCCCTTCATCGATCGCCACTTCCAAAAGCTGTTTGCGCTCAGTGAGGGTCAAGGCCCAGAACTCGGCCAAACCGCTGGTGCACCAGAGCATCTGGTGACCAAGGTCTCCGACACAGTAGCGCACGAGGAACCGGTAGGCCTCCCAGTCGATGTCGTCGCCATCGGTTCCGCAGAACGGGGTGTACAGCGAGTCACCGATCCCGCGCAGTGCCGAGGGAGCCCAGTCCCGCGCTTCGGCTGCTGTTGCCATACGACCCCCTAGATGAAGTCCGACCCACCATCGACGTTGACGTTCGCCCCGGTCATGTAAGAGTTGCGCTTGGAGGCCAAAAACGCCGCCACCGGACCTATTTCGCCGGGAAGCCCAGCGCGTGGCAGGTGAGCCGGATGACCGAAGTGCTCGTCGATCGCGGCCATCAACGCGTACGGATCATCGCCGTCGACACCCACCGTGTCGGCCCAACCGCGCAGCGCCTCCGACGAAATGCTGCCCGGGGAAACCACATTCACCATGATCTCGTCCTTGGCCAACAACAGCGAGAGGTTCTTCGACACACTGTTCAGCGCAGCCTTGGCCGCGGTATAAGCCGGCAACCGCGGGCTCTGCCGCTGGACCGAATGCGCGGAGAAGTTGACGACGCGCGCCCATTCGGCCTTGCGCAACAACGGCAATGCCGCCCGCACGCTGCGCACCATGCCCATCAGCCCGGAGTCGAACGCCTCCTGCCACTGATCCTCGGTCAACTCTTCGAAGTTGCCCGCCGCCCCGGGACCGACGGTGTTGATCAAGGCGTTGAGCTCGCCCCAACGCTCACCCACCTCGGCGAAGGCCCGCTCTACCTGTGCGCCGTCCGAGGTGTCGGCGACGATCGCAACCGCGTCTGGCGAGCCCAACCTGGCGAGCTCGGCGGCTGCGGCGTCGAGTACGTCGCGGGACCGCCCGACGATCGCTATCCGCGCTCCATCCTCGGCCAGGCACTGCGCCGTCGCAAAGCCCATGCCGCGGCCACCACCCACGACGACGGTGGCCGCGCCTGCGAATCCGAGATCCATGGCTCAAACAACTCCCCGGTCGCTTCGCTCCTGCCCGCCGGAGTCAGGAACCCGTCCAGTTGGGGGGACGCTTCTCGGCGAAGGCGATCGCCCCCTCCTTGGCGTCGTTGGAGGAGAACACCGGTCCGAGCAGTTCTCCTTGCTTCTTCCACATCTCGTCGGACGACCATTCCGAGGACGACGCGATGATCTCCTTGGTCACCGCGACAGCCAGCGGCCCGTTGGCGGTGATCCGATCGGCGAGCTCGAGCGCACCGTCAAGTGCCTCACCGGGTTCGGTCAGCTTGTTGACGAAACCCCACGCGGCGGCCTCCTCGGCGGTGAAGCTGTCGCCGGTGAGCGCAAGCTCCATCGCCTTCTGGTACGGGATGCGCTGATGCAGCCGCAGCAGGCCACCACCGCCGGCGACGAGACCACGCTTGACCTCGGGGATGCCGAACTTGGCGACCTTGGAGGCCACCACGAGATCCGTCGCCAGGACCAACTCGGTACCGCCGGCCAGCGCGAACCCCTCAACCGCGGCGATCAGCGGCTTGCGTGGTGGACGCTCGGTGAAACCGGCGCCCCGGCCGGGAACGTAGGGCAACTCTCCCGCTGCAAACGCCTTGAGGTCCATGCCGGCGCAGAAGTTTCCACCCGCGCCGGTGACGACTGCGACCGACAACTCGGGGGTGTCGTCGAGTTTGTCCATGGCATCGGCCAGTCCCTGAACCACCGCCAGGTTGAACGCGTTACGCGCTTCCGGGCGATTGATCGTGATGATGAGGGTTCGACCCCGCCGCTCTGTGAGAACTTCGTCCGACACCAGTACCCCTTTACTTAAGGACCAATAACCGCCGAAAACCCTACTATAGGCATTACAGTAGAGAGACGGGAACCCTGTCCATTCTGCCGAGCGACGGCCACGGGTCAACCGTAGATGCGCAGCAACAGAAGGGCTACCGGTAAGGTTGACAACGACAAGGCCCCGCGACACGCGCGCATAGGCGCACTTCAAGCGGTAGCCGACGGTAAATTCACCTGCGATTGACCCGCGGCACGGGACGGCGTGAGCAGAATCGATTTCGATGGAGGTGCCCGCAGTGGCAAAGCAACCGACCGCTGAGAAACGTCAACGGCGCGAACGCGGGTCCATCAATCCCGAGGACATCATCAAGGGCGCATTCGAACTCGCCGAGCAGGTGTCGATCGACAACCTCAGCATGCCGCTTCTGGGCAAACACCTCGGCGTCGGCGTCACCAGCATCTACTGGTACTTTCGCAAGAAGGACGATCTGCTCAACGCGATGACCGACCGTGCGCTCCGCGAGTTCGTGGTCGCCACCCCTTACGTCGAGGCCAAGGATTGGCGCGAGTCGCTGGCCAACCACGCCAGGACGATGCGCAAAGCCTTCATGGGCAACCCGATCCTGTGTGATCTCATTCTCATTCGGTCTGCTCTGAGCGCACGTGCAGCACGACTGGGCGTACAGGAGATGGAAACCGCGATCTCCGGGTTGGTCGAGGCCGGCCTGTCGGCCGAAGACGCCTTCGACACCTACTCGGCCGTGTCGGTGCACGTGCGCGGGTCGGTGGTGCTGCACCGCCTGTACGAGAAAAACCGGGCGAACGACAACGCACCGGGTGATTACGAAGAGACCATGGTCATCGACCCCGAGGTCACCCCGCTGCTGGCCCAGGTCACCAGCGAAGGCCACCGCATCGGGGCGGCCGACGAGAAGAACTTCGAGTACGGCCTGGAATGCATCCTCGACCATGCGGCCGCCCGGATCGACGCCAACGCCGACAAGCCCGCGAGGGCGAAGCGCAAGTAGGCACCGCGTCGCCGAGACGGATCCCGTTTCGTCAGAACAGTTTTCGTCCGGCGTTGGAGCCGAGCGGTGACGTGGCGGCGTTCTCACTGATGTACTGCCGGTGGACGTCCAACGCGAGCGCCTCGGGATACACGTACGTGTCGTTGAGTTGATGCTGGGATGTCAGCCAGCCGCGGATGGCGATCTTGTGTTGCCTGGGTACAACGATTGCGGCGCACTTGCCGGGCTCGACCGGGTGTTCGCGCAGCATCGACGGGCCCATCGACCTGTGCTCGTGGTAGTAGCGCGCGATGGCGTCAGAGTGGTCGCCGATCCTCACCGCCACGGTGGCGTTGGGATTGTCGGTGACAACCTCGGAAAAGATGAACACGCCGCGCTGAATACGTTGTCGCGCAGTGAGGTACGGCGCATGGAAGAGCGCTACGCTGCCACCTCCATCGCCGCTGAACGCCACGGTTGGCGTGACGTGGGTGAATGCCGGGACGTAGCTGGCGTTGCAGGGGCGATATCGGTAGCAGAGAAGCAAACCGTCGTGCTCATCGGACGTGACGTCGAAGCACGCCATGGCCAGTGCAGTCAGGAAATCGGTCGAGAAATCAAGCAATGGCGTCGCCGCGCCTTGGTGCTGAAGGTATGCCAGCAGTTGAAGATCGCCCAACGTCGACACGGTGGGCGGGTACAAACCAACCGCGCGGGCACCGGCGAGGAGATAGTCGGTGGTGTCGACCACCGCCTGATCATCCAACGGCACCTGGGACATCTCGGCGATCCTCCGATGCATGCCGGGTGACAAGACCCATCCCCGCGCTTGGCCACGCCAGTAGGTTCGCGGGTAGTAGCTGTCGAATGCACCCTGCTCGTAACGAATCGCAAGAGAAGCGACCACGTCCAGCCAGTGGGCGAACGCCTCCCCCAACTGACGCCTCTCAGGATCGACATGAGTCAGGTCCTTCATGAATGTGGGCATGGTGAGCATGCGGCAATTTCACCAACACCCACCGACATTCTGGCGATGGAGGACCAGCCATCATTGCCATAGTCGATTGTTACATTGACAAATGTAACAGTCTGTGGTGACGTAAACCATGTGACCGCAGTTGCCTCAACCGACTTCCCGACCGTGCCCGACAAACCCTCTTTGCGTGCCGTCGTCACCGGTGCGGCCACCCGGTACACGTTGGGCTGTCTCACCGGAGTCATCCCTATGAATCGCGCGGGCGTGTGGTTTTCGCGCGGACTGATCGCCACCATCATGGGGACATTGGGAACGATGCCCGACGGCACCCGAGTCATTCCGGTTCGCCAGCGCGGCGTCCGCGGCGAATGGGTGCTCGGTCCGGGAGTGGAATTCGGCACGCGCGCCGGCTATTACATCCATGGCAGCGCATACGTGATCTGTTCGGCGCGAACGCACCGCAAGCTCGTGGCGCAACTGTCCGAGGCGACCGGCATGCCGTTCTTCTCGGTCGACTACCGCTTGGCCCCCGAACACCGCTTCCCCGCTGCCGCCGACGATGTCGAAGCGGGCTATCGCTGGTTGCTCGGTCAGGGATATGCGGCATCGGACGTCGTGATCGGCGCGGACTCCGCAGGTGGACACTTGACCTGCGACCTGCTGCTCCAGCACGCAGACGAATCCGGTTTCCAGCCTGCGGCAGTGGTGCTGTTCTCCCCGCTGATCGACCTCACCATGGAACTCGCTCTGCGGCAGGAGAAAGTGCGACGCGATCCGGCCATGTCCGCCACCGCCGCACGGCGGTTGGTCGGTCTCTACACCACCGCGCAGGACTCCGAACAGCCGCGGCTACGTCTCTCCTTCGACAAGGCGAATCGCCTGCCGCCCATGCTGATCCAGGTGGGCGAGTTCGAAATGCTCAGCGCCGATGCACGATACCTCGACGCCGAAGTGATCCAGGCCGGCGGGTCGAGCACTCTCGAAGTCTGGCCCGGAATGGTGCACGTGTTCCAGGCCCTGCCCCGGCTGGCACCGGAAGCGGGACTGGCGCTGCGCCGCGCGGCGGGATTCATCTCCTCTGCCCTGAGCAACGGCCGGTCCGATAACCGAGTGGAGGTCTGCTGATGTTCGGAATCGACATGCTGCTCAAAGCTTTTCGCGGTGATCGTCGCTGCACCGACGCGAAGGCCGTGGTAACCGGCGCCGGTAGCGGCATCGGGCGGTCGTTCGCCCTTGAGCTCGCCCGGAGGGGTGGCGAGGTCATCTGTGCCGATATCGATCCGGACCGGGCCGACGAGACGGTGAAGTTGATCGGCGAACTATCCACCGGGAAAGGCCACGCGGTGGTCTGCGACGTATCCGATCGCAGCGCGGTCGAACAGTTGGCCAAGCAGGCCAACAGCATCTTCGGCGGTCCACCGACTCTGGTGATCAACAACGCCGGCGTCGGCGTGGGCGGCAAACCCGTCGGCGCCATCGGGTTCGAGGACTGGGACTGGGCGCTCGGGATCAATCTGTGGGGTGTGGTGTACGGGTGTGAGGTCTTCACTCCCATCCTGCGCCAGGCCGGCCGGGGCGGGATCATCAACGTGGCCTCCGCCGCCGGATTTGCTGCCGCACCGTCGATGGCGCCATACAACGTCTCGAAAGCGGGCGTGATGTCGCTGTCGGAGACGCTGGCCGCCGAACTTGCCGGTGCGGGTGTCGCGGTCACGGTGCTGTGCCCGACCTTCGTGAAGACCAACGTCTTTCAGGACGGTCGCATCACCCCCGGCTCGATGAATCTCAGCCAGCAGCTGGCCCGATGGACCGGGCTGTCTCCGGACAACGTCGCCGCCCGCACCCTCGACGCGCACGACAGTGGCCGGCTGTACGTGGTGCCCCAGATCGACGCGACAGTCATCTGGCACCTGAAACGACACTTCCCCGGCCTCTATGTCCGCGGTGCCGGACTGCTCGGCCGGGTTCTTCCCAAAGACTGAACCCTCCCCGACAACCGAACCAACTCGAGAAAGGACGCATCATGGCGATGGATCTCGACAACATGCTGCAGATGATCAAGGACCGGCAGTGGGCCCTGGTCGACATCGACTGGGACGCACCGGGAGCCGAGCTGATCGAGCCCGAGCTGCATGCCAAACTCAAGCCGTTCATGACCGACCTGATGTGGATCGAGAACGTCGGCGCCCGCGGTTTCGCCGCCCTGGCGAAGAAGGCACCGAATCCGACCCTCAAGAGCATCTACGAGCATTTCCACGCCGAAGAGCAGAAGCATGCCAACGCCGAGCTCGCCTTGATGCGCAGGTGGGGCATGCTCGAAAACGACGAGATCCCACCGCCGAACGTCAACGTCCAGCTGGTCATCAATTGGCTCGACAAGCATTCCGACGGAATGGGTCTGACGTTCCTGGGCACGGTCATCCCCATGCTCGAGGTGGCACTGGATGGCGCGCTGATCAAGTTCATCACCGATGAGGTCAAAGATCCGGTGGCGCAAGAGGTGTTCAAGCGGATCAACTCCGATGAGTCCCGGCATCTGGCCGTCGACTTCGAGGTGATGGACATTCTGGGCCATGCCGATATGCGCAAGCTGCTGATCGAGCTCGTGGGTGGCTGGATCAAGCCCACGTTCCTGGTCGGAGTACTCAGCTATTTCCCGCTGCTGAACAAGATGCGCGACAACATCGTCGAGATGGGTGTCAACGAGGACCGGTTGTACCAGGCGATGCGCAGGTTCCAAAGTGTCGGTGAGCGCAGCGAATTCGCCCGTCGCCTGCCGATGTACCGGATCATCTCGTGGCAGAGCCGCAAGGTGATCGACCGGACCTCCAAGTACCACTGGCTGGCCGATTCGTTGGTCAAGATCACCGGAGTGATCCCGATGTCGTTGGTCCAGAACACCCCGACCTGGTCGCAGGAACTGACCTACGAACCGGTCGCCTGAGAGAATCGATCGACGACATGACTTCTTCTCCCCTCTCTGTTGCCATCATCGGCGCCGGATTCGCCGGCATCGGTGCAGCCATCCGCCTGGCGGCCGAGGGCATCGACGACTTCGTGATATTCGAGCGCGATTCCCGGGTCGGCGGAACGTGGCGCGACAACACGTATCCCGGTGCGGCCTGCGACATTCCGTCCCGGCTGTACTCGTACAGTTTCGCGACCAACCCGGACTGGTCGCACACCTATTCGGGCAGCGCCGAGATCCTCGGGTACATCGACGGCATGGTCGAATCATCCGGTCTGGCACCCAAGATCCGGTTCGACCACACCGTCGTGGGCGTTGCCTACGATGCGGTTGCCGGTGAGTGGGTCGTGGATCTGGAAGGCCGGGACGCCGTGCGGGCCCGGAACGTCATCGTCGCCTCCGGTCCACTGGCCAACGCCAGCTTCCCGAACATCCCCGGAATCGACACCTACGAGGGTCACAAGATTCACAGCGCCCGGTGGGACCACGACTACGATTTCACGGACAAACGGGTCGCGGTCATCGGCACCGGCGCCAGCGGAGTCCAGATCGTGCCCGAACTGGTCAAGACGGCCAAGTCGGTCAAGGTCTTCCAGCGCACCCCGGGATGGGTGCTGCCACGGATCAACACGCCGACCAGCGGCTGGCTCAAGCGCCTCTACCGCAACCTCCCACTGACCCAGAGCCTCATGCGCAGCGCCTGGTACTGGGGACACGAGTCGGTCGCTCTCGGCGTGGTCTGGGATACCCCCTTCACCCGGGTGGTCGAGGCGGTCAGCAGCGCCAATCTTCGTCTACAGGTGAAGGATCCATGGTTGCGGCGACAGCTGACACCGGATTTCTCCGCCGGGTGCAAACGGCTGTTGATGACCAGTGAGTACTATCCCGCCCTGCAAGCCGACAACTGCA
This sequence comes from Mycobacterium sp. GA-1841, assembly GCF_001954135.1. Classification (GTDB taxonomy): domain Bacteria; phylum Actinomycetota; class Actinomycetes; order Mycobacteriales; family Mycobacteriaceae; genus Mycobacterium. The sequence continues at coordinate 155,179 of NZ_MBEQ01000009.1, read as the reverse complement.
AGCTGGTGACCTGGCCGATCGCCCGCCTGTCCCCCAACGGAATTCGCACCGTCGAGGGCATCGAGCACCAATTCGACTGCATCGTGTTCGCCACCGGGTTCGATGTCTGCAAAACCGGGACGCCGTTCCCGATCACCGGCATCGACGGCCGGGAGCTCGCCGCCGAATGGAGTCGCGGCGCCTACGCCTACCGCAGCATCGCAGTGTCGGGTTACCCCAACCTGTACTTCACCTTTGGCCCGAATTCCGGGCCGGGACACAGTTCCGCCCTGGTGTACATGGAGGCTCAGATCAACTACATCGTCGAGGCGATCTCCACTGTTCTGCGGTACGACTGGAAGTCGTTGGACGTGCGCCCGGAGGCCCAGGACCGCTACAACGAACACATCCAACGCCGTCTGCGGTCGACGACCTGGAATTCCGGTTGCCAGAGCTGGTATCTGACGGAGGACGGTTTCAATGCGACCATGTACCCCGGGTTCGCCACGCAGTACGTCAATCAGCTCAAGACCGTCAACCTGCACGACTACAAGATCACCGCACGCCGGGACGATGAGACCGCGGCAGGCCGCGACGACATGAGCACCGCGGCGCAGGTCAGCGGCGATCCGCTCACCACCGGATAGGATTCCGTGGTGACCGAGTATCGGATTGACGACCTCGCTCGGGAGGCGGGGACGACAACCCGGAACGTGCGTGTCTACCAGGACAACGGGCTGCTGCCCCGGCCCCAGCGCCGGGGCAGGGTGGCCATTTACACCGATCGGCATCTGCGGCAACTGCGCGCCATCACCCGATTGCTCGGTGAGGGCTTCACCCTCAAGCACATCATGAAGTTCCTGACCGGCTTGCAGCCCGGCCAGAACCTCGTCGACGTGCTGGATCTGTCCGACCTCGAGGAACTGGTCACCGCACCGTGGTCGCGCCCGGAGCCGCGCACCATGTCCCTCGAAGAGCTCGAGGAGCGGCTCGGCCGGCTCGACCCGAAGATGTTGCGCCGGCTGACCGATCATGGCGTGATCGCGCCGACAGGCGACGAGAACACCTACTCGGTCACCGATGTGCGACTCATCGATGACTTCGGCTCACTCGTCTCCCGCGGAATGCCGCTCGAGATACTTCTGAAAACCAGTGCGGCGGTCGACAAGAAGCTCGACGCGGCCGCCCGTGAGCTGACTCGCGGCGGTCATACCGAAGTTGTCCGTCAGCGGGGGCCGGGCTGGCTGCCCACCAACGATGCCGAACTTGCCTGGGCCGCTGACCTGGTAGACACCATGCGCAGGGCAGCACGGCGTCTCGCGCATGCAAGCCTGGACCGAGCATTCGACGAAGCGGTTCGCGCCGAGTTGCACGAATATCAAGGCGCAGGCAAGGCGGAGGCCGGCCCGGACACCGCCGCCCACAGTGAGGCCGATGGGGAGATCGCACCGGATCGTCCCCATCGGGCTCACGCCGAACGCACTAAACCTCGATGACGACGGCGCCGCCCTGACCGCCGCCGGCGCACATGGCGGCGACGCCGATGCCGCCACCGCGGCGCTTCAGTTCGTAGACCAGGGTGGTGACCATGCGGGCGCCCGACGCCGAGATCGGGTGTCCCAGGCTGCAACCGCTGCCGGAGAAGTTCACCAATTCCTCGTCGATCCCGTACTCGCGCACCGCGGCGATCGGCACGGAGGCGAATGCCTCGTTGATCTCCCACAGCGCCACATCGGACGGCTTGAGCCCGGCCCGGTCCAGAACCTTGCCGATCACCTTGACGCCACCGAGACCGGTGTCGCGCGGCGCGACGCCCACCGCGGCCCAGGCCTTGACCGTGGCCAGGACGTCCAACTTCTCGGCTGCGGCATAGTCGGCATCGACCAGGGCGACAGCAGCGGCAGCATCATTGGTGCCGCTGCTGTTGCCCGCGGTGATGGAGAATCCTTCGATCTCCGGGTGCAGGACCTTGAGCTCGGCGAGCTTCTCGGCGGTGGTGCCACGACGCGGGTGCTCGTCGACACTGAACTCGGTGACCGAGCCGTCCGGCTGGGTGATCTTGAGTGGGACGATCTCGTCGACGAACTTGCCGGCATCGATCGCCGCGATCGCGCGCTGGTGTGACCGCGCGGCCCACGCATCCATGTCCTCACGGGTCAGCCCGGCCGACTGGGCGGTGTTCCAGCCGACGGTGATCGACATGTCACGCATGGGGGCGTCCGGCGTCTCGACGTGGGTGGGCGTCATCCAGCGCTCCTCGAACTTGAGCTCTGGCCCGGGGATCCGCCAGTTGGTCAGCGGCGTCATCGACAGGGACTGCACACCCCCGGCGATCAACACGCGCTCCATGCCGGAACCGATCTGCGCAGACGCGTTGCCGATCGCGGTCAAGCTGCCCGCGCAGTGCCGGTTGACGGCCTGTCCCGGCACCGACTGCCAACCGAGGATGTCCGCGGCATAACGGGCCAGGTCACCGCCGCCGTAGTTCGATTCGGCGATGATCAGGTCGTCGATCGCCTCCGGGGAGATACCGGCCCGGCGAACCACCTCGGCCAGGACGGGGACGAGTAGATCCTCGGGCGGTGTGTTGACCAGCGTCCCCTTGAAGGAGCGGCCGATCGCAGTGCGGGCAGCGCCCACGATGACGGGTGTTGGCATGGTTCCACCTTTACGATATCGAGTTCTTGTGTAAACGTACCAGGAGTCCGGCTCACTGCGGTTCCGGGACGTGGAAATGCTCGTCACGCAGCCGGAACGCCTCCTTGGTGCCGTGTTCCGCCCGGGTCTTGACGAAGTTGAACTCGCCGGGCGAGAACTGAAGGTTGGTGCCGTACGCGTGGAAGATGTAGCTCGCCACCTCTTCTCCCTGATAGGCCTGGCTCTGTTCGACAAGCCGGAACGCCTCCTTGGCGATCACCACCCCGTCGGCCGGCATCTTCGCCGCCTTGGCCGCCCAGTACTGCGCCCGGCCCGTCACCTGGTCGGCGTCACACGTGTCGGTGAAGATGCCCAGATGTTCGACGGCACCGGCCTCGATGATGTCGCCGGTCAGCAAGAGCCGCCGGGCCAGCACCGGACCGAGGCGGTGAAAGAACATGTGCAGGCTTCCCAGCGCCGGGCCGAGGAACCGGGCGGCCGGCATCCCGATCTTGGCGTCGCGGGCGATGACGGAGATGTCGGTCATCAACGCCATCTCGAACCCGCCGCCGAGCGCGTAGCCGCTGATCTCCCCCACCGTGACCTTCGGAAACCCCATGAAGTTGTGATAGAAGCCAAAGGACTTGCGGTCCACGGTGAGTCGCCGACGTTGACTGGGGCGCGACTTCTTGACAGCGGCCGTCTTCGCGCCGGCGCTCTGCTCGTCGCGCGAGCGCTCATCGCCATACCAACCGTAGGCATTGTTCATGTCCGCCCCGGTACTGAACACTCCCTCGGCGCCGCGCAGCAGCACCACGGTGATGTCATCGTCGTCCGCCGCGATGTCCAGATACCGGGCCAGCTCGTCGCGCATCGCGGCGTCGTAAGAATTGCGCTGCTTCGGGTTGTTCAGTGTGATGGTGGCAATCCGGTGATCGTCATCGACCTCGAAGAGCACGCGGTCATCTGTCATTCGAAATCAGCCTCGCTTCAATGGTTTTGTCGTAACCGGCGGCGAGTGTGGTGCGCCGCGCGGCGGTCAGGTGGTCGGCGGCGAGCTTGGTCGCCCGGGCCGGGTCTCCCTCGGCGATCGCGTCCAACAGACGCTGGTGATCGCGCAATGCGGCCCGCATCGTCGCCTGATCGACGTCGTCACCCCACACCGACGATTCGTGCGCCGACCAGATCAACTCCAACGAGCCGATCAGCAGGATCATCGGCTCATTCCCGCAACGGGACACCAACGCCTCGTGAAAGCGTCGGGCATTGGGTACGTAGTGCGACAGATCATCGAACTGCGCGGTCTGCACGTCGATCTCGGCTTGCAGATACGGAACCACCTCGGTCGCTCGATCCTCCCGGGCGGCGCACATTCCCGCGCAGATCGGTTCGAGATGCAGGAGTGCCTCGCTCACGTCGGCGGGCGTGGCGGCCCGCGCCTGCAGGACCATGCCGATGGTGTGGGCGGTGCGGTCGGCCGACGGCATCTGCACCACCGCACCGCCGACGTTTCCACGGCGCACCGAGATCAACCCGTCGGTCTCCAGCAGATGGATGGCTTCGCGCAACGCGGGTGGACTGACCCCGAATTCACCGAACAGGCTCTCCTGGGTAGGCAGGACATCCCCCTCGCGCAGGCGGCCGGACAGGATGTCGTCGCGCAGCTTGGACGCCACGATCTCGGCCACCCGAGGTTGGCGTATCCGATGTGCCGGCACCCTGCCCTCCACTGTTCCGCCGACGGTCTTTCCTTGCTAACTTGTACAGGATAGTAATCGCATCGTCTACTGTATGGGCAACTGTATGGTTTCGGAAGGCGGGTTCCTGATGAGCGGCGAGGCGATATCGACGGCGCGCGACAGCGGCGTCCTGCGCATCACCCTGGATCGGCCATCTCGGCGAAACGCATTGAGTCACCGAATGATCGACACTCTGGTCGCGACCCTGTCGACGGCCGCGTACGACGACTCGTTGCGCGCGATCGCCATCACCGGTACGGGCGAGGATTTCTGCACGGGGGCCGACTGGGTCGCCACCAACAGCAGCGGAGAACGGCCCCGCACCGGCGATCTGGTCCGGCGGATACCGCACACCGCGCACCGGATCATCGAACTGGTCGCCACCATCCAACTGCCGGTGGTCTGCACGGTACGAGGCTGGGCGGTGGGCCTCGGCTGCAATCTGGCGCTGGCCGCCGACTTCACGATCGCCGACGCCGGGGCGACGTTCTGGGAACCGTTCATGAGCCGCGGATTCACCCCCGACTCCGGAGCGAGCTGGCTGCTGCCACGGCTGGCGGGAGTGGCCCGCGCCAAACGCATGCTGCTGCTGGGCGAAAAGGTGAGCGGCACACAGGCAGCCGACTGGGGTTTGATCCACACCGCGGTGCCCGCCGACGACCTCGACGCCACAACCGACGAGCTGCTGGCCCGGCTCGCCGCCGGGCCCACGGTGGCACTCGGGCTGGCCAAGCAGGCCATCGCCTTCGGCCAGCACGCGAGCTTGGCCCAGACGTTGAACCAGGAGTTGTCCAACCTGGAACTCGCCTGTCGTACCACCGATTTCAAAGAAGGCCTGGCCGCTTTCCGGGAACGACGCGACCCGGACTTCCAAGGCCGATAACAGCAAAGAGGAACCGATGACCGCATTTCCCACGTACGACACCATCAAATACGAGGTGGACGGCCACAAGGCCACCATCACGTTGAACCGGCCCGACGCGCTCAATGCGCTCTCGCCCCACATGATCACCGAGTTGCGGGCCGCCTACGCCGAAGCCGAGAACGACGACAACATCTGGTTGATGATCGTCACGGCCACCGGCCGGGCGTTCTGCACCGGCGCGGACGTCAAGGAGATTCCCGGCGACGGAAAAGTTCTCAACGAACGTCCCTACCTGTCCACCTACGAACAGTGGGAGGCACCGCAGGAGGGCACTCCGCCGTTCCGAAGCATGGCCAAGCCCGTGGTGGTGGCGATCAACGGCATCTGCTGCGGCGCCGGTTTGGATTGGGTCACCACCGGCGACATCGTGATCGCGTCGGACCAGGCGACCTTCTTCGACCCACATGTGAGCATCGGTTTGGTGGCGGCCCGCGAGATGGTGCGCCTGGCCAAGGCTCTGCCGCGTTCGGTGGCACTGCGGATGGCGTTGATGGGCAAACACGAGCGCATGACCGTCGAACGTGCCTACGAACTCGGCCTGATCACCGAGATCGTCGAACACTCTCAACTGCTGGAACGTGCCCACGAGATTGCCGACACCGTATGTCTCAATGCCCCACTGGCGGTTCGGGGCACTCGGTTGGCCATCCACAAGACGCTGGACCTGCCACTGCACGAGGGCGAGATCCTGGCGGAGACGTTCCGCGAGCGCGTGGTCCGCACCGAGGACGCTTTGGAGGGGCCGCGGGCGTTCGTGGAGAAGCGTAAGCCGAACTGGCAGGCACGGTAACCGTGGAGACATTGCTGCTCGACTTCGACCATCAATCACGGGTCGCTACCGTCACGCTGAACCGCCCTGAAGCGCTGAATTCGTTCAACCGCGCCATGTGCCACGAGATGCGCGATGCCTGGCACGCCATCAAGGACGACGAGGGCATCAACTCCGTGGTGTTGCGGGCCGCTGGTGACCGCGCGTTCAGCGCCGGGCTGGACGTCAAGTCCAGTTACGGTCAACCCGAGATCGTCTGGAACCACGAGGATCCCGGTGAGCTACTCAGCCCCAAGTGGCAGAAGATGTGGAAGCCCGTGGTGTGCGCGGTGCAGGGCATGTGCACTGCCGGCGCGCTGTACTTCGTCAACGAGGCCGACGTGGTGATCTGCTCGCAGGAGGCCACGTTCTTCGATTCGCACGTCAGCGCCGGGCTGGTGTCGGCGTTGGAGCCGATCGGACTGATGCGTCGAATCGGGCTCGGTGACACGTTGCGGATGGCGTTGATGGGCAACGACGAACGCGTCGGTGCCGAAACTGCGCTGCGGATCGGCCTGGTCACCGAGGTGGTGGCCCGCGACGCGCTCTGGGATCGTGCGCACGAGATCGCAGCGACGATCGCCGCCAAACCGCCGACCGCCACCCAGGGCACCGTCAAGGCCATCTGGGAATCCCTGGACAAGCCGTACCGGGCCGCCATGGACCAGGGCCTGATCTACACCCGGCTGGGCAACCCGATCGCCAAGGCCGAGTTGGCCGAGCGCCCACTGCCCAAGAACACACCCCGGATCCGCTGATGACACATCCACTCTCACAACGTATCTCCGATGTGCTCGCTCTTGACCCGACAGCACACGCGGTCCAGTACGACGGTGCCTGGGTCACCTGGGGCCAACTCGCCACCCTGGCCCGTCGCATCGGCGCGGTGGCAGGCGGCGCGCGGGTGGGGATCATGTTGCGCAACCAACCCGCCCACGTGGCAGCACTTCTCGGCGTGCTGGCCGCCGGTGGCACGGTCGTCGTCATCAATCCCGCCCGCGGTGACGAGCGGACCCGCGCCGACGTCGAAGCGCTGGCCCTGCCGGTGTTGGTCGGTCTGGCCGAGGACCTCGCCACCCTGGCCGCACCCTCCCCCGCAACGACGACGGTGACGATCCGAGACCTCGATACCGAGCCCGACGTCGCGCCCGCCCAAGCGCCGGTGCAGGACGCCGGACGTCCCGGGGTGGCGGTGTGGATGCTGACCAGCGGCACCACCGGGCCACCCAAACGCGTCGACCTCACCTACGACATGCTCGCCCGCAGCGTGATCGGTCGCGATCCCGAGAACGCCGCGGCACCAACCGAATTGCGGCACGGCGTGGCGATCGTCAACTCGCCGCTGGTTCACGTCGGCGGGGTGTTCCGGGTGCTGTTGTGCATCGCCGAGGCGCGGTCATTCGTGCTGCTGCCGAAGTTCGAGCTGAGGCGCTGGGCCGACGCGGTCCGGGAACATCAGCCGAAGGCGGTGTCACTGGTGCCCGCCGCGCTGCGAATGGTGCTGCACTCCGATCTCACCCGCGACGACCTGGCCGGGATCCGCGCCGTCACCTCCGGTACCGCCCCATTGTCGGCCGATGACGCCGACGCGTTCACCGAGAAGTTCGGCATCCCGGTGCTCACGTCGTATGCCGCCACGGAATTCGGCGGCGGAGTGGCCAGTTGGACGCTGGCCGACCACCAGAAATACTGGAAAGACAAGCGCGGCAGCGTGGGCCGTGCCAATCCCGGTGCCCGGCTTCGGGTGGTCGACGAGGGCGGCACGGAGTTACCTCCGGACGAAAAGGGCCTGCTGGAGGTCAAACCGGCGCAGTTCGACGCCGACGCCGACTGGCTGCGGACCACCGACCTGGCCCGCATCGACACCGACGGCTTCGTCTGGATTCTCGGTCGCGCCGACCAGGCCATCATCCGCGGTGGGTTCAAGGTGATGCCCGACGATGTCCGTACCGCCTTGGAGAGCCATCCGGCCGTGCTCGGCGCGGCGGTGATCGGCCTGCCCGACGACCGACTCGGTGAGACGCCGGTGGCGATGGTCGAATTGCGCGGACCGGCCCCGGCAGCCGAACTGACCGACTATCTACACAGCCGGCTGGCCCGATACGAGATCCCCACCCAGATCGCCATCGTCGACGCCATCCCCCGCACCCCATCGGGCAAGGCCGATCTCGGTGCTATACGGGAGTACTTCTCTGCCAGTGCCTGACACCGTTCCCGGACTACTGCGCGGATGCCCCGAGCATCCGTTGCTGATCTGCGACGGTGACCGGATCAGCTACCCCGAGGCCGAACGGCGTTCGGCCTCGGTGGCTCGTGGGCTGATCGAGCTGGGTGCGGGAAAAGGTACCCACGTCGGTCTTCTGTACCCCAACGGGGTCGACTTCGTGGTGGCCATGCTGGCCGCCTCCCGAATCGGTGCCGTGGTGGTGCCATATTCGACGTTCCTCACCGCCACCGAGTTGGCCCACCAACTGCTCGACAGCGATACCGCGATCCTCCTGTCGACGCGCCGCTATCGCAACCACGATTATGTGCAGCGTCTGGACGGGATCACAGGCCCGTGCCTGCGGCACGTGCTGTTCGACCTGCCGCAGGCCGACGGGCCAGACCTGGCCGGGTTGGACGACGACGTCGACGGATCTGACGTCTTGGCGATCATCTACACGTCAGGTTCGACCGGCGCACCCAAAGGCGTGGTGCACACACACGGCGCCTTGCTGGCACATCAACGCGGTCTCAACGAGATTCGCGGATTCACTGCCGACGACCGGTTGTTCTGCAATTCCCCGTTCTTCTGGATCGGCGGCTTCGCCTTCGGACTGCTGGCCACCATGACTGCGCGCGCCACCCTGATCTGTTCGACCTCGACCGACCCCGGCGCCACCCTCGATCTGCTGGAGGCCGAGAAGCCCACCGTCACCAATGGTTTCGTGGCCGGCATTGCCGAGCTGGCCGGTCACCCGAGCTACCCGGATCGGACGTTCTCGGCCCGCCGAGGCAACCTGTACCCGATCATGGCGCCCGACTGTCGTCCCGCTGATCCGCAGCTGCGCCACAACATGCTGGGCATGACCGAGACCGGCAGCGTGGTGTTGATCGACACCGACGAGGGCGATCAGCCAGAGTGCCGGCGCGGCAGCTATGGCCGGCCGGCACCCGGATTCGAGACGAAGGTGCTGGCTTCGGGTGAATTGTGCCTCCGTGGGCCCCATCTCATGCAGGGTTACTACGGCCGCAACCGTGAGGACTGCTTCGATGCCGACGGTTGGTTCCACACCGGGGATCTGGTACGCATCGACGGGGACGGCTACGTCTACTTTCTCGGCCGGGCCGGGTCGATGATCAAAACTGCCGGTGCCAACGTCACACCGGGAGATGTCGAGGAGGCGTTGGCAGCACTCGGATATTCGGCGCATGTGATCGGAATACCTGATCCGGAGCGAGGGCAAAGCGTGGCCGCTGTCGTGGTGATGGACGCCCCTGGGCGTTTCGACGAGCACGAGGTCCGGCGTGCGCTGCGATCGCGGTTGTCGGCTTACAAGGTACCGCGGCGGTTCGCGGTGGTACGACGCGACGAGTTACGCGTGTTGTCCAGCGGCAAGATCGATTTTGCCGCCCTGGCCGGGCTGTTCGATGTCTGACGCGATGCTGACCATCGACGCGGTCGTGCGTCGGAACGCGACGGCGACGGCCAGCAAGCCCATGGTGATCGACCCGACCGTCCGGCTGACCTACGCCGAACTCGATTCCGGCACTGCGGCGTTGGCTGCGGGCTTCATCACCGCGGGCGTCACCAAGGGTTCTCGCGTCGGCCTCATCATGCCGAACGGGGCGGACTGGGTCCGCATCGCCGTGGCACTGATGCGGATCGGCGCGCTCCTGGTCCCGTTGAGCACCCTGCTGCGCCCCGGTGAACTGGCCGCACAACTCCGCATGGCATCGGTGCAGTTCCTGGTTGCGGTCGAGGAGTTCCGGGGCCATCGCTACCCCGTGCAGCCCGATCAGGTGCCCGCGCTGCGTACGGTGTGGACCGCTACGGAGGCGCTGAAGTTCAGCGGACCTCGCCACGCTGCCGATGCGCTGGCAGCCCGGGTGCGCGAGAGCGACCCGATGGTGATCATGTTCACTTCCGGGAGCAGCGGAGCACCTAAGGGCACCATGCACTCCCATCGAAATGCACTGGGCGCCGTCCGTTCTGGGCTGGACGCCCGGTGCATCACCGCCGGCACCCGGCTGTATCTGCCGATGCCGTTCTTCTGGGTCGGCGGGTTCGGCGCCGGCATCCTCACCGCCCTGATGGCCGGCGCCACGCTGGTCACCGAGCCGGTCCCGCGGCCTGACTCGACTCTGGGCCTGCTGCAACGCGAACGGGTCACACTCTTCCGCGGCTGGCCTGAGCAGGCCGAGGCGCTTGCCCGCCATGCGGGCACCGCCGACCTGAGCGCCCTGCAGCCCGGCAGCCTTGAGGCACTGTTGTCGCCCGGCCTGCGGTCGCAGCCCGGAGCCCGGGCGTCGCTGTTGGGGATGACCGAATCGTTCGGCCCGTACTGCGGATACCGGGCCGACACCGATATGCCGGAGTCGGCGTGGGGTAGTTGCGGCAGACCGTTCGACGGCATGGACGTACGCATCGTCGACACCGTCACCGGAACACCGCTGCCCCACGGGGAAACCGGGGTGATCCAGATCCGGGGTCCGCACGTGATGCGGGGCATCTGCCGACGCACACGCGAGCAGGTGTTCACCCCGGACGGCTACTACCCGACCGGCGACCTGGGGTACCTCGACGAGGACGGATTCCTGTTCTACCGCGGCCGGTCCGACGACATGTTCAAGGTTCGCGGCGCCACCGTGTATCCGAGCGAGGTACAACGGGCGCTGCGTGGGATTCCGGGCGTTCGCGCCGCCCATGTGATCAATGTTCCGGATAGCCAGACCAACCGGGTCGGCGCGGTGGTCGTGGGTCATGGGCTCACCGTCGAGTCACTGTGCACGGCCACCCGGGCAGCCCTCAGTTCGTTCAAGGTGCCGACGCTGTGGCTGCTGCTCGACCACGACGACGCGGTACCGCGGGGAGCCACCGGAAAAGTCGACAACGCCGCGCTACTAGAGATGCTCAGGAAAGGTGACCGACAATGAAAACCAAAGGCGCACTGGTGTGGGATTTCGGTCAGCCGTGGTCCATCGAGGAGATCGACATCGGAGACCCGCGCAGGGGCGAGGTGAAGGTGGCCCTGGAAACTGCGGGCTTGTGCCACTCCGATCATCATCTGATGACCGGGGACATCCCGATGGCCGACTTCCCGATTCTGGGCGGGCACGAGGGCGCCGGGGTGATCGTGGAAGTCGGCCCGGACACCGAGGGCCTCGCCGTCGGCGATCACGTGGTGATGTCGTTCATTCCTTCCTGCGGCAGCTGCCCGGCCTGCCAGGTCGGCCTGCGCAATTTGTGCGACCTGGGAATGGGCCTGCTGGCGGGCGCTTCGGTCTCCGATGGTTCCTTCCGCGTACAGACCAAGGGACAGAACGTGATCCCCATGTCCCTGCTGGGTACGTTCTCCCCCTACGTGGTGGTGCACCGCACCTCCGTGGTGAAGATCGACCCGTCGATCCCGTTCGAGGTCGCCTGCCTGGTCGGTTGTGGGGTGACCACCGGATACGGCTCAGCTGTGCGCAGCGCCAACGTCCGGCCTGGTGAAGACGTCGCCGTCATCGGTATCGGCGGTGTCGGCACCGCGGCCCTACAGGGTGCCGCGATCGCCGGCGCGCGACGAATCTTCGCCGTCGACCCGGTCGAATGGAAGCGCGAGCAGGCCCTGAAATTCGGTGCTCGCGAGGCCTATCCGGACGTGGCCACCGCACTGGCCGGGGTCGCCGATGCCACCGGCGGACGAATGTGTCACAAGGTCATCGTCACCGTCGGACGCACCGAGGGCGACCAAGTGGAATCGTGGATGCAGCTCACTGCCAAGGGCGGTACGTGCGTACTCACCGCGATGGGCAACGTCGTCGACGACGACACCACGCTGAACCTTGCAGGTTTGACCCTGCTGCAGAAGAGCCTGCAGGGCAGCCTCTTCGGCGGCGGCAATCCTCAGTTCGACATTCCGAACCTGTTGACCCTCTACCAGCTCGGTGAGTTGAACCTCGATGACATGGTCACCCGCGAGTACCGGCTGGAACAGATCAACGATGCCTACCGGGACATGTTGGAAGGACGCAATATTCGCGGGGTGATCCGTTACACGGATGCCGACCGATGACCGCTGACATCTTCGAACTGTTCGAGCTGATCGGCTATCGGGATGTGCCGGGTTCCGATGACCAGGTGGTGGTCGAGCTTCCCGTCGCGCCGCACGTGATCAACACCAACGGTGGGTTGCAGGGCGGTCTGCTTGCCACCCTGGTCGATACCGCTGCGGGCAAGCTGGCCATGCGCCAGTTGCCGCCCGGTCACAGCGTGGTGACTTCTGACCTCAACCTGCGGTATCTGCGGCCGGTCACCGAGGGCGCTGCACGCGCGGTGGCCCGGCTGGTGCACACCGGTAAACGGTCCATGGTGATTCAGGTGGAGATCTTCACCGTGCCCGACAACGACCTGGCCGTCGTCGCCTCCGTGAGCTTTGCGAAGATCCAGGTGAAGGAGGCAGCGACGTGAAGCTCGGAATTTCCACCCCGATCGTGATGCAGCACCCCGGCGAGTTCTCACCGTGGGAGGCAACCGCCGGCCCCGACGAGCTGGCAGTGATCGCCGAGGCCGCCGACCGCTTGGGTTTTCACCACCTCACCTGTGCCGAGCACACCGGAATTCCCGCCTCGGCCGCCGGGGTTCGTGGGACCGTGTACTGGGACCCGCTGGCCACTTTGTCGTTTCTGGCTGCCCGCACCCGACAGATCCGGTTGGCCACCGCCGTCGTCGTGCTGCCTTATCACCACCCGGTGGCGCTGGCCAAGAGCTACGGCACCCTCGACCGGCTCAGCGGGGGACGTGTCATCCTCGGCGTGGGCGTCGGATCGCTCACCGAGGAGTTCGAGTTGCTCGGAGCGCAATGGGCCGACCGGGGCGCCGCAGCCGACCGCGACATCGCCACACTGCGCGCCGCCTGGGGGCAGCCGGTGGTCGACGGCTTCGCCATCGAACCGCATGCGCCCCGCACGGAGGTGGCGGTCTGGGTGGGCGGGCGTACCAAACACTCGCTGCGTCGCGCCGTCGAACTGGGCACCGGCTGGATGCCTTTCGCTCTTTCGCCGGACATGATCGCCGAGTTTCTCGCCTCACGCGAGCTGCCCGCGGATTTCGACGTCGTCCTCTCGCCCGGCGTGGCCTTGGACCCGCTCGGCGACCCGCCCGGCACCCGCCGGCGGCTCGACCGGCTGCGTGAGGTCGGGGCCACCATCGCCAACTGCTCGGTGCAGTCACACAGTGCCGAACATTTCTGTGAGCAGCTCGAGGCACTGAAGCCGATCGGTGAGGGGCGCTGACTCACACGATCTGATTCGCCCGGAGCTCAGCAATTTCGTCTGCGCCATAGCCGATCTCACCGAGCACTTCATCGGTGTGCTCTCCCAACAACGGGGCGCGACGCCGGATCGTCCCGGGAGTTGCCGACATCCGGAACGGGGTCTCGACGATCGGCACGTCCCGCGATGCTCCGGGGAACGGCATCCGGTGCAGATAGCCCATGGCCTGCACATGCGGGTCGTCCAGTACGTCTTGGGTGGAATGCAGTGGCGCGGCGGGCATTTTCGCTTTTTCCAACAGCTCCAACACTTCAGCTTTGGTCTTGTCGGCACACCACTGCGCCATGATGTCGTTGAGGATGTCGCCGTTGGCCCAGCGGATGTCGTCATTGGCGAAACGAGGGTCGTCGAACAGTTCTTCGCGGCCCACCAGCCGGCACCAACGCTTGAACATCGGCTGACCGGCCACCTGGAGCAGCACCCACTGATCGTCGGCGGTGCGATACAGATCGCATGGCGCGACGGACGCACCCTTGTTGCCCATCCGGGGCTTGTCCACCTGCAGTAGCTCTCGCTCGATCAAGAAGGCATTCGACAACATCAGTGCCGTGGGCAGCAGGGCGCCCTCGACGTGTTGACCCTGGCCGGTACGGTCGCGGTGATACAGCGCCATCATCACGCCGATCGCCAAGGTGAGCGCCGTCCCGAAATCCGCGTACGGCACCACGGTCCGAATCGGTTGGTCCGGCAAACCCTGCCGGTACACCGCTCCCGACATCACCTGACCGGCCCCGTCGAAGCCGATCTTTTCGCTGTACGGTCCGCCCTCTCCGTAGGCGGTGGCGCTGGCCAGGATGATGTCCGGTTTGACCGCCTTGAGGGTTTCGTAATCCAGTCCGTTGGCCCGCATCCCGGCCGCAGGCATGTTGGCGATCACGATGTCAGCGCTCGCCACCAGCCGGCGGGTGATCTCGGCGCCCTCGACCGTGGTGGAGTCCAGGGTGAGGGAACGCTTGTTGCGGTTGCACTGCAGAAACGTGCCGCCCTCGCCACCCTCGGTGACGGCCTGCACCCAGCGGTCCTCCCCGCCCTCACGTTTCTCGACCCGCAGCACGTCGGCGCCCATGTCGGCCAGAATCGCGCTGCACCACGGTGCGGCGATGAATCGGCCGTAGTCGAGCACCCGGATCCCGTCGAGAACCCCTGATGTCGCTGCCATGTGCGCCTACTTTCTTTCGGCGAGCAGACGCAAACCAGTCCCTTTTGGGGCCGAAATGTACAGGTTTGTGTCTGCTCGCGGGATTACGTGACCTACTCCAGCACGCCCAGGCGCTCGAGATGGTCGGTCAATGGCTTGGACGCCGCACACAGATGCTCGGCCATCGCCGCACGGGCCGAATCGCCGTCCCGCGCCTTGAGGGCCGCCAATATCCGCCGATGGTCGTGGGTGGACTGCTCGGGCCAGCCCTCGACCGTCGGATACACCGATTCCAATGCGTACCGGGTGATCTGCGACATCAACTGCGCCAGCTTCGGCGATTCAGCGGCCCGGTTGACACCGCGATGGAACGCATGATTGAGCCGAACCGCCGCCTCGTGGTCGTCGCGCGCATAGGCTTCCTCCAGCTCACGCTGGATCTGGTCGAGTTCGCCGAGCTGCCCGTCGGTGATCTGACCCGCGGCCCGCGACGCCAGCTGACCACCGATGTGGGCCTGCACGCCGGCCACGTCGTCGATGTCGCGACGAGTGACCGGCAGCACCAGGAACCCCCGCCGGGGCTGTTGGGTCAGCAGCCCCTCGGTGCGCAGGCCGAACAAGGCTTCACGCACCGGCGTCACGCTGATCCCCAGCTCAGCGGCCAACTGCTCCAGACGGATGTAGTTTCCCGCCGGGTAGGTGCCGTCGAAGATCCGCCGTCGGATCAGCCGGGCCACATCCTCGGCCAACTGGGGCCGCGCAGCGAAATCGGGGATGGACACGGCTCACACCCGATAGTCGGACAGCAGTCGCTTGCTGATGATGTTCTTCTGGATCTCGCTGGTGCCCTCACCGATCAGCAGGAACGGGGCGTCCCGCATCAGCCGCTCGATCTCGTACTCCTTCGAGTAGCCGTACCCGCCGTGGATGCGGAAGCTCTGCTGGGTAACCTCCGAACAGAACTCGCTGGCCAGGTATTTCGCCATACCCGCGGCCACGTCGTTGCGTTCACCGGAGTCCTTGAGTCGGGCGGCGTTGACCATCATCAGGTGGGCGGCCTCGACTTTGGTTGCCATCTCGGCCAATTGGAAGGCGACGGCCTGATGCTCGGCGATCGGTTTGCCGAAGGTCTCCCGCTGCTGCGCATAGCGCACGGCGAGTTCGAAGGCGCGGATCCCGACGCCACAGGCACGGGCCGAGACGTTGACCCGACCGACCTCGACCCCGTCCATCATCTGGAAGAAGCCCTGCCCGGTGACCCCGCCGAGTACGTCGTCCGCACTGGCGCGGTACCCGTCGAAGATCATCTCGGTGGTGTCGATGCCCTTGTAGCCCAGCTTGTCGAGCTTGCCCGGAATGGTCAGCCCGGGCACCACTTCGCCGAAGCCGGTGGGCTTTTCGACCAGGAACGCCGTCAGGTTGCGGTGCGGCTTGTCGGCCCCCTCGTCGGTGCGCACCAGCGCGGCCACCAGGGTGGAGCTACCGCCGTTGGTGAGCCACATCTTCTGGCCGCTGATGAGGTAGTCGCCGTCGGGTTGTTTGGTCCCCCGGGTCCGAATGGCCGCCACATCCGACCCCAGCTCGGGCTCGGACATCGAGAATGCGCCACGGGTTTCGCCGGTGGCCATGCGCGGCAGGAAGTTCTGCTTCTGGGCGTCGGTGCCGTGCTGACGGATCATGTACGCGACGATGAAGTGGGTGTTGATCACCCCGGACACACTCATCCAGCCGCGCGCCAACTCCTCGACACACAACGCGTAGGTGAGCAGCGATTCGCCGAGCCCGCCGTACTCCTCGGGGATCATGAGTCCGAACAGACCCATGTCCTTCATCTGGTCGACGATGGCCTGTGGGTAGGTGTCGGAGTGCTCCAACTCCTGAGCGTTCGGGATCACCTCTTTGTCGACGAATTGCCGCACCGTCGAAACGATTTCGGTCTGGAACTCGGTGAGGCCCAGGGTTTGCGCAAGTCTGGTCATGACTCTGTTTCTCCTACAGCCGCTCGAAGATAGCGGCCAGCCCCTGGCCACCGCCGATGCACATGGTCTCCAGCCCGTAGCGGGCCTGACGCCGATCGAGTTCCCGGGCCAGCGTGGCCAGCATGCGACCGCCGGTCGCCCCGACCGGGTGCCCCAGCGAGATCCCGGAACCCCGAACGTTGGTGCGCTCGAAGTCGGCGTCGCCGAACTTCCATTCCTTCATCACCGCCAGCGCCTGGGCGGCGAACGCCTCGTTGAGTTCGATCAGGTCGATATCGCTCAACTGCAGGCCGGCTTTGGCCAGGGCCACCTCGGTGGCCGGCACCGGACCGATGCCCATGACGTTGGGTGCGACGCCCGCCGAACCCCACGACACCATCCGCACCAGCGGCCGCAATCCCAGCTCAGCGGCCTTCTCCGGCGTGGTGACGATGCACATGGACGCGGCGTCGTTTTGGCCGCTGGAGTTGCCCGCGGTCACGGTGGCCTCTGGGTCCTGTTTGAGCAGAACGGGTTTGAGTTTGGCCAGCGCCTCGACCGTGGTGTCGGCGCGAGGATGCTCGTCGGTGTCGACGACGGTCTCGCCTTTCCTGGAGCTGACCGTCACGGGAATGATCTCCTCGGTCAGTACTCCGGATTCCTGGGCCGCCACCGCACTGCGATGTGAGCGCACCGCGAGTTCGTCCTGCTCGGCGCGGGTGATGCCGTATTCACGGCGCAGGTTTTCGGCGGTCTCCAGCATTCCACCGGGCACCGGATAGAACTGACCTCCGGCAGTGGTGCGGCCGCGGGCGAGACCGTCGTGAATCTGGACCCCGGAACGCGCACCGCCCCAGCGCATGTCAGTGGAGTAGAAGGCCACGTTGCTCATGCTCTCGGCGCCGCCGGCGATCACCAGATCGTTGTCGCCGCTACGGATTTGCATACAGGCCTGGATCACCGCCTGCAAACCGGATCCACAACGCCGGTCGACTTGCATGCCCGGTACGGTCACCGGCAGCCCGGCGTCGAGCGCCACCACCCGGCCGATGGCCGGAGCCTCACTGTTCGGGTAGCAGTGGCCCAGAATCACATCCTGCACCTGCTCGGGTGCCACCCCCGTGCGCTCCAACAGACCTTTGAGTGCGACGACACCGAGTTCGACCGCCGTCAGCGATTTGAACATGCCGCCGTAGCGGCCGATCGGGGTGCGGACCGGTTCGCAGATGACCGCCTCGACGGTGCTCATGACTCGACTCCCACTCGCTCCGGTCCTCGCTTCGCTGCGATCCTCACTCGCGATCGTCGTCGGACGCTCATACGTGCCGACCGCCGGTCACCTCGAGCACCGTCCCGGTCATGTACGACGACAGGTCGCTGGCCAGGAACAGTGCCACCTTGGCCACCTCGTCGGGGTCACCGGCCCGGCCCATCGGGATCTCGGCCAGCTTCTGATCCCAGATCCGTTGCGGCATGGCCTCGGTCATCGCCGAGCGGATCAGTCCGGGCTGGATCGCGTTGACCCGCACACCCAGATGTGCGAGTTCCTTGGCCGAGGCCTTGGTCATGCCGACGATGCCGGCCTTGGCCGCCGAATAGTTGGTCTGACCGACCAGGCCGACCTTGCCCGAGATCGAGGACATGTTGACGATCGCGCCGCGCTTGTTCTCCCGCATGATCGCCGCGGCCGACTTGGTGCCGTTCCAGGTGCCTTTGAGATGCACCGCGATGACCTGATCGAACTGGTCCTCGGTCATCTTGCGCAGCGTCGCGTCGCGGGTGATCCCGGCGTTGTTGACCATGATGTCCAGGCCGCCGAAGCGTTCGACGGCGGCCTGCACCAGCGCCTCGACCTCAGCGGACGAGGTGACATCACAGCGCACCGCCGTCGCGACCTCGGCACCGCCGAGTTCCTGGACCGCGGCCTCGGTGGCCTCGAGGTTGACGTCGCCGAGCACCACCCGCGCGCCCTCGTCGATGAAGCGCTTCGCAATGGCCAGGCCCAGACCCTGGGCACCGCCTGTCACGACTGCAGTCTGACCGGTCAGCAACGACACCTGATCACCTAACTTTCGATCCCGGGGGCTCTGTCAGCCAAGGATCATATTTCATATACGATATTGGCAAGTCATTGCCCCCGCCGGATTCCGCGCGAAGAAATGGAGCCTGCCCTGTGACCACCACCGCGGCCCTCGCCGAAGTCAGCGACGAGGATTTCGCCGAGATCCTGGCGCAGACCCGCACCTTCATCCGCACCGCGGTGGTGCCGCGCGAGAACGAGATTCTGGCCACCGACAAGGTGCCTGACGACCTGCGGCAGCAGGCCAAGGACATGGGCCTGTTCGGCTACGCCATCCCTCAACAGTGGGGCGGCCTGGGCCTGAACCTGGCTCAAGATGTCGAGCTGGCAATGGAATTCGGCTACACCTCGCTGGCCTTGCGGTCGATGTTCGGCACCAACAACGGTATCGCCGGGCAGGTACTGGTCGGCTTCGGCACCGACGAGCAGAAGACCCAGTGGCTGGAGGGCATTGCCTCCGGTGACGTCGTCGCCTCCTTCGCCCTGACCGAACCCGGCGCCGGATCGAATCCGGCGGGCTTGCGCACCAAAGCCGTTCGTGACGGCTCTGGAGACGACGCAGACTGGGTGATCACCGGCCAGAAGCGGTTCATCACCAACGCACCGAACGCCAACCTGTTCGTGGTGTTCGCCCGCACCCGACCCGCCGACCAAAACGGTGCGGGTATCGCGGTTTTCCTGGTACCGGCCGACGCTACCGGTGTCGAGGTCGGCGTCAAGGACGCCAAGATGGGCCAGGAGGGCGCCTGGACCGCCGACGTGACGTTCACCGACGTCCGAGTCCCGAACGCGGCACTCGTCGGCGGCAGTGAGGATGTCGGGTACCGCGCCGCCATGACCTCCCTGGCGCGAGGCCGGGTACACATCGCCGCGCTCGCCGTCGGATCGGCCCAACGCGCCCTCGACGAATCGGTCGCCTACGCTGCCGCGGCCACCCAGGGCGGCCAGCCGATCGGCAGTTTCCAACTGGTGCAAGCGATGATCGCCGATCAACAGACTGGGGTGATGGCCGGCCGCGCCCTGGTGCGCGACGCCGCCGCCAAGTGGGTATCCGGCGAAGATCGTCGCATCGTTCCGTCCGCCGCCAAGCTGTTCTGCACCGAAATGGCCGGCAATGTCGCTGATCTCGCGGTCCAGATCCACGGCGGTACCGGCTACATGCGTGAGGTGCCGGTCGAACGCATCTACCGCGAGGTTCGCCTGCTACGCCTGTATGAGGGCACCAGCGAGATCCAGCGACTCATCATCGGCGGCGGGCTGGTCAAGGCCGCCCAACGTCAGCTCTGAACCCATCCGCAGACCCTTAAGGAGAATCCATGACCGAGCGGCTCGCCGGAAAAGTCGCGTTCATCACCGGAGCTGCCCGTGGCCAAGGACGCGCACACGCCGTCCGTATGGCCAAGGAGGGCGCCGACATCATCGCGATCGACATCGCCGCGCCGCTACCGCCGAGCGTGCCCTACGACTCGGCGACCCCCGAGGACCTGGCCGAAACCGTGCGCCTGGTCGAGGCCACCGGCAAGCGAATCTTGGCGGCTACCGCCGACACGCGCGATCTCGACGCGCTGCGGGCCGTGGTCGACAAGGGAGTGGCCGAGTTCGGTCGGCTCGACATCATCATCGCCAACGCCGGCATCACCGTGCCCGAGGCATGGAACGAGACCACTCCCGAATCGTTCCGGGACGTCATCGACATCAACCTGACCGGCACCTGGAACACCGTGATCGCGGGCGCCCAGCACATCATCGACGGCGGCCGCGGCGGCTCTATCATCCTGATCAGCTCAGCCGCCGGAATCAAGATGCAGCCGTTCATGGTGCACTACACCGCCAGCAAGCATGGCGTCACCGGGCTGGCCCGTGCCTTCGCCGCCGAATTGGGCAAGCACCGGATCCGGGTCAACAGCCTGCATCCCGGCGCGGTCAACACCCCGATGGGCACGGGAGACATGATGGCCGCGCTCAACCGGGCAAATGAGACCAACCCCGGTCTGATGCAGATGGTGACGCCGTTCCTGCCGGATTGGATCGCCGAACCCGAGGACATCGCCGACGCGGCATGCTGGTTGGCCAGCGACGAATCGCGGTTCGTCACCGCCAGCAAGGTGGCCGTCGACCTGGGCTCCACCCAGTTCTGAGAGCCCCATGCCCAGCCCCATCGGTACCGACATCGCCGACGCGCTGGCAGCCGGGCTGCACCGGTACGGTGCGCGGCCGTTCATCGAGTTCGGCCGAAAGTGGTACTCCGGCAACCAGATCACCGAGTTCATCCGGCGGGTCGACGTTGCACTCGTCGACGCCGGAGTCACGGCGGATGAGCCGGTCGGCATCGTGGTACGCAATCGCGTGCCACATGCCGCGGCGATCCTGGGGTTTATCGCCCGCCGGCGTCCGGTGGTGATGATCTATTCGTATCAGTCGGCAACCGGGATCGCGCGTGACATCGAAAGCCTGAAACTGCCGGCGATCCTGTCCGATGTCGACGACAGGACACCGGAACTCGACAGCGCTGTGCGTTCGGTCGGCTCGGCCGTCCTCTCGTTGTCCGATGATCCACTTGAGGTCGGCGTCACGGCATCCCGGCACCCGGGTCGCCGCCACGATCCGAAGCTCGAACAGGCCGGCCTGCACATTCTGACCAGCGGCACCACCGGCCCACCCAAGCGAATCCCGGTCGCCACCAAGGTGCTTGCCCACACCGTGCTGAGTATGACGATCGGCTCGGGCACCGAAACGGTCGGTCCGGACACCCCACCGGCGCTGGTGTACTGGCCGTTCGGCAGCATCGGCGTCTGCCAGCTGTTGGCCGCACCGTGCGCGGGTAAACGCATGGTGCTGCTGGAGAAGTTCAGCGTCGACGAGTGGGTGAACGCCGTCAAGACCCACCGGATCACCCGGGCCGGAGTGCAACCGGCCATCATCCGGATGTTGCTGCAAGCTGACGTCGCGCCCGAGGACCTGGCGTCCTTGGAGGGGTTGTCCGGCGGATCCGGTCCGTTGGAGCCCGAACTACGGGCGGAATTCGAGAACCGTTACGGCATTCCGCTGCTGTGGGCCTACGGGGCAACGGAATTCGCCGGCTCGGTGTGCAGTTGGACACCGGAGTTGTATCAACGCTACGGCGCCGACAGACCCGACAGTGTGGGCCCTCCCCTACCCGGTGTGCGCGTTCGCATCGTCGATCCCGATACCGGCACCGAGGTGCCCCCCGGCAGCACCGGACTGCTGGAGGCCAGCGTGGAGGTCATCGGACCGGAGTGGGTGCGCACCACCGACCTGGCGACGATGGACGAGGACGGGTTCGTCACATTGCTCGGCCGGGGCGACGGGGCGATCAACCGAGGTGGCTTCAAAATTCTTCCGGAAACCGTTCGACGAGTGTTGATCTCACACCCCAGCGTGCTCGACGCCTGCGTGGTGGGTGTTCCCGATCCCCGGCTCGGTCAGGTGCCGTTCGCCGCGGTCGAACTACGTCGGGAGGCGACGGCTCCCAGCGAAGCCGAACTGAAAGCGCTGGTGCGCGAAACTCTGCCGAGCCATCATGTGCCGGTGGCCGTGGCCATCGTCGATGAGCTCCCCCGCAACGCGGCACTCAAGGTGCGACCCGACGACGTCGCCGCGCTGTACCGCGCGTAATCCCGCGAGCAGACGCACACCCGCGCGTCTTCCCATGACAATGCGCGGGTTTGCGTCTGCTCGCGGTCAGGAGTCCGCCGTGACCAACGTGCGGGTCAGGAACTTCACCTGATCGTCGGCGGCGGTGTCGAACCAGTCGTGGCCAGGCCAGACGTCGAAGTGATCGCACGGATAGTGATGGACCTGTGCCCTGGCCTGCACCGCCGTCTTCATCACGGAGTTGGCCGGCACGAACCGATCGAAGTCGGCGATCTGGATCAGTACCGGGCATGTCAGCGCTTTGGCCGCGGCACCGGTGCGAATCTGGACGAGTTCCATGCCGATCGCCGAGTCCACCTCGTTACGCCAGGTCGGTCCGGCGATCGCGCGGTAGCTGTCGTACGCACCATCAAGCGCCAGTGCGCCGGCCTCCCCCGGTTTGGCCGCCAACGGCATCAACGTCGGCTGCCCGCCCCTGGCAACGGCCACCCGGCTCTTCACCCCCGCCAACGTCCAGCGCAGCGCCGAGCCGACGTCGCGATGTGCGACCGCAGCACGACTGGCGGCGAGCCCGCTGGTCAACGGCGTCATCCCGATCACCGCGGCCACGTCGGCACATTGCGCGGCCACCCGCAGGACGTGGCTGCCGGAGAACGACGATCCCCACAACACCACCCGCCGAGGATCGACACCCGGTAGGCGTTGGGCCGCAGTGATCGCGGCGGTGTAATCCGCCATCTGTCGCTCGACCGAAACGCTCTGGCGCGGTTGCCCGTCGGAGGCACCGAAACCCCGGTAATCGAACGCCAGCACGTCCAGACCGGCGGCGCTGAACCGTTCGGCGAAGGGTTGCAGTCCCGAATCTTTGGTGCCGCCGAAACCGTGGGCCATCACTACCACCGGGCGCCCGGCCGGGCCGGTGAAGCCGTCGGCCGCGGCGGTGAAATGCCATGCACTGCACCGCTCACCAGCCGAGGAGAACGTGAGCTCGGTGTAGGTCATGCCGTCACTCCCACGCGGCCTTTGACGGCAGCCTGCGCCCGTTTCGCACCGGCAGGCAGTTCACGGGCACGGATGTCGTGTTCGTAGTAGAAGTAATCCACCTGCTGGGTGTGCCGAGGCCGGTCGGTGCAGTGTCCGGCGTGCAGCTGCTGATCGGCGTCGATCACCCGCTCCATCTCCGCCGCCGAGGGCAGTGCATATCGACCGACCGCGTAGGCCGCCAACAGTCGGGACTGACACTCGACGAACGGGAACAGCGTCGGGATCGCCTGGGCGAAACCCATGAACACCAGATCGTCCATGCCGGGCTTGAACATCCGCTTGTAGAGCCGGATGTGGTTGTCGGGAGCGCTGATGAGGTCTGGGGCGAAGAACGGGAACGTGATGTTGTAGCCCGTCGCGTAGACGATCACGTCGAAGACGTCATTGGTGCCGTCCTCGAAATGCACGGTGTCGCCGTCCAAGCGGGACACATTGGGCTTGGGGATGACGTCGCCGGAGCCGAGCCGCAGCGGCAGTTCCACCGACTGCGTCGGATGTGCCTCGAACAGTTTGTGATTCGGCGCGGGCAACCCGTACATCGTCGGGTCGGTGCCGAGGACGGGCGCAATCAACTGCACGAGCTTGCGCTGCCACGACAACGGAACATACGGATTGGTGCGGAAGTACTTGTCCCCCGGTTGTCCCGCAATGTATTTCGGCACGATCCACGCGCTCGACCTGGTGGACAGCGTCACTCGGTTCTGCAACGATTTGGACGACAGCTCGACGGTGATATCAGCGGCACTGTTGCCGATGCCCACCACGAGAATCCGTTTGCCGGTCAGTTCGAGTGGCTCGGTGGGGTCGATGTAGTGGTGTGAATGGATCGACGCACCGGTGAATGTTCCTGGGAACTCCGGCAATCGCGGATCCCAGTGGTGACCGTTGGCGACGACGAGCAGGTCGAATTCGCGGCGGGCACCGGCCTGGTCCTCGATCTCCCATCCGCCGTCGTCTCGACGGGCCGCATGCACCACGCCGTTGTTGAACTCGATGTTGTCGAGCAGCCCGAACGCGTTCGCATAGGCGTCGAGGTAGGCCTTGATGTCGGAGTGGTGCGGGAACGACGGAAAGTGCTCGGGAATGGGGAAATCTTTGAACGACAACCGGTGCTTGCTGGTGTCGATGTGCAGGGAACGGTAGGCACTGCTGTGTCCGTTCGGGTTGCCGAAGGCCCAGTTGCCACCGATGCGGTCCGACGTCTCGAACGTCGTGTAGGGCACCCGGTAGTCCTTGAGCATCTTGCCGGCGGTGAGTCCGCTGATGCCTGCGCCGATGATCGCGGTCCGCGGAAGTGAATGCGCCAACCCAGTGCTCCTCACGTTGTGATGCAGAACACTAACAGCAGACTTTGACGGACGTCAATGAATTCTGACAACTGTCAGATGTACCGCGAGCAGACACAAAACTGCACCAAAACCCCACATTTTGGGCAGGTTTGTGTCTGCTCGCGAAAAAAGGGGTCAGCCGATGAAACGGATGATCGACTCGGCGACGGCGGCGGGCTTCTCCGAGCCCTCGATCTCCACCGTCACGGTCATGGTGGCCTGCACTGCGCCGTCCAGTTGTGCGACGTCGCTGATGGCCGCGCGGGCACGCACGTTGGCGCCGACCCGAACCGGCGTGATGAACCGAACCTTGTTGTAGCCGTAGTTGACCGCCAACTTGACGTTGTCGACGCGGTACAGCTGGTGGGTGAAATGCGGCAGCAGCGACAAGGTCAGCAGACCGTGCGCAATGGTGCCTCCGAACGGCCCGTCGGCCGCCCGTTCGGGGTCGACGTGAATCCACTGATGGTCATCGGTGGCATCGGCGAACAGGTTCACCCGATCCTGGGTGATCTCCATCCACTCGGTCGGGCCCAGCTCACTGCCGGCTGCCGCCACGAATTCGTCAAGACCGTTGAAGACTTTCACGCTCACTCCTCTCGAACCGTGCTCAGAAGACTACGGTTTGATTCCCGAACCGGATCACGCGGTCCTCACAGTGCCACAACACCGCCCGCGCCAACACCAGCCGTTCCACATCAGCCCCCAGCCGAGCCAGGTCACCGACCGAGTGGCGGTGATCCACGCGGACCACGTCCTGCTCGATGATCGGGCCTTCATCGAGATCGCCGGTCACGTAATGCGCTGTCGCCCCGACCAACTTGACCCCGCGCTCCTTGGCCCGGCGGTATGGGGCCGCGCCGATGAACGCCGGCAGGAACGAGTGGTGGATGTTGATCAGAGGGCAGCCGACGGCATCGAGGAACTCCGGGGTCAGGATCTGCATGTACCGGGCCAGTACGACCAGATCGACGTTGCCGCGCAACAGATCCAGCAGCCGTTGCTCGGCTTCGGTTCGGTTGTCACGGGTCGCCGGAACATACAGGTAGGGCACGCCGAAGGCACGAACCTGATCAGCCAGGTCGGGATGGTTGGAGATGACCATGGCCACGGACATGTCGAGTTCGCCGCGCCGGTTGCGCCACAAGAGATCCAGCAGACAGTGATCCTCACGCGAGGCCATCAGCGCCACCCGCTTCGGTTTGGAAGCCTCGCTCAAGCGGTAGTCCATCCCGAATGGGGAGGCCACGCGCACGTCGAAGTCCCGCTCCAACTGCTCACGCACCGCCGCCAGGCCCGGTAGGTGGAAAATCGTGCGTTGCATGAACGTGCCGCCGGCTTGTTCGGTGGAGTGCTGATCCAGCGACACGATGTTCGCCCCGGCGCCGGTGAGAAAACCACTGATCGCCGCGACCAGACCGGGTCGGTCCGCGCAACGCAGCAACAACCTGCCGATGTCTCGGGCGGGTAGGGCGCTTGTTTTCGGGTACTCCTGCGTCATCACCCTCAGGATCTCATCTGTCCGGGTCGGCAGTGACGCGACTCGGCATTACTTGCCGCCCCTGCAGGACCGTGGAAATCAGGCGGACTCGATGCCGAGCCGCCGGCGGCGCAGACTGGCTGGGCTCCCACACAGCAAAACGCGCACATCTTGTCACCGGCAAGACAATTCGACGTCGGCGCAAATAACGAATTTTTGCCACCGGTCCGCACGATACGTCGATATACGGCATAAATGGCGATTCCTGAATTTGCCAAATTTGCATGTACCCGCGAGTAATTGGCAGCCCGGCACAGCGAATTCAACATGCGACTGGACAAGTTTTACGCGCTCGCTGGAATTTCAAGGCTATGCGGCGCGATACTCATCACACGTATTCGCACAACCGTGCTGCGCACCAATCAGCCGCTCCAGTTGGAAGGTGCGGTTGACCGACGAAATGGATCCCAGATGACTGCTCCCCAACTCGATGCCGTAGGCCGCACCTCCGTCGCGCTGGACGAAAGCCCAAGCTGGTGGGACCCCGACAGCGAGTGCACCATTGTCGTGGCTCGACCCGGCACGGAGCGCGAACTGTGGAACGAATATGTCCGCGGCGCCCAGGCGAACTACCTCAAACACGGTGTGCAGCAAGCGCTGGACGCCAAAGCCCTGGAGACAGGCGACGATACGGCGCTGTTCTGTGTGGGTCTCAACACCTCCGGCCGGGTCGTCGGTGGTCTTCGGGCCAAGGGCCCTTACCGAAACATCGACGAAAGCCACGCAGTCGTCGAATGGGCCGGACAGCCCGGTCTGGATTCCGTACGCAAAATGATTGGCGACCGTCTGCCTTTCGGAGTGGTCGAGATGAAGACCGCCTGGGTGTGCGACGACCCCGAACAGAGCCGGGCACTCACCGATACGCTGGCACGTATGCCGCTGCATTCCATGACTCTGCTCAACATTCAGTTCGCAATGGCCACAGCTGCTGCCTACGTGCTGAAACGCTGGCTGTCATCGGGCGGGGTGCTGGCGGCCAAAATCCCGGCAACTCCTTATCCGGACGAACGGTATCAGACGAAGATGATGTGGTGGGATAGCCGCACATTCGCCAATCACGCCGATGCCGGCCAGCTGGCGCGATACTTCACCGAGGCTCAGCGAATCGCCCCGCGCACCGCAGCGCTCGGCTTCGACACCCTCATCTCCAGCGCGGCGGGACGATGATCCACGGAGACCACCAGACTTTCGAGGTGACCGCCCTCGACGATCCCGATCAGTACCGCGTGCTCTTCGTCGAGGACGAGGAGACCCTGGAGCGGCTGCGTCGGGATCCGCGGATCACTGTGGTCGACACGTATCCCGAGCAGCGCGCTGCGCTGCGCGGGCTGGTGCCGACGGTCGAGGCCGAGGTCTCAGACGAGCCGAGCAGATGGGCGTACTACCCGTGGCGACGCTGCCTGGCCCGCATTCTGGGGCCGGCCGCGTTCAATCGGTTACGCCTGGACCGCAACCGCAATCTCATCAGTGCCGATGAGCAGCGCCGCCTGTCGACCCTGCGAATCGGTGTCGTCGGGCTCAGCGTCGGACATGCCATCGCCTACAACCTCGCCACGGAAGGTCTGTGCGGCGAGATTCGCCTGACCGACTTCGACGAACTCGAGCTGGCGAACCTCAACCGGGTGCCGGGCACGGTCTTCGACCTCGGGGTCAACAAGGCCGTGGTGGCAGCACGCAGAATCGCCGAGATCGATCCGTATATCGAGGTGCGGATCGACCGTAAGGGCGCGGTGCCGGAGTCGATCGGTGAGTTTCTGCACGGACTCGACATCGTCGTCGAGGAGTGTGACTCCCTTGATGCGAAAGTTCTTGTGCGCGAAGAGGCCCGAGCTCGACGGCTCCCGGTGGTGATGACGACCGGCGACCGCGGTTTGCTCGACGTCGAACGGTTCGACCTGGAGCCGGCACGTCCGATTCTGCACGGTCTGCTCGGCGACATCGCCGTGGCGGACCTGGCCGGCCTGAGCAGCAAGGACAAGGTGCCGCACGTCCTGCGGATTCTCGATGCTTCTCAGCTGTCCCCCCGGATGGCGGCATCGCTGGTCGAGGTCGGCAAGACGCTGACCACCTGGCCCCAGCTCGCCGCGGAGGTCGTCCTCGGCGCCACCGTCGTGGCAAACGCTGTGCGCCGCATCGGATTGGGTGAGCCGATGCCGTCCGGGCGGGTCCGCGTCGATGTCGCCGATGCGTTGGATCAGATCGGCGATCCCCTCGACACGCTGTCGGCCACGGCGCCGGAACCCGCAGCCCGCGAAACCGAACCGGTCACTGTGGCAGACATTCTCGCCCACGCTGCCGGCCGTGCCCCCTCTGGTGGCAATGTCCAGCCCTGGCATATCGAGGCCGGGGACAACCGGATCAGCCTCCGACTGGACACCAACTGCACCACGACAATGGACGTGGGGTATCGCGGCAGTGCCGTGGCATTGGGAGCGGCGGCCTTCAATGCCCGGGTGGCCGCGGCAGCACACGGCCTGACCGGGCAGGTGCAGTGGTCACGCGGCGACGAGGGGACCCCGCTGTACGGGATCGCGGAATTCGGCCCAGGAGATGCGCCAGGCCTGGCCGAGCTCTACCAACCGATGCTGGACCGCGAGACCAACCGGTTGCGCGGCACGGCGGCGCCGATTCCCGCCGATGTACTCGAGGATCTGCGTGCCGCCGCCCGCGGGGAAGGCGCCGAGCTGACGATCCTGACCGACCGTGCCGAGATGGAAACGGCCGCACGGCTACTCGCCGACACCGATCGGCTCCGCTATCTGACCCCCACCCTGCACCGGGAGATGATCTCGGAACTGCGCTGGCCCGGCGACCCGGAACCCGATACCGGCATCGAAGTCATCACGCTCGGGCTGGACCCGTCTGACATGGGTGTGTTGGACATCCTGCGCCGGTCCGACGTGATGGCGAAGTTGTCGGACTGGAATGCCGGAGTGGCCCTCGGTGACGATACCTACGAACGGGTCACCTCCAGCTCGGCTTTGGCGGTGGTCTCGGTACGCGGCCGCCGGCTGACCGACTATGCCCTGGCCGGCTCCGCGGTGGAGGCGGTCTGGATCCAGGCCCAGAAACACGCGTTGGGAGTCCAGCCGGTGTCGCCGGTGTTCCTCTACGCCCACGACGACGCCGATCGTCAGGAGTTGTCGGAACACCATGCCGACGCGCTGCGCGAACTCCAGTACGCTTTTCGCAGGTTGACGTGCACCGAACGCGACGAGTCGCAAGCATTGGTACTGAGATTGTCCTACGCGCCGCGTCCGACCGTACGCAGCCGACGTCGGGTCCGGACGGGTTCGACGCCACTGCACCGCTGAGCCGAAGTTCTGGTAGATGCGGTGGTAGATGCGGAGGAATTTGTTGCCAGGCAACCTCGAGCTGCTCGTCACATCTGTCGCTACGCAGCTGATGGCGGTCGACGCAGCGACCTCGGTGGCGGTGAGCGAACAGGTGCTGGCCGAGCTCATCTCGTTCTTCGATGTGGACGTCAGCTTCCTGCGCCACAACGATCACGAGGCCCACGCCACCCGACTGGTCGCGGAATGGCCACCGCGGCAGGTGGACACCCTGACCGATCCGATCGCGGTCATCCACTTCGCCGACGCGGATCCGGTGTTCGCGATGGCCGAGCACCTCAAGGACCCGGCGGTCTTTCGTCCGGAACCGGCCACCGACGATTATCAGCGCACGATCGAGGCCGGACGCCATGTCGCGTCCACCTCGATGGCCTGCGTACCGTTGCTGTCCGGCGACATCACCACGGGCGTACTGGGTTTCGTCAAGTTCGGTGACCGTGAGTGGTTGCCCGCAGAACTCAACGCCCTCAAGGCCATCGCCTCGTTGTTCGCCCAGGTGCAGGCCCGCATCGAGGCCGAAGACCGGTTGCGTTACCTGGCCGATCACGATCATCTGACCGGGCTGCACAACCGGCGGGCGCTGATGGCTCATCTCGAGGCCCGGCTGGCACCCGGTCAGCCCGGGCCGGTGGCGGTGATGTTCTTCGATCTCGATCGGTTGAAGGCGATCAACGACTATCTGGGCCACACCGCCGGCGACGCGTTCATCAGCATCCTGGCCGAACGGTTGCAGCACGGCGATGACCAACCCAAGCTCATCGCGCGGCTCGGGGGTGATGAGTTCGTCGTCGTCCCGGCGGCGCCTATGTCGGCCGAGGCGGCCACGGCAATGGCTTATCGACTCCAGTCGGTGCTGCGCGAGCGGGTGACGATCGATGGCGAGATGCTCACCCGCACGGTCAGTATCGGCCTGGCCGAAGGTATTCCGGGCCGGGATTCCACGTCCGATCTGATCAACCGTGCCGATCACGCGGTCTTGACCGCCAAGAACTCCGGCGGTAACCGGGTCACGGTGTTCTCCGACGCGATGGCCATGGAGATCGATTTCCGCAACGACATCGAGCTGCATCTGCAGAGCGTGATCGAAAGCGGCGCTTTGGTACTGCATTACCTGCCGGAGATCGACATGCGGACCGGCGAGGTGCTCGCCGCCGAGGCCCTGGTTCGCTGGCAGCACCCGACCCGCGGTCTGCTGTCCCCCGAATCGTTCATCGGGGTGGCCGAATCGATCAACCTGGCCGGCGAATTGGGCCGCTGGGTACTGCGGACCGCGTGCGCCGAGTTCGCCCGCTGGCGGTCCAACGGCGTCGGGCGCAATGTGGTGTTGCGGATCAACGTGTCGCCGGTCCAACTGGTCACCGACGGGTTCGTGGCATCGGTGGCCGGCATCATGAAGGAGTTCCGTCTCCCGCGCGGTTCGGTGTGCCTGGAGATCACCGAGAGCATCGTGGTCCAGGACATCGAAACCACCCGCTCGACGCTGACCGGTCTGCACAAAGTCGGCGTGCAGGTGGCCATCGACGACTTCGGCACCGGCTACAGCGCGCTGTCCCTGTTGAAGTCGCTGCCGGTCGACACACTCAAGATCGACCGCAGCTTCGTCGCCGGACTCGGGTCTGACCCTGGCGATCTGCCGATCGTCCGTGCGGTGATCGCGTTGGCCGGTGCCTTCGGCCTGCAATTGGTGGCCGAGGGAGTCGAGACCGAACGGGCCGCACTCACGCTGCTACGGCATGGTTGTTACCGGGCCCAGGGGTTCCTGCTGTCCAAGCCGATCCTCGGCCACGAGATGGCCGAGCTACTAGCCAAAGGGCGGGTACCGGTGCATTTCTCGTCGGCGCCGCGGATGTGAACGTCCGGCGTCGCGGCCCGATTCCCGCACGCCGCCGGAACCGCAGTAGGCCGATTGCCCGCCATCCCGTTCGCGCTCCAGCACTTCCACCCGGCCGAACCGGCTCGCGTTGTACCCGACCAGGGCTACCTGCAGGGGCTTGTCCGCTTCGATGAGTTGTGAAGCCGAATTCGAGCCGCCGCCAAGGGGTTCGGTGGATACGGCGATGCCGTGCCGGGTCCGCAGGGCCAACGGACCCTCAGACGTGTCGAGCACCACGCCGACGATCTCGTCCTCTTCGAAGACGATGCGCTGCAAGGTGCTGTTCTCTGAAACCTCGATCTGCCGGTCGTGCACCTGAGCCGACAGCCAGGCTCCCACAGCCGACGCCGGGTCGGTGCCACTGTCGGCCTCCACCGCACCGAGCACCTTGACCTGGATTTCTTCACCGTCGCGGGTCTTCATCGACGTTGTACCCCGGTCCGCCAACCGGGTGTAGAGCACGCCGTACGGCGAGGTCAGGCATTGCTGCGCCCAAACCTGCAACCGGGCGCCGTAGAAGGGTGCGATCCGGCCACGTCCGGATACCGGTGTCCAGTCACTCACCGGGCGGACCGTCAGGGTCGTGTCGCACTCGGCCTCAGTGGCCGGGCTCAGGTCGGCTGACAGTTCGTCGAAATACTCGCGGGTCTCGGGATCGTCGATCCCGACGCCCAGCCACGGTCCATCCGCTGCCGCTCGGGGGCGACTCGGGATCGGCGACCGGGCGAGGTACACGTCGGCGCCGGCGTCTGCCGCCGCGACCGCCACGGCCAATGCCCCGAAGCCCGATCCACAGCAAACTACATCGACTTCGTCATCCCACATGGATCGACGACACTCCGATGTTGCTGAGCGACGGAGCGGCGCCTCGGCCAACGGCGCGAGAGTGCACAAAAGTTGGGGTTGCCACGGCCCACACCGGGATTCGAGGGGGATTGCCGGTGCAGGCCATGGCAACGTTTCCGGGATAGCTCATGGCTACGCCGGACCGCGCTGCGGCCGGGTCGGCGAGGACGCCGGCGGCGATGGCCTGAGCCACTACCGGGCGGGCATCCCGCGACGAACCAAGAGTTATCACGCTAAGCACGATACATACCTTTAGAATGTTATGCACGTAGCGTGACGACTTTGAGTCTGCTGGCGGCGGTGGAGCAACAGGACACGGTCGCCGGCCGGCATCAGGAAAGGTCCGGGAGGTGACTGAGCAGCTCGACCGGCGAGCAGACCTGACCCGCCTCCAGATCCTGCAGGCGGCAGCGCGACAGTTCGCCCACACCCCGTACAGCCTGGTCAGTCTCGATGACATCCTGGCCGACGCCGCCGTCACCAAAGGTGCGCTGTACTTCCACTTCCGTTCCAAACGCGCCCTGGCGGTCTCGATCGTCGAACATCGCACCGAGTTGGCCCATAAATCTCTCGCCGAAGCCCTGGCTCGCAACCTGTCGGGGCTGGAAACCATCATCGACCTGTCGTGCCTCGTGGCTGCCGAGGACATCAGCGATCCGATGGCCCGGGCCTGCCTGAACCTCGTCGAATCCATCGGCCGCACCGACGGCCTCGGACCGAGGGTGCTCGACCAATGGGTTCAGGGCTTCGCCGGAATTGCCAAACGCGCCATCAGCGAGGGCGATTTCACCGCCGACACCGACCCGGAGGCGGTCGCGCGGTTGTTGGTGTCGCTCTACCTGGGCGTGCGCCAGATCAGTGATCTGGACGATCCGCGACGGTTCCTCACCGACCTTGAGCACAGCTGGCGGTTGGCACTGCCGGGGTTCGTCGAGCCCGAGCGGCTCGGCTACATCAACCAGTTCATCCGTCGGCGGACCGCGGTAGGCATCAAGAAGGTGACACCGCTACGCCCGGACCAGTCGGTGCGCCCGACAGATATGACCGTCGAGCACTCCTGAGGAACGGAAACGACATTCGAAAAGCCACCGTGCCGCGCCAGGCTCGCTCCGAACTGACCCGGCAGAAGATCATCACCGCCGCGGTCGAGCTGTTCAGCGAGCAGGGCTATCCCGCCACCGGGCTCGGCGACATCATCACGCGAGCCGAGATGACCAAGGGCGCGCTGTATTACCACTTCGACTCGAAGGAGTCTCTGGCCGAGGCGATCATCGTCGACGGCGGGGCTGCGATGCTCGCGACCTTCCGCACGATCACCGAATCGTCGTCGCCGGCATTGGAGAACACCATTCACGGCCTTTTCGTGGTGGCCGACTTCGCCCGCTCCGACAAGCTCGCCGACATCGGCATGCACCTGCTGCGGACGTTCAGCGGTATCAATGCCGCCGCCACCCGGGTGTATGCGAGCTGGCTCGACGACCTGACCGGTCAACTGATCCAGGCCGCCGACGAGGGCGATCTACGCGAAGACCTGGACGTGACGGCGGCTGCCGAGGTGATCCTGGGGTCCATGCTCGGCGCCGAGGCGCTCTCGCGCGCTACCGCGACGGGCACCGACCTGCGCGAGCGAGTGGCACGCACATGGGACATGCTCCTGCCCGCCGTCGTCAGCGCGGAGTCGATGGGCTACTTCCGTGAGTTCCTGGCGCGGGAATCGCTGCGCCGGTCACAGGCCGCCGGCTGAGTCCTAGACTTCCTCGGCCCACAGTCGATCGGTGAGGTCTTGAAACGTCGCCAATGCCACGGGATCGTCGCCGCGCAGCAGGGCCGACTTGCTCATCCGGGCGCGCACGATCGAGCCGTCGTGATGCATGAGGTCGACGAGCAGGCCGGCATTGGCCCGCATCACCGAGACCGCCGACTCATCGGCGGGCAGGGCGTGGAACACGTCGGCGAACGGCATGCTCGTGACCGCTGCCGTGTCCCGCCCCACCATCTCGGCGAAGGCACTGTTGGCGAACAGGATGGCGCCGTCCTCGGCGATCGCCAACACCGGCACCGGGAACCGCTCCAGCACCACCAGGGCCGGCAGGTTCTGCAGTAGGGCCATCGGAGATCGAGGCTCCGGGCCGCTCTGGCGACGCTCCACGGGTCGATTATTGCCTGTGCCCGACGCCGGCTACCACTGTCGCAGCAACCACACAGGTTGGTGTCGCCCCCGCGCCCTGCACGCCGGGATCCAGGGTGGTCTACGCCACTTGACTAACTAGGTTTACTCTGTGGAGCGACACCAGTAGACAGGGGCAGGCATGGACTTGAAGTGGTCGACCACCGACCAGGAATTCCGTGACGAAGTTCGCGACTTTCTCGCCAAGAATTTGACGCCCGAGATCCGGCGCGCCGGTCAGCTGATGACCAGCGTGTATGCCGATCACGACGCAAGCATGGCCTGGCAGAAGATCCTCCACGAGCGGGGCTGGGCAGCCCCGGCCTGGCCCGTCGAACACGGCGGCTGCAACTGGAGCCTGACCCAGCACTACATCTTCAGCCGCGAATCGACACTGGCCGGCGCCCCGTCGCTGTCGCCCATGGGCATCCGCATGGTGGCCCACGCCATCATCAAGTTCGGCACGAAGGCGCAGAAGGACTACTTTCTTCCGGGCATCCTGACCGGCGAGGTGTTCTTCTGCCAGGGCTACTCCGAACCCGAGGCGGGCTCCGACCTGGCGGCGCTGTCGATGTCCGCAGTGTCCGATGGCGATGATCTGGTGTGCACCGGCAGCAAGATCTGGACCACCCACGCTCAGGAAGCGAACTGGATGTTCGCCCTGGTGCGTACCACCCGGGGCGCCAAGAAGCAGCAGGGCATCACGTTCGTGCTGATCGACATGACCTCACCGGGCATCGAGATCCGTCCGCTGGTGATGACGTCCGGTGAAGAAGTGCAGAACCAGGTCTTCTTCGACGAGGTCCGGGTGCCCAAGTCGAACGTGATCGGCGCGATCGACGACGGCTGGACCGTGGCCAAATATCTGCTCGAGTTCGAACGAGGTGGTGGCGCCAACGCGCCGGCCTTACAGGTGCTCGGTGACGAAATCGCCACGGTTGCCGCCGAAATGCCCGGCCCGTCCGGTGGCCGGCTCCTCGACGATCCGGGGTTCAGCCGCCGGCTGGCCGACGCCCGCATCCGTACCGACGTGCTGGAGATCCTGGAGTATCAGGTCCTGGCGGCGGTCGCCGACGGCGGTCATCCCGGAACGGCGTCCTCGATGCTCAAGGTGCTGAGCACCGAATTGAGCCAGACACTGACCGAGCTGTCCATGGAGGCCGCCGGCCCGCTGGCCCGCGCCTACCAGCCGCACGCCACGTTCCCCGGCGGCCCGGTGGCCGAGTATGAACCACCGGCCGACGGTTATCACAGCGGTGAGCCCTGGCAAGCGGTCGCTCCCCTGCGTTACTTCAATGACCGCGCCGGCTCGATCTACGCCGGTAGCAACGAAATTCAGCGAAACATCCTCGCCAAGGCAGAACTGGGGCTCTGATGGACTTCAACCTGACCAACGAACAGGAACTGCTGCGCGACGGGCTGGCCAAGTTCCTGGCCAGCCGCTACGACCTGGCGACCAGCCGCGCCGCGGCCAAGACCGGCCCCGGCTGGCAGCCGGAGATCTGGCGCGGTTTCGCCGACGAACTGGGCATCCTGGGCGCCACCCTGCCCGAGGACGCCGGCGGCATCGGCGGCGGCCCCGTCGAGACCATGGTCATCGCCGAGGCGTTGGGCCATGCCCTGGTGATCGAGCCGTTCGTGGACACCGTGGTGGTGGCCGGTGGCCTGCTGCACCGATCCGGTGATGCATCCGCTGCCGCCCTGCTGGAGGACGTCGTCGCCGGTACGGCGGTCGTGACACTCGCGGCCACCGAGCCCACTTCCGGGGACAACTGGCGCGACGTATCCAGCACCGCCCGCCGCGACGGTGACGAATGGGTGCTCAACGGCACCAAGCTGATGGCCGTCAACGCTCCTCTGGCCAGCCACCTGCTGGTGACCGCGCGTACCTCGGGGGAACGCGCCGACACCGACGGCATCTCGTTGTTCCTGGTCGACATCGCCGCGCTGACAGCGGGATTCACCGCGCACCCGTACCGCACGGTGGACGACCGCCGGGCGTCGGACCTGACGTTCACCGACGTACGACTGCCCGCCGAAGCCTTGCTGGGCACCGAGGGGCAGGCTTGGCCGTCACTGGACCTGGCCCGTGATGAAGGTGCGGCGGCGGTGTGCGCCGAGGCCGTCGGCGGCATGCGCAAGGTGCTGGCGGACACCGTCGAGTACTGCAAGCAACGCCAGCAATTCGGCATGCCGATCGGCAGCTTCCAGGCGCTGCAGCACCGAATGGTCGACATGCACATGGAGGTCGAACAGGCCGCCGCAGCAGTCTTCCTCGCGGTGCTGAACCTCGACGCCGAACCGGCGCAGCGGGCCAAGGCGGTTTCGGCGGCCAAGGCCACCATCGGGCGGGCCGCCCGCTTTGTCGGACAGAACGCCGTGCAGTTGCACGGCGGGATGGGGATGACCGAGGAACTGGCGATCGGTCACTACTTCAAGCGGCTCACCGCGGTTCAGTACGAGTTCGGCTCCACCGACTATCACGTCGGCCGCTACGCGGAGCTCACCCGGGCGTAGGGGGAGTTCGCCGAGATTGAAGCCAGGGACACAATCGGCGCCGGCCCTGTCCCAGGCTTCAATCTCGGTGTTCTGGCGCATGTTTGGGGCGTGCAGGCCCACGCGACGCCGATCTCGGCCCGAACGGGAGGCCGAAGCGGAGGTCAGCCGCGCAGGCCCGCGCTGAGCATCTCTTCGACCGAGACGAACTTCACCCGCGGGCGTGCCGCCTGCACACCACGGTCCCGTTCGGCGGCATCGATCGCGCGCCACCCGGGCCAACCGACGGGTTCGGCTCCCCGGCCGGCCAACAGCGCGTCGAGCGACTCGCGGCCCTCAATGTCACGCGTCAGCAGGCCCGCATCGAAATCCGCCCACAGCTGGGCCACAGTCTCTTCGGCGCACAGCCGGTTGGTGCCGATCACCCCGCGCGGTCCACGCTTGATCCACCCGGTCACGTAGGTACCGGGCACCGGTGCACCGTCGATGACCCGCCCCGACTCGTTGGGCACGATCCCGGAAACTTCGTCGTAGGGCAGTCCGGGCACCGGCAGGCCGCGGTAGCCGATCGACCGCAGGATCAATGACGTCTCGATCATTTCGGTACCGCGTGCGCTGGTGACCTCCAGCCCTTCGGCGCGATCGGCACCCAGGATGGCCGTCGGAGCGACGCCGAACCGGAAGACCACCCGCCGGTTCCCGGGCGTCGGCGACTTTTCGGCATACTCCCGTGCGATGGCAAGTTTGAACGACGTCTCGACGTCGTCATGCTCGTCGCCATCGGGCAGGTCCGCCGGATCGATGATCACGTCGACACCGTCGAGGTGGCCCAAGGCCAGGAACTCCCCCGCCGAGAACGCGGCGTGGCTGATATCGCGGCGGGCCAGGACAACGACCTCTCGGATTGCGCTCTCCGTCAAGGCCTCCAGTGTGTGCTGGGCGATATCGGTGTTGGTCAACGTGGTCCGGTCCATCAACAGCACCCGGGCTACGTCGAGGGCGACGTTGCCGTTGCCGACGATGACCGCCCGCTCACCGGACAGGTCGAACTGGTGCCCGGCGTGGTCCGGGTGCCCGTTGTACCAACCGACGAACTCCGCCGCGGCGTGATGACCGGACAGCTCCTCGCCGGGAATGCCCAACTGCCTGCTGCTGGAAGCCCCCACCGCGTAGATCACCGCGTGATGATGGGCCAGCAGCTCGTCGTGGTTGACGGTACGCCCCACCTCGACGTTGAAATGGCTGGCGAACCGCGGGTTGGTGAATGCCCGCTCGAAGATGTCGACCACCGACTTGGTGTGTTGATGGTCGGGTGCGACGCCGGCACGGATCAGACCGAACGGCGTGGGCAGCCGCTCGAACAGATTGATCTCCACACCGTCGACGGCGATCAGCTCGGCGGCGGCGTAGCAGGCGGCCGGCCCGGAGCCGACGATCGCCACCCGTAACGAGCCCGCCTCGACCCGCGACCGGGACGCCGGTGACGGCACGGTCACCGGCGTGAGCGGATGGCGCTCGAAATAGGCGGCGTTGAGGTCCTTGAACCGCTGTAGGTCACCAGGAAGGTCCTCTTCGTAATGGATTGCACCGACTGGGCATTCCTCGAAGCACGCGCCGCAGTCGATGCACGATTCCGGATCGATGTAGAGCATTTCGGCGGACGCGGAATCCAGGCCGCCCTCGGCGGGACGAATGCAGTCCACCGGACACACCGGAACACAGCTGGCGTCCTTGCAGCAGTTCTGCGTGATCACGTAAGCCATCGGACCTCCCCTTCCAGATCTGAGCCGATCCTACTGGACACCTGTCCGATTTCTCGAGCCGAGCACATTGCGGGACCGTATTCCGGATGCGAAGGCCAACCCCACTCAGTCCTGAATTTTCATTCAGCCAGCACTTTTCGCCGATCTGTTGCCAGTCATGACCCTGACTTGTATCTTGGACACATGTCCAGTCCTGCGGTGGCTACAGTCACTCGCCTCCACGACGCGCAGGCTCAGCGGATCCGCACGCAACGCCGCGTCTTCGGTGCGGCGACGCAACTACTCGACGCAGACAACGTCATCTCGGTGCCGGCATTGGCCGCGCGCGCAAAGATGGCACCTGCAGCGCTCTACGCACATTTCCCATCCCTTGAGGTGGTTTTCGCCGAGTTGTACCTGGACCGGGTGATCCAGCTACCGCTGGACATCGATCCCACCGCCAGCCCCACCAGCCGGGTGACCGAGCAACTCACCGCCCTCACGGTCGTGATGGCCGACGAACCTCGGCTGGCCCGGGCCGTCACCCAGGCACTGGTGAGTACCGACGACGACGTGGTCGAAGACGTCCGCTCGCGGATCGCCGCAGAGGTCAATCGTCGAATCGCCACGGCCTTGGGCGGCGGCGCGTGGCCAGAGGTCCTCGCCACCCTGGAGGCGGTGTTCTGGGGCGCTCTGCTGCAGGCACAGTCAGGTGCCATGAGCTACCGGCAGATGGCCCGACAGCTCGAAACGATGGTCTCGCTGATCGTGCCCGGCGGGTGAACCACCAATCAGCCTGTCGCTCAATACCTTCCCGGGGCAGCCACCCAAATCTGCTCGAAATCCAGTATCGAGGCCGCGATCTCAAAGTCCGCGTCGTAGTGCACCACCGTCAATCGGTGACGATTTGCGATCACTGACGTCAACAGGTCGGAAATGCCCACCGCACGATGCCGGCCGGCTTGCGCCAAGCGAAACTGTGCATCAAAAGCCGACTGCCAGTGCTCGTCGTCAGTCGGCAAATACTCGTAGGCGGCGCGACGATCCGCGCGTAATTGGGCATACTCGGTAGCCGACCGAGCACTGTAGAGCGCTTCGGCCTCCAGGACTGCACAGGTGGCCACTAACCCAGCCTCGATGAGTGGACGCAACCGATCCGCGATCTCGACGTGCGCCATTCGGGCGGCGGCACTCGTGTCGATGAGGAAGCGAGCAGTCAGCGCCATACCTCGTCCCTGTCATGTTTCCCTGCCAGCGCCGCCAAACCGCCCGAGGAGAGCCACTCTGCCTGCCGCACGCGGGCCGATCGCGTCGAGGCGAGCCGCAATGCTGATCGGACCGTGTCCGCGATGCCGGTGGTGTCGAGTTCACGCTGGGCAGCGGCCAGCAACTCGTCATCGATGTCGATCAGGCGCTTCGTCATGGACAACCTCCGATATATACATCAAGCGCTGTAAGTATATAGGCCGACGTCTGATGTCGCATTCCTTGTTCGCCGAGATGATTGCGACGACGGTCTCGCTACTCACCGACAACCGGCCCAGCCCATCGACGAGTTATCCTCAACGCGGAATTCATCCACAGGCCCTCAGGCCATCGCAGCCAACCAACCCCGGTACTGGGTGATGTCGCGGCCCTGTGTGGGAGCGGTGTGGTCACAACCGAAGCCGGTGATCCAGCGGCCGTCGTCGAGCTCTACCTTCCCGAGCAGCATCGGTGCGGGCAACTCAGCCAGGAACTCGCCGAGTGCAGCCGGGGACAACAGCCACCGTTCGCCCACGATCGACGCTCCCCCGTCCTCGACCCGTGTCAGGCCCGGCTTGGGCGGAACCGTGTCGAGCGCGTACAGGCGGTAATGCGGTGCGGTGGTGATCGGGCCCGCCCAACGGGCACCCCGACCGGTGAGTTGATGCTCCAGCGGCTGCCCGCGCAAATGTGCACCGAACACGGCGAGCTCGGTCAGTGGCGCACCGCCGGACTCGGGCCAGGTCTCGGTTGACGGAACGTCGAGGAACCGTGCCGCCAGATCGGCGATCACACCGTCGTGGAATGCCGGCGCCAGCAAGGTGATTCCGAACTGCGCACCGTCGGACACGGCACCCGCAGGGATGGCAATGGCGCACATGTCAAAGAGATTGCAGAAGTTGGTGTATCGGCCCATCCGGGAGTTCACCGTCACCGGATCGGCCATGACCTCGTCGATGCGCGGGTGCTCGGGAGCGGTCGGGACCATGAGACCGTGGCATTCGTCGAGGAGGGCCAGCGCCCGACTCCGCAGCTGCTCGACACCCCGCCGGTCACGCAGAATGTCGACGGCTGAATACTCCCCCGCAGCGGTGATGATCGAGGCCACAGTCGGGTCCAGCCTCGCGTCAGGGTCGGCCGCGGCGACGAACTCTCCGACCGCATCCCACCTTTCGGCGACCAATGCACCGTTGTAAAGCAGTGCAGCGGCGGCAAAGAAGTCGTCCACCGGGATCGACAGGGTTTCGAAACCGGCCTCATGTGCCCGGCCGACCGCGGCTGCGAAGGCGGCCTGCCAGTCGGCATCC
Organism: Mycobacterium sp. GA-1841; assembly: GCF_001954135.1. Lineage (GTDB taxonomy): Bacteria > Actinomycetota > Actinomycetes > Mycobacteriales > Mycobacteriaceae > Mycobacterium. Next base: position 113,838 of record NZ_MBEQ01000009.1, on the reverse strand, counting down.
AGACCCGGCAGGGCATCCGGTATCGCGACGCGCGGAGTCACCGAAGCAGCGAAGGGAACATCGGCCGGCCACTGCCGCTGTGGCGCACCGGCGCTCATCGCAGCCATCGCGGATTGCGCGGTGGCCAGGTTGGTGGCGAAGATCGTCACGCAGTCGTAGCTGGCGCACGCCGGCACCACTCCCTCGACGGAGACGACGCCCACCGTGGGCTTGATGCCGACGATGCCTTGCAGCCCGGCCGGGACACGACCCGACCCGGCCGTGTCGGTACCGATCGCGATATCGGCGAACCCGAGCGCCACCGCCACCGCAGATCCCGAACTCGACCCTCCCGAGATGTACTCCGGCCGACGCGAATCGCGCACCGCACCAAAGGGGCTGCGCGTTCCGACCAAACCCGTGGCGAATTGGTCCAGATTGGTCTTACCGATGACGACAACACCGGCAGCCTTGAGAGCGGCGACCGCCGGTGCGTCGGCATCGGGAATATAGCTGAAGTTTGGGCATCCTGCAGTGGTCGGTATCCCGGCGACGTCAACGTTGTCCTTCACCGCGAGCACCAACCCGGCCAGTGGACCGCTCGCGGCGAGGTAGTCGGCCTCGACCTCGGTTTGCGGACGCAGGTGGATGAACACCTCGTGACGTCCGCTCTCGGCGATCGAGCGGTAGATGTCGGCAATTCGGGTCACGCGGACTCCTTTCGTGCGAATTCTCCTGCGGTCGCCCATCGTTGACGCTCCTCCGCTCGGGCGATCTCCATCTTCGCGCGGGTTGCGGCGATGTCGTCGGCATTGGCGGCCAAAAACTGCTCGTGCTCGGCCAATGAGAACGTTCCGTCGGTGATGTCGACGTGGCCTCGTCCGGCCGCCATGTCGGCGCGCAGGTCGAGCAGTTCCTCAGGAGAAACCGGATACCACTGAATCCGGTCGAAAAAGCGCAGCAGCCATGGGTGTTCGGGATCGAAGCCCTGAGCGGCCAGCGGATGCCGGTGATTCCAGATCTGCGTGGTGCGGCCGACGAACTGGTAACCGCCAGGCCCCTCCATGCCATAGATGCACAGGTAGGCCCCGCCGATGCCGACGGCGTTCTCGGGGGTCCAGGTCCGCGCCGGGTTGTATTTGGTGGTCACCAGACGATGGCGTGGATCGAGCGGAGTGGCGACCGGGGCGCCCAGATACACGTCGCCGAGACCGAGTACCAGATATTCGGCGTCATAGACGATTCGGTGCACATCCTCGACCGAGTCCAGACCGTTCATCCGCCGGATGAACTCGATGTTCCACGGGCACCACGGCGCATCTGCGCGCACGCCGTGCATATAGCGTTCGATCGCCTCCCGGGTGGACGGGTCATCCCAGCTGAGCGGCAACCGCACGGTCCGGCTGGGCACCACGAGTTCCTGTGCGGCAGGCAGCGAGGCCTCGAGCTCGGCCAGCAGCGGCACCAACCTCGACTGCGGAAGACGGGCCGGATCGACCTTGACCTGCAGGGAACGGATCCCGGGTGTGAGGTCGATGAGGCCGTCGGGGCCGAGCTGTTCCAGGGCGTGATGCAGTGCATGGGCACGGGCCCGCAACGCCAGGTCCAGCCGCATCTCGCCGTACTCGACCAGGACGTTGTCGTCTCCGATCCGGCGGTAGGTGACAGCTGTGCTGCCGTCCGATGAGGTTGTGCCGGCGATGATTCCGTCGTCTTCGTCGCCGCCGGCGGAGAACACCGCCGGGATGAACGCTCGGCGCGCCGGGCCTACCGTGGCGGGCGCGGGTGCCGCGGATGTCTTCACCGGGACGAACCGGATGTTGGCCCCCGGAGCCAACTGGCCCAGCTTCCAGCGGTCGGCGGCGGTGACAGTGACCGGGCAGACGAAACCGCCGAGGCTGGGTCCATCCGGGCCGAGCAGGATCGGGGTATCGCCGGTGAAGTCAAGGGAACCGACCGAATAGGCGTTGTCGTGGATGTTCGACGGGTGCAGTCCGGCTTCCCCGCCGTCGGGGCGGGCCCATTCCGGCTTCGGTCCGATCAACCGGACCCCGGTGCGGTCGGAGTTGAAGTGCACCTCGTAGTCGTGGTGGAGCAGCGTGTCGATGTCGTTGCGGGTGAAGAACTCCGGTGCGGAGTGCGGACCCACGGTCACTGCGATGTACCAGTGGTATCCGATGGCCGGTTGCTCCTCGGACAGGATGCGCCGACGCGTACCCACCGGTGTATCCGCGGTTTCCAGCTTGTCCCCCACCGCAAGTACCCGGCCCTCGTGGCCGCCGAACCGACCGAGGGTGAATGTCGAAGCGCTGCCCAGGTATTCATCGGTGTGCAGGCCGCCGGCGATCGCGAGGTAGATTCGCAGGCCCGGACCGTCGACCATACCGATGTCGAGCACCTGACCGGCCTGCACCAGGACCGGTACCCACTGCGGTACCCGGGCGCCGTCGATGCTGACCGGTGCGGGTGCGCCGGTGACACACACCCAGGTGTCGGTGTCGAAGCGCAGCGCCGGTCCGCCCATGGTGGCTTCCAGACCGGGTGCGCCCTCAGCGTTGCCGACGGCGATGTTGGCCAGCCGGAAGGACACGTCGTCCATGGGTCCCGACGGCGGTACGCCGATCTGCCAGTACCCGCTGCGCCCCGGCCAGTCCTGGACCGTGGTGGACATTCCCGGCCGAAGGATCTCCAGTGTGGTCATGGGCGCGTCACCACCATGCGCACCGCTGTTGGGTCGAATCCGTTGCACGGGTTGTTGATCTGCGGGCAGTTCGACACCAGCACCAGGGTGTCGATCTCGGCGCGCAGCGATACGGTTTTGCCCGGTGCGGACAGGCCGTCGACGATGCCCAGCGAGCCGTCGGGGTCCACCGGGACGTTCATGAAGAAGTTGATGTTGCTGACGATGTCGGCCTTGGTCAGTCCCCACCGGGCGCCTTCGCCGATGAAGTTCTCGACGCAGGCGTGCTGGTGCTTGGTGTGGTGGCCGTAGCGCAGGGTGTTGGATTCCTGCGAGCAGGCCCCGCCCAGGGTGTCGTGGTTGCCGACCTCGTCGTCGACGATCGTGAGCATCGGCTCGCCGTCGCTGTCACGCAGTATCGATCCGGTGGTCAGGAAGATGTTGCCCTGAGCCGCGATCGTGGCGGGGGCGCTGTAGCGCACGGTGTGGTCGGTCGCCCCGTAGAACAGGGTGTCCACGGCCTGGTTTCCGTGTAGGTCGACGATGGTCAGCACATCTCCGGCGCGTACGACTTTGGACCACGGAGCGCGGGGCTCAACGGTCTCATCGACGATGGTGTGGGTGGCGGTGAGGGTCATCGGGCACTCCAGACGTCTTCGGAATTCAGGTAGGCACGTTGGTATTCGGGGTCGCGGTCAGCCATGGTGGCGCCGATCTCGGCCAGGTCGCCGGGCGCGGACCAGGCCAACACCTCCAGCGATCCGACCGTGAACTGCGGTGCCGGATCCAGGGGGTGGGCGGTGTTGGCAATTGCCACGATCAGCGGCAGATGTGTGACCAGCTCGACGGCGGTACCGGCGCCGGCCGATCCGGTGGAGACCAGTGCGCCGTCGGCTTCCACGCGTACGCCATGGAAGAAGGACACGCTCGGTGCCACGTCGCGACGGGTCAGCCCGTTCTTGAGCGCGGCCAGGGCCAGCAGCTCCCGACCGGCCGGACTGGGTGACTCCACTTCTCCGGCCCCATATTTCGAAGCATTACCGGACAGTGTGGTGGTGCCGCACAGGGCGTCGTGGTGGCCTGAAGTGTCCGACACCAGGGTGGCCAGCACCCGGCCCTGGTCACTCAGCAGCGGGTGCCCCGTCGACAGGTACGCCTGCCACGGCACTTTCACCGTGTCGGCGACGTTGAGCCGTTCCCACGGGGCGTCGGCCCGCCAGAGGAGCAGGTGGGCGCACGCGCTGCCGTCCAGGTCACGCAGGCGCAGCCGGGTACCGCGGGCCAGCACCTTACTGGTGTACCGGCCCCCGGGAACGGTTTCAGCCCAGGTCAATTGGTCAGCTGCGACGTTCTGTGGCGGGGTGGGCCAGGCTGATGCGGGCACCACCGGCATCGAGTCGGTGAGGGTGCCCGCTTGCGCGCGGGCGTGGTCACGGGCTCCGGCGGTCGTGGCAGTGGTCATCCTCAGGCTCCGATCGTGACGGGGTTGGGGTGGGTTTTGCCGCGGGGGAAGCACAGCGCGCCGAGGACGACCGCGGCCGCGATGCTCAGGGGTCCGGCCCACTGCAGAATTGGCAGTTCACCGGTGGGGTTGAAGATTTCGGCACGGGGCCAGCCCAGGTTGACGATCATCACCGCGCCGTAGAGCACGGCCAGCACGTTGACGGCGACACCGAACTTGCCGAGCGAGAACAACGGCAAACCCTCGGCGTCAACCTGATTGGGCTGAGTGGGCCAACCCTTGATGCGCCGGTACAGCAGCGGCGCGGTCACCAACAGGTAGGCCAGGTAGATCAGGATGATGCAGACGCTGGCCAGGGTGGCGAAGATGGCGGAGTTACCGACGTTGACCAGCAGCACGCCGATGCACAGCAGGCCGATGAGCACTGACGGCCAGATCGGGGTTCCGGTGTGGCTGTTGACCTTCGACAGGACCGACGAGGCCGGCAGACGCCCGTCGCGGGCCATCGAGAACATCAGCCGCGAGGCAGCGGTCTGAATTGCCAAGGTGCAGATCGTGATCGCGATGCACACGTCCACCAGCAGCACTGTGCCCCACGGCGAGGACAGCACGGTGTCGAGCACGTACGGGAGGCCTTCGGTGGCCAGGCGCCCGTCGGTCAGGCTCGGGGCGGCCATCAGGGCGCCGAGGATCATCAGTCCGCCGCCGAGCGCCGAGACCGACAGCGCCATCCGGATGGTCCGGGGCGCGACGCGACGGGGATTGCGGGTCTCCTCGGCGAGTTCACCGGCCGAGCCGAAACCGACCATCACGTAGGCCGCCATCAGGCCCGACATGATCCAGGCCCACACATAGCCGGGCTGGCCGCCGGCCTCACCGGTGTCGAACACCACCTGTGGCCCGCGCTGGGCATGGGTGAAGAAGACTCCGATGACGGCGATGACACCGACGATCTCGCAGATCACGCCGGCGCTGTTGACGCGTGACATCCATTTGACGCCAAGGCAGTTGATCGTCGTGGTGAGCACCAGCAGGACGGTGCCCAGCAACACCGCGTTGGCCGCCCCGCTCGGTGAGGTCAGGGCCGGGTCTTCGCCGATGATCTGGAATCCGGACCAGATCGTGGGCAGCACCACCTGCAGCGCGATCGCCGCGGCCGAGGCGGTGACGATCTGCGCCAGGATCATGAACCAACCGCCGAACCAGCCGATGACCTCGCCACCCATCCGGCGGGACCATTGATAGATCGCGCCCGAGATCGGATAGCGCGCGGCCAGCTCGGCGAAGCACAGCGCCACCAGGAACTGGCCGAGGAACACCGCGGGCCAGGTCCAGAAGAAGGCCGGGCCGCCGAAGCCGAACCCGAGGCCGAACAACTGGAAGATCGTCGTCAGGATAGAGACGAACGAGAAGCCCGCGGCGAAGGATTCGAACTTGCCGAGCCGGCGGTGCAACTGCTGGTCGTAACCGAACTCGGCCAGGTCGTCGTGGTCGCCAAAACGTTCGGCCACGTCTCGCTGTCTCTCGGTAGCGCTGCTGGTCATAGGCGATGTCTCTCAGGCTCGGGGCGGTGCCGCCAGATCCTTAACTGTCACTCGATAGATAAGCGCCTCGGCGTGTCCGAGCTGTCACCCGCATGTTTCGTTCGTGTAGCGAGCAGTAAGCATTGCGTTGCCGAAACCTCACCGGGCTTCAGTCCTGCCACAATCACCGACATGGCTGTGGCTGCGCTCGACGATGCCCGCCGACGAATCGCGTCGGCGGACAGCGAGCAGGCTCTGGTGGCCGCAGCCGGCGAAGCCCACGGTGCGGTGCACACGGTGGTCGACGCCCGCGCCGGAGCCGCCTCAGTCGCGGCTGCCTGGTCGGCAGTTGTGCGTGCCGCGGTGATGACCGCGGCACGACTGGTCGCTCCTGACGTCGGCGAGTGGTATGCCTCGGGCAGCGTGGGCCGCGGTGACGCCTTACCGGGATCGGACCTCGAGACGTTGATGGTCCGCAGCCGCGACATGACACCGAATTCCGCACTGGCCCAGGCGGTGGATGTCCACGACGTGTTGGCACGGTGCGGGTTCCGCGCGGACGACAACGGTGCGGTCGCCTCCCGCGCCCGGTTCAACCGCACCGCTCAGGAGTGGGCGGTCGATGTGGGTCGCTGGTCCACCGACCCCTCCGCGGACCGGGGCGTGGTGATGATCGGACTCCTGGCCGACGCCGTTGCACTTGGTGACGGACCGGATCTCCGCGATCAGGCCGGTATCGCCGCGCGAGCACAACCGGCAGCATTGTCCGCGATCCTGCAGGACTCCACCTATGCGCGCGCCCATGTCCCTTCCCGTCTGCGAGTGCTTGCCTCCGGGGACGGCGGCGTCGACATCAAACTCGCCGCCGTCGACCCCGTGGTCCGCATCGCACGCTGGGCCGCGCTCAGTTGCGGATCCGACGCGCTGCTGACCGCCGACCGGATCGGCGCCGCGGCCGGCACCCGTTACCTCGACCCCGACGACGCTCGGGTGCTCGCGAAATGCCATGCGATCGGGTCCAGCGTCCGGTGGCGGGTGCGGGCGGCACGCTGGAGCACCGATGCCGACGCGTTCGACGAGCGCGTCGACCTGGCTGTGCTCTCGCCCCAGGACCGCACGGCACTGCGCAGCATCGGCCGCGAACTCACCGGCGTGCGGCGCAAACTCGAGTATCTGGCGTCGACATCGACGTTCTCGACGTGGTAGCCACCGCCGGCGAGGCCGGCCGGCATGCCCTGGCGCAGACCATCGCCGCAGAACGCCTGGAGGGCTGGCAGCCCACACCCGAACAGCTGGAGGCCCTGACCGCCCTGCTCACCGGTGCGGTCACCTACGGCGAGTACCTGGGTCGCCATCTCCCCCACCCGGTCCCGACGCCGCGCCGACGGGTGTTCGCCCGGCGCCGGCCGTACTTTCTCCCGGGAACGTCAGTGCTGCGCAACAATTTCGGCGTACCGGATGCCGCTGCGCTGACCCAGCTGGAGTTCGTCGCGACGGCGGGCCGAATTCTGCAGGTGCATCTGCGTTGCCAGGACACGGATCTGGACATCCGATCGCTGCATCAGCATGTGTTCGGCGATGTGTACGCATGGGCGGGTGAGCCGCGAATCGTCGAGCTCCGCAAACGCGACACCGCGTTTGGCTCGTGTGCCCGGATTCCGCGCGCCCTGGAGATACTGCAGTCCGAGATCGCCAGGCTCGCCGACAACGGCAATGACATCGACGATGGCACGCTGTCCTATGGCCTGGCCCGCATCTATGCCGACTACAACCAGATCCATCCGTTCCGGGAAGGCAATGGGCGCACCGGAACACTGCTGCTGCACCTGCTCGCCGGCCGGGCCGGACGCCGGCTGTTCCTCGATGACATGACCCGTGCCGAGTGGATCAGTGCGTCGCGGGACTCGATGCCGTTCCGGCGGGACGGGCGCGCCGACCCGCGCCCGATCATGGGCGTCCTGCGCGGACGTTTGCAGCCACAACCGGCCCCGGAGGGTGTCTGAACCGGCCAGGGATGACGATTGCCGGATGGTGGTACGCGATGCCGAAGCGCGTGCCCTTCTTGCCTCACGTTTGTAACCTGGTGGCGGTGCCGCGGCCGATTTCTCGCCACCACGTTACAAACGCGAAGGCGCAGCGGCAGCTGTCCGTAGGCCCGGTCGTTGCCCGCTGGCCAGTGTTGCCCGCCGACACTGTCAGGGGTTTCGCCTCACCATGCGTCGATCTCTACCCGCAGGTCACCAGAGAGTTGGACACTTGAATCGACCTCCGAGGGGATTACTGGTGAGCCTGCACGCGTTGCCAGTGCAGACCGCGATCGAAAGTGAGAACCGTCGATGGGCACTCCTCTGCACCTTGCCGTCGCGCTCGACGGCGCCGGCTGGCATCCGGCGTCCTGGCGCGAACCGCTGGCCCGGCCTGCGGAAGTGCTGACGCCGCGGTACTGGACCGATCTGGTCACCCAGGCCGAACGCGGCCTGCTGGATTTCGTCACCATCGAAGACGGACTCACCCTGCAGTCCGATCACCCGTTCCGCGCCGACGACCGCACCGATCGGGTACGCGGGCGTCTCGACGCCGTTTTGATCGCCTCGCGCGTGGCACCACGCACGAGCCACATCGGCCTGGTGCCCACCATCATCACCACCCACACCGAACCGTTCCACGCATCCAAGGCCATCGCCACGCTGGACTACGTGAGCAACGGACGCGCTGGGGTACGGGTGCAGGTGGCCTCCCGTCGGGATGCCGCAGCGCATTTTGGCCGGCGTCACCTGCCCGAGGACCGCGCGGCGCTGACCACCGAATTGTTCGGCGAGGCTAAGGATTACGTGGAGGTGTTACGTCGGCTGTGGGACAGCTGGGAGGACGACGCCGAGATCCGCGATGTGGCCACCGGACGGTTCATCGACCGGAACAAGCTGCACTACATCGATTTCGAGGGTGCCTCATTTTCGGTCAAAGGTCCCTCGATCACCCCGAGACCGCCGCAAGGCCAACCCATCGTGGCCGCGCTCGGCCACGTCGACCCGGCCTTCCAACTGATCGCCGACAGCACCGACGTCGGCTTCATCACCCCGCACAGCGCCGACGAGGTCACCGCCCTGATCGCGACGATCGGCTCGCGACACCCCACCCGTGCTCCGCAGGTGTTCACCGATCTGGTGGTGTTCCTCGACGACACCGCCGACACCGCCAAAGCCCGACGGGGTCGCCTCGACGAGCTGGCCGAAAACGAATACCGCAGTGACGCTGAGATCTTCACCGGCACTCCCAGCGAGCTGGCCGATCTGCTGCAGGCCTGGCATACCGCCGGCGCCGCGGGTTTCCGCCTGCGCCCGGCATCCCTGCCGCACGACCTCCAACAGATCACCGACGTGCTGGTCCCCGACCTGCAGCGCGGCGGCCTGTTCCGCCAGTCCTACGAAGCCTCCACCCTCCGTGGCCTGCTGGGCCTACCTCGCCCCGCCAACCGCTACACGACCGTCTGACAGGACACTCCCATGAGCAAGCCCGTCAAGCAGATTCATCTGGCCGCGCACTTTCCCGGGGTCAACAACACCACGGTCTGGAGTGACCCGGACTCCGGAAGCCACGTCGAGTTCGACTCGTTCGTCCGCTTCGCGCAGACCGCCGAACGCGGCAAGTTCGACTTCATGTTCCTGGCCGAGGGACTCCGGTTGCGCGAACAGGGCGGCCAGATCTACGACCTCGACGTGGTCGGCCGCCCCGATACCTTCACGGTGCTCGCCGCACTCGCGGCGGTGACCGACCGGCTCGGGCTCACCGGAACGATCAACTCGACCTTCAACGAACCCTATGAGGTGGCAAGGCAATTCGCCTCGCTGGACCACCTCTCCGAAGGCCGGGCCGCGTGGAACGTCGTCACCTCCTGGGATGCCTTCACCGGGGAAAACTTCCGTCGCGGCGGCTTCCTGCCCGAGAACCAGCGCTACGAACGGGCCGAGAGTTTCCTGGCGGCCGCCCACACTCTGTTCGATTCCTGGCGGGGTGATGAGATCGTCGCCGACAAGGAAAGTGGTGTGTTCCTGTCCGATCCCGCTGCCGGCGAGTTCGCCTACCACAACGATCATTTCGACATCAGCGGTCGGTTCAACGTCCCGCGAAGCCCACAGGGCCGTCCGGTGATCTTCCAGGCCGGGGACTCCGATCACGGACGTGAATTTGCCGCCGCGGCTGCCGACGCCATCTTCTCGCGGTACGGGACGCTGGAAGACGGCCAGAAGTTCTATGCCGATGTCAAGGGTCGCCTGGCCAAATACGGCCGTCGCCATGACCAGTTGCTGATCCTGCCGGCGGCCACCTTTGTCCTCGGCGACACCGACGCCGAAGCTGCTGAGTTGGCCCACGAGGTGCGCCTGGCCCAGGTCTCCCCCGCCACCGCGATCAAGTTTCTCGAACAGCTGTGGAACCGCGACCTGTCCGATCATGACCCCGACGGGCCACTACCCACCGTCGACCCGTTGGTCGGTGAGAACACCATCGCCAAGGGCCGCGCCAGTGTGCGCATCCACCGCGATCCGATCGCGGTCGCCAACGAGTGGCGCGCCAAGGCCGAAGCCGAGAACCTGACCACCCGCGAACTCATCATCGAGGTCACCGGACGGCAGAACTTCGTCGGCTCGGCTGCAACGATCGCCGAATCCATCAACCACCTGGTGCAATCCGATGCCAGCGACGGCTTCATCCTGGTCCCCCACGTCACCCCGGGCGGGCTCGACCCGTTCGTGGACCGCGTCGTGCCGCTGTTGCAGGAGCGCGGTGTGTTCCGCACCGACTACGAAGGGACCACGCTGCGCGAGCATCTCGGCCTGAGCTTGCCTCAGCCGGTTGCAGAACGCCCCGCCGCAACGGGATAGCTACTCGGCGTCGGCGGGTTCCTCCCGGTGCTTGTATTCCCAACTCGCACCGGCGGTCAGGGTGCCCGGCTCCAACTCGGTACGGCCGGCGTCACGCACATGCACCGTCTGCGCCAGGATCTCGTCGGGCTTGCCGCCGATCACGATGACCGGATGGTCATAGTCGATGCCGTAGAGCTTGAGCGCCGCGTGCACCGCGTGCGCGGCGGCCTTGCCGCGCGTCATCTTGGCATTCGAATTGACCCGGATCACCAGCCGGCGTTCCAGCGCCTCGTCGTCTACGGCGTCCTCGCGCCCGTGCTCAGGGCTCTTCCGAAACCACCTCACGCAGAAACTCACCTCCATGAATCGCGGCCAGCAAGGAATGTTCCGACGTGCGGTTGGCGGTGAACAGCAGCTCGTCCCCGGCCTCCAACACATCATCGGGCTTGGGCAATCTGACCTTGTTTCCCCGGACGACGGTCACCAACGCCGTGTCGGCCGGAAGTTCCAATCGATCCACCCGCTGCCCGACCACCGGATTGTCCTGGGGCAGTGTGAGTTTGGTCAGCTCGACCCGACCACCGCGCAGCGTCATCAACCGCACCAGGTGCCCGACGTCGATGGCACCCTCGATTCCGGCCACCAGGGCGCCCGGGGTCGACACCGCCACATCGATACCCCAGTCCTGACCGAACAGCCATTGGTTGCGGATGTCGTTGATGCGTGCCACCACGCGCGGCACCCCGAACTCCGACTTGGCCAGCAAACCGACCACGAGATTCGACTTGTCGTCGCCGGTGGCCGCGATCAGCACATCGGCGGTCTCGATCCCGGCCTCCTCCATGGCGGAGAGCTCGCAGGCGTCGGCCAGCAACCAGTCGGCATCGGGCACGGTCTGTGGTTCGTAGCGCCGATCGAGCTGCTCGATCAGCAGCACCTTGTGGCCGTTGTCGAGCAGCTCGCGCGCCACGGAGCGGCCCACGTTGCCCGCCCCGGCGACCACGACTCGCATCTTGCGTCCCTCCACTCCGCCATCTTCGCCTATCCGCACGCCCCACTTGCGGCCCATCGTCGGTGATTAACTAACTTCCGATGAGTCTGAACCAGCTCTACCTCACCTTGCTCACCGGCGGCGTCGTACTGCTGGCCAGCATCATCGGCACGCGGGTGGCCACCAAGATCGGCTTTCCCAGCCTGCTGTTCTTCCTGGCGGTCGGCATGGTGCTGGGCGTCGACGGAATCGGGCTGGATTTCAACAACGTCGAACTGGCCCGCAATGTCTGCACCACCGCCCTGGCGATCGTGCTCGTCGAAGGCGGTCTGACCACCCGGTTCTCCGATATCCGCGGCGTACTGGCACCGGCGGGCGTGGTGGCCACCCTGGGTGTGGTGATCAGCACCGCGATCACCGCGGTCGGGGCGCACCTGTTGCTGGACATGAACTGGCAGCTCGCACTGTTGCTCGGCGCCATCGTCTCCTCCACCGATGCGGCCGCCGTGTTCTCCGTGCTTCGGATTTTGCCACTGCCCCGACGTCTGGCCGGTCTGCTGGAAGCCGAATCCGGCTTCAACGACGCGCCGGCCGTGATCCTCGTGTTGACGTTCAGCGTGGTGCCGTTCGTGTTCCATCCCGAGGGCGCCATCACCGACCTCGCCTATGAGCTGGTCACCGGCTCTCTGCTGGGCCTGGCGGTCGGGTTCGCCGGCGCCTTCGCGCTGCGTCGCATCGCACTACCGGCCTCGGGGCTGTATCCCATCGCCACCTTTGGGCTGGGGTTCATCGCATTCGCCGCCGCCGGCAGCGCCCATGCCAGCGGTTTCATCGCCGCCTACCTGTCCGCGGTCGTACTCGCCAACTCAGGGCTGCCGCACAAATCGGCCACCCGCTCGTTCGCCGAGGGCGTCGGCTGGCTGGCCCAGATCGGGCTGTTCGTGCTCCTCGGATTGCTGGTGAACCCGCACGATCTAGCCGGGGACATCATCCCGGCGATCGTTGTCGGGCTGGTGCTGCTGCTCATCGCCCGGCCGGTATCGGTGATCGCGTCCCTGGTCGGTTTCCGCATCCCGATCCGCGAACAACTCTTTCTGTCCTGGGCCGGGCTGCGTGGTGCGGTGCCGATCGTGCTGGCCACGTTTCCGATCGTGGCGGGGGTGCCCGACAGCTACCGGCTGCTCAACGTGGTGTTCGTACTCGTGGTGATCTTCACTTTGGTGCAGGCGCCCAGCATCCGCTTCGTGGCCAATGCCCTGGGACTGATCACCCGCGACGTCACCCGCGAGATCCAGGTCGAGGCGGCTCCGCTGGACGTGCTCGACGCCGAACTTCTCACCATGACCGTCCAACCACACTCCCGGCTGCACAACGTGACGATCTTGGAGTTGCGGCTGCCCGACCCGGCCGTCATCACACTGATCATCCGCAACGGCCGTACGTTCGTGCCGCTGCCAGACACCCGCATCGCCGTCGGTGACGAACTGCTCATCGTCACGACCAGCAAGATGCGCACCGCCGCCGAGGCCCGGCTACGCGCGGTGAGCCGCCGCGGCAAGCTCGCCTACTGGTTCGACGAATACGGTCTCGCCGACTGAATACCACCCGCTCGGGTCGAGCCGCGTCGGCTGTGGCATCGAGCACAACCACGCTTCCCAATTTGGAAGACAACCCTCCCCCGAGGGTAGAGTTCGTGTCCATAGTCGATATTGCCAGTTCTGGCAATGCTTTTCACGCAATGTGGCGTGGAGGCCCTCTTATCTCATCTTTGCCGCGCCGAGCTGGGCGCTGGAACGGAGCTGTGTTGAAACAATCGTCTGAGGCTCTGACGCCGCGCGAACAGCAGTCGGTGCTGGCCACCCTGCGCTCGCCGCGGCGACTGCGTACCGAGGTTTTGGCCGGGCTGGTGGTGGCGTTGGCCTTGATCCCCGAGGCGATCTCGTTCTCGATCATCGCCGGAGTGGATCCCCGCGTCGGCCTGTTCGCGGCATTCACGATGGCGGCGACCATCGCCGTCGTCGGCGGCCGACCGGCGATGATCTCGGCCGCGACCGGGGCGGTCGCCCTCGTGGTGGCCCCGCTGGTCCGCAGTCACGGCCTGGACTACCTGATCGCCACCGTCATCCTGGCCGGCATCCTGCAGTTGGTCCTCGGCGGTCTGGGCGTCGCCAAACTGATGCGGTTCGTGCCGCGCAGTGTGATGGTCGGCTTCGTCAACGCGCTGGCCATCCTGATCTTCTTGTCCCAGCTGCCACACCTGCTCGGGGTGCCGTGGTTGGTGTACCCGATGGTCGCGGTCGCCATCGTCGTCATCGTGGCGCTGCCGAAACTGACCACCGCCATCCCCGCTCCACTGGTGGCCATCGTGGTGCTCACCGCCGCGACGGTCGGATTCGGCTGGTCGATTCCCAACGTGGGCGACGAAGGTCAACTCCCGTCCAGTCTGCCGACCCTGCTGATCCCCAACGTGCCGTTCACCCTGCAGACGCTCGGGGTCATCGCACCCTACGCGCTGGCGATGGCCGTGGTGGGCCTGCTGGAGTCGCTGATGACGGCCAAGCTCGTCGACGACATCACCGACACGCACTCCGACAAGTCCCGCGAGGCGCTGGGGCAGGGCGTGGCGAATGTCGTCACCGGGTTCTTCGGCGGAATGGGCGGCTGCGCGATGATCGGGCAGACGATGATCAACGTGAAGGTGTGCGGTGCCCGCACCCGCATCTCCACCTTCTTGGCCGGCACCTTCCTGCTCGGCCTGGTGGTCGGGCTCGGCGATATCGTCGCCCTCATTCCAATGGCTGCCCTGGTCGCGGTGATGATCATGGTCTCCGTCGGCACCCTGGACTGGCACTCGATCAACCCGAAGACGTTGCGGCGCATGCCCAAGAGCGAAACGGCCGTGATGCTCGTGACCGTCGCCGTCACCGTGGCGACGAGCAACCTGGCCTACGGCGTCGCGGTCGGCACCGTGACGGCCATGGTGCTGTTCGCCCGACGCGTTGCCCACTTCACCGACGTCGTCGACATCGCCCACCCCGACCAGGACACCCGGGTCTACGCGGTCCGGGGCGAGCTGTTCTTCGCCTCCAGCAATGACCTTGTCTACCAATTCGATTACGTCGGCGACCCCGCCAACATCGTGATCGACATGAGCCAGGCCCATATCTGGGACGCCTCCACCGTCGCCACCCTGGACGCCATCACCACCAAATACGCCGCCAAGGGCAAGACCGTCACCATTGTCGGGATGAACGACAACAGCGCCGCGCGGCACGCCCGCCTCAGCGGCCAACTCACCGCGGCACACTGAACCGTCACACGGGGGCATCGTTGAACGCTCAAGAGCACCTACAGATCGGCGAGGTCGCCGCGCAAACTGAACTGTCCATCAAGACAATTCGACACTACGACGAAGTCGGTCTGGTGGCGCCCTCGGCGCGGTCCGCGGGCGGCTTCCGCCTCTACACCGCCGACGACGTCAACCGGCTGCTCGCGATCCGGCGGATGAAACCGTTAAGCTTCAGTCTCGACGAGATGCGTCATCTACTCGATGCCCTTGACACCCTCAACTCGCCTGATGCGGCCACCGCTGAGCGTGAGGCGGCCACCGCCTATGTGGCCGAATGCCACACGCGCGCCGCGGAAGCCTGCGCCAAACTGTCCCGGCAATTGGCCTACGCCCATGAACTCACCGAGCAGTTGGCCCGCTACCACGGGTGACCGTTTGACCAGCGGGGCGACGGGTATCCCGCCGGCATGCCAATGCCTGAGGCCGATCCTTTTGCCGTCCTGTTCGACGTCGACGGAACCCTGGTGGACTCGAACTATCTGCATGTGCACACCTGGGTGCAGGCTTTCCGGGAGGAAAAGATCGATGTCGCGGCCTGGCAGATACACCGCAGCATCGGCATGGACGGCAGTCACCTGGTGGCGCAACTGTCCGGCGACGCCGACGACGCTGTGCAGGAGCGCCTCAAGGACCGCCACAGCAGTCTCTACAAAGAGTCCGCCGAGCTGATCGTCCGCCTTCCCGGTGCGCGCGAACTGCTGCACCATCTCGCCGACAACGGGGTGACGGTGGTGCTCGCCAGTTCGGCGCCGGAAGACGAACTCGCCATCACCCGAAAAATTCTCGACAGCGACGATGCCATCACCGCCGCGACCTCTTCGAAGGATGTCGACATGGCCAAACCCGACCCGGGCATCGTTCAGGTGGCTCTCGATCGAGCCGGCGTCTCAGCCGATCGCGCCGCCTTCATCGGTGATGCCGTGTGGGACGGGGAGGCCGCCACCCGCGTCGGTGTGCCGTTCATCGGGCTGCGGTGTGGCGGCGTAGCCGATTCCGAACTCGAAAAGGCCGGTGCGCAGGTAGTTTTCGATGATCCGCTAGATCTACTGCGGCACTTGGACACCACTGTCATCGGCACCCGTATCGACAAGACCGGCCATCCGAAATGAGCGTCGAGGGCACGTCGACTTGACCACACGCGTCGAACGTGTGTTCTAATGTCTCTGACCGCCAGCCAGCCCAGCGCAAGCGATGTTGTGAAGGAGTCCGCCGTGACGATGACTGTAGACGCTCAGGCCCCGGAAACGATGACCACCGACTCTGACACTCCCGCCGACGTCGTTGCGCCGGCCGAGGACACGGCATCCGCCGCTGGAACTCCCGTCGAGGAGAAGCCCAGGAAGGCACCGGCCAAGAAGGCCGCGGGTAAGAAGTCCAAGACCATCGAGCTGACCTTGACCGTCACGGGCACGGCTGACGGCGAATGGCATGCCGAGCTCAAGCAAGGATCGACCTACCTGGCCCGCGATGTCGCCGTGGCGGCCGCGGCGGTCTCCCGCGCTGCAAAAGAACTACACGAGGACCTCTCCACGCCCATCGACGAAGTGATCGAAGAAGCACGCTCCCAGCAGGCCGCCAAAGTCGCCGCGCTGGAAGCGGAGCTCGAAGCCGCACGAAAGGTGTTGTCCGACTTGGAGTGACGCGAGGTCCGGAGCGTCCGGTCAAGCCGCCTACCCGTAGGCGGGATAGCGGTTCTCCCAGATCGCGAGTTGCTCCGCGCGGTGCCGGCGGACGATTCGGGCCTCCGAGCCCAGCAACATCGTGGCCCCGCTGACACCGTCGTAAGGTTCCCAAGGCTCTCCCCCACGAATGAAGTCCAGCCACAGCCGCTGAACCGCATCCGACATCTGGCGTGCCGCCTCGTCAGCGCCGGCGAGCGCAGGCGCGGCGTCCAGGGTGCCGAAGACCAAGGGCAGGCACGAATCGTGGCATGCCCCCAGGCCGGCCCGCGGAGAAGGCCACTGCAATTCGTAACGAAACACCGTGCTGCCGCGCTCGGCGCGGGCTCGGGCGAACTGCTCGGTCGGCGCGGTGAAGTGGTAGTCGGTGACCATCGCGCTGGCGGCATCGCGAAGCGTGTGCTTGTCGACGCGGTACGTCGCCACCACCGCGCCGGGGTCGTGTCCGTCCCCGGCGAGCGCCTGAGCCCTGTCGCGCACGTACTGCTCGGTGAAGACACCCTCGTCCAGTGCCGCATCGAAGATCCGCCACTCGTCGCGCGTCGTCCCGGCGAGGATAGGAATCGCCGGCGTATCGCGGCTGCGCGTAGCCACCAACGGATGCTCGGAAATGACATCGCCGTCGATGCAGGGATGGAACGGGCCCTGCGGCGGTACGAATCCGGTGTCGATCGATCGTTGCGCGACAAGGATTTCCGCGACACTCGGTTCGACGCCGCACCTGAGCGCGCCGAGCTGCTCGGCCACGGCCGCGGCGGCCGCGGTCGAGCGGACGCGCTCCAGGCCACCGCTCTGCAGGATCGCCCGATCGAAGAGATCGCAGCCCGCGGCGAGCAAGGCCGATATCGAGATCGCACCGGAGGACTGCCCCGCCACCGTGACGGCGCCCGGATCGCCGCCGAACGCGGCGATCTCATCGCGTACCCATTGCAGCGCGTGTCGCTGGTCGCGCAGTGTCAGATTGGTGGATCCCGGCCCGTGCCAATCCGGCGCGTAGAGCGAACCCAGTATGCCGAGCCGGAAGTTCACCGTCACCACCACGATGTCGCCACGCCGGGCCAGTCGCGATCCGTCCAGCAGCGGTGCGGATCCGTGTCCCAGCGCCTGCCCGCCGCCGTGCAGGAAGACCAGCACGGCACGGCGGTTGTCGTCGACCGCCGGTGTCCAGATGTTGAGCGTGAGGCAGTCCTCGCTCATGGTGAGATCGCGTTTGGCCAGCCGCTCGGGCGAGATGTCCTGCGGGGCAATCGGCCCGAATGCGGTCGCGTCGCGCACGCCCGCCCAGGTCGATACGGGTTGCGGTGGGCGCCAGCGGTACTCGCCCGTCGGCGGCGCCGCATACGGCACCCCGCGGAAGACGACGAGGTCTCCACTGGCGTCACCGCGAAGCGCCCCGTACGACGTGTGCGCGACCGCGGTCACGGGCGCTCGGTCAGCGGATATTGCGTTGCCATCTCACCGCTGAGGATCTGGGTCAGAAAGTCGCGGCCCTTGAAGCTCACCACTTCCACGCGCAGCCCGCTGCGCGGATCGCGCAGGAACGCCACGCCGGCACCGGTGCGCTCCAGCTCCCACCCGTCACCCTGCAGTCGTGCGACATCGTCGCGCCAGCGCTGTGCGTAGTAGCCGAGGTGGTGCACACCGCCGAGCTTCGGCTCGGCGAAGATCGAGTCGGCATCCGCGACGACCTCGATCAGCTCCAGGTACGGCGGACCGGACGCGGAGAACGCGATGCGCACGGTCTGGTCGTCCGCGGACCCGTCCGGACGGGCGAAGCCGCTACGCATCTCGAACGGTGGTGCCCAGTTGATTTGCAGGGCACTCCCAAGAGCGTCCATGGCGCCCAACAGATCCGGGACGAGATGGCCGATGTGGTAGACGTTGTCGAAGGCCGATACGGCGAGCGTCTCGAGTCTGGGGTCCATGTCAGATCCTGTACCTGCGTCGAATGGCGTCGAAGCGGACGTGCAGTTGCGCGGCGCGTTCGTCGTCGGTGACGCGACGGGTGTCGGCCGGCAGCACGGTGTCCAGCTCGGCCAACGGGACGACCGTGGTGTCGACCTCGGGCACCTGCCGGCTCCCGATGACCCGCATCATCAGGTAACCCTCGCTGAACCGTTGGGTGTCAATCCAGTTGTGCACACCGGGATCGTCGTGCGCCAGAACCATTCGCACGCGGCCGTCGGCGTCGATCGCCGATCGGCTCGGCGTGTAGCTCACCGGCCGGTACAGGTAGTCCATGCTGTTCCAGAACGCGCCCATGTTGGTCAGCATCCAGAACTCGTCGCCGTCGGCGAACTCGAAGAGCAGCGCCTCGTCAGGTCCCAGACGCCACGGCGTGGTGACGATGAGCCGGCCGCGGCGCGCGTCGCGTTGCTCCGCCGTGCCGGCGAAGCGCGCACCGGGGAACACGTTGGGCTCGGGCTCGCCGAACAGCGAGCCGATCTGCAGTTCGCGGTCGGGCCAGTCCGTCATCGCCCCGGTGAGGAAGTCACCGGCCCACTGCATGGACGTGATGAGGTCCCGCGGTGTCGGGACGGGACGTGGCGCGTCCATGTCGATGCGCTCGATGCTGAATTGCGCCGAGCGCTCCGCCCAGGAGTCGAACCCCTGCCGCATGAACAGCTTGCGCGAACCCGCTGTGGTGGGCAGCCAATTCTGTTCTCGCCGCTGCCCTCCGACATAGAGGACGAAGCTGCCGTCGGGTTCCGTGACCAGTTCGTCGCCGGTGATGTTCGCCTCGGGGGTATCGCCGAAAGGCTCGTGCAGGTTGGGGTGATCGGCTCCGTAGTAGACGTCCTTCTCCGGACGCGGCCCCTGCACGGTGAAGTTGATGAACCGCGCGGTACCCCGATCACCTTCGATGCGATACGTCGACGCGCCGTCGATCCACGCCTGCAGATAGACGAAGTCGGCGTTGTCGCCGCCGAGCTTGCGGCTCGGCCCGCAGAAGGGATGGATCATCGGATAGCGGGCGTTTTTGGTCTCCAGCGCGAGATCATAAGCCTGCCCGAGGTTCTGGGTGAGATAGCGGAAGGCGTCAGCGCGCTGCAGGGGATGCGCGGGCGAGGTGTCCTTGAAGGCGAGATCCCCGGCGGCCTTGAGCCGGTCACAGAAGTCGTGCCACGCCGCGCGCAGTGCCGCGTCGTCGTCGGTGTCGCCGAAGGCCATCAGCGCCTCGTCTCGATGTCGATGCCGAACCGCTCACGGTAGCCGGCGAATTCGTCGTGCAGCTGCTGCACGGGGACCGGTAGGACGTCGGTGGAGTAGGTGAACTTGCCGTACCGGTCGCTGCGGTTGGTGACGAGGTAGTCGCGCATCGCCTTTTCGGCGGCGGCAGTCAACGGAAGTCCGGCGAAGTCGTAGAAGCCGCCGATCACGGCGACCGGGTCGGCAACGAAGTCGCGGTAGCGGACGTGGTGGATACGCGGGTCGTCCACCAGCGGGTCGGTGAGGTAGGCGTGGAAGTTGGCCCGCGACCCCTCGATGGTGTCCTTGGCGTACTGCGTCCAATCCAGCGCCCCGGCAAGGCTCTCGTTGATCTGCCCGAAGGCCACGATCTGGGAGGCGAGCACCTGCACCGGGTCACGATGTACCCAGACGATTCGGGCGTCGGGGTAGGTGTCGAACAGCGCGCGCAGGCGTCGGCCGTGAAACCCCTTGAGCACCCAGCGTTTCGGCGGGCGCGAGTGTTGGATGTGTTGCAGCGTCATGCGGTGCAGCGCGTATTGCGCGCGATGGTCTTGGTCGAAGTTCTGGATCGTGAGCGGGACCCGCCACCAGGCGCTCGGGTTCGTCGCACGGAAGTCGAACGCCCAGGTGCGCTCGCACTCCGGCAGCCCGGCACCGAGCAGATCGTTGTAGGGGTGGCTGACGATCCACGGCGGTATCCGGTCGAGGATTTCGCGCCAGTCGGCATCGGCCTGCGCCCGGCGCGGGTCGCCGACGTCGGCCTGGCCAGGTGGCGGCGACGGGTACATCACCTCCCAGAACCGCAGTGAGCGCGAGGCCTCGTCCTCGGCGAGCAGCGCGTGCAGCAGCGTCGTGCCCGACCGCGGTTCGCCGGTGGCGAACAGTGGCGCCGTGATCGGTTCTGCATCCAGCGGCAGGCGCGCGTGGTCTGCGATGAATCGCAGTCGGCTCGTCAACAGTCCGTCGATTGTCAATGCGGCTGCGCACAAACCGGTTTCGTCGAGTTCGGCATTGTTCATCCGGTCGATGACCAGTGCCACGCGGGCGGGCAGGGTGTCGTCGCCGAAGTCGGTGAGCCCCGTGGCTTCCTGCGCGGCGGCGATGAGGACGTCGGTGTCCAAGGTTGTCATGGTGTGCTTCCTGTGAGCTGCAGTAATGCGTCTTCGACCTCGCGAGTTTTGCGTGCCGACTCGGCGGCGTAGGCCTGTCCGGCCATTCCGCTGTAGTCGAGCACCGAGACGACTTGGGCACCCGCCTCGCCGAATTCGGCGATCTGCGCGGCGACCTGCTTCGGCGTGCCATGCGGAACGACAGACAGGATCGCCGCCGGGTCGACCTCGTCGAACAGCCGCAGCAACCGCTCGCGGGTCAGCACGCGCGGGTCGATGTCCTGGATGCCGCGCCAGTACTCCCCCATCGGATGACGGTGACCCGTGGTTGCCAGGGCGTCGGACGTCAGTTGCAGCACCAGCGACTTCACCAGCGGGCGTTGCACAATCTCGGTCAGTTCGTCGGGCTCGCCGATGAGGCAGACCACCATCTTCGCTGGCGTGATCGCCTGCGGGTCGCGCCCGGCCTGTTCGGCCGCCTCCCTGATCCGCGCGAGTTGGCCGGCATAGATCTCCGGCCCGGCGCTGCCCGTGGGCCACCAGCCGTCGCCGAGTTCACCGACCAGTCGCAGCATGCGGGGGCCGTTGGCTCCGATCCAGATCGGTGGAGGGCCGGTGTGGTGCGACTCCGCGTCCAGCCGGGCGTGCTCAAGCGTGAAGTACTGCCCGGCGAAGTCGACCGGTCCGTCGGTGTTCCACAGCAGCCGGATCAGCCGGAGTGCCTCGGCGAACCGGCTCACCGCGCACCGGTGGTCGAAGCCGTACGGCGCCAGGTTCTCGCGCTCGCCCGCACCGAGCCCCAAGATGAACCGGCCACCCGACAGGTGGCTCAGGGTCAGTGCTGACTGGGCCAGCATCACCGGGTGGCGGCGAACGGTGTCGAGAACGCTCGTGGCAATTCGGGTGCGGGTGGTGCCAGCGGCGATGGCACCGGCGAGGGCGAGGGCGTCCAAGTAGCGGTGCGGTGACGGCGACAACGCCGCGAGGTCGGTGAACTCGGTCGTCCAGATCGAGTCCGGCCAGAAACTCACCAGGTGATCGGGCAGCCAAAGGGAGTGGTAGCGGCCATCATCGAGGGTTTCGAGCCCACTGAGGTCGAGCGGCAGAGTCGTCCGGAAGAACGAGGCCAGCTCCAAGGGCATGCAGGGCAAGCTACCGGAGGATGACGGCTACGTCACCGAATTGCTGGGCATCTGCTCAGCGGCAGCGGTTGCCGGCCGGTCACCAGGAGCTTGTTGTCCTCGGCCAGTTGCGGATGATCTGGTCCGGCGTATGTCGCCGGCGATTGTTCGATGCCATGTCGTTGCTGATTATTCCTACCCAAACACCTGGGCAACAGAGTCACACAACAACTGGACCGCTACGACGGCTCACCTCATCTGCTTGATGACCTGCTGTACATCTTCTACTCAGCTAACTCACGGGTGGTAGTCTCCGAACATTCCTGAGAGGGATGACGAATGACCCAGCGTCTTTCAGTTGACGGTCAAGGCCTGAATGCTGCGGCGGCCGACAGTGCAGAAGCCGCCGCACTACTGGACGCCTCCGGACCGGGCACGATCTCCGGAGACCAGCCGAGCCACGTTGGAGTTGTGGCCATACGCGCAGCCGTGGCCAGCGTGCGCGCCGCACAAAGCGCCCGCCTCGCCCAGAACGGCAGTGCCATGAGTACCGCCAGCGCCGTATATATCCTCACCGACGACGGCGCAGCCCATGACATCACGAGAACGGTATGAGCCGGTCCTCTGCGCTTAGTTCTGCCACGTTGCCTACGCGGAAGCAAATTGAGAACTGGCAAACCGAGCACCTCACCGATACCGCGGCATGGCTGCGCTCGACAGCCGCCAAATTCCAGAGCGTGTTCGAGCTATCCCGTCAAGACGTGAACGCGCCGGGCGGAACCGAATGGACTGGCGACGGTAAGGACGCCGCCCTGGATCGGGCGACCTCGGATATCGCGGTGGTCGGTCGAAGGATATCCGCTGGAACGCTGAACGTCTGGTGGCAGCCGATGCGCTCGCCGGTCAGCGACTGGAAGCGAAAGCGATCGAGCTCGACGGCATCGCGTTCGTCGGCGACGGTCACGACACAACCATTCATGCCGCCGGATGGGAACCGTGGAAGCGGAACCCGGAAATCCCTCCGCCTGCACCACCTCCTCCGCCCATACAGGGCCCATCGGAACGCGGGCTGCCACCACCAGGCCTCAGACCCCCGGTTGAAGGCCCGTTGAACGTTGGGCCGGCGAGCCGACCAAGCGAGCAGAAAGTCAATGGCAAGAGCCTTTGGGACGCGAAGGGTGGCGAGTGGCGGTACTTCCCGGGCGACAAGTTCCACAACCCGCACTGGGACTACAACCCACACGACAATCCACGGGCACGTAGGGTCAACGTCGAAATCAACAACCTTCCGGCACACACGCCCAACGTGGCGCCCAAAGCAACGCCCGTCGAGCCGTCGGCTCCTAAGGTGCCCGTTGAAGCATCCCCCAAGGCTCCCGCCGAAGCGCCAGCACCGAAAGCTCCCGCCGAGGTTCCGCGAATGCCGCGCGGACCCATGATCGGCGGTGCACCCGGCATATTTGGCCCGCAGCTCGTACCACCGCCCGACAGCGACAATGAGCTCCCAGTATTGGGCGGAGAACTTGACGACGATTTCTGATGCACATTCCGATGTACGAAAATCGCTGTACCCAACCACAACAACGTAGGGAAGGAGAGACTGATGAGCTTTATTCATGTCCAGTTTCTTCCTGAATTCATGCTGGGTGACGACGTTGTCATGCTGGCAATGGATACCGCAGGTGCGGCGGTCATCCATGCCACGTTGAACGATGCGGTGCAGCATGGATGGTCGCGGCTAGAACACGACGGAGTCATCCACGAGTTCCGGATTCAGTCCGGTGCAGCCGATATAGAACAGGTTGAAGGCCGCATCGGGTGGCTCCTAGATCGGGCAACTGCGGTTGAAATTCTTGATGACCTAGCGACACCCGCTGACCACCCCGGCCATCAATACGTTGATATCCACACGCCAACATCAACCCTGGTTCTGTCGTACGACGAGTACACGCCCGAATATTTCGCGCAACTTCCCGACGAATTGCGGTACGCCAAGCCGGGCGAAAGCTGACGGGAGCTGGTTCGGCTTACATCCGTGTAGAAGTCGACGGTGAGCTGAATGGACTCGTGCCCGAGCTGCCGCGACACGATCGTGATCGGCGTGCCTCCCGTCAACCAACTGCCACTAGGCATAGGTGTGGTGCAGATCGTGCGCGGTGGGCTTCCGCGCCAATTCGGCTTGCGCGACAGCGAATTTCCCCACACGTCACGCCAGAACCACTGATAACGCACCGGCCCCCATCAGTGTTGGTGAACACGAATCCCCCTGACAGGTCCAGCTTTTGCAGCAGCCTTGCGGGTACGTCGACAGCGTACCGCTCGTCGGTCTGCGATGCGTGGCGTCGCCGACTTCGAGCCCGAAAAATCCGGTGCACAAGCGGTTTCGATATCGCCGACGGTGAATGGCACTCCGCACTCAAGCAGGGCACCACCTACCTTGCGCGCAACGTCGTGGTCGCTGCTGCTGTCGTCTCGCGCGCGGCCAAGGAGCTGCACGAGGATCTCTCCACGCCCGTCGACGAGGTGATCGAGGAGGCCGGCTCACAGCAGGCCACCAAAGTTGCCGCTGTCGAAGACGAACTCGAAACTGCGCGAACGTTTCTCTCCGACTTGGAGTGAGGCCTTGGCGAATTTGCTACCTGGAATGGGGCTTCGGCCCACTCATGATCGCCTCGTGGTCGCGCCCGCCGTAGAAGACGCCGACGACTATCAGCTTCTCGCCCAACACAGCGAAGGCAATGACGATGCGTCGCCTGAAGCCAATTGTGCGTAGTCCTGGCCTTACGTCGTCGCGCGCTCGGCCCCGATGCGAAACGCCGCCAGTTCTTCGCAGAACGCCACGATGTCCTGGCTATAACGCACCGCGACGTCCGCCGATCCAGCACTGGCGATGTACCGATATAGCTCAACCAGTTGTTCTTCCGCCTCTGGCGTGAAGACAACAGTGAGAGTCACACGCCTCCGGCCTGCTCGGCGGCCAATCGTGCGCACACCCTGTCGGCACTGACAACGCGTGACTCATCAGCGGCTACCGCGTCATACGCCGCCGCGACCTCATCACGAAGCCAGGCTTCCACTGCATGGTCACGCGCGAACAACGCGCGCAATCCTTCGCGTATGACTTCACTTTCGCTGGCGTACTCCCCGGAGTTCACGCGCTGGCGCAACGCATCCGCCATATCGTTCGGGAGCGTGATACTGAGTTGCCGCGTTGTCCGCATGACCACCTCCGCGAGTAGTAGGACTGAATCCTACTCTCACGCTGGCGCGGCAACCCGGCAAAATGGGAGCCGCGAAGGCCGATGAAGGGGTTGCCAACCCAAAAAACCCGCCCCGACCGAAGTCAGAGCGGGTTTTTCAAACGTGGAGCTAAGGGGATTCGAACCCCTGACCCCCACACTGCCAGTGTGGTGCGCTACCAACTGCGCCATAGCCCCGTTTGTCGTGCCCCACGAAGTTACACCACCGCTACCCCTGTCTCAAAATCGCTGGTCAAGGCAGCTCATCCGCCGAGTCCGGCCCCAACGGGCGGGCCGGCGTGTGCTCGTGTGAAGCCGTCGGCCGGGTCTCCGGGGCGAAGAGCCAGCCGACCGCCGCGAGGAGCAGGATCGCGCCGGTGCTGACAAACGCCACCGCGAAACTGAGGTGCAGGGCGATCTGGCCGACCGCGAACGAACCGACGATCGCACCCAGGTCGGACATCATCTGGAAGGTCGCCACCGCGGTTCCGCCGCGCGCCTTGTTACCGACGACGTCGGCCACCGCGGCCTGCTGCGGTGAGACGAACATGCCGGTGGCTGCGCCGGTCACGTAGGCACACACCAAGAACAGCGGCAGCGAGCTACTGAATCCGACCGCTACTGTCGCCGCCGCCGACGCCGTCAGCCCCACGATCACCAGCATTCGGCGTCCGACCCGATCGGACAGGTAGCCACTGGGCACCACGGCCGAGACGTTGCCGATCGCGAAGGTGGCCAGCGCCAGGCCCGCGGTACCCGCGCTGCGGCCGAGCGCATCCACCACGAACAGCGGCACCAACGCGATGCGCAGTCCCACCGAGGACCAGCCGGAAGCGAAGTTGGAGAACAGCGCCGCGCGATAAGCGGGGTGGCGCAGCACTTTTCGCATCGAGACCGTGGGGACGTCCTCAACCGAGGGGACGGCCAACTCGGAATGGCGCAGGCTGAGGAACACCACCGCGGCGGCCACCAGCAGCGCCGCGCCGTAGATCAAGAACGGCGCGGAGAGTCCGAACCCTGCCGTCAGGCTGCCCAGCACCGGGCCACCGACCGAGCCGACCAGGAACCCGGAGGCGAACAGCCCGGCAACCCGGCCGCGGGCATCCGGCGGCGAGATCCGGATCATCAGGCCCAGCGAGGACACCGTGAACATCGCTGAACCAAGCCCGCCGAGGGAACGGAACAGCAGCAACTGCGCGTAGGTCTGGGCGAACGCGCACGCTCCGGTGGACAACGCGACGATCAGTAGTCCACTGATGTAGACCCGTCGCTCCCCCAGCCGTTGCACCAAGAACCCGGCCGGGGGCGCACCCACCAGGCGCATCGCGGCAAACGCGGTGATCACGAAGGTGGCTGCGGCGATACTGACCCCGAAATGCCGGGCATAGTTCGGCAGTACGGGCGCCACGACGCCGTAGCCGAGCGCGACCACCACGTTCGCGCAAACCAACAGCCAGACCTCGCGCGGCAGGCTCTGCGTGGTCTTGACGGTCACCCGATGACTGTATTGACCACCTTCTTGGCGGCCTCCTGCACCTCCGCCAGATGCTCGTGTCCGAGGAAAGACTCGGCGTAGATCTTGTAGACGTCCTCGGTGCCCGACGGCCGGGCGGCGAACCAGGCGTTCTCGGTCGTCACCTTCAGCCCGCCGAGTGCTGCGCCGTTGCCGGGTGCCGCGGTCAGCTTGGCGGTGATCGGTTCACCGGCCAGTTCGGTGGCACTGACCTGCTCTGGTGACAGCTTGGCCAGCCGCGCTTTCTGCTCGCGGTCGGCGGGCGCGTCGATGCGCGCATAGGTCGGCGCACCGTAGCGCTCGGCCAGCTCACCGTAGCGCTGCGACGGCGTCTTGCCGGTGACCGCCAGGATCTCGGAGGCCAGTAGCGCCAGGATGATGCCGTCCTTGTCGGTGGTCCACGTCGACCCGTCGGTGCGCAGGAACGAGGCGCCGGCGCTCTCTTCACCCCCGAATCCGATGCCGCCGCTGATCAGCCCGTCGACAAACCATTTGAAGCCGACCGGCACCTCCACCAGCGCGCGGTCCAGCCCGGCCACCACCCGGTCGATGATCGAACTGCTCACCGCGGTCTTGCCGACCGCCGTGCTGCCCGGCCAGTTCGGCCGATGGGTGTACAGGTAGTCGATGGCCACGGCCAGATAGTGGTTGGGGTTCATCAGCCCGCCGTCGGGGGTGACGATGCCGTGCCGGTCGGAGTCGGCGTCGTTGCCGGTCGCGATCTGGTAGGTGTCGGGGTTGTCGGTGACTTTTCGAACCAGCCCAGCCATCGCGTTGGGTGAGCTGCAGTCCATCCGGATCTTGCCGTCGGTGTCCAACGTCATGAACGACCAGGTCGGGTCGACGTAGGGGGGCACCACGGTGAGGTCGAGGTTGTAGCGCTCGGCGATCGCCCCCCAGTAGTCGACGCTGGCCCCGCCCAACGGGTCGGCGCCGATGCGGATGCGCTCGGCGCTGATGGCGTGCAGGTCGACGACGTTCGGCAGGTCCTCGACGTACGCGTTGAGGTAGTCGTGCCGTTCGACGCGGCTCATCGCCTGCACCAAGGGGATCTGCCGAACCCCATCGAGCTTGCCTTTCAGCAGTTCGTTGGCACGTTTGGCGATGGCCCCGGTGGCGTCGGTGTCGGCCGGGCCGCCGTTGGGTGGGTTGTACTTGAACCCGCCGTCGCGCGGCGGGTTGTGTGAGGGCGTGACGACGATGCCGTCAGCCAGGCCGTCCCGGCGGCCGCGGTTGTAGGTGAGGATGGCGTGGCTGACCGCCGGTGTGGGGGTGAAGCGGTCGGCGGCATCGATCATCACCACCACGTCGTTGGCGGCGAGCACCTCCAGCGCCGATTCCCACGCCGGCTCCGAGAGCGCGTGCGTGTCACGGCCGATGAACAGCGGTCCCGTGGTGCCCTGGGCGGCCCGGTACTCGACGATGGCCTGCGTGGTGGCCAGAATGTGCGCCTCGTTGAACGCCGCGTCCAGGCTCGAGCCGCGATGCCCGGACGTACCGAACACCACCTGCTGCGCGACGTTCTCGGGGTCGGGTTGGGTGGTGTAGTACGCGGTCACCACCGCCGCGACGTCGATGAGGTCCTCGGGTTGAGCCGGTTGTCCGGCACGGGGATGGGCAGCCATGCCACCGATTCTGCTCCCGAACCGATGTCGCTGCCGCCGCACGCGCACCGGACGCCATACTTTTACTTCATGTTTGGCCATGACCCCCGAGAACTGGCCGCGGTGTTCGTCGGCGGTGCACTGGGCACGCTGGCGCGCGCCGGCCTGGCGGTGCTCGTGGCGCATGATCCCGGCCATTGGCCCTGGCCCACCTTCATCGTCAACATCCTCGGCGCGTTCCTGCTCGGCTACTTCACCACCCGTCTGCTGGAGCGATTGCCGGTGTCCAGCTACCGCCGCCCGCTGTTGGGCACCGGGTTGTGCGGCGGGCTGACCACCTTCTCCACGATGCAGGTCGAGACGATCACGATGCTCGAACACGGCCACTGGGCGTTGGCGGCCGGCTACACCGCGGCCAGCGTCGCCGCCGGCCTGCTGGCCGTGGCGGTCGCGACGGCGCTCGTACGCCGCGCGGCGGTGCGCTGATGACGACCACGGTGTGGGCCGGGGTGGCGGTCCTCGGCGGCGTCGGCGCGGTCTGTCGGTTTCTGCTCGACCGCGCGGTATCCGCGCGTCACACCCGTGGATTCCCGTTCGGCACCTTGGCAGTCAACCTGAGCGGCGCCCTGCTGCTCGGCTTCCTCGGCGGCCTGGCGCTCAACCCGCACGCCGCCCTGCTGGCCGGAACCGCATTCGTCGGCTCCTACACCACCTTTTCCACCTGGATGCTGGAAACTCAGCGCCTCGGTGAGGAACGACGGGCATGGCCCGCGGTGGCCAATGTCGTCGTCAGCGTGGCGCTCGGTCTACTCGCGGCTTGGGTGGGCATGTCGTTGGGGAGCCGACTGTGACCGCCACCGACTACCTCAAGCTGACCGCCTACTTCGCCGAGCGGCTGCGCCACGAGCAGCGGTTTGTCGCCGATGCGCTCCTGGACCTCTACGGCAGCAACGACGTCGCCCTAAGCGTGATGCTGCGCGGCATCGCCGGCTTCGGCCCGCACCATCACCTTCGCACCGACCAGACGCTGACCGCCTCGGAAAACCCACCGATCGCGATTGCAGCGGTCGACACGGCCCCCACAATTGCCGCGCTGGCCGAGCAGACCGTGGCACTCATCCCGCGTGGCCTGATCACTCTGGAACGCGCCCAGTTGATCCGCCGCCAGTCGTCGCCGCCCACAGTCGCCGACATCTGCAAACTCACCGTGTACGTCGGCCGTCACCACCGGATCGGCCGCTGGCCGGCCCACCGCGCGGTGTGCGACCTGCTGCACCGGCACGGGTTCGCCGGCGCCACGGTGTTCCTCGGAGTGGACGGCACCACCCACGGACAACGACGACGCGCCGCGTTCTTCAGTCGCAACAGCGAGGTACCGCTGATGGTCATCGGGCTGGGAACCGGCACTCAGGTGAACGCCGCACTCGGTGAGCTCACCGAAGTACTGCACAATCCGCTGCTCACCGTGGAGCGGGCGCAGCTGTGCAAGCGGGCCGGCGAGCTGCTGGGTCGGCCGGCCGCGTTGCCAGACACCGACTCCGAGGGCCGCCCACTGTGGCAGAAGTTGATGGTGCACACCGACGAGACCGCACAACACGACGGC
This sequence comes from Mycobacterium sp. GA-1841, assembly GCF_001954135.1. GTDB lineage: Bacteria > Actinomycetota > Actinomycetes > Mycobacteriales > Mycobacteriaceae > Mycobacterium. Next base: position 83,932 of record NZ_MBEQ01000009.1, on the reverse strand, counting down.
GTCCCGATCCACCGCGCCCTCGTGCGCACATTGCTGCAGGCCGGCGCAGCGGGCGGTGCGACCGTGCTGCGCGGCGTCTGGGGTTACAGCGGTGCCGGAAAGCCCCATGGCGACAAGGTGTTACAGCTGGGGCGGCATGTGCCGGTGACGACGATCGTCGTCGATACGCCGCGACGGATCGCCGCGGCCTTCGACATTGTCGACGAGCTCACCGGCCGACACGGCGTGGTCACCGCCGAGATGGTGCCCTCGGCCACCGTCGTCGACGCGGGCCACCGCCTGGGTGGCACCGATTTGGCCAGTTTTAGTTACTGACCTCACAGCGACCTTGGTAAGGCTAGCCTATCTTTTGCGCGGGGTGTACCGTCCCAGTCCATGCAGTCGACAACCCCCGAAGCGGTCAGCGCCGCCCTCACCGAGATCCTTCGCGACGACATGAACGTCGATGTCCGCCGGGTGACCAGGGAATCCCGTCTCGTCGACGACGCTGGACTGGATTCGGTGGCATTTGCGGTCGGCATGGTGGCGATCGAGGACAAGCTGGGGATCGCCCTGTCCGAAGAAGACCTCTTGAGCTGCGACACCGTCGGTGATCTGGAAGCGGCCATCCTGGCGAAAGTGCCTGCCGCGCAGAGCAACCAGTGAGCGTGCTGGCCGAGGCGCTCGCCGAGGCGCTGCCCGCCACGGACAAAGACCTCGTGGTGTTCGACCCCGAGGCACGGACCTGGAGCCGTCACCCGTGGGGGCAGGTGTACGCCCGCGCCGAAAACGTCGCCGAGCAGATCGGTCACGACGGCTCCACAGCTGTCGGCGTGGTGGGTGAGCCCACGATCGAGGGGATCGCCACCATCATCGGGGCGCTGCTGTCCGGTGCCGCCCTGTCGGTGCTGCCCGGTCCGATCCGCGGTGCCGATGCCCACCAGTGGGCCCAGTCCACGCTGAACCGGTTCGCCGGCATCGGGGTGGGCACCGTGTTCAGCCACGGTGACCACCTCAGACTGCTGGAGAAGGGCGAAACCTCCCTGGCCCTGCACGACGATGTCGTCGTTGCTCATCCCCAGCGCTCCACCACGCTGTCGCTCGGTTCCGGCGAATTCGCCGTCCTGCAGGGCACCGCCGGCTCCACCGGGACACCACGCACCGCCCAATTGTCGCCGTCAGCGGTCCTGGCGAACCTGCGCGGACTGTCCGACCGGATCAGCTTGTCGGCCGGCGATATCGGGTGTTCGTGGCTGCCGCTGTATCACGACATGGGACTGACCTTCCTGCTCGCCGGTGCGGTGGCCGGCATCGAGGTATGGCAGGCACCGACGACGGCGTTCGTGGCCTCTCCCTTCAGCTGGGTCCGGTGGCTCACCGAGAGCCGTTCGACGCTGACCGCCGCGCCGAACATGGCCTACGGTCTGATCGGTAAGTACTCCAAGCGGCTGACGGATCTGGACCTGTCCGCCGTCCGGTTCGCGCTCAACGGCGGCGAACCGGTCGATTGCGAGGCGACCAGCCGGTTCGGCACCGAGCTGTCGCGTTTCGGATTCAACCCGGGCGCCCTGTCCCCCTCCTATGGGATGGCCGAATCCTCCTGTGCGGTCACAGTTCCCGTCCCCGGCGCCGGTGTCGTTCTCGACGAGATCACCGTGGCCACGGATGCCGGGTCGAACCAGCAACAACTCGCGGTGCTCGGCCACGCCATCGCGGGCATGGAAGTGCGCCTACGACCGAGTGCGGACAACGCGGGCATCCTCGGCCGCGAGGTCGGCGAGATCGAGATCCGCGGGACCTCGATGATGTCGGGTTACCTCGGCCAACCACCCCTTGGCCCCGACGACTGGTTCGCCACCGGCGATCTGGGTTATTTCGTCGATGGCGGACTGGTGGTCTGCGGACGCAGCAAAGAACTGATCACCGTGGCCGGACGCAACATCTTCCCGACCGAGATCGAACGGGTTGCCGCACAGGTCAAGGGCGTTCGTGAAGGCGCAGTGGTGGCCGTCGGCGCCGGCGAGAAAGCCGTTCGTTCCGGGCTGGTGATCGTGGCGGAATTCCGGGGCGCCGATGAAGCCGGGGCCCGCAGCCAGGTGATCCAGCAGGTGGCCTCGGAGTGCGGCGTCGTGCCCGCCGACGTGGTGCTGCTGAAACCGGGCTCACTTCCCCGCACCTCCTCGGGCAAGCTGCGCCGCCTGGAGGTCAAACGAGAGATGGAGGCAGCGAAGTCATGACCGCCACAGTCCCCACGCCCGCGCCGGCCACCACCACCCTCGACGAATACCGCGACCTGTTGGATCGGGTCTTCGACGACCAGGTCAAGGCGTGGACCGCCGAAGCTGAAGAGACCGAACGCTTTCCGCGCGCGCTCATCGAGCACCTGGGCCGTAACGGGGTGTTCACCGAGAAGTGGGGCGACGGTCAGCAGCCCGATGTGGCCAAGCTGATCGAGTTGGCCTTTGCGCTGGGCCGGACCGGCTCCTCGGGCATCGGCGTGGGTGTCAGCCTGCACGATTCGGCCATCGCCGTCCTGCGCCGGTTCGGCAAATCCGATCACCTCCGCACGATCTGCGAACAAGCCGTTCGCGGCGAGGCCGTGCTGTGCATCGCTGCCTCCGAGGAATCCGGCGGTTCGGATCTGCAGATCGTGGAGACCGAAGTCCGCACGGCCCGAGACGGTTTCGAGATCAAGGGCATCAAGAAGTTCGTCTCACTGTCGCCGGTCGCCGACCACATCATGGTGGTGGCCCGCAACGTCGACCATGACCCGACGAGCCGGCACGGCAATGTCGTCGTCATCGCCGTCCCGACGTCGGCGGTCGAGGTGCAGACGCCGTACCGGAAGGTGGGCAACGGCCCGCTGGACACTGCCGCGGTGCACATCGACACCTGGGTTCCCGCCGACCACCTGGTGGCCCGGGCGGGCACCGGACTGGCGGCGATCTCCTGGGGCCTGGCCCACGAACGCATGTCGATTTCCGGTCAGGTGGCCTCCGGGTCACAACGAATTCTCGGGATCACGTTGGCGCGCATGATGAAGCGTCGTCAGTTCGGCCACACCCTGTATGAGCATCAGGCGCTGCGGATGCGGATAGCCGACCTGCAGGCCCGGGTGGACCTGCTGCGTTATGCGCTGGCCGGGGTCGCCACCCAGGGCAAGCTCGATCTGCGCGCCGCCGCCGCGTTCAAGGTGACCGCCGCACGTCTCGGCGAGGAGGTCGCCTCGGAGTGCATGCACATCTTCGGCGGTTCCGGCTATCTCGTCGACGAGACGCCGCTGGGCAAGTGGTGGCGCGACATGAAGCTGGCCCGGGTCGGCGGCGGAACCGATGAGGTGCTGTGGGAGTTGGTGGCCGCGGCCATGAAGCCCGACTACGACGGTTACGCCGAATTCGCCGGAGCCTGAACCGGTTCCGGTCCAGGCATCCGCTCACGCACGCTACCCGGCGGCGCCGAAGGCGTCGTCGGGTGTGCGCGGCAACGCGTAGAGGGCCATGCGCCGGTTGGACATCTGGTGCTCGCCGAGGAACTCGCAACCGGCCCACTCACACAGTCGGCGCGCACCTGAATTGCGGTGATCCGGATCAAACATGATCCGCCGGCACTCCGGTTCGCGGTCGAACACACTGGCCACGATGCGCGGCAACAGGATCGGGCCCATCCCGCGGTTGACGAACCGCAGATCGGCGATCGCGGCGTGCATGCCGATGTCGTGCGGATCGGCGGCGTAGCGCGGGGCGATGGAATCTTTGGCCGCTCGGTACAACTCGACGTAGCCGGCGGGCTTCCCGCGGAAGCTGGTGATCAGCGGACGCGAGTACTCGCCATCGAGTTGGGCCTGAAGATACCGACGCCAGCGGTCCACCGGCCAGGCGTACTCCCAGGCCTCTACCAGGTGCGGACGATTCATCCACTCCGACACCATCTCGGCGTCGTCGCCGGCGTCGACCAGTCGGATGTCGTAGGGATCGGCCAGCACCGGTGTCGGGGGTGCGTCGACTGCGCGCACCTCATCGGTGATGTCGGTCAGCTCGCGTTTCAGGACCGGGCCCGCCGGCACGTCCGTCACGTCGGTATCGATATCGGTCATTGAGCGCCGAGCCTACCGTAGCGGGTGAGGGTAGGTTTACCTTCCTGGCTGTCATCGACGGCGGCGGCGATACCGAACCGGACCCTGTCGGCGCGGCGTGCGATGGTAGTTCCATGGGTGTCGACCGAGTCGCGGATCTACAGCGTTGGGAAGACTCCGGTGCGCATTGGCGCGTGCTCACCCGCACTGCGGACAGTCTCACCATCGCCTTGCTTCGGTGCGACGGCGGTGAGGAAGTCGATCGGTTCACCTCCAGCGACCGACGCCTGCTCGATTTCGTCGGCCCCCGCGCCGGCAGCGACGACTGATCAGTTGCCCGGCGCGAACCGCGCCAGCCGGGCCAGATGAGTGCGATCCTCGACACCGAGCTTCGCGAAAATGCGGTACAGATGCCCGTCGACGGTGCGCACCGACAGACACAACCGGTCGGCGATCTGCCGGTTGTGCAGGCCCGCACCGACCAGACTGACGATCTCCCACTCCCGCAAGGTGAGCGGCAGCCGATCCTCGACGCACCGCAATGCCGGGGTCAGCGCGCCCGTTTGCCCGGACAGCCACAGCGCCCTGGCCGCCGATTCCCAGCTTCTACCCCGGCAGCCGGAACGCACATACTCCCCCGCGGCATGTGCGGCGGCATCGGCCGCCAGCGCCAGCGCTCCGATCGCCTCAAACCGGTCGGCCGCCGCGCTGAGCTGCTCGGGATCATGGCAAGCCAGGCCGAGGCTGTGGGCTCCGATGGCCTCGGCCAGACGGCCGGGGCACCGGCGCACCAATCGACTGACCTGTCGGTGACCGGAGGTGTCGCCGAACCGCATTGCGGTGTGCAGGGCCGTCAACTCGACCGCCGCCATACCGGACGCCTTGGCGCTGTGGGCAGCCTGCATCGCGTGCTTGCCGGCCAGTGCGCTGTCACCGGTAGCGGCCGCCACCCAGGCCCGGGCCAGATCCAGTTCCGGTCCGAAGACCCGCACCGAGCCGATGCCCACGGCCTCGGCCCGGGCCAACGCGGCCGCCGCCGCGGCCCCGTCGCCGCGCATCCCCTCGGCCTGCGACAACCAGGCCGCCGCCACCATCGACCATCCGGGTGGGAGACGCTGCGGGGTGGCCCACACGGCGGCGTGCAGCGCTTCACATGCCGATGACAGCGCGCCGCGAGCCATTTCCACGCGGCCCGACAGCGCCACGACGATGGACTCCGCCTGCGGGAAACCCGCGGCCAGCACGCCGTAGCGGTCGCACACCTGCTGCGCATCCGCCGGATTGCCGTCGGTCAAATCCGCCGATACTCGGGCGAAGGCGAGCCAATACCGTTGCAGACCCGAGTCGCACCGCTCGGCGGCGCGTTCGCCGGTCTGCGCCACCGCGGTGGCATCGTTCGACCGGCCCGCCAACGCCAACGCACCGGCGGTGGCCAGTGCGGCACATACCTGCGCATGCGGCGCCTTGTCGTTGTCCGCCATCGGTGCACCCAGGGCGATCGCGTCAGACAGCGCCCCGGCGAAGAACGCAAAGACCGCCTCCATCGCCGCCACCGGACTCACCGTGCGTGGACCGCGTTCCCGGTCTCGCAGCAGGTCGAGCACCGCCTCGGCCCGGTCGGCGCGTGCGCATCCGAAGAACAGGTTCGATGCGCGCAGGAAAACCCACCGGAACAGCATCGGCACGTCGTCGGAATCCGGCACCCAGCGCGTCAACAACTCCTCGGCCTGCTCACCGTGGCCCTGCCAACTCATCGCCTCGGCCAGCACGACCGCGGCCGCGGCCCCACCACCGTGATCCAAGGCGTATCGCGCAAGGTGTTCTCCGAGAGCCAGATTCGACATGGTGACTGCGCTGGCCGCGGCCTCGGTGATGACGTCCGGCGCCGCCGAGACATCACCCCCGACCATGAATCGGGCCAGCTGAAGACGCGCCCGCACATCGGAGGATCCGCCGTCACCGCAGGCCTCCAGCCGCTCACCGAGGAGAACGGCCAACCGCGTATTGATCTGGCGGGTGCGGGTTTCCGAACAACTGCTGCGAGCCACCTCACCGACGATCGGATGGCCGGGCTGCACCACCGTGCAGCCTGCATCGTTGAGGACCCCGACCGCCCCGCGACGTTCCACACGGGTGACCGCGTCGATGTCACAGGCCTCGACCAGCACATCCCAGTCGAGCACCTCGGCGGTCGAGACCACTTCCACCACGTCCCGTTCCTCGGCTGTCAACGTGTCCAGCCGGGTAGCGACCAGGGCGCGCAGATCGGCACTGGCACGCAGCTTTCCGCACAACCGCCACCGGCCGGCGTCGAACACCAGGGCCTGGTCGTCGCGCGCCGCGTTGACCACGCCCCGAAGGTAGAGCGGGCTGCCGGAGGAGTACCGGTGTAATTCGTCGACCGCGCGAGCGTCGACGTCACCGCGCATCACCGTCGCGATCAACTCCCGGGTCTGGTCCCGACTGAAGGGTTCCAGGTCCATTCGCAGCAGCAACTGTTCTTTCCACAAACTGCTCACCGCATCGGAGGTGCTCGCGCCGCTGCGAACCGTGAGGATCAGTTTCGGCGAGCCGTGGACCGCGAGTTGCTGGACCAACAGTGCCGACAACGGGTCGAGGTGCTGGGCGTCGTCGACCACGATGACGAGTTCGGGATCGGGTGCCAACGCCTCGTAGGCGGCGGCCAGCATCACCGTGGGGTCGAGCGCATCGGTGGACGTGAGTGCGCGGTGAAAAGCCCCGAGCGGCACCGACTGTCCCGTTTCGGTGCCCAGCGCAAACCGCACGGCGCACCCGTGGGCCTCCAGTTGCTCAGCCAGCGCCCGGGCCAACGCCGACTTGCCCACGCCGGTTGCTCCGGCCAGAACGACGCCGCGGAAACCGTCGTGCAGCGCCTGCTCGGCATCGCGCAGCTCGACATCTCGTGCGACAAAAGGCCAGTCGGACAACCGAGACCTCCAGATGCTCCGCGTCGTGCCCGGTCGACGTTACGCCGCCGGCCACGTTCGTATCGGCTATCGGCGCCCACCACAACGCGAATCATTGCCTCAGGAAGCACTTCTGGTGCGCCGCAGCCCGACTCATCCGGCGGGCTGCACCACCCACACCCCTCGGTGCAAAACCCGCGTTACCGCCAGATCCGCATCGAGCACCACCAGATCCGCTCGCGCGCCCGGCACCAGCGCACCGGCCGGTAGACCCAGTGCCCGGGCCGGATTGGCCGAGGCTTGCCGGGTGACGCGCAGCAACGCCTCGTCCCGAGACAAACCGCAATGGGCCGCGGCAAACCGGACGACGCGGTCCATCGTGGCGGTACTGCCGGCTACCGTGTCCGTTCCCGCGACGAGCGCCACTCCACCGGCCACCTCGACCGGTACCGGTCCGAGCATGTAGCGGCCATCGGGCAATCCGGCAGCCGGCATCGCATCGGTGATCAGCGAGACCCGGTCCGGTCCGACCGCGCGGACGACATGTCGATAGATGGCAGCGTCGATGTGGACGCCGTCGGCGATGAGTTCGACCGTGACATCGGGATCTTCCATGAGCGCGATCACCGGGCCCGGCTCGCGACGGTCGATGGGCCGCATGGCGTTGAACAGATGCGTGCCGACGCTCGCACCGGCGGCGATTGCGGCCCGGGTCTGCTCGTAGGTTGCGTCGGTATGGCCGACGGCCACCACCACTCCGGCATCGACGAAGCGCCGAATCGCCGGCAGCGCACCCGGCCGCTCCGGGGCGATCGTGACCATGCGGATGGTTGCGGCGGCGGCGGCGAGCACCCGGTCGATTTCTTCCGGGTCCGGGTCCCGCATGAGCGCGGGCTGATGGGCGCCACATCGGGCGGCCGACAACCATGGCCCTTCCAGATGGATGCCGTCGATCACTCCGGCCCGCACCTGCTCGGCGAGTGCGCCGACCTGGCGCACAAGCTCGTCAGGGCCCGCGGTGACCAGCGATGCGATCATCGTGGTGGTGCCGTGACCGCGGTGCAGTGCCGTCGCGGTGGCTGTCGCGGTGGGCGTCTCGGCCGGCGAGGTGACCGAGAACCCACCGCCGGCCCCGCCGTGGGTGTGAGTGTCGACGAAACCCGGGACCACCGTGGCGGCACCGAGATCGTCATCGGCGGGCCGCGGCGGAGCCCCGGCACCGACCGCCACCACCCGATCCCCCGACAGCTCGATCCATCCCGGGCGCAACAGCTCGTCGCCCGTGATCAGGGTGTCGACGGAAAGGAGCATCCCGGATTACTTCTCTGCCGTGAAAAGCTCTGCACCCGAGTCGATATCAGCACTGGCGGCGACCGCCTCGGCCACGGTCACGTGATCGGGATCGCGCTCATCCATGACCACGACAGGAACGATCGGATCGAGGCCCTTGGCCGCGACCGCGGCAACGTCGTAGGTGATCATCGGCGTTCCGGCGACGACGTCATCACCCTGGCTGACGTGCGTGGTGAAGTGCTCACCGTTCAGCGAGACGGTATCCAGACCCAGATGCACCAGGATGCCGACATTGTCGTCGGTCACGATGACGTACGCGTGCGGCATCAGTTTGAGCACCTTGCCGCTGACCGGGGCGACGGCATCGATCACGCCACGCGGCGGATCCACCGCTGCCCCGTACCCAACCAGCCCGGCAGAGAACACCGGATCGGCGACCTCCCCTAGTGGTACCGCGCGACCTGCGACCGGGGCGACTACTCGCGTCCTGCTCACTGTGATGGCTCCTTTGTGCCGCGATGGTGCTCGTGCCCATAAACAATACGAGCGCTGCACGCGGATCTTCAGTTCATCTCTTCCGCCCACGCTCTCGTCTAAGCTTCCGCTCAACTTCGGGACGGGTCGCACCAGACGGCCAGGAGGGCGACGAACATGAGCGGTACGACGGGAACCGAAGGCGCACAGCCGAAATCCGGGGTACAGGTACGCGGCTTCGGTCAGCTGCAGCGCCTCGGCAAGAGCCTGATGCTGCCGATCGCGGTTCTCCCTGCCGCCGGAATCCTGCTGCGACTGGGCCAGCCCGATCTGTTGGGCCGGATCGACTCCCCCGTCATCGGCCCGTTCTTCAAGGCGATGAGCGCCGCCGGCGATGCCCTGTTCAGCAACCTGCCGCTGCTGTTCGCTGTCGGTGTCGCGATCGGTTTCGCCCGCAAGGCCGACGGTTCGACAGCGCTGGCCGCGGTGGTCGGCTACCTGGTGATGGCGGCCGTATTCACGACGATGTCACCCATCGTGCTCGCCGGCGAGGTCGACAAGGCCGGTGATCAAGCCCAGATCAACTACAGCGTGTTCGCCGGGATCGTGGTGGGCCTGCTCAGCGCGTGGTTGTTCGACCGCTACCACACCATCCAATTACCGTCCTACCTAGGCTTTTTCGGCGGCCGACGCTTCGTCCCGATCATCGTGTCACTTGCCAGCCTGCTCCTGGCCTTCGTGATGAGCTATTTCTATCCGATCTTCGACGCCGCGCTGACGGCGTTGGGACGGTTCATCGGGGCCAGCGGGGCGGTGGGCGCATTCGTCTACGGATTCGCCAACCGCATGCTGATTCCGTTGGGCCTGCACCACATCCCCAACTCGTACGTATGGTTCATCTACGGCGACTACCAGACCCCGGACGGCACCATGGCCACCGGCGAACTCACCCGATTCGCCGCCGGCGACCCGTCCGCAGGCATCCTGACGTCCGGGTTCTATCCCGTCTTGATGTTCGGATTGCCTGCCGCGGCGTTGGCGATGATCCTGGCGGCGAACCGGAAGCAACGTAAGGTCGCCGTCGGCATCCTGTCGGCGGCAGCTCTGACCGCCTTCCTCACCGGCGTGACCGAACCGCTGGAGTTCGCGTTCATGTTCGTCGCATTCCCGCTGTATGTCATCCACGCGGTGCTGACCGGGCTGTCCCTGGCCATCGCCTACCTGCTCGACATCCATCTGGGATTCTCGTTCTCGGCCGGACTCATCGACCTGCTGCTGTACGGCGGCGCACCCGCGGCGCACAACATCGGCTTGCTGCTCGTCATGGGCGCCGGATTCTTCGTCGTCTACTTCGTGTTGTTCTACGTGGCGATCACGAAATGGAACATGCGCACGCCGGGGCGCGAACCCGCCATCGAGTTCGAGGCCGAGGAACACGCCAACCTCGACGAGGCCGCTGGTTCCGCCGCCGAGTCGGCTCAGGAGGACTCTCAGGCCGAGAAGGTCATCGCGGCGTTCGGCGGCCGCGACAACCTGCTTCGGGTCGACGCCTGCATCACCCGACTCCGGATGGAAGTGGCGGACCCGGCCAAGGTCGACCAGAGTCGGCTCAAAGGTCTGGGCGCCGCAGGCGTCGTCGAGGTCGGCAACAACGTCCAGGCGGTGTTCGGCACCGATTCCGAGGCATTGAAGAACGCCATCCTCGACGTTCTGTAAGTACGTAGACGGTTCAGACCGACAGCAACCGGTGGAAGAAGTCGCGGTAGCGCGTGAGCGCCACGCGAAGATCTTCCGTCGAGGCCTTTTCGCCCCTTGACCATTGCGCCTCAAGCCTTGAACGGGTGTCGGCGAAGCTCGCGGTGAGTTCGTCGACGACTTCGGCCACCAGGTTGTCAGCCTTCTGGACGCACTCTTTCGGGTCGTCGACGAAGGCCGCCTGAACCTCGTTCCACCGCTCGTGGAGACCGGATCGATGCTCGTCGGCGAACAACAAGGTGTTGTCCTCGGTCGGCGCCGGCGCCGCGGGCTGCGCCGAATCGGCCGCACCCGCAGGTGACGTCGTTGTCGCCTGCGCACCTTGGGTTTCCGGCATGTCCGGCAGTTCGGGTTGAGCGGTCGACGTCCGCTCGTCATGGGCGGTCATGCTCGCGCCTCCTTCGGCGAATCGGTACCCGACTCGTGCCGACCGGTGACGCCCGGCCCGGCATCACGCGGGCCGGCAACCTCGGAGCCGGCACCGTGCGGTTCGGCACCGTCGCGGCCGGCACCGTCGGGACCGGCACTGTGCGCAGCGGACTCGCCGGTGCCGGCATCGGTCTGGCCTTGGCCATCATGGCCGATGCCGAGCAGTTGCTCGAAGAGCTCGCGATAGTGGACGATCGCCTCACGTTGCGCCTCGGTGCCGATCTCTCCCTGCTGCTGGGCAAGATGCAGGATGTGTGCCGCGCGGTAATGTTCGACGACCTTCGGATGGTCCACCGAGATGTCGGCCGTGCGTTGCTCGAAATCGTCTATCGGATAACCGCGTTCACGCATCACCTCGGTCACCAGTCGATCCGCCTCGGTGACCGACCTCGCCGGATCGTCGACGAACCCGGCCTGGGTCGTCCGCCACGCCTCGACGTATCGCGACCGCGATTCCGGACTCAACTCTTTGATGTCGAGCTTGTTGTGTTTGCGTTCGCGCGCACGCAGTTCACGTTCCGCCGCGCGTTTCCCACCAGCCGTCTCGACGGCACGCTCATACTCCGGCCCAAACTGTCCCTTGAGCCGCTCGCTTCTCTTCTGACGCATCATCGACGCTGCCACGACCACCGCGAGCAACACGATGATCGCGACAACCACTGCGATGGCGATCCAACTCCATGTAGGCATTTCCTGACCTCCTGCCGCGGAGGGTTACCCACGGCATGCCTGCACAAACGTCAATTTCGCCGGGCGCCGTCTACCGGCAATAGGATCGGGTGGCGTAGTCGAGCGCCTGCCGATACAGCGGATCCAGGTCGCGAGCAGTGACCACGGCCTCGACGGCCGAGGCGAGATCACCGGGACATGACGGCGAGTGCAGGGCCGGCCATCGGTCGGCGATCTCATCGACCATCGTGCGGTTGAGCGCGTCGATGGCGGTTCTCGATGCGGCGAGATCGGGCGCACCGGTCGGCGCGATGGACGGGTCCAGCTTCCAACGCGCGAACAGGCCATACTCCACCGCCACGGTCGCGTCGATCTGGTCGCGGAACACCGCGCCCACGTAGTCCGGATCGATGTTGCGGGCGGCCGCGTCAGCGGTGGTGGCGTCGATGACCTGTTGTTCGCGTCGCGTGTCCTCGATCGGCCCACCGGTGTGGAACTTGTTGGCCGCCACCGGATCAGCAGTCTGCAGACGTTGCGCGGCGGCATCGACCAGTGGCTGCAGCGGGCTGGAATCCTCGGCCCCGGCCGGCCCGGCGCACAGCAGCGCGAGGGCGAGCAGTCCTCCCGCTGCGCTGCGCGCCGTCGTCACAGCCGGGCGAAGCACTCGTCGGCCTCGTCGTCGGGAATGGATGCGTTCTGGCTGGAGAACTTGCCGACCACGCCGGCGTCGGTCACCGCGACGCTGTCGGCACGGATGCCCAGCGGGTAAGCATCGTTCAGCTTGGTCGTCAGGCCGGTCAGGGCCGTCTGCACGGCATCTTTCGAGAAGGGACCACTGACATCGGTGACGTCGAGCTCCAGGTTTCCGTCGTTGACCACCGGTTTGGCGGTCACCTTGGTGTCCCCCACAGCCTGCAGGGTGATGGTGCCCGCGGCGGGATCGGTGCTGACCTCGGTAACCAGCGCACCCACGCCCGGCAGGTTCTCCGCCACCGTGTCCTTGATTCCGGCCGTCGTCCAGCTCAGGGTGGCGGTCAACGATCCGATGGTGCCCTTCGAATGATCAGACGCCTGCAACCGGATGTCCGACAGCGCGACGTCCGCGGTCATCCCCTGGGCGGCCTGGACCCGCTTGCCCCCGGTCTCGACCGAGATGTCGGTGTAGTGCCCGGTCATGTGCTGCCACAGGAACGGCGGTTTGACTCCGAAGGAAACTGACGCGTTGTCCTCGACGACACATTCCGCCACCGCGACGAGCACCGATCCGGCCTTGTGCCGGGCGTACAGTTCGCCTCCCGTGAGGCCGATGACCACGAGCGCGACGGCGATGACGGCAATCAGGACCATCGCCTGCGGGCTGCGCCATCGCGACCGCGCCGGCACGTCGCCCTGGTTGTCCGCGGACGGGACGGAGCGCGGTGCAGGTGGCGGCGGGCCACCACCGCGAGGCGCGGACGGTGGCGGACGCCGCATGATCTTCTCGGTGGCCGCCTCGGGTGGCTGACGGCGCGCCCGGATCTGCTCGGTGGGGGCCTCGGACCGGCCGGGACGGGGCAACCGCTGGGTGGCCGGGTCGGGCGGCGGAACGGGACCCCGGCCGTGCCTCCATTGCCGGCCGGGTTCGCCGGGGCGTTGCGGCGGATTCGGCATCTGCGCCATTCTGCCGCACATGCGGCCCGGTCAGCGGGCGGGCGCGCCTGTGGGTTCGCTCCTCATTCCGGCTTGGCCGCGAGGCCCGGTGCCGCGGTGTCGGGCTGTCGTTGCAGGCCGGCCGGATCGGAAGTGGCCGCGGCGGCAATCGACAATCCCGCGATCACCAGGCAGAGCACCGTGTAGACCAGGCTGCCGACGGGATCACCATCGGCGGTGACGCCCTCGGCCGCGCCGAAGTAAGCCGGCAGGGCCGTGGCCCACAAGATCGTCATGACGGCCAGGTACCCGACGGCGTAACGCAGGATGAGCGGGTTCGAGTAGCGCACGGTCGCCGGGTCGCGATCCTGACGCAGACTCGACCACTGACGGAACAGCACCGGAATCGCCACGAGGGCGACTACGACGAGCTCGGCGGCGTAGATCACTCCGCCGACCGTGGTGCTGCCCGAGATCGTCGCGCCGAGCGTGGCCGGCAGCGGCAGCACCGCGGTGCCGATCGAGGCCAACACTCCGACGACGATGGTGCGGCCCAGGATCTGCAGCCCGGTGAAGGTCTTGCCGTCCTGGACGTGGCGCCCGACGAACAGCTGCACGCAGAACGCCAGCGACATCGGCCACAGCGCGGCGAACACCACCACGCTGGGCAGCGGCACCGAGTCGAAGAAGGGTTGGTTCATCGGATGATCGAGCGTCCACTCCCACCACCGCAGTTGCGGACCGAGGTGGTCGAAGATCTCGTAGAACGCGTGGTGCACGAACCCGACGCATATCGCACCGACCAGCACTCCGCGACGGCGGAAGACACCGAGAATCCGCACGATCTCGTAGGCGACCGTGGCCATCATCGGGTAGATGGCCACGATGTAGAGCGGCAGCCGGCCCCACAGGAAGTCGACGGTGAACACGTTGTGCGCGAACATCGTGTCGACGTGCTCGGCGATCCCGAACGCGCCGGGGAAATACAGCGGCGGTTCGATGATCAGCAGATACGCGATGGCACCGAACCACAGGACCACGTTGGTCGGATCGTTGTGCCGGCGCAGCCGGATGATCGCGTACACCAGGGCCAGCGCTGCACCCACGATCACGGTGAGCTCCAGCACCGGCAGCGTCCAGTTCTCCAGCCCGAACGGGTTGCGGAACTCGGCCAGGCCTCCGGCGGTGTCACACGAGAAACCCAGGCGCTCGGCCAAACCCGAGAAGGTGGGGGTGCACAGGTCAGACACCGGCGGCGCTCGCTTTCGGTGCGGTGGTCTCACCGGCGGTGTACCACTGGGTGACTTCGTAGCCGTCCTCGTACCGCTGGAACCATTCGTCGGCCAATGCCGGCAGTTTCTCGTGTGCCGGATTGTGACCCGGAACCTGGCTGCGCACGACGCCGGCCAGCGCGGTCAGCATCTCGCGTACCGGCAGATGCGCGAACGCGTTCTCCACCGGTCCGTCGTACGGCGTCTTCGTGAACGGAAGTTTCTGCAGCAGAGCCTTTTTCCGCGCCTGCATGCCGAACATCGACATCGCGTCGATCTTGCGTTCCTCCAGCGGAACGTGCTCGTTGAACCCTTCGGTGGCGATCTTGAGCACCGCCCACACGTGTTTGAAGATCGACGGCGCGACCCGCATCCGGTACCACGGATCATCGGCCACCGCGTCATAGATGATCAGCGCCGAGCTGCGGTGCTCGACCTCTTCGACGAAGTGCCACAGGAACAGTGACGCCACCCGGTCGTCCCCCGGAGCGAACAGCGTGTCGTCATGGTCGAGCATCAGCTTGAACACCGGCGTGAACGTCGCCTCCAGATCGGCGGTGTACGCCAGCCGGTACTTCAGCGGAGTCTGGGCGGTCAGATCGTCGAACGCCTTGACCACCTCGTCGAGGGTCCCCTTGAGGCCTGGGTAGGTCTTGATCAGGCCCTTGGCGTGCTGACGGTGCGCCATTGCGTGCTGGCCTTCCTGCCGCACGAAGGCCTGGGCCTCCTCGGCCACCTCCGGATCGGTGATGAACGGCATGGCCTCGGTGATCATGTGGCCGATCATCTTCTCGAAGGCGATGGCCAGGAACGACACTGCGTTGGCCATCGACGAGAACGCCGGGTTGGCCTCGTTCCACAGGAACGGGACGCGATGGTCCGCGAACGCGAACCTCATCTTCCGCACGATCAGATCCGTCATCGTCTGCCACCTCGCTCGTCTCGACTACACGCACACAGCGTCTGCCTGACGATCACAACCAATCATACAAACAGCGCCTCGTTTGTATGATTACTACACGGCGACGTCACCCGTCAATGGCAGGGTGGCGATATCCTGCAGGGATGTTGCCGGCCAGAACCCCCGACCATGGCGCGTAGGCGCGGGTGGGACGGGCGGCCGCCCGGCAGCGACGAGGAGGCCTCGGCCCGCATCGTCGCTGCCGCGGTGCAGTTGATCGCCGAGACCGGCACCGGGATCAGCATCGCCGACGTCGCAGCCTCCCTCGGGGTCATCCGACAGACCGTGTACCGCTACTTCCCCACCGCCGAGGCCCTGATGCACGCCGCGGCCATCGCCACGGTCGACGGTTTACTCGATCGGCTCGCCGCGAGCGTGCAGGGCATCACCGATCCGGCCGAGGCGATGACCGAAGGCGTCATGTTCACCTTGGAAGAGGTCGCGCGGGTACCGCATCTGCGGATCATGCTGTCCGGACCGCAGGTTGCAGCCAGTTCGGTCAACGTCGCTTCCGACGAAGGACAGACCTTCGGCATGCGGATGATCACGCGCTTCGACGTCGACTGGGAAAAGTACGGCTACGACGAATCCGCGCTGCGCGAGCTCGTCGAGTTCACGCTGCGCACGATGTTGTCGTTCTTCGTCGCGCCCAATGAGCCCGGCCGCAGCCGGGACGAGCTGCGGCGTTTCCTCAGACGCTGGCTGGGTGGGGCGATTCTGGCTCAGCCGTCCGATGGGTCGCGATGACGTCACCGAACACCGCGGGGATCAACCGGTTGAAGATGTCGGCGCGTTCCCACTGCAGGAAGTGACCGGCTCCCGGAACCACCAGTGGCCCAATGCGGTTGGGGAATGCCCGCTCACATCTGGGCACGAAATCCTCACCGACCACGTGATCGTCGGGGCCGTACAGCACCAGGGTGGGCACCTCGACTGCGGCCATCAGCGGGATCTCGGACATGGCGCGGCCATAGGCCAACTGATAGGACGCCCAACCAGCGCGCAGCCGTGCCTCGTCGGCATACGGCTCGGTCATGAAATCCACGTCCGCCTGGCTGAACGCATAAGGCGCACCCCACAGCCTGTTGCTGTACATCGCCGCCACCCACTGCCGCCGTGCCTCGGGCGTCGGCAGCATCGCGGCGAGATCGTCGGGGAAGGCGCCCTGCATCCAGCGGTAGTCGCCGGTCGGATCGGCCGCAGCGCCCACCGTGGCCGGATTCTGCGAGCGGATGCCTGAATAGTCCACACCCATGGGCGGCACGGTGTTGAAAACACAGAAACCCGTGACGAATCCGGGATACCGGTGGATCAGGTCGGTGCTGACGACGGCGCCGACATCACTCGCCGCGATCAGACACGTCTGGTGCCCCAGCTCGTCATGAACCAGGGCATGGAGATCACGCGAATACGTGACGATGTCATGCTGATCGTCGGCCGGCAGCGAGCTGTCCCCCATACCACGCAGATCCGGCACGATGACCTCGAACCCGCGCGCGGTCAGGGCCTCGATGTTGCGCCACCAGATCCGCTTGGTCTCCGGATACCCGTGCACCAGGAGCAGGGGCACGCCGCCGATACCTTCGCGGACGAACGCCAACGAAACGTCTTCGGCGACAACGGCACGGTGGATGGTGAATGCGTCAGCGGGCGGCGCGGGAGGCTGAGCCGGGCGATGACGCGGATCGTAACGGAAATCCGCCATGACGAAAGACCTTACCGGTCAACGTGTCCCATGCACCAGACGACCCGGGCGGGCACCGGTGTCGGCGCCGCGGCGGCGCGTGACGGTGCCGCTGACGATCGTGGCATCGTAGCCACTGGCGCCCTGCACCAGCCGGTTTCCGCCGGCCGGCAGATCGTAGGCCATCCTCGGCGCATGCAACGTCAGGGCATCCATGTCGATCACATTCAGGTCGGCTTTCTTACCCTGGGCGATCACGCCGCGGTCGGTCATGCCGAACAGTTGCGCAGTGTCGTTGGCCTGCTTGCGGATCACATATTCCAGCGACAGCTTTTCGCCGCGGTGCCGATCACGGGCCCAGTGGGTCAACAGGAACGTCGGATACGAGGCGTCACAGATCATGCTGCAGTGTGCGCCGCCGTCGGACAGACCCAGCACGCCGGCCGGGTGGGTCAGCATCTCCCGGATCGCATCGTGATTGCCGTTGGCGTAGTTGAACATCGGGTACATCAGCATCGCACCGGCATCAGCCTCGAGCATCAGGTCATACATCGCCGCCAGCGGATCCATGCCACGCTGCGTGGCGATCGCGGCGACCGTGCGCTCGTCGGTCGGCTCGTAATCTGGTGGCTCCCCCAGGTGATACAGCCGATCAGCGACATTCTGGGCCAGCATGAACATGCCGTCGAACAACTTGTCCGGATCGATCGGCAGATCGTCCTCGGCCAGGATCGCGGCCCGTACTTTGGGGTCGGCCAGACGCTCGGCCAGCTCGTTCTGGCTGCATTCGGCCTTCAGCCGCCGGAAGGTCGGCCGATGCGTGAAGGCGTGGTGGCCCGGGAAGCCCAGCAGCATGCCGAACGGACGCGCCGCCACTTGCGGGAACAGCCGGCTGCCGGCCTGATGCGCCGCCGCCGAGAGCTCCAGCTGTTCGCGCCACAGGTTGGGGTCGGCGTCGACTTGGATCAACGCGAAGCTCAGGGCGCAGTCGATCTCCTCACCGAGCCGGCGCATCCATTCCAGCTCGGTCTTCGGCGCGACGATGTCCTCGCCGGCAGCACCCTGCGGGGCCAGTTCGAACACGGCGGCGCCACCGGCTGCGGCGGCGCGGCCCAGGGCAAAGAGCTCATCTTCGGCGGCGAACGTACCGGGCACCGGTTCCCCGTCCATCGCCCGGTGCGCCAGCGTCCGCGACGACGAAAAGCCCAGCGCCCCAGCCTCGATCGCCTCTTGCACCAGCGCGGCCATGGCCTTGATGTCCTCGGGTGTGGCCGGTTCGTTCCGGGCACCGCGCTCCCCCATCGCGTACGCGCGGACCGCGCCGTGGGCGATCTGGGTGCCCATGTCGACCGACAGCTCACGCTTGCCGATCACCTCCAGGTACTCACCGAAGGTCTCCCACCCCCAGGTGATGCCCTCGGTCAACGCGGTGCCGGGGATGTCCTCGACCCCCTCCATCAGCGAGATCAGCCACTCTTCACGTCCCGGCCGCACCGGCGCGAAGCCGACGCCGCAGTTGCCCGCCACGACCGTGGTGACACCGTGATTGCTCGACGGCTCGAGCACATCGTCCCAGCTGACCTGACCGTCGTAGTGCGTGTGGATGTCGACGAACCCGGGCGCGACGATCTTTCCTGTTGCATCAATGGTTTCGGCCGCTTCACCGGACAAACCGGGATCGTCCGGGCCGCGCCGATGCACGGCGACGATCTTGCCGTCCTTGATGCCGACGTCGGCGGTGAACCGGTCTGCGCCGGTGCCGTCGACGACCGTGCCGCCGGTGATCTTGAGATCGAACACGTTTTGCTCCCTTGAGGCGTCCGGGCCGCTACGGTGGCAATGTAACACCGTTACAGAACCGCCGTGCCGGGTTTTCGATCCTTTCAGCGGGAGGTCCCTTGATGACCGTGAGTTCCACGCACACCGGCCACGCGCGAGGGCCCGATGCCATCGGTGAGCCGCCCGCGCGCCCCACCCTGATCCCGGCCGAGCGCTACTACGCCCCGGAATTCGCCCGACGCGAAGTCGAGCGCATGTGGCCGCGAGTGTGGCAGGCCGCATGCACGGTCGATCATGTCGCCGAGCCGGGTGATTACTTCGAATACCGTTGCGGCCCCTACTCGGTGCTGATCATCCATGGCGACGACGGGGTGCTGCGCGCGTTTCAGAATGCCTGCCGACACCGCGGCAACGCGCTGTGCACGGGCAGCGGTTCATCCCTGCGGGAACTGAGATGCGGCTACCACGGCTGGACCTGGAATCTGGCCGGAACCCTTCAACGCGTCCCGAACCGCAAGGGTTTCGGAACGGTACACATGTCCGAGTTCCCGCTCGCGTCGGTGCAGGTGGACACCTGGGAGCGGTTGGTCTTCGTCAACCTCGACCCCGCAGCGATGCCGCTGGCCGAATACCTGGAGGAGGTTCCCGAGGACATCGCCTGGTGCCGGCTAGGCGACTTCCGTTGCTACGCAACGATGACCATCGACGTCGAGGCAAACTGGAAGACGATCGCCGACGGATACAGCGAGACCTACCACGTTCAGACCCTGCACCCCGAACTGCACCGGTGCATGGACGATGTCTACGCACCGCAGACCATCTGGGGCCACACCGGTAAATCCGAATCGCTCTACGGGGTGCCGAGCCCCCGCCTGTCGGAAGCCCTGAGCGATCAGGACGTCTGGGACGCCTACGTTGCGACCCAGGGCCCGCTGATGGGTGTGGCCGAAGGCACCCCGTTCCCACACGACCAGCAAGTTTCCGGTCAATCGGTGACCGATGTGATCGCCGCCAAGATCAAGGAATTCGCCGCGGGCCGCGGCGTCGACATCGACTGGGCCGACACCGACCAGGTCATGCGGCTCCACCAGTACAACGTCTTTCCCAACATGACGCTGCTCGCCAGCGCCGATCACCTCACGATGATGACCTCGCTGCCCGGAACCGATCCCGACCGTGGGCTCCTGGTGATGACGCTGATGGCCCGTATGCCACCGGAGGCGCCGCGGACTAGGCCTGCCGATATCCGGGTGGGCGCGGAGGAGGCACATCCCGGCCTGGTGATGAGCCAAGACATCGCCGTGCTGGCCGGGTTGCAACGCGGCATGCACCAACCCGGATTCACCCATCTGGTGCTCTCCAACGAGGAACGCCGAATCATCAACATGCACCGGAACCTTGAGCGTTACCTCGATCTCTCCGACACCGAGTGCATCACCGAAGCTCCCGCGCCCTCGTGACCGGCAAGCAGCGGACCATCGATGCCGAAATCATTCTCGACGCGGCCGCCTACCTCATCGAATCCAACGGCGTCGAGGCGTTCTCGATGCGCGCCCTTGCCGAGCGCATCGGCGTGGCGGTCACCTCGATCTACTGGCACGTCGGCGGTCGGGATGCCCTCTTCGACAGCCTCGTGGACCGCCTACTGGGCGAGATGGCCGGTCTGCCGATGGACGGCGACACCCCGGCGAATCGGATTGCCGCCCTGGCCCGCAACCAACGCAGCCTGCTGATCCAGCGTCAACATCTGCTGGCGATCGCCCACGAGCGGGACCGCACACCGACGTTGTTCCTGCCGGTTCAACAGCGCCTCGCGGCCGAACTGTCCGAGATCGGTGTCACCGGCACCCGCGCCGCGCTGGTGTTGCGAGCCGTGCAGATGCATGTGATTTCCTCGGCGGTGATGCAGTTCTCGGCCGTGCGTGCGCCGCGGCACCAGGAGGAAGATCCTTCACTGTGGACGGCCGCCTGGCCCGATCAGGAACTGGTCGCGGCCTTGCAGTCACCTACCGACCACGACGCGGTGTTCGAGTACGGCCTCGACGCGTTGTTGGCGCCGCTGGTGCAGTCCAACGGTCCGGCCCGGCCTCGTCGGGTCAGGGCAGCACGGTCTTCATCAACATGACGTTGTAGGCCGACCACAGCGACAGGTTGTAATAGAGCTCCCGACCCGTGGACCACGGGTGCAGATACGGCGCATAGATACCGCCGGGAATCTGCGACGAGGGCACGATCAGTTGCTCCGGCCCCCACGGACCCTGCGGAGCCGGCGCCGTTCGCATCACCACGTCGTTGGCCCCGTTGCCGTACAGCACCAGGTACTGCTTGAGATAGGTGTTGTACTGCGCGGACATTTCGCTGACCGGACCCGGAATCACCGGTGTGGCGGCCGCCGGGTTACCGGGCACCCAGGCATTGTTGTCGGCGTTGAAGTATTCGTACTTGGTGAGGTCCGGGATGAACGCCGGCGATACCCGCGCAATGTATGCCGAGCCGCCACGGCCATTGGGAGTGCCGAACGAATAGATGTAGGGGTCCCCCGGGCCGGGTTTGAGGAACGCGCCCATCTGGAACTTCTCGTTGCCACCCGCGGGTGTACGGATGGTCCCCGGGTACACACCCCAGTTCTCACCGTTGTCCGGCGACATCGCGATCGCCGAGAAATTGGTCGACCAGGCTCCCGGGCTGTCCCAGTTTCGGATCGACATGAAGTTCAGATACTGGTTGCGGCCCACGGCAATACCCGCGGTGGGGATGACGCCCGTCTCCTCCGGGGCCCGGCCGATGCTGTTGATGATCTGCTTCGAGATGCCCTGTCGCCACACCGGCGAACCCGAGTACTTGTTGGCCACCTGGCCGTCGGGCACGGCGACGGTGCGCGACAGTGACCCGTCCTGACTGCGGAACAACGCGTTGTACCGCCACTGCTTACCAGGGATACCGCAATAGCCGTTGGTATCACCGAAGGCCATCAGCACCTGGCGGTTCACCGGATCGCCGTTGTCCCACATGATTCCGAGATCCGTCCCGGTGATGGCAAAACGCTTGATCGTCTCGTTGGGACTGTCGGGGCCGGTGACCCATCCGACGATCGAGGTGCCCGGCGGCGGCCCCGGCGCCGGTACCGCCGCGGCGGGCGCCGGCTGCGGTGCCGCCGGCACCGGGGCCGGCTGGGCCGCATTCGGGACCGGTTGCGTACCACCAGGACTGGGTTTGGGGACGACGGCGGCTTTCTGCCTGACCTGGCCGGTGTTCGGGATCAGCGCCTTGAGGATCGCCAGCGGCAGTTGTCCGAGCTTGGGTGTCGGTGCCTGGTCATTGGCCCCGACCGGTTTGTGACCGATCGGCCGGTTGAACGGGGCGATCCTGGACGGCTTGGGAATCTGGAAGGCCTGGTTCGGAAGTGGTTGCGCCGCTGCGGCCGCCCCCTCACACGGTTCGGCCGACGCGGTCGGCGCGACGCCGACCGCGACCACGAGTCCGATCGCTGCCGCCGCTGCCATCGTCGAAGCACCTCGAGGACGTCGCGACATGTCACACCTTCCCAATACAGGGACGTCGACATGACGTCACAGTTGGCTGCTGTGACGTTAGTGATCAATGTTGTCGATGTGACCACTGATGCACGGATGGGTACCGTCCCGTGACCGTGTCGCAACCGAGCCGGCGTGTTGGTTGTCGGTCCGTGTGTCGAGCACGTGTTGAGCACAGTCGCTGCGCGGGCCCACGTTCGTCGCTACGGTGGGTTGTGGTGGAACTATCGAACCGAACGAGAGGGATCACCATGGCCGGAACATACGATCCGAAAAAGGGCGGCAAATTCGAGCCGACCACGAAGGCCAAGCCGCCGCCACCGCCTCGACCCGGCGGCAACAAGAAGTAGTTTTCAGCCACTGCCCACGTGCGAGCCTCCGCTCACGCGTGGGCAGTGGCATTTCCGAGCTCGGCCAGCCGCCGCTTGGATGCGGCCGACTGGATCACCTGCGGCCACCAGAACCACCGCCCGAGCAACGCCGCGATCGCCGGCGTCATGAACGACCGCACGATCAACGTGTCGAACAGCAAACCGAGCGCAATGGTGGTGCCGACCTGGGCCATCACCTTGAGATCACTGAACGCGAACGATGCCATGGTGAAGGCGAACACCAGACCCGCCGAGGTCACCACCGAGCCGGTACCGGCCATCGCTCGGATGATGCCGGTCTTCAATCCGCCGGGCAGCTCTTCTTTGAACCGGGAGACCAGCAGCAGGTTGTAATCGGAACCGACGGCCAGCAGCAGGATGACCGACATGGCCAGCACCATCCAGTGCAGTTCCAACCCGAGCAGATGCTGCCAGAGCAGCACGGACAAACCGAACGACGCACCCAGGGACAGCAGCACCGTGCCGACGATCACCGCTGCGGCCACCACACTTCGGGTGATGAGCAGCATGATGATGAAAATCAATGACACCGCGGCAATCCCGGCGATCAACAGGTCATAGAACGATCCGTCCCGCATGTCCTTATAGGTGGCGGCGGTGCCGGCCAGGTAGATTTTCGAGCCTTCCAGCGGGGTGCCCTTGAGCGCTTCCTTGGCGGCCAGCTTGATCGGGTCCACATGGTCGACGCCTTCCGGTGTCGCGGGATCACCCTCATGGCTGATGATGAACCGCACCGACTTTCCGTCCGGTGAGATGAAATTCTTCATTCCGCGTTTGAAGTCCTTGTTATCGAAGGCTTCCGGCGGAAGATAGAACGAATCGTCATTGCGGGCCTCGTCGAAGGCCTTGCCCATGGCCGTCGAATTCTCCTGCATGGCGGCCATCTGATCCTGTTGCCCCGCCTGGGTGGCCCGCTGCGTGAGCATCATCGTCTTCATCGTGCGCATGGTCTCGATCTGCTGTGGCAGCAGCGTGACCAACTGCGGCATCAGGGAATCGAGCCGCTCCAGCTCGGGTACCAACTGCTGGACGTCGTCGGTCAGCGCGTCGATCCCGTCGAGCGTGTCGAAAATCGAGCGCAGCGACCAGCACAGCGGGATGTCGGCGCAGTGCGGCTCCCAGTAGAAGTAATTGCGCAAGGGCCGTAGGAAGTCATCGAAATTGCCGATGTTCTCGCGCAATTCGGCGATATCGAGGGTCATCGTCTTGGTCTTGCCCACCATGGAGTGGGTGATGTCGGCCATCTGCTGGGTCAGCCGCGACATGGCCTCCATGGTGTCGATGGTCTTCTGCATCTCGTCGGCCTGAACCAGCATGTCGGCCATCCGGTCCTGCATGTACTTGCGGTTCATGGTGTTGGTCGTGCCCTGCCGGCTCAGCAGGAACGGGATCGAGGTGTGCTCGATCGGGCGCCCGTTGGGGCGGGTGATCGCCTGCACCCGAGACACCCCGGGCACCCGCACGATGCCCTTGGCGATCTTGTCGATGATCAGGAAGTCCGCCGGATTCCGCAGATCGCGGTCGGTCTCGACCATCAGCAGTTCCGGGTTCATCCGCGCGGCGCTGAAATGACGTTCGGCCGCGACATAGCCGACATTGGCCGGCAGATCGGCGGGAAGGTACCGGCGCGCGTCGTAATTGGTCTTGTATCCCGGCAGGGTGAGCAGGCCGACGAGTGCCAGGCCCAGCGTCGCAACGAGGATCGGACCCGGCCACCGCACCACGGCGATCCCGACGCGGCGCCAGCCGCGCGACCGAATACTGCGCTTCGGCTCGAATCGTCCGAACCGGCTGCCGATCACGATCACCGCCGGGCCCATGGTCAGGGCGGCGACGACGGCCACAAAGGTACCCACCGCACAGGGCACACCCATGGTCTGGAAATACGGCAACCGGGTGAAGCTGAGGCACAGCATTGCGCCGGCGATCGTCATGCCCGAGCCCAGCACCACATGAGAGGTACCGCCAAACATGGTGTAGTAGGCGGTCTCCCGGTCTTCACCGGCACCGCGGGCTTCTTGATACCGGCCGATCACAAAGATGGCGTAGTCGGTTCCAGCGGCGATCACCATCAAGGTCAGCAGGTTCACCGCAAACGTCGACAACCCGATGACCCCGTTGTGCGCCAAGAACGCCACGATCCCCCGGGCGGCACCGAGTTCGAGGAACACCATCAGCAGGACCAGGATCATGGTGGCGATCGACCGGTAGACGATCAGCAGCATCACGGCGATGACCACCAGCGTGATGGCGGTGACCCGCGCGACGCTCTTGTCACCGGCGTGGTGTTGATCCGACACCAGCGGCGCTCCACCGGTCACAAACACACTGACGCCGGGCGGCGGCGACGACTGCGCGACGATGTCGCGAACCGCGGCCACCGATTCGTTGGCCAGCGTCTCACCTTGGTTGCCCCGCAGGTGCACCTGGACGTAGGCGGACTTGCCGTCGTTGCTCTGCGCGCCCGACGCGGTCAGTGGATCGCCCCAGAAGTCGGCGACGTGCTGGACGTGGGCGGTGTCGGCCTCAAGTTTGTCGACGATGCCGTCGTAATAGTGGTGGGCATCGTCGCCGAGCGGTTGCTCGCCCTCCAGCACCACCATCGCACTGCTGTCGGAATCGAACTCCTGGAAGTCACTGCCGATCTTGCGCATGGCGATCATGGCTGGGGCGTCTTGGGCGCTCAGACCGACGGTGTTCTCCTCGCCGACCTTCTCCAGCGGCGGCACCAGAACGTTCGTCAGGACGGTCAGGGCCACCCAGCCGAGCAGGATGGGCACGGCCATCGCATGGACAACCCGCGCAATGCGCGTGCCTTTCGCGCCTTTGCCGTGGGCGCTCATCGGCCGCTCGACGCGGCCCGACGGGCCGCGCCTGGATTCGGTGCCGTGGTGTGCACAACTGCCCCTTCGATCAGGCCTCTGCCGCCCCGTGGGACAGGTCGCAAACGATACAAAAACACCGTCGCGCGTAATATACGTAGCCCGTCAAAGTGACGCTGTCAATCACTGATTCCGTCGTCGATTGACAGCATCTTCACAGCTTCGCCGCGATCTCTCCCACGGCCAGGTCAGCAGCGCCCACACCGCCATGACCACCGCGATCTCGACCAGCAGGTACACCGGCCAGGGGCCGAGTACGTCCAGCACCGAGGCGGTGGGCGGCTTGTGGTTGAGATAGCCGTAGTTGGTCCCGGCAATCGCGTTGAAGGCTAACGTGAAAGCCATCCACCCGAGCGTCAACGCGACGGCGAAGCGGTAGTCGCGCCAGCGCGGTCGGCTGCCACGTCCCCAGGTGAGGTAGATCGCCGCCCACACCACGAGTACATGCAGCATGAAGAACGTGATGAAGAGGTGGTGCGGAAAATCGGGGGCGCCTTCGCGCGGTGTACCGATGTCCGGGGTGAGCAGCGCCTGCGAGCTCAGGACCAGCCCCCAGTAGTAGGTGAGCACGAATGCCCAATGGCGTTGCGTCCACAAGGCATAGGCGGCCGCGAGCTCGGCAAGATCACACAACTGCAGGGGAATCGAGGTGTCGATGTCGGGCACGATCAGCTTGTAGGCCAACGCCACTGTGAAGGCCGCGACGAGCAGCCCGGCCAGTACGCGGCGCAGAATCCGGGCCTGGTCCTCGTTCTGCCGGCGGCCGAGCACGACCAGAAGCACTGCGCCCAGGGCGAACACCGCCAGCACGACCAGATGCGACGGGCCGTAGGCCGTGAATTCACGTTGTGCGGTCAACAGTTCGATCACCTCCCCCGTTTCGCCACACCCGGGACCCGTCATCCATGATCGCATGTTCCGGCATTCCGGCTGGGCAGGCAAACTTCGTCAACCTGCCTCAGGACCTGTTCGGATCGCCCTATACTCCTGCCGGACCTTGCGGTTGACGGGAGTAGAAGATGGTCAAGCGCGCGGCGGCAACGGCTTTGGAGCAACGCTGGAAGGGCGCAGCTTTTCGCGGGCTGCTGCTGCAATTCGCCCTGCGAATCCTGTTGGCCGCGTCCGTCTTCTTCGCGTTGTTCCTGCAACCACCCGAAACCTACCGCTGGCCCTACGCCCTGCTCTGGATCGGCTACCTGGTGGCAATCGCCATTTGGGGCGTCTGGGCGCTGCGGCCGTTCAACCGGGCCGGGACCGAGGGCCGGCGTTGGATTGCACTGCTCATGTTGTGCGCGGATGTCGCTGTGGTGTCGGCACTTTCGGTGGAATCCGGCCTCAGCTCACCCGATACCTGGACCTCCGACGTGCTCCATTACGGGCTGTTTCTGATCCCGCTGATCGCGGCGGCGCAGCTCGATCCGTTCGTCAGTGCGGTGATCGCCGTCCCCACCGTCGCGGCATACGTCGCCGTGCTCTGGGTGAACCAGGAGGCCAACGGAGATGAGCCGTGGGGGTCGATTCTCACGACCACCGGCTTGTTGTTCGGGTTGGCCGCCGGGTCGGTCACGCTGTCGTGGATTCAACAGTCGAAAGAGCGGACGATCGCCCGGTTGGCCCAGGAGCGTAGCCACCTGCTCGAAGAGATCGTCACCCTGGAAAAGCGCGAGAGACAAACCCTGTCCGAACGGCTGCACGATGGAGCGCTGCAGTATGTCCTGGCATCACGCCGGGAGATGGAAGAGGTGCGCGAAGGATCCGCCGAATCGATGGACCGCGTGGACATGGCGCTCGGTGAGTGCTCGCGACTGCTTCGCGATGTGGTCCGTGAACTGCACCCCGAAGTGCTTGCCCGAGCCGGTCTCCGCGCCGCCATCACCTCGCTGGCCGACGGCATCGCGGCACGCACCACCCTGGCCGTGCATCTGGACTTCGACAACTGGCCCGATGATCTGCGTACCGACGCCGATCATCTGCTCTACAGTGCGGCGCGCGAGTTTTCGACGAACGCGATCAAACATGCCAAGGCCGACAACCTGAGATTCAGCCTGCACCGGTCCCCCGGGCGCGCCACGCTGTGCGTCGCCGACGACGGTGTGGGCATCCAACCGGAACGCCTCGCGCTGAGCGTGGAAACCGGTCACATCGGATTCGCGTCGATCCGCGCCAAGGTGTTGGCGCTCGGTGGGGTGCTCGACGTGCACGACGCCTGCGGCACCGAGATCGCGATTTCGCTTCCCTCGCCGGCAGCGGTGTGAAAACCGCTCAGACCAAGCCGATTTCGGATGACGGTGAGGTGGGCACCGGCGTCGACGGCGCGGCCCCGGCCGGCTGCTGCCCGTACCCCGGTGTCTCGGGGCTGTACCCCGGCTGCGGGCCGTGCAGGGATGTGCTGGGGTCATAGCCAGGGGTCGGCCCGTATCCCGGCGTCGGGCCATAGCCCGGTGACGTCCGTCCATAGTCCGGAAGCGTCGGACCGTACCCGTAATCGGGCAGCGCCGGCCCGTACCCCGGCACCGACTGATTCGAGCCGGCCAGCAACTTGGCCGCGGCGAACGCCGCCGCCTGGGTGGTGTACACCGGGACGTAGCCCTCGGTGTGTCCGCTCCATTCGTTGCCCTGGCCCTCGTGACAGATCGGGTCCATCGGGTTGCACAGGTCGATCGCCTTGGCACCGTACAGCGCGCTCTGGGTTGCTATCGATTGCTTGGTGCGGGTGCCCACGTCGCCGAAGGTCGTGATCGCCGCGACGTTGTCGGCATACTCCGCCGGCAGCCCATCGCCCCATTTGATTCCGCCCAGCGGGTTGCCCGCCACGATGTTGATCACGCTCGCCCCCTGCGAATAGCCGCCGAGCACGATCTGGGTGTCCGGGCAGGAGGACAACGTGGACTTGATGTGGGAAACCGCGTCCTTGGCCCCGTCACCGCCGTGCAGCTGCAGCTTGGACGCCTTGTAGTTCACCCCGTAGGTGTTGATGGTCAGGCCCACGGCCTGCTTGCGCAGTGAGTCGACGAAGGCATCACCGACGCGGCCCATACCGGGCGGCTCATCGGTACCGCGAGCGAAGACGACCTCGGCGTCGGCGCAGTCGGCGGCAGAGGCCACCGGCAGTGCGGTGAGAGCGACGAGCGGAACGCCCGCGACGAGAAGTGCAGCAGCGCCAAGCCCGACCCAGCGACCACCTGACCGCGCACTGCCCCTACCGGGGCTGAGTATGCGGCGAGAAAACATGACTCAATCTAACGTGTGGCCCGAACGGGCGTTGCCCCATCTCGGGTGACGTGCGCCGACGCGACATCGACAAAAGAAAACAGGCCAGGGATCAGATCCCTGACCTGCTTCTTCTCGGTGGAGCTGCCGGGAATTGAACCCGGGTCCTACGGCATGTCCTCGAGGCTTCTCCGTGCGCAGTTCGCTGTGCCTCTACTCGGATCTCTCAGTCACGCGAACAAGCCGAGATGACGATCCCAGTCGCTGTTTGATGTCCCCACGGATTCCGCGACCGAACCCGTGGGTGGGTCCCTCTAGCTGATGCCAGGGTCCGGGCCGAGGGCGCTCCCGGTCTGACAGACACGCAGTCGCTTAGGCAGCGAGTGCGTAGTCGCGCTGATTGGAATCGGCGCTTAATTGGTTGCAACGACGCTTACGGTGGTCTCTTGCCTGCACCGGCACGCTTCCCTTGATTCGATGCGCGAAGTCGAAACCGATCAGCCCCTCGCATCCCCGCCGACTTTCGGCAGGACGGTCGATAGTACCGGATTCTTCAACGGCGCCCAACGCTCGAATGTTCCCCGGCGCGGCGCGGCGCATCGGCCCACCGCACGCAGATGTCGCTCAGCGTGGTCGGCCGTCCGAACAGGTGTCCCTGCGCCAGCTGACAGCCGGCGGCCAGGATGGTGCCGGCTTGGACGGTCGACTCGATGCCCTCGGCAATGACGCTGAGTCCCAGATCCGTACACAGGCCGATGACCGATCGGTACAGCGTCAAATCCCGCTCGGGCTCGGCATCGACGGCCAGGCTGCGGTCCAATTTGACGATCTGCACCGGCAAGGCATGCAGATACGTCAGTGAGTTGTATCCGGCGCCGAAGTCATCCAGGGCAACTTTCACGCCGATGGCGTTGAGCCGTTCGATCTGCGCCGCGGCGCCGGGCAGGTCGAGAATCGGTGAAGTTTCGGTGATTTCGACGACGAGGCGGCGCCCCGGCAGCCGATGGCGCGCCAGGACCCGGCGTACCTGCTCGTCAAAACCGGTGTTACCCAACCGTGCCGCCCCGATGTTGACATGAAGGTCGACATCCAGGCCCGCGGCGACCACCTCCCGACACGCCAGGTCCAGCACCATGGCGTCGAACGTCGCACCTAGTCCGGCGCCCTCGGCCATGGCGACGAACGTCTCCGGCGAAATCTGCAAGCCGTTGGGAGCAGTCCAGCGCGCCAGCGCCTCGACGGCAGTCAGCGTCCCGTCGGTGAGGTCGACCACCGGTTGATAGGCAAGCCGAAAACCGTCAGGGACCGCGTCTGCGGCCGCTCGCAACACGGTCGGGAAGTCGACCTGCGTATCCGACTCCGGCTGGTAGACGACGGCGGTGTTCTTGCCGAGTCGTTTACCCGCGTACATCGAGATGTCGGCCTGCCGCAACACGTCGTCCGAGGTTTGGGCGGGACCGCCGGTCCCCGAGGGCACCAAACCCATGCTCGCCTTGACCCGCACCGACGTCCCGTGCACCGGGAAAGGATCACGCAACGCCACCCGCAGCCGGTCTGCCACCACCTCGGGGTTCCCGCTCTCCCCCTCGATCAGGACCGCGAACTCGTCGCCTCCGATCCGGGCCAGCGTGTCGGCATCCGAGATGCAGCGCTTGAGACGTTCCCCGACGGTGCACAACAACTCGTCACCGGCCGCGTGCCCGAACCGGTCGTTGACCTCCTTGAAGTCGTCGAGGTCGACGAAGATCAGGACGAACTGCCCGCGGCGCATCGCCTCATCGAGTCGTTCCCGGAACAGCAGACGGTTGGGCAGACCCGTCAAGGCATCGTGCAACACCTGGTGGCCCAGGCGCCGTTGCGCACGATAGAGCTGCTGCGTCAACAGATGCTGGGAACGCATCGCCAGCACCTGGCGGACGGTCACGAGGAGCACCATCGCCACCGTCGCCCACACCGCGAACGCATCCAACGGCTGACCGATCATGACGTGGTAGGCGAACAGCACCGCGATGCCGAGGAACCCGAGGTAGGGCAGGACCAGCCTGGTCCAGTCGATTCCGGGGTCCGCGTCCGCATCCTCGTCGACCCCTGGCGGCCACTCCAGCATCGCGAACGCGATGATCAACGGGCCGACGATCAATCCGATCCCGCCCCACAGGTCACCGCCCTCGGCGCCCACGGACCGGAAATAAGCGACGATCCGGTCTGAGGCCGCCATCGTGATGAGGCCGCCGGCCAGCAGCAGATAGTTCATCCGGTAGGGCCGGTCGGGCTCATAGACCATCGCCACCACGACGGCCGCGGCCACCAGCAGCACTTCGGCGACAGCAAAGATGACATCGAGCGTGGGAACGCCCGACCGCGGCAGCGACGCGGTCGAATGGGTGCCGAAATCGCCCATTGCCGCCAGGATCAAAAACGACACCCCGGCGACGGTCCCGTCGAGCACGTTGGTGCCGACTGTGCGCCGTAACGGATCTTCCCGGGGCGTTGGCAGGCCACCGCTGGAATACACCAGCAGCGCCAACGAGCCGGTGGCCAGCACGGGAAGCAACAGGTAACTGACCTTCATCGTGAAGGGTGCCGGCCCCTCACCATGGGTCCACCACAGAACCTGGCCGGCCAGCCAGGTCAGCAGCGCGGCGACGTAGAGCAGTCGCCACCAGCGGGCCGCGCCCGACATCCGTGCCGCGACGACCACACCGCAGACCGCCGCCCCGAGCCCGGTGCTCAGCTGCAGTACCGCTTCACCGCGGTACGCCATCTCCGGTCCCCACAGCACCAAGGCATTGATCCCGGCCGCGACCAGGACTCCGGCCGCGAGTACCAGACGCCACGTTGGCAGGTGTGGTGCCACCCGCCACCTCCCTGTGCGCCCATACGACCAAACCGTCTCCCGGGTATAGCCCCGAACGACGGTAGCTAACCCGCCGCGGCTATTTCAGCAGAACCGCGGGGTCGGCCTCACATGCCCTTGGCGCGGCGGCCCAGTTCTCGCGTGATCTCCCGGTCGGCGTCCCGCTTGGCCATGTCCTGGCGTTTGTCGTGGGCCTGTTTACCCCGGGCCAGCGCCAGCTCCACCTTGACCTTGCCGTCGGAGAAGTACATCGACAGCGGCACCAGGGTCAGGTTGCCGTCGCGGATCTTGCCGATGAGATTGTCGATCTCGCGGCGGTGCAACAGCAGCTTGCGGTTGCGTCGCGGGGCGTGGTTTGTCCACGTGCCGTGGTGATACTCGGCGATGTGCACGTTGCGCAGCCAGATCTCACCGTCGTCGACGGTGGCGAACGCGTCGGCCAGTGAGGCCTGGCCTTCCCGCAGGCTCTTGACCTCGGTGCCCATCAGTGCGACGCCGGCCTCATAGGTGTCGAGAATGGTGTAGTTGTGCCGCGCCTTGCGGTTGCTGGCCACGATCTGCTTGTTGCCGGCGGGGCTGGACTTCTTGGTCGCCACTAGCTCACAACTACCTTCGTATGTAGAGCCGCAGTGTCACGTACGCGGTGATACCGGACATTGCCAAGCCGAGGAACAACATCCACGGCGCACTGAAGTAGAGCACGTCCGCATAGTCCACCCGGGCGATCAGGTTCGATTGATAGAACTGGTCGAGCGCTTTGTCCAGGAACACCGCGCGCACCACGATCAGTCCGACGATCGCGATCACCACACCGATCAGCGCGGCGATCATCGCCTCGACGAGGAACGGCAGCTGGGTGTACCAGCGGGTCGCACCAACCAGACGCATGATGCCGATTTCTGTGCGCCGCGTGTACGCGGCCACTTGAACCATGTTGGCGATCAACAGCACCGCGCCGATCGCCTGCACCAACGCCACCGCGAACGCGACGCTGGACAGGCCGTCGAGCACGGCGAACAACCGGTCGATCAGATCCTTCTGATTGAGCACGTTGAGTACGCCCGGTTGCCCGATCATCGCCTTGTCGAACGCCTCGTGCTGCTCCGGGTCGTTGAGCTTGACGATGAACGACGCCGGGAACGCGTCCTTACCCGCCACATCCTTGTACTGCGGGAATTTCTTGATCGCGTCGTCGTAGGCCTGCTCGCGGTTCAGGAAGCGCAGCGACCGGACGTCATCACGGTCGTCGATCTTGCGGTACAGCGCCTTGCAGGCATCGCCGTCACACGTCGGATCGTTGGCCGAGATGTCGTCGGTGAGGAACACCTGGCTCTCGACGCGGTCCAGATAGATGTCGCGGGACTGATCGGCCAACCGGACCACCAGCAGACCGCCACCGAACAACCCGATCGAGATCGCGGTGGTCAGGATCATCGCCACCGTCATCGTGACATTGCGGCGAAGCCCGGTCAGAACTTCATTGACAAGAAAGCCGAAGCGCACTTAGCGATCCATTCCGTAGACGCCGCGCTGCTCATCACGGATCAGCCGGCCGAGTTCGAGTTCGACGACCCGCTGACGCATCGAGTCGACGATGTGATGGTCGTGGGTGGCCATCAGCACCGTGGTCCCGGTGCGGTTAATCCGTTCCAGCAGATCCATGATGTCCTTGCTGGTTTCGGGATCCAGGTTTCCGGTGGGCTCGTCGGCGATCAGGACCAGCGGCCGGTTCACGAACGCCCGGGCGATGGCGACGCGCTGCTGCTCGCCGCCGGAAAGTTCGCTCGGCAGCCGGTTGGCCTTGCCGGACAGCCCGACCATCTCCAGCACATCCGGAACCACGCGGTTGATCACCTCGCCGCGTTTGCCGATCACCTCAAGAGCGAACGCCACGTTCTCGAACACCGTCTTCTGCTGCAGCAGCCGGAAGTCCTGGAAGACGCAGCCGATGACCTGACGCAGGCTGGGGACATGGCGGCCGGCGAGCTTGTTCACGTGGAACTTGGACACCCGGATGTCGCCGGCCGTCGGCGTTTCGGCGGCCAGCAGCAGCCGCATGAACGTGGACTTGCCCGAACCCGAGGGGCCGATCAGGAAGACGAACTCACCCTTGTCGATTTTCAACGAGACGTCGTCGAGCGCGGGGCGCGCCGAAGACTTGTAGTGCTTCGTCACGTGGTCGAGGGTGATCATCACGGCACGCCAGTGTAGCGGGGCGAAAGCATTCGGCAGGTCACGCTATCGCGGCAATGTCGGTGCCACCGGTTCCTGGCCCGGTAGCGGCTGCTGCGCCGGCGGGGCCGGCGCAGGCCCCGGCCCCCCCGGCAACGTGATGGGTGGCAGCAGTCCCGGGCCGTCCGGATCGAACACCGTCGTCCGTGGCGCTTCCGGCGGCGTCGTCGTCGTGGGACTTGTCGGTGACGTGGTCTCGGTCGTCTCCGACGTCTCGGTCGGCGTCGTGGTCGTCGGGGTGGTGGTCTCGGTCGTCTCCGGCGTCTCGGTCGGCGTCGTGGTGCGCGGCGGCTGCACCTTGGTCCGCGGCACCCAGGTGTACTCCGGGTCCGGCACGAACCCGGGCGGGACCACCTGGTTTCCCGGCGCTTGTGGAGCGGTCTGTGCCGGGCGGTACTCCTGCTGCACCCAGGACAGGGCGATGAACACCACGATCAGCACCACCGTCGAGGTGCGAACCCGCCCCAGCCGGCTGCGCCACAGTTTGGTGACCGCGTCGGTCACCCGCTGAACGTCGATTTTCACTTCTTGGGCTCCTGCGCCGGGGCCGGTGGCGTGGCGGCCGCCTGCGTTTCCGCGACCGCAACGGGATGGATGACGTCACCGGCCGCGGCGATCGAGGCATCCGAGGACGTCACCACCCCGGCACGGCGCAGCGCCCGCACCACCCGCACCCGCAGCCGTCGGCCCACATCGAACTGTTTGCCGGGCAGGGTGCGCGCCACCATCCGCAGGTTCACGGTGTCCAGCGCGATGCTCTCCACTCCCATCAACTGCGGCTTGTCGAGCAGCAGCTTGGACAGTTCACGGTCTTCGGCGGCCTTCTCGGCGACGTCGTTGAGCACATCGTTGACCAGGTTGAGGTCGGCGCTCACCGGCACCGGGATGTCGACCACCGCGCGCGCCCAGTCCTTGGACAGGTTCAAGGCCTTGACGATCTGCCCGTTGGGCACGGTGTACATCTCACCTTCGGAGGATCGCAGCTTGGTGACCCGCAGCGTGACGTCCTCGACCGTGCCCTCGGCTTCGTTGCTCGCGCCGATCGTCAGCCGGACCAGGTCGCCGAAGCCGTACTGCTTCTCGGTGATGATGAAGAAACCGGCGAGCAGGTCCTGCACGATGCGTTGTGCGCCGAAACCGAGGGCCGCACCGAGCACTGCGGCCGGGGCGACCAGGGAGGCGATCGGCACCGCCAACGCATCGGTGATCTCGACGAGCACGATGATGAACAGAACCGCCACCGAAACCCAGGAGATCACCGAGGCGACGGCCTGTCGGTGCTTGGCGCTCTCGGAGCGCACCAGCTGGTCGCTCTCCTGGTATTCGGCGTCGATGCGACGCACCACCCGCTGGGCCGCCCAGTTGATCAACCGCGCCGCGAGCAGACCGCCGATGATGAGCAGCGCGATCCGCAGCCCGGTCGTCAGGATCCAGACGCCGATCTCGCCTTGCCAGAAACTGTGCCAGCGATCGGCGAGAGAGAAGGCCAGCACCGTATTAGTCGTCGTCATCTCTTCTGTTGCGCCATCTGATCCCCGCTTCCAGGAATCCGTCGATGTCTCCGTCCAGCACCGTGGCCGGGTTTCCGACCTCGAATTCCGTGCGCAGATCCTTCACCATCTGATACGGGTGCAGAACATAGGACCGCATCTGGTTGCCCCACGAGCTACCACCGTCTCCCTTGAGCGCGTCCATCTCGGCACGCTCTTCCAACCGTTTGCGTTCCAGCAACCGGGCCTGCAGCACGCGCATCGCCGCGACCTTGTTCTGCAGCTGAGACTTCTCGTTCTGACACGTCACCACGATGCCGGTCGGAATGTGGGTGAGCCGGACCGCGGAGTCAGTGGTGTTCACCGACTGCCCGCCGGGACCGCTGGAGCGGTACACGTCGACGCGCAGGTCCCCTTCGGGAATCTCGATGTGATCGGTGGTTTCGACGACGGGAAGGACCTCGACGTCGGCGAATGACGTCTGACGGCGGCTCTGGTTGTCGAACGGGCTGATGCGCACCAACCGGTGCGTGCCCTGCTCCACCGAGAGCGTGCCGTAGGCGAACGGGGCGTGCACGGCGAACGTCGCGCTCTTGATGCCGGCTTCCTCGGCGTAGGAGGTGTCGAACACCTCGACCGGATAGTCGTGCTTCTCGGCCCACCGGATGTACATCCGCATCAGCATCTCGGCCCAGTCCGCGGCGTCGACGCCACCGGCGCCGGACCGGATGGTCACGACGGCCTCACGCTCGTCGTACTCACCCGAGAGCAGCGTCCGGACCTCCAGGGCCTCGATGTCCTCGCGCAGCTTGGCCAGTTCGGCGTCGGCCTCGGCGAAAACTTCGGACCCCTCGGCCCCGTCTTCTTCGGAGGCGAGCTCGAACAGCACCGGCAGGTCCTCCACCCGCTGACGGAGCTCCTGCACGCGGCGCAGTTCGTTCTGCGCATGCGAGAGCTCACTGGTGACTTTCTGCGCCCGCGACTGGTCGTCCCAGAGCTTCGGATCGGAGGCCTGCTGCTCGAGCATGTCGATCCGCTGGCGCAGCCCATCGATGTCGAGCACCCGCTCCACGGTCGTCAGGGTGGTGTCGAGTGCGGCTACGGCGGCTTGGCGGTCTGGATCCACGGATGTCCAGGGTACCTGCCTGCATTTCCGCAACAGTTCTTCCCGACTCTCGGCAGCGCCGCCGAAGTGTGTTTAGCATCGGGTGGTACCCGGCCGAACCGTGCACGGCAGCCCTTTGTGCACGGCGAGACGGGTCTGTAACGGCTTTTCAGGCTCGTAAGAAGGCACCGTATGCGCCCATATCACGTAGCGATCGTCGGTTCTGGCCCCTCTGGATTCTTTGCTGCCGCATCGCTACTGAAGTTCGCCGATCCGCCCGACTCCACGCGTGATGTACGCGTCGACATGCTCGAGATGTTGCCGACCCCCTGGGGGTTGGTGCGCTCCGGTGTCGCGCCCGACCATCCGAAGATCAAGTCGATCAGCGCCCAGTTCGACAAGACCGCGGCCGATCCGCGGTTCCGGTTCTTCGGCAACATCAAAATCGGTGAACACGTCAGTCCGGCCGAACTGGCGCAGCGCTACGACTCCGTGATCTACGCCATCGGTGCGCAATCCGACCGATCGCTGCGCATCCCCGGGGAAGAGTTGCCGGGCAGCGTGGCGGCGGTGGATTTCGTCGGCTGGTACAACGCCCATCCCCATTTCGACGGCATGGCGCCGAACCTGTCCGGGGGGCGCGCGGTGGTGGTGGGCAACGGCAACGTGGCCCTCGACGTGGCGCGCATCCTGGTCAGTGATCCCGAGGCGCTGGCCAACACCGACATCGCCGACCACGCACTGACCTCACTGGACACCCGCGGGGTGGAAGAGGTGGTGGTGATCGGCCGCCGGGGTCCGCTGCAGGCCACATTCACCACGCTGGAGCTGCGTGAGCTCGCTGATCTGGAAGCGATGGCCGATGTCGACGTCATCCTCGACCCGGCTGATTTCGCCGATATCACCGACGACGATCTGGAAGCTGCCGGCAAGACCGTCAAACAGAACATCAAGGTGTTACGCAAATACATCGATCAACCCCCGCGAGAAGCCAAGCGGCGCATCGTGTTCCGCTTCTGCACCTCCCCGATCGAGCTACACGGCGAAGATCGGGTGGAGTCGATTGTGCTGGGGCGCAACGAACTTGTCCGCGATGCCGATGGTCGCGTGGTGGCCAAGGACACCGGTCAGCGCGAGGAGTTGCCTGCCCAGTTGGTGGTGCGGGCGGTCGGATACCGCGGGGTGGCCACCCCCGGGCTGCCGTTCGACGAACGCTCGGGCACCATTCCGCACACCGACGGCCGCATCGACGGCAGCCGCAACGAATACGTGGTGGGCTGGATCAAACGGGGCCCCTCGGGCGTCATCGGCAGCAACAAGAAGGATTCGCAGGACACCGTCGACACGCTGCTCGAGGATCTACAGACCGGTGGGGTCGACGATCGGGGCCCTGACTACGGCGAGGAACTGGCCGAATGGCTGCTGGCGCAGCAACCCAAGCTCGTCACCGGCGAGCACTGGAAGTTGATCGACGCCCATGAGCGCGCGGCCGGCGAGCCGACCGGCCGGCCCCGGGTGAAGTTGGCGAGTGTGGCGGAGTTGCTCCGCGTGGGGCACGCCTGAGCGGTCAGACCGTGGGCGATTCCGGCATCGGCGGCGGTTCCGGCGGGGCGAACGCCCACTTGTCCGGGTTACCCGGCGAATAGACCACCGGGATGAGCGCTCCCATGGTCGGCCAGCTCTCGACGTCGACGGCCATCCGCTGATAGACGACGTGCTCGCTGACCGTCGGGCCGGTGATGACGCCGGTGATGGTGACGAACTGCTCCCCCGTCGCATCCGGACGCGGACTCACCCCCGTCACCAGCAAAGTGCCGTGCGCCAGTTCGCCGCGAATCCCCCGGCGCCGCATGATCCGTGGCGCCAGCAGCAGCACGATTGCTCCCACGAGCAGGAGGAGTATGCCGAATTCCCACACCAGGCCATGGTAGGACTTTCGGCATGAGCACCATCGCAGATGACCTCACCCTGGCCCTCGAATTGGCCGATCAGGCCGACGCGTTGACCATGGACCGCTTCGGCGCCCTCGATCTGCACATCGAGACCAAACCTGACCTGACCCCGGTCACCGATGCTGACCGGGGGGCTGAGGAAGCACTGCGCGCCTCGCTGGCCGCGGCCCGCCCGGATGACACGGTGTTCGGCGAAGAGTTCGGCGGCACAACGACTTTGACCGGACGTCAATGGGTCATCGATCCGATCGACGGGACCAAGAACTTCGTCCGCGGCGTCCCGGTGTGGTGCACGTTGATCGCCTTGCTCGCCGACGGCGTGCCGGTGATCGGGGTCGTCAGTGCGCCGGCGCTGGCGCGACGCTGGTGGGCCGGCCAAGGTCAGGGCGCATTCGGCTCGTTCGCCGGGGCAACCCGCAAACTCTCGGTGTCCGGCGTCGGCGATCTGGCCTCGGCCAGCCTGTCCTACTCGGACCTCACCACCGGATGGGAGGATCGCAGGGCGAGCTTCGTCGCACTGACCGACGAGGTGTGGCGCGTGCGCGCCTACGGCGACTTCTGGTCGTACTGCATGGTCGCCGAGGGTGCGGTCGACATCGCCTGCGAGCCCGAGGTGAAGCTCTGGGACATCGCTCCACTGGACATCCTGATCCGCGAGGCCGGCGGCACGTTCACCGGCGTCGACGGCTCGCCCGGCCCGCACGGCGGCAGCGCGCTGGCCACCAATGGATTGCTGCACGAAGCGGTGCTGACCAGGCTTTCTGCCGGCTGAGCCGGCACCCCCCGCGGGGTGTGAGGTTGGTAACAGATGCCATACCTTACTCCGGAGTAAGATACGGTCAGATGCGTCGCCACGACCAGTCGCCACGACCAACAGAGGCAGCCAATGACCAACACCCTGCCGTCCAAGAACGGCACCACTCCCCGTCCCTCACACCCCGGCCGGCAAAGCGCGGTCGGCCTGCACAAGCACAAGCGGACCGCGACCGACATCGGGTTGGCGCTGATCACTCCCATCGTCGGCCAGGAGTTCCTGGACCGCTACGGCCTGCGTGACCCGCTCAACCGCGGCCTGAAATACGGTGTGAAGCAGGTGTTTTCGACCGCAGGGGCGGCCACCCGGCAGTTCCAGCGGATCCAGGGCCTCGGCAAGGCGCCCACCCGGCTCAAGGCCAGCGGGTCGGACTACTTCGATCTGACCCCCGACGACGACCAGCAGATGATCGTCGAGACGGTCAAGGAGTTCGCCGAGGAGATCCTGCGTCCGGCCGCCCACGACGCCGACGAGGCCGCCGCCTATCCCGCCGATCTCATCGACAAGGCCGCCGAGTTGGGCATCACCGCGGTCAACGTGCCCGAGGACTTCGACGGTATCGCCGAGCACCGCAGCACGGTGACCAATGCGCTGGTCGCCGAGGCACTGGCCTACGGCGACATGGGCCTGGCCCTGCCGATCCTGGCCCCCGGCGGCGTCGCGTCGGCCCTGACCCACTGGGGCAGCGCCGATCAGCAGGCCACCTACCTCAAGGAATTCGCCGGTGAGAACGTGCCACAGGCGTGCGTGGCCATCGCCGAACCGCACGCCCTGTTCGACCCGACCGCACTCAAGACCACCGCGGTCCGCACCCCCAGCGGCTACCGCCTGTCCGGCGTCAAGTCGTTGGTGCCGGCCGCCGCTGAGGCCGAATTGTTCATCGTGGCAGCGCAATTGAACGGCAAGCCGGCGTTGTTCATCGTCGAGGCCTCCTCACCGGGGCTCACGGTCAAGGCCGATCCGAGCATGGGCATCCGCGCGGCCGCCCTCGGCCAGGTCGAGCTCGACAACGTGGCAGTGCCGCTAAGCAACCGCCTCGGTGGCGAAGAGATCACAGCCGAGGCCTCCGCTGAGAATTACAGCGAGGCAATCGCGCTGTCCCGGCTGGGCTGGGCCGCGCTGGCCGTCGGCACCTCGCACGCGGTGCTCGACTACGTCATCCCCTACATCAAGGAGCGCACCGCCTTCGGCGAGCCGATCGCGCACCGCCAGTCGGTGGCGTTCATGACCGCCAACATCGCCATCGAACTCGACGGCCTGCGGCTGATCACCTGGCGTGGCGCCGCGCGCGCCGAGCAGGGTCTGCCGTTCGCCCGCGAGGCGGCACTGGCCCGCAAGCTCGGCACCGACAAGGGCATGCAGATCGGCCTGGACGGCGTGCAGCTGCTGGGCGGCCACGGTTACACCAAGGAACACCCGGTCGAGCGCTGGTACCGCGACCTGCGGGCCATCGGCGTCGCCGAGGGCGTCGTGGTTATCTAGCCAGCAGCCATTCCCGATATCTGAACCGAAAGACCAATCATGGCAATCAATCTGGAAATGCCCCGCAAGCTCCAGGCGGTCATCGAGAAGGGCCACCAGGGCGCCGCCGAGATGCTCCGGCCCATCTCCCGCAAGTACGACCTCGCCGAGCACGCCTACCCCGTCGAACTGGACACCCTGGCCACGCTCTTCGAAGGCATCTCGAGCGCCAAGACCATCTCGTTCGCGGGCGCCGAGGCGTTCCGCGACGACGCCAACACCAAGGGCGAAAAGGTCACCGTCAACGGCGCCAACATGTCCGCGCTCCTCAACGCACTGGAGATCAGCTGGGGCGATGTCGCCCTGCTGCTCTCGGTGCCGCGTCAGGGCCTGGGCAACGCCGCCATCTCGTCGGTGGCCACGCCCGAACAGCTCGAGCGCCTGGGCAAGGACGTGTGGGCCGCGATGGCCATCACCGAGCCCGGCTTCGGCTCGGACTCCGCGGCCGTCACCACCACCGCGGTGCTCGACGGCGACGAGTACGTGATCAACGGCGAGAAGATCTTCGTCACCGCCGGTTCCCGCGCCACTCACATCGTGGTGTGGGCGACGTTGGACAAGTCGTTGGGCCGCGCGGCGATCAAGTCGTTCATCGTGCCCCGCGAGCATCCCGGCGTCACCGTCGAGCGCCTGGAGCACAAGCTCGGCATCAAGGCATCCGACACCGCGGTGATCCGCTTCGAGAACGCCCGCATCCCCAAGGACAACCTCCTGGGTGACCCGGAGATCCACGTGGAAAAGGGTTTTGCCGGGGTCATGGAGACCTTCGACAACACCCGGCCGATCGTGGCGGCCATGGCCGTCGGTATCGCCCGCGCCGCCCTGGAGGATCTGCGCGCCATCCTCACCGACGCCGGTATCGAGATCTCCTACGACAAGCCCGCGCATGCCCAGAGCGCCGCCGCGGCGGAGTTCCTGCGCATGGAGGCTGACTGGGAGGCCGGATATCTGTTGACGGTGCGGTCGGCATGGCAGGCCGACAACAGCATTCCGAACTCCAAGGAAGCCTCGATGGGTAAGGCCAAGGCCGCCCGGGTGGCCAGCGACATCACGCTCAAGGCCGTCGAAATGGCCGGTACCACCGGATATTCCGAGCAGACCCTGCTGGAGAAGTGGGCCCGCGACTCGAAGATCCTCGACATCTTCGAGGGCACGCAGCAGATCCAGCAGTTGGTGGTGGCCCGCCGCCTGCTTGGCCTGTCCTCGGCCGAGCTGAAGTAGTCCCCTCTTCTGCGCGAGCAGACGCAAAGACCCCCGAAATCGGCACATTTCGGGGGTCTTTGCGTCTGCTCGGCCAATAAGGTGAGCGTCATGGACACGTTTCAGGCGCTCATCGCGCGGCAAGACGGGGACCGGATCGCCGCGGCGGTCGAAACACTGCAGGCATCAGATCTGCCGGCCGGTGAGGTCACCATCCGGGTGCACTATTCCAGCGTCAACTTCAAGGATGCGCTGGCCCTGACCGCCAAAGGCGGTGTGGTGCGCGACTATCCGATCGTCCCGGGCATCGACCTCACCGGTGAAGTGGTCAGCTCGGATTCCCCGGACTTCACCCCGGGCGATCTCGTGCTGGCCCACGGCTATCAGATCGGCACCGGACATCACGGCGGCTACGCCGAGTACGCCCGATTGCCCGCCGATCAGGTGGTGGCGCTCGGACCGCTGACCCCGCGCGAGGGCGCGGCGATCGGCACGGCCGGCTTCACCGCGGCGTTGAGCGTACTGACTCTTGTCAGCCGCGGAATCCGCCCGCCGCACGGTCCCATCGTGGTCACCGGCGCGACCGGCGGAGTAGGAACGGTGAGCGTCGATCTCCTCGCCGGCGCCGGCTATCACGTGGTGGCCTCCACCGGAAAGGCTGATCGGGCCGACCAGCTACGCGCGCTGGGCGCCGCCGAGGTGATCGGCCGCCTGCCGGCCGACGCCGATGCCAAACCGCGGCCCCTGGGCAGATCCAAGTGGGCAGCCGCGGTGGACTGTGTCGGCGGGGCGACCCTGGCCGATGTGCTCAGCACTCTGGAGTACGGCGGCGTGGTCGCCGCCAGCGGGCTCACCGGCGGTGCGGCGCTGAACACCACCGTGATGCCGTTCATCCTGCGCGGAGTGTCGCTGGTCGGCATCGACTCGGTGCAGATGCCGATCGGACCGCGGCGAGAAGTCTGGCGCCAGCTGGGTGAGCAGCTCAAACCGCGTCACCTCGCCGATGTCACGACCGAGGTCGACGTCAGAGATGTCGTCGGTGTGATCGACGAAGTGCGGGCGGGCCGGCATGCCGGGCGCGCGGTGGTGAAGGTCGCCGGCGGGTTCTAGGCTCGTCGCCCAACAGGCACAAAATTGCCCCAGATCCGAAGATCTGGGGCAATTTTGTGTGTTCGCGGAGGCTGGTTAGCCGAGCACCCGCTGCAGGTCGGGAACCATGGCCTGCAGTTCGCGAGCCCAGTAGGCCCAGTTGTGCGTGCCGTTGTCCGGGAAGTTGAACACCGCGTTGTTACCGCCGGCCGCGATGTAGTTGTCGCGGAACGTCTCGTTGGTGCGGATGGTCAGCCCCTCCAGGAAGGTGGCCGGCAGATCGCCGCCGCCGAGCTCGTTCGGCTTGCCGTTACCGCAGTAGATCCACAGGCGGGTGTTGTTGCCCACCAGCGTCGGGATCTGCACCATCGGGTCGTTGCGCTTCCAGGCACTGTTCGGATCCTCCGTCGGACCCCACATGTCGTTGGCCTTGTAGCCACCGGCGTCGCCCATGGAGATGTTGATCAAGAACGGCCACCAGCCCTCGGAGGGGTTCAGGAAGCCCGACATCGAGCCGGCGTAGATGAACCGGTCCGGGTGGTAGGTCGCCAGGATCAGCGCGGCCGAGCCGGCCATCGACAGACCGATCGCGGCGTTGCCGTTGGCTGCGACGTCGCGGTTGGCGGCCAGCCACTGCGGCAGCTCGCTGGTCAGGAACGTCTCCCACTTGTAGGTGACGCAACCGGCCTTGCCACATGCCGGGGAGTACCAGTCGCTGTAGAAGCTGGACTGGCCACCGACGGGCATGACCACCGACAGGCCGCTGTCGAGGAACATCTCGAACGCGTTGGTGTTGATGTCCCAGCCGTTGAAGTCGTCCTGAGCACGCAGGCCGTCGAGCAGGTAGACCGCGTGCGAACCCGGGCCACCGCTCTGGAACTGAATCTTGATGTCGCGGCCCATCGACGGCGACGGGACCATCAGGTACTCGACAGGCAGACCTGGCCGGGAGAAGGCTCCCGCGGTCGCCGATC
This sequence comes from Mycobacterium sp. GA-1841, assembly GCF_001954135.1. Classification (GTDB taxonomy): domain Bacteria; phylum Actinomycetota; class Actinomycetes; order Mycobacteriales; family Mycobacteriaceae; genus Mycobacterium. Next base: position 39,759 of record NZ_MBEQ01000009.1, on the reverse strand, counting down.
CGCCGACGACGCCGATCAAGCCAGGCAGCAGAAGTGCCGCCATGGCCGCCACCGTCATCCGGCGGGCCCAATGGCCACGAATCTTGTCAATGAAGGTCATACTGCGAATCCATCCGTCTTCCGGTCAATTACGCGCTGCGCGCGATCAGCGATGAGTGTCGCCAAGCGACACCGCAGCTATGATCCGCTGCGCTGTCGCGCCCGCTCTCCGTCGCCGGACGCCTGTAGAAGGCGCAAGCGGAGCGGACCGAAGAATTCAGTTGTTGCGCCTTGAGTAAATCACGGTGCTGCGACAGGGGAAAACTCGCCGCGCGTCGGCGAGCTGCGGATCTGCCGCTTTCGAAAAGTGAATTCGTCTTTATTTCCAACCCGCGAGCACCGCGCCTACCTCGGAAAACACTCGAATAGGCCCGCCGGCGCCGACGGCCACCGAGGACCGTCGATACCTATCCGTTCACAACCGGTGTCCGGACGGTTATCCGATCGTCGTCAACCAGTTCTCAAAATGCCGGGCACCGTCGACGGTGCGCTTCACCGCCACAGACCATACAAAAAAGTATGGTAACTTTCCGGCCATGCCTTTGCCGCCCATCGCCGACTGCGTGATCACCCCGGAATTCGTCGCACGCCTCGCCGACCGTGCCGCCGAGGCCGAAGAGTTACGCCGCCTTCCGGACGCGACCGTCACCGATCTCGTCGACTCCGGATTCACCGAACTGCTGGTGCCGGCCCGATTCGGCGGACGCCAGGCGGCATTCCCGGCGATCCTGGATCCGGTGCGGCAGATGGCGCACGGTTGCACGTCGAGCGCCTGGACCATCGGCTTTCTGGCGTTACACAACTGGATGCTGGCGCTGTTCGGCGAACAGGCCCAGCAGGAGGCCTTCGCCGATCGCCCCTTCCTGGCCCCGGCTCCCCTGGCCCCGACCGGACGGGGTCTGCCCGTCGAGGGCGGCATCCGGCTGACCGGCCGGTGGTCGTGGGCCACCGGCGTCATGCACGGGAATTGGATCATCGTGGCGGCCCTGTGCGGTCCCGACGATGCGCTGTACCCGGCGCTGGCGTTGCTGCCGATCGGTGACGTGTCTGTCGCCGACGTGTGGCACACCGACGGCATGCGCGCCACCGGATCGAACGACGCCATCGCCTCCGACGTCTTCGTCCCCGAACACCGACTGGTCAAGGTCCTCGACATCTACTCCGGAACCGCTCCGGGCGCCGGATTGCACGGTTCCGGATTGGAGAGCACCGCGTACCGCTGGCCGATGGTGCCCGCACTGGCGTTACTCGCGGCGATGCCGGCGCTGGGCAGCGCCGAGCGGGTGATCGAGATCTACGCCGAGCGCCTCGGTGAACGCGTCCTGCCCTACGAAGGCGTCATGCAGAAGGACAAACCGATCGCCCAGGCACACCTGGCCGAGGCACAGGTGCGGATGCGCGCCGTGCGCGCCCTGCTGGCCGATACCGTCGGTGAGATCGAAGGCATCGTGGCGGCCGGTGATTCGGTGGAGAAACCGGTACGGGCGCAGGCCCGGCTGGCCGCGGCGCACATCGTCAGCGAATCACGATCGGTGATCTCGGCGTTGATGGGCGCCGGCGGCGCCAGCATCCACTTTCTGTCCAACCCGTTGCAGCGCTTCAAGCGCGACGTCGACGTGCTCTCGGGGCATGTGGTGTTCGACTACGACACCAGCCGCGAGCTCGCCGGCGCGCTCGCGTTGGGCATGAAGATTCCTCGCACGTCGATGATCTGAGGCAGTCGATCAGACCGCTGCTCAGGTCTGGGCCGGACTACTGGCCAGTGCTTCGGTGACCGCTTCGCAAAACGCCGGGAGATCGTCCGGGGAGCGACTGGTGATCAGATTGCCGTCGACACAGACCTGCTGGTCGACCACGGTGGCACCGGCGTTGCGCAGGTCGGTACGGATACTCGGATAGCTCGTCAGCGTGCGGTCGCCGACGACGCCGGCCTCCACCAGCGTCCACGGACCGTGGCAGATCGCCGCGACGGGCTTGCCGGACCGCACGAAGTCGCCGACGAAGGCCACGGCCTTCTCGTCCAGTCTCAATTTGTCCGGGTTCACGGTGCCACCGGGCAGGATCAACGCATCGAATTCGTCGACCCGGACGTCGCCGACCTTGCGGTCCACCCCGAAGGTGCCCGCCGGTTCGAGATCGTGATCGCGCGCCTGGATCTCGCCGTCCGCCAGGGACAACAGTTCAACGCGACCGCCCGCGTTCTCCACCGCGGTGCGTGGCTGTTCGAGTTCGACGCGCTCCACCCCGTCTGCGGCGAGAATCGCGACCCGACGGCCTTCCAATTCCTTGAGCATCTTGAAGATCCTTTCGTTCACGCCCGTCCAACAGCGGCCAGATGGCCTGCGCCCCGGAGGGATTCGACGTGCCGGCGCGGGGAATTCGTGACCGGTGGCTACCCCGGGATGCCGAACCCGAAACGCCGAGATCGATCGCCGCAGACCCTTGCCAACCGACCTGAACAAAAAGTAAAGTCACTTTCAGTTTTATTGCGACCTTCCGGGGAGTTGAGCATGGAATCCTTCGTTCACCTGCGTAAAGGCAAGACCCCCAAGCGGGTGCACGCCGACCTCGACGGACTCAAAGACGATGAACTCGGCCGGGGCGGCTTCGTCGGCCGCACCGCCAACATGTACCGGCGCAACGACCCCACCGCCTACCGCAGCGTCGGTCCCCTGCGCCCCACCGACGTGCTCTCCAGCGAGCTCAAGCCCAGCGACGCCACCGACGCCCAGGGCGGTCCGCTGTTGATGTTCTCCAATGCCGACTGCCAGGTCCTGTTCTCGCGGCGGACCGAGGAGATGCCGTTCTTCGTCCGCTATGTCGACGGCGACCTGTTGATCTTCGTCCACAAGGGTGCGGGTCTGCTGGAGACCGAGTTCGGTCCGTTGCGCTACCGCGAGGGCGACTGGGTGTACATCCCGAAGGCCTGCACGTTCCGTCAGGTGCCCGATGAGGAATCGACCTGGCTGATGATCCAGGCCACCGACGATTTCCGGGTACCCCCGGCCGGCACCCTGGGTCGGCACTTCCCGTTCGATCCGGCGCAGGTCACCATCCCCGAGCCGGCGCCCATCGAAACCGGCGACGGCCCGCAAAAAGATGGAGAGTACGAGGTCCGCCTGATTCATGACAGCGGCCCCACTTCCCTGTTCTACCAACACAATCCTCTTGACGTGGAAGGCTGGCGGGGCGACAACTTCCCGTTCACCTTCAACATCGAGGACTACACCGTCATCACCTCCGAGAGCGTGCACCTGCCGCCGACAGTGCATCTGTTCATGCAGGCCACCGGGGTGTACGTGATGAACTTCCTGCCCAAGCCCGCCGAGAGCGTGCCGGGCACCGAGCGCACGCCGTGGTATCACCGCAACGTCGACTATGACGAGATCGCGTTCTTCCACGGCGGTTCGCTGTACGGAATCCCGATGCCGCCCGGGCTGGTTTCCCATGCGCCGCAGGGTGTCCACCACGGTGCACCGGAGAAGGCGCGGGAACGCGCGCGCCGCAAGTTCGACGACTACGACCGGGTGGACTGGTCGGTGATCGCGATCGACACCCGTCGTCGTCTCATCCCGTCCGCCGAAATCCTCGCCAACGATCTGGGGCAGCACTAGAGATGTCAACCGTAGAAGCACCTGTGAAGCACGAGTACAACCGCATCCCGTATCTGGTTGCCTACCAGAACAACTCGTCGGTGCGCGACGTGTACGGCGGAGTGGCCGAACTGGTCGTGCTGGAGAGCTATCTGCTCAAGCCGAAGGCCAAGCCGAGCGACACGGTGCTGGTGTTCATGCACCCGATCGGCGGCGGCGCGTACCTGCCGATGATCAATGCGCTGGCCCGGGCCGGCCACCACGTCATCTACTGCAACAGCCGGTTCCGCGGCACCGACTCGGCCCTGCTGATGGAGAAGGTGGTCGAGGACCTCGGCGAGTGCATCAAGGACGCCAAGAACCGACTGGGTTACGACAAGGTGGTGCTGGCCGGTTGGAGCGGCGGCGGCTCGCTGTCGGTGTTCTACCAGCAGCAGGCGCAGAACCCGACCGTCACGGCCAGCCCGTCCGGCGACGGACCCGATCTGACCAAGCTCGGTCTCATCCCCGCCGACGGCATCATGCTGCTGGCCGCACACATCAGCCGGCACGGCACCATGACCGAATGGATGGACGCCTCCATCCTCGACGAGAACGACCCGACCAAGCGGGACCCGGAGCTGGACCTCTACAACCCGGACAATCCGAACCAGCCGCCGTACACGCCCGAGTTCCTGGAGCGCTATCACGCCGCGCAGATCGCGCGGAACCGGCGAATCACCAAGTGGGTCAAGGAAAAACTGGCCGAACTCAAGGCTGCCGGGCGCCCCGATGATGAGTTCGCCTTCGTGGTGCACGGCACCATGGCCGATCCGCGCTGGCTTGATCCCACCGTCGACCCCAACGACCGCGAGCCGGGCACCTGCTACCTGGGTGACCCCCAGGTGGTCAACATGAGCCCGGTCGGGCTGGCCCGGTTCTGCACCCTGCGCAGCTGGCTGTCGCAGTGGAGTTACGACGATGCCAACGGTGACGCCGTCAAGGCCGGCCCGGATATCGCGGTGCCCGCATTGGTGATCGGCAACCTGGCCGACGACGCCTGCACTCCCAGCCATACCCGTCGGCTGTTCGAGGCGATCGGCCACGAAGACAAGGAGATGCACGAGATCCCGGGCGCCAACCACTACTACTCGGGGCCGGACCAGCGTGGCACGCTGCGCGAGGCGGTCGGTATCTGCACGGACTGGCTGCACCGGCACGGGTTTTCGGCGGAAGGCAGGAGCGCAGCGACCGGGGATCGTGCACAGTGACGACCGGACCTCTGGACGGTATCAGGGTGATCGAGCTCGGCACCCTGATCTCCGGCCCGTTCGCCGGCCGGCTGCTGGGTGACATGGGTGCCGAGGTCATCAAGATCGAGCTCCCCACCACTCCGGACCCGTTGCGCACCTGGGGGCAGGCCGAGCTCGACGGACACCACTTCTTCTGGACCGTGCACGCCCGCAACAAGAAGGCCGTCACCCTGGACCTACGCGCCGCCAAGGGGCGAGAGCTGTTCCTCGAGCTGGTCGCGCAGTCCGACATCATCGTCGAGAACTTCCGCCCCGGCACCCTCGAAAAATGGGATCTGGGTTACGACGTTCTGCGCGAGCGCAATAAGGGCATCATCCTGGTGCGGGTCTCGGGTTACGGACAGACCGGGCCCGACGCCGGTAAGGCCGGGTACGCCTCGGTGGCCGAGGCCTCCAGCGGGCTGCGTCACATGAACGGATTTCCCGGCGGACCCCCACCGCGGCTGGCCCTTTCGTTGGGTGACAGCCTGGCGGGCATGTTCGCCGCCCAGGGCGCCCTGGCCGCGCTGTACCGGCGGACCGTCACCGGCGAGGGCCAGATCGTGGACACCGCACTGACCGAAAGTTGCCTGGCCATCCAGGAATCCACGATCCCTGACTACGACGTCGGTGGCGTGGTGCGCGGACCGTCGGGCACCCGGCTGGAGGGCATTGCGCCGTCGAACATCTACCAGAGCGCCAACGGCAGCTGGGTGGTGATCGCGGCCAACCAGGACACGGTGTTCCGTCGGCTCTGCCAGGCGATGGAGCGGCCTGAACTGGCCACCGACGATCGCTTCGTCAATCACGTTGCCCGGGGCCGTAATCAAGACGAGCTGGACAAGATCATCGGAGACTGGGCAGCCCAGCGTCAGCCGGCCGAGATCATCGGGACGCTGTCGCAGGCCGGGGTGATCAGCGGTCCGATCAACACCGTGGCCGAGGTGGTGACCGATCCGCAACTGCAAGCCCGCGGCATGATCGCCGACCACTGGGACGAACGCGTGCAGCGCAACGTCAAAGGCCCGGGCATCGTGCCGGTGCTGTCGGAGTCCCCCGGCACCATCCGCAACGCCGGTTCCGCTCGGCCCGGCCAGCACAACGACGAGGTGTACGCCGGGTTACTCGGCCGCAGTGCCGAAGAACTGGAATTGCTTCGCACCGAGGGGGTCCTGTGAACCTGCCGGACAAGGTCGACATCCGCGAAGTGTGCCTGCGCGACGGCCTGCAGATCGAAGACCCGATCCCGTTGTCGGCAAAGGTGGCGATCCTCGAAGCCATCGTCGCCACCGGGGCGCGCGAGGTCGAGGCGACGGCATTCGTCTCCCCCTCGAAAGTGCCGGCGCTTTCCGACGCAGCGGAACTCGCCGAGGAACTGCACCGATTTCCCGACGTGGAGTTCTCCGCACTCGTAGCCAGCCCCAACGGTGCCAAACGCGCCATCGCTGCCGGCCTGCGCTCGATCGAATACGTGGTGTCGGCCTCGGACGCCCACTCCCAGGCCAACGTCGGCCGCAGCTCCGCCGAGGCCACCGCGCAGATCGGCGAGATCACGGCCATCGCCGCCGACAGCAACACCTCGGTCGAGGTCATCGTCGCCACCGCCTGGGACTGTCCTTTCGACGGCCCGACCGATCCGCAGCGCGTGCTCGACATCGTCTCGGCCGCCGCGGGTTTCGGCGCCAACCGGATCGCCATCGCCGACACCATCGGCACCACCACCCCGCGCCGGGTGAGCTCGCTGATCGCTCAGGTCCGGCCGCTGATCGGGGACCTGCCACTCGGTGCGCACTTTCACAACACCCGCGGCGCGGGCCTGGCCAGTGCGTACGCAGCCGTGCAGGCCGGAGTCACCCGCCTGGACGCGTCGGTCGGCGGGTTGGGCGGCTGCCCGTTCGCCCCGGGGGCCAGCGGCAACATCGCCACCGAGGACCTCGTCTACATGCTGCGCGACAGCGACATCGCCGTCGACGTCGAACTGCCCGCCGCCATCGCGGCCGCCCGCGTCGCACAGGAAGCGGTCGGCCATGAGCTGCCCAGCGCGTTATTGCGGGCCGGCGACCGGATCTTGAGCTGAGGCGTCGATGACCGCCGCCGAGTTGAGCAGCAAGGGCCGCCAGACCCGGTCCGCCCTCGAGCTGGCGGCCCGAAAACTGTTCGCCGAACGCGGCTTTCACGGCACCACTCTGGCTGACATCACCTCCGCAGCAGGCAAGAGTCCGGCAGTGTTCTATCGCTATTTCAGCGACAAGGAGGACCTGCTGGCCGCACTGGCCGAATCCTTCCTGCACGATGTCGTCGAGCCGTCCGGTCTGAACCTGCACCTGCCCGACTCACCGGAGGACACCGAGTTCTTCACCACCGTCGTCACCGGTTACTGGAACATCTTCAAACAGAACATCGGCATCATGATCGCGGTTGCCCAACTGGCCGCGACCCAGCAGCGTTTTGCCGACGTGCAGAACAAGTTCCGCCGGTTCGGCATCGACATCGTCATCGCTTCGGTGCGCCGCGCCCAGGAGCAGGGACATGCTCAGGGGTTGCACCCCGAACAGGTGGCAGCGGCCATCGCCCTGCTGTTCGAGAACTTCACCTCGGTGTTCGTCGGCAACTCCGGACTGGGCATCGAGATCGACGACGCCGACGCCATCGCCACCCTGTCCACCATCTGGAAGAAAACCTTGTACGGCTTCTGACCCGAGAAAGAGGAATCATCGTGGATTTCGCCTTACCCGAACGTCTCACCGATGTCCTCGCCGAGATGGACGAGTTCATCGAGGCCGAGATCAAACCGCTTGAGCGCGAGCATATCCAGTACTTCGACCAACGCCGGGAATATGCCCGCACCGACTGGGACAACGGTGGCGTGCCCGCCCGGGCCTGGGAGGACCTCCTCGATGAGATGCGTCGGCGTGCCGACGCCGCCGGTTGGTTGCGCTATGGGCTTCCCGCCCGCTTCGGCGGCCGCGACGGCAGTAACCTCGACATGGCGGTGATCCGAGAACATCTCGCGCACAAGGGTCTCGGTCTGCACAACGACCTGCAGGACGAGTCCTCGATCGTCGGAAACTTTCCGCAGGTGATCATGATGGACCGGTTCGGCACCGAAGCCCAGAAAAGCGAATGGGTCGAGGCGATGCTGACCGGGAAGCGGTCGATGGCGTTCGGGTTGACCGAACCCGACCACGGCTCGGACGCCACCTGGCTGGAAACCACCGCCGTGCCCGACGGGGATGGATGGATCATCAACGGCACCAAACGGTGGAACACCGGGGTGCACCGGGCCACCCACGATCTCATCTTCGCCAGAACGTCGGGCAGGACTGGGCAAGCTCAAGGGATCACCGCGTTCCTGGTGCCCACCGACTCACCGGGCTTCACAGTCCCGTTCTACTGGTGGACGTTCAACATGCCGACCGATCACGGCGAGGTGGAACTGAAGGACGTGCGGGTGCCGGCCGACGCGGTGCTCGGCGAGGTCGACCGCGGCTTGGAAGTCGGCCAGACCTTCCTGCACGAGAATCGGATCCGCCAGGCCGCCAGCAGTCTCGGTGCCGCGCAGTTCTGTATCGACCGCGCCGTGGAATACGCCAACCGCCGCATGGTGTTCGGTAAGCCGCTGGCGGTCAACCAGGCGGTCCAGTGGCCATTGGTGGAGCTGCAGACCGAGGCGCAGATGGTACGACTGCTCGTTCGTTACGCCGCAACCCAACTCGATCAGAACCACCACATGGAAGTGTCCGACAAGGTGTCGATGGCCAACTACCGGGCCAACCGGCTGGTGTGTGAGGCCGCCGACCGGGCGATGCAGGTGCACGGCGGGGTCGGCTACAGCCGACACGAACCGTTCGAGCACATCTATCGTCACCACCGGCGTTATCGCATCACCGAGGGCGCCGAGGAGATCCAGATGCGCCGAGTGGCGCAGCGGCTGTTCGGATTCGGCAAGGCCAAGCGGTGACCGATACCGGCGCGCTGACCGCCGGCCTGGTCGATGTCCTGGGCCCGGTGTTGGGGACCGGCGTCGCGGTGGAGAACCTGCGTGAGTTGACCGGCGGAGCCAGCCGCACCACCTGGTCGTTCGACGCCGTCACCGAGCCGGCCCGACGACCGCTGATCCTGCGCACCGGGTCGCCCGATGAGGTGCACGCCGGGATGGAACTGGAGGCCGGCGCGCAGCGAGCCGCTGCCCAGGCCGGGGCGCCGGTCCCCCATGTCCTGGTGGCCGACGATTCCGGTGCGGCCGTGGGTGAACCATTCCTCATCTGCGACTTCATCGGCGGTGAGACGATCGTGCGGCGCATTCAGCGCCGGCTCGACGACGCCCGGCGTGAACGCCTGCTGGCGCAGTGCGCGCAGGCGTTGGCTGCCATTCACCGGGCCGAGCCGCCCACCCTTCCGGGCCTGGCCGAGCAGGACCAGATCGCACAGTGGCGCCGGCAGCTCGACGAGATGGGCGACACCACCGCCACTTTCGAGTGGGTGTTTCGTTGGCTGGCCGCCAATCGGCCACCGGCCTCGCCGCCGCGGTTGGTGCACGGGGACTTTCGGATGGGCAACCTGATCGTCGACGATTCCGGTCTGGCCGCGGTGCTGGACTGGGAGTTGGTGCACATCGGTGAGGTCTACGAAGATCTGGCCTGGTTCTGCATCCGGGCGTGGCGATTCGGGGCGCCGGCCGACCGTGGCGCGGGCAGCCTGGGCAGCATCGAGAGCTTCCTGGACGCCTATGAGCAGGCCGGCGGAATCAGCCTCGACCGCTCCGCGATCCGCTGGTGGCTCGTGGTGGCCACGCTGCGCTGGGGCATCATCTGCCGCTATCAGGCCGAGCGGCACCTGAGCGGACAGACCCGGTCGGTGGAGTTGGCCACGATCGGTCGTCGGGTCTGCGAAACCGAGTGGGACCTGTTGGGTCTGCTGGACGGGAGCACCTGGTGAGCAACCTGCATGGACGACCGAGCGCGGCCGAACTCGTCGCCGCGGTCGCAGAGTTCCTCGATACGGAGGTGCGGGACAGTGAGACGGTCGCCGCGCCGGTCAGATTCCAGGCCCGCGTCGCCGCCAATGCGCTGCGCATGGTCGAACGCGAACTCCTGGCCGTCGATGCACCCGAGGCAGCCGCGGCGGCGTTGGGCGCTCTCGGGTTCACCGACGAGGCCGCGTTGGCCGCGGCCATCCGTACCGGTGACCTCGATGACCGAGGCGAGCAGGTGGCCGCGTGCCTGCGCGTTCTGGTCGGGCAACGACTTGCCGCCGCGCATCCCGGATACGAACAGCCATGACCTTGACTTTGACCATGACCATCACCATGACGGTGCCGACCCCTGTCCGAGGAGGCCGATGATGTCCCCTACCGACGACACGCTGATCGCCGACGTCGCCGACCAGCTGTTCGACGCGATCGAGCGGGGCGACAAACCCGGCGTGGCCCGATTGTGGGCCGACGACGTCACGGTATGGCACTCCGGCGATACCCGGGACAACGATCGGACCCGCGCCTTGAAGGTGATCGACTGGTTCATCGATGCGACCACCGAGCGCCGCTATCAGGTGCTGGACCGGCAATTCTTCGACGGCGGATTCGTGCAACAGCACGTGCTGTATGCCGCCGGGCGCGGTGGGGCGTCGATCGTGCTGCGGGTATGCATCGTGATCAAAGTGGGTACCGACGGACTGATCCGGCGAATCGACGAGTACTTCGATCCGAAGGACACTGCACCGCTGCTCACCTGAAGCAGTTCGACACAGGGAGGTTTCATGCCCACGCTCGGCGACATCGTGGCCGCGAGCGCCGGAAGCTGGACGCTGGTCCCCGGCCGCTCCCGGGTGACATTCCGGAACAAGACGCTGTGGGGCCTGGCCACCGTCACGGGACGCTTCACCGAATTCACCGGTGAAGGTTCCGCCGGGGCCGACGTGACCGGCCGGGTGGTGATCGCGGCCGCATCCCTGCGCACCGGGATCGGCAAACGCGACGACCACCTGCGGTCCGCCGACTTCTTCGACGTCCAAGCCCATCCCGACATCACCGTTGAGGTGACAGGTTTGCGCCCCGCCGGCGGCGCAGTGCCGCGATTGGCTGCGGTGGTGACGGTGCGGGACGTCTCGAAAACCATCGAAGTACCAGTGGATGTACAGGTGCTCGACGACGGTGCGCTGCAACTCGACGGCCAGGTCTCGGTCGAACGCGCCGAGTTCGGCGTGTCGGGTGACCTGCTCGGCATGATGGGGCCGACCACCACGGTGTCGGCCCAGTTGGTGTTCACCCGGGACTGATGCGCGGCAACAGAATTCAGTCAAGTCCCGCGGCTTGAGGCGTCGTCGGCAGTAGCATCGGCACCATGGCCGGCACCGCGCCGCTGCGCATCCTGGTGTACAGCGACAACCCGCGCACCCGCGAACAGGTACGACTCGCCCTTGGCAAACGTGTGCGGCCGGACCTGCCCGAGCTCGACTATCTCGAGATCGCCACCGCTCCGGCGGTGGTCTCCCAGATGGACGCCGGGGGCATCGACCTGGCGATTCTCGACGGCGAGGCCACCCCGGCCGGCGGCATGGGCGTGGCCAAGCAACTCAAGGACGAGGTCAGCGACTGTCCACCCATCCTGGTGCTGACCGGCCGGCCCGACGACGCCTGGCTGGCCAGCTGGTCACAAGCCGAGGCTGCGGTACCGCACCCTATCGATCCGATCCGCCTGGGCGACGCGGTGGTGTCGATACTGCGCGCGTCGGTGCGGTGAGTTTCAGCGAATTACCCTGTAGCCGTTGACTGTTCACGGCACGGCTGTGGCCGCAGCGACACGCTGCCCCGATATGAAACGATACTAACCAAAATGAGTGGCGTAGGCCGCAAAGCTCGCTAGGCTGTGTGTTAGCTCACATCGACAGGCAGGCGAGGGAGCGATAAGTGGCATGAATTTGTACACGCCCATCCTGGTTCTCGGAGCGATTGCGGCCGCCTTCGCGGTGGTGTCCGTGGGAATCGCGCTCGTCATCGGCCCGCGTCGCTACAACCGGTCCAAGCTCGAGGCCTACGAGTGCGGTATCGAACCGATGCAGCCGGGAGCCGCCGGGGTGACCGGCCAGCGCATGCCGATCCGGTATTACCTGACCGCGATGTTGTTCATCGTCTTCGACATCGAAATCGTCTTTCTCTACCCGTGGGCCGTGGCGTTCGACAGTCTCGGGTTGTTCGCGCTGGTGGAGATGTTGCTGTTCATGCTCACGGTGTTCGTGGCGTACGCCTATGTCTGGCGACGAGGGGGCCTGAATTGGGACTAGAAGAACGGCTGCCCGGTGGAATCCTGTTGTCGACGGTGGAGGCCGTCGCGGGTTACGTCCGCAAAGGGTCGTTGTGGCCGGCAACGTTCGGACTGGCGTGTTGCGCAATCGAGATGATGTCGACGGCCGGGCCGCGCTTCGATATCGCCCGGTTCGGTATGGAGCGGTTCTCGGCTACCCCGCGACAGGCGGACCTGATGATCGTCGCCGGCCGGGTGAGCCAGAAGATGGCGCCGGTGCTGCGGCAGATCTACGACCAGATGGCGGAACCGAAATGGGTGCTGGCCATGGGGGTTTGCGCCTCGTCGGGGGGCATGTTCAACAACTACGCGGTGGTACAGGGCGTCGACCATGTGGTCCCCGTGGACATCTATCTGCCCGGTTGCCCGCCGCGCCCAGAAATGCTGCTGCACGCAATCCTGAAGCTGCACGACAAGATTCAGCAGATGCCGCTCGGGGTGAACCGTGCGGAGGCCATCCGCGAGGCCGAACAGGCGGCGCTGGCCGTGCCGCCGACCATCGAGCTCAAGGGGTTGTTGCGGTGAGCACACCCAACGGGAACGGCACCGACACCGGTGGCGGAGAGGTGATCGGGACCCGTCGCGGCATGTTCGGAGCGGCGGGCACCGGGGACACCTCCGGTTACGGCCGGTTGGTGCGCCCGGTGGCATTGCCCGGCAGTTCCCCACGCCCCTACGGCGGATATTTCGACGAAGTGGTCGACCGGCTCGCCGAAGTGCTGGGCGAGGAGCGCTACGCGGTGTCGATCGAACGCGTCGTGGTCTATCGCGACGAACTCACCTTGGAGGTCAGCCGGGTGCAACTGCCCGCGGTCGCCAGTGTGCTGCGTGACGATCCGCACCTGCGGTTCGAGATGTGCCTTGGAGTGAGCGGTGTGCACTACCCCGACGACACCGGCCGCGAACTGCATGCCGTGTACCCGCTGATCTCGATCACCCACAATCGCAGGATCCGGTTGGAAGTTGCGGCGCCCGACGGTGATCCGCACATCCCGTCGCTGTATGCGGTGTACCCGACCACCGATTGGCACGAGCGTGAGACCTACGACTTCTTCGGCATCGTATTCGACGGGCATCCCGCACTGACCCGGATCGAGATGCCGGACGACTGGGTGGGCCACCCGCAGCGCAAGGACTATCCGCTGGGCGGCATTCCGGTCGAGTATCACGGCGCACAGATTCCGCCACCCGATCAGCGGAGGTCCTACAACTGATGAGCACCGAATCCCCCGTCGTGGTGGTCGGCGGACAGGACTGGGACGACGTGGTGTCCGCGGCTCGTGAGCACGCAGGCGAACGCATCGTGGTCAACATGGGACCGCAACACCCTTCGACGCACGGGGTGCTGAGGCTGATCCTCGAGATCGAGGGCGAGATCATCACCGAAGCCCGTTGCGGGATCGGCTACCTGCACACCGGTATCGAGAAGAACCTGGAGTACCGGAACTGGACGCAGGGCGTCACCTTCGTCACCCGGATGGACTACCTCTCGCCATTCTTCAACGAGACCGCGTACTGCCTCGGCGTGGAGAAACTGCTCGGCATCACCGACGATATTCCGCCGCGCGCCAGCGTGATCCGGGTGATGCTGATGGAGCTCAACCGCATCTCCTCGCATCTGGTGGCGTTGGCCACCGGCGGGATGGAACTCGGTGCGATGAGTGCGATGTTCTACGGTTTCCGGGAACGTGAGGAGATCCTGCGGGTCTTCGAGTCGATCACCGGGCTGCGGATGAACCACGCCTACATCCGGCCGGGCGGACTGGCCGCCGATCTTCCCGACGACGCGGTCAGCCAGGTGCGGGCGCTGCTCGACCTGCTACCGAAACGCTTGCAGGACTTGGAGGATCTGCTCAACGAGAACTACATCTGGAAGGCCCGTACCGTCGGCGTCGGCTACCTCGACCTGACCGGTTGCATCGCGTTGGGCATCACCGGCCCGGTGTTGCGCTCGACCGGGCTGCCCCACGACCTCCGGCGGGCGCAACCGTACTGCGGTTATGAGGACTACGAATTCGACATCATCACCGATGACCGATGTGACTCCTACGGTCGGTACCTCATCCGGGTCAAGGAGATGCGGGAGTCGCTCAAGATCGTCGAGCAGTGTGTCGATCGGCTCGAGAAACTCGGCGACGGCCCCGTGATGATCACGGACAAGAAACTGGCCTGGCCGGCCGATCTCAAGCTCGGGCCCGACGGGCTCGGCAACTCTCCCGAGCACATCGCCAAGATCATGGGCCACTCGATGGAAGGCCTGATCCACCACTTCAAACTCGTCACCGAGGGGATCCGGGTACCAGCCGGGCAGGTGTACGTCGCCGTCGAGTCGCCGCGCGGTGAACTCGGCGTACACATGGTTTCCGACGGCGGCACCCGACCCTACCGGGTGCACTACCGCGACCCGTCGTTCACGAATCTGCAAGCGGTGGCGGCGATGTGTGAGGGCGGCATGGTCGCCGATGCGATCGCCGCGGTGGCGTCGATTGATCCGGTGATGGGCGGGGTGGATCGCTGATGAGCGCTTGCGCGAAGAAGAAACGGCTGATGAGCGCTTGCGCGAAGAAGAAACGGCCTATGAGCGCTTGCGCGAAGAGGAGACGGTACAGGTGACGGAAGTGTTCCTGGAGCTGGGGCAACGCCCCGATGAAGCGGGCCCGCCGATCAACGGGCCCGCCGCATATCCGGACGACGTGGCGGCGCGGTTGTCCGTCGACGCCGAGCAGATCATCGGCCGCTATCCGCACGCTCGCTCCGCCTTGCTGCCGCTGCTGCATCTGGTCCAGTCCGAGGACGGTTGCCTGACACCGGCCGGAATCCGTTTCTGCGCAGCGATGTTGGGCCTGACCGACGCCGAGGTCACTGCCGTGGCCACGTTCTATTCGATGTACCGGCGCACTCCGACGGGCGATTACCTCGTCGGAGTGTGCACCAACACGCTGTGCGCCATCATGGGCGGGGACGCGATCCTGGAGGCGCTGCAAGATCATCTGGACATCCACGCCGGGGAGACCACCGCGGACGGCCGGGTCACGTTGGAGCACATCGAGTGCAATGCAGCCTGTGATTACGCCCCGGTGGTGATGGTCAACTGGGAGTTCTTCGACAACCAGACTCCGTCGTCGGCGCGGGATCTCGTCGACGGCTTATGCGGCGGGGAACCGCCGGCGCCGACGCGCGGCGCGCCCTTGTGCACCTTCAGGGAAACCGCGCGCACGTTGGCCGGGTTGAGCAACCCACACGTCCCCGGCGGCGCCCCGGGGGCGGCCTCGTTGGCCGGACTACGCGAGGCCGGCCACCGCGGAATGTCCACTCCGGAGGCAGGACCGACCGCATGACACCACTGACCCCGGTACTCAGCCGATTCTGGGACGAACCAGAACCGTGGACGTTGGACACCTATCGTCGCCACGGCGGTTACCGGGGATTGGAGCGGGCGCTGGCGATGGGCCCGGACGACGTGATCGCGCTGGTGAAAGATTCCGGGCTGCGTGGTCGGGGCGGCGCAGGGTTTCCGACCGGAACCAAGTGGTCGTTCATTCCTCAAGGCGACGAAGGCGCGGGCGCCAAGCCGCATTACCTGGTGGTCAACGCCGACGAGTCGGAACCCGGCACGTGCAAAGACATTCCGTTGATGCTGACCACCCCGCACTTCCTGGTCGAGGGGGTGATCATCGCGGCATACGCGATCCGGGCCGGCCACGCCTTCATCTACGTCCGCGGGGAGGTGGTGCCGGTGCTGCGGCGCCTGCAGGCCGCGGTCGCCGAAGCGTACGCGGCCGGATACCTGGGCGCCGACATCCTCGGCTCGGGCTTCGACCTGGAACTGACCGTGCACGCCGGTGCCGGTGCTTACATCTGTGGCGAGGAGACCGCACTCCTCGATTCTCTGGAGGGTCGACGGGGCCAACCACGTTTGCGTCCACCATTTCCCGCCGTCGCCGGCCTGTACGCCTGCCCCACCGTGGTCAACAATGTCGAGTCGATCGCCAGCGTGCCCCCGATCATGGCCAACGGGGTGGACTGGTTCCGGTCGATGGGGTCGGAGAAATCGCCAGGCTTCACGTTGTATTCGTTGTCAGGTCACATCAACCGGCCAGGCCAGTACGAGGCACCGCTCGGCATCACGTTGCGCGAACTGCTCGACTACGCCGGCGGCGTGCGCGACGGGCACACCTTGAAATTCTGGACCCCGGGCGGTTCGTCGACGCCGTTGCTGACCGCCGAACACATCGACGTCCCACTGGATTACGAGGGTATGGCCTCGGTCGGATCCATGCTCGGCACGAAGGCTCTGCAGATCTTCGACGAGACCACCTGCGTGGTGCGCGCCGTGCGGCGCTGGACCCAGTTCTACGCCCACGAGTCATGCGGCAAGTGCACACCATGCCGTGAGGGCACTTACTGGCTGGACCAGATCTACGCGCGACTCGAGACCGGTGCGGGCAGCCAGGAAGACATCGACAAGCTGCTCGATATCGCCGACATCGTCTTCGGAAAGTCGTTCTGCGCGTTGGGGGACGGTGCCGCCACACCGGTGATGTCCTCGATCAAGCACTTCCGCGACGAGTACGTGGCACACCTGGACGGGGGCTGTCCGTTCGATCCGCACGCCTCGACGTTGATGGCCACCGAAGGGGCGGGTGCCTGATGTTTTACACCGCGAAAAGGGGGCTTGCATGACGCTGGCCGAGCCGACCAAGGACTCCCCACCGGTGGAGATGGTGTCGCTGACCATCGACGATGAGCAGGTCAGTGTGCCCAAGGGCACGCTGGTGATCCGCGCCGCCGAGTTGATGGGTGTCCAGATCCCCCGGTTCTGCGATCACCCACTGCTCGATCCGGTCGGTGCCTGCCGCCAGTGTCTGGTGGAAGTCGAGGGCCAACGCAAACCGATGGCTTCGTGCACCACCACGGTCAGCCCGGACATGGTGGTACGCACCCAGTTCAGCTCCGAGGCGGCCGACAAGGCCCAGCGCGGGGTGATGGAGCTGCTGCTGATCAATCATCCGCTGGACTGCCCGATCTGCGACAAAGGCGGCGAGTGCCCGTTACAGAACCAGGCGATGTCCAACGGGCGTCCGGAAACCCGGTTCGACGACGTCAAGCGGACGTTCCCGAAACCGATCAGCATCTCCGCGCAGGTACTGCTGGACCGCGAACGCTGCGTGCTGTGTGCACGGTGCACCCGGTTCTCCGCCCAGATCGCCGGCGATCCGTTCATCGACCTGCTGGAACGTGGCGCGCTGCAACAGGTCGGCATCGCTCCCGACGAGCCGTTCCAGTCGTACTTCTCCGGCAACACCGTCCAGATCTGTCCGGTGGGAGCACTCACCGGGACGGCCTACCGATTCCGGGCTCGGCCGTTCGACCTGGTGTCCAGCCCCAGTGTCTGTGAGCACTGCGCGTCGGGGTGCGCTCAACGTACCGACCACCGTCGCGGAAAAGTCTTGCGCCGCTTGGCCGGTGACGATCCCGAAGTCAACGAGGAATGGAATTGCGACAAGGGCCGGTGGGCCTTCACGTACGCCAGAGTCGGTGACCGGATCGCCACGCCGTTGATCCGTGACGACGGTGTGCTGCGTCCGGCCTCGTGGTCGGAGGCGCTGGCCGTGGCCGGGGCGGGTCTTCTGGCGGCCGGCTCGAACACCGGCGTGCTGGTGGGCGGTCGGTGCACTGTGCAGGATGCCTACGCGTACTCGAAGTTCGCCCGAATGGTCCTGAACACCAATGACATCGACTTCCGCGCCCGCCCACACTCCGGTGAGGAGGCCGAATTCCTCGCGGCCCGCGTAGCCGGCCAACCGATGACGCTGCGGTACGCCGAACTCGAATCGGCGCCGACGGTGCTGCTGGCCGGATTCGAACCCGAAGAGGAATCACCGATTGTCTTTCTCCGGCTGCGCAAGGCCGCCCGCAAGAACGGCCTCCAGATACTCGCGGTCGCTCCGTTCGCCAGTCGGGGGCTGACCAAGTTGGCCGGCACGCTGATCCCCACGGTTCCCGGCGCCGAAGCCGCCGCGCTGGACGCACTCGGCGACGATGCCCGGCTGCAGCAACCCGGTGCGGTGATCCTGGTCGGTGAACGGTTGGCCACCTCACCCGGTGCGTTGTCGGCCGCATCGCGGCTGGCCGCGGCCACCGGCGCCCGGATCGCCTGGATTCCCCGCCGCGCCGGTGAACGCGGGGCTCTGGAAGCCGGAGCACTGCCGAACCTGCTGCCCGGCGGGCGGCCCGTCGACAACGCCGACGCCCGGAATCAGGCGGCGGCGGTGTGGAACACCGACAATCTGCCCGCCACCGCCGGCCGCGACACCAATGCCATCGTGGCTGCCGCAGCCGGCGGTCAACTCTCGGCACTCCTGGTCGGCGGCGTGGAGGTCACCGACCTGCCCGACCCGGCCGCCGCGCTGGAGGCGCTGCGAGCCACCCCGTTCGTGGTGAGCCTGGAGTTGCGCGAAAGCGAGGTCACCGCGCTGGCCGATGTGGTGTTCCCGGTGGCCCCGGTGGTGGAGAAAGGCGGCGCCTACCTCAACTGGGAAGGCCGGTTTCGCCCGTTCACGCCGGCACTGCAAACCAACGCCATCCCCGACCTGCGGGTACTGAATTACCTGGCCGATGAGATCGGCATCGACCTGGGGCTGGCCGGTCCAGAGGCCGCCGACCGTGAGCTGGCGCAGCTCGGTGTGTGGACCGGAGCCCGGCCCGCCGGGCCCTCGGTGCGACCAGAGCCGCTTGCCACGCCCCGTGCCGGACAGGCCGTTCTGGCCAGTTGGCGGCTACTGCTGGACGCCGGTCGGCTGCAGGACGGCGAACCGCATCTGGCCGGCACGGCGGTCAGCCCGGTGGTCCGGCTCTCGGCACACACAGCATCCGAAATCGGTGTGGGCCCTGATGATTCGGTGACCGTCAGTACCGATCGCGGATCGGTCACCTTACCCGTCGTGATGACCGAGATGCCCGACCGGGTGGTGTGGCTACCCACCAACTCCCCCGGATCGGCGATCCATCGCCAGCTCGGGGTAACCCCGGGGGCCGTGGTTTCGATCGGTCCGGTTTCGATCGGTCCGGTTTCGATCGGTCCGGTTTCGATCGGCCCGGCATCGATCGGGCAGGGCGCGTCATGACCTACCCCGACCCCACCCTGTTCGGCCACGACCCGTGGTGGCTGATCCTGGGCAAGGCGCTCGGGGTCTTCGTCTTCCTGCTGCTGACCGTGCTCGCCGCGATCCTGATCGAACGGAAAATCCTGGGTCGCATGCAGAGGCGGCCGGGGCCCAACCGGGTCGGACCGTGGGGTCTGCTGCAGTCGCTGGCCGACGGTGTGAAACTCGCCCTCAAAGAAGGCCTCACCCCGGCCGGCATCGACAAGCCCATCTACCTGCTGGCACCGGTAATCGCGGTGATCCCGGCGTTCATGGCCTTCGCGGTGATCCCCATGGGCGGCGAGGTATCGGTGTTCGGCCACCGCACCGCACTGCAATTGACCGACCTTCCGGTCGCGGTGCTCTACATCCTGGCCGTCACCTCGATCGGGGTGTACGGGATCGTGTTGGCCGGCTGGGCCTCCGGGTCGACGTACCCGCTGCTGGGCGGACTTCGGTCCAGCGCGCAGGTGATCTCCTACGAGATCGCGATGGCCTTGTCGTTCGCAGCGGTGTTCCTCTACGCCGGCACCATGTCCACCTCGGGCATCGTCGCGGCCCAGGACCGAACCTGGTATGTGTTCCTGCTGTTGCCGTCCTTCCTGGTGTACGTGACCTCGATGGTTGGCGAAACCAACCGGGCGCCTTTCGATCTGCCCGAGGCCGAAGGTGAGTTGGTCGGTGGCTTCCACACCGAGTACTCGTCGTTGAAGTTCGCGATGTTCATGCTTGCCGAGTACGTCAACATGACCACGGTGTCCGCTCTGGCCACCACCATGTTCCTCGGTGGCTGGCATGCCCCCTTCCCGTTCAACCTGATCGACGGGGCCAACAGCGGTTGGTGGCCGTTGCTGTGGTTCGTCGCCAAGGTGTGGACGTTCATGTTCGGATACTTCTGGCTGCGCGCCACACTGCCGCGGCTGCGCTACGACCAGTTCATGGCGCTGGGCTGGAAGGTGCTGATCCCGGTATCGCTGGTCTGGATCATGGTTGTCGCGGTCACCCACAGCCTGCGCGAACACGGCTACCACAACTGGGCCACCGGTCTGGTGACCACCGCGGTCGTGGTGGTGGCCGTCCTGGCCGCCGGGCTGTGGAAAACGCTGCGGGGCAGGACCACAGAGCCGATACCCGAGCCGAGCGCCGGCGCCTATCCGGTGCCGCCGCTGCCCGACGCTGCAAAGGAGGCTGTCGATGCCTAAGTTCCTCGACGCCCTGGCCGGATTCGCCGTCACCTTCGGCTCGATGTTCAAAAAGCCGCTGACCGAAGAGTATCCAGAGAAACCGGGACCCGTCGCACCGCGCTACCACGGACGACATCAACTCAACCGCTACCCCGACGGCCTCGAAAAATGCATCGGCTGCGAATTGTGCGCCTGGGCCTGCCCGGCCGATGCCATCTACGTCGAAGGCGCCGACAACACCGACGACGAACGCTT
Source organism: Mycobacterium sp. GA-1841 (assembly GCF_001954135.1). Taxonomy (GTDB): domain Bacteria; phylum Actinomycetota; class Actinomycetes; order Mycobacteriales; family Mycobacteriaceae; genus Mycobacterium. The sequence continues at coordinate 18,971 of NZ_MBEQ01000009.1, read as the reverse complement.
CTCACCGGGCGAGCGCTACGGCCAGGTGTATCAGATCAACTACCTGCGCTGCATCGGCTGCGGGCTGTGCATCGAAGCCTGTCCGACGCGCGCGCTGACCATGACCAACCAATACGAGATGGCTGACGACAACCGCTCAGATCTGATCTGGGGGAAGGACAAACTGCTGGCGCCACTGCAACCCGGGATGCAACCGCCGCCCCACGACATGGCCCCGGGCAGCACCGACGACGACTACTACCTCGGCCGGATCAAACCGCTCACCCAGGACGCTCCGTGACCCCGGACGTCCTACTGGCCGCGGAGCACATCACGCGGCTCGTCGAGGGCGGCGCGGCCCGGACGTCGACGTCGGAGGCCGTGCTGTTCTGGATCCTCGGCACCGTCGCCGTACTCGGCGCCATCGGCGTGGTGGCCGCGCCGAAAGCGGTGTACTCGGCGGTGTTTCTGGCCTGCACCATGATCTCACTGGCCGTCCTCTACATCGCCCAGGACGCCCTGTTCCTCGGGGTGGTGCAGGTGGTGGTCTACACCGGCGCGGTGATGATGCTGTTCCTGTTCGTGCTGATGCTCATCGGCGTCGACCTGACCGAATCGTTCACGGAAACCATACGGGGGCAACGCCTTGCGGCCTTGGCGGTGGGTGTCGGCTTCGGCATCCTGTTGATCGCCGGGATAGGCAACGTGTCGGTCGCCGGTTTCACCGGTCTGGCCGAGGCCAACAGCGGCGGCAACGTGGAAGGTCTCGCCGCGCTGATCTTCACCCGCTACCTGTGGGCCTTCGAATTGACGAGCACCCTGCTGATCACCGCAGCGTTGGGCGCGATGGTGCTGGCCCACCGGGAACGCTTCGAGCGCCGCAAGACCCAGCGGGAACTGGCCGTGGAACGGTTCCAGGATGGTGGGCACCCGACACCGTTGCCCAATCCCGGTGTATACGCCCGGCACAACGCCGTCGATGTTCCGGCCCGACTGCCCGACGGCTCCGATGCGGTGTTGTCGGTCAGCGCCATACTTCCACAGCGCACGATCGGCAAGTCGAGGAACGGGGAGGGGTGATGTAGTGAATCCGGACAACTATCTGTATCTGTCGGCCCTGTTGTTCACGATCGGGGCGGCCGGAGTGCTGTTGCGGCGCAACGCGATCGTCATGTTCATGTGCGTCGAGCTCATGCTCAACGCCGCCAACCTGGCCTTCGTGGCGTTCTCCCGCATGCACGGTCAACTCGACGGTCAGGTGGTGGCGTTTTTCACGATGGTGGTCGCCGCCTGTGAGGTGGTGGTGGGTCTGGCCATCATCATGACCATCTTCCGTACCCGCCGCTCGGCCTCGGTCGACGATGCCAGCCTGCTGAAGCACTAAGGGCACTATGACGCTGACTGAATGGCTCCCGGTGTGGCTCGTGATCGTCCTGCCCGCCGCCGGCGCAGCGATACTGCTGCTCAGTGGCAGGCGTTCCGACCGGTGGGGACATCTGCTCGGTTGCGCCACGGCACTCGCCGCATTCGCCGTCGGAGCCGTGTTGTTCGTCGAGATGTTGGGCCGCGACAGTGAGCACCGTGTGATCTCCGAGGATTTGTTCTCCTGGGTTCCCGTCGCCGGTCTGCAGGTGGATTTCGGCCTGCAATTGGACCAGTTGTCGGTGTGCTTCGTGCTGCTGATCACCGGGGTCGGCTCGCTGATCCACATCTACTCGATCGGCTATATGGCGCACGACGTTGACCGCAGACGGTTTTTCGCCTATCTCAACCTGTTTCTCGCCGCCATGCTGCTTCTGGTCCTCGCCGACAACTATCTGGGCCTGTACGCCGGCTGGGAAGGCGTAGGCCTGGCGTCGTACCTGCTGATCGGATTCTGGTCCCACAAGCCGTCGGCGGCCACCGCCGCCAAGAAGGCATTCGTCGTCAACCGCGTCGGCGACATGGGCCTGGCCATCGCGCTGATGATCATGTTCGCCACCGTCGGGTCGATCTCGTTCGACGGAGTGTTCAGCGCGGCACCGGTATTGAGCGAAGGCTCGCTCACCGCGATCGGTCTACTGCTGCTGTTGGGGGCATGCGGCAAGTCGGCCCAGGTGCCGTTGCAGTCCTGGTTGGGCGACGCGATGGAGGGCCCGACGCCGGTGTCCGCGCTGATTCACGCTGCCACCATGGTCACCGCCGGCGTCTATCTGATCGTGCGGTCCGGGCCGATCTTCGATCTCGCCCCGGCCGCGCAGACCGGCGTGGTGATCGTCGGCGCGGTGACGTTGCTGTTCGGTGCGATCATCGGCTGCGCCAAAGACGACATCAAGAAAGCCCTTGCCGCCTCGACCATGTCGCAGATCGGCTACATGGTCCTCGCGGCGGGTCTGGGCCCCGCCGGCTACGCGTTCGCGATCATGCATCTGCTGACCCACGGCTTCTTCAAGGCCGGCCTGTTCCTCGGCGCCGGATCGGTGATGCACGCCATGGACGACGAGGTGAACATGCGTCGCTACGGCGGGTTGCGCAAGGTCCTGCCGATCACGTTCGCCACGTTCGGGCTCGGCTACCTGGCGATCATCGGGGTGCCGCCGCTGGCCGGCTTCTTCTCGAAAGACAGCATCATCGAGGCGGCGCTGGGAGCCGGCGGAGCGCGCGGGGTGATCCTGGGCGGGGCGGCGATCCTGGGCGCGGGAATCACCGCGTTCTACATGACCCGGGTGATGCTGATGACGTTCTTCGGCGAAAAGCGTTGGGCTGAAAGCACTCATCCGCATGAGGCGCCGGCCGTGATGACCTGGCCGATGATCCTGCTCGCCGTGGGCTCGGTGGTCTCCGGCGGTGCGCTGGCGATCGGCGGCACGTTGTCGCACTGGCTCGAGCCGGTGGTCGGCGTCCACGAGGCACACCACGCGATCCCGGCGTGGGTGGTCACCGTGGTGGTGCTGGCGGTCGTCGCCGTCGGGATCGCGGTGGCCTACCGCATGTATGCGCGGCGGCCGGTCCCGGCTGACGTGCCCGAGGGGTCGACACTCACAGTGGCGGCCCGACGGGACCTCTACGGTGACGCGTTCAACGAGGCGGTGTTCATGCGAGGTGGCCAGACCCTCACCGCAACCCTGGTCGCCGTCGACGACAAGGTTGTCGACGGTACCGCCGGCGGACTCGCCGCCCTGGTGAGCCGAATCTCCGTCGGCCTGCGTCAGGTCCAGTCCGGCTTCGCCCGGTCCTACGCCCTGTCGATGCTGGGTGGGGCGGCCCTGGTGGTGGCGGCGATCCTGGCGGTGGGACTGTGGTGAACACATTCCCGTGGCTGACGGCGTTGTGGGTGGTTCCGGTGGTCGGGGCCGCCGTCGTGATGCTGCTGCCGGCCGGGCAGCGGACAGCGGCGAAATGGCTGGCGTTGGTGGTCTCACTGGCAGCGCTGGGCTTGGCCGGGATGATCGCCGTCGGGTTCGATCCCGGCGGGGAGCAGTACCAGTTTGTCGAATCCCACCGCTGGATACCATCTTTCGGAACCGGCTATATTCTCGGGGTCGACGGGATCGCGTTGGCCCTGGTTGTCCTCACCGCGGTCCTGCTGCCGCTGCTGATCATCGCCGGCTGGAACGATGGTGAACACCAGACCGGTCTCGGTGGGCGTGGCGTGCAGGCGTATCTCGCGCTCATACTGGCTGTCGAGGGCATGGTGTTCATGTCGCTGGTGGCGCTCGACATTCTGCTGTTCTACGTATTCTTCGAGGCCATGCTCATCCCGATGTACTTCTTGATCGGGGGATTTGGAGGACACCGCGCTCTCGCCTCCAAAGCGGCGGTGAAGTTTTTGCTGTACAACCTGTTCGGCGGTTTGATCATGCTCGCCGCGGTGATCGGGTTGTACGTGGTCACCGCGGGCAGCGATGCCTTCACTTCCGGAACCTTCGACTTCCGCGCGATCGTCGCAGCGGTGTCGTCCGGTGAGCTGTCGATCAACCCTGCGGTGGCGAACTGTCTGTTCCTCGGGTTCATGTTCGCGTTCGCGGTCAAGGCCCCGCTGTGGCCGTTTCACCGGTGGCTACCCGACGCTGCGGTGCAGGCCACTCCGGCCAGTGCCGTGCTGATGATGGCTGTCATGGACAAGGTCGGCACGTTCGGCATGCTGCGCTACTGCCTTCCCCTGTTCCCTGACGCGTCCACGTACTTCCGTCCGCTGGTGGTCACCCTCGCGGTGATCGGGATCGTCTACGGCGCCGTCCTGGCCATCGGGCAGACCGACGTGATGCGCTTGATCGCCTACACCTCGATATCGCACTTCGGCTTCATCATCCTGGGCATCTTCGTGATGACCAGCCAAGGGCAGTCCGGCTCGACGCTGTATATGGTCAACCACGGCCTCTCCACCGCCGCGCTGTTCCTCGTCGCCGGGTTCCTGGTGTCACGACGTGGTTCCCGACTGATCGACGCCTACGGCGGGGTGCAGAAGATTGCCCCGGTGCTGGCGGGCACCTTCCTGGTGGCCGGGCTGGCGACATTGTCGCTGCCGGGCCTGGCGCCGTTCATCAGTGAATTCCTGGTCCTCATCGGCACATTCACGCGGTACCCGGTGATCGCGGTCTTCGCAGCCACCGCCTTGGTGTTGTCCGCGGTGTACATCCTGTGGATGTACCAACGGATGATGACCGGCCCGGTACCCGACGGCCTTGCCGGCGGTGAGCACAAGGTGCGCGATCTGATGCCACGGGAATTGGTCGTCGTCGCACCACTGATCGTGCTACTGCTCGTGCTGGGGATCTATCCCAAGCCGGCCTTGGACGTGATCAACCCAGCGGTCCAGCACACCCTGGTGACCATCGGTCAGACCGATCCGCCACCGACGGTGATGCCGAAGCTGGCAGAGGGGGTCCGCTGAGATGGTCACGCCCAGCATCGAGTACAGCCTGCTCTCCCCCATGTTGATCGTGTTCGGGGTGGCGGTCGCGGGAGTGTTGATCGAAGCGTTTCTCCCGCGGTCCGCGCGTTACCGCGTACAGGTGACGCTGGCACTGGGCGGGTTGGTTGCCGCCGTGGTGGCGGTCGTGCTGCTGGCCCGCGACCTTCACGGCACCCCGGGAAGACCCGCAGTGCTCGGCGCGGTGGTTCTCGACGCCCCGACCCTGTTCCTGCAGGGCACCATCGCCCTGATCGGCATATTGGGCATCCTGCTCATCGCTGAACGTCAAACACACCCCGAAACCGATGGCGAGGCACGCGGTTTGGACGGTTTCACCGCGCAGGCCTCGGCGGTGCCCGGAAGTGTCGCCGAAAAGGTGGCCACCACGACCGGTGCGATGCAGACCGAGGTCTTCCCGCTGACCATGTTCGCCATCGGCGGCATGCTGTTGTTCGGTGCAGCCGATGATCTGCTGACCATGTTCGTCGCGCTCGAGGTGCTCTCGCTGCCGCTGTATCTGCTGTGCGGGTTGGCCCGTCGCCGACGGCTGCTGTCCCAGGAGGCGTCGCTCAAATACTTTCTGTTGGGCGCATTCTCGTCAGGTTTCTTCATCTACGGTGCGGCCATGCTGTACGGCTATGCCGGCACCCTGAACCTGAACGGAATTGCCGGCGCCGTGGCGACCCGCGCGCCCAACACTCCGCTGGCTCTGATCGGAATCGCCCTGCTCCTCGTCGGGGTACTGTTCAAAGTCGGTGCGGTGCCCTTCCATTCGTGGATCCCCGACGTATACCAGGGCGCGCCGACCTCGATCACCGCGTTCATGGCCGCCGGCACCAAGATCGCCGCATTCGGTGCCATGCTGCGCCTGTTCTACGTCGCGGTGCCGCAGCTGCGCGACGACTGGCGGCCGGTGCTGTGGGCGATCGCGATCCTGACCATGGTGGTCGGAACCATCACCGCCGTCACCCAGACCGATGTCAAACGGATGCTGGCCTATTCTGCGGTCGCCCACACCGGGTTCATCCTGACCGGCGTGATCGCCGCCAACTCCGCCGGGGTGTCCTCGACACTGTTCTATCTGTTCGCCTACGGATTCAGCACCGTCGGCGCGTTCGCGGTCGTCGGGCTGGTGCGCGACGCTGCCGGTGACGAGGCGACGTCGATGGCCCAGTGGGCCGGCCTCGGCCGCCGGTATCCGCTTGTCGGCGTGGTGTTTTCGCTGTTCCTGTTGGCCTTCGCGGGAATTCCGCTGACCAGTGGCTTCGTCGGCAAGTTCGCGGTGTTCAAAGCCGCGGGTGAGGGCGGCGCGATCCCGCTGGTCATCGTGGGTGTCATCGCCAGCGCCGTGGCGGCCTACTTCTATGTGCGGGTAATCGTGCTGATGTTCTTCACCGATTCCCCCGCCGATCCGCCCGAGGTCGTCATCCCCAGCGGGCTCACGACCGCCGTCGTGACGGTCACCGCCGCGGTCACGTTCCTCCTCGGCGCCCTGCCCCAGCCGCTGCTGGATCTGGCCAACCACGCGGAAGCGTTCCTGCGCTGACCGCTCCATCTCCGGGCGTAGCGCTAGATTCGAACCATGACGACCGTCCGCACCGACGACCATGGCCCCACCCGGGTCATCACCCTCGATCGCCCGCAATCACGGAACGCGCTGGGCCGAGAGCTGATCGAAGACCTCCACGGTGCACTGGTGGCTGCGGACGTCGACGACACGGTGCGGGCCATCGTGTTGACCGGGACCGACCCCGCATTCTGCGCCGGCGTCGACCTCAAGGAAGCCCAAACTCTGGGCATGGACTATTTCGAGAAGTTCCGGTCGCACAACTGCATCACCAAGACCGGCGAGCTGAAGACGCCGATCATCGGGGCGATCAACGGTCCCACGTTCACCGGTGGCCTCGAAATGGCGCTGGGTTGTGACTTTTTGATCGCCTCGGAGCGGGCGGTGTTCGCCGACACCCACGCTCGGGTGGGCATCCTGCCCGGTGGCGGCATGACTGCGCGGCTGCCCCAGGTGGTCGGCGCCGCCATGGCGCGTCGGCTCTCGATGACCGGGGAGGTTGTCGACGCGGCACGCGCCGAACGGCTGGGACTGGTCACCGAGGTGGTGGCCCACGAGCAACTGCTGGAGCGCGCACTGGAGTTGGCCGGGCAGATCGTCGAGGTGCCGGGGCCGATCATGGCCGGACTCAAGGAGATCTACACGCGGGGCACCGAGCCTCTGATCGGTCCGGCATTGGCCGCCGAACAAGCCATCGCCGGGGCGCAGGGACGTGATTTCGACGGTCTGGGCGATCGCTATCGGGCCGTGGCTCAACGCAACCGAGGCCAGCTCGACGGGTAGCCCAGGTGGTGTCACCGGGGCGGTCGCGCGGTGGAGATAAACAGGTAGTCGACTACTCACAGCAACAGGTGGTCGGGGCCGTAGCGTCGAGCGCATGGCTGACTGGTCCCCCACGCAACCACTTCCAGCGCACTGGTCGACGCCCATTGTCGGTTTCGACAGTTCGGGCCGGGTCCGCGTGGCCTATGCTCAGCTGCTGTCGCTCAATCCGGTGTCGACCCGGGTGGCCATCGCCGAGCGGAAGAACGGTACGTGGGTAGACGTCTTCGAGAAAAAGTCTGTCCCAGGAGACATTCCGGTCGACATCACGTTCGGTGCGGGCGCAGACGGCAGCGCAGCCGCCTGCTTCACAACGGTTACCAGCACCGACCCCGCAACCTACCAATGGCGTCACTACGCCACCTACGCGCCGGCCGCGACCCGGAAATGGGAGGCGCCCAAAGAGATCGTGCCGGCCAGCGCGCCGAGCCAATTCGTCCGCCAGCGTCGGGTGAAGGTGGCCGACAACGGTATCGCCGTGGTGATCGCAGACCAGTTCGACGGCCAGGCAGGATCGCTCGTCATCACCGTCCACCCGGCCAACGCCGGATGGACCACACCCCAAAAGCTCACGCCGAGCGCGGGTCTCAACGGTGGCGCGGTCCTCGATGTCGACGGGCTCGGAAACCCCACCGTCGCATGGATACATCGCTACCAGGCGTCACCGCAGCGGTCATCGATCCGCGTCTGCACAGCGAGCGCCACGGGGACGGCACCACCGGCCGTCGCCCTGACACCCGAGAACGGAACCGATGCCGGCGGCGTGCGCCTGGATGTGAACTACCTCGGTGCCGCCGTCCTCGGGGTGTACATCGGCGGGCAAGCGCACGTCACCACGCGCGACACCAGTAGCGGAGCTTGGCAACCGTTCACCCCGCTGTTCAATTCGTCGACCGCAGCGACGAGTTCATGCCTCGACGTCGGCATCACCTTCAGCGGTATGAACTACGCACTGGTGCGCCGACAAGGCCCGAATACCTCAGGAAACAGCGCCGTGTGCGCAACACGCAGCGGCTATCCGGGTGTCTGGCCGACGCCGACACCGATATCCCCGCTTGGCACCGAATCTTTCGAAGGCCATATCGCCATCCGCAAAGGACCGGCCGGCAGCGAGGAAGCCGTGTTGGTTTACACCGGTGCCGTCGGATTCGGCGGCGGCGATCCGGGCCTCGGTCTCTTCCAGGCCAGCCACTGGCCGGTCTATTCCAGCCGTCCCTGGCCCGCCGTGGACCTGGCCCCCCAGGGGCCGGCCCACAGCATTGACCAGGTGGGTGCCGCCCGCGAGGGCACCGTCGTGGTCATCGAGACGATCCGCGACGAATTGACCGCGCGCAGCTATGTCACCGCGTTCGATGCCGGCGCACCCGAGATCATCGAGGCGGCGGTACCGGGGACCGTGACGACGAATCAGGTTGTCCAGCTTCGCAGCAAGATCACCGACACCTGGTCGCCGATGGCCGAAGTCGCGTGGGATTTCGGGGACGGGACACCTGTCGGCACGGGTCCGACCGTGACCCATGGCTGGGCGGCCCCCGGTCCCTACACCGTGACCCTGACCGGTGCAGACCGCCAGAACAACACGGTGACCAAGACTTTCGCCGTCACCGTGACGGCCGGGCCGTGACTCCGATCATCGAGCGGGTTCGATGATCGTCATCCCGGCTGCGGTAGGTGCGTCCATGGCCGCCATCGCAGCGCCCGCCTCCTCCAGGCTCACCCGCTGAGCCACCAACAGCTCTGGTTGCAGCGTGCCGGATGCCAGCAGGGCCAGCATCGCCGGGTAGTCGACGGCGGGCATACCGTGTGATCCGAAAATGGTGAGCTCCCAGGCGATGACGCGATCCATCGGGAACGCGGTCTGCGCCGCGCCGCCGAGCAGCAGACCGACCTGAATGTGTCGCCCGCGGCGGCGCAGCGCAGTGACCGACGCGGCCGCCACCGCCGGATGACCGAGCGCGTCGATGCCGATATGCGCGCCACCGTCGGTACGCTCCACGATTTCGCGTGCCACGTCGGCTTTTTCGCTGTTGACCAGTTCGTCGGCGCCCAGACGACGGGCAGATTCCAACGCCTGGTCGTTGACGTCGACGGCGACGACCTTGGCGCCGAACGCTTTCGCGATCATCACGGCCGACAGACCCACCCCGCCACATCCCTGCACGGCGACCCACTGGCCGGGCTGCACCCCGCCATGTGTCACCACGGCACGAAACGACGTGGCAAACCGGCAGCCCAGCGACGCCGCCGCGACGAAGGAGACGGCGTCGGGCAACCGCACCAGGTTCGTCTGGGCCCGCGGCACCGCCACCAATTGTGCGAACGACCCGGGCAGGGTGAAACCCGGCTGCAATTGGTCGGGGCACACCTTCGCGTCGCCGGCCCGACAGAATTCGCACCGCCCACAACCGAGAACGAAGGGCGCGGTCACCCGATCGCCCACCTGCCAACCGGTGATCGCGGAACCGACCGCGGCGATGGTCCCGGCGAATTCGTGTCCGGGGATGATCGGCAACTCCACGGGGTCATGCCCGCGCCAGGCATGCCAATCCGACCGGCACAGGCCGCTGGCCGCGACCGCGACCACCACACCGTCGTCCGGGCATTCCGGAGTGTCCACATCGACCACTTCGGGAAGGGCACCGACCTCCGAATACATCACCGCACGCACAGGTGCGATGGTAGGCGTACTCCGAGGAACTCAGCGATGCCGCTGCAGACGAAACGCCACCGTTCGCGCGCCGAATCCCGCCAGAGCCGGCGTCGACATCTGCACCTGCCGGCGGGCCTGCTCGAGGACGGGGGTGTCCGGATCGAGCACCGAGAGGTAAACCTCGTGCGCAGAAAGAGATTTCACCGCCAGGTCGGTGTAATCGTCGACCACCTCGCAATGCGTCGGGTCTGGACCGTTTTCGAACAGCCAAGCCGGCGGCTCGGAAACGCTGTCGTAGGCCGCGGCCACGGCGTGCGCGAACTCGATGTGATCGCGTTGGTTGGGCGCTCCGGGCGCCCATTGGGGACCGCTGTAGAGCGTGACGACGACGTCGGGGCGCAGCTTGGTGAGGGTTTCGGCGATCTTGGCCTGCAGTTCGGCGGTATTGCGAATATCGCTGTCCGGGAAGTCCCAGAACTCCACGTCATCGACGCCGACGATGGCCGCTGACCGTCGCTGCTCACCTTCTCGCAGCGGTCCGGCCTCTTCAGGCGGCATCCCGGCGATACCGGCCTCCCCCCGGGAGGCGAGCGCGTAATGGACGGACTTGCCGGCCGCGGTCCACTTCGCGACGGCCGCGCCCACCCCGTACTCGGGGTCGTCGGGGTGCGCGACGAGAACCAGCGCTTTATGCCAGTCCGTGGGGAACGGTTGCACGTCTTCCGCAGTCATCTCACCAGTGTCGAACCCCGACTACGGTTCGTGTCAACTGTTCGAGCGAGTCGAATCCCAGGCCGGGCGGTGGGCGGCACCCGGATGGTCGGGGGCCAGGAACGGTCCCGCGCCGCCGAGCCGCTCGCGCAGCGTCACCGGTGCGCGATGGTCAGGCACCCGGCCACGTCGACGCAACTCGGGCACGACGTGGCGAGCGAAGTCGACGAAGGTACCCGGCGTGGTGACATAGGCCAGATTGAACCCGTCCACGCCGGCCTCCTCGACCCAACGTTCGAGTTCGTCGGCGACCTCGGTCGGCGAGCCCACCACCACCGGGCCACGACCGCCGAGACCAACCTCGTCGGCCAGCTCTCCCGGCGTCCAGTCCCGGCCCGAGGTGGTAAACGATGCCAGCGCGGAGCGATTGGCCTCGGTCTGGACGTATCGCAACGGCTCGTCGGGCCCGAGCTCGGCCAGGTCCACGCCCGTCCATCCGCCGAACAACGCCAGGGCACCCTCCGCGCTGACATACCGGCGGTAGTCGTGCAGTTTCGCCACAGCCAGGTCATGAGTTTCGGCGACGATCGGGGTGAGCATCGTAAACACCTTGATGGCCTGCGGATCTCGCCCGAGTGCGGCGGCCGCGGTGCGCAGCGCCTTGACCGGTTTGGCGACGATCTCCGGCGTCGGCCCGGACACGAACACCGCCTCGGCATGAGCGGCCGCGAACCGGACCCCGCGAGGTGAGGCACCCGCCTGGAACAGCACCGGGGTGCGCTGCGGCGACGGTTCGCACAGGAAGGGCCCCGGGACGCTGAAATAGCGGCCCTTGTGTTCGATGTCGTGAACTTTCGCCGGATCGGTGAACACGCCACGCTCGCGGTCGCGGACCACGGCATCGGCTTCCCACGAGGCTTCCCAGAGTTTGTAGCAGACTTCGAGGTATTCCTCGGCGATCTCGTAGCGTTCGTCGTGTGGGATCTGCGCATCCAATCCCAGATTTCGGGCCGCACTGTCGAGATAGGACGTGACGATGTTCCACGCGACCCGGCCGCCGGTCAGATGATCGAGCGTGGAGAACCGGCGCGCCAGCGCATACGGCTGCTCGTAGGTCAACGACACCGTGACACCGAAGCCGAGGTGCTCGGTGACCGCGGCCATGGCCGACACCGCCAGCGTCGGATCGTTGACGGGTACCTGCGCGGCATCGGCCACCGCGGCGTCACGCGAACCGCCGTACACGTCGTAGACCCCGAGCACGTCGGCGAGGAACAGCGCGTCGAAACCGCCGGCCTCAAGGGTGCGGGCCAGATCGGTCCAGTACGCGAGTTCGCGATAGCGGTAGCCCTGATCCTCGGGATGGCGCCACAGACCAGCCGACTGATGTCCGACGCAGGCCATATCGAAGGCGTTGAGGTAGATCCTGGTCATCGCCGGTCCCCGAGTTCGTCCAGATGTGTTTCTCGGGCGAAATAGGCCGCCGCAGCGGTGATTGCGGTCAGCACCACGAAGTATCCGACGATCCACCACGGACTGCCCCCACCGGCCACCAGCAGCGCCGCCGCGATCAACGGTGCGAAACCTCCCGACAGCACGGCACCGATCTGATAGCCCAGGGAAGCCCCGCTGTAGCGCACCCGGGTGTCGAACAGTTCGCCGAACCAGGCTGCCTGGGGTCCATACATGGCGTCGTGAGCGATGTTGATGCCGAACACGATCGACAGCACGATGGCGATGTGTGATCCGGTACCGGCTGCCACGAAGAACAGGATCAGGGCCAGTACTCCGGCAATCGCACCGAACAAATACGGTGGCCGTCTACCGATCCGATCGGACAGCATCGCCCACGCCGGAGTGCTGATCAGTCCCAGCGCCGAGGCGATCAGGACCGCGGTCAAGCCGACCTGTCCACCGGCATCTGACGAATCCTGCAGGTACGTCAACGAATACGTGGTGAGCAGAACGAACAATGCGATCTGCGAGAACCGCAGTCCGGTGGTGATCACCACATTGCGCGGCTGGGAACGCAGTACCTCCAGCACCGGCAGCCGCGCCGTTTCACCGCGCTCTCGGACCTGAGTGAACACTGCGGCGTCGGAGAGCCTGAGCCGGATCACCAGGCCGACTACGACGAGAACAGCACTGAGCAGAAACGGGATTCGCCAGCCGTAGGCCAAGAAGGCTTCCGGTCCCGTGACGGTTCTCGTCACGTAGAAGACGCCCGTGGACAGCAACATGCCTGCCGGTGAACCTAACTGGGTGAAGCTGCCGAACAGGCCGCGTCGCCCCACCGGAGCGTGCTCCACCGACAGCAATGCGGCACCGCCCCATTCGGCACCGACCGCCAGACCCTGCAGTAATCGCAAGGTGACCAGCAGTACGGGCGCAAGCAGGCCCAGCTGGGCGTAGGTGGGCAGGAGCCCGATCGCGAACGTGCTCAGACCCATTCCCACCAGCGCGGCGACCAAGACCGTCTTGCGGCCCAGTCGATCTCCGTAATGGCCGGAGATCAGTGCCCCCAACGGCCGGGCGCCGAAGCCTGCGGCGTAGGTGGCGAAGGAGGCCAGCGTGCCCGCCGTCGACGAGATGTTCGGGAAGAACAGCGGTTTGAACACCAGGGCCGCGGCCGTGGCATACAGATAGAAGTCATACCACTCGATCGTGGTACCGACCGCACTGCCGAGCGCGACGGTGCGCGCAGACGGGGTGGTTGCTGAACGTGGGGCGGTGACAGTCACGTGGCGACAGGCTATGCACACCCCTGATCACGCGAAAGATTTCTCTTCACGCTGACGCAAACACGCGTCGGGTCAACGAGTGACGGTGACCCCGTGCACCACGATCGCGGCGGTCTGTGCCACCCACTCGTCGTCGAGTTCACTGTCCGGCCACAACAACATTCGCAGCATCGTCGAGCCGCCGATGAGCTCGACCAACCGGTCCGGGTCGACGTCGGCCTGGACTTCACCGCGTTCGATGCCGTCGACGATGCGGGAACGGACGGTCACGAACATCTCGGCGAAACGCGACATCACCCGGGCGTTGAGTTCGGCATCGGCGGCGACATCGGCGACCAGCCCCGGAAGCGCCGCGCGCACCACCGGGCTGGTGAAGACGTCTCGCGCCGCACCGATCATCGCCCGGACGTCGGCGGCGATGTCGCCGGCCGGCGCGGTCAACGCCGTCGCAGCGGCGGGAAACACCGCCTCGTGCACCAGTTCAGCTTTGCTGGACCACCGGCGGTACAACGCGGTTTTGGTGGTCTCCGCGCGTTCGGCGACCGCTGCCATGGTCAGATTCGCGTAACCGATTTCAACGAGCAGCTCCGCGGTGGCCTGCAATATGGCAGCGTCGATACGCGGGTCGCGGGGACGTCCGGCTCCGGCGGTCTTGCCAACCGGTGATGGCTCTGCTTTCATAACGCTACTAACAGTATCGTAATTGTGGCGATGAGGAACAGTTCCATGGCAAACGAGTCGGCCGTAGAGGCGTCCGTCGAGAACGTCGATCACCTGCAACGCTCCAGCCGTGATGTCACGGCTCTGCCGGCGGTGCTGTCGACGTGGCTGTCCACCCTGCTGCCGGGTGGCGTCAACCCCGAGATCACGGTGGAAAGCGGGGTCGATTCCAACGGCATGTCCTCGGAGACAATCATGCTCACCGGCCGCTGGGAACAACACGGTGAACCGCAGGAGCAGAAGTGGGTGGCCCGCGTCGCACCCACCGCCGACGACGTTCCGGTGTTCTCCTCCTACCGGCTGGATCACCAGTTCGAGGTGATGCGCCAGGTCGGCGAACTCACCGACGTACCCGTGCCCCGCGTGCGCTGGATCGACACTGCGGGTGAGGTGCTCGGCACGCCGTTCTTCCTGATGGATCGCGTCGACGGCCAGGTCCCACCGGACGTCATGCCGTACACGTTCGGCGGCAACTGGTTCGCCGACGCCCCGGCCGAACGCCGGCGCGAGTTGCAGGACAGCACCGTGGCCGTGCTGGCCAAGCTGCACGCGATTCCCGATGCCGCAGAACGTTTCGCCTTCCTGGCCGAGGCCGATCCCCCGGGTGACAGCCCTCTGCGCCGTCACTTCGGCTGGCTCAAGGACTGGTACGAGTTCTCGGTGCCCGACATCGGACGCTCACCTCTGGTGGAGCGGGCGTTGCAATGGCTCGAGGATCACTTCCCCGAAGAGGTCGCGGCCTCGGACACCGTGCTGTCGTGGGGCGATTCCCGCATCGGCAACGTGCTGTACGACGACTTCCGCCCGGCTGCCGTACTCGACTGGGAGATGGCCACTCTCGGCCCCCGCGAACTCGATGTCGCGTGGATGATTTTTGCGCACATGGTGTTCGAGGAACTGTCGGGATTGGCCGGCTTGCCCGGGCTGCCCGACGTGATGCGCGAAGAGGATGTCCGCGCCACCTATACCGAACTGACCGGTGCGCAACTGGGTGATCTGCGGTGGTTCTACATCTACTCCGGGGTGATCTGGTGTTGCGTGTTCATGCGCACCGGCGCGCGGCGCGTGCATTTCGGCGAGATCGAAAAACCCGAGGACGTCGAGACGATGTTCTACCACGCGTCGTTGCTGCGACGCCTTCTTGAGGAGGCATGATGCTCGGACCGATGGACGAATATCCGGTACATCAAGTCCCCCAGCCGATCGCCTGGCCGGGGTCATCGGACCGGAATTTCTATGACCGCTCGTATTTCAACGCTCACGATCGCACCGGCGACATCTTCGTCATCACCGGCCTGGGTTACTACCCGAACCTGGGCGTGAAGGACGCGTTCTTCCTGGTCCGCCGCGGCGATGAGCAGACCGCCGTGCACCTGTCCGACGCGATCGACCAGGACCGCCTCAACCAACATGTGCTGGGCTACCGCGTCGAGGTCGTCGAACCGCTGCACACGATCCGTATCGTGCTCGACGAAACCGACGGTGTCGCTGCCGATCTGACCTGGAACGGGCTGTTCGAGGTCGTGCAGGAGCAGCCGCATCTGATGCGTCAGGGCAACCGCGTCACCCTCGATGCGCAGCGCTTTGCCCAACTCGGCTCCTGGAGCGGCCATCTGGAGATCGACGGCCAACGCATCGACGTCGACCCGCAAACCTGGATCGGCTCCCGCGACCGGTCCTGGGGCATCCGTCCGATCGGCGAGGCCGAACCGGCCGGACGCCCGGCAGATCCACCGTTCGAGGGGATGTGGTGGCTGTACGTGCCGATGGCATTCGACGACTTCGCGGTCGTGCTGATCATCCAGGAGGACCCCAGCGGCTTCCGTTCGCTCAACGACTGCACGCGCATCTTCAAGGACGGCCGCGTCGAGCAGCTCGGCTGGCCCCGGGTCAAGATCCACTACCGATCGGGCACCCGCATCCCGACCGGGGCCACCATCGAAGCCACTGCATTGGATGGCACGCCCCTGCGGTTCGACGTGGAGTCCAAACTGCCCGTACCGATTCACGTCGGTGGCGGCTACGGCGGTGACATCGACTGGATCCACGGAGTGTGGAGGGGCGAGAAGTTCACCGAACGACGCACCTATGACATGACCGATCCGGCGGTCATCGGCCGGGCGGGATTCGGCGTGATCGATCACGTCGGCCGGGCGGTGTGCACGGAAGGCAATGCCGCGCCCGTCGAAGGCTGGGGCCTGTTCGAGCATGGCGCGCTCGGCCGACACGACCCGTCGGGTTTCGCCGACTGGCTCACCGTCGCGCCCTGAGCGTCACCTGGCCCTCGTACGTCACGCCCCGTCTCCCCCGGGCCGAGCCCGCCACGCCACCTGGCCCTCCATTGTCACGCCAGAGTGGCTGTCAACGGCGACAGCCACTCTGGTGTGACAATGCGGCGTCAGCCCGGGCCGGCCGGCCACTCTGGCGTGACGCTCGGGCTTGAGCGCCACTCTGGCGTGACAAAGGCGCCACAAGGAAGGCAAGCGAAATCACGCCGCCCATAACAATGCCGCCGCGCCGGCCACCTCGACCAGGCAGTAGAACCAGTTGGGATAGAACGACGTTCGTTCGTCGAACACTGCCGAGACGCCGCGACCGAACGCCATTCCGACCAACGCGGCGCCGACGGTGAGCAGGATTCCGGTGCGCACCTCCCCTGGCGTCACGGCGGCGTAGGCCAGCACCGCAGCGATGGCCAGACCGAAACCGCCGTACACGCCACGGACTTCCGCGCGGGCGGCAGCAGTTCTCACGTCGTAGTCGAAGGGACGCAGTATCGCCCGCGGAGCGGCCAGCGCATAGACACCCATGCCGAGGAAGAACACCCCGACCACGACGATTACTGCGATGACCACGGTAGCCTCCTGCTCAATTGGTGAGGAGGTCAGCATGCACACTGAAACCATGCCCGCGCTTCCACAAACCTGCTGCCCGACGGTGTGGCTGTGGCCCGGGCAGGCGCTCTATGCCGGTCCAGGCTTGGGCCTGGAGCCGCACTCCGGCTCGGTGTGGTGCCTGGTCGTCGCCGTCGACGAACCGCTGAGGGTGACGCTGCCGGACGCCGTCGTCGTTGCGCGCAGTGTGCTGATTCCACCGCGACTCACCCACCATCTGTCGGTGAAGGGTGCCATGGTCTCGGTCTATCTCGACCCGAGTTCGCAGCGCAGTGCATCATGCCGGCAGCAGTTCACCGACTTCCGACACGCCATCGGCATCAGCCACGCTGCCGAGGCCGCGCTGAACACGATGCCGGCCGATGACGAGGCTGCCCGGCATTGGCTGGATGTGGCTGCTCCGGACACCCCTCATCGGATCGATGCCCGGATAGCTCTGGCGGCCAAGCAGATTCGCGAAGATCCGACGACGGCGGTACCGGCACGCGAGCTGGCCGCCGCGGCCGGACTGTCTGAATCACGGTTTCTGCATCTGTTCCGCCGCGAGGCCGGTACCAGCCTGCGCCGCTACCGGATCTGGAGCCGGCTCATTTCGGCGGGCAGCGCCGTGGCGGCCGGTCAGAACTTGACCACGGCCGCCGTCGATTCCGGGTTCGCCAGCCCCTCACATCTGGCCGACTGCTTCAAGACCACATTCGGATTGTCGGCCACACAGTTGTTGACGACGGGGCTGCGCATCCGCATACCGTGACGAGCGTGCGCAAAGTGTTGGCGAAATGCGGCGCGGCGGGCAGCAGACACGCACGCTCGCGAGGCGAGTGGTCTCAGACCACGTAGGAGACCACCAGTACGAAAGTTGAAAACAGCAGCATGCCCATGCAATTGATCCAGAATTCCTGTTTGAGAAACCGGGCGCGGTAGTGCGCATAGCAGGCGCACAGGAAATACACGACAATTCCCACATTGGCCGAGAACGCCACTCCCGGATATTTGAGACCGGCAATCAATCCCACGCCGGCAAGAAGTTTGACCACGATCAGCGCCCACCACCAGTCGCGCGGGAGTCCCACACCATCGAGGCAGCCTTGGATGAACCGCGGCGGTTTGAGCGAGATCAGCGCGTCACCGAGGATCACAATCGCCAGAATCGCGGTGAGCCACCACCAGTGCGGTGTGTCGATCACGATCATTCTCCTTGTCGGGTTGGTGCGAGGACGCACTCGATGACATCGCGCAGTTGGTCGGGCACCGATCGGTTTTCCAATGCCTGGTTGTTGCCGCTGAGCACAATGCCCAGGTACGCGAAATAGATCGTGCGAGCGCTCCGTGCGGCACCGGGTTCGCCGAGGCCGACCTGCAGGAGAGCCGATTCGATTTCGCCCACCAGAATTTCTGCCAGATCGCCGAAGATGCTCGAAGTGTGACCTCCGCGCACAATGATCGACGCATACCGGCGCGAGAGCGCTGGATCTTCTGCGAAGTAGGCCAGGAAGGGGTCGAACAGTTTTGCAATCGCCCTCGGCGCATTCGCGTGAGAGGGCTTTCGCGCGAGACCTTTTCGGTTGGCATGCACCGCCGCGATCCGGTCGTCGAACACCGCCACCAACAAGCCGTCTTTGTCCCCGACGCTCATCACGGTCCCGCTGCTCACCCCGGCATCGGCTGCGATCTGGCGAACGGTCGTCGACTCGAAGCCTTGCTCGCGGAACAGCTTTTCAGCCGTCGCCAATACCTTGCGCTGGGTTGCGCCTCGCTGTTCAGCCCTTGACTGAACATGTTCAGTGAACATGTTCAGTGAACATGTTCAGGAGACTGCCACCTCGTCGGCCGCGGTGTCAAGGCTGAGCTCGGCCGAACGGCGGCGCGGCGAGCGTGCGCAAAGTGTTGGCGAAATGCGGCGTGGCGGGCAGCAGACACGCACGCTAATGATTCCTATCAGCGTTTTGTTGTTGGGTTCGTGGGACTTGCTGCGAGATGCTGGTCGATGAGCCGC
>NZ_MBEQ01000008.1 GCF_001954135.1 Mycobacterium sp. GA-1841 | reverse complement strand
CGGAAGCTAAGCCTGCCAGCGCCGATGATACTGCCCTATCGGGTGGAAAAGTAGGACACCGCCGAACACAAATTAAGTCCCGAGCCCTCCAATTTCGATTGGGGGGCTCGGGCATTTGTGCGTTCACGGGGTTTTCAATTCCATATTGAAAACCCCTTCGGCACTCACTTAATTGAAGAGTGCCGGCATGGCGCGGCTCTTCTCCAATTCCAACAATGTCCGTTTGCGTTCCAGGCCGCCGCCGTATCCGGTGAGGCTGCCGTTGGCACCGATGACTCGATGGCAGGGCACGATGATGCCGATCGGATTGTGACCATTGGCCAAGCCGACAGCTCGTGAAGCGCCCGGGGAACCGATCTGCCGGGCGATCTCGCCGTAAGAACAGGTTTCCCCATACGGAATGGTCCGCAGCGCATCCCAGACCCGACGCTGAAAATCGGTGCCCACCATGTCGAGTTCCAGATCGAATTCAGTCCGTTCGCCGGCGAAATAGGCGGCCAACTGATCGACGGCCTCGGTGAAGGCGGTGTCGTCGACCTCCCAGTCCGCGCGGCTCGGCTCGTAGGTCTGATCGACCATGCGTAGATGCATGAGCCGCCCATCGCGACCGGCCAAGGTGAGCAGGCCGACCGGACTGTCCACGGTGCGGCATTGCAACGTCGTCATGACTTCTCCTGTTGATTGTGTGGGGGCCAGTCGTTCACCGCGTGGTCCAGTGTGGTCCACAGGTGTTGGGTCGCGTAAGCGCGCCACGGTCTCCATCGGGCGCTGTGGTCCATCAGCCGCTCGGAGGCAATTCCGAGGTGAGCTGCCGCGGCACGGACACCCAGATCGGTGGCAGGGAAGGCGTCAGGATCCCCGAGGCCGCGCATGGCGATCACCTCCGTCGTCCACGGGCCCACCCCCGGAAGCGCAAGCATTTGTTCGCGCGCCAGGTCCCAGTCGCAGCCGGGATCGAGAACGAGCTCGCCATCGGCGATCGCCCGGATCAGGGCGGCGACCGTGCGTCTCCGGGCTGCCGGCATGGCCAGGTGAGCCGGATCGAGATCGGCGAGATCGGTGATGCTCGGAAACACATGCGTCAGGCCGCCGGCCTCGTCGGCGACCGGGGTTCCATAGCCGGCGACGAGGCGTCCGACATGGGTGCTGGCCGCCTTGATCGACACTTGTTGTCCGATCACCACCCGTAGCGCCAGTTCGGATTCGTCGACCGTGCGTGGGACGCGTTGCCCGGGTGCCTTGGCCACCACCGCGGCCAGCGTGGCATCGGCCTGCAGGGCCTCCACCACAGCCTCGGGGTCGGCGTCGAGGTCGAGCAGTCGGCGGCACCGTGCGATGGCCGCCGACAGGTCGCGGAAGTCGTCGAGAACCAGCTGGCAGCGGACGTGGTCGGGTCGAGGAGTCAGGCCGACGACACCCGAGCCGTGTGGCAACCGCAGGGTGCGCCGGAATTGTCCGTCGCGCACCTCTTCCAGGCCGGGCACCGCACTGGCCGCCAGATGGCCGAACAACCCCTCGTAGGCGAAGGGAGTCCGTACCGGCAGGCGCAACGACAGCACCCCGGATGTGGTCGACGCGTCCGCCGCGAACCGGCCGCGAGCCCGGGTTCTCAGCTCGGTGGGGGTCAGGTCACACACCGCTCGCACGGTGTCGTTGAATTGCCGGATACTCGCGAACCCGGCGGCAAAGGCCACGTCCGAGAAGGGCAGTTGGGTGGTCTCGATCAGGACCCGTGCAGTCTGGGTCCGCTGGGCTCGCGCCAACGCCAGGGGATTGGCGCCCAACTCCGCTTGCATGATGCGTTGCAGCTGTCGGCTCGTGTAACCGACACGGGCGGCCAGCCCCGTCACTCCCTCGCGGTCCACGGTGCCGTCGGCGATCAGCCGCATACACCGGGCCACCACGTCGGTGCGGACATTCCATTCCGGCGACCCGGGCGAAGCGTCGGGCCGGCAGCGTTTGCACGCGCGGAACCCGGCTGCCTGGGCGGCGGCCGCGGTCGGATAGAACCGTAGGTTGCGGGCGAAAGGCGGGCGCACCGGACAGCTGGGGCGGCAATAGATGCCCGTCGTGAGCACGGCGGTGACGAACCAGCCGTCGAACCGGGCGTCCTTGGACTGCACTGCCCGGTAACAGCGGTCGAAATCCTCGTGCATGGCTCCACGATGGCACGCGCGCCACCGCATCACTAGCGGGAAAACGACATCGTAGTCGGTGGTGGTCGTGGATAGACTGCAACGCGTGGCTGAACTGGTGCAGCGCTATCTGGACCAGATCCGCGCCGACCAGATCGATCTGCGTGACGGTGCCCCGGCAAGTTACATCCCCGAGCTGGCCGACGTCGACCCCGAGGGCTTCGGGCTGAGTTTGTCGTCCTCGGATGGGTATGTCTATGAATCCGGCGACGCGGCACGCGAATTCACCATTCAGTCGATATCCAAGCCGTTCACCTACGCATTGGCCCTGGACCAGATCGGCCAGGAGGCCGTCGACGAGCGGATCGGTGTCGAGCCGTCCGGTGAGGCGTTCAACGAGATCAGCGTCGACGATGCGACCAAGACGCCGAAGAACCCGATGATCAATGCCGGTGCGATCGCCGCGGTTTCGTTGATTCCCGCTGCCGACGCCGACGAGCGGTTCGATCGAATTCTGGAGTTCTACTCGATGTGTGCCGGGCGGCGTCTCGACGTCGACATGGACGTGTACGCCTCGGAGAAGGCCACCGGCAACCGCAACCGGGCCATCGCCTACATGTTGACGAGTTTCGGCGTGCTCGACGGTGATCCGGACGAGGTCCTCGACGTGTACTTCCGGCAGTGTTCGGTGAAGGTGACGAGTACCGATCTGGCCCGCATGGCTGCAACGCTGGCCCGCGGCGGACTCAATCCGTTGACCGGTCGGCGCGTCACCGACGCGGTCGTCGTCCGGCGCACCCTCAGCGTGATGGTGACCTGCGGGATGTATGACGCGACAGGTGATTGGGTGAGTGCTGTGGGCATGCCCGCCAAAAGCGGTGTCGGGGGCGGCATCGTGGCCGTGCTGCCCGGCCAACTAGGCATCGGTGTCTATTCGCCGCGGCTGGATTCCCGTGGCAACAGCGTGCGTGGGGTTCAAGTGTGCCGCAACCTGTCCGCACAGTTGGGATTGCACTTCTTGACCGTCAGCCGGGAATCGTCGGCGACGCTGCGCGCCGTCTTCGACGTGAGCCCCGGCATCCGGGTGTACGAGGTCCAGGGCGACCTGCTGTTCGCCGGCGCCGAGCAGGTACTGCGCACGGCCGAGCACGGCCGCGACGAGTACGAGGTCGCCGTGCTCGACGTGACCGCTGTCGACGACATCGACGGCGCGGCGCGCGGCATGCTCACCGGGATGCGCGCCGGCCTGCGTGCCGCGGGCAAAGAGGGCTACCTCGTCGACCCCGAGGGCCGGGTGGTACCCACAGACCGACGCGACGACTACGACGGCATCGTGTTCGATACCGTCGAGGAGGCCGTCGAGGCTGCGCGCCGGCTCGGCGGCTAGGCCGGCACCGCCACGCGGGTCGGCTCGCTCAACCCACGCAGCGTCACCGATTCACCCAGTGACCAGTGAGCCCGTTCGGTGTCGGAGGCATTGGCCAGGGTGTCCGACGAGGCCACCAGGTGTCCGGGGACCTGTTTGGAGAAATCGCACAGCCGGGAGGCCTCGTTCACCGGCTCGCCGATCACGGTGTACTCGAACCGTTGTTTGGCGCCGACGTTGCCCGCCACCACCTGGCCGGCTGCCACACCGATGCCGGCCTTGAGTTCGGGCACCTCCGCTCGCAACCGCTGTGCCATCGCCCGGGCCGCTGCCAGGGCCTCGTCCTCGGCGTTGTCCAGGGATACGGGTGCACCGAACACGGCGAGGATCGCGTCACCTTCGAACTTGTTGACCAAGCCGCGATGATTGTCGACCTCGTCGACGATGACCGCGAAGAACCGGTTCAGCAGATCCACCACCTCGACCGCGGGCCGTGTGGCGACCAGCTGCGTCGAGCCGATGACGTCGACGAAAATCACTGCGGCGTGGCGTTCCTCGCCGCCGAGGACGGGTTTCTCCTGCTCGGCCAGAGCGGCGACCTCCCGCCCGACGTGACGGCCGAACAGATCGCGAACCCGCTCGCGTTCGCGCAGGCCGTCCACCATCGAGTTGAATCCGCGTTGCAGCTGCCCGAGTTCGGTGCCGTCGAACACCACAAGATTGGTTTGCAGATCACCTTGTTCGACGCGGTTGAGGGCCGCACGCACCACCCGGATCGGGGTAGCGATCAGATAGGACAGAATCCACATCAGCAGGAAGCCGAACACCAGCGCGAACGAGCCGAGACCGATGACGGCGTAGGCGAATTGGGCCTGGGTCAAGTTGTTCAGCGTCACAGAGAACATCGCGGCCAGCATGATGCCCACGATGGGCACCCCCGAGGACAGGGCCCACACCACCATGGTGCGGCCCATGATGCCCGGAGCCAGCCGGACTGGTGGCGGGCCGGCCTCCAGCGCCTGCGCCGCCACCGGGCGTAGGGCGAACTCGGTGAACAGGTGACAGCTGACCGACACCACGATGCCGGGAAAGCTGATGCCCAGCAAGAACTTCGGAATGTAGTTGGTGTCGGCAAGCCCGACCAGTGTGGTCAGCAGCGCAGTGCCCAGGCCCCACAGGACCAGCAGCACGCGGGTGAGCCGGAACGGGGCGAAGAACGTGTTCCGCTGATCCGCGACGGTGGGCGGGCGTTCCTCGATCGCCCAGCGCACGTTGTCGATCACGCGGGTGGTCGCCCAGAACACCCCGACGATCAACGCCGCAGCCATGTAGATCGGGGCAACGACGAAGGTGATCCAGCGGACCTTCGGGTCGAACACGTCCGGCGACGGGAACAGCACGGTGACGATGAACATCGAGATACCGATGCCGAGCAGGTTCACCGAGACTACGAACGTCGTCAGGATCGTCTGGATACGCACCCTGCGCCGGCGTTGGCTCTCCGACACCCGGCCCAGGACCCACGATCCGTATTCCGGGGTGGTGGCCGGGATCCGGCTGTTCTGCCGGGTCACACCCTCAAGGACTCGGCCCAGCCGTCGTGCCAGCGATTTGTCGGAGTTCATTGTGGCGTCAGCCTAGTTCGTCGCGCGTGCCCTTAAGGTGGATCGGGTGCGCCTCGTGATTGCCCAGTGCACCGTCGACTACGTCGGGCGGCTGACCGCCCACCTTCCATCGGCCCGCCGGCTGTTGTTGTTCAAGTCCGACGGATCCGTCAGTGTCCATGCCGACGATCGCGCGTATAAACCGCTGAACTGGATGAGCCCGCCCTGCTGGCTCGTCGAGTCGGCTGCGGACTCGGCAGCGGAGGGGACTGTGCTGTGGGTGGTCGAGAACAAGGCCGGTGAGCAACTACGGATCACCGTCGAGGACGTCGAGCACGATTCGAGTCATGAGCTGGGGGTCGATCCCGGACTGGTGAAGGACGGCGTGGAGGCGCACCTGCAGGCGCTGCTGGCCGAGCACGTCGAGCTGCTCGGTGCCGGTTACACGCTGGTGCGTCGGGAATACCCGACCGCGATCGGCCCGGTGGATCTGATGTGCCGGGACGAGTTGGGACGCTCCGTCGCTGTCGAGATCAAGCGCCGCGGCGAG
Organism: Mycobacterium sp. GA-1841; assembly: GCF_001954135.1. Taxonomy (GTDB): domain Bacteria; phylum Actinomycetota; class Actinomycetes; order Mycobacteriales; family Mycobacteriaceae; genus Mycobacterium. The sequence goes on along the minus strand of NZ_MBEQ01000008.1, from coordinate 7,010 downwards.
ATCGACGGGGTGGAGCAGCTGACCCGTTACCTGGAACTGCTCAACCGCGACACGGTGCTGGCCCCGGTGGCCGGGGTGTTCGCTGCCCAGCAGATCAAGCCGCAAGCCCGGACACTGGCCACTGACCGTGGAATTCGTTGCGTAACTTTGGATTACGACCAGATGCGGGGTATGGACAGCGACGAATACCGGTTGTTCTGATGCGTCGTCGGCCCCGCGAACACCGCCGATTGGCGCCGTTGCCACCGAGCCGCCGCGTCGAGACGGGACCGGACGGTTACGACTACGAGGTGCGGACGGTCGCCGCGTCGCGTGCGGTGAAGGTTTACCGGTGCCCCGGTTGTGACCACGAGATCCGCGTGGCGACGGCGCATGTGGTGGTGCTGCCGGTCGACGTCGGCGATGTGGATGACCGCAGGCACTGGCACACCGCCTGCTGGGCAAATCGGGCCACTCGGGGCCCCACTCGAAAGTGGTCCTGAGCCGCCGGGCTCAGTGCTCTGAATCCGCGGCCGGTTCGACCAGTTCGATCAGGACGCCACCGGCATCCTTGGGGTGGATGAAGTTGATCCGCGAGTTGGCCGTGCCCTTGCGGGGAGCTTCGTAGAGCAGCCGCACGCCCTGGCTGCGCAGGCGCTCGCTCAATGCGTCGATGTCACTGGTCCGGTAGGCCAGCTGCTGCAGGCCGGGGCCATTGCGGTCGATGAACTTGGCGATCGTGGACTTCTCGTCCAGCGGCGCCAGCAGCTGGATCTGAGCGCTGCCCTTGGGGGCGCCCCGCACCGACAGCATTGCCTCGCGGACGCCCTGCTCTTGGTTGATCTCCTCGTGCAGGACGATCATGCCCAGGTTGTCGTGGTACCACTTGGCCGCGGCGTCCAGATCGGGGACCGCGATGCCGACGTGATCAATCGCCGTCACCAGCGCGGAAGCGAGTGCGGTACGGGCATCAGCCTGATCAGCGGTCATAACGTAACGGTAACCTCAAACCTGAACGTTTGCGTATGTGTGATCGCCCACACAGCACTTGACCAGGCCTTGGAGGTAAGAAATGACTGCGGATACTCGTACGTCGGTAATCGTTGCTGGAGCGCGTACTCCAGTCGGCAAGTTGATGGGCTCGCTGAAGGATTTTTCCGGCAGTGACCTGGGCGCCATTGCCATCAAGGGCGCCCTGGAAAAGGCGAAGGTCGATGCTTCACTGGTCGACTACGTGATCATGGGCCAGGTGTTGACGGCCGGAGCCGGCCAGATGCCGGCTCGGCAGTCCGCGGTGGCCGCCGGCATCGGCTGGGACGTGCCCTCGCTGAGCATCAACAAGATGTGTCTGTCGGGCATCGACGCGATCGCCCTGGCCGATCAGCTGATCCGGGCCGGTGAATTCGACGTCGTCGTCGCCGGTGGCCAGGAATCGATGAGCCAGGCGCCGCACCTGCTGCCCAAGAGCCGCGAGGGTTACAAGTACGGCAACGCGACGCTGGTCGACCACCTGGCCTACGACGGCCTGCACGACGTGTTCACCGACCAGCCGATGGGCGCGTTGACCGAGCAGCGCAACGAGACCGACAAGTTCACCCGGGCCGAGCAGGACGAGTTCGCTGCCCAGTCGCATCAGAAGGCCGCCGCGGCATGGAAGGACGGGGTGTACGCCGACGAGGTCGTCCCCGTGTCGATCCCGCAGCGCAAGGGCGATCCGATCGAGTTCGCCGAGGACGAGGGCATCCGGGCCAACACCACCGCCGAATCGCTGGGCGGCCTGCGTCCGGCGTTCCGCAAGGACGGCACCATCACGGCCGGCTCGTCGTCGCAGATCTCCGACGGTGCGGCCGCGGTCGTGGTGATGAGCAAGGCCAAGGCGCAGGAGCTGGGCCTGGACTGGCTGTGTGAGATCGGTGCCCACGGTGTGGTGGCCGGTCCGGACTCCACGCTGCAGAGCCAGCCCGCCAACGCGATCAAGAAGGCCGTCGAACGCGAGGGCATCAGCGTCGACCAGCTCGACGTGTTGGAGATCAACGAGGCGTTCGCTGCGGTGTCGCTGGCCTCGACCAAGGAGCTCGGTGTCGATCCGGCCAAGGTGAACGTCAACGGCGGAGCGATCGCCATCGGCCATCCGATCGGAATGTCGGGCGCGCGGATCACGCTGCACGCCGCGCTCGAGCTGGCTCGGCGGGGCTCCGGCTACGCCGTGGCGGCCCTGTGCGGTGCTGGTGGGCAGGGCGATGCGCTGATCCTGCGTCGCTGACAGCAACTCAACGACGCTCTGTAGTAGCTGGCCGGCGGATCGGGCACAATGGCGCTCATGACACGCTCATTCGACCTGCGCTCGATCCCCGGCTGGTTCCGGCTGATCGCCCTTGCCGAGGCCGTCAGCTGGGCCGGTCTGCTGGTCGGCATGTATTTCAAGTACCTCGGCAGCCCCCGCACCGAGGTCGGGGTGAAGGTGTTCGGGCCGATCCACGGCGGCATCTTCATCGCGTTCGTGGTCGCTGCGGTCCTGGTCGGACTGGCCCGCAAATGGGATGTCGGCACCTGGATTCTGGCGTTGCTGGCCAGCATCGTGCCACTGGGCAGTGTGATCTTCGTCATGTGGGCCGATCGGACGCACCGGCTGGACGCGGCCGAGGGGCGCGCGCTGGTGGCCCAACCAGGCGAGGCCGTACCGGAAACGACGTGACAGACTTGTTGGCGTGACTCGTCCACGTCCTTCTGTCGGCCCGGCGTTGGCCGGCGCGGTTGATCTCTCGGCACTCAAGCAGCGGCCCACGACAGCTGGTGACAGCCCGAGTGCGCCGGGTGGGGCGAGCGCCACGGAGGTCACCGAAGTCAACTTCGAAGCCGAGGTTCTGGTCCGCTCGGGACAGGTCCCGGTAGTGGTGCTGTTGTGGTCGCCACGCAGCGATTCCAGCGTTGCGTTGGGCGACGCCTTGGCCGGCCTGGCCGCTGCGGACGGCGGCAAGTGGTCTCTGGCGTTGGTGAACGTCGATACGACTCCGCGGGTGGCGCAGATGTTCGGCATCCAGGGCGTGCCGACCGTGGTCGCCCTTGCCGGCGGCCAACCGATCGCCAGCTTCGAGGGTGCACAGCCGGCCGATCAGCTCCGGCGCTGGGTCGATTCGTTGCTCGAGGCCACCAGAGGCAAGCTCACCGGCGCCGGTGATGATGACGAGCCCGAGCAGGTCGACCCGGAGTTGGCCGCCGCCAGGGCTCATCTGGACGAGGGCAACTTCGCCGCGGCGCTGGCCGCGTACCAGGCGATTCTCGATGCCCAGCCCAGTCACGCCGAGGCCAAGGGAGCCGTGCGGCAGATCGCGTTTTTGGAGCGGGCCAGTGCGCTGCAGGGCCCGGATGCGCTGGATGCGGCCATCGCCGCCGCCGACGCCGCACCCGACGACATCGAGGCCGCTTTCGCCGCTGCCGACGCCGAGGTCTTCGCGGGGCAGCCGGCGTCGGCCTTCAACCGGCTCATCGCGCTGGTGAAGCGCACCGCGGGGGACGACCGCACCAAGGTCCGGACCCGACTCATCGAGCTGTTCGAGTTGTTCGATCCGGCCGACCCCGAGGTGGTTGCCGGTCGCCGCAACCTCGCCAACGCCCTGTACTGAGCTCTTCGCCGAGCAGACACAAACCTGTACCTTTTCACGCGAAAAGGTACAGGTTTGTGTCTGCTCGCGGGAGGGACTGGACCCCTCAGGCCGGCTCGAACCACAGCATCGCCAGCGGCGGCAGCACCATCACCGCCGACGCCGGACGGCCGTGCCACGGTTCGTCGGTCGCCTGCACCGCGCCCATGTTGCCGATGCCTGACCCGTTGTAGATGGTGGCGTCGGTGTTGAGCACCTCCTGCCACGTGCCCGTATGGGGCAGGCCCAGCCGGTATTCGCTGTGCTCGCTGCCGGCGAAGTTCACCACGCAGGCCAGCACCGAGCCGTCGGCGCCGAACCGCAGGAAGCTCAGCACATTGTTGGCCGAGTCGTTGGCGTCGATCCACGAGTAGCCCTCTGGGCTGGTGTCGCGGCTCCACAACGCCGGGTGGCGTCGGTAGATCCCGTTGAGGTCCTGGACCAGTCGCTGCACGCCGCCGGAGAAGCCCTGCTCGTCGAGCTGGTACCAGTCGAGCCCGCGCTCCTCGGACCACTCGGCGCGCTGCCCGAATTCCTGCCCCATGAACAGCAACTGCTTACCCGGATGCGCCCACTGGTAGGCCAGCAGGCTGCGCAGTCCGGCGGCCTTGGCGTGATCGTCGCCGGGCATCCGGCCCCAGAGCGTGCCCTTGCCGTGAACGACCTCGTCGTGGCTGATCGGCAGCACGTAGTTCTCGCTGAACGCGTACAGCATCGAGAACGTCATCTCGTGATGGTGATAACTGCGGTGCACCGGGTCATGGCTGACGTAATCGAGCGTGTCGTTCATCCAGCCCATGTTCCACTTCATCGAGAAGCCAAGGCCGCCAAGGTTGGTCGGACGGGTGACGCCGGGCCACGAGGTCGATTCCTCGGCGATCGTGACGATGCCCGGGGTCACCTTGTGCACGGTGGCGTTCATCTCCTGCAGGAACTGCACCGCCTCCAGGTTTTCCCGGCCGCCGTAGATGTTGGGTGTCCAACCACCTTCGGGACGGGAGTAATCGAGGTAGAGCATCGAGGCGACGGCATCCACCCGGAGGCCGTCGACGTGGTACTCCTGCAGCCAATACAGCGCGTTGGCGACGAGGAAGTTGCGTACCTCGGGTCGGCCGAAGTCGAAAACGTAGGTGCCCCAGTCGAGTTGCTCGCCGCGGCGGGGGTCGGAGTGTTCGTAGAGGGGGGTGCCGTCGAAACGGCCCAGGGCCCAGGCATCCTTCGGGAAGTGAGCGGGCACCCAGTCCACGATCACCCCGATGCCGGCCCGGTGCAGCGAATCCACCAGGAACCGAAAATCGTCAGGAGTTCCCAACCGGGAGGTCGGCGCGTAGTACGACGTGACCTGGTAGCCCCACGATCCACCGAACGGGTGCTCGGCCACCGGCAACAGTTCCACGTGGGTGAAGCCCTGCTCCACAACGTATTCGGTGAGCTGAGTGGCGAGCTCCCGGTAACTCAGGCCCGGGCGCCACGACATCAGATGCACTTCGTAGGTGCTCATCGGTTCGAACACCGGGTTTTGGGCAGCCCGACGGGCCATCCAGTCCTCGTCGTTCCAGATGTAGGAGCTGCTGGTCACCCGCGAGGCGGTCAGCGGCGGGACCTCGGTGGCGAACGCCATCGGGTCGGCCCGGTCGGTGGTGACCCCACCCGCACCGTGGATGCGGAATTTGTACAGGCCGTCGGTGGGAAAGCCGGGCCAGAACAACTCCCAGACCCCGGACGAGCCCAGGACGCGCATCTGTGCCTCGTTGCCGTCCCAGTGGTTGAAGTCGCCGATCACGCTGACACCCTTGGCGTTCGGTGCCCACACTGCGAAGGAAACACCCTCCACGACCCCGTCCGGGGTGGTGAAACTGCGCGGATGGGCGCCGAGGATCTCCCACAGCCGTTCGTGGCGTCCCTCGGCGAACAGGTGCAGATCGAGTTCGCCGAGTGTGGGCAGGAACCGATAGGCATCGGCAGTGGTGTGGGTGAAGAACGTGTCGTCGGCAGCCGGATAGCTGATCTCGAGCCGGTAGTCGGCCAGGTTGGTGAACGGGACGGACACCGCGAAGAGTCCGGATTCGATGTGCTGCAACGGGTGACGCTCGCCACCGATCACCGCCACGACCTTTGCGGCATGTGGTCGGTAGGCGCGGATCACGGTCTGACCTGAGTATTCGTGCGCGCCCAACACCGAATGCGGGTCGTGGTGCTCACCGGCCACCAGGCGCTGGATGTCCGAGGGGTCGGGCCGCAGATGCACGTCGTTGAGTTGGTTGCTTCTCGTCATCGTGTTCTCATTCCCTGCGTAGCAAGCCCAGTCGGTGCTCATAGGGTACGAGCGGCATGTTCAGCACGTGCGCCACCGCCTTGGCAGGGTCGATCCGAACGTAATTCGACTGTCCCCACTGGTATTCCTCGCCGGTGATCTCGTCGCGTACCCAGAATCGGTCATGCGATTCCATACCCAACGCCTCCATGTTCAACCACAATGTGGCCTCTTCCGGGCTGAAGGCGTTGAGGGTGACGACCACCAGCACGGTGTCCCCGGTGGTCGGATCGAACTTGCTGTAGGCCAGCAGTGCGTCGTTGTCGACATGGTGGAAGGTGAGGGTGCGGAGTTGCCGCAGTGCCGGGTGGAGACGGCGGATCTCGTTGAGGCGGGTGACGAACGGCTCAAGGGAGCGTCCCTCGGCCAGTGCCCCCGCGAAGTCGCGGGGCCGTAATTCGTATTTCTCGGAGTCCAGGTACTCCTCGCTGCCTTCGCGGACCGCCCGGTGCTCGAACAGTTCGAAGCCGGAATACATGCCCCACGACGGGCTCATGGTGGTGGCCAGCACCGCACGGATCGCGAACATGCCGGGGCCGCCGTGTTGCAGTGACTCGTGGAGTATGTCGGGGGTGTTGACCCACAGGCTGGGTCGTGCGCTGTCGGCATTCTCGACGATCTCGTTGCCGAACTCCATGAGTTCCCACTTGGCGGTGCGCCACGTGAAATAGCTGTAGGACTGGGTGAAGCCACGTTTGGCCAGACCGTAGAGACGCGCCGGTCGGGTGAAGGCCTCGGACAGGAACAGCACGTCCGGGTCCTCGTTCTTCACCTCGGCGATCAACCAGACCCAGAAGTTCGGCGGCTTGGTATGCGGGTTATCGACACGAAAGACCTTGACACCGTGCGAGATCCAGAACCGAACCACGCGCAGCACCTCGTGGTACAGCCCGGCCGGGTCGTTGTCGAAGTTCAGTGGGTAGATGTCCTGGTACTTCTTGGGCGGGTTCTCGGCGTAGGCGATGGTGCCGTCGGGCAGCACCGTGAACCATTCCGGATGCGCCGCAGCCCATGGATGATCCGGCGCGCATTGCAACGCCAGGTCCAGCGCCACCTCGACGCCCTGGTCGCGGGCG
>NZ_MBEQ01000007.1 GCF_001954135.1 Mycobacterium sp. GA-1841 | reverse complement strand
ACCCGCTCGGGGCGCACCGGAATCCAGCGTTTGTCGGCCGCGGAGTTCCACCGGCTCGGATCCCCTTCGCGCACTTCGTCGCCCAGCCGCAACGGCTCCAGCTCGGCCAACAACTTGAGGCGATCCTTGGCGGTGAACGACGCGGCGCCACCGACCATCTGCAGCTCACCGTCGGGCCGGTAGAGGCCCAGCAGAATCGACCCGACACCTTCGCCGCTCTTGTGGATGCGGTAACCCATCGCCACGCAGTCCGCGTCGCGGTGGTGTTTGACCTTGACCATCTCCCGCTTGCCCGGCAGGTAGGGGCCGTCGAGCCGCTTGGCGATCACGCCGTCCAGGCCGGCCCCCTCGAAGGTCTGCAACCACTGCGCGCCGAGTTCGGGGTCGACGGTGGTCCGGGTGACGTGGCACCGGACCTGATGTGCGACCGCGTCGACGAGCGCCTCGCGACGCACCCGGAACGGCTCGCCCAGCAGCGACCGGTCGCCCGTGGCCAGGGCGTCGAAGCCGATGAAGTGCGCCGGGGTCTGCTCGGCGAGCA
>NZ_MBEQ01000006.1 GCF_001954135.1 Mycobacterium sp. GA-1841 | reverse complement strand
GGGGTGCGCCCGGCTTGCGAACGCTCAGACGAGGACGCGACTGTACTTTCCGACACGGCGCAAGGGTACTTCAACGCCAATTCTCACAGGGTCGGGTTCCCCGCCGGTGAGCGTTACGCAACAGTAGCTTCGCGTAGCATCGATGTGCTGATCAGGTTGGGAGCAAACCGCGCACGAAGGTCCGCGCAGGAAGGTCGCAGCCCATGCCCTCATTCCGCGCCCTGCCGCCGGCCCTGCGCTCGGCCACCCGCACTCAGCACCCCGAACCCGACGCCAAGACGATCCACGTTCCGGTGGCCCGGGCCATGGTCGATTGCGGCGTGTATTGCGGTGGCGACCGACTGCCGGGGAAATACACCCATGCCGCGGCGCTGAACAAGGTCCGCGAATTGCAGCGGGCCGGCCACAAGGCGTACGTGTGGATCGGCCTACACGAGCCCGACGAATTCCAGATGCAGTCCGTGGCAGACGTTTTCGGCTTGCACGAACTCGCGGTCGAGGACGCGGTGCACGCCCATCAGCGTCCCAAGTTGGAACGCTACGACAAGACCCTGTTCCTGGTGCTCAAGACCATCACCTATGTGGAGCACGAGTCGGTGGCGCTGGCCCGAGAGATCGTCGAAACCGGCGAGATCATGATCTTCGTCGGGCCCGATTTCGTGGTGACGGTTCGCCACGGCGAACACGGCGGGCTGGCCGGCGTGCGCAGACGACTCGACTCGGCACCGGCGATCCTCAAGCTCGGACCGTTCGCGGTCATGCACGCGATCGCCGACCACGTGGTGGACAGCTACCTCGACGTGACCGACCTGATGGAAACCGACATCGACGCCATGGAGGAGGACATCTTCTCCCCGCGCACGCGCACCAACATCGAGTCCATCTACCTGCTCAAGCGCGAGGTCGTCGAGATGCGTCGCGCCGTGGCGCCACTGACCCTCGCGCTGGCGCGGTTACTCACCGACCACAACGACCTGATCTCGGTGGAGGTGCGCCGGTACATGCGCGACGTGCACGACCACAACGTGCAGGCCTCCGACCGCGTCACCAGTTACGACGAGATGCTCAGCTCGCTGGTGCAGGCCGCGCTCGGCAAGGTTGCCATGCAGCAGAACGTGGACATGCGCAAGATCTCGGCGTGGGTGGCGATCGCCGCAGTACCGACCGCGATGGCCGGCATCTACGGGATGAACTTCGAGCACATGCCCGAATTGCAGTGGACCTGGGGCTATCCCGCGGTTCTGGTGCTGATGGCGACGATCTGCTTGGTGCTCTACCGCACGTTCCGCCACAACGACTGGCTCTGACTAGCTGGGGCTCGCGGCCCTTCGGGTGGGGTCGAGGACATCGACCCCGTCGGCCTGCCACGCCTCCCGCATCGCGTCAGCGCCCTTGAGCCGCACCCACGCTGCCTCGGTGGCGGTGATCGGGGTGGCCGAGAGCACCGCCACCGGGCTCAGCGGATCGGGCAGCGCGACCTCACCGATATCGCTGACGCCCAACAGGAATGCGCTGAACGGCGCGCCGTCGAACAACGGTGTCTCAAGGTCGATCAGCGCGTCGGCCTCCAGGATCAGACCCTCGACCGCAGGCGCGGCGGCCAGCACCGCCAGTGACCGCGCCAGGCCACCCGGGGTCGGACCGCGCAACGACAACACCATCTCGGCGCGCGGGCCGTGGATCGGATCGGAGACCAACTCGGTCGGATCGAACATCGGGTGGCGTGAACACCCAAGCGTCACATAGTGATACACATCCTGGCCCGAGCCGCCTGCCCGCAGGTCCGGTCCGAAACGCAGCACGTCGATGCGCTCGGTACCGAGGAAGGTGACGCTGGCGCTGACCGGATCCGAGGTGATGCCGGCCGCACTGAAGTGCTCACCCACATGGGTGCGCACGGCAGCCAGGACGTCGATCACTCTGCCGTCGGTTCTGCGGTCGTCTCGGCCGATTCGGCGGGTTCAGATGGTTCAGATGGTTCGGTGCGGGTCAGGTTCACCCCGGTGTCGGCGTCGAAGATGGTCAACTTCGACGTGTCGAACGCCAACTCGATCTGCCGCCCACCGGCCACCGCCGATTCTGCCGATACCCGCGCCACGAACTCGTTGGCGCCGGTCCCGGAATCGGCGGCCAGTTCGGCGAGTTGGGCGGCCTGCGCACCGGCGCCCTCGACCGTGAAGTGCACGTACTTGTCGGCGCCCAGCGATTCGACGATGTCGGCGCGCACTTCGAAGCTCAATGCCCGGATGCGGGCGTAGCCGTCGAGCAGCGCGGCGTCCTCCAGGTGCTCGGGCCGGATGCCGACGATGATGTTGTCCGGCTTGGGTTGACGGTCCAGCAGGTCGTGCACCTGCTGGGTGAGGGTGACGTCGCCGAACGGCAGCCGCACCCCGACGTCGGTGAAGGTGGCCGGGAAGAAATTCATCGCCGGGGACCCGATGAACCCGGCCACGAACAGGTTGGCCGGATTGTTGTACAGCTCATCGGGGGTGCCGATCTGCTGGATCTCCCCGGCCAGCAACACCACCACCCGATCCCCCAGCGTCATCGCCTCGGTCTGATCGTGCGTGACGTACACCGTGGTGGTGCCCAGCCGGCTCTGCAGCCGGGCGATCTCGGCGCGCATCTGCACCCGCAGCTTGGCGTCGAGGTTGCTCAGCGGCTCGTCCATCAGAAATGCCTTGGGGCGACGCACGATTGCCCGGCCCATGGCCACCCGCTGCCGCTGCCCGCCGGACAACTGCGCGGGTTTGCGGTCGAGCAGTTCGGTGAGGTCCAGGATCTTCGCGGTCTCCTGGACCTTCGCCTCGATCTCGTCCTTCTTGAGCTTGGCCAGGGTGAGCGGGAACGCGATGTTCTGGCGCACCGTCATGTGCGGGTAGAGCGCATAGGACTGGAACACCATGGCGATGTCGCGGTCCTTGGGCGCCTTGTCGTTGACCCGCTCACCGCCGATGCGCAGTTCACCCGACGAGATGTCCTCAAGCCCGGCAATCATGTTCAGCGTCGTGGACTTACCACAGCCGGAAGGCCCCACCAGGATGATGAACTCACCGTCGGCGATCGTCATCGAGAACTCTTTGACGGCTGCCCTGAACCCGCCTGCGCCGTCGGGGTAACTCTTGGTCACCCGGTCCAACACAATCTCGGCCATCCAATTACCCCTTTACCGCACCGGACGTCAGGCCAGCGACGATCCGCCGCTGGAAGATCAGAACAAAGATGATGATCGGGATGGTGATGACCATCGCGCCGGCCGCGATGGACCCGGTCGGCTCCTCGAATTGCGAACTGCCGGTGAAGTTCGCGATCGCCACCGGCGCGGTGATCGCGCGCTGTGTCGCGGTCAGCGACAACGCCAGCAGCAGGTCGTTCCAGGCGAAGATGAACACCAGGATGGCCGCGGTGACGATACCCGGGGCGGCCAGCGGCGCGATCACCTTGCGGAACGCCTGCGCCGGGGTGGCCCCGTCCATCTTGGCGGCCTTCTCCAGATCCCAAGGGATCTCCCGGAAGAACGCCGACAGGGTGTAGATCGCCAGCGGCAGCGCGAACGTGATGTAGGGAATGATCAAACCGGGCCAGGTGTCGAACAGCCCGATGCTGCGCCACAGGTTGAAGATCGGGGTCACCAGTGAGATCTGCGGGAACATCGCGATCAGCAGGGCCACGCCGACCAGAAGCTTCTTGCCGGGGAACTCCAGCCTGGCCACCGCGTAGGCGGCCATCCCGCCGATCACCACCGCGATCACCGTGGTGATCAGACCGATGCCGATCGAGTTGACCAGCGCCGAGGTGAACATGTTGCCGCTGAAGATGCCCTTGTAGTTGTCGAAGGTGATCTGGGCCGGAATCAGCTTGCCGTCCTTGACACTTGACGTCGGCTTCAGCGACAGCGACAGGATCCACAACACCGGTAGCAAGGCGTAGACCACCACCAGGATGTTGACGATCGTCCAGCCCGTCATCCGGCGCGCACTCACCCGCTCGCTCATCGGTGTCCTTCGCTCTTCGCGCAAGCGCTCATCGGTGTCCTTCGCTCTTCGCGCAAGCGCTCATCGGTGTCCTTCGCTCTTCGCGCAAGCGCTCATCGGCCCTCCGCCTCTGACCCGGGCGCAGACGCACCGAAAATCTTGATGAAGATGAACGCGATGACCGCCACCGACAGGAAGATCAACACGCTGATGGCCGAACCCAAACCGAGGTTGAAGGCCTTGAACAGGTTGTCGTAGCCCAGGATCGAGACGGATCCGGTGTTGTTCGCCCCGCCGGTCAACACATAGATGTTGTCGAAGATGCGGAACGCGTCGAGCGTGCGGAAGAGCAGCGCGACCAGGATGGCCGGTTTGATCAGCGGCAGAATCACTTTCACGAGCCGCGTCCAGGCCCCGGCCCCGTCGACTTCGGCCGCGTTGAGCAGATCCTGCGGTACCAGCGCCAGGCCGGCCAACAGCAGCAGCGCCATGAACGGCGTGGTCTTCCACACCTCGGCCAGCACGATGATGGCCAGCGAGGGCAGCTGCTCGGTGAGCGGGGCACTGCCGTCGGGCAACAGGTTGGCCAGATAGCCGGTGCCCGGGGTCCAGGCGTAGTACCAGCTGTAGGAGGCCGCGACCGTGACGATGCCGTACGGGATCAGCACCGCCGTGCGAACCAATCCCTTTCCGAAGATGGTGCGGTGCATGACCAGAGCCAGCGCCATACCGAGGACGAACTCGATGGCCACCGAGACGACGGTGATCGCCAGGGTCACCGCGAAGGCAGTCCACCAGTACCGGTCGGTGAGGATGGTCTGGTAGTTGGCTAGCCCGACGAATGCGGTGTCGTCAGGCGCGGCAAGGTTGTAGCGCTGCAGGCTGAGCCACACCGCGTAGCCGATCGGGTACGCGGTCACCGCGACCATCAGGATCACCGCCGGGGCGATGAGCGCGAAGGCCAGCTTGCGCTCGGAGGTGCGGTCGTCGCTGCGTGTCACGGAATCAGCCCTTTGCCGTCGATGGCCTTCTGCACCTGTTCGGTCAGCTCATCGGCGGTGCGCTCCGGGTCGATGTCGGTGATCGGCGCCAGGGTGGCCGAAATACGGGTGGACACAGCCTGATACACCGGTGTCGCGGGACGGACCGCGGCGTTGGTCAGCTGTTCGCGAATGATGGCGTACTGCGGATACTTGGCCTGGAACGCCGGATCGTCGTACAGCGATGCACGCACGGCCGGTAGTCCACCTTCGACCGAGGTGTAGCGCTGGTTTTCGACGTTGCGCAGGCACCGGATGGCCTCGAACGCCTCGGCCTTGTGCCGGCTGGTCTTGGCCACCGCGAGGTTCAGGCCACCCAGCGTCACCTTCGCGGGTTCCCCGTCGCGCACCCCCGGATAGTTGGCGAAGCCGAACACCTCTTTGCTGGCCTCGTACGCCGCCTGGAACTGCTCGTCAGTCGGCGAGAACGTACCCAGATCGTTGATGGCGTCGACGAGATCGGGGCGTTGGTCGAGCGGCAGGAAGTTCACCCCGCCCTTGACGGCGTTCTCCAACAGCGACGGCAACACGAAGGGCCAGTTGACCTCCAGCGCCGCCTTGCCCTGCTCCAGCGCGAGCCGGGCCGTCGCCTCATCGGTCTGGGTCACCGACGGATCGGCACCCGGTGCGGTGGCAACCGATTTGATGATCTGCAGCGCCTTGACCGTGGCGGCCCGGTGTTCGTCGGTGTCGGTCAGGGTGACGGTCTTGCCGTCATCGGAGAGCACCTGTCCGCCCGCACTGGCCAGCAGCGTGTTGAACCAGACCACCAGGCCCTCGTACTGCTTCGCCTGTACCGCAATCCAACTCGGCTTGCCGGCCGCGTGCAGACGGTTGGCCTCGGTGACCATGCCGTCCCAGGTTGACGGCGGCTCCTCCATCAGATCAGCGCGGTACCAGAGCAATTGGGTGTTGGTGGTGATCGGCGAGGCATACAGCTTGCCTTGCCAGCGAGCCGTCTCCAACGGCCCGGGCAGGGTGTTCTCCTCGGCGTCGGTCTCGGCACGACCGGCCGGATCCTCCGACAGCGGGACGGCCCAACCCGCCTCGGCGAACTCGGCGGTCCACACCACGTCGAGGGCCATGACGTCGAGCGTCTTGTCGTTACCGGTGAGCCTGCGGGCCAGCTGCAGCCGTTGGTCGTCAGCGCCTTTCGGCAAACTCACCTGGCGGATGGTGAAGCGGCCGCCGAGTTCGGCGTTGCAGCGTTTGGCCACGGCGGTGAAAGTCGCCATCTCGTTGGCCGGGGTGTAGTAGTTGATGACGATCCCGTCGTCGTCCTTACCACACGCCGAGACCACCGAGGCCGCCGTCAACGCGGCCACTGCCGCAGCACATAGCCGCCGAACGCGCACCGCCCTGCCTCCCGTCCGGATCCGATCGCCGCTGGAGAGCAGCTCCCGCGCGCACACCGTAGAGCCAAGCCCGCGTATGTGCAACAGTATGGGCCTGCCGGGGCCCAATCGTTACCTGGTCAGATCGTCAAGCGCGCCAGCAGATCCCGACCCTGTTCGGCGCTCTGCGGATCGCAAAGGACGTCGTAGCGGCCCGCGACCAGCTGCATGGTCGAACTGAAATCTCTTGTGCCGCGAGCCATCGCATACGGGATCGCCGAGGTGATCAGACCGAAGAAGACACCGGCGATCAGACCGGTGAGCAACGCGCTCCAGGGGTTGGGACTGAAGAAGCCGAGGATCAGTCCGATGAACAGACCCAGCCAGGCGCCGGACAGCACCCCACCGCCGAGCACCTTGGGCCAACTCAGCCGGCCGGTGACCCGCTCGACCTGCATCAGATCGACGCCCACGATCGTCACCTGCTGGACGGGGAACTGTTGGTCGGACAGATAGTCGACGGCACGCTGCGCCTCGGCGTACGTCGGGTAAGAACCGATCGGCCAGCCTTTGGGCGGGGTGGGCAGGGCGCCGCGCGCGGCCGAGGCGGCCCCTGGGGTCTGACCGGGTTGAAATGGGCTCGTCATCGAACTTCACTCTCCTCCGTACCGGGCACCGTGGGTGCCGCCGTCACGCAAACCGGGGCGTGGCCGTCGGTGCGCTAGGTTGATCAGCATGACAAACGCGGACGGCAACGCGGGCGAAACATCGCCATCCGACCCCGGTCCGCAGCCGTCATACGAGTTCGGACCTTCCGGCTACGGGGCCGACGCGACATATCCGCCCGCCGTCGACTATCCGTCGAACATTCCGCCAGACTATCCGCCGCCGGCGGCTTTCGGGCCGTCGTTCCCGGTCGGCCCGGGTTACCCGCCACCGCTGCCCGGATACCCTCCGCCGCCGCCCCCCTACGGCATGCCGGGCGGGTACCCGCCCGGTTATCCCGCGCCCGGTTTCCCCGTCGGTTACGGGATGACGCCGGCCAACACCACGAACAACCTGGCGATCGGATCACTGGTCGCCTCGATCGTGTCGGTGCCGCTGCTGGCCATGTGTGCCATCGGGTTGATCGTCGCCTTCGTCGGCATCGGCCTCGGCGCCACCGCCCTCAACCAGATCAAGCAGAGCGGGGAGGCCGGACGGGGCCTGGCGATCGCCGGCATCGTCGTCGGCATCATCGGGGCGTTGCTCAACGGCGGCTGGATACTGTTTTTCATCATCGGTCTGGCGTCCGCCGCCTGACCGCGCAGCCCGGGCCCCACTAGCGCGGCGGGCGGAACGGTTCGGCCTGGCGGCTCATCCCGGCCGCCCGGCCCTTGCCCGCGATCACCAGCGCCATCTTGCGGCTGGCCTCATCGATCATTTCGTCGCCCAACATCACCGCTCCCCTGGCCCCGCCGGCATGCGAGGTGTGCCATTCGTAGGCGTCGAGGATCAGCTCGGCATGGTCGTAATCGGCCTGGCGCGGGCTGAAGATCTCGTTGCCGGCCTCGATCTGATCGGGATGCAGCACCCACTTGCCGTCGTAACCCAGTGCCGCCGAACGGCCGGCCACCCGGCGGAACCCGTCCACGTCGCGCACCTTCACGTACGGTCCGTCGATCGCGTTGATGCCGCGGCTACGCGCGGCGATCAGAATCCGCATCAGCACGTGGTGATGCGCATCGCCGATGTCATAGCCGTCGGGCTGCCCGCCGACCTCGAGGGTGCGCATGTTCAGGCTGGCCGCCATGTCACCGGGGCCGAGCACCAGCGCCTGCACGCGGGGGCCCGCGGCGATCGCGTCGATGTGGGTCAGTCCCTGCGCGTTCTCGATCTGCGCCTCGATGCCGATTCGGCCGGGCTCCAAGCCGTGGGTGGATTCCAGTTGGCTCAGAAGCAGATCGAGTGCCTGGATGTGGGCCACCTCGGTCACCTTGGGCAGCACGATCAGGTCGAGCCGGCCACCGCCGGCCGCAACTCCGGCGACCACCTCGATCACGTCCGCGTAGGTCCACGGTGTGGTCCAGTCGTTGACCCGTACCCCGCGCAGCTGTCCGGCCCAGCCGTCGGCATTCAGTGCCGCCGCCACCTGAGTGCGAGCCGACGCCTTGGCCTCGGGCGCGACGGCGTCCTCCAGGTCGAGGAACACCTCGTCGGCGGGCAGAGTTTTGGCCTTCTCGATCATCTTCAGGCTGCTTCCCGGAACCGAGAGGCACGTTCTACGGGGTCGATACGTGTTCTCCACGACCACAGTCTCTACCCTTTGACTCATGGCGGCGGTGAACAGGGTCTACGCGGCCCGGTTGGCGGGAATGGTGGTGCTGGGCCCCGACGGGGAGTCCATCGGCCGCGTCCGCGATGTGGTGATCAGCATCAGCATCGTCCGCCAGCAACCGCGTGTTCTCGGTCTGGTCGTCGAATTGCTCACCCGCCGAAGGATTTTCGTTCCGATCCTGCGCGTGACGGCGATCGAGCCCGGTTCGGTGACGCTGGCCACCGGAAGCGTCTCGCTGCGCCGGTTCGCCCAGCGCCCCGGAGAAGTGCTGGTGTTGGGCCAGGTGCTGGAAACCCGGGTCCGCGTTGACGATCCCGATCTGCCCCAGCTGGCCGGAATCGACGTCGTGGTGGTCGACATGGGCATCGAACAGACCCGGACCCGCGACTGGGTGGTGACCCGGGTGGCCGTGCGTCCGCAACGCCGTCTGGGGCGGCGCTCCAACATCCATGCCGTCGACTGGCAGAACGTCCACGGGCTCACCCCCTCGGGCCTGGCGATGCCCGATCAGGGGGTGGCCTCGCTACTCGAGCAGTTCGAGGGACAGCGCCCGATCGAGGTGGCGGAAGCCTTGCGCGAGCTACCGGACAAGCGACGCTACGAGCTGTACCGGGCGTTCGACGACGAGCGGCTGGCCGACGTGTTGCAAGAGCTGCCCGAGGACGAGCAGGCCGCCGTGCTGCGCCAGCTGAACACCGAGCGCGCCGCCGACGTGCTCGGGGCGATGGATCCCGACGACGCTGCCGACGTGCTGGGCTCGATGACTCCGGCCGACGCCGAGACGCTGCTGCGGCAGATGGATCCCGAGGATTCCGAGGACGTGCGACGGCTGCTGGCCCACTCGCCCGACACCGCGGGCGGTCTGATGACCAGCGAGCCGGTGGTCCTGTCGCCCGACACCACCGTCGCCGAGGCGCTGGCCCGCGCGCGCGACCCCGACCTCACCCCGGCTCTGGCCTCGATGGCCTTTGTCACCCGACCGCCCAGTGCCACACCCACCGGTCAGTACCTGGGCTGTGTGCACCTGCAGCGGCTGTTGCGGGAACCCCCGGCGGCGCTGGTGAGCGGCATCGTCGACACCGACCTGCCCAGCCTCAGCCCGATCGACTCACTGGCCGCGGTCACCCGCTACTTCGCCGCCTACAACCTGGTGTGCGGGCCGGTGGTCGATGAAGAGAACCATCTGCTCGGAGCGGTCTCGGTGGACGACGTGCTCGATCACATGCTGCCCGACGACTGGCGCGAGCGTGACGAGCCCGAGCTGCCGGTGGCGAATTCATGAGCGAAACGTCAGCGCGCCAGCGGCTGGACACCCCCCGTGGCACGCGCGGCTTCGGGTTGCACGTCGACGTCGAGGCGGTCGGACAGTTCGGCGAGTCCATCGCCCGGTTCCTCGGCACCGGCCGCTACCTGGCGATCCAGACGATCATCGTGGTGGTCTGGATCGCGCTGAACATCGGCGTCTTCACCTTCCAGTGGGACCCCTACCCCTTCATCCTGCTGAATCTGGCGTTCTCGACCCAAGCTGCCTACGCCGCCCCGCTCATCCTGCTGGCCCAGAACCGGCAGGAGAACCGGGACCGGGTCTCGCTCGAGGAGGACCGGCGCCGGGCCGAACAGACCAAGGCCGATACCGAGTATCTGGCCCGCGAACTGGCCTCGTTGCGGCTCGCGGTGGGCGAGGTCGTCACGCGCGACTATCTGCGTCGTGAGCTGGAGGAACTGCGCGACCTGATCGCCGAGCTCAACGCGCCGGCCGATGCCGAACGGACCGCGTCGAGCAAAGCCGACGGGACCGAGCGCCGGCCCAAACGCAGTGGTTGAAATTGCTGTCGACCATTGTCGTAACAACGGAAAGCCGGACTATGTATGGTGACTTGGTTCACAACATGTCGTTCGGCCAGAAATTGACCTTAAGGACGGGTAAGTGCGCATAGGGGGAGGAGCGGCTCTCGCGACCGCTCGGCGCCGTATGAGCCAGCTCGTGCGTTCGCCCGCACTTGGCGTCGCCGTCCTGGCCCCCATCGTGTTGGTCGCCGGTGCCGGCTCGGCCGCGCCGCGCGGCGAGGTGTCCACCGCGGGGGTTACCCCGTTGGCCGCCGTCGAACCCCAGATCGACCGATCCGGTCCGGCGGTCGTCGCCGCGGCCAAGCCACCGACGAACTTCCGGATCAAGCCGATGACCACCATCTCGGCTCCCCCGCCCGCGTTCGTCGTCAATACTCCTGGCGCCCTTGGCATTCCGGGCACCTCGTTGAAGGCGTACCGCAACGCCGAGAAGATGATGGCCGCGGCCTACCCCGGCTGCGGGATCAGCTGGAACCTGCTGGCCGGCATCGGGCGCATCGAATCGGCCCACGCCAACGGCGGTGCCACCGATGCGCGCGGCACCGCGGTCCGTCCCATCTACGGCCCCGCCCTCGACGGCACCCTGCCGGGCAACGAGGTCATCGTGCAGAGCGCGCAAGCCGGCCGCGTGACCTACGCCCGAGCCATGGGGCCGATGCAGTTCCTGCCCGGGACGTGGGCCCGGTACGCCTCCGACGCCGACGGCGACGGCCGGGCCGACGTGCAGAACGTGTTCGACTCGGCCCTGGCAGCCGCCCGCTACCTGTGCAGCGGCGGGCTCAACCTGCGCGAGCAGTCCCAGGTCATGACGGCGATCCTGCGCTACAACAACTCGGTGGCCTACGCCCGCAACGTGCTGGGCTGGGCCGCGGCCTACGCCACCGGCGTGGTGCCCGTCGACCTGCCGCCGATCACCGGGTCCATTCCGCCGATCGGCGATTCGCACCTCGACAACCCGGAGGGCCTCGGGCCGGGCC
>NZ_MBEQ01000005.1 GCF_001954135.1 Mycobacterium sp. GA-1841 | reverse complement strand
CATAGTGTCCGGGGGGGGGGCCCCGCCCCCGCCACCCATTGCCAGCCGATCCCCGGGCCCCCCCCGCCCCCCGGGGTATCGGCGCGCAAGTGCTGGAGTTTGCGGCTCCCGCCGATGGCGACCAGGGCGACGACGGGATCGCAGGTGCGGGGATGGGCCATCACCCCGGCGTTGACCACCGACGACTGAATGCTGCCATCGCGACGCAGGGTGCTCAGCACACAGAGCCCGTTGTCGCAGGACAGCATCTCGGAGAACTGGGATATGTCGGTCATGTCGCCAGCTCATTCCGCCACGTCGAAGGCGGCATGGACTTTCGTGGGCCTGACCCGCACGACGAGTTCACCTGGGACGCCGTTGCGCCGGCCGAATTCCTCGGCGCGGCCGGCACCCATGTAGCGCCCGCCGATGCGGGTGGCGGTGTCGAGCAGCTCGTCGGGATCCTCACTGACCGTGGCAATGCCCTGGACTTGGACGAACGCGAACGGCGGGGTGTCGTCATGGATACACAGCACTACCCGCGAATCCCGGGCCAGGGCACGCCCCTTGGCGGTGCCCTTGCCGGTGTTGAAGACGAGTTCGTCGTCGTCGACCACGAACCACACGGGTGCCGACAACGGGCGGCCGTTCGCTGCCACCCAGCTCAGCACCGCGGTACGGGTGCCTTCGGACAGAAAAGCGATGACGTCGTCGGAAAGTCCGTCCATGTGGCCACGCTACGCCCGGGGTGACGATCCGCGAGACGCCGGAACGTCCGGAACGAATGCAGCTGAATCCGCAGACCACGAACTTCCAAGGGTGCGTTCCCCGTCGGTGACCGGCAGGCTGAGTCAAGACTGGACCGGCTTCCCAAGAAAGGTGGACGATCGTGGACGTCTACGAGGCGGTGACCACCCGGCGCGCGGTGCGCGGCTTCACCGACCAACCCGTTCCGAAGGAGGTGCTGCAGCGCGTCCTTTCGGCGGCAGCCTGGGCGCCGTCGGGTTCGAACCTGCAACCCTGGCGCATCTTCCTGGTTACCGGCGAACCCCTCGCTCGGCTCAAGAAGCTCGCCGTGGAGCGGGTGGCCGCCGGCGATGAATGGGATGAGCCCGAGTACGTGATGTATCCGCCTGAGCTGAAATCGCCCTATGGCGACCGGCGATCCCAGTTTGGCAAGGAGCGGTACAGCGCACTCGGCATCGCACGCGAGGACTGGGAGGCGCGTCAGCGGGCCGCCATCGCCAACTGGGATGCCTTCGGCGCGCCTGTCGCCCTGTTCTGCTACATCGATCGCGATCTCGGCCGGCCTCAGTGGTCAGACCTGGGAATGTTCCTCCAGACGGTGATGCTGCTACTGCGCGCTGAAGGGTTGCACAGTTGTCCGCAAATGTCGTGGGCGAAGGTTCGCAAGACCGTCGCACAGTTCGTCTCGCCTCCGGACGAGCTCATGCTTTTCTGCGGAATGTCGATCGGGTACGAGGATCCAGCGGTCAACTACATCCGTACCGGCCGGGCCCCGCTCGACGAAACCATCACGTTCATCGACGATTAGCGCGACGGTTACGACGCCGAGACCGGCCAGTCCGGTAGCGGCATGGTGTCGTACAGCCGCACGCCCTTGTCGTTGAGCCGAGCCAGCGCCGGGGTCACGCCCAGCGGCAGCGCCGAGATCAACCGACCGGCACCCACCAGTGCGCGTATGCCCCAACCACTGCTGGCCACAATGGTTTTCGCATTAACGCGCCAACTTTCGGCTGCCCTTAACCGGCGCGTGCATGGTGCGTTCGTACTCGGTGAACGCCGAGGCATAATCGTCGCCGTGGCGCGCTTCTTACGCGTCGCGGGCGAACAGATAGTGCCGCGCCGGATTCTTTCCGTTGTGGTCCATCGCGGGCTCGTCCCCGCTTGACACCAGGGTCCAACCGTCACTGAAGCGACGCTGCACTTCGTCGAAACCGATACCGGGCACGCCCATGGATGTGCCGGGAATGAACGCCACGATCAGCAACCGCGCGCCCGGCCCGGCCACCGCACTGACCTCCCGGACGTAGGCGTCGCGGTCGGCGTCGCTCATGCCGTGCAGACAGCCGCTGTCGATGATGAGCCTGAACCCCGCCCCGATTCCGGATGAACTCAGTTGTGTCACATCGGCTTTGACGAATCTGACGGGTAAGCCGCCGGCCTTGGCCCCGGCCTTCTTCAATGGCTTGTCCACATAGTCGACACCGGTGACCTGCCAGCCATGTCTGGCCAGGTACACCGCGTTGTCCCCGGTGCCGCACCCCAGGTCGAGCGCTGTTCCCGGGGGCAGGCCGCCCTCGACCAGGGCGGTCAGGCTGTGCGCCAGCGGATGACCGTCCCAGGGCGTGAAGCCCAGCCGGTAGAGCCAGCGGAACAGCCGTTGCCGCGAACTCATGGCCTCACAGCGACCCCAGATCGGCGGACAGCCAGTGCTCGGGCTTGAGGTAGATGGTGACGCTCTCGCCGTGCTCGCGCCGGGCGAACTCCAGGTAGGGCTCGACCTTCTCCGGCGGCAGGTACCGCTGCACCATCTCGACGAGTTGTTCATCGGTGGACGGTTCGATGCGGCTGACCGCACCGTCGACGGCCACATACCGCACGCTCGGCTCCAGGCGCTCGGCCATCAACGAGAAATGCCCGGCCGCTTCGATCAACCGGTGCTTGCGGGAACCCAATCCCGTCTGCACCCACGGCTCACCGCCGGGGGTGTACTGGTACCAGATCGGGACGGTCAGCGGACCGCGTTTGTCACCGGCGTACACCGACAGTGCGGCGATGTGCGGCTCGGCCAGAAATTGTTCGCGTTCTTCCTTGGAAAGGGCCATGAAAACCAGGCTAGCCCCGTTCCCCGACACGGGTCGGCGTCGTAGAGTCGGGATCCATGCGCTTTGGACTCTTCATCCCGCAGGGCTGGCGTCTCGACCTCGTCGACATTCCCACTGAAGACCACTGGCAGGTGATGAGCGATCTGGCGACCCACGCCGACGCCGGCGCCTGGGATTCGCTGTGGGTCTACGACCACTTCCACACCGTCCCGGTGCCCACCGATGAGGCCACCCACGAGGCCTGGACGCTGATGGCGGCGTACGCCGCGACGACGTCGCGGATCAAGCTCGGGCAGATGTGTACCGCGATGAGCTACCGCAATCCGGTGTATCTGGCCAAGGTTGCCGCCACCACCGACATCATCTCCGGCGGCCGGGTACAGATGGGCATCGGCGGTGGTTGGTACGAGCACGAGTGGCGTGCTTATGGTTACGGCTTTCCGTCGGCGGGGGAGCGGTTGGCCCGACTCGACGAGGGCGTACAGATCATGCGCGACGCCTGGCGTGACGGCCGGGCGACCTTTGACGGCAAGCATTATCAGGTCGACGGCGCCATCGTGGCTCCCAAGCCGTTGCAGGACAACGGGATTCCGTTGTGGATTGCCGGCGGCGGGGAGAAGGTGACGCTGCGCATCGCGGCCAAGTACGCGCAGTACACCAACTTCACCTCCGAGCCCGAGGGGTTCGCCCACAAATCCGAAGTGCTCGCCGCGCACTGCAACGACGTCGGCACCGACTACGACGCGATCGTGCGCTCGGCCAACTTCAACGCTGTCATCGGCGACTCGGAGGCCGACGTCGCCGACCGGGTTGCGCGGCTGCGGGACCGGCAGGTGCCGGTCGCCGGTGAGGGGGCCGTCGACGCGATGCTGGCCAACGCCACCGCGCCGGAATCCGCAAGTGGCACAACTGAACAGGTCATCGAGAAACTGCAGCGGATGCGTGATCTCGGCTGCGAGTACGCGATCCTGTACTTCCCGGAAGCCGCCTATGACCGGTCGGGGATCGAACTGTTCGAGCAGAAGGTCATTCCGGCACTGAGCTGACCTGATGGTGGGCGATGCGCCAACCTTCGTCAGTGCCCGGCACTTTGTCCACCGCCTGGTCTGGCCCGGTTGCACTGCTCAACGCGGTGGCGCGGCGGGTGATGTCCGGTCTGCGGGATCTGTCGGCTCTCTGCTGAAAGGCTGGGCCTATTACGCTGCAACGGTGGAGTTGCGCCAGCTGCGCTATTTCGTCGCCGTGGCCGAGGAATTGAACTTCGGCCGGGCGGCCGAGCGTCTGCGGATCGCCGGGCCGTCGTTGTCCCAGCAGATCAAGGCCCTCGAACGTGACCTCAAGGTGACGCTGTTCGATCGGGACCGGCGTTCGGTGGCGCTCACCCAGGCCGGTGGCGCACTGCTGCCCGAGGCCCGCGCGTTGATCCAGCAGGCCGACGAATTGCGCAGGCGGGCACACGGTCTGGCGGTATCGGACCCGGTGCGGATCGGCTGTGTGAACTGGTGCCCGACCGACTGGGCCGACCGTGCCGCAGGGGTGGCCCAAGTACGGGTGGACACCTGGGTGATGCCGTCGCACACGCAGGCCGCCCGGGTGGCCGACGGCAGCCTGGATTTGGCCATCTGCTGGGTCCAGAACGCTGATCTGGAGGCGCTGGCGCTGCAGGCTCGGCTGATCGGGGTGGACCGGCTGTACGCCTTGTGTCCCGGCACCGACGAATCACCGGTGAGCGCCGGTGACACCACGGTTCTCATCGATTCGGATGCGGCCAGCTGGTCGTCGTGGAATCGCTATGGCGAACAGTTCGCCGCCGCCGTCGGCGCACCCGTGATGCGCACGGATGACGGTGGCGTCACCGGGCCCACCTTCTTCGAGCATGTCCATCGGCTGCGTCGTCCGGTCCTCAACAACCCCAAGGGGCAGGATTCTCCGCTGCCCACCGGGCTGGTGCGCCGGCCGGTGGTGACTCCGTCACCGTTGTGGACGTGGTCGCTGGTGTGGCGTCGGGACGAGGCCAGCCCGGCCGTGCTGGCCGTGGTCGACGAGTTCACCAGCGGTGTCGGGGATTTCGGGCTCGACGCCGCGGATGTGTGGCTGCCACCCGACGATCCGCATCATCCCGGCCACCAGCGCGGCGACTGACACCACCAGCGCACCTACCACCAGGGCCGGACGGAAACCGTGGTGCAGCAGCGGCGTCACCACGATCGGCCCGAGGATCTGCCCGGCCGAATACCCGGCGGTGAGCAACGCGACGGCCCGCGGATAACGCAGTAGCCGTCCGGCGGCCAGGGCCAGCGTGCTCACCCCGATGAAGGTTCCGCCGAACAGCACGGCGCCGGTGAGCGCCGCACCCACCCCGCCGGCCAGTCCCGCGACGGCGATCCCGGCGGCCTGCACACCCAGCGCCGCCATCAGCAGCGCCGGGTGCGACCATCGGGTGCTGAGCGCGGCCCACAGTGCCGCGGACGGGACGGTGGCCAGCCCCACCACCAGCCAGGCCCCACCACCCAGCCAGCTCGGCGTGCCCTGCGCGACGGCGGCGACCAGGAAGGTGCCGGCGATGATGTAACCGATGCCTTCCAAGGTGTAACTCACCAAGAGCAGCGTGAAGGCGCCGTGCGGTGGACGGCTTCGGGCTTCGAGACCAGCCGTCCCGATATCCGGCGCCGGGTGCATCGACCACGCGGCGAGGCTGAGCACCGCGGCCACCGCCGCGGCCGCCCACCAGGCCACCTTCCAGTCTCCGGCGGCGAGCACCAGCACGGCCGAGAGTGCGATGCCCGCGCCGACCCCGCCGAACCCCCACCCGGCCAGGTGCGCTGGGCGGGTGTGCAGGTGTTCCATCATGGTGTTGACCGCGATGACGAACACCAGCGCGCTGGTGATTCCGGCCAGCGTGCGCAGCGTGATCCAGCCGTTGGCGTTGGTGGTCAATGGCATTGCGGCCAGACTGACGATCAGCGCGACCAGGCACACCCGACACGCGAACATCGATCGGGCCAGGCGCGGCCAGATCGTTCCGGCCAGGGCACCGGCCAGATAGCCGGCGTAGTTCGCGGTGGCCAGATCGGCGGCAGTGTGCGCGCTCACCCCGGCTTGCGCGGTCATCAGCGGCAGGATGGGGGTGTAGACGAACCGGCCGATTCCCATGGCGGCGGCCAGCACGGCGGCGGTGCGTGCGACGTGGGCATGTTGACGCATCGGTTCATCGTGCGGGGTAATTCGCTCGAGGGGCCATGACCGAATTACTCACAGCTGCAAGGCATTGCCTTTCACCGGCCGGGATGGGTGCCGGTGCGGCCGGTGTTACCAGTGCCATGACGAACAACATCACTGCCCTGGTCACCGGTGCGAACCGTGGCCTGGGGCGCCATGTGGCCGCCGAGCTGTTGGCTCGGGGCGCGAAGGTGTACGCCGCGGCCCGACGGCCGGAAACCGTGGATCTGCCCGGCGCGATCCCCATCAAGCTCGACATCACCGATCCGGAATCGGTGCGCCGTGCAGCTGCCATCGCCGATGACGTCACAGTGCTGGTGAACAACGCCGGCATCTCGACGCGGGCCCAGTTGTTGACCGGGCCGATCGACGACATCCGCGCCGAGATGGAGACGCACTACTTCGGCACGCTCAACGTCGCGCGCGAATTCGTCCCGATCGTCGAACGCAACGGCGGTGGGGCCATTCTCAACGTGCTGTCGGTGCTGTCCTGGTATCACCCGCCGACGTCCGGGGCGTATTCCGCGGCCAAGGCTGCCGCGTGGGCACTGACCGACGCGCTGCGAACCGAACTGGCGCCGCGCGGGATTCACGTAGCGGCCCTGCACGTCGGCTATATGGACACCGACATGGTGTCCTACATCCCGGCCGACCAGAAATCCGACCCAGCGGTGGTCGCGGCCCAGGCCGTCGCCGGCCTGCTCGAGGGTCGGGCCGAGATCCTGGCCGATGACCTGTCCCGCACCGTCAAGGCGCAACTCGCTTCGGCCTAGCGATACCGATTCCGCTCACCGCTGCCCGGCCGGAGATGGCACGATATTTGACTATGGAGAAGATCTCGCTCACCGCAGTTGCTCGCCAGCAGTTGGAGACAGCTCGCTCCGCCACCAACGGGCGCAGTGCCCACACCGTCTACGGGGGCCACGAACACTCGTTGCGGCAGACGCTGATCGCGCTCACCGGAGGCACCGGCCTGGATGAGCACGAGAGCCCCGGAGAGGCCACCCTGCAGGTGATCGAGGGCCGGGTGAAGCTGGCCAATGCCGACGCCAGCTGGGAAGGCTCGAAGGGTGACCACATCGTGATCCCGCGCACCCGGCACAGCCTGCAGGCGCTGGAAGATTCGGTGGTGCTGTTGACGGTGGTGAAGTCGGTTTAGATCGCCGGGCCGACACACCTAGAGGCAGGTCACCGGCGGCTTGCAAGGGCACGATGAGCCTGACGTGTCAGTGTTCGTTCAGACGACCCACGCAGCCAATGAACCCACTGACCGTCCGATCCTCAGCGATCGTCTGCCCATTAGCCGTTACCCGGCAGGCCAGCTCTTGGTCGGACCCGTCTGTTGTTCGTGCCGAGACGTCGAAGTAAGCGTCCGTGCCGTGAAGCGTCACCTCCTTGCGCCACGGCAAAGTGACGGTTTCAGGCGGGTTCCCTCCGGTCGGACCCCAGTGCGCGAGCTCTGCTGTTCCGACTGCGCCAGTTACCTCGTAGGTCACGACGGTGCTTTGCTGGGCTTGCCCATCGTCGTCATTCTTGGAAGCAGCGGTGTCGGCCACGACGGTAATGACCGCGACCACGACCACGACGACCGCGGTGACTCCGAGGATCCACAGCCACGGGCTCTTGCGCCTCGGGGCGTCGGCGGTTGTTGCGGATAGCCGGGATAACCAGGGGGCAGTCCCTCGGGGCCGCCCCACTGTTGGCCCCCTGGCGGCGGGTAACTGCCGCCGCTTCCATATGTCACCGTTGAATCCCCTCATGCGAGACCGGTGACGCGATACTAGCCACGCGTACAGGGAGTTCGATGCGTCAATCTACGACAACGCTGCTGAACTCGCCGCTAAGAACTCCGTCGCACCATCAAATCGCCGGGCCCAGCAGGTCGTCGGCGTCCTTGATGATGTAGCCGTAGCCCTGCTCGGCCAGGAAACGTTGCCGGTGGGCGGCGTATTCCGCGTCCAATGAGTCCCGCGAGACCACCGAGTAGAACACCGCGCCGCCGCCGTTGGCCTTGGGTCGCAGTAGCCGGCCCAGGCGTTGTGCCTCCTCCTGGCGGGATCCGAAGGTGCCCGAAACCTGAACGGCCACAGATGCTTCCGGCAGGTCGATGGAGAAGTTGGCCACCTTGGACACCACCAGGGTGGAGATCTCGCCGCGGCGGAACGCGTCGAACAGCGCCTCGCGCTCGGAGTTCTTCGTCGACCCCTGGATCACCGGGGCGTCCAGTTCCTCTCCGAGTTCTTCGAGCTGGTCCAGGTAGGCGCCGATCACCAGGGTCGGTTCGCCGGGGTGACGTTCCAGGATCGAGCGGACGACGGCGATCTTGGTGTGCACCGTCGAGCACAGTTTGTAGCGTTCCTCGGGTTCGGCGGTGGCGTAGAGCATGCGCTCGTTGTCGGTCATCGTCACCCGCACCTCGATGCACTCGGCCGGCGCGATCCAGCCCTGGGCCTCGATGTCCTTCCACGGGGCGTCGTAGCGCTTCGGACCGATCAACGAGAACACGTCGCCTTCGCGGCCGTCCTCGCGGATCAGCGTCGCCGTCAGGCCGAGACGCCGGCGGGACTGCAGGTCCGCGGTCATCCGGAACACCGGTGCGGGCAGCAGGTGCACCTCGTCGTAGATGATGAGCCCCCAGTCGCGGGTGTCGAAGATCTCGAGGTTCTTGTACTCGCCCTTGCTGCGCCGGGTGATCACCTGGTACGTCGCGATGGTGACCGGGCGGATCTCCTTCTTCTCACCCGAGTACTCACCGATCTCGTCCTCGGTCAGCGAGGTGCGGGCCACGAGCTCACGCTTCCACTGCCGCCCGGCCACGGTGTTGGTCACCAGGATC
This sequence comes from Mycobacterium sp. GA-1841, assembly GCF_001954135.1. Lineage (GTDB taxonomy): Bacteria > Actinomycetota > Actinomycetes > Mycobacteriales > Mycobacteriaceae > Mycobacterium. The sequence continues at coordinate 4,939 of NZ_MBEQ01000005.1, read as the reverse complement.
AGCGTCGTCGCGCCCGCCTTGGCCATCGCGGCCGCCCCGACCAGCGTCTTGCCGGCGCCACACGGCAGCACCACCACGCCGGAGCCGCCCGCCCAGAACGAGTCGGCCGCCATCTCCTGGTAGTCACGCAGCGCCCAGCCGTCCTGGGCCAGCTCGATGGGGTGGGCTTCGCCGTCGACATACCCGGCGAGGTCCTCGGCGGGCCAGCCGATCTTGAGCAGCATCTGCTTGACCCGGCCGCGCTCGCTGTTGTGCACGATCACGGTGTCGTCGTCGATGCGCGCGCCCAGCATCGGGGCGATCTTCTTGTTGCGCAGCACTTCCTCGAGTACCGCGCGGTCCAGGCTGACCAGGGTCAATCTGTGCGCCGGGTGCTTTATCAACTGCAGCCGCCCGTAGCGGGCCATGGTGTCGACGATGTCGACCAGCAGGGGTTGCGGTACCGGATACCGCGAGAAGGACACCAGCGCGTCGACCACCTGCTCGGCATCGTGGCCCGCCGCCCGGGCGTTCCACAACGCCAGTGGCGTGATGCGGTAGGTGTGCACATGCTCGGGGGCGCGTTCGAGCTCGGCGAACGGCGCGATCGCTGCGCGCGCCGCGCCCGCCTGCTCATGGTCGACTTCGAGCAGTACCGTCTTGTCGGACTGCACGATCAAGGGGCCGTCTGTCATGCGTGTTCCGCTCTGTTTTCCGGCTGCAAACTCATCGGCGTCCATTATCCCGAACCGGCCGACGAAACTAATCGTCGGCCGAGACCACCGAGGTGACGCGGTGGATCGCGAACTCGCGTACCCGCCCGGCCGCCGGATCGAACGCGGTCAGCTGACCGCCGCGCACGTTGATCGGGGACACCACGCGTTGGGTGGCCACCCCGGCCGGGTCGACGTAGCCGATCACCACCGAGGTTTGGTTGAGCGCGGCGTCCTGCAACTGGGTGATGGCCATCGCCGGGTCCAGTCGCACGCTGGAGAAGGGGCCGGCGGCCACCCTGCGCAGCACCGCCACGATCGCGCCGAGCGTCTGAGCGGTCGGCGGGTTGGGGGGACGGTAGACGCGACGCCGGGTCGGGGCGACGACGCGTGCGCCACGTGCGGAGATGTCGACGACGGTGCCGGTGGAGTCTTCGGCCGCGGGGGCGAAACCTGCCTCGCGCAGCACGGTGAGCACGTCGGCGATCGGCGCCTGCGACACCGCCACGGTCGGGGCGAGCAATCGCAATTCGAGGCGGTCGGCCCCGGGCGAGGCCACGGCCTGGGCCAGCAGCGCCGGATCCTCGCACCGCAGGAACGACGCGGCGATGCCGACGCGCAGCTGGCCGTGACGGCGCGCGACGTCGTCGATCAGGTACGTCAGGCCTTGTGGCACCGGGGTTTTCGAATGCTTCTCGAACAGCGCGTGTAGTTCACCGGCGGTCCGGCCGGCATCGAGCGCGCGCCGGATCGAGGTCTCGCTGATCCGGTACACCATGGCCGCACCCGCCGATTCCACGGTGGCGACCTCGGCGAGTTGCTCGGCGAGGTCCCGCTCCAACGGTCCGGGCGCGATCACGGTGAGATCGGCCTGGAGCAGGAAGTGGTCGAGTGGTTTCGGGAGCGCCTTGGCCATCGCGGCCAGCACGTCCTCGTCGAGGTCACCGGCCAGCATGCCGCGTGCCGGTGTGCTGATCGCCCCGCGGCCGACCATGCCGAGTGCGTGCGCCTCGGTCAGCAGTCCGTCGACGGTGGCGGGCTGCAGTCGCACGGTCCAACGCGGCCGGCGCCAGATCATCGCGCGGGAGGCCTCGGCGGCGTCGATCCCGGTGCCCGGCGGCAGGTCGGCCAGCACGGTCAACAGCAGGCGACGGTCCAGGGGAGCAGCCGTCGAGTACAGCGAATCCGACAGTGCGGCAAAGGGTTTGTTGTCCGGCCCGCGGCTGCCGATCAGGGCGGGCCGGGCCGGCAGATCAAGCCACGTCGAGGCCAGCAGTTGCCAGCGTGCCGCGGTCGTGGCTTCGACGAAGCGATCGGCGGCGACCGTCGGCGCCCAGTACGGACCGGCACCGTCGCCCGGGTCGGGGTCGGGCATTCCGGCTGCGATCAACCCGGCACCGGCGGCGAGCTCGAGCAGGAGTCCCAGCCGCGGCTCGTCGATACCGGTGGTCTTGGCCAGCCGCTTGACGTCGCGCACGCCCAGTCCGCCGGCGCGTAGCTCGGGAACCGGTGTGGTTCCCAGGGTTTCGATGATCAGGTCGATCTCGCGCAGCAGGTCGATGGCGGCGCCGGCGGCCACCGCATCCACGTCGGCCGCCGTGGTCGACGACGTCTGCAACACCGGTGCAGTCAACTCCGTCGGGCCGAGCGCCTCCCCGCGCATGGCCTGCCCGACCAACCGGGGAAGGATCACGGTCTCGTCGTCGATCCGGCGCAGCAGGCCGGCCTCCACCAACCGCGGCACCGGCCGATCGGGCGGAGTGCCCGGCGCGGCGTCGCGGGTGCGGCCCACCGGCGAACCCTCCAGCAACCGGGCCAGCAGATCGTTTTGGGCGTCGTCGAGGCCGTCGAGCAGCCCGGCGATCTCGTCCGCGCCGGCCTGGGTCACCTCCGCCACGGCCTGCCCGACATGCCAGGGCAGTCCCGAGGCCACCTCGGCGGCCACCCGGACCTCGGCCTGGCCCCACACCAGGGCCCGCTCGCGCAGATCGTCCAGCGCCGCGGTGACCTCGTCGGGGCCGACGCGTCCGCTCAGCAGCTCGGTCAGCTTCGTCACCTCGACGGCATGGGCATCGGCGTGCAGGACCAGCAGCGCGTCGAGGATCCCCAGCCGCAGGAAGTCCAGCGCGTCGGTGGCGGCCTTGACCGACTGCCGTGAGGTGGCGCGGGCCGCCAGTGCGGCGATGGTTCCCGGTGGCGGCTGGCTCAGGTCGGGCCGCAGCTGCAGAAGGCGGATGAGGCCCGAGTCGTCGAGGTCGGACAGCCAGGCACCCAGCGGGATTCCGGGGGTCTTTGCGGCGGTCATATCCTGACCAGCGTAAAGCTACTTCGGGCGGTGCGCCGCGCCGGTCTCGCCACCGGATCGGCGGCCTGCCACAATGTGGGGCGTGGCTGACAAGAAGAAGAACCATTACGTCGACAATGGCTGGCCTGTGCTCTCCGACGGCGATGATCACGCCGTCAGCGAGCTCGCGACCGACCGCACCGGCGCGTTGTCACCGTTCGGTGACGTGATCTTTCCCCTGCCGGCCGACGAGCTGCCTTTCATCCAGTCGGCAACCGTCGTCAACCGGTAACGGTGGGACTGTCGCATCTCGACTCCTCCGGCGCGGCGCACATGGTCGACGTCACGGCCAAGGACGTCACCAAGCGCACCGCCGTGGCCGTGGGCACGTTGCACACGCGGCCGGATGTGGTGGCTCTGATCGCCTCGGGCGGCCTGCCCAAAGGTGATGCCCTGGCGACCGCGCGGGTGGCCGGAATCCTGGCCGCCAAGCGGACGCCCGACCTGATCCCGCTGTGCCACCAGTTGGCGCTGACCGGCGTGGACGTGGATTTCGATCCCGGCGAGGCGGCGGTGGCCATCACCGCGACGGTGCGCAGCACCGACCGGACCGGGGTCGAGATGGAAGCGCTGACCGCGGTGAGCGTGGCGGCGCTGACGCTCTACGACATGATCAAGGCAGTCGACCCCGCCGCGCGCATCGACGACATCAAAGTGGTGCGCAAAGAAGGCGGTAAAACGGGACTGTGGGAAAGAACGTAGGAAAACACGAAGCAGTGACGCGGTCGGCCCGCGTCATCATCGCCTCCACCCGTGCTGCAGCCGGGGTGTACGACGACCGGACCGGACCGCTGATCGTCGGTTGGCTGTCCGACCGTGGCTACGACGTCACCGAGCAGATGGTGGTCCCCGACGGACGTGCCGTCGGTGAGGCGTTGCGCGCCGCCCTGGCCGAACGCGTGGACGTGATCATCACGTCGGGTGGCACCGGCATCTCACCCACCGACGCCACCCCAGAGGCGACGATCTCGGTGCTCGACTATCAAATCCCGGGCCTGGCCGATGCCATCCGCCGCGCCGGTGTGCACAAGGTTCCCACCGCGGTGCTCTCCCGCGGTGTCTGCGGAGTCGCCGGACAAACCCTGATCGTCAACCTGCCCGGGTCACCCGGTGGGGTCAAGGACGGTCTGGGTGTGCTCGCCGGGGTGCTGGAGCATGCGTTGGATCAGTTGGGCGGCAAGGGCCACGGCCGATGAGCGCTTGCGCGAAGAGGAGACAGTGCCGATGAGCGCTTGCGCGAAGAGGAGACAGTGCCGATGAGCGCGGCCGTCGTGCGGGTCGAGTTGACCGAGACACCGATCTCTCTGACCGAATACGAGGTTCTGGTGGGCCATGAGGCGGCCGGGGCGGTGGTCGGGTTCTCGGGCGTGGTGCGTGACCACGACGGTGGCCGGTCGGTCACCCGGCTGGATTACTCCGCACATCCCGACGCCCTGCAGACGCTGCGGGACGTTGCCGAGGAGGTCGCCGCGCAGGCCGAGGGCGTCCGGGCGATCGCGGTCAGCCACCGCATCGGAACCCTGGAAATAGGAGACGCCGCCCTGGTGGCCGCTGTGGCAGCAGACCATCGCAAGGCGGCGTTCGAAACCTGCGCCCGACTCGTCGACACCGTCAAAGAGCGGCTACCGGTCTGGAAACACCAGTACTTCTCTGACGGCACCGACGAATGGGTCGGTTCGGCCTGAAACTCAGCCGATGACGATGTTGCCGTCGAGGCCCTGATTCTCGATGGCCTGCTGGATCTGATCGACGTAGTTGACCGGCTGTACCGGGGCAGGCGCCTCTTCGGGGGCCGGAGCCGGTGCCTCGGGGGCCGGAGCGGGCACCTGCAAGGCGGCATCGGCGATCGGGGCGGCCTCGGGCGCGGGCGCCAGCGCGGCATCCATCGGTGCGGCCTCGGGGG
>NZ_MBEQ01000004.1 GCF_001954135.1 Mycobacterium sp. GA-1841 | reverse complement strand
GGGCCAGGGAAGCCGCGGTGATCCAGCGCGCCACGGCGACCATGGCCTGCGCCTCGCGCTGCTTGTAGATCTCCCGGCCCGAGACGCGTGGTCTGCACCGCCGCGAAGACCGGCCCGACACCGACCATCGCTACGAACATCGATTCCTGGTCGGCGGCCTCGACACGGTCTGGACCGCACCCGATCCGGTTGCGCCCCTGCTGATTTCGTCGGAGGCCGTGGCGTGATCGAGATCGTCAGCCCGACAGCCTGCATCAAGTGCGACGTCTGCATCAAGGTGTGCCCCACCGACGTCTTCGACCGGGGCACCGACGGCGTACCGGTGATCGCGCGCCAATCCGACTGCCAAACCTGCTTCATGTGTGAGGCCTACTGTCCCACCGATGCGCTCTACGTCTCCCCGGTGTCGTCTCCCGTCGGTGCCGACAGCCCGCACGCATCCGAATCGGCGGTCAGCGATGCGGACCTGTTCGGCGGCTACCGTGAGATGGTCGGCTGGGGGCGGGGCCGCACGCCCGGATCCCGGCTGGATCAGAATCCGGTGCTGACCGCGGTTCCGCCTCTGGCCGAACCTCGACTGGGAGCCCCGGCGGAGCTGGCGGGCACCCCCTGGAATCATCAAGGCCATTGATTCTGCGTAGGGGGCGCAAAAGTGCGGGAGACCAACGCCGTCAGCGCAGAATCAACGAGTGCCGGTCTCAGAGCTTCTGGATCGGCGCATGGTTGTGCATGAGCTTGACCCGGCCGGCGCTGCCGAAGTCGATCAGTGACATCGCGGATTCGCCGACACCCGAGACTTCCTCGACCCGGCCCAGCCCGTACTTGTCGTGGCTGACGCGATCCCCGGGTTCCAGCGTGATGACCGGCCGGTTGCGCGCCGGCGCGGGACGCGACGGCGACGGACGTGGGGCACCATAGCGGCCGGCATTTCCGACGGGCGCACTCAGCGACGACGACGGTGCCTCGATGCGCCGCCAGTTGATCAGCTCCTCCGGAATCTCGCGCAAAAACCGCGATTCCGGGTTTAGCATGGGCTGCCCCCACGACGAGCGCACCTTGGCCCGCGAGAGATACAGCCGCTTGCGGGCCCGGGTGATACCGACGTAGGCGAGCCGTCGTTCTTCGGACAGTTCGTTGGGGTCACCGAGTGCCCGCATGTGCGGGAACATGCCGTCCTCCCAGCCGGTGACGAACACCGCCGGAAACTCCAGCCCCTTGGCGGTGTGCAGCGTCATCATCGTCACCACACCCGCGCCGTCCTCAGGGATGTCGTCGGCATCGGCCACCAACGAGACCCGCTCCAGGAACTGGGCCAGTACCCCGGTGTCGGGGATGTCCTCGTCGACCGGTTCGTCTTCGCCCGCTTCGGCCAGGGCCCGGGCGTTGGCCAGGTCGGTGCTGAATTCGTGTGCGACGCTGACCAACTCGTTGAGGTTGTCCAGCCGGGCCAGATCCTGCGGGTCGCTGGAGGCTTCGAGCTCACGCCGGTAGCCGGTGCGCTCCAGCACGGTCTCGACCAGGTCCCCGAGCTCGTCGTCGAGCTTGGCCCGCAGCTGGTCGAGCATCTGGACGAAGCTCGCGATGGCCTTCTCCGAGCGGGAGTTCAGCATCGGCACCCGCCCTTCGGCGGCGGCTTGCAGCGCATCGTTGAAGTTGGCGCCGGTGTTCTCGGCGTAGACCGCGACGCACGCCTCGGCCCGGTCGCCGATGCCTCGACGGGGGGTGTTGAGGATGCGACGCATGCTCACCGAATCCCCCGGATTGTCGAGCACCCGTAGGTAGGCGACGATGTCGCGGATCTCGCGGCGCTCGTAGAAGCGGACGCCGCCGACGACCTTGTACGGGATGCCGGCGCGGATGAACACTTCCTCCAGCGCGCGCGAGGAGTTGTTGGTGCGGTAGAACACCGCGACGTCCGAATACTTGAGGCCCGCACTGTCGGCCAGCGCGTCGATCTCCTCGGCCACGAAGCGGGCCTCGTCGTGCTCGTTGTCGGCCACGTAGCCGACGATCAGCTCCCCCTCGCCCTCCTCGGTCCACAGCCGCTTCTCGCGGCGGCCCGTGTTGCGGGCGATCACCGAGTTGGCCGCGTTCAGGATGGTCTGGGTGGAGCGGTAATTCTGCTCCAGCAGGATCGTGGTCGCATCCGGGTAGTCGCGCTCGAAGTCCTCGATGTTGCGGATCGTCGCGCCGCGGAACGCGTAGATGGACTGATCGGCGTCACCCACCACACACAGTTCCGAAGGGGCCACCCCATCCTTCTCGTCGAGGTGATGCCCCACCAACTCGCGCACCAAAACGTATTGCGCGTGGTTGGTGTCCTGGTATTCGTCGACCAGCACGTGACGGAACCGGCGCCGGTAATACTGCGCGATCTGCGGGAAAGCCTGCAGGATCCCGACCGTCTCGCCGATCAGATCGTCGAAGTCCAGCGCGTTGGCCGCGCGCAGCCGACGCTGATACTCGCCGTAGACCTGCGCGATGATGCCGGCCATCTCCTCGGCCGCCTCCGACGCCTCGGCCGCGGCCTGCTCCGGTCCGATCAGCTCGTTCTTCAGGTTCGAGATGCCGTTGGCCAGCAGCCGCGGCGAGTACCGCTTGGTGTCCAGCCCCATGTCCTTGCCGATCATCATCAGCAGGCGCCGGGAATCGTCGGAGTCGTAGATCGAGAAGTTGGAGTTCAGTCCAGGCAGCAGTGATGCCTGGTTACGCAGGATCCGGACGCAGGTGGAGTGGAACGTCGACACCCACATGTTGCGGGCCTTGGGCCCCACCAGCTGGACCACACGTTCCCGCATTTCGGCGGCGGCCTTGTTGGTGAACGTGATGGCCAGGATCTGGCCCACCCCGACGTCACGCGCCGCCAACAGGTAGGCGATGCGGCGCGTCAGCACCGCCGTCTTCCCCGAGCCGGCGCCCGCGACGATCAACAGCGGCGACCCTTCGTGCAGTACCGCTTGGCGTTGCTGCGGGTTCAGGCCGTCGAGAAGTGCATCAGTTTCGGTAGCGAGCGTCATCTTGGGTTCAAACTTACCGCTGGGCGGGGACAGTTTTGCGTTGGCACGGGCTTGCCTGGGACCATCGAAGCGTGCCCGACATTGATGACCTGCGCCGCGAGATCGACGAACTCGACGCCACCATCCTGGCGGCCGTACAGCGCCGCGCCGAGGTCTCCAAGGAGATCGGCAAGGTCCGGATGGCCTCCGGTGGGACCCGGCTGGTGCACAACCGTGAGATGCAGGTCATCGAGCGGTACAGCGTGCTCGGGCCCGAGGGCAAGGACCTGGCCATCTTGTTGTTGCAGCTCGGGCGCGGCCGGCTCGGCCATTAGCCCTAGCGCCCCGCCGGCTTGTCCGGTGTCTTGAGCGAGTCGATCAACCACGGCGTCAGCCACTTCACCGCTTCGGCCGTCGGATGGACCCCGTCGCTGCGCATCCGCACCCCGTCGATCTTTGCGGTGTATTTACCGTTCGGGTTCAGCTTGGCGTTGAAATCCAGCACCGACACGTTCGGTCGTTGTGCGGCCACGTTGCGCAGCATGGTGTTCCAGGTCTGTACCCGGCCCGGCTGATCTTCCGGGTACAGCGTTCCGTCGGACCGCTCGCCGCGCCGGCTGTAGGGCGCCGTGGTCACCACCACGCGGGCCCCGGTTGAGCTGAGAATGTCCAGCGCACGTTGCAGCTCGCTCTTGAGATACGCGTCGTAGGCGTCGTTGCCGATGTGCATCCAACGCCCGTGCCAGGTTCGGTCGACCACCTCCCAGCGGCCGATCATCAGCAACACGGTTTCCGGACGGTCATGTGTGACCCGCTGCGCCCAGCGCTCCGGCCAGGAATCGCATTCCGGTTTCTGGTTGAGCGTCTCCCCGGCCGACCGGTACGGCCCCCCACGGGCGATGCCGCAGCCGATGGTGGTGTAGTCGCTGAAGTGGAACCCCGGCGTGGGTGGCAGATACCGCATCAGGGTCCAGGCCACGGAGTCGCCGAACACCGCGACGGTCCGCGTGCCGGGTGGCAACGCCGGCGGCGGCCCCACCGGAACGGCCCGTTCGGCGCCGACGTCCTGTTCGGAGGCGGCGGCGGCCAGGACGTCCGGGCCGGCCGGGCGGGTCGGGACGCTCACCGGGACGACGGTCATGGTCACCACTGCAGCGGTGGCCACCGTGGCCCCGGCCAGACGCAGCATCGGGACGTGTTCCGGGCGCCAGTGCCGGATCGGCTGCTCGATCGCCCACCACGACACCCACGACACCGCGATCGTCACCGCGCACCGCAATGCCAGCAGGGACCAACCGGTCAGACCGGTGCGTTCCCCGTTGAGGATCAGGAAGATCGGCCAGTGCCACAGGTAGACGCCGTAGGAGATGACGCCGAGGGTGACCAGTGGATACCAGGCCAATGCGCGGGCCACGTAGCCGTCCTGATCGAGCGCGACCGGGGCGACGACGAGCACCGCGCCCAGCGCCACCACGATCAGCAGGCCATGGCGGAACTCGGCGGCGCTGCCGGTCGCCAGGTGCGCGGCCGCGCCGAGGACGAGCACGCCCAGCACCGGCAAGATCCAGGCCACCCAGCGTCGCCAACGCGCCCGGATCAACGTGCCCGACACGGTCAGGGCGGACCAGTCGCGCACCAGGAGCGCCGCGGCCGCCGCACCCACCAGCAGCGCCTGGGCCCGGGTGTCGGTGCCGAAATAGACCCGGTTGAGCAGGCCGTCGTCACCGGACAGCAGGATCGCCTCGACCGCCGAGGCGACGACGCCGAGCACCGCGAGCCCGAACACGGCTCCACGTACGGCATTTGGCCGACGACGGCGCAGTACCAGGGCCGCGGCCAGCACCAGCAGCGGCCAGATCACGTAGTACTGCTCCTCGACCGCGAGCGACCAGGTGTGCTGCAACGGCGAGGGGGTGTCGCCCTGACTGAAGTAGTCGGTGTTTCCCGCGACGAACACCCAGTTCGCCATCCAGAAGAACGCCGCGACCGCATCGTCGCGAAGTGAGCTCACCGCATCGGACGGGAACAGGTCGCGCGCGATCACCACGGCCAACGTCATCAACACCATCGCCGGCAGCAGCCGCTTGGCCCGCCGGATCCAAAAGCCCTTGAGGTCGATGCGTTCGGTGCGGCGGTACTCGTCGAGCAGCAGCGAGGTGATCAAGAATCCGCTGAGCACAAAGAAGACGTCGACGCCGATGAACCCACCGGCCACGCCCGGCACTCCCCCGTGGCCGGCCAACACCAATGCCACCGCGATCGCGCGGATGCCGTCGAGGGCGGGGATGTCCCGGCGGATCGAGGCACGCCGACGCCGACCGGCAGCACGGACTGGCGCCGCAGTCAACGTCATGCCCTCCCGTCTTGGCCTTGAGCCCCAGAGTTTAGGGGGACTCGGGCGTCGAATCGGGAAGGCGCGACGGGAGATTGTGTGCGGGTTACTTCGTCAGCGCGATGTACTTGGTCTCGAGGTATTCCTCGATTCCCTCCGAGCCGCCCTCACGGCCGAAGCCGGATTCCTTGATGCCGCCGAACGGCGCGGCCGCATCGGAGATGACGCCGCGGTTGATGCCGACCATGCCGGACTCGATGCCCTCGGCCACCCGCAGCGCCCGGTCCAGCGATTGGGTGTAAACGTAAGCCGCCAAGCCGTATTCGGTGTCGTTGGCCGCGGCCACACCTTCTTCCTCGGTGTCGAACCCGGTGATCGGCGCGACCGGCCCGAACACCTCTTCTTTCAGGATCCGGGCGTCGGCCGGTACGTCGGTCAGCACCGTGGCGGGATAGAAATTGCCCGGCCCGCCGGGGGCGACACCGCCGACGGCGACGGTGGCACCTTTCGACACCGCGTCGGAGACCAGTTCGGTGACAGTGGAGACCTGCTTGGAATTGATCAGTGGACCCAACGTGGACGACGGGTCGATGCCCTTGCCGAGAGCGAACTCGCTCATCCGCTTGACGAGTTTCTCGGTGAACTCCTCACGCACCGAGTTGGCCACGTGGAAGCGGTTGGCTGCGGTGCAGGCCTCCCCTCCGTTGCGCATCTTGGCCAGGATTGCGCCGTCGACCGCGGCGTCGACATCGGCATCGTCGAACACGATGAACGGGGCGTTGCCACCCAACTCCATCGACGTGCGCAGCAGGGTGTCGGCGGACTGCTTCACCAGGGCCTTACCCACGCCGGTCGAGCCGGTGAAGGTCAGCTTGCGCAGCCGGCCGTCGTCGATGAGCGCGGTGGTGACCGCCCTCGGGTCGGTGGTCGGCAGCACCGAGAGCACACCCTTGGGCAGGCCGGCCTCGTCCATCAGCTTGGCCAGCAACAACATGGTCAGCGGTGTTTCCTGGGCGGGTTTGACGATCATGGTGCAGCCCGCCGCGAACGCCGGACCCATCTTGCGGGTGCCCATGGCCAACGGAAAGTTCCACGGTGTGATGGCGTAGCAGGGGCCGACGGCCTGCTTGGTGACCAGAATGCGGCCGGTGCCGGCCGGCGCGGGCGTGAAACGTCCGGCGATGCGCACCGCCTCCTCGGAGAACCAGCGGAAGAACTCGGCGCCGTAGGTGACTTCACCCTTGCTCTCGGCGAGTACCTTGCCCATCTCCAGCGTCATCAACGCGGCGATGTCGTCGGCCCGCTCGGTGATCTTCTCGAACACCGCCCGCAGGATCTCGCCGCGGGTGCGGGGCGCGGTGGCAGCCCAGTCGGCCTGCACGGCGCAGGCTGCGTCCAGCGCGGCGGTCGCGTCGTCGGCAGTGGCGTCGGCGACGGTGGCGAGCACCTGATCGTCGCTCGGGTCCAGCACGTTGAACGTCGATGCGGCCTGACGTTCCTCACCACCGATCCACAGTCCCGTGGGCACGGATGAAATCAAGTCTTCAAAGGCCATACATCAATCATGTACACCTCTGGATCGAGCGCCGCACTATGGTCAAAAGAATGAGTGCTGACATCACCGCAACCCCGGCATGGCAGGCCTTGTCAAAGCACTACGACGAGATCCGCGACATCCACCTCACGGACCTGTTCGCCGAGGATCCAGCCCGCGGAAGCGAGTTGGCGTTGACCGTCGGCGACCTCTACATCGACTACAGCAAGCACCGTGTCACGCGCCGAACGCTGGAGTTGCTCACCGATCTGGCTCGCGCGGCGGGCCTGGAAGAGCGCCGCGATGCCATGTTCGCCGGTGAGCACATCAACACCTCCGAGGACCGCGCGGTGCTGCACACCGCCCTGCGGTTGCCTGCCGACGCGTCACTGACCGTGGACGGCCAGGACGTGGTGGCCGACGTGCACGAGGTGCTCGACCGGATGGGCGACTTCACCGACCGGCTGCGCAGCGGTGACTGGACGGGCGCGACCGGTGAACGCATCACGACCGTCGTCAACATCGGGATCGGCGGGTCGGACCTGGGGCCGGTGATGGTGTACGACGCGCTGCGCCACTACGCCGACGCCGGCATCAGCGCGCGTTTCGTGTCGAACGTCGACCCGGCGGATCTGGTCGCGACACTGTCCGATCTGGAGCCGGCCACAACACTTTTCATCGTGGCGTCCAAGACGTTCTCCACCCTGGAGACCCTGACCAACGCCACCGCCGCCCGTCGGTGGCTCGTCGATGCGCTCGGTGCGGACGCGGTGTCCAAGCATTTCGTGGCGGTGTCCACCAACGCGAAGTTGGTGGCTGAGTTCGGCATCGACACCGACAACATGTTCGGGTTCTGGGACTGGGTGGGTGGCCGGTACTCGGTGGATTCGGCGATCGGGCTGTCGGTGATGGCGGCGATCGGCCGCGAGCGGTTCGCCGAGTTCCTGGCCGGCTTCCATCTGGTCGACCAGCATTTCCGTACCGCGCCGCTTGCCGCAAATGCCCCGGCGCTGCTCGGCCTGATCGGGCTGTGGTACTCGAATTTCTTTGGCGCGCAATCGCGCGCGGTACTGCCGTACTCCAACGACCTGTCTCGATTTGCCGCCTACCTGCAGCAGTTGACGATGGAGTCCAACGGCAAGTCGGTACGCGCCGACGGCAGCGCCGTAACCACCGACACCGGTGAGATCTTCTGGGGCGAGCCGGGCACCAACGGCCAGCACGCGTTCTACCAACTGCTGCATCAGGGCACCCGGTTGGTGCCTGCCGACTTCATCGGCTTTTCCCAGCCCACCGACGATCTGCCCACCGCCGACGGCACCGGCAGCATGCACGACCTGCTGATGAGCAACTTCTTCGCCCAGACCCAGGTACTGGCGTTCGGTAAGACGGCCGAAGCCATCGCCTCCGAACTGCCCGCAGGCACATCCACGTCGGCGGTCCCACACAAGGTGATGCCTGGAAACCGACCGACGACGTCAATCCTGGGGACAAGATTGACGCCGTCGGTGGTAGGCCAGCTGGTTGCCCTCTACGAACACCAGGTATTCACCGAGGGAGTGATCTGGGGGATCGACTCCTTCGATCAATGGGGCGTCGAACTGGGCAAGACCCAGGCCAAGGCGCTGTTGCCGGTGATCACCGACCCGGAGTCACCCGAGCGGCAATCCGACTCGTCGACCGATGCGCTGGTGCGCCGCTATCGCGCCGAGCGCGGGCGCTCGATCTAGTAGAAGGGCGCGGGCTCTCTAGCGCCTGTCCGTTATCCCGGCTCAGCCGGGAAGGTCGATGGTCCGGCACGGTCCGCCCGGCACGCAGGCGACGCCGCCACCGGGCCCGGCCTCGGCCCAGGGCCCACCCGGAACGCCCGCGGAGACGTGTCCGTCAGACCCGGCCTGAGCCCCGGGGCCACCGGGAACCTCAGCGCCCGCGCCCTGCGGGCCGGCCGACGGAGTACACGGGGTGCCGTCCGGGTTGTAGCAACCGGGCGCCGGCGGGGCGGGCGGCGGCGGCCCGGGCTCGGCGAAAGCCACCGGGGCGAAGGCCACCGCACCCGCGGCGGCACCGGTAAACAACATCGTGGAAATCAACTTTGTGGACATGCCCTTGGGCTACCCACGTCCGCTTCGGACCGAAACCTCGTCTCGGCCGAAGTGGCCCTGATCATTCGGATGATTGAATCCGATCTTCAGCGGGAACCCTGGGGCGTCACCACCAATTGCGGCCCGACCGAACTGGAGTTTCAACGATGTCAACAAATCCGCTGACCTTGACGACCGGCAAGAGTGGTACCTGGCCATCGATCCGTAAGTGGTCGATGACCGTCGGCTTTGGCGTGGCCCTCACTGCGGCGCCGCTACTTGTCGGGTGTGGTTCTAGTGATGACACCGCCCCGACGACATCGTCACTCACCTCGACGACCACAACCGTGACCACCACCATGGAGACTTCACCGGCGCCGGCCCCCGGCGGCGAAGGCACCGCTCCCGGTGGAGCCACCGGCGGCGGTGGCCCCGAGGGTGGCGGCGGCTCCATTCCCGGCGGACCCACCGGCGGCGGTGGGCCCGAGGGTGGCGGCGGCTCGATCCCCGGCGGACCCACCGGTAGCGGTGGCCCCGGTGGTGGCGGCGGCTCGATCCCCGGCGGACCCACCGGTAGCGGTGGCCCCGGTGGCGGCGGCGGCATGATCCCCGGCGGACCCACCGGCAGCGGTGGCCCCGGTGGCGGCGGCGGCTGCCTGCCCGGCGTCGGCTGCGTGCAGGTCCCGGCTCCCTGATCGGAGCCGACAAGCTCAGGCGAAGCGCTTGGTGTACTTCGGTGGCAGCAAGCGCATCACCTGGGTGAGCGGTGCCCACGGCCAGCGCGGCACCACGGCCCGGCCCTTCTCCTTGTCGATGGCCTCGACCATGGCGCGTACCCCGGTCTCGTTGTCGACCATGAGCATCGTGGTGGCCGACTTGGCCGTCATCTCCGACTCGATGTAGCCAGGCTCGACAACGGTGACCCGGATCGGGCCCTTGTCGTACTCGGCGCGCAGCGACTCGCCCAGCGAGGTCATGCCGGCCTTGCTCGCGCAGTAGGCAGCCTTGCCACCGGGCACACCGGTGTTGCCCAGCACCGACGAGATCAACACCAGGTGACCGCTGCCGGACTTCTTGAACATCTCCAGCGCGGTTTCGATCTGCACCAGGCCGGCGATCAGGTTAGTCTCGATGGTGGCCTTGTTGGCCCACGGCTTGCCCTCGCCCAACGGCCAGCCTTTGCCGATCCCCGCGTTGACGATCACGCGGTCGATGCCGCCCAGTTCCTCGGACAGCTCGCCGAACACCCGGGGCACCGCCTCATGGTCGTTGACGTCCAACGCCGCGACCGCGATCTTGATGTACGGATGCCGATCGGCCAGCTCGGCCTTGAGCTCGTCGAGCCGTTCGGTGCGGCGAGCACACAGCGCCAGGTCACGGCCCTTGGCCGCGAACTGGCGGGCCATGCCCGCGCCCAGCCCAGAGCTGGCACCGGTGATGAGGATCTTCTGACGGGTCATCGCTGCAGGATAACCGAGTTAGACAACTGTCAAGAACGCAGAGTGCTCTTGCGCAGCGTGCTACTTGAGCAGCCGGGACATCCGCCGGTCCGCCAGCACCTTGCCGCCGGTCTGGCACGTCGGGCAGTACTGGAACGACTTGTCGGCGAAAGACACCTCCCGCACCGTATCTCCGCACACCGGGCAGGGCAGCCCGGTGCGGGCATGCACGCGTAACCCAGACCGCTTCTCCCCCTTGAGCGTTGCCGCCTGCTGACCGACCGAACGGGACACCGCATCGGTCAGGACGGTGATCATCGCGTCGTGCAGGGCAGCCAATTGCGCACCGGTGAGCTTGCCCGCGGTGGCGAACGGCGACAGCTTGGCCACGTGCAGGATCTCGTCGCTGTAGGCGTTACCGATCCCGGCGATCACCTTCTGATCCGTGATGACGGTCTTGATCCGTCCTGAATTCCCGGCCAACACATCCGCCAGCCCGGCCGCATCCAGGGACAGCGCATCCGGCCCCAACGAGGCGATCTGCGGCACGTCGAGCGGATCACCGACCACCCATACCGCCAGCCGCTTCTGGGTTCCGGCCTCGGTCAGGTCGAAGCCCACCGAGTCGGCGAGATGCACCCGCAGCGCGATCGGCCCCTTGCCCGGCTTGAGCGGCGTCGTCGCCAACTTGTCCGACCACCGCAGCCACCCCGCCCGCGACAGGTGGGTGATCAGGTGCCAGGGACCTGCTTCGAGTCCGAGGTACTTACCCCACCGGTTCGCCCCCGTCACGGTTTGGCCGTGCAACGCCGTGGGCGGTGGATCGAAGGTCTTGAGCACCGACAACGCGGCCACGTCGATCCGGGTGACCTGGCGGCCGGTGGCATGCCGACGCAGATGATCGGCCAGCGCCTCGACTTCGGGGAGTTCGGGCATGGGTCCAGTGTGTCAGCGAAACGCCGCGCATGCTGTAGACATGTCCGACCGGCCGGCACCAAGAGCGACCACTCATCCCCTGCGCGGCATCTTCGTGATCAACAGCGTGCCGCGGCGCTGGCCGTTCGCACTGCGCGCCGGGATCTGCATGGCGGTACCGGTTCTGGTCGGCTGGCTGGCCGGAGACACCACCGCCGGCCTGGTCGCCACCATCGGCGGATTCACCTCCTTGTATGGCAGCGGCCGGCCGTATCTGAACCGCGGCGCGTACCTCGCCGTGGTCGCAGTGTGCTTTGCCGCCGCCGTGGCACTGGGCGATTGGGCGTCGTCGGCGCCGTGGCTGGGCGTACTGACCGTCACGCTGATCGCCGCGGTGGCCACCCTGGTGTGCCACGCCCTGTCGGTCGGGCCGCCCGGGGCCTACATGTTGGTGCTGGCCTGCGCCGCCGGTACCGGCACGCCCGCGACACTGCACCTGAGCCCGGCCCAGCACGCCACGCTCGTGTTGGCCGGCGGCGCGTTCGCCTGGTTGGTGCACATGTCGGGTGCGCTGATCCGTCCTCGCGGACCGGAGAAAGCCGCCGTGGCCGCGTCGGCCGCCGCCGTCGCGGACTACATCGACAACCCGACGGCCGACACAAGACATCGGGCGGCGCTGTTGCTGCACACCGCATGGGTCACCCTGGTCAACCACCAGCCGGTGCAACCCAAGCCCGACCGGGCGCTGTACCGGCTGCGGGTCGTCAACCGGCGCCTGCACGTGTTGTTCGCCGAGGCGATGCGGGCTGTCGACGCGGGAGCGCCGGCTCCGCCTGACGGCGCGGCCCTGGCCCGGCACCTGGCCACCGTCCCGGCCGACGCGATCACCGATGAGCATGGCGCCGAAGGAGTTCCGCTGGGCCGGCCGAGCGTGCTGCGTCTGCTGCGCCGGGCACTGACGCCGGGTTCGGTGTCGCTGCAGCTGGCTGCGCGGGTCGGCGTCGCGGTACTAATCTCCGGCGTCATCGCGGTGCTGGTCTCGCAAGCCTTGACGATGACGCATGCGTACTGGGCGATGGCGGCCGCCGTTCTGATGCTGCACCAGGGTTTCGACTGGCAACGGACGCTGACCCGCAGCGTCGAACGGACCCTGGGCACCTGGCTGGGCCTCGCGGTGGCCGGGGCGATCCTGGCCGTGCATCCGCAGGGCCTGTGGCTCGCGCTGGTGATCGGTGCACTGCAGTTCGTCATCGAGATGTACGTGGTGCGCAACTACACCTTGGCCGTCGTGTTCATCACGCCCGCCGCGCTCACGATCGCCTCCGGCGGGGTGCCCGTCGCGAATCTCGGCGAGCTTCTGCTCACCCGCGGCAGCGACACCCTGATCGGATGTGCGGTGGCGTTGGCCGTGTACTGGGCCACCCAACGCCTGCGCCATCCGACGGCTCTGCCCAAGGCGATCACCGGCACGCTCGACGCGGTCACCACGGCCCTGTCGCACCTGAGGGACACCGACGTCAGCTCCCCGGTCGCCCGCACTGCGCGCCGGGACCTGCAGTTGCGGGCGATGGAGTTACTGCCCGCCTACGACGGGAGTGTCGGCGGTTCGGCCGCGCAACGTGTTGGGGCGGAACGGTTGTGGCCGACGGTCGTGGCTGCCGAACAGCTCGCGTACCGCACGCTGGCCGCGTGTTGGGCCGCCGAACATGACGGCCGCACCGAGGCCGGAGCCCGCGCGGCCGCCGACACCGCCGCGGCGCTGCGAGAACAGGTTTCGGTGCTACGCAACGGCCTTGACGAACGACAGTAGCCAGCTCACCACCGACAACACGATCGCCGCCCAGATCGCGGTCCACCAGAACTGGTCGATGTGCAGACCCCAGCCGGTGGTGTTGTCGGTGATCCACGAGGTGAGCATGAGCATCAGGGCGTTGATGACGATGTGGAACAGCCCAAGCGTGAGGATGTAGAGCGGGATCGACAGGATCTGCACGATCGGCTTGATGAACGCGTTGACCAGACCGAAGATCACGGCGACGACGAAGATGATGCCGACTCTGGCAATTGTCGAGTCACCGCCGACGAAGCTCATCCCCGGCACGACGAGAGTGACCACCCAGAGCGCGAATCCGACCGCGGCGCGCAGCAGAAATGAGCTCATGGGCGCTCAGTCTGCCGAGCGCAGTAGGTACGTGTCCATGATCCAGCCATGGCGTGTTCTGGCTTCCGCGCGCGCGGCAACGATCTCGTCGCCGATCTCGCCGACGGTGCCCGCATAGAGCAACTCGTCGGCCGTGCCGAGATAAGCGCCCCACCAGATCCTGGTCTGCGGCGGGCACTGTTGAAATGAGCAGTCGGCGTCGAGCATCACCACGGCACTTCCCGTCAATCCCTGCTCACGCAACTGCCGTCCGGTCGTGATCAGCACGGGTTCGCCGACGTCGTTGAGCGGGATGCGGTGCCGGGCGGTCAGGACCTGGATGGCGGTGATGCCGGGGATGACGTCGTAGGTGAACTCCACGTACTCGGCCACTGTGTCCAGGATCCGCAGTGTGCTGTCGTACAGCGACGGATCACCCCAGGCTAAGAAAGCCCCGGTCCCGTCGGGCCCGAGTTCGGTCTCGATGGCCGCCGCCCAGATCCGGGCGCGCTCGGCGTGCCAGTCGGCCACCGCCTGGCGGTAGCCCGGGACGTCACCGGCCGCGGCGCGCGGTGGGTCGACCAGTTCGACGAACCGGTAGCCGTCGGGATCGGTGATGAACCGGTCGCAGATCAGCTTGCGCACCGCCACCAACTCGTCGGCCGTGCCTCTGCGCGGCCCCTTGTCCATCGCGAAGAACACCTGGGTGTCGTTGAGCGCGGAAATGGCCTGGACCGTGACGAAGTCCGGATCACCGGCCCCGATTCCGATGACGTGGATACGACGCACGCCTGGAAGGTTAACCGAAATGAAACCGGGTACCCGAAGTATCCGGTACCCGAGGTATTGACATCGTGCGTTGCCGCTACCTACCGTCGAGCCAGGGGGTACACGATGAAGGGACGTCAACGGTGACAGCTTCGGTCAGATCCACCGGTTCGGCCAACGCCGCGACGCGGGACGCGTTTTCCGAGCGCCTGCTCAAGGGGTCGGTGCGCAAGTCGTACGCACCGGTCGTCGACATCGACTGGGACGCGCCGCTGGACCCGGACAAGTTCTTCCTACCACCGCGCATCGTGTCGCTGTACGGAACACCATTGTGGGACACCATGTCCCGCGAGGAGCAGATCGAGCTGTCCCGCCAGGAACTGGCCAACACGCTGTCGGCCGGCATCTGGTTCGAGAACATCCTCAACCAGTCGCTGCTGCGCAAGATGATGCACCAGGATCCGACCTCGCATTCCACGCACTACGAGCTCACCGAACTCGGCGACGAGACCCGGCACATGGTGATGTTCGGCAAGGCCATCGACAAGATCGGCGCCAAGCCCGTACGGCCGCGGCTCTATCAGCGCATCATCATCAACTCGCTGCCGTTCGCCTTCCGCGGCTCGGTGCTGTGGGTGGCCGCGCTCGTCGGCGAGGAGATCTTCGACTCGCTGCAGCGCCAGATGATGGACGACCCCGATCTGCAACCGATGGTGCAGCGGCTCATGCGTATTCACGTCACCGAGGAGGCCCGCCACATCCAGTTCGCCCGCGACGGCCTGCGTAAGCGCATGCCGTCGATGCCCTGGTACACGCGGGTGTGGGTGGCCAACCTCAACGGTGCCGGCGGGCCGTTCTTCCGCTATCTGTTCACCAACAAGGTGCAGTACGCCCGCGTCGGCCTCGACGCCCGCGCAGCGCGGCGCATGGCCCGGGCCAGCGCCCACCGCCGCGAGGTACAGATCTCCGGGTTCGCGCCGCTGGCGGCCTTCCTCGAAGAAGTCGGTCTGATGGGCCGTATCGGTCGACGCATGTGGCGGCGGGCCGGGTTCCTGTCCACCGCCGCACCCGATCGCCTCCCCGCGTCCACAGATGCGGGTGACGTGACGACCGACGAGGTGTACGACGGCTTCGCGATACTGGATGCAGGTGACGGCGATCGCCGGGTACATGTGCGGCTGGCCGGCCACCTGGTTCCGATCGACGGCCGGTTCCATTGGCGCGGAACCATCCTCGATGCTCCCGACACGTTGAGCCCAGGCGCCGTCCGGATCAGCATCGGAACCCGGACCGTCGACGCCCGCATCACCGAGCGCACCTCGCAGGGCACGCATTCGATCGTCGGTGTGGGCGAACCGCCGTTCGAACTGGACGGCGCTGACCGGTCGGACGTCACCGCCGCCGGCTGAGCAGCGAGCGGCCCAGCAACCCGGCCGCGAACACCGCACCGCCGATCCCGGAGATCAACAGCGGCAGCTGGCCGGGCTGACCTGGAATCGCAGTCCAGGCCAGCCCGGCCCACACCCCGGCACCCAGCACGGCAAAACCGCTGAGCCCCTGGAACACTCCTTGCGCACTGCCCTGAAGGTCTGATCCCACCAGTGCCGAGATCCAGGCCTTGCCGACGCCGTCGGTGCAGCCGGTGAACAGGCCGTAGGCCCCGATCAGCAGCCAGGCCAGCAGTGGATCGGTGGTCAATCCCAACCCGGCATAGCCGATCGCGAAGAACACCAGGCCGATCCCGAACACCGGAAGCCGCCCGATCCGGTCGGCCAGCAGCCCGGCCGGGAAGCTGGAGATCGCGTACACCGCGTTGTAGGTGACGTAAGCCAGGATGACCTCGACGACCGAGAAGCCGATCTCGTTGAGCCGCAACAACAACAGCGCGTCGGGGAAATTCAGCAGGCCGAAAGCCACCAGCACCGCCGTCACCCGCCAGTACCGGCCGGGCAGGTCACGCAACCTGGCGAAGATCGGCTCACGCTGCCGCACCGAGGGGGCGCGACGCTTCGCCCCCCGCTTTTCTTTGCCCTTTTCTGAGACCAGGAACACCAATCCGACGCTGAGCACCGCGGGCGCCACGGCGACCCACAGCAGCGGCGCGATCTGATGGTCGAGGAGTTCATAACCGGCCAACCCCAGCAGTGGACCGACCACCGCGCCGAAAGTGTCCATCGCCCGGTGGAATCCGAACACCCGGCCGCGGGCCGCCTCGTCGATGTCGGTGACCAGCAGTGCGTCTCTCGGCGCGCCGCGAATCCCCTTGCCGAGGCGGTCGACCACACGGCCGGCCAGCACGCCGGACCATGCGCCCGCCGCCGCCACCATGACCTTGCCCAGAGCCGCCATGCCGTAGCCGGTGGCGATCAGGGGCCGCTTGGCGAATCGGTCCCCGAGCGGGCCGGCGGCCAACTTGGTCATGGCCGCGGCACCTTCGGCCGCGCCCTCGACCGCGCCCACCACCGCCGGTGGGGCACCGAGCACGACCGTCAGATAGATCGGCAGCAGCGGGTAGAGCAGTTCGCTCGCGGTGTCCTGCAGGAAGGACACCGCCGAGAGCACCCGGACGTTGCGGGTCAGCCACGCAGGCACCCGGCAATCATGCCTGCCCGATCGGCCCCACGGAACTAGAACACGTTCTAGTGTGTACGGCATGCGGTTCACCTACGCCGAAGCCATGACCGATCCCACCTACTACATCCCGTTGGCCCAGGCGGCCGAGGCCGCCGGCTATCACGCCATGACGATTGCCGACAGCATCGCCTATCCCTTCGAGTCCGACTCGAAGTACCCGTACACCCCCGACGGCAACCGGGAGTTCCTGGACGGCAAGGCTTTTGTGGAGGCCTTCGTGATGGCCTCGGCACTGTGCGCGTCCACCACCACGCTCAAATTCAACTTCTTCGTTCTCAAGCTGCCGATCCGCCCGCCCGCCCTGGTGGCCAAGCAGGTCGGCTCGCTCAACGCGTTGTTCGACAACCGGCTCGGGCTCGGTGTGGGCACCAGCCCGTGGCCCGAGGACTACGAACTGCTGGGCGTGCCGTTCGCGCGCCGCGGCAAGCGGATGGACGAGTGCATCGACATCATCCGCGGACTGACCACCGGCGATTATTTCGAGTACCACGGCGAGTTCTACGACATCCCCAAGACCAAGATGACCCCGGCACCGTCGAAGCCGGTGTCGATCCTGGTCGGCGGACATGCCGAGGCGGCATTGCGCCGCGCCGCCCGCAACGACGGCTGGATGCACGGCGGCGGCAGCCCTGAGGAACTCGACCAGTTGTTGACCCAGCTGAACCAGATCCGGGAGGAAGAAGGGCAGACCGGGGACTTCGAGATCCACGTCATCTCCGGGGATGCCTTCACCCTCGACGGCATCAAGCGGTTGGAGGACAAGGGCGTCACCGACGTGATCGTGGGCTTCCGGCTGCCCTACATCAAAGGCGACGACACCGAGCCGCTGGACCGCAAGATCCGGCACCTGGAGAAGTTCGCCGAGAACCTCATCGCCAAGGTGTGAGGATTTGAGGGAACACTCGGTGCGCCGTTAGCGTTGCACCCGCCGTTCTCGCCAACGCTGTCCGAGAGCTCCAGTCCGCGAACCTCGGAAAGCCTGCTTCACATGACGTCCTCTCTCGAACGCCCCCGCGCTGTTGTGGCCCCCGACCCCATGGTGCGCATGCTCGCGGTGTTCGCCCTGGCCCTCGGCGGGTTCGGGATCGGCACCACCGAATTCGTCGCGATGGGCCTGCTGCCCGACATCGCCACGGGTTTCGGGATCAGTGAGCCGACCGCGGGCCACGTCATCTCTGCCTACGCCCTGGGCGTCGTCGTCGGTGCGCCGGTGATTGCCGCGCTCACCGCGCGCTGGCCCCGCAAGGCACTGCTGCTCGCTCTGATGGCGGTGTTCACCCTCGGCAACCTGGCCAGCATGCTGGCGCCGAGCTACCCGACGTTGGTCATCGCACGGTTCGTCGCCGGCCTGCCGCACGGCGCGTTCTTCGGCATCGCCGCGTTGGCCGCCGCGCACCTGATGGGTCCGCAGAACCGTGCCAAGGCCGTGGCCTACGTGTTGTGCGGTCTGACCGTCGCCACCGTCTTGGGTGTGCCGGTGGCGTCCTGGCTGGGGCAATCATCGGGTTGGCGAAGCGCGTTCGGCCTGGTGGTGGTCATCGGGCTGGTCACCTTGACCGCGTTGTGGCGCTGGCTGCCCGACCATCTGCGGTCGATGCACGTCACCAGCCCACTGACCGAACTCGGCGCGCTGCGCCGTCCGCAGGTCTGGCTGGCCGTGCTCGTCGGCATGATCGGCTTCGGCGGGATGTTCGCGGTGTACACCTACATCAGCACCACGATGACGGATGTGACCGGTCTGCCGCGGTCGCTGGTCCCGGTGGCGCTCATGGTGTTCGGCCTCGGCATGGTGTGCGGCAACCTGATCGGTGGTCGGTTGGCCGATGCCTCGGTGGTCCGGGCGCTGTACCTGTCGCTGGGCGCCCTGGCCGTTCTGCTGACCGCGTTCTCGCTGGGATCGCACAGCCCGTGGACCGCGCTGCCCCTGTTGTTCGGTGTCGGCATGGCCGGCTCGGCCGTCGGGCCGGCGCTGCAAACCCGGCTCATGGACGTCGCCCACGACGCCCAGACGTTGGCCGCGGCGCTCAACCACTCCGCACTCAACATCGGCAACGCCACCGGCGCCTGGGTGGGCGGTCTGGTGATCGCGGCGGGACTCGGCTACACCGCACCGGCGGCTGCCGGTGCCCTGCTGGCGGTAGGCGGATTGCTGGTGTTCACCGTGTCGGTGGCACTGCAGCGCCGGAGCCCTACTCCTCGATGATGTGTACCGCGGCCTCTTCGGCGGAGGCCGCGCCGCCGTCGATACCGACATCGGTGCCGAACAGTTCGGCGTCATCGTCCACACCGAAGCCCGCATCCGGGGCGACCAGCCGCCCCGAACGCCGGTCACCTACCTCGTCGTCTCCGGCCTGCTCGTCGGGGGCGTCGGAGTCGTCGAGTTGCATGGCCGGGTCAGGTTCCTCCTCGGCCAGCAGCTCATCGAGCGACTCGTGCTCGCGTGGCTGGAGCCAGCGCTCGGGCGGCGAGTAACCCTCGTCGAGCAAATCGTCCACACCCCGGTCGATCAGGGTGTCCTCCTGAGTCAACTGGTCTTCGTCCTCGACGCTGTACCCGTCAGTACTCATCTTTCAACGATGGCACACTCCTGCAGTTGTCGACACCGGTGCGACGCTCACAGAGACCGGCCGATGATCTCCTTCATGATTTCGCTGGTGCCGCCGTAGATCTTGTTCACCCGTGCGGCCGCATAGGCGCGACCGATCGGGTACTCCATCATGTAGCCGTAACCACCGAAGAACTGCACACAGCGGTCCACAACGGAGACGCCCTTGTCCGCTGCGATCAACTTGGCCATCGATGCCGTGGCCGGATCGTTGCGGCCGTCGATGTAGGACTGCACGCAGTAATCGACCGTCGTCTTGATCGACAACACCTCGGCCTTGAGTTCTGCCAGGGCGAAGCGGTTGTGCTGGAAGCCGATCAGCGGTTTGCCGAACGCCTCCCTTTCCTTCGTGTACCGGATGGCCTCCAAAACCGCCGCCTCAGCCATGCCCGAACACACCGAGGCGATGGCCAGCCGCTCCCGGGCCAACTGCTCCATGAGTTGATAGAAGCCGAGCCCTTCCCGCTCTCCGAGCAGGTTTTTCACCGGTACCCGCATGTCGGAGAAGAACAGCTCGCGGGTGTCCTGGCCGTGCTGACCCACCTTTTCCAACACCCGCCCACGCTGGAAGCCATGCAGTCCATCGTCGGTCTCGGCGACGATGAGCGAGATGCCGGCCGAGCCCTGTTCGGGGTCGGTCTTGGCGACGATCACCAACAGGTCGCAGTGAGTTCCGTTGGAGATGAACGTCTTCGATCCGTTGACGACGTAGTCGTCACCGTCGCGGACGGCAGTGGTGCGCACTGCCTGCAGGTCGGATCCGGTGCCGGGTTCGGTCATCGCGATGGCCAGCACCGCCTCGCCGCTGATGATCTTCGGCATCCAGCGCTGCTTCTGTTCCGCGTCACCGTAGGTGTTGATGTAGTGCGCGACGATCGGTGCGTGCACCACCCAACCGGACGCTGAGTCGTGGGCCAGCGCCAATTCCTCGGCGACCACCGCGGACAAGCCGAAGTCTCCACCGGCACCGCCGTACTCCTCGGGAAGATCGAGCCCGAGGAGTCCGGCGTCGCCGAGTTTGTTCCAGAATTCGCGGTCGACCTGATGGTTACGAGCCCAGCGTTCCTGGTGTGGTGTCGCTTCCTTGCGGAAGAACTCCGCCGCGTGGCGGCGCAGTTCCCGGTGTTGATCGGTCTCCCAGGACGCCCGGTAATCCGGGAAAAGTTCGGACACGCTCTCACCTCGCTCGTTCGATTGCGATACAACTGTATCGTCAACAAGTCACTTGTAGACCATGTTGGTCACACCAGGCCATTCCGGGAGAACTCGACATGACCGATCCACGGGTCAGGGCGGAGGACCTGACCGCAAAAGCGCGCGTCCGCAACATCGCGCTGGATCTGTACTCGAAGCACGGGGCCGATCGAATCTCCTTGCGCGCCGTAGCTGCCGAGGCAGGAGTCACCCTCGGGCTGGTGCAGCACCATTACAAGACGAAGGCCGGCCTGCGTGACGCCGTCGACCAGTTGGTGGTGGACTACTTCGCGACCGCCCTGGCCGAGGTACCCGAAGCCGATCACCCGACCGATCTCGCCGACGCCCGCGACCAGGCCGTGCGCCGCATGCTGCAGGCGAATCAAGCGGTCGTCGATTACGTTCGTCGTGCCGTCCTGGATCCATCCGGGGAAAACCTGCATCTCGTCGATGCCCTCGTCAACCTGACCGAGCGAGAAGTCGGCAGGTTGCGAAACGCCGGCCGGGCGTCGACCAAACGTCGCCGATCCACGCAAGTCGTAGCCGTCCTGGTACGCCAGATGGGTGAGCTGTTGCTGGCCCCGTTGGTCGATGCCGTGTGGGACCGGATGGACGACGCGGACCGGCCCAAGCCGAGGCTGCAGATCACCGTGGTCGAGACGGGCCGACCCACATCCTGAGAAATTCCGCAATTTCAGCTGAGAATTGTGGAATTTTCGAACGGAATTCCCAATTAAACGTCATAGGCAGTAACCGGAAGTTGCGGGACTTGCGGTGCGGCCTACGACGGAGGGTTGGGAAAATGAAGTCATATACCATCGCCACATTGGCCGCGGGCACGTTGACCGCTGGAGTTTTCCTCGGGGGCGTCGCGGCTGCCGCTCCGACCGGACAATCGGCCGAACAGACCGTTAAGAGCCTGCAGACCAGCGGATATCACGTCATCGTCAACCGTACGGGCGCCGCCCCACTGGCCAACTGCACCGTACTCGGCGTGCGCCAGGGGCAGACCATCGCCACCAACGACTCCCGGGGTGGCAGCTCCATCAGCACCACCGTCATTTCAAAGACGGCATACGTCGACGTCGCCTGCTGAGTGGGAATGAAAACGGGCACACATTTGTTTGGAGGTGCCCTCACGATCGGCCGCACAATTCGTGCGGCCGATTCTTTTTACCGGGGCCGTATCGCTTTCTGCGGGCTTGTCGGTGCATCGGCGTACGGTACCGAACATGAGTTCGATATTGGTTTCCGAGAGGGACATCGAGCGGACGATCGTCGGTGACGCGCTCGATCACCTGAACGCAGCATGCAAAGAAATCGACGCGCTGTCGGTGCACGCACTGACACGGTCGGAGCTACAGGAGGTCCTGAGCCGGCTCAACGCCGGTGAGAAACGGTTGGCCACCGCCCAGCAGCGGCTGCTCGGACGGATGGTCGCCACCGACAACGTCTCGCCGCCTCGGTTCGACCCGGCCGCGGTGCTCGCCCGGCGGCTCCGGATCTCGCCGGCAGAGGCGCAACGTCGCATTGCGGCGGCCAGTCAACCTTCCGGCTGACGTCCACGCCGAGTTCGGCAGCGGTAGAAGTTGGGTACCCGACTCGTCGTGGCATTCGACATCACGCCCACCGCCGCCCAGCACGACCTGGCCCGACGTACCCACGAGTTCGCCGAGCAGGTCGTACGCCCGGTCGCCGCCGACTACGACCGACGCCAGGAATTTCCGTGGCCGGTGCTCGAAGAAGCAGCCGTGCAGGGTTTCTACAACCCGCTGTTCTATCGCGATCTGATCGGTGACCCGAGCGGGTTGTCCCTCCCGATGTTCATGGAGGAGCTGTTCTGGGGTTGCGCGGGGATCGGCCTGGCCGTTGTGATGCCGGCCTTGGCGCTCTCGGCGATCGGTCAAGCCGCCTCACCCGAACAGATGCTGCAGTGGGCACCCGAATGCTTCGGCACACCGGGTGATCTGAAACTCGCCGCGCTGGCGATCTCCGAACCCGAGGGCGGCAGCGATGTGCGGAACCTCCGCACGTACGCGGTCCGCGACGGGTCGGGACCTGACGCGGACTGGATCATCAACGGCCACAAGATGTGGATCGGCAACGGCGGTATCGCCAATGTGCACGTGGTCAACGCGGTCGTCGACAAAGAACTCGGGCACAAGGGCCAGGCGCTGTTCATCGTGGAAGGCGGCACCCCCGGTCTGGAGATGGTGCGCAAACTCGACAAGCTCGGCTGCCGGGCCTCACACACCGCCGAGCTCACGTTCGACAATGTCCGGGTCCCGGCCGGCAATCTGCTCGGCGGCCACGAGAAACTCGAGCACAAGCTGGCCCGGGCCCGCGAGGCGGTCGAAGGCGGCAGACATTCCGGCTCCGCCACGCTCGGAACCTTCGAGCAGACCCGGCCGATGGTGGCCGCCCAAGCTCTCGGAATCGCCAGGGCAGCATTGGAATACGCCACGGAGTACGCCAACCGGCGAGTGGCCTTCGGCGCACCGATCATCGACAACCAGGGCATCGCGTTTCCGCTCGCCGATCTGGCCACGCAGATCGACGCGGCCCGGCTGCTCACCTGGCGGGCGTCCTGGATGGCCGCCACCGGTGTGCCGTTCGAGCGTGGCGAGGGGTCGATGTCCAAGCTGGCCGCCAGCGAGGTGGCCGTCCGCGCCACCGAGCAGGCCATCCAGACCATGGGCGGCTGGGGCTACATCACCGAGCATCCGGTGGAGAAGTGGTACCGGGATGCCAAGCTGTACACGATCTTCGAGGGCACCAGCGAGATCCAGCGCATCGTCATCGCACACGCCCTCGGCGCCGCCGACGGCAAACCACCCCTGCACGTGGACCTTGAACCCTCGGGCGGGCCGCTGAACCGGTGGTTCGGTCGGGGCACACCGCTTCGGACCCGGGTGGCCGGCGCGGCACTGTCGGCCAAAGACCACGTACCGGAACCGGCGATGCGGCTGGCGATGAAAGTGTTGCAACCGCCCCGGAAGTGAGATGCGCTCCGCTCGTGTCGCAGCGGCGGCGACACGGTGCCGTTGCCTATCCTCAGCGGGTGACCGACCCCGTGATCATCCACACCGACGGCGGATGCCGGCCCAATCCGGGGCCGGGTGGCTGGGGCGCGGTGCTGCGCCACCGTGAGCACGTTCGGGAGTTGTACGGCGGAGACCCGGGAACCACCAGCAACAACCGCATGGAGTTGATGGCGCCCATCATGGCGCTGGAGGCGCTCACCAGACCCGTGGTGGTGCACCTGCACACCGACAGCACCTATGTCCGCAACGGCATCACCAAATGGGTGCTCGGCTGGGAACGCAACGGTTGGCTGACCGCCGCGAAGCAGCCGGTGAAGAACGTCGACCTGTGGCAGCGGCTGCAGGCTGCCTGCCTACAGCATCAGGTCGAGTGGTTCTGGGTAAAAGGGCACTCGGGAGTCCCCGACAATGAACTGGCTGACGCACTGGCGACGCGGGGGCTGCAGGAAGCGCTCGGCGCCGCACCGGTCGCGTAGCCGGCACAGGGTGCGTCGTCACCGGTGATGGGTTGGTTGGTGAATGGCAGTGGGGATTACTCCCACACCACTTCATCCGGCGTCTTGTCCGTCCGCAATCCGCGCCAACTCGGTTGGCGCAGGCGGTGATCCGAGGTGCGCTCGCTGTAGCGCACCTCGCCGACCAGTTCCGGCCGCACGAAGGTGACCCCCTTGGCATCCGGTCGCGGCAGGGGCTTGTCGAACGGGGATTGGTCGGTGTGCAGTGGTTTGAGGATGCCTTTGAGCTTGGTCAGTTCCTTCTCGGTGAATCCGGTGCCGACCCGTCCGACGAACTCGAGGCCGTCAGGGCCGGGTATCCCGAGCAGCAGCGCACCGATGCCGCTGCTGCGGCCGCCTTCGCCCTGGCGCCAGCCCCCGATCACCGCTTCCTGGGTGTTCCAGATCTTGTCCTTGATCCACGCCGCCGAGCGGCGGCCCGGCTGGTAGGTCGAGTCCCGCTTCTTCGCGACGACGCCCTCGAACCGGTTCTCCCGCGCGTGCTCCATCGCTTCGGGACCGTCACCGGCGAGCGGCTCCGGCACGATCAGTCTTCCACCGGCGGCCAGTGCTTCCAACAGCTTTCGCCGGTCGGAGTACTTGGCGCGCAACAACGACCGGCCGTCGAGCCACAGGATGTCGAAGGCCCAGAACTCGACGCGGGTGGACCGGGCCCGGTTCTGCATCTCGCGGAAACTGGGCACCCCCGAGTCGTCGAGTGCCACCGCCTCGCCGTCGAGCACCACGTGGTGATCGGCGAGATCAGCGGCCAGCGCCTCGAACTGCGGATACTCGGCTGTGACATCGCGGCCACGGCGCGAACGCAGTTGCAGCCCACCGTGATCGGCCTCCACCAACAACCGGTAGCCATCCCACTTGCCCTCGAAAGCCCATCCGGTGGCCTTGAGTTTCGCCACCGACCCCTCGGTCGCCAGCATCGGCGAGAAATCCTTGGGTTCCGGAGTCGGCGACTTCTGGTCCTTCATCCGGTGTGCGAGCCAGTTCTTGCCGTCGGTCTGGATCAGCGCGTAGCGCCCGGTGATCTTCTCACCGTGCAGCGTGACGATCACTTCCCCGCCCTTGTCGGGACCGTCGGGCGCATGGTCGTTGAACTTCTCGGTCTCGTACGTACCGGTGTCCCAGACGATGACCTTGCCGCCGCCGTATTCGCCTTTGGGAATCTCGCCGTGAAACGTCAGGTATTCCATCGGGTGGTCTTCGGTATGCACGGCAAGGTGATTCACCGACGTGGTGTCGGGCAGGTTCTTGGGCACCGCCCAGCTGACCAGCACCCCGTCGCGCTCCAGGCGGAAGTCGTAGTGCAGCCGCCGGGCATGGTGTTCTTGGATGACGAACGCATTGTCGTTGCCGGTCGTGGGCGACGCCGCCGGCACCGGTTCGGGAGTCTTGGCGGCGTCGCGCATGCTGCGATAGGTGGTCAGCTTGTCGGCCACGGGTGCGTCCGCATCCAGCCCGGCCAGCAGGTCACCGTCATCGGAAACCCGCTGCAACACTTCGTCGAAGCGCAGGTGACGCAGATCCGGATCACCGACCTCGTCCCAGGTGCGGGGCGCAGCCACCGTCGGGTACTCGCGTCCACGCAGTGAGTACGGGGCGATGGTGGTCTTGGCCGCGTTGTTCTGGCTCCAGTCCAGGAACACCTTCTGCGTCCGGACACTGCGGGTCATGGTGGCGGTGACCAGTTTGGGCATCGACTGTTCGAGCTGGACGGCCACCCGCTTGGCCAGCACCGAAGCCCCCCGCGAACTGATCGGATCGGCCAGCGGCACATACAGATGCAGACCCTTGCTGCCGCTGGTCAGTGGATACGTCGTCAACCCGATGTCGCTCATCAGTTCCCGCACCGCGTGGGCGACTTCGCACAGTTGGGGCATGGTGACGCCTTCGCCGGGATCGAGATCGAACACGATGCGGGTGGCCGGCCCCTGGCTGCCGTCAGGCGAGAACCGCCATTGCGGCACATGCACTTCCAGGGACGCCTGCTGGGCGATCCAGGCCAGTCCTTCGCGGGTGTTGATGATCGGGTACGAGGTGGTCCCGGACTTGTGCACGATGGTGCCGCGCTCAAGCCAGTCCGGGGCCGACGAGGCCAACTGTTTCTCGAAGAACGACGACTCGGCGACCCCGTTGGGCCACCGCTTGCGGGTCACCGGACGTCCGGCGATGTGCGGCAGCATCACCTCGGCGACGCTGAGGTAGTAGTCGAACACCTCGGCTTTCGTGGTGCCGGAGGCCGGATAGAGCACCTTGTCGGGATTCGTCAGCCGAACCCGTTCATAACGCTCCATCTTCCCAACCTATACGCGACGGCTCGGGCGTGTCCGGACATAAGATTTCGACACCGATACGTGGGAGATCGCCGTGGCGGAATGTGAAATCGACGATATCCTCGCCGAGGTCAGTGGCGGGGATGCCACATGGATGCCGATCGAGGCACATTCATCTGAGTTGGCAGGGATACCGCAGAAATGGCGACCGATCGCGTCCGCGGTCGCCTCATCCGAAAGATGTCACCACGCACTGTCGTTGTGGAGCAGCGATTTCATGGCGCTTCTCCCTGGATTCGCCCGCCGATTCCGAGACGAACTCGCCGATGTCCGGGTCTTCCGCCGAGAACTGGGCGGTTCGGTCGAAAACGTTCTCATCTACGTGGCGGGACAAGCGAGAGACGAATTTCCGGCATTGTGGCTCGGCTGGGATCCGGCCGTCCTCGGGCAGCCCAGAGCAGAATTCTTCGATTGCTTTCCAGATGCCGTACAGACGTTCCTGCGCGACGTGCATGCGGGATTTACCGCCCAGGATTGGCAGTCTTACGGGATCAGGCGCCCCGACGCCTGGGAGAGCCTCGACGGATACGACTGGTTTCCGGGTGAGAGCTTTGACCAGGTCGGGTCGGACCCGTCACAGCTGATGTGGTTCACGAAAGATTCAGGGCAGCTGTACTACTGCGTGAACAGCAGCCTCCCCGGAACGGTGACACTTGCCTACGAGGGCAATATCGACCCACCGAGCGAATTCGCCGCAGAACTCGACGAGCTCCTCATGCGTCGCTGGGACGAGCAGTGACAACGCCGCCGGCACGGCCGGACGTCGGCAAAACGAGCACCGGATGGCTGATCGCCTCCCCTACCATGAAGACATGAGCCGGGCCCTGGTCATCGGTGAAGCGTTGATCGACATCGTCGAGAGCAACGGCAGCGTCATCGGCGAATACGTCGGCGGCAGCCCGCTCAACGTCGCCGTCGGGTTGAGCCGGCTGGGCCGTGGCGTCGACTTCCTCACCCACATCGGCGAGGACGACCACGGTAAGCGCATCGTCGACTATCTGAAAACGTCTGGGGTAGAGCTGGTTTCAGGGAGCACCGGCGATGGACGGACACCGACCGCGCGGGCGGTGCTCGATGCCGTGGGCGCGGCCCGCTACGAGTTCGACATCGACTGGCAACTGTCGGGCACACCCGAGGTGGCCACTCCGCTTCTGGTGCACACCGGGTCGATCGCGACGGTGCTGGAGCCGGGCTGTCGCGCCACCGCCGCGCTGCTGGATGCCTATCGGATGTCGGCGACCATCAGCTTCGATCCGAACGTCCGCGCCGATGTGGTGCAGGACGACGACATCGCCCGCGGGCGCATCGACCGGCTCGTCGAACGCGCCGACGTCGTCAAGGTGTCCGAAGACGATCTGCGCTGGGTCGACTCGAGGCACTCCCCCGAACAGATCGCCCGCGCCTGGCTGGAGGTGGGCCCGTCGATCGTCGTGGTGACCTCGGGTGAACGCGGCGCCTTCGCGGTGTGCCGGTCCGGGGTGGTGTCCGTGCCGGCACGCCCGGTCCGCGTCGTGGACACGGTAGGCGCCGGTGACGCCTTCATGTCCGGCCTGCTCGACGCGCTGTGGTCACTGGGGTTGCTGGGTGCCGACCGGCGTCGGGAACTGGCCGCGATCGGCGCCGACACCTTGGCCGGCGCGCTGCGTGTCGCCGCGCTCGCCGCGGCGCTGACCGTGGGCAGGCCCGGTGCCGACCTGCCCGATCGTGCAACGTTGGACGCCGCGACTTCGTCCTGAGTGCGCGCTGCTGCGTTTGCAGACGTGATCGGTGGGCCATACTGGGCGTATGCGATCCATCTGGAAGGGTTCGATCGCCTTCGGCCTGGTGAACGTGCCGGTCAAGGTCTACAGCGCGACCGAGGACCACGACATCAAGTTCCATCAGGTCCATGCCAAGGACAACGGGCGCATCCGCTACAAGCGGGTCTGTGAGGTGTGCGGCGAGGTCGTCGAGTTTCGCGACATCAACAAGGCCTTCGAATCCGATGATGGTCAGATGGTGGTGATCACCGACGAGGACATCGCCACGCTGCCCGAGGAACGCAGCCGGGAGATCGAGGTCGTCGAGTTCATTCCGGCCGATCAGCTCGACCCCCTGATGTACGACAAGAGCTATTTTCTGGAGCCGGACTCCAAATCGTCGAAGTCCTACGTGCTGCTGGCCAAGACCCTCGCCGAGACGGAGCGGGTGGCGATCGTGCACTTCTCGTTGCGCAACAAGACGCGGCTGGCCGCGTTGCGGGTCAAGGACTTCAGCAAGCGCAACGTGATGGTGATCCACACGCTGCTGTGGCCCGACGAGATCCGCGATCCGGATTTCCCGGTGCTCGACAAGGAAGTCGACGTCAAACCGGCCGAGTTGAAGATGGCCGGCCAGGTGGTCGAGTCGATGACCGACGACTTCAAGCCGGACCAGTTCCGCGATGACTATCAAGAACAACTCCACGAGCTGGTGCAGGCCAAACTCGAAGGCGGAGAAGCATTTGCGGTGGAAGAGCAGCCCACCGAACTCGACGAGACCGAGGACGTGTCTGACCTGCTGGCCAAACTCGAGGCCAGTGTGAAGGCCCGGGGTGGCGGCAAAGAGCCGGAAGAGAAAGAACCCGCGAAGAAGGCCGCTGCCAAGAAGACACCGGCCAAGAAGGCCCCGGCGAAGAAATCGGCGGCAAAGAAGGCTCCGGCCAAGAAGGCCGCCGCCAAGAAGTAGCTCAGCGGCGGCAGTCGAGGTCCACGTACACCGTCGTGTACTGCAGGTTCTGTCCCGGGTTGAACGACGTGATACCCGCTGCGCCCACCGGCACCTGCGGTCCGGTGACCGAACGTCCTTGACGGACGGCGCTCACGGCGCAGTCGTCGATGGCCTTGGTGCCCACCTTGCTCAATATCACCCTAAACCCCTGGCTTTCGAGGTCACTGATGGTTTGACGCGCCTCTGACTCAGTGGGCGCGGCACCAGTCGGCGCAACTGACACCGCCAGCCCACACAGCGCGGCACCGGCGACACACAATCCCTGAACGTTACGTTTCACTGAATTCTGCCCGTCCTTTCGGTTTCGGCGAGGTGGGCTAAACCGTAAACTGCCGAATTCCGTTGCCGGACAGACTCATACCGAATCCATACGGGGTAATACGGAGCCAATACCGCCGAAACACGGCGTTAACATAAGGGCGGGAGAACGCGCTACACCGGCACGTCGACGCGCAAGACCTCGTGTTCGTCGAGCAGGCGCCGCAACGCAGCGTCCATCGGATGCGCGGATTCCAGATCATGGCTACACCGACGGTCGACCGCGACCGCCGTGCCGGGGCGCAAGGCGGTGTGCTCGATCTGGTCGACGAGCGCGTCGAACATCGGTTGCGGAGTGGCCAGGTAGTAGTGGCCGTGCCGGGCATCGGCGAACCGCGCGCCGTACATCAGGCCGCATTGGGTGAAGACGAACAGCTCCGAGGCGGCGTGGCCGGCGTGCCCCAACTCTTCTTCGCCCCACACCTCGGCGGCCAGACGCGCCTGGGCCAACCGGTCCTGCACGTCGTCGGTACAGGCCAACAGGCGATGCACGAGAGGCGCCGCCGTCAGCGGGTAGCAATCGACCGCGGGCCGGAAATACCGCGCGAAGGTCTCGCCGAAGAAGTCATATCGCTGCTGGGTCATCACGACTCCCCACCTTGAACCGACCCTTTTATTGTGCGCCCGTCACGGCTGCCGCGCAGAGGCTTTCCGGGACCCCAGATCAACTAGAACATGTTTCAGAATTGTCCGCCTAGACCGTCTAAGTACTGCTACGGTGGCGCCCAACAAGGGAACGGAGTGTAGGTGATTCTGGACAGATTTCGACTCGACGACAACGTTGCGATCGTCACCGGGGCCGGCCGCGGGCTGGGCGCGGCCACCGCGCTCGCGTTCGCCGAGGCCGGCGCCGACGTGCTCATCGCCGCCCGCACCGAGACCCAGCTCGAAGAGGTCGCGCGCCAGATCGCCGAGACCGGTAGGCGGGCACACATCGTCGTCGCCGACCTGGCCCACCCCGAGGCCACCGCCGAACTCGCGGCCGCAGCGGTGGACGCCTTCGGGAAACTCGACATCGTCGTCAACAACGTCGGCGGCACCATGCCCGCCCCGCTGCTGAACACCTCCACCAAGGATCTGCGCGATGCGTTCACGTTCAACGTGTCGACCGCGCACGCCCTGACGTGCGCAGCGGTTCCGCTGATGCTCGAGCACTCCGGCGGCGGCAGCATCCTCAACATCACCTCCACGGTGGGGCGGCTGGCCGGCCGGGGATTCGCCGCCTACGGCACCGCCAAGGCCGCGCTGGCGCACTACACCCGGCTGTCCGCGTTGGACCTGTCGCCCCGCATCCGCGTCAACGCCATCGCGCCCGGCTCGATCCTCACCTCGGCGCTCGACATCGTCGCCTCCAACGACGCATTGCGCGAGCCGATGGAGAAGGCCACACCGCTACGCCGGCTCGGCGACCCGAGCGACATCGCCGCCGCCGCGGTGTACCTGTCCTCCCCCGCGGGCAGTTACCTGACCGGCAAGGTGCTCGAGGTCGACGGCGGCCTGAACATGCCCAATCTCGACCTGCCCATTCCCGACCTCTGAGGAGAACTGTGACCATCCGTGTAGCGGCGATCGGTACCGGCAACGTCGGCCGGCATGCCCTGGCCCAGCTCGTCAACAACTCGGACTACGAACTCACCGGCGTGTGGGTGTCCTCTTCGGCCAAGGCCGGCAAAGATGCCGGAGAACTTGCCGGACTTGACGTTTCGACGGGCATCCAGGCCACCGACGACCTGGACGCGATCCTGGCCGACAAGCCGGACTGTGTGGTCTACACCGCGCTGGCCGACAACCGGCTGCCCGACGCGCTCGAGGATTACCGCCGCATCCTGGCCGCCGGGGTCAATGTGGTGGCCAGCTCCGCGGTGTTCTTGCAATACCCCTGGCAGGTGCTGCCCGCCGAGCTGATCGAGCCCATCGAGACCGCGGCGCAGCAGGGTGGGGTGAGTCTGTTCGTCAACGGCATCGACCCGGGTTTCGCCAATGACCTGCTGCCCCTTGCCCTGGCCGGCACCTGCCAGCAGATCGAGCAGATCCGCTGCATGGAGATCGTCGACTACGCGACGTACAACAGCCCGGCGGTGATGTTCGATGTGATGGGGTTCGGCAAGCCGATCGACGAAACGCCGATGTTGCTGCAACCGGGCGTGCTGAGTTTGGCCTGGGGTTCGGTGGTGCGTCAGCTCGCCGCGGGCCTGGGCGTCGAACTCGACGAGGTCACCGAGGAGCACACCCGGGTACCGGCCCCGGAGGACTTCGACATCGCCGCCGGGCACATCACGGCCGGGACCACGGCCGCGCTGCGGTTCGAGGTGCGCGGCATGCGCGACGGCAAACCGGCCGTGGTGCTGGAGCACGTGACGCGTCTGCGCGACGACCTGTGTCCGGACTGGCCACAGCCCGCCCAGGAAGGCGGCTCGTATCGCGTGGTGGTGACGGGTGAACCGTCCTACACGCTGGACCTGTGTCTGAGCAGCCCCAATGGCGACCACAACCATGCCGGTCTGGTGGCGACGGCGGCGCGGGTGGTCAACGCCATCCCGGCGGTCGTGGCCGCCGAGCCCGGCATCCGGACCACGCTCGATCTGCCTCTGATCACCGGCCGCGGGCTTTACGCCGGATAGGCCGAACCACGCCGTGCCGACATAGACTGACTCCGACGATCGGAGCAGTCATGGTCAACGTGCGTCGTTGTCTGGCGGTGGTGCTGAGCGCGCCGTGGTGGGCGATGGCGATCACGCCGATCGCCGCCGCCGCGCCGACCTGCACCGACCTCGCGCCGCTCACCACACAGTGCCAGACCGGCGGCAGCACGCAGATCGTCACCTCACCGCCCGCGATGGATTACGTTCCGTGGTACGGAAACGACATCTTCGGTTCGGGAGGCGTACCCATCGGATGACGAAAATCGTTGTAGGCGCGGCAATCTTGGCCGCCACCGCCGGTTTGGCGCTCGCGCCGTCGGCGTCGGCCGATCCGGAGTGCACGGATGTCGGCGGCGCGACACGGTGCTCGAACCCCGGCAATGTGCAGATCAACGCCACGCCCAGACAGACCGGGCCCGCTCTCCCGTATGGCTGCGATCCGGCGTATGCCGCGCTCTGTTACGACGGCATCCCCGGCATCGCGATCGACATCGGCGGCGGAGACCACCACGGCGGTGGCG
The DNA here is from genome assembly GCF_001954135.1 of Mycobacterium sp. GA-1841. Classification (GTDB taxonomy): domain Bacteria; phylum Actinomycetota; class Actinomycetes; order Mycobacteriales; family Mycobacteriaceae; genus Mycobacterium. Next base: position 33,026 of record NZ_MBEQ01000004.1, on the reverse strand, counting down.
GCGGTGGCGGTGGCGGCCGACACCCCCGCCGCTGACGTTCGGCAAGGTTTCGGCTACCCTAACTTTTCTATTCGCATACCCGGATAGAAAGCTGGGCCGTTGTTGGACATGAAGACGCGCACGTCGTCGAGCTGGCTGCTGCTCGGACCGGCCTTCGTCGCCGCGATCGCCTATGTCGACCCCGGCAACGTCGCTGCCAATGTCAGCGCCGGCGCACAGTTCGGCTATCTGCTGGTCTGGGTGATCGTGGTGGCCAACGTCATGGCCGGCTTGGTGCAATACCTCTCGGCCAAGCTGGGCCTGGTGACCGGCCGCTCACTGCCGGAAGCCGTCGCCGACCACACCCGCAGCCCGACCCGGATCGCCTACTGGCTGCAGGCCGAATTGGTCGCCATGGCAACCGATCTCGCCGAAGTGGTGGGCGGGGCGATCGCCCTGCACCTGCTGTTCGACCTGCCGCTGCTGTGGGGCGGCGTGATCACCGGAGTGGTGTCCCTGATCCTGCTGGGTGTGCAGAACCGCCGCGGCCAGCGGATGTTCGAGCACGTGATCTCCGGCCTGCTGATGGTCATCGCGATCGGGTTCCTGACCAGTCTCTTCGTCGAGACGCCACCGCCGGGCGAGGTGGCGGCCGGCCTGATTCCCCGCTTCGAGGGCGCCGAGAGCCTGCTGCTGGCCACTGCGATGCTGGGCGCCACCGTGATGCCGCACGCCGTTTACCTGCACTCAGGTCTGGCCCGTGACCGGCACGGCCATCCCGAACCGGGCCCACGCCGTCGGCTGCTGCTGAAGGTGACGCGGTACGACGTCGGGCTGGCGATGCTGGTGGCCGGCGCGGTGAACCTGGCCATGCTGCTCGTCGCGGCCACCAACCTGCAGGGTCGTGACAACACCGATTCCATCGAGGGTGCGCACGCCGCTGTCCGCGACACCCTCGGGCCGACGGTGGCCCTGCTGTTCGCCATCGGCCTGCTGGCCTCGGGACTGGCGTCCACCTCCGTCGGCGCCTACGCCGGGGCGATGATCATGCAGGGCCTGCTGCGGCGGACCTACCCATTGCTGCTGCGCCGGTTGGTCACCCTGATTCCCGCCCTGGTCGTCCTGGCCATCGGCGTCGATCCCAGCCGAGCCCTGGTGCTGTCCCAGGTCGTGCTCTCGTTCGGCATACCGCTGGCCCTGATCCCGCTGGTGCGGCTGACCAGCAACGCAGCCCTGATGGGCGGTGACGTCAACCATCGGGTCACCACGGCACTCGGGTGGGCAGTGGCCGGGTTGATCAGCGTGCTCAACGTGGTGCTGATCTATCTGACCGTCACAGGTTGAGCCCACTGACCGTCGCCGACGCCAATTCGCTCATCACATCGTCGATTTCGCCCCGGCGCCGCCAGGCCCGACGCTGACGCATCGCACCGTTGCCCTCGGTGACGATGCGGTCGAGCTCCCCGGTCACCATGTCGTAGTCGCCCAATGTTTCCAGCGCCGGTCGCACCGTCTCGACGTAGCGGCCCAGCAGGTCCCGGATCGGCAGCACCGACGGCTCGCCCAGCAGATAGAGGCCCTCACCGTCCAGCCCGTCATGAGCGGCCTTCCACTGTGCAGCGCGGATCTCGTAATCGCCCACCCGCGCCGGTACTTCACCTTCGTCGTGGGCACGCACCGCCGTCATCACCCCGGCCCGGATCAGAGTCGCCAGCAGCACTGTCTCGGCCACCGTGGCCGGCACATCGGAGACGCGCACCTCCACGGTGGGAAAGTTGGCCGACGGGCGGACGTCCCAATAGATCATCCCGTCGTCCATTGCCGCGCCGGACCGCTCCATCATGGCGACGATCGCGTCGTAGTGGGCGGCCGAATCGAAGTGCGGTGGTGGTCCTGCGCTCGGCCACCGCGACCACAGCACACTACGGAAACTGGCGTGGCCGCTGTCGGCGTTGCGGTAGATCGCGGAGTTGGCGGTCAACGCCAGAAAGGTGGGCAGCCACGGCCGCAGCCAGTTGCTCACATAGATGGCATGTCGCCGGCCGGGCACCGCGACATGCACGTGGCAACCGCAGATGCCCTGTTCATGGGCGATCATGCCGAAGCGCTCGGCGATTCGGCGGTAGCGCGCCGTCGGAGTGACCGGGAATGTGTGCGGCACGGTCGGTGGCAGACCCGCCGCCAACAACTGTGTCCCGTTGGCGGCAGCGGCTTCGGTGGCCACGCGGCGCAGCCTGATCAGCTCGGAGCGCAACGCACTGCTGGTGTCCATCACCTCGGTGGCGGTCTCCACCTGGCAGCTGGTCAGCTCCAGTTGCAGCTCCACCCCGTGCTCGGCGGCAGTGGCAGCAACCTGCTTGTTGCGGGCGATCGGTTCGCCGCCCTGCGGGTCCACGAGAAGGAACTCCTCCTCCACACCCACCGTCGGATGACTCGTCACGGCTGAGAATTGCCCACCGCAGGTACTCCCAAACGTCAGGTGAGGGTGCCTAAGATCGGGTGATGCCCAAGGACTTCCGCTTCGGTGTCAGCTTGCGCACCGCCGAATCCCAATCGCAGATCACCGAGGCCGCGCGCCGCGCCGAAGATCTCGGCTTCGACGTGCTCAACGTGCCCGACCATCTCGGTGCCCCCGCACCGTTCCCGACACTCACCGCGGTCGCCGCGGCGACGAGCACGTTGCGAGTCGGAACCTTTGTGCTCAACGCCTGCTTCTACAAGCCCGCACTGCTGGCCCGCGACGCCACCGCGCTGCGCGATCTGTCCGGCGGCCGGTTCGACCTGGGCCTCGGAGCCGGTTATGTGCGCGAAGAATTCGAGGCTGCCGAACTACCGTTCCCGAGCGCGCGCGAGCGCATCGGCTACCTGCGGCACACCACCGAATACCTGCACGAGCACGCCCCCGACATCCCGATCCTCATCGCCGGTAACGGGGACCGGCTGCTGACGGTGGCCGCCGCCACGGCCGACATCATCGGTCTCACCGGCGGTGACCACGTCGCCGGAGATCCACTGGCAGAGCGAATCACGTTCCTGCGCAACGCCGCCGGCGACCGATTCGACCAGATCGAACTCAACATCGCCGTCACCGCGATGCCCGCACCCGGCAGCGAGATGCCCAACCTGAAGATGCCCAGGCATTATCTGCCGGGGCTGAGCGACGAAGAGTTACTGCGACATCCCGGGGTGTTGTCCGGGTCGGTGAGTGCCATCGCCGATCATCTGCGTGGGCTACGTGAGCACTACGGCATCAGCTACATCATCGTGCAGGCCACCCACGCCGACGCCTTCGGAAAGGTGATCGCGGAGCTTCGCTGAGCACCACGCGTCGCTTCAGCCGGGCGCTGCGCAGAATCTGGATCGCCATGTTGGTCGAGGTGAGCATCGGGAACACACCGAGAAACGTTCGCTCCGACGGGGTGTGGCCATGCAGCTGCTCGAGGCTGCCGAACACGTAGAAGCACCCGATACAGAACAGGGTGGCCGGAACCGCGAGCGCCATGACGCTGCCACGGTCGGAGAGAACCTCTTGGGCCAGGCGCAATTCGTCGTCGGTGAGCACCTCACGCCGGCGTACTTTGCGCAGTGTTGCCGGCAGGGTGCCGATGCCGAGTTCCGATACGACGTGACGGTGTCCCATCATTCGTCTGGTGAACACGAAGGCCACCGCGGCGCACACCCAGATCAGTGCGAAGGAGATGATCGACAGGATGCCGAACAGGGTTGAGGTCGTCATGTCACACCGCCTGCCGCTGCGGTGACGGCCGGTGCCGCAACGGGCGCTGGCGGATGAACGTCGGCCACCAGAACCATGGTCCGAGAAAGCGCAACAGACACGGCACGACGAACGAACGCACGATCAACGTGTCGAGCAGCAGCCCGATACACACCGTCGAACCGACCTGACCGATGGTGCGCAGATCGCTGATCAACATCGCCAGCATCGTGAACGCGAACACCAGGCCCGCCGATGTCACCACGCCACCGGTACTCCCGAGCGCGCGGATCAGCCCGGTGTTCAACCCGGCGCCTGACTCCTCCTTGACCCGTGAGATCAGCAGCAGGTTGTAGTCCGAACCCACCGCGACCAGGATGATGAAGGTCAGCGGCAGCACCAGCCAATGCAGGTGAAGTCCGATCAAGTGCTGCCACACCAGGATGGACAGTCCGAACGCACCGGCATAGGAGAAGGCCACCGTGCCGGGAATCACCATGGCCGCCACCAGGCTTCGGGTCAGATACAGCATGATCAGGAAGATCAGCACGAAGGCGGCGATCGCCACGATGAGCAAATCGGACGCGGCGTAGGCCTTGATGTCCTTGTTGTTCGACCCCGCGCCGCCGATGTAGATCTTGGAGCCGGCCAGCGAGGTTTCCTTGAGCGCCGCCTTGATCGCGTCGGGGAACTGTTCGACGTGGTCGATTCCTTCGGGTCCCATGGCATTGCCGTCATGCGTGACGATGAACCGGGCGGCCTTGCCGTCCGGCGACATCATCAGCTGCATGCCGGTCTTGACGTCCTCGTTGTCGAATGCCTCCCTGGGGATGTAGAAGAAGTCGTCGCTGCGGGATTGGTCGAAGTCGTTGCCCACGTTGATCAGGTCGTAGTACGTCTGGTCGGTCTGTGTGGCTTGCAGATGCGCCGGCCCATAGTTGTTGGTGATGACACCCAGCAGTGCCCTGCTGTCGGACATCATCCGCTCCAGCTGCGAGATCATCTCCGGCAACAGCCGATCGATCGCCTCGAACGACGTGACGGCATCAGCGATCTGCGCATCGAGGCTGTCGATACCGTCGAGCGAGTCGAACAGCGACCGCATCGCCCAACAGGCCGGGATGTCGAAACAGTGTGGCTCCCAGTAGAAGTAGTTCTTCAGCGGACGCAGGAAGTCGTCGAGGTTCGAGATCCCGGCGTTCATGTCATCGGTGACCTGTTTCAGGTTCTCCAAGGTGAGTACCGTCGAATGCAGTTCGTCGGCCATCTGCTGTGTCAGCCCGATCACCTTCTGCAGCACTTCGACCGAACGTGCCTGGATCTCGGCCTGCCTGTCGGTGTTCTCGTTCTGCTGCTCGGTGAACGGCAACTGCTGGCCGCTGCCGCTGCCCTGAGTGGTGAACAGATACGGAATGGTGGCGTGCTCCAACGGCCGGCCCAGCGGCCTGGTGATGCTCTGCACCATCGCGACACCCGGCAGCCGGATCAGGCTCTTGGCCACCCGGTCCAGTGAGATGAAATCTGCGGAATTGCGCATGTCGTGATCGCTCTCGATCATCAGCATCTCGCTGAACAACTTGCTCTGCGAGAAGTGCCGATCGGAGGCCTCGAAGCCGAGATTGGCCGCGGCATCGGAAGGTTGGTAGGCCCGATCGTCGTAGCTGACCCGGTAGGTCGGCACGAAAACCGCGCCGATCATCACGATGGCGGCGCTCGCCGCGAACACGGGCTTCGGCCACCGCACCACACTCGTGGCGATCCGCCGGTACAGATGCCCCTTGGTGACGCGCTTCGGATCGAACAGGCCGAACAAACTGCCCAACGTGAGCAGCGACGGCGCCAGCGTCAACGCGGCAGCGATGGTGAACAGCATGCTGATGGCGACTGCCGGCCCCATGGTGTGGAAGTAGTCCAACCGGGCCAGGCTCAGGCAGTAACACGCGCCGGCGATGGTCAGCCCCGAGCCGATGATGATGGGGGCGACGCTGCGATAGGCGGTGTAGTACGCATCTTCACGACTCTCACCGGCCTGTCTGGCCTCCTGGTAACGCCCCAACAGGAAGATGCCGTAATCCGTTCCGGCGCCCAGCGTCAGGGCCACGACGATGTTCACCGCGAACGAGGACAACGGGATGATGCCGAAGTGCCCCAACGTCGCGATGACGCCTTTGGCGACCAGCATTTCGATCAGCACGCTGACGAGCGGCACCAGCAGGTTGGGGACCGAGCGGTAGACCACCAGCAGCATGATCACGATGAGGATGATCGTCAGGATCGTGATGTTGTTGAGGCTGGAGTTGGCGATGGTCAGCGTGTCCGCCGCCAGCGGCGCCGCCCCGCTCACGTACACCTTGAGTCCCGGGGGCGGGGTGTCGTCGGCGATGACGTCCCGCACCGCGTTGACCGACTCGTTGGCCTGGAGCTGCCCGATGTTTCCGGCGAGCCGCAACAGCACGAAAGTCGCTTTACCGTCCACGCTTTGGGCACCAGCGGCCGTGATGGGCTTGCCCCACAGATCCATCACGTACTGGACATGTTCGGGATCCTTCTTGAGCCGGTTCATCAGATCGTCGTAGTACCGGTGATCACCGTCGTCGAGCGGCCGGTCGGCCTCGAACACCAGCATGGTCAGGCTGGTGGAGGTGGACTCCTGGAACTTCTCCCCGATCCGCAACATCGCGACCTGTGACGGCGCGTAGCTCGGGATCATCGACCCGGCGAGTTCCTCGGCGACCCGTTCGACCTGCGGGATGAATGTGTTCGTCGCGACGGCCAGAAGCGCCCAGAACACGATGATCGGCACCGCCAGGACGCGCACGGACCGCGCGACGAACGGCCGGCTCGCCCGATGCGTGCTCATGCGGACTTGACCCGGCAGGTGACGTCAGCCTCGGCGTGGGTGGACGACTGTTCATTGCGCACAACGTCATTCACCAGCATCCGGCACCCGACTTCTCCCCCGTTGACTTGTACGGAGATGCTCCCGGAGACCACTGTCAGCGTCGTCGTCTCGGTGTGCGTCCAGGGCAGCTCGGAGAGTTCGACGGCGTGCGGATGCCCGTCGATGTCGACATAGCTGAGCATCCCGCCCTCACCGATCGAGCCGAAAACCTCATAGGTCAGCCGTTTGGGCGTGAATTGCTCGGGTGCCTGCGCGGCGAGGACCGTCGGCACCGGTCCCGGCTCGGACATCTGGTGCACCTTCCACACTCCGAGCCCACCCACGCCGAGGGCGATGATGGTGACCAGCGGCAGCCATCCTCGATTCAGGATGGCCAGGCTTCGTGGTCTGCGTCTGACTCTGTGGGGTTCTCGATCGCCACGCCCGCTTGCGGGTTGCTCGCCGATCATGACGGAAATATATATCCCATACAGGAATCATTCCTCAAGGCCGCGCAGCGCTTCGACTCAGATTCACAGCAGGTTGACAGGTGCGTTGCACCCGGTATTAGCGATGTAAATAAGTGGAATTCACGCTTGTTACGGCGACATCCGTGGGCCTCCACCGAGACAACTAGCAGCCCTCGGTGGACGGCTTTACTTCCCGTTAGTGATATAAATGAGCAGTGACCGGCTCCCCTACCGACAGCGGCGTGGAAGCTGTTTCGGCATTGCTCGTGGCGAGCGCCGACCTGATGTGGCGACACCTGGCCGACCGCAACGGGTTGAGCGCGAGCGCGACGCTGGTTCTGGTTCGGCTCCACCGCGAGGGCCCGATGCGGGTCACCGCGCTCGCCGAGGCGGAAGGGGCGAGCCAGTCGGGCATGACGCAGCTGGTGCAACGTCTGGAAAGCCAAGGGCTGCTTGAGCGTTGTAGCGATCCCGACGATGGACGGGCCTGCCTGGTCAAGGTGAGCGAGGGCGGCCACCGCCTGTGGGAGGAGCGTGCCGTCGTACGCAAGGAACGCATCACCGCCCTGCTGGCCGGGTTGCCCGAGGATGACCAGACCACGTTGTGGCTCGCTGCTCAAGTCGCAACACGACTGGTCGATCAGCTGCGGGAAATCGCCGACAACACCGATGCCTAGCGTCATACGTCGACGATCGCTCCGGCTACCGATGCGGCGAACCCTGGAAGATCCGTAGTCGGTGTCTACACCGGTGTACCTTGGCGCAATGTCCATGGAAGGCTCGGTCACCGTGCGGATGGCCGCACCAGCGGACCGCATCTGGAACCTCATCGCCGACGTCCGCAACACCGGAAAGTTTTCGCCTGAGGTGATGGAAGCCGAATGGCTCGGCGGAGCCACCGGGCCCGCCCTCGGCGCGCGGTTCCGCGGGCACGTCAAACGCAACGAGATCGGACCCGTCTACTGGACGGCGTGCAAGGTGACGGCCTGCGAACCGGGCCGCGAGTTCGGCTTTGCGGTCTTCGTCGGCGACCGGGTCGTGAACAACTGGCACTACCGGTTGGAGCCGGCCGGCACCGAGACCGACGTCACCGAGTCGTTCCGGATGACACCGGGACCCTTCACCACTCTGTTCTCATTGCTCGGCGGCCAATTGCGCACCCGCCGCAACGTGCGCGACATGCGCAAGACCCTCGAACGGATCAAGGCCGTGGTGGAGAGCGACGAGCAATAGCGGCAAACCCCGCCTTCCTGTGCCTCCCTGTGCGTCAGCTATGGGTTGATGAGAATGCCGGCGTCGACCGGTGCGCCCGGCGGGAATAAATAAAATTTAGGTGCACTTAGCAGTTGTGGTAGTCATTAGATACCGGGCTGGACGAGCCTGCCCCGGGACATCTGAATCCGCGCGGTCGGGAGCGGCGCGAGCACGGCCATCTGGCCGTAGTTGAGGAGGGCGACGTGACGATCCTCGGGCCCCGACCGGTCCTCGAGAGCGTTGTGGAACCTGTCGAACCCCTGCCGAGACGACGACGTAGGTTCGTGCCCCGCTCACGCCGAGGCAAGGCCGCCGTCGCGGCCGCAATGGTCTGCGTGCTCGTCGTCGGCGTGCTCGGCGCCGCCTATCAGACCGCACCCGGCGGCACGCTCTGGGGCGTGACGCGGACCGTGTTTCCCGGTCACGCTCAAGCCGTCGCCTTGACCACGGTGGTCGCCGATCTCAAGAAGGCGCAGGACATCCTCGGCAGTGGGCAGCAGCCCACAGCCGATCAACTGACCGACGCCCGCACCGCGCTGAACCAGGCGAAGCAGGACCTGGACTACCTCGCACCGTCGCCTGAGCGGACCAGTCTTCAAAATCTCTATCTTCAACTGACACAACAACTTCTGCAGTACACGCCCGATTCGGTGTTCCAACTGGCGCCGCTGCCCGCCCCGCCTGGCCCGCCTGCGGCGCCGCAGGCCGCCGACCCGGCCGTCCCGCAGCAGGACACTGTGGCACTGACCAGCGCGACCGCGCCGACGTGGGGATATGGCGCGTCGGACGATTACGCCCCGGCGCCGCCCGGGGTTCCGGATGCTCCGATGGCCGACTGGCCGCAGCCCGTCGACCCGCCGGTGACGCCGAACCTGTCAAACCTGGGTTACTACGACCCGTCCTGGGGTCAGCTTTACGGCTACAACCCCGGCGGTTGGTACAACTACGACCTCGGTGGCTACAACCAGTACGGTTACGACTTCATCGGCTACGACCGGTGGGGATATGACCGTTGGGGTTATGACCGGTGGGGCTACGATCGCTGGGGCTACAACTGGGCAGGTTATAACTGGGCGGGCTACGACCGCTACGGCTGGGATCGCAACGGCCGCAACGAATGGGGCCAACACCGCGACCGCCCGGGCGATCCGCGCAACCAGGGCTGGTACGACCGTCACCATCCGTATCGGCAGTATTACCTGTGGAAGTTCCGAAACCACAACCCGGTGTACCGCCGCACGCTGTGGGATCGGGCTCATGGATTCAACCCGCACCTCTACCAGGACTGGAACAGGAACCGCGACTGGCACAATCCGCGCAATCGCGACTGGGCGCCACCGCCCTTCCCCGTCCGCACGAAAATCGACATCCACATCTCTTCTCCGGTCGTGAACCTGAATGCCTCACTGACACAGTTCATCTCCAACGACAAGGCGACACGTACGTCCGGGCGCCTGATGAAAGATCTCGCCGACAAGTCCGCCCGGAACTTCGCCCGCGATCTGGCGCCACGGCCCAGTCCCGTCGACGGGTGGCAGCCGTCGTCGATGCTGGGGCAGCGCCCCGACGCCCCGAAGGAAAGCCGCCAGGCATCGCGTGATGCAACCGCATTCGCCGCGCCACCGGCATTGTCGGCGCCCGCACCGGTGGTACCGCCGTCGAAGGTGTCCCCCACATTCAGCGCACCCAAGATTTCGCCGGTGCCTGCCTATACGCCGCCGACGCGCGACAAACCGCGTGGAAAACCGGATGCTGCACCGGCCCCGGAGGCAGACCTGGATGTTTCGTCGGAGCTCCCGGCGACCCCGCCGCGTGGCGATCGGCCGAACCCGGCTGCCGCCACGCCCGACCAGCCCGAACCGGCGAGCCCACCCAGCTCTGCGCCGGAGCACCCCCGCGAGGCCCCAGCGCCGCGCCAGACAGCTCCCGATCCGCAGGCGCCGGCGCCCGAAGTGCCTGCCGCCCCAGAGGCACCCAAGCAGCAGGAGCCTGCGCAACAGCGCAACGCACCGGAAGAGCCTCCGGTGCAGCGCGACCCTGCGCCCCAGGTCAAGGTCCCTGAGCCCGAGGCCCCAGCCTCCACGGCACCGGCCCCTGTTCGCGAGGCACCGGTGTGGCAGGAACCCGCGCCCGAGCCCCAGGCTCCGGCCCCCGCTCCGTCTCCCAAGGAAGAACCGGCCCCCACGTACCAGGCTCCCGAGCGGCAGGCTCGCGAGCGCCAAGCTCCCGAACGCCCGGCCCCGGTCTGGCAACCACCCGCTCAGCAAGCACCTCCACAAGAGGCGCCTGCGCGACAGCGACCAGCGCGGGAGGCGCCCGTACGACAGGAACCGCCGGCCCGCGAGGCGCCCGCCCCGCGGCAAGCACCTCATCAACGTTCGGAGCAGCCGCGGTCGGAGCCCGCGTCACCGAAGGGGCCGAAGTGTCCACCTCCGATGTGTTCGGGTCGCGGGTAGGCGAGGCCCGGTGATGGTCCACCACCGACACATCACGCGATGGCCCGATGCCACCGATTCGGCGCTCGGCGATTAGCATGAATCGTCCCTATGGGTTTTCCATACCTATTCGATAGGTCGCCCGCCCCCGGGGGACCTGGGCCGACAACCTCCAAAGTGTCAGCCAGCATGGCTCGTTCGGCCTCAACGTCCTTCACAACCGTCACGACCCGTACCACCGCCCGAAGCCGGTCGACGGCATCAGCCATTGTTCAAACCCAGGTGGGCTCGGTATGCACTCGCCCAACGGTGACCGAACGCTGTGCGGCCGGACCTGTCCGACGGCGCAGTGCGTTGGCGATCATTCGATGAGGTCGTCGACTGGAGGTCGTATGCCGCCGTTGGTGAAAGCAGGAAGCACGTCGGTGAAGACGGGCATTAGGTTATTCGGATCGCCATGCCAAGGGAGCTTCAGCAGTTGCCCGATGCTGCGGCGACCACCAAAGGAACGCAGGGCCTCAAAATCCGAGACGTTGAGTGCGACGTGACCGCGCACTGGGTCACCGAGTTGTACAGAACCGATGGTCGGAGTGCTCAACCACAGCGCCGGCAGTTGCGCTTGCCGGATGAATTGGTCTCCCATCGTTGTCACGAACCCCAGAGCCACCTGGCACGCGAGATCACCAACGCGAGAACCCGGCTCGCCAAGCGCGCCACGGATGTCATGCTCATGGGTCAGGGTGTCGAATACGAGCTGGCATACCCCAACATCCGATGCAAAAGCGAGGTTCGCTGCCACCTCGTCGAGCGACTGTCGCCACAGGTCGAGTAAGCCATCGACGCTGCGGGCGCCTAGCCGTGCGACCTGTGCGTCCGCCCACGGGCCACTGCCCTTATTTTCCAAATTCAGCGCAACGACGTCCTGGGCAACGCCAGCCAGGTGCGCCATCACCTGTTGGATGCTCCTGCCAGGACATGCCGGCACTGCCAGATCAGCGATCCCGGCGCGCCCGCGTACCAGCGCATCGACACGTTCGAAGATCAGCCGGTATGCCGCGCCCGCGTCGCTGATCGGCAGGAGCACAGGCGCATGGCCACGTTGCGCCCTGTCGTTGCCCTCTCCATTACGTGGGTCCATGCACAGCAACCCTACACAAAAAATAAGAAAAATAAGCGATATTTAAGGTAATAGTAAGGATCGATTTTGATGGTCCGGGCCCATTCACACGCACCCGCCGGGTCACCGACGCGCTTTTGCGGCTGATGGACTCCGGACAACCACCTCTGGTGTATGTGACCGATGGCCAATAATTCGATATCGACGACCGCCGAGATTTGCTGGCCGCCAACAACTTCGTGGACACGAGAGGACTTCCCTGAAACTGCCATCCTCCGACACCGCGTCCCCGATGGCGATCAGCACTCCGGAATGGACGTACGCCAGAGCCGGACTAGTCCACACGTACTGTGGATATATCCGCTGTGGGAAACACGGAAGAATGACTCTCATGGTCAGCGCCGCAGCTATCGGACAGGTGGTGTTACTCAACGGCGTCTCAAGCTCAGGTAAGTCCACGTTGGCTCGTCAGCTTCTCGCTGACTTCGACACACCGTGGTTTCACATGGGTGTGGACATGTTCGGGGCGATGCGCGCCGAAGCGCAGACTCACCATCTCGATGAAGCGAGTTTGACCGAGGTCCTGCGCCGCACCCGCGCCGGGTTCCACCGCGCAGTTCGCGCAATGGCATTGACAGGCAACAACATCGTGATGGATCACGTCCTGAGTGAGCCATGGCGGCTCGCTGATCTGCTGACCGTCATGGCAGACGTCGATGTCGTCTTTGTCGGCGTGCACTGTGATGCCGCAGTCCTGATCGAGCGAGAAGTCGCTCGTGGCGACCGCCCGGTCGGCACGGCTGCCGCCCAGATAGCGCCCACCCACAATCATGGTCTCTACGACGTTGAGGTGGACACCAGCGCCGACGACGTTCACGAATGCGCGGCGCGCATTCGTGAATATTTAGCGCACCATCCAGCCCCAGCTGTTCGAGCCTTTCACGCTCTGCGACGCAGGCGCCGGTAGGCAGCAATACCCACCACGTGGAACTCTCGCCACCAATTCTCAACCAGCAAACCAACAGCCTCATCGCGGTCTGTGCGATCAACGCGGTGGCCGCTTCATCGCCGTGCGCACGCTCGTCGTCGCCACGGTGGTCGGAGTGGCGATGTACCTGTAGCCCGCCAGGGCACCTGTGTCAGAACTTCGCAACCTCTGCGCGTCAGTGCGTAGTTGATGTCCGTAATGCGTTGACCGACAACGAATTCTGATCCGACCACATGGCTTTCGTGACGCACTCAATGACGTCGAGCACCACCGCACTCGGCAGTACCGGACGCAGACCGATGGCACGGTGGGGCGCTTCTACCGCGCAAGGCCGACGAATGGACTACGCCTACACCAGCCATGCGCAGTAGACCCGCGCGAGGAATACCCACGCTGGCTGCACGCCTAGAATCACTGCGGCCACACGGCACTCAGCGGTCAACCACCGGCCAGCCGTGTACCCAACCTCTCAGTCAGTACAGCCGTCCAGGTACTGCGAGGCGCTGTGAGCGCGAACACGCCACTCGTACCGAACATCCGGGGCCAGGGCGCTACTGTCATTAGTAGGTCATCTAATCAACGGCGAGGAGTATCGTGAAATGCGCCATTATGGTGTGGTTTACGACGTAGGTTTGCGCTTCACCCCGGATCGGCTGTCGGTTGAACCGTATGATCAGGACCTCGTCGACCACGACATGCGCGTCATCGCAGAGCAGTTACACGCCAACGCAGTGCGCGTCGAGGGTGAAGATATCCCCCGACTGGTAGCCGCGACACAATCAGCGCACAGCATGGGACTGTCGGTCTACTTCAACCCATGGAAGATGAATGCCGGCATTAACGACACGCGTGACTACCTCGCCGCCGCAGCAACGGCTGCCGAACAGCTCCGGAAACGTGGCGTCGACATCGTCTTTGTCACCTCATGTGAGTTTTCGATCTTCTGTGACGGAATCTATCCCGGATCAACGGTCTTGGAGCGTATCGCGTGGATGGGCAACCTCTTGTACACCAGCGAAGGCGCGCCCAACGCCGAAGGAGCGGGGATCCTGGCCCGAAAAGCTGTTGAGCTCAATGCCGCGCTACGGTCCTTCGTGGAGACGACACGGGCCCATTTCGCCGGTCCAGTGACCTACTCGGCTGGCGCTTGGGAGGACATCGACTGGACTCTGTTCGACATCGTCGGCGTCGACTACTACCGGCAAGACGAGACAGAAGAGGTCTACCGCGACGGACTGCGCGCGCTCCACAAGCACGATAAGCCGGTAGCCGTGATGGAGTTCGGCTGCTGTGCCTATGAGGGTGCCGCTCAGCGTGGCGGCGGTGGATTCATGGTCCTCAACGGCGTCAACGAGGACGGCAGCGGGAACTTCGAAGGTGGTCAGGTGCCGGTGCGCAGCGAGGCTGAACAGGCGGATTACATCGCCGAACAGTTCGACGTGTACGCCTCCGAGGGCGTCCACGCAGCATTCGTCTATGTGTTCTCGTTCCCCTCGCATCGATACGGCGAAGGTGCAAAAGACCTAGATATGGTGGCCTATTCGTTAGTCAAAACTTGGCCAGATGACGACCCCCGATCGCAAGCGATGCCACCTTGGCAACCCAAGCTGGCCTTCTCGCGAGTCGCCGATCTCTTTGCCAGTCACGCACTAGATTGACTGGGCGCCTCCTGCAAGCGACATCTTGGGTAGCCCGCTGTGGACCAGACTGCCCACGCCACTGCAGACCTTCCGATCGCCAAGTTCTAGCCCGACGAAACCGAGCAGGCACGGCTTTCTTTGACCTGCATCGGCACACGCTGGGCCCGTACGTCGACCAAGCGTGGGGGTGGGACGACGACGAGCAACGTGCCTACCTGCACCGCACCATCGATTTCGCTACGACCCACGTCATCGTTGTCGACGGTGCCGACCCCGGCCGACTCAACCTTGTCGAGCAGGGTGATGACGTCTATATCGGGCTCATCGAAGTCGCCCCGCACCTTCAACGGCGAGGTATCGGCGGCCGCCTCATTCACAGCGTGCTCGCCGCGGCTGATGCCGAAGGCAAGGGGGTTCGACTGAATGTGCTGGCCGTCCCAGCCATGAGCGATCCGTGGCGAGTGCGTCCCGCAACCCCTCAGGATCGTGTCTTCATCGTCGAGATAGCCCGTCAGGCAAGCGTTCTCGAAGGCCGGCCACTGCCCGCGGCCAACTCCGACGACGTTCGAAGTGTGCTGCCCAGCAATGACGACGACGTGATCGTCGCCGAGAACCTGCTTGGCCGCCCTGCCGGCGCAGGCGGCGCATTACTCGACGAACTGGCACAGCGGTGTACGCAAAGGTATGACGCGCTCTGTCTGAACGTGCACCAAAACAACCCCGCCCGCGCGCTCTACCGACGTCACGGATTCGACGAGATCGGTCAAGGGCGGGGCGCACGGGGGGTGTCGATGCGCAAAGATTTCCGAGGCATCCCTGGGATGGGCGGCGGAGGGAAATGATGATGTCAGGCAGCGTCGTGATGATCACCGGAGCGGGGCGCGGGATCGGAGCCAGCATCGCGCGGCTGCTCCATCACCGGGGCGCCCGCTTGGTGCTCACCGATATCGACGAAGCGTCTCTTCAGGGCCTTGCCGTTGAACTCGGTGACAAAACCGTCGCGTGCATCACATGTGACGTCACCGATTTCGAGGGCATGCAGGCTGCGGCCGATACGGCTATAGCGCGATTCGGTGGAGTCGACGTGGTGGTGGCCAACGCCGGTATCGAGCAGTGGGCGCCGGTGCGTACCGTCGAGCCGGCCGACTTCCGGCGGGTCATCGAAACCAACGTCATCGGTGTTTTCAACACCGTCCGAGCCGTGTTGCCGTCGATCATCGAACGTCGCGGCTATGTCTTGGTGGTCTCATCGGTGTCGTCGTACACAGCGCTACCAGGCATGGCGTCCTACGCAGCGAGCAAGGCCGGCGCCGAGCAGTTTGCGAATGTGCTCAGGATGGAACTATCAGCCCACGGCGTTAGAGTTGGCTCGGCTCACATGTCACTGGTCGACACCCCGATGCTTGGCGAAACCAAGTCCAGTGCACCCAGTTTCGCCAAGCTGCTCGCAGCCTTGCCGCCGCCATTGCGTCGTCCGATTGCGGTCGATGAGTGCGCGGCTCGGCTCGTCACCGCGATCGAACGCCGCGCACGCTACGTGCACGTGCCGAGGTGGGTCGCCGCGACCCGGTGGCTCAAGCCGCTGCTGTCAACGCCAGCGGCGCAACGACCGATGACGAAGCAGATGAAACGGATCGAGACATGAGCTGCCCCGCGCGCTCGTAGCGAACTTACTGGGTGAAGCGCATCGGGACACTCACTGGTCCCCGGATGGCAGGCGTGTCGCGCCAGGTGGGGGTGCCCGTCAGTGCCGGTCTGCGTCGCAGAATGTGGCCTAGGGCGGCGGTGGTTTCCAGTCGCGCCAACGGGGCGCCCAGGCAGTAATGGGCTCCGTGGCCGAAGGTCAGCGGGGCAGGTCCTGGTCGGCCGGGGCAGAACAGGTCTGGATCGGTGTAGACGCGGGGATCACGGTTGGCGGCAGCTACACAGACCAGAACGGTTTGGCCGCGACGGATATCGATGCCTGCCAGGGTCTGATCGGCGGTGGCGGTGCGCGTGGTGGCTTGGACAGGGGCGTCGAGACGCGATAGTTCGGTGATGACTGCCGGGTCAGCCGAGTCGATCCCGTCTGCCGGGCACAGACCGTCGCGATCGGGGGTGAGTAGGCGGATGAGGCTGGAGCCGAGCAGATTTGCGGTGGTTTCATGCCCGGCTACCGCGATGAGGACCGCGGTGGTGACGACCTCATCGAGTGTGAGGTCGGGGTCGGCGGCGATGTAACTGAGCAGATCATCACGAGGATGAGCGCGGCGGTCAGCAGCTGCCGGCAGCATCTCGGTAAGTAATGCCGCGGCCGCTCCGATTCCGCGTTCGAGTTCGTCCTGGTCGGCGAATCCGCCGAGGAGGCGGATGATGGCGGGCGAATTCTCGCGCAGTGCTGCGCATTGGTCGGTGTCCAGGCCCAGCCATGCGCCGATCACCGCGATCGGCATGGGGAGGGCGATCTGCGTCATCGCGTCGACGGTGTGGCCGGTGGGAATCGTGGAAACCGTATCGAGGCAGATGGATTCGATTCCGTTGGTGAGCTGGTTGATAAATGACCGGCCGAATACGTCCCGCACAGCGCCGCGCAACCGATCATGGGCGGCACCGTCGGTGAACAACATGCTGGCTTCGATGAAAGCTGAGTTGAAGAATTCGGCCGCATCGGTGGTAGCGGTGTTGGCGCGAGGATCGCTGGTCCATTGTGGTCCGGCGAGTACGTCGCGGGCCGCGTGATAGCCGAGGACCAGCCACGCCTGGGCAGTGTCATCCCAGACAACGTCGCCGTCACAGCGCCTCGCTTCGTAGAACGAGTAAGGGTCGGCGGCGTCCCAGGGCAGTCGCGCAGCGGTGAGGTCAGGGATGGTCATGGTGATCCAATCCGCAGGGCAGTCCTCGTTCGCGTACCCAAGCATGGTGCAGTTTGCCGAGTTCGGTGGTGGGCTCAGCGACGCCGGAAAGATCTTCCAGGATGGACCGCACGGGGACAGTCGCCCGCAATCCGGCCGCGATGTGATCGAAGGCGATCTGGAGTCGGGGCAGGAACACGAATTCACGGGTCACTGCCATGTCGCCGGTCGGCCGAAAATTCTGATCACCACCGAACATCGCCTGCAAGGTCCGCCTTGCAATTTCTGGCGTATAGGTCACTGGCTGAGGCAGGTTGGTCGCATAGGCCACCTCCGAGACAATGCGTCGCAGTTCTTCAGGGCTGAGCGATGTTTTGTCAGATATCAGTCCCATCTGGAGCATGAAGTCGCGGCAATCGTCATAGCGGCCCTCCATCCCGGCGTGCATCAACGCCAGGAACAGCCAACGCGGTCTCTCAGGGAACAGCTGGACACAGCCGAAGTCAAGGCAGCCGACAGTTCCGTCGGGGTTGAAGCGGAAGTTGCCGGGGTGTGGGTCTACCTGGACGAGGTTGCCGTGACGGGAACCACTGTTGATGAACCGGAAGATCACCTCGGCCCAGGTGTTCCGCAAGTCTTGGTCAACGTGTTGAGCTGCGGCCCAATCCATCCCGTCGAGATAGGTCATGGTCAGTACCCGGTCACCGGATGCCTCTGGAATCACTTCGGGGATGCGTATGAAGGGATGGCCGCGGTGGAGATCGGCGAATGCGGTGATCATCGCGGCCTCGTGCCGGTAGTCAACTTCCTCGGTGATCCTCGCGGTGATCTCGGCGGCCATGGCCCGGATGTCGATGGTCATGCCAGTCGCGGCGGCCCCCAGCCGCATGAACGTGAGCAATAACTCGGTGTTGGCCAGGTCATCTCGGATTGCCTGCGCCACACCGGGGTACTGGACCTTGACCGCCACCGCTCGTCCGTCGCGCAACACCGCCCGGTGCACCTGTCCTATCGATGCCGCCGCGATCGGCTGATCATCGAATTCAGCGAAACGCTCGATACCTGAACCAAGCTCGTCGTCGAGCGCCGCGTGTACGAGGTGGGCGGGCATCGGCGGTGCGGCGGTCCGCAGCCGAGACAACGCCTTCTGATAGGGGGCGAATTGGTCGTTCCCGAGCGCGTCGGCATCGATCATCGACAGAATCTGGCCGGCCTTCATCAAGGCGCCTTTAGAGGCGCCGAGCAGCTCGACATAACGGTCGGCGGTGCGTTCGTGGAACCGCTCAACGGCACCGTCGTCACCAACGCGTTCCCGCAGTCCGGCGACCAGGCGCCCACCGGCAGCGCGCGCGGTGAACCCGGCCAGCGGCATGGTGCGCCGAACCCGGCCACGGGGCACCACGTTGTCTGACGGACTCATCCGATCTCCATCCGTAGCGACATCGCGAGTTTTCCTTGCAGCGGGCAGTGCGAACGCGGGGTCAGCATCGGGCCGAGCCCCGGGCTAGGGTGTGGTCGTCAAATGCGCCAGGTAGGCCACGTTCACGCACCCAAACGTGATGCCGCTTGCCCAGCTCGGTTGTGGGTTCTGCGATTCCGTCCATATCGTCGGTGATGGCACGCGCAGGCAAAGTGGCCGTCAGGCCGCTGCACACATTGCTCAGGGCGGTGTGGATGCGGGGCGCGAACACGAGGTCGCCGGGAGCGTTCATACGGGTCAGCGGGTTCGACGAGTCGTGCAGCCCGAAAACCCAGTGGGCAGTGCGCGCTGAACTGTCGGCGGCATACGTCACGGGCTGCGGCGCGACGGCCATCTCGTAAAACACCTGCGACCAGTACCAGAGTGCTTCCGTGGCCGTCAGTGCAGAGCCTTCGGTGATGAACCCGGCCTGCACCATGCAGTCCCGCAGATCCTCGGCGCGGCCGTCGATCGCCGCGCGCATGACCCCAAGAGACGCCCGGCGCATCAGCTCGGGAAGGACCTTGACGCATCCGAAGTCGACGATGCCCACCGTCCCGTCGGGGTGAAATCGGTAGTTTCCGGGGTGCGGGTCGTTGTGCATCAAATTGGCATGCCGGTAGTTCCCGTCGGTGAATCGGGTGATCACTTCGGCCCAGGTGTTCTTCAGGCTTTGGTCGGCCTGTTGCGCTGCGGCCCAGTCCATCCCGTCCAAATAAGTCATTGTCAACACTCGGTCACTCGATACCTCCGGCACGACGTCGGGGATGCGGATGAACGGGTGGCCGCGATACAGCTCACTGAACCGGGTGATCATCGCCGCTTCGCGCCGATAATCGACCTCTTCTGTGATCCGCTCCGTCATCTCCTGCGCTAGCGGCCGGGGATCGAGCACCATGCCCGATGCCGAGGTCACAAACCGCAGGAATGTGGCCACCAGCTCCGTGTTGGCCAGGTCTGCGCGGATCGCCTCTGCCACACCTGGATACTGAATTTTCACCGCAACCCGGCGGCCGTCACACAAGGTCGCACGGTGCACCTGGCCGATCGAAGCCGCGGCAACCGGTTTGTCATCGAACTCGGTAAAGCGCACCACGGCAGTACCAAGTTCGGCCTCGAGAATTTCGCGTACCAATTCGGGCGCCATCGGCGGGGCAGAGGCCTGCAGGCGGATGAGAGCCTGCTGATACGGCGCGAAGCCGCCGGTGCCCAGACCACCGGTGTCAACCATCGACAACAGCTGTCCGATCTTCATCAGCGCACCCTTGGAATGGCCCAGCAGCTCGACATAACGGTCGGCGGCGCGTTCGTGGAACCGCTCAACGGCACCATCGTCACCAACGCGTTCCCGCAGTCCGGCGACCAGGCGCCCACCGGCCGCGCGCGCGGTGAACCCGGCCAGGGGCATGGTGCGGCGTAATCGACCTTGCGGCACTGTCCTGTCGCGTTCTGGCATCGAATCGCTCCCATCGGGTTGAGCCCGTTGTAAAGTGTATTCATACGTACAGTAAGTGATCACTTGCAGGAGGTCAACGATGACAGCCCCGTCAACCCGGGAACGGCTGGTCACCGAGGCGATGAGACTGTTCAGCGACAAGGGCTTTGAGGCCACCAGCGTGTCTCAGATCGAAGCCGCAGCAGGCCTGTCCGCCGGATCCGGTGCGCTCTACCGCCACTTCAAATCCAAAGACGCCCTCCTGTCAGCCGGTATCGACCGTCAACTGGACCGCCGCTCAGCCATGCAGGACATCCGTGCGCTGTTCGCCGGGCTCGGGGACTTGCACAGTGAACTGACCGTGCTCGGTCGCTACCTGCTCACGGTGATCGACCAGGAAAGCGAACTACTCCGGATCGCTGCCCGTACCCCTGCAGGACTGTCGGATCGCCTCGACACCGCATACGCCGCGCTCGTCGACGGGCTCTCCGACGAACTAAACGGATGGATCAACGCTTGGGCACCGGACACGACACCTGGACAGACGAGGGTTCTAGCCTCCCTTGGAATCAACAGCCTCCTTGGAGAACGCTTCGCCACCAACCTCTTTCGGCGTTCAACAGCACCGTCATCAGACGACGAGTACCTGACCGAATGGACGGCCACCCTCGCCGCACGCGTCCAATCGCTCGACTGATGGCAGGCTGCTGCCAGGCGCGCATCAGGCTGTCGCCGAACGCTACGGACGGCGTGGTCCAGGATGGGGAGAGCATGAACGCGACCAATACGTCCGACAGCGGGCTATCCCGCACCCTTCCTCGACGATCTGGTCCAGCGCCTGGGCCTCAGTGGCGCCGGCCGCCGAAGGTTGAAGTCGCCTATCCGGTGCTTACCCAGTAATCGACCTACACCCGCGATGACGACCGTCAGGATGATGGCGTCTGTGGTGAGCGCGAGCACGCCGAGCATTCCTGCGGCGACGTCGACGGGCAGCGTGAAAATGACAGCAGCCGCGGCGATGAGGTGGATGAGTCCGGCGGCGGCGACAACGAGGGTAAGGCGCATCTGCTTGCGGTGGTAGCCCTCGATCTCTGCGGCAGTCCAACGGTGTTTGGCGATCTGCTGCTCGACCCAGTCCGGCCGTAGCCAGGCAAGCAGTGCTTCGGTGACAGGCCGATTGCGGGCCAGTCCCACCATCAGGAAGACTTGAAAGACGACACCGGGAATGTGCTGCCCGAGCATGGTGATCACCGGGGATTGGGACAGCAGTCCAACGATGAGCGTGATCCCGTTGGCGGCCATCAGGAATCCCGCGATGGGGTCGAAGGCACGCGTCCGCCAGGCTGAGTAGCCGACCCGCAGCGTCGAGGCGACCGTGCTGATCAGCAGCGCTTCCAACGGATTTTGTCCGCAATATCGGGCCCCGTAGTACGCGGCGAAGCCGATCACCAAGCTGACAAGTCCTCGGCGCAGGTCGGCGAAACCGGCCCGTCTCGACAGGCCGACGTTGCTGCGGGCACTCAACGTGGATCTCCGACGTCCGATGTGTCGGCCGTGCCGAAAGGGGCGAGCAGAAATTCGTCGACGAACCGGGCGAACGTCTCATCGACGACGGCTGGATCGGGTGCGGTGAAAAACTCGATGATGAAACCCTGGAACGCGGCCAGCGCGATACGCGAGCGGGTCTCGGCTACGTGGGCGGGCATCCCCAGCGCGAGAAGACGAGCCTTGGAGTTACGCGTCAACAGCGACAGGGTGTCCCAGGTGTATTCGCGGTACGGGCTGTCGACGCCACACGCGGCACCGAAGATCTGCAGCACGACGCGCAGGCTGTCACGACGCTCACCGCGTGTGCATTCGTACCAGTCTTCGAAACACCATTCGCGATGTGCGGCAAGAGACTCCGGCAGGTCCAGATCCTCTGTCTCCGGAATCGCGGCGCGCTGTTGGCGGTTCAGCACTTCGAGCATTAGTTGCTCTTTGGTGCCGAAGTAGTACACCAGCATCCGGGCGCTGGTCCCCATCTGGGATGCGAGCTCACGCAACGAGGTATCAACGACCCCGGTGCGCGCCAAAATCGCACCTGCGGTGGCCAATAACTCTTCGCGCTTGTTGTGATCGAACGGTCGCGGCACACTTGACTGTAACACTTGTTTCAGATACTGATGATGCGGTGCGCGCGAACACGAGGGCGAGGGGCGCTCGATGAGCCTCGTCGAGGACATTCCCCATGCGACCGGTAGCGAACCATCCGACGTGCCGGCATCACGAAACCACCGGCCGTTACTAGTAACCCGATGGGTCGCAATGATTGCCGGGCTGGTGGGATTCGTGGCCAGTGCGCTGATCCCCGTATTGCCGGTGGTGCAGACCACCGCGTCGCTGCAATGGCCGCAGGCCGGACAGCTGGGCAGCGTCACCGCGCCGCTGGTCGCACTGACCCCGGTGTCGCTGGAAGCGTCGGTGCCGTGCAACGTGTTTCGCGAAATGCCCATCTCTGGCGGCGTGGTGCTGAGTACTGCGCCGACAGCCGGCAAGCAGGCAATGCTCAACGGGCTGTTCGTCACGGCCACCGCGCAACGGGTCGACGTGATCGCCCGCAACGTGGTGGTCCTCAGCGTGCCGCGCAGCCGAATGAGCGACCGGCAGTGTCAGCGGCTGCAGCTGTCCTCCTCGACAGCGGGCACATTCGCCGCAATCGAAGGACTGAACGATCCGGACACCGGCGGGCCGTTGCGCGGCGGCTTTGCCGATGCGAACTTGCGACCCCAGATCGTCGGGGTGTTCACCGACCTAAGCGGTCCCGCACCGGCCGGACTGTCATTCTCCGCGGACATCGACACCCGGTACACCAGCTCTCCGTCGTCGTTGAAATCCGCCGCGATGGTCGCCGGCGTCCTGGGCACAGTTGTCGCGCTGTTGGCGTTGTGGCGACTTGACCGCCTCGACGGACGGCGCGCGCGCCGCCTCGTTCCGACCCGCTGGCGCACGTTCACCGCCGTGGACGCCACCGTCATCGTGTTGTCGACGGTCTGGTTTGTCGCCGGCGCTGGATCCTCCGACGACGGTTATCAATTCGGGATGGCCAACACGTCCAGCCACGCCGGTTACATGGCCAACTACTTCCGTTGGTACGGCAGCCCCGAAGATCCCTTCGGCTGGTACTACGAGCTGATCGCGGCGATGACCCACGTCAGCCATGCCAGCCTGTGGTTGCGCCTGCCGGACCTGGTATGTGCGCTGGTGTGTTGGCTCTTGCTCTCCCGGGAAGTCCTGCCCCGGCTCGGGCGAGCGGTGGTGGGAAACCGCGCCGCGGTATGGGCAGCGGCACTGGTCTTCATCGCCGCGTGGATGCCGTTCAACAACGGGTTGCGGCCCGAAGGACAGATCGCCACCGGTGCCCTCATCACCTACGTTCTCGTGGAGCGCGCCATAACGACACGGCGGGTGACACCCGTCGGGCTGGCGATCGTGGTCGCCGCGTTCACTCTCGGCATCCAGCCCACCGGGATCATCGCCGTGGCCGTGCTACTGGCCGGTGGGCGACCGATTGTGCGGATCATCGTCACTCGCGCGAAATCGGTAGGCATCTGGCCCGTATTGCTGCCCCTGGCCGCGGCCGGGTTCGTGGTGCTCACGGTGATCTTCGCCGACCAAACCTTGGCAGCGGTCCACGAAGCCACGACGGTACGCACCGCGATCGGGCCCGCTCAGCCTTGGTACACCGAGAACCTGCGCTATTTCTACCTGTTCTTGCCGACCACCGACGCCGCCTTGTCGCGTCGCTTCGGGATCTTGATTACGATGGCATGCCTGTTCGCTTCGATGCTTCTCTTGTTGCACCGCAAGCGAATACCTGGGATCGCAGTAGGGCCAGTGTGGCGACTGATGGGGGTAATTTTCGCCACCATCTTCCTGCTGACATTCGCCCCGACCAAGTGGATCCACCATTTCGGGCTGTTCTCCGCCGTCGGCGCGGCGATGGCGGCAGTGGCCACCGTGCTCTTCGGTCCGACAGTGCTGCGCGCGCGACGCAACCAGGCGGCGTTTCTGTCCATCGTGCTACTGATTCTCGCGTTGTGCTTCGCCTCCACCAACGGGTTTTGGTACGTCTCCAGCTACGGGGTGCCGTTCAACGACAGCAGCCCACACTGGGGTCCGGTCACCGTGAGCGCCGTGTTCCTCTGGCTGGCTCTCGCAGCCGCCGGTTATGCCGCCTGGCTGCACCTGGTCCCGCCGAAACGACCTCCCGCGCCTTTGACTCGCATGCTGACCGCAGCACCGGTGCCCGCGGCAGCGGGACTGATGGTGCTGGTGTGTACCGGATCGATGCTGACCGGAGCAATCAAGCAGTACCCCAGCTATTCCAACGGCTGGGCCAACCTGCGCGAGTTGGCCGGCGGATGCGGGCTGGCCGACGATGTTCTTGTCGAACCCGACGCCAACGCCGGATTCCTCGCGCCACTGCCCGGCGACTACGGCTCCTTGGGACCACTGGGCGGTACCCAGCCGATCGGCTTCGACCCGAACGGCGCGCCCGACCACACTCTGGCAGAGTCCATTTGGCAGAGCCAGGCAAAATCCGGGACCGACTATGACTGGGATGCACCGACCGCTCTGGATCAGCCCGGGGTCAACGGCTCCAGCATCGTGCTGCCCTACGATCTCGACCCTACCCGCGTTCCGGTGGCCGGCAGCTTCACCGCCGGCCCGCAACAGGTCAGCACTCTCACGTCCGCGTGGTATCGCCTTCCGCCCGCCGACGCCGCCCATCCCCTCGTGGTGATCACCGCCGCCGGCACCATCACCGGCAACAGCGTCCTCTCCGGGCATACCGCAGCCCAAACCGTCACCTTGGAATACGGCACACCGGGCCTCGACGGCGCGCCCGTACCCGGCGGGCAACTCGTCCCCTACGACATCGGACCACAGCCAGCCTGGCGCAACCTGCGCTTCCCGCGCACGGCCATTCCCGCCGACGCCTCCTACGTCAGGGTTGTCGCCGACGACCGCTCACTGAACCCCGGCGATTGGATCGCCGTCAGCCCGCCACGCGTACCCGAACTCCGATCGGTGCAGGAATACCTCGGCTCCACACAGCCAGTGCTGATGGATTGGGCTGTGGGACTGGTGTTTCCGTGCCAGCAGCCCATGTTGCACGCCAACGGCGTCGCCCAGATTCCGAACTATCGAATCTCGCCGGACTACCCGGCCAAGATCGAAATGCCGGACACCTGGCAGTCCGGCGACAACGGCGGCCCGTTGGGCATCAGCGACCTACTGTTGCGGGCTCACGTCATGCCCACGTACCTGTCCCGCGACTGGGGCCGTGATTGGGGCTCATTGCGCCAGTTCACGCCCGTCGTCGACGCCCCCGAAGCCGACCTGCAGCTTGGAACCGCCGTCCGCTCTGGACTCTGGAGCCCCGGCCCGATTCGCATCGGGCCGTGAGCGTTCCGCCATCCGCCCAGCGCTCAGGCTCCGACAGCCGTCAACCATTCGCCGTAGAAGAGTGCGACTCCGAGGCCGCTGGCGATTGCGGCAATCAGCCAGAACCGAATCGTCAGTGCGCTTTCCGGCCAGTCCATCAGCTCGAAGTGGTGGTGCAGCGGGGTCAATCGAAAGACCCGCCGTCCAGTGGTGCGGAACGCTACGACTTGGATGACGACCGAGGTCACCTCGGCCACAAACAAGGCACCAAGGATGATGGCCAGGAGCTCGGTGCGGCTGACCACCGACAAGCCGGCAATGACGCCGCCCAACGCGAGCGAACCCGTGTCTCCCATGATGATCTTGGCGGGTGCGGCATTCCACCATAGGAATCCGATACAGGCGCCTGCGGTGGCCGCGGCGACGAGGGCCAGATCGAGAGGGTCGCGGACGTGGTAGCAACCGGATTCCTGGATGAGGGCACACGCGTTTCGGAACTGCCAGAAGGTGATGAGCACGTAGGCGGCACTCACCATCGCCATGGTGCCTGCGGCCAGTCCGTCGAGACCGTCGGTGAGGTTGACGGCATTGGACCACGCGGAGACCACGATGATGCAGAACAGCACGAACCCCGCAACCGCCAGCGTGAACGAGGCGATTTCGCGGACGTAGGACAGTTCGGTGCTTGCCGGTGTGAGTCCGTCGGCGTTACGGAACTGCAGCGCGAGTACGGCAAAAAGGACTGCGGCGACCAGTTGCCCAGCAGACTTGGCTCGCTTGTTCAGGCCGAGATTGCGTCCGCGCCGCAGCTTGATGTAGTCATCCGTGAAGCCGACCGCACCCAGTGCGGTGGCCAGTCCGAGAACCAGCAGACCAGATGCTGACGGGCCGCCTCCCCCGAATGCGAGCCCAATGAGGTTGGTGCTCAAGTAGCTTGCCCAGATCGCGGTGAGGATGGCCAGACCGCCCATTGTCGGGGTGCCACGCTTGCGTTGGTGGGCCTGCGGGGCCTCGTCGCGTATTTCCTGGCCGAAGCCCAGCCGGGTGAACATCCGGATCAGCACAGGGGTCAGCAGAAGCGCGACCACCACGGCGATGCCCGCGGCGAACAGTATCTGGCTCATCGGCGACGCCGGTCGCTACCGCTTGATCCGGTCGACAACTGCACCCGATTGAAACCCCATCCCCCCATCGGGCCAGTATGGCCGATCCCCTGTTACGCGAGCGCCGGCGACATTCGCCCGGCCGATCTCCTCATGGCTTCCGGCCGACGTGAACACCCCCGCGCGATAGCCCCGATGCCGCTGATCGGCGCTTCGCCAACTACGATGAGTCGTCCCTTATGGTTGTAGAAAACCTATTTCGATAGGTCCCTAGCCCCTGGGGCCTGTTGAAAATCCCGACGACGCAGGTTGGGACGGGCCGGATGAGCGCGCCGGAACGCGCAGGGGCGGATTCCGGAACGCGGGGGCGGCGGGACAGTTTCGGTGAGGGGAGAGCACCGTGGGCAACGAACAAGTCAAAGTGAATCTCGGGTCCTTGGACCAGGTGATCGCCGAGCTGGCGGGTTTCGACACCGAAATCGAGCAGCAGATCGCCGCGCTGGAAACCCGGGTCGCCAGCCTGCATACCCGGTGGGAGGGTGACGGCGCCGCCAAGCACGCCCAAGCCCAAGCCGAGTGGGCCAAAGGCGCACAACTGCTCTCCGAGGGCATCAAAGGCCTGCATCGCGCCTCCACCGATGCCCACCGCAGCTTCCAGGAGACCATCGCAGCCAACAAGGCGAGGTTCT
Organism: Mycobacterium sp. GA-1841; assembly: GCF_001954135.1. Classification (GTDB taxonomy): domain Bacteria; phylum Actinomycetota; class Actinomycetes; order Mycobacteriales; family Mycobacteriaceae; genus Mycobacterium. The sequence continues at coordinate 5,600 of NZ_MBEQ01000004.1, read as the reverse complement.
CGTGAGCCTGAAGGTCACCGCCGAAGAGCTGGCACAGCACGCGGTATTCGCCGACTCGGTAGCCAATCAGCTCATCGATCGGCACATGAACCTTGCCGGGCGGATGGCCGATCTGCTGAGCAGCGGGTGGACCGGTGCGGGTGCCGATGCGTGCCAAGCGGCCTGGGATGAATGGAATGAAGGCTTCCGGTTGATGATTCAGGGCTTGACGGACGAGGCCCAGGCACTGCAGTTAGCCGCCGACTCCTACCGCAACACCGATACCGGTGCCGCCACCCGCGTCCACGACGCCGGCGCCCAGCTTTAGCGACCTGGAGCAGGTCGGGGCTGTTGGGACAGTCCGTTGAGCGCAGCCATTTCTCGGTTGAACCCGTTGGCCGTGTCTGCGTCGACCTGCTGCACCGACCGGGCCGAGGCCACGACTTGTTCGCCGTTGTGAGCTAGTTCATCGACAAACCCGTCCATCTTCGAGTGCAGCGTCTGGGCGAAAGCCATCAGCGCAGCACCGGCCGAGAATCCGGGATTGCCGGCCGCTGCCGGCACCTGCGACGTGAAATATGTCGCGTTCTGCGTCTTGGCCGCCGTAGCCAAATCGGTCAATCGCTGGCCACTAGAGACCACGGCACCGGGTTCGATGTTCAGGTCATCGTCACTCATGAACCGCTGTCTCCTGAAAGCAACTGAACAACCCTGTCATAGATCTCAGTGTGCACATGCTTATCCGGATGCTGGACACAGCGGCCCTCCGTCGCTGCCGCTGACGGTATATCGATCGATCTGTTGGCCGGCGTCGGTATATCCCATGGCCATCACCACCAGTGCCACCAGCAAAACGCATATCCCCGCCAGCGTCACAACAGTTTTCACCCAGATCCTGCGCTGGCTGGTGAGGAAAAGCACCAGCCCGATGAACAAGCAAAGAACGGCAAGAATCGCGAGATAGACCGCAGACCATCCGATACCACCAAGCACGGGAACGTCAGGCCACGGCGGGAGACAATCCGCAGCTTCAATTGTGCTCACCCACTGCGAGATACGACGCGAGCCCAGATATATCGGCACTAGGGAACCGCCCAGCAACAGCCCTGACGCCACAAACCACCAGAGCGGATTGCGCAGCGCGGACAAACGGCGTGTTGCTGAGTCGTTCACCAGGTCTCCTTCGGCCGAACGATCGTCACGCCTGCTCCGCCCTCTTCTTGCGCTCTGACGGGCAGCCGGCTTTCGTAGCCATAATTCAGTGCACCTGGGGTGTGCTGCGTATACAGCACCTCCCCATCGGGAAGTACAGCCGTCACAACTGCGGTGTGGTGGCTGACCTCACCGTTATGCAGTTCGGGGTCGGCCCAATTGAAGTAGATGACGTCACCGGGACGCGCCTGGGGCAGCGAGACCTCCGACCCGCCGTTGTTCAAGAAGAAGTCACGCTGTTGGTCGGCGTTGTACCACGACGTGGTGTACCGCTGGCCATCAAGGTCCTTGCCGTTCAACCCGGGGATATTGGGCACGGGGTTCAGCCAGTCCCGCTTGCTCCACTGCCCGTCTTTCTCGTCCAAGCCCCCAGCACGCAACGCTTCGGAGGCAAATAGCGTGCAGTTGTTGTCCAGCCTGTCCAGTCCGTCGTTGTGAGCATTATCGATTGCCCACCTGACTGTTTCGACAGGGTTGTAACCACGGCCATCGTTGGTCAACTGGGACTTCACGGATTCCGGGATGCCTTCCAAGTCGGACAGCTCGACCGGCACCGCACGCTGAAGGTCGAACTGCTCCTTCGGGGTCAACCCGTTCCACCACGCCGCGACCTCCGACGGCGACAACCCATCGGGAAGCGTGTCACGGATCTCCTCCAGAGCCCGCCTGACGTTCTCGCTCTGCACTTCCTGTGCCTGCTCCACAGTGGTCTCTGGATTGACAGCGTTGTCATTGGCTGCCCGCAACGCATCCATACACAGGTTGTCGGCTTGGGTGGCCGCCTCGATCGCATCGTTGATGAGGGCCTGTGCCTGACTCATGGTCATCAGCATGGCCACTGGATCTGCCTCTGCGCCCAGGGATCTGGGGAGTGACACCTTTCCACTGACCGGATCAACTTTCAGTCCGTTCGCCTCAGCCAAACGAACACCGTTCTCCAACTCGTTCTGGGCCGTCAGCACCGCATTGTCGAGCGCATCGACTGGTTCAACACCAGCACGGGCCAGCACCGAGGTTGTCTGGGCCTTCGTGGCGATGTCCTTCAACACCCCGACCGCGAGCTGACCTACATGATCTGCCCAACTCTCCTTGAGCGGTTGGACACCGTTGTCGTATATGTCGCCGACGACCCGCTCGCACTGCTGAGCGGCCTTACGCAGATCTTGAGCAGCAGCGTTCCAGAGCTGAGGCTTGGCGTCGCGCAACTCAGCGAACGTCACCACCTTTGGTCCCCCGGCCCCTGTCCGTGCCGCCAGCACGCCTATCGGTACGGTACACGGGAACGGTAGAGCTTCCGACAGCGACCAAACGGGCCCCGCAGCGCAATAGCATCATTGGTATAGGCGGACGGCCGTGGCGCCGATGAATCAAAGTCCACTTAAATTCTGAGCGCAACGCAATCGCCACATTCATCCACCGATGCCACCAACAACTGACAGCGGCCTGAGCACCCCCAAGGGGACACCCCTACCCATTGGCCAGTCGCACAACCCACACAGCTCACCAGACGCTCCCACAACACAAACACCAGCCCGCGATGGGCCCGATGCCGCCGATTCCCCGTTCGCCGATTAGCATGAATCGTCCCTATGGGTTTTCCATACCTATTCAATAGGTCGCCCGCCCCCGTAGCTCAGGGGATAGAGCACGGCTCTCCTAAAGCCGGTGTCGCAGGTTCGAATCCTGCCGGGGGCACTCACGACTTCTTCGGCTTGAGCACCCACCCCGGAACCCAGTGCGTGACGGTCTTGACCTCGGCGCCGTACCGGACGGGGTAGGTGACGAGTCCCCACCATTGGCCTTGCTCGCACAGGGCCCAGCACGTGAGCCGGCCTTCGACGACGCGGGCCATCTGAATGCCCAAGGGGTGGTAGCGCCCGGCAGAGTGGGGTTCCCGAGGAAACAGCGCGACCAGGTCGACCAGCACCACCGTCGGCGGCCGGACGACGCGGAACACGTCGCGGACCGGCTGTCCGCCGTAGCCGATGGCCTGCATATCGCCCACATGTCGATCATATGTTCGAAGTGCCTGGCGGGCAGCGAAGGGTTGCTTTCAGTTCCTGACGAGCGGGCGGCCGCTGGCCTGCCAGGCCTTCATCCCGCCGTCGAGCTCGACCACGTCGGTGTAGCCCATCGACGCCGGCGTCTCCGCCGCGGTTGCGCTCATGGGACCCGTTCGGCAGTAGATCGCGATCGGGGCACTGCGATCGCGGGGCAGCCGGTCCGATTCCTGGGCAATCCGATCGAATGGGATCGACAGATCGGTACCGGCGATGTCGCCCTCGTAAGGCACGTGGACGTTGATCGTCACGGTGTCGGATTCGCCTACGGCGGCGGCGAATTCATCCGGGCCGACCAGGCGATGGTGCGCGGTGCCGGATTCGATCGCGGTGGACGGCGACTCGGTGGATACACCGCACGATGCCAGCGACGCCGAGGCAACGACCACCAATGCACCCATGCCCATCCGCTCGAACATGCCGACCAGCATACCCCAGGGGGTACTTGCGTGCGAGTTCCAACGGGTGTTACGTTCACCGCGTCGCATACCCCTGGGGGGTATAGAGCGGCATCAACCAAAGGAGCGGAAGCAATGACAATTTCGTCGACACAGATCGATTGGCATTTGCGCGGAGAATGGTTCGACGTGTGCAGCTGCAAGTTGCCATGCCCGTGCAGCTTCGCCCAGGAGCCCACGCACGGCGATTGCCTGTTCACCTTGGTGTGGCACGTCCGAGAAGGCCATTTCGGTGACACCGATTTGACGGGTCTCAGCGTGATCGCCCTCGGCGAGTTCGCCGGCAACATGTGGATCGGCGATCCGAACGCGACGATGAAGCTGATGTTCTACATCGACGAGAAGGGCGACGCCGCGCAGCGTGACGCGCTCGAGCGAATCTTCACCGGTAAGGAAGGCGGTTGGCCGGCCGAGTTCGCCAGCCTGATCTCCGAGATGCGCGGCATCGAATACGCCCCGATCAACTTCGAGGCCGCCGCGGATCTCGCCTACTGGCGCGCAGAGATCCCCGGCAAGGTGGACCTGAAGGTGGAGGCATTGACCGGACCGACGGCCGACCCGAACCGCCGGGTGACCACCGTCAATGCGCCGGGCGCCGAGGTCGGCCCTGGCCAGGTGGCGACCTGGGGTGTGGTCAAGGAAGACCACGCCGTGGGCTTCGAGTGGTCGCACGAGCACACCGGTGGATCGAGTAAGCACTTCCCATTCGACTGGCGTCCGGAATCCAAGGACACGGGTTCTGGCAATACCGGTGACGGCGCCGAGCGTTCGTCCTGTAATTGCGGCTGCTGAGACGGGGCGATCCTGTGCCCGCGTCGTGGCAGTCCAGCCGGACAGCGAAACTCGTCGCAGGAAGCGCTTACACCAGGAGACCCGCGCGTCACATGGACCGTCTGGCAACACTCCGAACTGGCCGCGCCGAGACCTGATTGTTATGGCAAATATATCCACCGTTCTGACCGGGAAGAGCCCGCTGAGAGCAAATTGGCTGCACGACGCGGTAACAGGCGATTCTCAGGAATATGATGAGATGTACTAATGTTATCTCCAGACGGGGGTTCTGAGCTCGTACTAGCAAACAACCCGGAGGTGAAAATGATCCGTTCGAAACTGATGAGGGCCGCAGCGGTCGGGCTCGGTGCGTTGGCGGTACCGGTCGGAGTGGCAGTTGCCGGGGCAGCTCCGGCCTCGGCAGGTCCGAACATTTGCGCAACGGGGCCGTACGGCTACGTGCAGGCTTGTGTCGAAGGCCCCGGATGGGGCTGGTATGACCACGGCCCTCGTTGGCATGGTCGCGGACATGGACACGGCCACGGTCACGACGACTGAGACGGCTTGATCACGGGAACGCCGTGACGGAAATCCGAACCAGGATTTTCGTCACGGCGTTTCTCGTTTCTGACACCCGCTCCGACATGGGGTAACTCTCGTAAAAGGCGTCGAAAATATTCTGGCACTCTCCCATGCCGAGTGCTAACATCGGCGATGCACAGTGATTGGCTGCCCGCCAGGGTGGCGGGCTCTGAGACGTTACGGGAGGTGAATTGCTGTGCTTCGTTTTGATCCTTTCAGCGACCTTGACGTGTTGACCAGGAGTTTGCTGTCGAGTGAAACTGGGTCAACGCGCACACCCAGGTTCATGCCGATGGACCTCTGCAAGATCGGTGACCATTACGTCCTGACGGCCGATCTCCCGGGCATCGATCCCGGCTCGGTGGACGTCAACGTCGACAACGGCACACTGACCATCTCGGCGCATCGCACCGCACGCTCCGAGGAATCGGTCCAGTGGCTGGCCAATGAGCGGTTCTTCGGCCGTTATCGACGTCAGCTCTCGCTCGGCGACGGGATCGATACCTCGGCGATCTCCGCCACGTACGAAAACGGTGTC
>NZ_MBEQ01000003.1 GCF_001954135.1 Mycobacterium sp. GA-1841 | reverse complement strand
CGGAAGCTAAGCCTGCCAGCGCCGATGATACTGCCCTATCGGGTGGAAAAGTAGGACACCGCCGAACACAAATTAAGAATCACCCCCCACGTTTATGCGTGGGGGGTGATTCGCTTTTATGAACGAATTCTTTTGACGGCTAATTCTTGATATTCGATAGGCCCGCGTCGGCATGATTATGTCGGCCGTGGTAGCTGCCAGTATCCTTTGCGGGAAGGGCGGGTAGAAAGGCACACGTGGTCGGAGACAGACAAGGCGACGCAGAGCGGCGCCCGCGGCGTGCATCGAACGACCGCGCATCGAGCAGTTCAGGGCCGCGTCGTCCCCGGGATCAACGCGATCAGCGTGGCCGCGACCAACGCGACCAACGGGGACGGGACCAACGCTCCGGCGCCCCCCGGGTGTCTGGACCCGGCCGGGCTCGTTCGGCCCAGCCCACCGACGACGGCGACCCCAGGAATGACGGCCCGAAGTTGCCGGCCGATGTCGAGGCCAAAGAATTGGCCCCTGATGTACGCCGGGAACTGGTGACCCTGGACAAGGCCACCGCCGACTTCGTTGCTCGCCACCTGGTGATGGCCGGCAAGTTGCTCGACGAAGATCCCGAGACCGCGCTCGCCCATGCCCGTGCCGCCCGTAACCGAGCCGGGCGGATCGCGGTGGTGCGTGAAGCCGTGGGTATTGCGGCGTATCACAGCGGTGACTGGGCCCAGGCCCTTGCCGAATTGCGCGCGGCCCGGCGGATGGGCAGCAAGTCGATGCTGCTGCCGATGATCGCCGATTGCGAACGCGGGGTGGGACGGCCCGAACGGGCGTTGGAGTTGGCCCGCAGCGACGAGGCTGCCGCCTTGACCGGCGAGGACGCCGACGAACTGCGGATCGTGACGGCCGGTGCCCGGTCGGACCTCGGCCAGTTCGAGCAGGCGTTGGCCATCCTGTCCACGCCGCAGCTCGACCCCGCCGGAGTGGGGTCGACCGCTGCCCGGCTGTTCTACGTCTATGCCGACACCCTGCTGGCACTCGAGCGCCGGGACGAGGCATTGCAGTGGTTCCTCCACGCCGCGCATGCCGACGTCGAAGGCATCACTGACGCGGAAGACCGGATAACGGAGCTTTCCTGACGTGAGCACGCTTGCGCGGCAACATGATTGCCTGCTGCTCGATCTCGATGGCACGGTCTTTCGCGGCCACGCGCCCACATCAGGTGCACTGGAGAGCCTGGCTGCGGTCTCGGCGCGGGTGCTCTACGTGACCAACAACGCCTCCCGTGCGCCCGGTCAGGTGGCCGGACACCTTCGTGAACTCGGGTTCGCCGCGGCAGCCGACGATGTGGTGACCAGCGCACAGAGCGCGGCCCACCTTCTTGCCGCGCACCTGCCGGGGGACTCGGTAGTTCTGGTGGTGGGGGCCGAGGCTCTTGCCGATGAGGTACGCAATGTCGGTCTGCGTCCGGTTCGGACGTTCGACGAGGGCCCGGTCGCTGTGGTGCAGGGACACTCCACGGATACCGCGTGGCCGAACCTGGCCGAGGCGGCGCTGGCAATCCGCGCCGGGGCGTTGTGGGTGGCCGCCAACGTGGATCTGACCCTGCCGACGGAACGCGGCCTGCTACCGGGCAACGGCTCGATGGTGGCCGCATTGCGGGCGGCGACCGGGCGGGAGCCGCTGGTGGCCGGAAAGCCGCAACCGACGTTGATGAACGACGCGCTGGGCCGGGGTTCGTTCACCGCGCCACTGGTGGTCGGTGACCGGCTCGACACCGATATCGCCGGCGCCGTCGCCGCCGGATTGCCGAGTCTGATGGTGCTCACCGGCGTCAGTACCGCTCCTGAGGTCGTCCATGCGGCCGCGGGGGAGCGTCCGGGCTTTCTGGCCGCCGATCTTCGTGGACTGCACACCGAGGCCGAGGCCCTGCGGATCGCACCGCAGGACGCCTGGCGGGTCGACATCGACACGGCGACGGTCACCGTGCATGCCACCGGCCGGCAGCCCCACGATGACGTGTCGGTGGTGCGGGCAGCCGCGCATGCGGTGTGGAACGCCGGGTCCGACGGCTCCGTCACCGTGGCGGCCGGCGATGACGCCGCGCGCGAGGCGTTGGGTCGATGGTCGCTGCTGTCGGTGCCGGTCGATCAGCGCGTCATCGACTAGCGTGAGTGTCGCTATGACTACTGATCCCGACGAGCTGCGCGCGCAGGTCGCTGCAGTGTTGGCAGGCGTGCCGGATCCCGCGGTGGACCCTTCGGCGCTCGACCGCACGGACATCGATGTGGTGGCCGCGCGGCTGGAGCAGGCCCACGATCTGCTCGTGGCTGCCCTCGAATCCGTCGACAGGGGTCAACCGGGCGGACCGCAGGCGACCGGAAGGTGAGCGCAGGTGGCGCGGCGGGCTCGTGTTGATGCCGAGCTGGTGCGACGCGGGTTGGCCCGGTCCCGCCAGCAGGCCGCTGAGCTGATCGAGGCCGGGCGGGTCCGTATCGACGGGATGCCCGCGGCGAAGCCGGCGACCGCGGTCGCCTCGGATACCAACATCACGGTGCTCGCCACCGAAGAGCGCAGCTGGGTGTCCCGGGGAGCGCACAAGCTGATCGGTGCGCTCGACGCTTTCGACGTCGCTGTCGAGGGACGGCGCTGCCTGGATGCCGGAGCGTCGACCGGAGGTTTCACCGAGGTGCTGCTTGATCGGGGCGCCGCCGAAGTGGTCGCCGCCGACGTCGGATACGGGCAGTTGGCCTGGTCGCTGCGCTCGGACGAACGCGTGCACGTGCTGGAGCGCACGAATGTGCGGGAGTTGACGTGCGAGGCGATCGGTGGCCCGGTGCAGCTGATCGTCGCGGATCTGTCGTTCATCTCGCTGGCCACCGTGCTCCCGGCGCTGACTACCTGCGCCGCGCCCGACGCCGATATCGTTCCGATGGTGAAACCGCAGTTCGAGGTGGGCAAGGACCGGGTCGGCGCCGGCGGTGTGGTCTCCGACCCGGAACTGCGTGTCGATGCCGTGTGTACGGTTGCCCGCAAGGCGGCCACATTGCAGTGGCATGCTGTCGATGTGACGGCCAGCCCGCTTCCGGGTCCATCGGGCAACGTCGAATATTTTCTGCACCTGCGTACCGGGACCGACCGTGCACTGGAGGGCGACATGCTCGAACAGGCAGTGCGACGGGCGGTTGAGGAGGGCCCGCAATGACGTCTGAACGCACGATCCTGCTCGTGGTGCACACCGGCCGGGACGAGGCGACCGAGGTCGCCCGCCGGGTGGAGAAAGTGCTCGGCGACAACGGTATTGGCTTGAAAGTGCTCTCGGCCGAGGCGGTGGACCGCGGCCCGTTGCATCTGGCGCCCGACGACATGCGGGCGCTGGGTGTCGACATCGAGGTGGTCGACGCCGAGGAACGGGCGGCCGAGGGCTGTGAACTCGTGCTGGTGCTGGGCGGCGACGGGACCTTCCTGCGCGCGGCCGAACTCGCCCGCAACGTCGAGATCCCGGTGGTGGGGGTCAATCTGGGCCGCATCGGCTTCCTGGCCGAGGCGGAGGCGGAGGCCATCGACCACGTGCTCGAGCGCATCATCGAGCGTGACTATCGCATCGAGGAGCGGATGACCCTCGACGTCGTGGTGCGGGTGGGTACCGACGTGGTGAACCGCGGGTGGGCACTGAACGAAGCCAGCCTGGAGAAAGGACCCCGGCTCGGGGTGCTCGGAGTGGTGCTGGAGGTCGACGGCCGCCCGGTCTCGTCCTTCGGTTGTGACGGCGTACTGGTGTCCACCCCGACGGGCTCGACGGCCTACGCGTTCTCCGCGGGCGGCCCGGTGCTGTGGCCGGACCTGGAGGCGATCCTGGTGGTGCCCAACAACGCTCACGCGCTGTTCGCCCGGCCGATGGTGACGAGCCCGGCGGCCAGTATCGCCATCGAGATCGAGGCGAGCGGCAATGACGCCCTGGTGTTCTGCGACGGTCGGCGCGAGATGGTGGTGCCGGCCGGTGGCCGCCTGGAGGTGACACGCTGCGGTACGCCGCTGAAATGGGTGCGGCTGGACTCGGCCCCGTTCACTGATCGATTGGTGCGTAAGTTCCGGCTGCCGGTCACCGGATGGCGGGGACAGTAGATCGCTGTGCTGTCAGAGATCCGTATCGAGTCGTTGGGCGCGATCAGCGCCGCCACCGCGGAATTCGACCGTGGCTTGACCGTGTTGACCGGTGAGACCGGTACCGGCAAGACGATGGTGGTGACCAGCCTGCACCTGCTCGGCGGAGCCCGTGCGGACGCCACCCGGGTGCGGTCGGGATCTGATCGTGCCGTCGTCGAAGGCCGCTTCAGCACAAGCGAACTCGGCGAGGACGTATCGGTTCGGGTCGAGGACATCCTGGAGTCTTCCGGTGCCGAACGTGACGACGACGGCAGCGTGATCGCGGCCCGCTCGGTGAGCCGGACCGGGCCATCGCGGGCGTACCTGGGTGGGCGCAGTGTGCCGGCCAAGTCGTTGAGCAACTTCACCGCCCAGGTGTTGACCTTGCATGGCCAGAACGACCAGTTGCGATTGATGCGGCCCGACGAACAGCGGGCGGCGCTGGACCGGTTCGCCGAGGTGGACAAGCCGCTGATCCGCTACCGCCGGATCCGCGAGGAGTGGCTCGACGCGCGTCGGGACCTGGCGGATCGTCGTCATCGCGCCCGGGAACTCGCCCAGGAAGCTGACCGGCTCAGCTTCGGGATCCAGGAGATCGACGCCGTCGCACCACTTCCCGGTGAGGACGAGGCGATCATCGCCGACATCCGCCGGCTCTCGGAACTCGACGCGCTCCGGGAGGCCGCGCAGACGGCTCGCCTGGCCCTTTCCGGTGAGCTCGACGAGCCGGCACCCGATTCGATGTCGGCGGCCGACGGGGTAGGGCGCGCGCAGGGGGCCCTGGAAGCCACCGACGATTCGGCGCTGCAGGCGCTGGCGGGACGTCTGGCCGAGGCGATGGCGGTGATCGGCGACGTCTCCGGCGAGCTCGGAGACTATCTTTCCGAATTGCCCAGTGATGCCAGCACTTTGGAGACCAAACTGGCGCGTCAGGCTGAGCTGCGCACGCTGACCCGCAAGTATGCCGCCGACGTCGACGGGGTACTGGAGTGGTCACGTGAGGCCGCGGACCGGTTGGCTCAGCTCGACGTGTCCGAGGAGAGTCTGGCCGCGCTGGACCGCAAGGTTGCCGAGCTGGAGGCGCAGGTGGTCACGGCGGCCGCAGACCTCACCAAGGCCCGGACCCGGGCGGCCAAGGGCCTGGCGAAGGCGGTCACCGCGGAGTTGGCCGGGCTGGCCATGGCCAACGCGGTGTTCACGATCGGCGTCGCCCCGATGGCGGCACGCGCCGATGACTCGGCGCCACTGACCATGCCCGATGGTGCGGTGCTGCACGCCGGTCACGACGGGGTCGACGCGGTCGAGTTCGGGTTCACCGCGCACCGGGGGGCTGATGTGCTGCCGCTGGCCAAGAGCGCCTCCGGCGGTGAGCTCTCCCGCGTGATGCTGGCGTTGGAGGTCGTGCTGTCGGCGTCGACCGCGGGCACCACGATGGTGTTCGACGAGGTCGATGCCGGGGTCGGCGGGCGGGCCGCGGTACAGATCGGCCGTCGGCTGGCCCGGCTGGCCCGCACCCATCAGGTGATCGTGGTGACGCACCTGCCTCAGGTCGCGGCGTATGCGGATGCGCACCTGGTGGTCGACAGCGGCAACGGTCGCGCCAAGTCCAGCGGCGTGCGGCGCATCGAGGACGAGGACCGGGTCGCCGAGCTGGCTCGCATGTTGGCCGGGTTGGGGGAGTCGGACAGCGGCCGGGCGCATGCCAGGGAGTTGCTGGAGGCCGCTCAGCAGGAGCGCAGCGCTCCGTAGCGCCACTTTTCGGATCCGGGTTCGATGTCGTACCGAGACCGCGCGGCTGTTACTGATGTGACTAAAGACGACTTCTGAGGCTGGTGTTACGGCGCGCCTCCGCCGTCTGACCGGCGATCCCCGACAGAATCGGCCCATGAAGATGTCCACGCTGCTGACCCGCCATGCCAGTTCGCGTCCGGGAGTCACCGGCACTGCCCGGGTGGACCGCGACATCGATCGGCTGCTGCGCCGTGTCGGCCCCGGCGACATCGTGGTGCTCGACGCCCAGGACCTGGACCGGATCACCGCCGACGCGCTGGTCGAGGCGCAGATCGCCGGCGTCGTCAACGCCTCCCCGTCGATCTCCGGCCGCTACCCGAACCTCGGGCCCGAGGTTCTCGTCGCCAACGGCGTGGTGCTGATCGACGAAGCCGGCCCGGACATCTTCAAGAAGGTCAAAGACGGGGCCCGGGTCCGCCTGCACAACGGCGGCGTCTACTCCGGGGATCGGCGCATCGCGCTCGGCACCGAGCGTAACGACCAAGAGATCCACGAGTTGATGCACGACGCCAAGAGCGGCCTCGTGGCACACCTGGAAGCCTTTGCCGGCAACACCATCGAGTTCATCCGCAGTGAGAGTCCGCTGCTCATCGACGGCATCGGGATCCCGAACATCGACGTGGACCTGCACCGCAGGCATGTGGTGATCGTGGCCGAGGAGCCCAACGCCGCCGAGGATCTGCGGGCGCTCAAGCCGTTCATCAAGGAGTACCAGCCGGTACTGGTCGGCGTCGGCGTCGGCGCAGACGTGCTGCGCAAGGCCGGATACCGTCCGGCGTTGATCGTCGGTGACCCGGACAAGATGAGCGTCGAGGTGCTGCGCTGCGGTGCCCAGGTGGTGTTGCCGGCCGACGCCGACGGCCACGCCGCCGGCCTCGAGCGCATCCAGGATCTGGGCGTCGGCGCGATGACGTTCCCGGCTGCCGGATCGGCGGCGGACCTGGCCTTGCTGCTGTGTGACCACCACGGTGCGTCGCTGATCGTCACCGCCGGGCACACTGCCTCCATCGAGGAGTTCTTCGACCGCTCGCGCCAACGCAGCAACCCGTCGACGTTCCTGACCCGCTTGAAGGTCGGCGAGAAACTCGTCGACGCCAAGGCGGTGGCCACCCTGTACCGCAGCCGGGTCTCCGGTGGGGCGATCGCCTTGCTGGTACTGGCCATGCTGGTGGCCGTCGTTGTCGCGCTGTGGGTTTCGCGCGCCGACAGCGCGGTGATCGACTGGGTGGTCGACTACTGGAACCGCTTCACGCTCTGGGTGCAGGGCCTGGTCAGCTCAAGTGGCGGGTGAGCTGTGATCACGTTACGTGCCCATGCGATTTCGTTGGCGGCGGTGTTCCTGGCCCTTGCCATCGGGGTGGCCCTGGGATCGGGCTTGCTGTCCAACACCGTGCTGTCGGGTCTTCGAGACGACAAGTTGGACCTGCAGCATCAGATCGACACGCTCACCGACGGGAAGAACGCGCTGAACGAAAAGCTCAACGCCGCTGGGAAATTCGACGCGCAGATGGCGCCGAGAATCGTGCGCGAGGCGTTGAAGGACAAATCGGTGGTGGTGTTTCGCACACCTGACGCCGACGACGGCGATGTCGACGCCATGTCCCGGTTCGTCGGCCAGGCCGGCGGACGGGTGACCGGGACGATCGGACTCACGAGTGAGTTCGTCGAAGCCAACTCGGCCGACAAACTGCTCTCGGTGGTCAACTCGCCGATCGTTCCGGCGGGCAAGCAGCTGAGCACCGCGGCGGTGGACCAAGGTTCCCAAGCGGGTGACCTGCTGGGCATCACCCTGCTGATCGACAAGAATCCGGCCGCCGCGCCCGTGGATGACATGGCCCGCCAGACCGTGCTCGCCGCGCTACGCGACACCGGGTTCCTCAGCTATGACGATCAGCACATGCCGGCAGCCGATGCAGCGCTGATCGTGACCGGTGGCGGGCTCGGTGACGACGGCGGCAACCGCGGTGCCACCGTGGCCCGGTTCGCCGCCGGTTTGGCGCCCCACGGCGCCGGGACGGTGTTGGTGGGCCGCTCCGGCTCGGCGTCGGGCACCGGGCCGGTCGCCGTGACCAGGTCCGATGCCGGACTGACGGCAGCGGTCAGCACCGTCGACGACGTCGATGCCAGCGCCGGGCAGCTCACCGCAGTACTCGCGCTGAGCGACCTGGTGGGCGGAGGGAAACCCGGGAAGTACGGAACCGGGCAGGGCGCGACGTCGGTGACCATCCCGCAATAGCGCACGCGGCGCGCCAGCGACGACTTGTCGCCGTCAGTGTTAAGGTGAACTTCCGTGGGTCGGCAGGCCACAGCTGGTTTATTGATTCCCTGCCCGTCGTCACGGAGGATGCTTTTGCCCGCCTTACGCAAGCACCCGCAAACCGCCACCAAACACCTCTTCGTCACCGGTGGCGTGGCGTCTTCACTCGGTAAGGGGTTGACGGCCTCGAGCCTCGGTCAACTGCTGACCGCGCGGGGACTGCAGGTGACAATGCAGAAGCTCGACCCCTATCTGAACGTCGATCCCGGCACCATGAACCCGTTTCAGCACGGTGAGGTGTTCGTCACCGAGGACGGCGCCGAGACGGACCTCGACGTCGGCCATTACGAGCGGTTCCTGGACCGCGATTTGTCGCAATCCGCCAACGTGACCACGGGCCAGGTGTACTCCTCGGTGATCGCCAAGGAACGTCGTGGCGAGTATCTGGGCGACACCGTGCAGGTGATTCCGCACATCACCGACGAGATCAAGAGTCGCATCCTGGCGATGGCCGAACCGGACACGGCCGGGCACCGGCCCGACATCGTGATCACCGAGATCGGCGGCACCGTGGGCGATATCGAGTCGCTGCCGTTCCTCGAGGCCGCCCGTCAGGTGCGTCATGAGGTGGGCCGGGACAACTGTTTCTTCCTGCACGTGTCGCTGGTGCCGTACCTCGCGCCGTCCGGCGAGCTCAAGACCAAGCCGACGCAACATTCGGTGGCCGCGCTGCGCAGCATCGGCATCACCCCCGACGCGTTGATCCTGCGGTGCGACCGCGATGTCCCCGAGCCGCTGAAGAACAAGATCGCCCTGATGTGCGACGTCGACATCGACGGGGTGATCTCCACCCCGGATGCGCCCTCGATCTACGACATCCCCAAGGTGCTGCACCGTGAGGAGCTCGACGCCTACGTGGTGCGCCGGCTCAACCTGCCGTTCCGCGACGTCGACTGGACCGAGTGGGACGATCTGCTTCGCCGCGTGCACGAGCCGCAGGAGACGGTCCGGATTGCCTTGGTGGGCAAGTACATCGACCTGTCCGATGCCTACCTCTCAGTGGCCGAGGCGCTGCGGGCCGGCGGCTTCAAGCACCGGTCCAAGGTGGAGATCCGCTGGGTGGCCTCGGATGACTGCGAGACCGAGAACGGTGCCGCCGCCGCACTGGCCGACGTCGATGGGGTGCTCATCCCCGGCGGGTTCGGCATCCGCGGCATCGAGGGCAAGCTCGGAGCGATCTCCTTTGCCCGCAAGCGTGGGCTTCCGGTCCTGGGGTTGTGTCTGGGTCTGCAGTGCATCGTGATCGAGGCGGCCCGGTCGGTCGGGATCACCGGCGCCAACTCCGCCGAGTTCGATCCGTCGACCCCCGATCCGGTGATCTCGACGATGGCTGATCAGGAAGATGCCGTCGCCGGTGAAGCCGATCTGGGCGGCACCATGCGCCTGGGCGCCTACCCGGCCGTGCTGGAGGCCGGATCGATTGTGGCGCAGGCCTATCAGGCCACCGAGGTGTCCGAGCGGCACCGGCACCGCTACGAGGTCAACAACGCCTATAGAGACCGGATCGCCAAGAGCGGGTTGAAGTTCAGCGGCACCTCGCCGGACGGACACCTCGTGGAGTTCGTGGAGTACGACGCGAAGACCCACCCGTTCCTGGTCGGCACCCAGGCCCACCCCGAGCTCAAGAGCCGGCCGACCCGGCCACACCCGCTGTTCGCGGCGTTCATCGGGGCGGCGTTGGCCTACAAGGCCGAGGAGCGGCTGCCGGGCATGGACCTTCCCGAGCATTTCACCGAGGACACCGGAGAAGCCGGGGACGCCGACGGCGTTGCCGAGGAAGCCGAAAGCGCTTCCCTTGGCTGAACGCGGCGTCGAATCGGAGCACGACTTCACCACGGTGTCCAGCGAAACCGTCTACGTCGGAAGCATTTTGGCGTTGCGAGCCGACGAGGTCAGCATGCCGAACGACGGTTCGGCGCGACGCGAGGTGGTGGAACACTTCGGCGCGGTGGCGGTGGTCGCGCTCGACGACGACGGCAACGTGGTCCTGGTGTACCAGTACCGCCACCCGGTGGGCCGTCGGCTCTGGGAACTGCCCGCCGGACTGCTCGACCTCGGTGGTGAACGGCCCGAGGTGACCGCGGCCCGCGAACTGGAGGAGGAGGTCGGCCTGGCCGCCGCGCACTGGCATGTGTTGGTGGACCTGGTGTCCAGCCCCGGTTTCTCCGACGAGGGGGTGCGGGTCTTCCTGGCCACCGGGCTGACCGATGTCGATCGCCCCGAATCCGAGCACGAGGAAGCCGACATGGTCGTCGATCGGGTGCCGCTGGACGAGGCGGTGCACCGGGTCTTCACCGGTGAGATCGTGAACTCGATTGCGGTGGCGGGAATCCTGGCGGCGCACGCCATGCCCGACGTGGACACGCTGCGAACGGTCGAGGCCCCGTGGACCGATCGGCCCACAGCATTCGGGCGGCGCAAAGGCCGGCAATGACAACCCCGTCACCCCTGCGCCCGGCCCTCGACGACCAACTCCAGGGCTACCTCGATCATCTGACGATCGAGCGCGGGGTGGCGGCCAACACCTTGAGCTCGTACCGGCGCGATCTGCGGCGTTACTCCGAACACCTGACCCAGCGTGGAATCGACGACCTGGCCAAGGTGAACGAGACCGACGTCAGCGACTTCCTCATCGCGCTGCGTCGCGGTGACCCGGACGCCGGTGTGGCCGCACTGTCGGCGGTGTCGGCGGCCAGGGCGGTGGTCGCGGTCCGCGGGTTGCACCGGTTTGCGACGGCCGAGGGCATGACCGAACTCGACGTCGCGCGCGGCGTCAAACCGCCCACCCCGAGCCGCCGGCTGCCCAAGAGCCTCAGCCTCGACGAAGTGCTCGCGCTACTGGAGGCCGCCGGCGGGGACAGCGAGGCCGACGGTCCGCTGACCTTGCGCAACCGGGCGCTTCTGGAACTTCTGTACTCCACCGGCGCGCGTATCTCCGAAGCCGTCGGCCTCGACGTCGACGACATCGACACCCAGGCGCGCTCGGTGCTGCTGCACGGCAAAGGCGGCAAGCAGCGCCTCGTGCCCATCGGCCGCCCCGCGGTGAGTGCGCTGGACGCCTACCTGGTGCGGGGTCGTCCCGATCTGGCCCGACGCGGGCGGGGAACTCCAGCGATCTTTCTCAATGCCCGAGGCGGGCGGTTGTCCCGGCAGAGCGCCTGGCAGGTGCTGCAGGATGCGGCCGAGCGGGCCGGGATCACCTCGGCAGTGTCTCCGCACACCCTGCGGCACTCCTTCGCCACCCACCTGCTCGACGGCGGCGCCGACGTCCGCGTCGTGCAGGAACTGTTGGGGCACGCTTCGGTGACCACCACGCAGATCTACACCATGGTCACCGTCCACACCCTGCGAGAGGTCTGGGCGGGCGCACACCCCAGGGCGCGTTAACCGCCCAGGTACCGCGACTCCAGCACCAGATCCGGCAGCAGGCTCTGGTACTCGGCATGGGTCTTGTGATGGACGGTGTCCCAGAGCCTGCCCTGTTGCTCACGCATGTAGGCCAGATACTTCGGTGCGCCCGGCAGCTTCACGTTGTCGGCCACCACGATCGAACCGCGGTGCAGCCACGTGCGGTCGAGCAGGCTCTGTAGATCGGTCAGATACGCGTTCTTGTCGTGGTCGAGGAACACGAAATCCAACCCACCGGATTCAAAACCGTTGGCGGACAATGTATCCAGTGTGGCGCCGCCGTCGCCCACCGTCCCGACGACGCAGGTGATCCGGTCGGCCACCCCGGCGTGCGTCCAGATGCGTCGCGCGATGTCGGCGTTGGTGGGGGAGAACTCGACCGAGAACACCCGGGCGTCCGGGGCGGCCCGGGCGATGCGCATCGCCCCGTACCCGCAATAGGTGCCCAACTCCAGGGCCAGCCGGGGATCGGCCCTGGTGACCGCGGCATCGAGCAACGCGCCCTTCTCGTCACCGACGTTGATCAGAAACGACTTCTCATAGGCGAATCGGTCGATGGTGGCGAGCACGTCGTCGAGATCGCCCGCGCGGGCGTTGGCCACGACGTAGTCGGCGGCCGCAGCCTCCCGCCCGTCGCCCCACTGCCCGGTGCGGGCGAAGTGTCTGGCGCCGATTCCCATCCGGATGAACGACCAGCGCAACAGCGGCAGTCGCTGCTTGAGACTCATGACGCACACCATATGCACCGATTGCCCGCGGGTCTGCCCGTCCTGGCAGCCCGCCGACGTTAAACTTGCCGGGATGTGCGCCGAGACTGCGGGATGCCTGACCAGGGGTGGGGTATGAATGACGGCGGCGGACACGACGGCCTGTTCGAGCACAACGGGCCTGAGCTCGGTCTGACCGGGCGGCCACCGCGAGACATCCCCGAACCCCAGCCACGCTCGACCCACGGCCCGGCCAAGGTCATCGCGATGTGCAACCAGAAGGGCGGGGTCGGCAAGACCACCTCGACCATCAACCTGGGCGCCAGCCTGGCCGAATACGGCCGGCGGGTGCTGCTGGTGGACCTGGACCCGCAAGGCGCGCTGTCGGCCGGGTTGGGCGTGCCGCACTACGAACTCGACCACACCGTGCACAACCTGCTGGTCGAACCGCGGGTGTCGATCGACCAGGTGTTGATCAAGACCCGCGTCAGCGGCCTGGACCTGGTGCCCAGCAACATCGATCTGTCGGCCGCCGAGATCCAGCTGGTCAACGAGGTCGGTCGGGAGCAGTCGCTGGCCCGGGCGCTGTACCCGGTGCTGGACCGCTACGACTACGTGCTGATCGACTGCCAGCCCTCGCTCGGTCTGCTGACCGTCAACGGACTGGCGTGCGCCGACGGGGTGATCATCCCGACCGAGTGTGAATACTTCTCGCTACGCGGCCTGGCGCTGCTGACTGACACCGTCGCCAAGGTGCACGACCGGCTCAACCCCAAGCTGGCGATCAGCGGCATCCTGGTGACGCGCTACGACCCGCGCACCGTGAACGCGCGCGAGGTCATGGCCCGGGTCGTGGAGCGGTTCGGCGACCTCGTGTTCGACACCGTGATCACCCGGACCGTGCGCTTCCCGGAGACCAGCGTGGCCGGCGAGCCGATCACCACCTGGGCGCCCAAGTCGGGTGGCGCGGTGGCCTACCGATCGCTGGCCCGCGAAGTCATCGACCGGTTCGGCGCGTGAACGATGTCCTGAACACCCCGGCCACCGATGGTGCCGACGCGGCGAGCCCGGGGGAGACGAGCGAGCAGCAGAACCGCTTCCAGGTCCGACTGACCAACTTCGAGGGACCGTTCGACCTGCTGCTGCAGCTGATCTTCGCGCATCGCCTCGATGTCACCGAGGTGGCGCTGCACCAGGTCACCGACGATTTCATCGCCTACACCAAGGAGATCGGCGCCCGGCTGGAACTCGACGAGACCACGACGTTCCTGGTGATCGCGGCCACCCTGCTGGACCTGAAGGCGGCCCGCCTGCTGCCCGCGGGCGAGGTGCACGACGAAGAGGATCTCGCTCTGCTCGAGGTCCGCGACCTGTTGTTCGCGCGGCTGCTGCAGTACCGGGCGTTCAAGAACGTCGCGTTGATGTTCGCCGAATTGGAGGCCGCGGCGCTGCGCAGCTACCCGCGCGCGGTGTCGTTGGAAGACCGGTACTCGGACCTGCTGCCCGAGGTGATGCTGGGCGTGGACGCCGGCAAGTTCGCCGAGATCGCGGCCGCGGCATTCACCCCACGTCCGGTGCCCACCGTCGGCATCGACCACATCCACGCGCCCAAGGTGTCGGTGCCCGAGCAGGCCCATCGGATCATTGCGCTGCTCGAACAGCGGGGAATCGGCGAATGGGCGACCTTCGCCGAGTTGGTGGCCGAATGCACCGACGGCCTCCAGATCGTCGGGCGCTTCCTGGCGCTGCTCGAACTGTTCCGGGCCAAGGCGGTAGCATTCGAGCAACCAGAACCGCTTGGAATGCTCCAGGTTTCGTGGACCGGAGATCGGCCGACCAGCGAACATCTGGCCACCGCTGATGCGGAAGAATAGCGAGAACTGATTAACCATGACTGACGAGATCTCCGGTTCCGGAGTTCAGTCCGACGATGCCCCGGGTGAGCTGAACCCGGTCGGAGATGACCTGGGCATCGATGTGGCGACGGTTCCCGAGCTCGATCTCGAGGAAAGTGAACTCGACGACGGTGAGCTCGGCGCTGTGCTCGAAGCCCTGTTGCTGGTGGTGGACACGCCGGTGACCGTCGACCAACTGGCCTCGGCCACCGAACAGCCCGCCTATCGGGTGATGGCCAAGCTGCGCCTGATGGCTGAAGAGTTTGCGGCCCGCGACAGCGGCATCGACCTGCGTGAGGCGGCGGGCGGCTGGCGGATGTACACCCGAGCCCGCTACGCCCCGTATGTCGAGCGGCTGCTGCTCGACGGCGCCCGGTCCAAGCTGACCCGCGCCGCGTTGGAGACTCTGGCCGTGGTGGCGTACCGTCAGCCGGTCACCCGGGCACGGGTGAGCGCGGTGCGCGGCGTCAACGTGGACGCGGTGATGCGTACGCTGCTGGCGCGAGGACTGATCACCGAGGCCGGCACCGATCCGGATTCGGGTGCGGCGACGTTCGCCACCACCGAGCTGTTCCTGGAACGGCTCGGTTTGACCTCGCTGGCCGACCTGCCCGACATCGCGCCGCTGCTGCCCGATGTGGACGTGATCGACGACCTGAGCGAATCACTCGGTGACGAACCGCGTTTCGCGAAACTCAATGGTGGCTCACCCGGCCCTAATCAGCCGCTGGCCTTCGATGTGGACAAGGACTGATATGGCTGAAGAAGGCGTGCGACTGCAGAAAGTGCTGTCCCAAGCCGGAATTGCCTCACGGCGGGTGGCCGAACGGATGATCACCGATGGCCGCGTCGAGGTGGACGGGCGGCTGGTGACCGAGCTGGGTACCCGCGTGGACCCAGCGGTCGCCGAGATCCGGGTGGACGGTTCCCGCGTGGTAATCGACGAGACCTTGGTGTACCTGGCGATCAACAAGCCGCGCGGCATGCTGTCGACGATGTCCGACGAGCGGGGCCGGCCCTGCGTCGGAGACCTGGTGGAGCATCGGGTCCGGGGCAACAAGAAACTGTTCCACGTGGGCCGGCTCGACGCGGACACCGAGGGTCTGCTGCTGCTGACCAACGACGGCGAACTCGCACACCGGTTGATGCATCCGTCCTACGAGATCCCGAAAACCTATGTGGCCACGGTGATCGGCACGGTGCCCCGCGGGCTCGGCAAGAAGTTGCGCGCCGGCGTCGAATTGGAGGACGGCCCAGCCCATGTCGACGACTTCGCGGTGGTGGACACCGTCCCGGGTAAGACTCTGGTGAAGGTGACCCTGCACGAGGGCCGCAACCGCATCGTGCGACGGATGCTGGCCGCGGTGGATTTCCCGGTGCAGGAACTGGTCCGCACCGACATCGGCTCGGTGGCGCTGGGCGACCAGCGCCCGGGCAGCATCAGGGCGCTCAGCCGCAAGGAAATCGGCGAGCTTTATCAGGCGGTGGGAATGTGAGCGGATCTCTGCTGGTGGCCGTCGACGGGCCGGCCGGGACCGGAAAGTCTTCGGTGTCAAGAGGTTTGGCGAAAGCCCTCGGCGCGTGCTACCTGGATACCGGGGCGATGTACCGGATCGCCACCTTGGCGGTATTGCGGGCCGGAGCGGGTCTCGACGACCCCAAGGCCATTGCCGCGGCGGCGGCCGGGGCGGCAATCGGCGTCGGTTCGGATCCAGGTGAGGACCGTGCTTACCTGGCCGGCGAGGACGTTTCGGCCGAGATCCGTGGCGACGAGGTGACCCGTGCGGTGTCCGCGGTGTCCGCGGTGCCCGAGGTGCGGGCCCGGCTGGTCGACCTGCAACGTGAGTTGGCCGCCTCGGGTGGACGTGTGGTGGTCGAAGGCCGTGACATCGGAACCGTGGTGCTGCCCAAGGCCGACGTCAAGATCTTCCTCACCGCCTCGGCCGAGGAGCGGGCCCGGCGTCGCAACGCCCAGAATGTCGCCAACGGTCTGCCCGACGACTACCCGACGGTGCTGGCCGACGTGCAGCGGCGGGACCACCTGGATTCGACCAGGGCGGTGTCACCGCTGCGGGCAGCCGAGGACGCGCTGGTGGTCGACACCAGCGACATGAACCAAACACAGGTCGTGGCACACCTTCTCGACCTGGTGACCCAGCATGCGGGGGTACGGCGATGAGCGCCTCGGACGGAGACGGCACCTGGTCGGACGAGAGCGACTGGGAACTCAGCGACGAGGTCGCCGAGGTTCTTGAGGAGGCGGCGGCGCCCCCACCGGTGCTGGCCGTCGTCGGCCGCCCCAACGTCGGCAAATCGACTCTGGTCAACCGGATCCTGGGCCGCCGCGAAGCCGTCGTACAAGACATCCCCGGGGTGACCCGGGACCGGGTGTCCTACGACGCCAACTGGCTGGGCCGCCGGTTCATGGTGCAGGACACCGGCGGCTGGGAACCCGACGCCAAGGGCTTGCAGCAACTGGTCGCCGATCAGGCGCTGGTGGCGATGCGCACCGCCGACGCGATCATCCTGGTGGTCGACGCGGTGGTCGGTGCGACGTCGGCCGACGAGGCCGCAGCCCGGATGCTGCGCAAGTCGGGCAAGCCGGTTTTCCTGGCCGCCAACAAGGTCGACACCCAACGCGGGGAGGCCGACGCCGCGGCACTGTGGTCACTGGGCATCGGCGAACCTCACTCGATCAGTGCCATGCACGGTCGCGGCGTGGCCGATCTGCTCGACGTGGTGATGGAGAAGCTGCCCGAGGTCTCCGAGGTGGGCGGCACCGGTGGCGGCGGACCGCGCCGAGTGGCACTCGTCGGTAAGCCCAACGTGGGCAAGAGCTCGCTGCTGAACCGGTTGGCCGGTGACGAACGCTCGGTGGTGCACGATGTCGCCGGCACCACGGTGGACCCGGTCGATTCACTCATCGAATTGGGCGGCAAGACTTGGCGTTTCGTCGACACCGCCGGGCTGCGCCGCAAGGTCGGGCAGGCCAGCGGGCACGAGTTCTACGCCTCGATCCGCACCCATGGCGCGATCGATGCCGCCGAAGTGGCGATCATGCTGATCGATGCCTCCCAGCCACTGACCGAGCAGGATCTGCGGGTGCTGTCGATGGTCATCGAGGCCGGGCGGGCGCTGGTCATCGCGTTCAACAAATGGGATCTGGTCGACGAGGACCGACGGTACCTGCTGGACAAGGAGATCGACCGCGAACTGGTGCAGGTGCAGTGGGCGCCGCGGGTCAACATCTCGGCCATGACCGGCCGGGCCGTGCAGAAGCTGGTGCCCGCCCTGGAGACGTCACTGGCCTCCTGGGACAAGCGGATCTCCACCGGTCAGCTCAACACCTTCCTCAAAGAGGTGGTGGCCGCGACGCCGCCGCCGGTGCGTGGTGGCAAGCAACCCAAGATCCTGTTCGCCACCCAGGCGGCCACCCGGCCGCCGACGTTCGTGCTGTTCACCTCCGGGTTCCTGGAGGCCGGCTACCGGCGGTTCCTGGAACGCCGGCTGCGGGAGACGTTCGGCTTCGAGGGCAGCCCGGTGCGGGTCAACGTGCGGGTGCGCGAGAAGCGGGGCGCACCGAAGCGCCGCTAGCCCGCGATTTCGGTGCGTTTGGTAACGGCTGGCGTTACTCAGCGCACACAACTCGGACCGATAAGGTGGCCCGAGTGTCCGTCACCCACATGATCCTGATCGCGCTGGCCGGTGTCGGAGCGGGCGCGATCAATGCCGTCGTCGGGTCCGGCACGCTGATCACCTTTCCCACCCTGGTGGCGCTGGGGTACCCGCCGGTCACTTCGACGATGTCGAATGCCATCGGGTTGGTTGCCGGCGGCGTATCGAGCACCTGGGGCTATCGGCGTGAGCTGCGGGGCCAGTGGAAGCGACTGCGCTGGCAGATCCCCGGCTCGCTGATCGGCGCCGGGTTGGGCTCCTGGCTGCTGCTGCACCTGCCGGAGAAGGTGTTCGTCACGGTGGTGCCGGTGCTGCTGATCCTGGCGCTGGTCCTGGTCGTGGTCGGCCCGCGGATTCAGGCGTGGGCGCGGCAACGCGCCGAGGCGAGTGGGCAGTCCGCCGACCATGTCAGCCAACGTCAGATGGCCATTCTCGTGATCGGCACCTTCGCGGTCGGCATCTACGGCGGCTACTTCACCGCCGCGCAGGGCATCCTGCTGATCGCGGTGATGGGCGCGTTGCTTCCCGAGTCGATCCAGCGGATGAACGCCGCCAAGAACCTGCTGTCGTTGTTGGTCAACATCGTGGCGGCGCTGGCGTACACGATCGTCGCCTTCGACCGGATCAGCTGGGAAGCGGCCGGCCTGATCGCGGTCGGCTCGTTGATCGGCGGATTCCTCGGCGCCCACTACGGCCGTCGGCTGTCGCCGAACGCGTTGCGCGCCGTGATCGTGGTGGTGGGGCTCATCGGGCTGTACCGCTTGCTCACGGTCTAGGGACGCTGCGGTAAAGTCACGGAAACCGTCGAGCAGAAGGGGCAACCGGTGGCTGAAGGCGCTTACCGCACCGCACCGTCTGCTTTGGCTGCGCTGGAGCCGTTCTGGCCCTCGCGGCGGCTGATGGCTTTCGACGAGTGGTGTCGCGCGCGCCGCTGATCCGCGCCGTCAATCCCATCAGGTCGCCCGCGACCGTTAATCGAAAGCAGCCGAACCCATGCGGTCGCTACTGATCTTCACGCTCGTCGGCGTCGGCGCCCAACTCGTCGACGGCGCACTCGGCATGGCCTTCGGTGTCACTGCGTCCACCCTGCTGGTGCTCAGCGGAGTGGCGTCGGCGCAGGCGAGCGCCGCAGTGCACTTGGCCGAGGTCGGTACCACGCTGGCATCGGCGGTATCGCACTGGCGCTTCAAGAACATCGATTGGCCGATGGTCGCCAAGCTCGGCATTCCCGGTGCGGTCGGCGCGTTCCTCGGCGCCACGGTGCTGTCGTCACTGTCGACGGAATCCGCCGCGCCGCTCATGGCCGGAATCCTGCTGGCCATCGGCCTGTATGTGTTGTTGCGGTTCTCGCTGGGCACTCCGCTGAGCCTCGGACAACACGGCACCAGCCACAGCGCCAAGTTTCTCGCTCCGCTGGGTCTGTTCGGTGGTTTCATCGACGCCTCCGGCGGCGGCGGCTGGGGGCCGGTGACCACCAGCACGCTGCTCTCGCAGGGCAAGACCGCGCCCCGGACCGTGATCGGCTCGGTGAGCGCCTCCGAGTTCCTGGTGTCGGTGTCGGCATCGATCGGCTTCCTGATCGGGCTGCGCCAGGAGTTCCTGGAGAACTGGCCGGTGGTCCTCGGGCTGATGGTCGGTGGTGTGATCGCCGCGCCTTTCGCCGCCTGGCTGGTCAGCCGCGTCAACCCAGCCCTGCTCGGTACCGCGGTCGGCGGCGTCATCCTGCTGACCAACAGCCAGAAGCTGCTGCACTACTTCGGTGTGCACTGGCCGTGGTCCACCGGTGTTTACACGTTGATCGTGGTGCTGTGGGCGGCGCTGGTGGTGCGGGCTTGGCAGACGTCGAAGGCGCCGCGCGAGGTGGCCGGTCCGGTGCCCACCACTGTCGAAGAGCGCGTGGGGCGGAGCTAGCCGCCCGCGCTCCCCGGCCGCGACAAGCCGACATACATCGTCTTGTGCAGCGACAGCACGTGATTGCGCGCGATCTCCGACGCCGACCGGCTGTCGCGTTGTCGCAATGCCTCTACGAGTTGGGCATGCTCGAGGTTGGACTGATGCAGGTAGGCAATCGGGTAGGGGATGAAGTAGCGGTACAGCCCGTGCAGCACATCGCAGTAGGTCTTCATCGCCCAGCCGAGACCGCTTGCCGCAGCCACTGATTCGTGGAATCGCTGATCGGCGTGGTGAAAGCTGGTCCAATCGGTGGTGGCATCCGCCTCGGCGACGATCGCCGCGAGTTCATCGAGTTGCTCGTCGGTGGCGGCGTGCGCCGCGGCGGCACTGAGCGCGTCCTCGGCCAGCGCACGCAGGTCGATGAGGCGATGCACCTCCGCGGCGTCGGCCCGGTAGGTCGCGGACGGACCGTCTGAGTCGGCAGCGACAGCCGGACCGCCGCGGGCCACGAATGTCCCGCCGGCACGACCGCGGCGGCGGATCACCAGGCCGTCATCGGCCATCGCCTGAAGGGCCCGGCGGACGGTGGCGACACTGACGTCGAGGGCCTGGGCGATGTCGGGTTCGGCGGGCAACCGTTCCCCACGGGCCATCAGGTCCAGTTCCATGGCCAGTTCGAGGCGGGCCCGCACGGTGTCGGCCGCGCTGAGGCGGGTGATGCCGGCAACCGCAGGGGCGCTGAGCGCCGGATGCGCGTCACCGACCTGCAACGTCATGGCACTCAGGGTACGGGAGCTGTTGCCATATTTGTTCACGCTGAACTAATATCGGCTCACTAAATTCGCTCGTTCTGAGCGATTAACTGCTCGGAGGTTCCCGGTGTCCGGTGTGATCACGGTGGCTGCTGTCCAGGCGGCCCCGTTGGACGCGGCAGGCCTGCCGGCGTTCGGCCGGGACGACACGGTCGCCCAGTTCGCGGGCGATGTGCTGCGGGTGCGCAAGGCCGTGTCGGGCCCGGCGCTGATCGTGTATCCCGAGATCCACCTGTTCGGTACCGAGGATCCCGACCTTCTGGCAGCCGCGGCCGAACCGCTGGACGGTCCGCTCATCTCGGCTCTCGGCGAGGTGGCTCGCACCGCCGATGCCTGGCTGATTCCCGGCTCGGTGTGCGAGCTCGGCGAGAACGGCGAGATATTCAACACCGCAGTGGTTTTCGCTCCCGACGGACGACTCGCCGCGTCCTACCGCAAGATCTTCCCCTGGCGGCCGTTCGAGAAGTACGCGCCGGGGGAGACATTCGTGACCGTCGACCTCCCCGACGTGGGCCGGCTGGGACTGTCCATCTGCTACGACGCGTGGTTCCCCGAGGTCAGCCGCCACCTGGCTTGGATGGGAGCCGAGGTGATCGTGAACATCGTCAAGACCACCAGCGCGGACCGCGACCAGGAACTGGTGCTGGCCCGAGCGAATTCGATTGTGAACCAGGTGTTCACGGTGAGCGTCAACTGCGCCGGTCCGGTGGGCAAGGGGCGCAGCATCATCGTCGACCCGGAAGGTGCTGTGCTCCAAGAGCGTTCCGATGCCGCAGCCGGCGTGCTGAGCCAGCGCATCGATTTCGGAGCGGTCGCCGCGATCCGCGAGCGCGGTACCGCCGGCACCAACCGGATGTGGAATCAGTTCGGGCCGTCGGACCGCCCGATACCACTTCCGCTGTACGACGGGCACATCGATCCGCAGCGTTGGTCCCCCTCAGCGAAAGGCACACCGCAATGACACGCGACTCCAGCGGGCCCACGACCTTGGTGCGAGCCCTCGGGTTGCGTTCACTGGTGTTGTTCGGTCTGGCGTACATGACGCCACTGATCGTGCTCGGCATCTTCGGCGTGGTCGCTGCCGCGACCGCCGGGGCGTCCGCGTCGGCCTACCTGATCGCGTTGACCGCCATGCTGTTCACCGCCTCCAGCTACGGCCGGATGGCTGCCGCATATCCGGTGTCGGGATCGGCGTACACCTACGTGCGCCGCACCATCGAACCGCGTGTCGGCTTCCTCACCGGCTGGGCGGTGTTGCTGGACTACCTGTTCCTGCCCATGGTCATCTGGCTGATCGGGGCGGCGTATCTCGAAGCGCAGTTCCCCGGCGTGCCCGGCTGGGTGTGGGTGCTCGGGTTCATCCTGATCACCACCGTCCTCAACGTCGTCGGCATCAAGGTGGCCGACAAGGCCAACTATCTGCTGATGGCGTTCCAACTGCTGGTCATCGTGTTGTTTGTGGCACTGTCGGTCGCCTCCGTCTTCCGCAGCGGCGGGGCGGGTGGGTTGGTCAGCGCGAGCCCGTTCGCCGGGGTCGGGGCGAGCTTCGGGGGAGTGACGGCCGGAGCGGCCATCGCCGCCTACTGTTTCCTGGGCTTCGACGCCGTGACGACATTTACCGAAGAGGCCATCGAACCGCGCAAGAACATGCCCCGCGCCATCATGCTGATCGCGCTGATCGGCGGCTCGATCTTCCTGATCGTCGCCTACACCACCCAATTGGTGCACCCCGGCGGGGAATTCAGCGATTCGTCGTCGGCGGCACTGGAGATCGCCAAGCAGATCGGCGGCAACCTGTTCGGGGCGCTGTTCCTCGCCGGGCTGATCCTCGCGCAGTTCTCGTCCGGCATCGCCGCGCAGGCCTCGGCGTCACGGTTGTTGTTCGCGATGGGCCGCGACGGGACCTTGCCGCGGTCGGTGTTCGGCACGCTCAGCGCGAAATTCCGTACCCCGGCGGCCAACCTGGTGCTGGTCGGTGTCGTGGGCCTGCTGGCGATGTTCCTGGACGTCGCGACCTCGACGTCGTTCATCAACTTCGGGGCGTTCGTCGCGTTCACGCTCGTCAACGTCTCGGTGATCGTCTACTACTTCCGGCGCCGCGCGGCCGGCGAGGCACACAACCCGCTGCTCTATCTCGTGGCGCCCGCGATCGGCGCGGTCATCACGTCGTATCTGCTGATGCAACTCGACAACCGAGCGATCATCCTCGGCTTGTGCTGGCTGGCCATCGGCGTCGTCGTGCTGGCCGTGACGAGCGGCGGTTTCAAGAAGCTGCCACCGGAGATCGCCGTCGACGGAGCCGACGGTGCGATCGCCGAACCCGCGGCGCAGTGAGCGCCGACCTGTGACCGATGGGGCGGATTACGAGAAGGGCGGACGGCTACGGTAAGCTTTCGTCTCGCTGCCGGTGCAAGCCGGAAGCACGCGGGCTGTGGCGCAGCTTGGTAGCGCACTTGACTGGGGGTCAAGTGGTCGCAGGTTCAAATCCTGTCAGCCCGACCAGAAAAAACCTCTCTGACCAGCGTCGGAGGGGTTTCTGCGTTTCTAGGGGACGTGCGAGCAGTCGAGGGTGCCGAAGCCGTGACGGGCGCAGCCGTTGTCGGCAGTTGAGTTCGCGGCGCTGGGCGTTCTAATCACTGTCTGGATCGAGGAGAGCGCGGGCATCTGTTGATCAACAGAAGCAGGTGCAGTGGATCGGTCGGCGAGGGCTCGAAGTCAAAATGAGCGTAGAACGCCCGGGCCGGCTCGTGCAGGGCGTGCACCAGCAGCGCCCGCACACCAATGATTTCGGCGGCGGCCACGGCGCGGATGATCGCGTCGCGCAGCAACGCAGCAACGCAGCACCTAGGCCCTCGCCCTGTTCCTTGGTGTCGACCGCCAGCCGCGACAGCAGGATCACCGGTACCGGGTTGGGCAGGTTTCGCCGCACCCGCCCCGGCGTATCGGCACGCTCCACCGCCGCTGAGGCCAGCGCGTAGAACCCGACGACACGACCGTTGCGGCAAGTCACGAAGCACCGTGAGGCACCTTCGACGTGGTTGGCTAGCGCCCGGCCTCGCAGGTACTCATCCAGGCTTGGCTCGCCGCTGTCGAATTCGGCGATGTCATCACTTGCGCTGATCGGCCGGGGGGCGCCGTAGCCGCTCACTCGTCGAAGATCGAGGACTCCGCGAACAACTTCGCCAGCCGCGGCTTGTTTGATACCGGCCGGTCCAACACCGACACAAACTCCGACCAGGCCGGAGCGTCGAGCATGAACAGCCGGCGATCGGCGAGTACATCGCGGGCGTGGGCCAGCGTCGCGGTCACTGTGAAGTTGGTCAGATCCGTCCCCTCCACTTCTGCGGCACGACGAATCAGCGCGTCCTGTTCAGCGGTCAGGCGCACTGCGAAACGTTCCGTCTTTGCAGCCATCCATTTATTGTGGGCCTGATAGGCGTACAGGTCAACGAGGGACAGTTACGACCTCGCTGGGGGGTCGTGCGACTCGGATCGGCCCTGTCCGACCGGGTCAAGTAGTCGCACGTTCAAGCCCTGTCAGATACTCCTCGCACTGGCCATCTGCCATCTCGCTGGCGTTACGTGGCTTCCAGCGAGCGCGACGGTCACATGGTGAGCGGATATCGGGCGTCGTAATTTGGAGAGTCTTCACTTCGCCGGCGATACGCGCATGGGCTGCGGCGGCTCGACCCCTTCAAACAGGTCCTCACGAAGGTCGAGCGCTTACCGGCCCGTTACGGCCGCAGCAAGATCAGACTACCGGGGCGCCGCGGTACGCGGAACTCGCGACTACACGACGGTCGCGTAGGTTCTTCAGCGAATCAAGTCCAAGAACCTACGCAGCGTCGAACGAAAGCCATCATGTCCCAGGATCAGAACTCAGACGTTCCACCGAATCACCTCTCCATCGATCCGCGCAGCGCCTTCTATAGCGAAGAGGTGCTCCGCCGCGACGTGGGTATTCGCTTCAATGGCGTCGAGAAAACCAACGTGCACGAGTACAACGTGGCCGAGGGGTGGGTGCGTGTGGAAGTCCCTACCGCCAAGGATCGCCGCGGGAATCCGATGGTCGTCAAGCTCAGCGGCACGGTCGAACCCTATTTCCGCCAGGGAAACTAGCGGATTCCTTGGTCACCGGCGCGTCCGCGTCGCCTGACCGCGCGCCACTTTTACCGGCCGGAGTCTTCCTCGGCCATCCGCTCGCGGATACCGCCGCCGACGGTGGTGCCCTGCGCCATGGGTTCGTAGATGGCGCCGGTGGTGTGGGGCATCCGGTCACCCTTCTCGACTTCGGCTTCGGCGGTCTTGCCCGACAAACGTTCCGTGAGGGTGGGAAACAGTTGGTGCGAAAGGTTCGCCAGGTGACCTTTCGCCCCGACGGGTTGCTTCAGTTCGGGGTCGGTACACGCCTCGACGATCGCGTCGACGACGATCTGCGGATCATCCATGGCGGCCATGCGTGGGGCGTGGCCGGTGTAGTTGGCGGCGTGAGTCCACCAGGGTGTGTCGACCGCCCACGGCATGATGGTGCCGACCTTGATTCCGTCGTACCCGGCCAGGCGCAGCTCCTCGGACAACGAGCGACCAAGGCTGAGAACCGCGGCTTTGGTGGCCGCATAAGAGGTTTGGTAGGCCAGCGGCACTTCACTGTCCACCGAGCCGATGTTGATCAAGGTGCCGCTGCCTTGTTTGCGGAACTGCTGTATCGCTGCGTGGGCACCGTAGATCAGCCCTTTGAGGTTGACGTCGACCAGCCGGGCATGGTCTTCGACGGGAATGTCCCAGAACAGGCCGAGCGCTCCGACTCCGACGTTGTTGATCCAGATGTCGAAACCACCGAAGTGTTCGACGGCGGTTGCCGCCAATTGGGAAATGTCAGCGGAATTGCTCACGTCGGTGGGCACCACCACTGCGGTGCCACCGGCGCCTCGGATCTCGGCGGCAAGCTCATCCAGCACATTGCCGCGGCGGGCCGCCAGCACGACGTTGGCCCCGCGGCGGGCCAGTTCCGTCGCTGTGCCACGACCGAAACCGCTCGAAGCGCCGGTGATGACCGCAGTAGCGCCGGCCACCGATTGTTCTTTACTCATCGTGTTCTGCTTTCCCCAGGCATGCCTGGTCAACGGCTCGCCTGTTCGACCAGTCGGGCGAAGGCGGCCTTGTCGTCGGAATCGATCACCGGGAAGCCCGCGCCCGGCTCTCCGACCCAGTGCAGCTCGATGCCTGGATTGTGGACATCAGAGCCGTCAGCCAGAAAAAAGTGCGGACTGCCCTGCACGTCGGAGACGTGCTCGCGGTAGTCGTGCATCATCGCTGCCCGCGCACTGCCCGTGTCCAGGGCCTCCGCGATCTGGTCCGCGTCCACCCCGGGACAGTGGGCAGCGATGTCCACGAGCTCATGGATCAACGAGATGGGCCGGCTGTCGGTGAAGAACGCGTGCCTGATCGCCATGTCGAATTCCTCGGCCGCTGCCAGTGATTGCTGCTTTGCGGCGTGCACGGCCTCGTTGGCAGGTAGCGACGTGATCGGCCAGGTCGAGGGATCCGATTGCCATGGCACCCAACCGAAGTCCGGCTCGATCGAGCCGAGCACAGGTATCTCGGCGTCCAGGAATCGCTTGGGAATCGGGAACCGGTTGACGTCTTCGAGGGTGAACAGGCGCAGGTCGACACGGACGTCATCGGTGAGGCCGGCTTTCTCACGTTCACGGTAGAAACGGTGTAACGCGATGGTGGACCAGCCGCAGACCACATCGGTATACACCACCACCGTCCCGGGCTGTACCTTCATGGCCGGGCCGTATCCTGCGTCGCGTGAGACTGTGGCTTCTCGCGTTCTTTTCCGTCACCGTGAACGCCGGCAGAGCCGATGGTTTCCTTCAATTCGCCCGTCTGATCCTCGGCCGTGCCTGGGACTCCTTCTGCCGGTGCGCTCTTCTCGGACATGAAAATCAAACCTCTCGTCAGCATTTTCGCCCCGCGGCATCACTGGGCGCCGGTGCGGTTCGCTCATGTCGTATGCCCGGTCGACCGACGATGAAACCCTTCAGCGGGGCGGTAGCCGCCAAGGCGGGACAGCGCCCGAGGCCGAGGGTCTAGCTGGACGCCCTCCGGCGGGACTCGGCTCCGTCAGTCACCAATTCGAGGCTGTCCCCGACATGGATCGTGACCACCGCCGTCGCCTGGAACAGCCCATGGAAGTCATCGGTCCGCGCGAAGGTGTGCGCGCGGGAGAACAGTGGCTGCACGTCGAACACGCGGACCCGAAGCTTTTCGCGCGTGAGTCTGCCCAATTCCCGGCCGGTTTCGGGATCGGTGATCACCTGATCCGAGTCGGAGTGCACGGCAAAGACCATGCCCGGAACCACACCTGCCTCGGCGCCCCGATTGATGACCAACGTGTAGTCGTCCTCGATGAGCGCGACGTGGCCGGAGAGGCGGTTGCTCATGACGCCGCCAGCGATGTGCTTTCACGCAAGGGTTTGGGTGCGGAGCCGGCCCGGATCCGCGGCCGCGCGTCGTGGCCTTCCACCGACAGCAGCGCGTCGACATGGCCGGCCTCATCCTGCTCTGTCCCGAGGGTGAGTTCGACGGCCGTCTTGGCCTGAAAGAGGGCGATCATCGCGTGTTGTTGACGCTCCGCCCCGAAGGCGTTGAGGGCGATGGTGAGTTTCTTGTCGACATATTCGACCGATCGCTGCAACTCGGGCACCGAGACTCCGGTCGGGCTCTTTACGTGCGCCACGGGCTGACTCTCAAGCCCGCCGTACCACCGGTGGCCGAGCGCGCCGAGGGCGATCGAGCACACCGGTATCACCACGATGATGCAGACCAGCCCCACTGTCCCCGGTAGCGCAATCGCGCCGAGGATTCCCAGCAATGTGAGCAGACCCAGCATGGTCAGCTGGCGAACGGTCGACGGTACTGATTCGATCACCCGAGCCAGATCCTTGAGGCTGCGAACGCCGTATCGAGCGACGGCGGCGATGAACCCGACAACGGCCGTGACGGCGTTGAGTGCGATCCGTCCGCATTCATCGACCTGTTTGCGCGTCACGGGTGGCTTGGGCATCGACCAGACCCGTTGGCGCTGTGACGGCGAATCGGCGACGGTGTGCGGTTGACCTGGCGCTTGGTCGGCATCCGGTGCGGACGTCCCGTCCGCCGGCTGCGCGTTTGTCACATTCGTATCATCAGCCACACCTTCATCATCGCGGCGCAGGCGTCCGATGCTGGTCCGGCACGCCGAAGACTCTGATATTGCTGCTGTTCGGGCGTTTGTGGTGCCAGTCGGTGGTCAGCGACCACGCTGCCCCTCTTATCATTTTCTTATTTTTGGTATCGTCCGGACATGGGCACGCGGCGACGTTCTGGCGATTCGGGCAGTGATGATCCGGGGGTCTCGTGAAAGTACTTGTCGCGCTGAAGCCGACCTCGCCGCGCCGGGCCGATGACGTGTGGTCGGCGATCGCATCTGAGGTTGTGGTCGCACCGTTCGTCTGCCCAGAACCTGACTGCGTCTGTGACCGAGTGCATCAAGGCGTGATGTCGCACGGTTATTCAACCGAGGCCACTGTTCGCGATATGGACGTCGTGCCCTCGACCCTCGTAGCGGCGTGTCGAACTCATCTCGCTGCCACGCAGTGGGCCGCCGTCGTCGAGCACCCGGACGAACTGGACCTGTTGGTCGCTGACCTCGTCGATGGGATGAGCGAGACTGCAGCGAACTATCCAATAGGCACGGTGCTACGGATGAAGTTCGACCGGCGCAGCGATCGCTGGCGCTACGCGGCGGTGTCGCGGCGGATGGTGGGGTAGCGTTCCATAGCAAGGCTAGGTAATCCGGGCGTCTGAGAAGGCAGAGGAGCGGCGAGTGGATCTCGGTATCTGGGGTGATCTGACGATCCTCGCCGCAGTGATGGCGGCGACGTTCGCCGCGTGCGTCTTCGTCTGCATCGGCCGGCTGGAGCGGCGAACCCCGGCCGCGCTGGGCGAAGAGGTCGGTGCGCACAAGGCGGTGCTGGCCAAACTGCGCAAGCGCGAACCGATGTCGCAGGACGAGTTCGATTATGCGACCGAACTGGTGACCGACGCTCGCTCACCGCTCGCCTACGCGATCCCCGCCGTGCTG
Source organism: Mycobacterium sp. GA-1841 (assembly GCF_001954135.1). GTDB lineage: Bacteria > Actinomycetota > Actinomycetes > Mycobacteriales > Mycobacteriaceae > Mycobacterium. The sequence continues at coordinate 68,438 of NZ_MBEQ01000003.1, read as the reverse complement.
TTCAGCATGGGGTTTTTCTATGTCGTCGGCTGCCTTTACGAACTGCACGTGCACGGCGGCAACCCGTCGTGCCGCACATTCATCGGAGGCATCCCCATGCTGACGTCGATGAACATCGCCGCGCAGTTGCGGCGCGTCGCGGCGTTGAAAGGCAAGCTGGATGAGGTTGCGGTGATCGAGTCCGCTGACGAGCTCAGTGCTGTTGACAGAGGCTGAGTTCCGCTACTTGCCCGACTGCGATGACCCGGCGATCGGGTCGCCGTCCTCCCACAGCAGCAGCTGGCGCACCGACGCCCGCGAACCGTAAGGCTGAAGCATGTGGCTCGCCGGACGAGGCCGCACCCGCAGCGGCCACCAGAACCAACGCCCGAGCAGGGTGGCGATGGCCGGCGTCATGAACGAGCGCACGATCAGCGTGTCGAACAACAAACCGAGCGCGATGGTGGTGCCGATCTGGCCGAGGATCCGCAAGTCCGCGAACACGAACGAGGCCATGGTGGCGGCGAACACCAGACCGGCCGACGTCACCACTGCGCCGGAACCGGCCATCGCCCGGATGATGCCGGTGTTGAGGCCGGCGTGGATCTCTTCTTTGAAGCGCGAGACCAACAGCAGGTTGTAGTCCGACCCCACCGCCAACAGCAGGATGACGGCCAATGCGAGCACGATCCAGTACAAATCGATGCCCAGGATGTCCTGCCAGATCAGCACCGACAGTCCGAACGAGGCGCCCAGCGACAGCGCCACGGTGCCGACGATGACGATCGCGGCGACGATGCTGCGGGTGATGAACATCATCACCAGCAGGATCAAGGTGAGCGCAGCGATCGCGGCAATCATCAGGTCGTACTTCGCGCCGTCCTGAATGTCCTTGTAGGTGGCGGCGGTACCGGCGAGGTAGATCTTGGACCCGGCCAAGGGTGTGCCTTTGACGGCACCTTGGGCGGCGTGCCTGATGGCGTCGATGTGCGAAATGCCCTCAGGCGTGGCGGGATCGCCGTCATGCGTGATGATCATCCGGGCGGCCTTGCCGTCCGGTGACAGGAAAAGCTTGAGCCCACGCTGGAATTCCGGGTTGGTGAACGCCTCGGGCGGAAGGTAGAACGAGTCGTCGGTCTTCGACGCGTCGTACGCCTGCCCGAGCGCGGTGGCATTCTGAAGCGCCGCCGCACTCTGGTCGTTCAGACCCGAATTGGTGGCGTAGTTGGTCATCGTCAAGTCACGGTTGGTCTGTTGACTGGCGATCTGAGGCGGGATGAGCGCCAACAACTTCGGCTGCAGCGCGTCGAGCTTGGCGATGCTGCCCGAGACGTTGTCCAGTTGGTCGGTCAGCGCGTCGATGCCGTCGAGGGCGTCGAAGACCGACCGCAGCGCCGCGCACATGGGAATGTCGAAACAGTGTGGCTCCCAATAGAAATAGTTGCGGAGCGGGCGAAACTGGTCGTCGAAGTCACCGATCTTGTCGCGCAGGTTCTTTGCCGTGGCGACCGTTTCCTTGAACGCCTTGCTCTGCTCGTCGGTGATGGCGCTGGATTGCTGTTGCAGAGCGTACTGCTGGCGCAGGATGTCGATCGAGTTGTTGATCACGCCCACCTGTTTGAGTAGGTCGGCCGTGCGGGCCTGCTGGAAGGGCAGGTTGTTGATCTGTGCCGCGCTGCTGGCGCTGATCTGGAACGGAATCGACGTGTGGTCCAGAGGAGTGCCCAGTGGACGGGTGATGGACTGCACCTGGGCGATGCCGTCGGTGTGGAACACCGCCTTGGCAACGCGTTCCAGCAGGATCATGTCGGTGGGGTTACGCAGATCGTGGTCGGCTTCGACCATCAACAACTCGGGATTCAGCCGTGCCTGCGAAAAGTGGCGTTCGGCGGCCGTATAACCGACATTCGCCGGGGCATCGGCAGGCATGTAGGGCCGCGCGTCGTAGCTGGTGGCATATCTGGGCAACGCGAGCAGACCGATGAGGGCGATCGCGATCGTCGCCACCAGGATGGGCCCCGGCCAGCGCACGATGGCAGTACCGATGCGACGCCAACCCCGGGTGCGCATCGGCCGGGCGGGCTCGAACAGTCCGAAGTGGCGGCCGATCACCAGCAGCGCCGGCGCCAGGGTGAGGGCCGCCAACACGGCGACGAGGACACCGATTCCGGCAGGGACGCCCAGGCTGTTGAAATACGGGAGCCGGGTGAACGTCAGGCACAACACCGCGCCGGCGATTGTCAGGCCCGACCCCAAAATGATGTGTGCGGTCCCGTGATACATCGTGTTGAACGCCGAGACGCGGTCCTGGCCCGCATACCTCGCTTCGTGAAAGCGGCCGAGGATGAAGATCGCATAGTCGGTTCCCGCGGCAATCACCAAGAGCGTCAGCAGGTTTGTCGAGTATGTCGACAATTCGATGATTCCGGCGTTCGCCAGCACGGCGACGACGCCGCGCGATGCGGTCAACTCGATCATCACCGTGAAGATCACCAAAATCGCCGTGGTAACCCGACGGTAGAGCGACAACAGCATCGCCAGGATCACCCCGAGAGTGATCAGCGTGGTTTTCAAGGTGCCGTGCCGGCCCACCTCGAACTGGTCGGTGACCAGGGGAGCGGGGCCGGTGACATAGGCCCTGACACCCGGAGGCGCCGGAGTGTCCTCGACGATGCGGCGTACCGAATCGACAGACTCATTGGCCAGCGATTCGCCCTGGTTACCTGCGAGGTACACCTGCACCAGCGCGGCCTTGCCGTCGGCGCTCTGCGAGCCGGCCGCGGTGAGCGGGTCGCCCCAGAAATCCTGGATGTGCTGGACGTGTGTGGTGTCCTGACGAAGTTTTTGGACCAAGCCGTCGTAGTAGTGGTGCGCGTCGGCGCCGAGCGGCTGATCACCTTCCAGGACGATCATCGCCGAACTGTCCGAGTCGAACTCGTCGAACACCTTGCCGATTCGTTTGGCGGCCTGCAACGATGGCGCATCCTGCGGACTCAGCGACACGTTGTGTGACTCGGCGACGGTCTCCAGCTGTGGCACAAAAACATTGGTCACCACCGCCAGGCCCAGCCAGAACAGTGCGATCAGTACAGAGAACCGCCGGATCAGGTCCGGCACCCGCTGGGTGCTCATCCGGATTTGTCCATGCAGTAGGTGAAGGCGTTCAAGGTGTTCACTGTTCTCTCGTCCTTGACCACGTCGTCGATCGTGATCCGGCAACCGATCGAATCGCCGTTGCCCTGCGCGGAGACGTTCACCGCGACAGCGGGCTGCGTGGTGGTGGTGTCGTAAGCCCACGGCAGTGTCACCGCGTCGGCGCGCTGCGGTTGGGCGTCGACGTCGAGGTAGGTGACGGTGGCGACCGTGCCGGGCGGGCCGAAGACCTCGATGCGCACGTGCTTGGGGTTGAACGGAACGATGTCGTTTCCGGTGCCGCTGGGTGTCGACGTGACGTCCTGGGAGGCAAAGATGCCGTGCAAGCGGAACACCACGAATCCCGCCAGGGCGATCACGACCACCGCCACCAGATACATCCAGCGTCGGAGCAGCCGGCGGCCAATCGAAAACCGCTGCATCCGTGACCCTTTCAGTGCGCGGCGACGAGCGCGGCCCGCGAGCACATTCCCCTAGGGCGACTAATCAATCAGGTTGACACCGTAGGGCACCGGATGGGACACCACAACCGCACAGCGGCAAAATGCTGCTGTGGATCGCCTGTGAATTGCGGTGTGGAAAGGTCGGATGGCCCGGCCTACGTCAGATAGGTCTCGTGCCCGGTCGGAAATCCGCCGCCGTTGGTCGCGATGTGAACGTGGTCGAAATGGTTGGCCGTGATGCCGCCACGGTCCGCCATCTTGCGCGGCGGCCTTCCGTGCGAGTAGATCTCCTGCCGGAAGATCACGTGGTTCACGCCGAACCGGTCCGCGTGGTCCAGGACGTAGGCGACGACACGGTCGCCGAGCGCCTTACCTTCCGGTGTCGCATAGTTCGGGATCATCACGTCGATGGCCAACCCGTTCGGATGCCACTTCAGCGAGTCGGCGCGGACCCCGCCGATATCGAGTATCTCGGGAAAGCGCGCGCTGACCGCGCGGGCAGCCAGGATGGTCTCGACTTGCAGACCCTTTTCGGGCGCTCGGCCGGCAGGCAACGGGAAACGCATATTCCGACGCACGGCGGGCATGCCCGGTGCCGACGACGTGGCCGATTGTTTGGCCACCGGTGCGACCACGGTCTCGCTGTGCGGTGGTGTCTCAGCCGTGAGGGCCGGCGCGGCATCTGCGCCGACGACGATGATCGCGGCGGCAGGCACGACGACCGCAGCCACGGCAGTCGATCGGCGGCGCCGATCCTTTTTCAGCTGGTGTCTACCCACGGGGTCCGGACCCTACCGGCGGGTTCGCCGATTTTCGGCATCGGGAAGTTGTCTGATGCTTGCGGTGGCAACTACGCCAGACGGATAGGTCACCCTGACCGTGGCACTCTACGGTGCCCCGATCCGACGGGCTCGATCGGGCGGTGAAGCCCGGAAATCAGCAGTTCAGAATGGCGACGCGCAGCAATCGGCGATCAGGTCTGCCAGGTCGTGCTGAACGTTCGGCCTGTGTCCGGCGCCACTTCGCCGCAGTGACATGCGGCCACTGTGGCAAATGCTATGGAGTTCACCACATCGGCTACTCAGGTGTCCGAACTACGCGCCTCGGCCCCGGTTTCACCGCTGTCGAAATCGTCGTCGGACGAGGCCCGGCCCACGTAGCTTCCGTCAGCGTCCCGCCCGGCCCGGGAATCGGCCACGTGCGGATCGCGCTCGACGTCGGACTCGGTTTCGTCCGAACTCGGATGGCTCATCGGTGGTCTCCCTGCTCGCGTTGTCGCTGTGAGGGTTGCCGTCATCGGGTGCGGTGAAACCGTCAATCACCGGTGTGCGCGACGCCGCGCACCACCGCCACACACAGATCAGCGCATTCGGCCGCGAGTTCCTGTGTGGTCTCGATCGGATCGGCGAGCCAGGCTTCGATGATCTGGTTCACCCCGCCCACCATGAATTGGGCGCCGCGGCGCAACGCCGACGGGTTCGGCGTCTCGGCGTGCAAGACGGACGGCGCGTGCTGGACGATCAGCCCGGTGATCATGTCCAGGATGTGTGTGCGGTGTTCGGCCAGGCCCGCAACGCTGCTCACATCGCCGGTGGCGATGCGGTGGATGTGCGGATCGGCCGCGATGATGTCGAGAAATGCCGTCAGTGCGGAGCGCAGTTTGTCGGTCAGCGTGCCGGGGTCGCCGACGCCGGCGTGCACCAGGGCGTCCAGCAACTGGTCGCGCACGTCGTCGGAGATGGCAAACAGCAGCGCGTCCCGGCTGGGGAATTGTTCGTAGAAGTAGCGCGACGTCAGTCCTGCCGCGGTGCACACCGCGCGGACGGTCACCTCCGAGATGCCGGCTTCGCCCCAGAGCTGCCGACCGGCGGCCAGCAGCTTGCTGCGTCGTTCGGTGCGGCGATCGGCCGCGCTGATGCCGCCGTAGCCACGCACCACCTGCGTGCGCTTCATTGACAGCACCCTACTCGCAGCCTAGATTCTGACTACATGCGTAGTCAGTTGTGCGGAGGGCGCTGATGAATATCCCGGCTCGTCATCCCGAGCAGCCGCTCACGGTTCCGGGCGGCGTGCGCGCGTTCGCGAAAGCGGTGGGAGTTCGCGATCCCGACGCCGCCCAGTGGCGCCGGCTCGGGGAGCGGCTGACCGTCGGTGACGAGCCGATGGATCGCCTGGTCGAGTGGATGGCGTCGGCGGGGATGGCGCAGATGCGTCCACTGTTCGAGCGGGCGCTGACCGTGGGTATCGCCAACGTGCCGGAGGCTCCGGAACCGTTGCGCGAGTTCTTCCTTGCCGTCGAGACGGTTCCGGATTGGGTGGACCGGGACAAACTGCGCAAAGGTCAACGGGCGCTGCTGCGCGGTGGCTCCGACGGCATGTCCATCGCGCGCGACGTCTCCCTGCTCGGCGGCTACCAGTTCTCGGGTTTCAACAAGACCCTGCTGCGTACCGGTGCCTTGGAGAAAGGCTCGAACCAGCGTTTCGCCGAGACGATGCAATGGGCGATGGACGTCATCTCCGACGGTGGTCTCGACCCGCTCGGGCTCGGCTATCGATCGACGCTGCATGTCCGGTTGATCCACGGATTCGTGCGTCGGCACGTCGCGGCGATGCCGGACTGGCGTGCCGACGAATGGGGTGTGCCGGTCAATCAAACCGATATGGCTGCGACGTTGGTCGGCGCGCTCATTGCGCCGCCGGTGGCCTCGCTGGGAATGGGAATCCTCCCCGCCCCAGGCGAACTCGACGCGATCGCGCACCTGACCCGGTACGTCGGGTGGTTGATCGGCGTCGAAGACGAGTGGTTGCCCCGCACCTTCCGCGACAGCATCCGCGTGCTCTATCACACCTCCACCGCGCTGGCCCGCCCCGACGAGACCACGCAACAGCTTTCGGTGCCGATGGCCGAGGACCCGCTGTCGTGGCACTACCGCAGCGTCAGTCGCCTGCGCCGTCGCCTGGCGTGGGCGCAGCACCTGTCGATCACCAGTGCCTTCCTCGGGCCCGGCGCGATGCGGGTATTGGGCCTACCGGCGTACATGCCGCCCTGGTATCCGGTGGTGAAGATGCCGGTCAACCTGATCCGCAGTGTGGTCGCGATGGCGTCGAGCACAGGGCTGGAGCGCGCGGTACGCCGCGGGCAGCGTGAGCAACAGGCCTTGCTGCACACCATCATTGGCGGCGACGCTGCCACCATCGGGCAGTCGGCGGAGCACGTCAGCGCCGCCTAACGTTTCATCGACCCCAGGAAGTACGTCTCGTGGCCGGTGGGGTAACCGCCGCCGTCCGTGGCGATGTGCACGTGGTCGAAATGGTTGAGGGTCTCGTTGCCGTAGTCGGCGGTCCAGTGCGGTGCGCCGATCCCGGGATAGAGGCCTTGGCGCCAGATCACGTGCAACACGCCCCAGCGTTTGGCGTTGGCCAAGGCGAAACCGGCAATCTGGTTACCGAGGGCAATACCTCTCTCGGAGTGGTAGTTCGGGATCATCACATCGATCGCCAGACCGTTGGGATGCCACTTCAATGCGTCCTGCCGGTATCCGCCGATCGTGGTGATCTCAGGGAACATCACGGCGATGGCGCGGGCCACCCAGATCGTCTTGACCTGTAGCCCGTTCTCGGGGGCCGGCCCTTTCGGCAGCGTGAACTGGAAGTCCCGGGCAACCACGGGTGCGCTGGCCGCAACCAACTCGGCCTTCGCGGCGACCGGTACCGGTGCCGCACTGGTGGGCGGGGCAGCTGCGGGAGCTTCCGCGCAACACTGCGACTCGGTGTTCTGCGCCCACACCATGCCCCCGGCGATCGTGATCGACGCGGCCAGCGCCAGTACCCGCCCCCGGGCGCCGGCCAACATACCTTTCCCCACGGCAGCAATCTACTGCGGTTGTGGACACCACACAGCAATCTCGGCAAACAGGTCGTCGACATTTGCGGACGCCCCGGAAATCGCAGGGCTCCGAGTTCGGGTCCAAGGACCCTGGCGACCGCCCACACATGTCTGCACCATGGATACATATGAGCGACAAATCAGCCGCCGATGGCGCCCCAGAGCCATGGGCGATCGCCGGAAATCTTGATGCACAGGTTCACGAGACCCATACCGGCGTCGTGGTCCTTCTCGGGGGCAGTGCGTACAAGGCCAAGAAGCCGATCGTCACCGATTTCCTCGACTTCTCCGCGCCCGAGCAACGAGAAGCCGCCTGTCGCCACGAGGTTGCGTTGAACAGTCGGCTCGCGCCCGACAGCTATCTGGGGGTGGCTCACCTCGTCAGCGCCGACGGGGACACCGCGGAGCCGGTGGTGGTGATGCGGCGGTACGCCGACGCCCTCCGGTTGTCGTGTTTGGTCGCCGCCGGTGCAGAGGTGGATCACTGGCTGGACGCGATCGCCCGAATCCTGGCCGACTTCCACCGTGACGCCGAGCGCGGCCCCACGATCGACGAACAGGGGACCGCCCGGGCGGTCTTGGCGCGTTGGTGTCAGAATCTCGATGAGCTGCAACGCTTTCCGGGGACCGATTCCGATTCCGTCCGAGAAATCCGACTCCTTGTCGAACGGTACGTCGCCGGACGCGCCGACCTGTTCCACACGCGGATCGCACAGGGGCGCATCATCGACGGGCACGCCGACCTGCTCACCGACGACATCTTCTGTCCGCCGTCGGGACCCGCGATCCTGGACTGCCTCGAATTCGACGACACGCTGCGGTATGTCGACGGCATCGACGACGCCGCTTTTCTGGCGATGGACCTCGAGTTCCTCGGTCGTGCCGATCTGGCCGAGCTTTTCCTCGACCACTACCGGCGGTATGCCGCGGATCCGGCTCCTCGTTCGCTGGTGGATTTCTACATCGCCTACCGGGCCGGGGTCCGCGCGAAAGTCGAATGCGTTCGTGCCGAGCAAGGTCGACCCGAGGCCGCCGAGGCCGCCCGTCGGCATCTTGAGCTGGCGCGGAAACACCTGCGGTCCGGCGCTGTCCAATTGATCATCGTCGGTGGCGGACCCGGCACCGGAAAGAGCACCCTGGCGCACGCCTTGGCGCCTCACCTGGGGGCACACGTCGTGTCGACCGACGATGTGCGTCGCGAACTCGTGGATGCGCGCGTGATCGAGGGTGAGCCGGGCAGCCTGGATGCCGGTCTGTACGCGCCGGAGAACGTCACTGCGGTCTATGACGAAGTCCTGCAACGCGCCCGCCGGCAGCTGGCCCAAGGTGTTTCGGTGATCCTCGACGGGACGTGGCGCGATCCGGATCAACGCAGCCGGGCCCACCACCTGGCCACCCAGATGTCGGTGCCGGCAGTGCAACTCACGTGTTCGGTGTCTCTGGACCGGGCTTCTGAGCGGATCAGAACCCGAACCACGACCACTTCTGATGCCACCCCGCAGATCGCGGCAGCTCTGGCCGAGCGGGATGCGCAGGGAGCCGACGGCCATGTGATCGACACCAGTCGGCCGTTGGCGGAATCCGTGGCCGCAGCGCAACGGATCTGTCGATTCGCAGACACCGCAGCCACCGCAGACACCGCAGACACGTAGTACTACCCATCCCGGCGGTCGTCGCGACGGGCAGACTGGGGGACGTGCCGACCCACGAGGCTGTGTCGTCCCCGGCCGCCGTCGCCCACGACAGCAAACCCGACCGTGACCGCGCCGTGGACGTGGCCCGCCTGGGTGCCCTGCTGGTGGTGATGTTCGGGCACTGCGCGCTGCTGTTGGCCACGATCGACTCCAGGGGCGTCCGGGTCGGCAACATTCTCGGTGCACTGCCCGAGTTGGCGCCGATCACCTGGCTACTGCAGGTGATGCCCCTGTTTTTCCTGGCCGGTGGCGCGGCCGGCGCCTACAGCTGGCGTCCGGGCAGAAGCTGGGGCGCCTGGCTGCTCGCTCGCGCGCAACGGTTGTGCCGGCCGGTGTTCTGGTATCTCGCGGTCTGGACGGTCGCCTTGCTCGCGGTGCGGGCCGCGCTGGGAGCGGAGTCGGCCGCGGCACTCGGGCGGGAATGCGTGGCCCTCCTGTGGTTTCTCGGTGTCTACCTCGTGGTGCTCGCCTTCGTCCCGGCGCTGATGCGGCTGGACAGTGGCCGAACGCTGGCGTTGGTGGTGGCCGGGTTGATCGCCGCCTCCGCAGGGGTCGATGCCGTGCGTTTTGCCGTCGGCGCACCGGAGGCCGGCACGGTCAATCTGCTCATCGTATGGCTCATCCCGATGGTGATCGGGGTGGCCTATGCACGGCATCTGATCTCGGCGCGCCGGGCGCTGGCGATCGCGGTCGTCGCGTTCGTCGGGCAGGTAATCACCGCGCTCACCGGTATTTACGACGTCTCCCTGGTGGTCACCGGCACCGAACGGGTGTCCAACGTATCGCCGCCGACACTGCTGCTGGCGCTGCACTGCACTTGGCTGTCATGCCTTTTCGTGGCAGCGGCGGGGCCGATCCGGCGCTGGGCGGAGCGCCCACGGGTCTGGCGCGCGGTGGCCGCGGGTAACGGGGGAGCGATGACCCTGTACCTGTGGCACATTCCGGTGATCGCTGTCGCCACGTTCGGACTCCACGCCCTCGGCCTGGACGCCTTCGATCCACATGCCGCAGGCTTTTGGCCTCACCTGGTCTTGCGGGCCGTGGTTTTCGCGGCGCTGATGGCCGTGGCCTTTCGGCTGCTCTCCCCGCTGGAACACCGGCCACTGCCGTGGTGGGACAGCGGGTTCGCGGTCACCGGTGCTCGATCGGTGCTGACCGGTGTGTTGCTGTGCGTGGCCGGTGCGGCGCTGACCTTGATGGCCAAGAACGGACTCGACGGAATGTTGGGCTGGTCCGCGATGGTCGGTTTTGTCCTCGCGGCGGCGGCTGCGCGGGTGAGTGCCGGGCCTGGCTGACCGGTCATCGCACCCTGGAAGCCAGCCTGCAACGTGCCACGAGCGTGGTGGTGATGCAACTGCTCTTTTCCATGTCCGCCTAGCTGCCGCGCGGCGAAACCCTCAGTCCTCCTTGCGGATCAGCCGGCCCAGTGCCTCACGGTCGGGGGCCAGCAGTTCGTCGATGCGGGCCTGGTTCACATCGGCCACGATGATCTCGCCGACCTCCTGGTACACATCGCTGAAGATGCCGTGCGCCTTCATCTTCTCGGTCTGGTAGACGTTGTCTTCCGTCGGCGTCACGTAGTACACGATCTCCGGCTTGAACCGGTGGATCAGCCAGACATGGATCAGGTCCATCAGACGCTTCTTGCGCAGCTTCTCGGCGAAGGTGTTCTGATCGCGCACCGTGAGGATGTTGCGGCCGTGCCGATCCTTGATCGGGTCGACGACGACGTTGGCGAGCGGCTCGTCACCGTCGCCGTAGATACCGAGATCCAGCACATCGGAGCCGGCCCGCCGGGGACGCAGCTGCACCCGCAGGTTCTCACCGAGCTTGTAGTGATCGCTCCACAGCGCCAGCCATTCCTCGAGCAATTTCTTGGGCACCTCGGTCTGCACCAGGTGTTGATGCTGTGTCGAGCCCTTACCCATGGCCTTGGTGGTCGCCGTCCGGCCCGAGGAGGCCGCCAGCGCGGCGTCGCTGCGCGGGCCGCCGACCAATGTTTGCGGTGTGCGGTAAGGAGATTCGACGAGCCGCATCTTGCGTTGCAGGCGGGCCAGCGCCAGCATGCCCTCCTGCTGCAGGGAGGTGGCGAACTCCTCGCAGGCGACCCCGTCAACCTGATGGCCGCCGTAGGTGATGAAGTTGAAGACGAAGCCCATCTTGGCGAGTTCCTGTGGGAACGCCCGCATCTCGTCGTCGGTCATGCCGGTGGTATCCCAGTTGAACGACGGCGAGAGGTTGTAGGCCAGCATCTGATCGGGGAACTCGGCGTGGATGGCATCGGCGAACTGCTTGGCATCGGCCAGATCTGCGGTCTTGGTCTCCATCCACAGGATGTCGGCGAACGGCGCGGCGGCCAACGACTTCGCGATGGCATACGGGATGCCGCCGCGCACCTGGTAGTAGCCCTCCGGCGTCTTGACCCGCTCACAGTCCCACGCCACGTCGACGCCGAGCTCACGCGCCTTCTGTTGGGCGGTGTACAGCGAAGCCCGGGTGGCAAAGGTGCGCCAGTCGGCCGCGCTCATGTCGGCGGGCTCACCGTCGCGTTCCCGGAACTCCAGCAGCTCGGCGACCGCCTCACCGTAAGTGTTCAGGCCGGCGTCGTTCTGCCACGCATCGACGAACGCCGACTCGACCTTGTCGTACAGGGCATCCACCGAGTCGCCGGAACGGTGGCTCTTGGCGGCGTCGTCGATCGCACTGGCGATGCCCTGGTTTTCCAGCCAGGCCTCAGCGGTCGCGTATTCACCCTCGGGAAGCGCGTAGAGCAGGTGTCCGTTGAGCTCGGTGACCCCTTGGTTGTAGAACCGGCGCACCATCGCCAGGAAACACGACTTGTAGGTGGGAACCGACAGGTTCGTCGCTCCCAGCAGGAACGGCTGGTCGCGCTCGTCGGCGCGGCTGTCGATCAGGTTGGCGGCCTCGGCGTCGGTGCGCGCGACGATGATGCCCGGCACGCGCATGATGTCGAGCTGGAACCGGGCGGTGTTGAGCCGTTTGATCTGCTCGTCCGACGGCACCAGCACCTTGCCGCCCTGGTGGCCGCACTTCTTGGTGCCCGGACGCTGATCCTCGATGTGATAACCGGGCACCCCGGACTCCACGAACCGCCGGATCAGGTTGCGGACATGCGGATCGCCACCGTGACCGGTGTCGGCGTCGGCGATGATGAACGGCCGGTAGTCGACCGCCGGCGTCGCGGCCTGTTGTTCCGGCGTCATCCGCAGCCGCAGATACTGTTGGTTGCGGTCGGCGGTCAGCAGCGCCCGCACCAGCCCGGCCGCCTCGTCGGGCACCTGGCTCAGCGGATAGCTGGCCAGGTCGGGGCCCGGGTCCTCGCTGATCGACCCTTTGGCGGAGGTCGCCCAGCCACCGAGGTAGATCCCGCCGATGCCCATCCGTTTCATCACCACCGCCTGGCCCGGCGAGTACGGCCCGAATGTGGTGATGCTCTTCTTCTGCGCGAACAGTTCGCGCAGGTAGGGGTAGAACGCCGTGGCGGCTTCGCGGGCCACCGGATAGTCCGACGGGATGGTGCCGCGCTGCTCGGCAACCTGACGGGCGGAGTAGAGGCGGATGATGCCCTCGAATCGAGGGCTGTCGAAATAGGCCTGGGTGGTCGCGACATCGTTCTCGAATGACGAGTCGGTCTGTGCGTTGGCTTCGATGGTGGCCATGGCTCTCGCTCCTGAACTCGGGTACTGCTGATTATCGCGGCGTGCAGCCCGTGAGGTACCCAGTTGGCGCAAATCGACGCAGAGGCCCGGGCACACCGACATCGACCACTGTCCCGGTCGCATGAAAGTCTGCTGCTGCCAAGCTGTTTGACGGGAAGCGCACGATCATTCGGCCCGCGCACCTAGGATCGATAGATGTCGAAGCTCACGAGGAAGGTGAAATCCCTCTTCAGTAGGCGCCGGCCGGTCAGCCCGGAAGACGCCGCCGAGATCAACGACTGGGTGAGCGAGGGCGGGTGCGCTGCACCCCGACGGACCGCCGGAGATCATCGATCCGAAGAAGAAACGCTGATGTCGGACTCAACCGCGGTCTCCACGATGTCGCGGCGGTACCAGCGGGCTGCAGCGAAGTAGCAACCCATGGCCAGCAGTTGCAGGGCCGGTACCAGGATCAGCAGTGCCCGGCCCAGCGCCTGCACGCCCAGGTCGGCGGTCAGCGCGTCGCTGATCACGCCGGTCACGAACGGACCGACGGACCCGAGAACGGCGTTGAAAAACAAGAAGATCGCTGACGCGGTGGCCCGATGTTCGTGCGGTACCAGTCGGTGGATGGCGGCGATCGACGGGGCCAGGTACGCGGTGCCGATGACATAGCTGAGCGCCAGGAACCAGACACACGCCGCACGGCTTTCCACGGTGAATGCCAACACCGAGGCGGGCAACAGCAGGGCCGTGGTCGCCACCACGATCCACAGCAGCCAGCGGGCGTCGCGCACCGCGAGCCGATCGGCCAGGCGGCCCACGATCAACAGGCCCAGGACTCCGGCTCCTCCGGTGGCCAGGCCGTATTCCCAGCCGACCTCGCTGAGCGACATCGACCGGGTGCGCATCAGGAAGGCCGGGGAGAACGTGGTCAGCGAGTAACCGGCGGCGGAGATGCATGCGGTGCCGCCGACGACGGCCAGAAAGCTGGGTTTGCGGAGCAGATCCCACCAGCGGACCGGCGTGCCCGGTTGTCGCGGCGGCGGCGTCGGTAACGACTGACGGGTCCCGACCATCAAGAGCACCAGGGGTGCGAACGCCACGCTGCATGCGCCCATCACCACGAATGCCGTTCGCCAACCCAGATTTTCGGCCAACAGACCGCCGCCGATCAGGCTGGCCCCGCTGGCCAGCGGAATCGCGAAGGTGATGACCGCCAGCGGGGCCGCGCGGCGCTCGGGGGCGAAGTTGCGGGCCACATAGGCGTGCGCGGCCGGGGTACTGCCGGCCTCGCCCACCGCGACGCCCACCCGGGTGAGGGCCAGTTGAAATCCGGATTGGACGGCTCCGCCGAGCATGGTCATACCGCCCCAGAGGGTCAGACAGGCGGCGATGACCGCGCCGAAGGCGCCGCGATCGGCGACCCGGGCCACCGCGATACCGAGCACCGCGTACACGATCAGGAAACCGAACCCGTTGATCACGCCGATGGCCGTGTCGGACAGGGCCAGGTCATGCTTGATCGGCTCGGCCAACACCGAGGGCAGGAACCGGTCGACGTAATTGAGGGTTCCGACGAGCGTCAGCAGGGCCACCGCCGCCCACGCCCGCCGCGGTCCGTGCACGTCTGCGAGCCCCGGCGACACACTGGTCAGTGCGGACGTGCCGATGATCGCCTCCTCGCGGCCCGACCACGGGGCGGGTCGGCGGCCAAAGATAGCATCCGAAGAATGACCGACCTTGCCAAATATGGGCCGTGGGCCGTGATCGCCGGCGGCTCGGAGGGGGTGGGCGCGGAGTTCGCCCGCATGCTCGCCGAGGACGGATTCAACCTGGTACTGCTGGCACGCAAACCCGCGCCGCTGGAGGCCACCGCACAACGCTGCCGGGAGCTGGGCGCGCAGGTGCGCACGTTGGCCGTCGACCTGGTGGACGCCGCATCGACCACGCAGATCGCCGAGGCCACCGCCGACCTGGAGGTGGGGTTGTTGATCTACAACGCCGGCGCCAACACGTGCAGCGAACGATTTCTCGACGCACCGCTGGCCGATTTCCAGAAGGTCGTCGACCTCAACGTCACCCGGATGATGGAGCTGGTCCAACACTTCGGGCGGCCGATGGTCGCGCGCGGCCGCGGCGGCATCCTGCTGGTGGGGTCACTGGCCGGATATGCCGGCTCGATGCGCCACACGGTGTACGGCGGGGTGAAGGCCTACGGCCGCTTGTTCGCCGAAAGCCTCTGGCTGGAGTTACGCGAGTACAACGTCGACGTGTTGGAACTCGTGCTCGGCGTGACGCGCACGCCGGCGTTGCAGCGTGCCGGCCTGAACTTCGAGGCGCCGGGCATGCTCATCAACGATCCGGCCGACGTCGCCCGTGAAGGCCTGGACCATCTCGGTGACGGGCCGGTTCACATTGCCGGGGGCAACGCCAAGCGCGCGGAGCTGAACAGTGCGCCGGACCGGGCGCAGGTGGTGCTCAAATCCGACGCCGCGATCCGCAACCTGATCAACCGGGCGGCGGCGGAGGCCTCGTAACCCGGACACCCACTAACGTGGCGCGGCCCGGCCCTCCGCGGCGGTCCGGGCGAGGGCGCGAACCCGGTCCTTGGCGACCTTGCCGTTGCCGGTCAGCGGGAGCGCGTCGGTGAACACCACAATGCGCGGCCGCTTGAACCCCGCAAGCTGTCCACGTACGTGATCGGTCAACTCCTCGGTGGTCAGGCGACGCCCCGATACCGGGACGACCACCGCACAGACCGCTTCGCCCCAGTAGTCGTCGGGCACCGCCACCACCGCCACCTGGTCGACCCCTGGGTGGCTGGACAGGGCGTCCTCGACCTCGCGGGAGGAGACGTTCTCGCCGCCGGTGACGATGATGTCCTTGAGCCGGTCCACCACGAACAGTCTGCCGTCGGCGTCCAGGCGACCCATGTCGCCGGTGCGCAGCCAACCGTCGTCGGTGCTCGTGCCCTCGGACCGGTGCCCGGGTGTCACCTGGGTGCCGCGCACCAGGATCTCACCGATCTGCCCGACGGGGGAGAGCCCACCGGATGCGTCGGCGATGCCGATCTCCACGCCCCGATGCGGATAACCGGCACTGGTCAGCAACTCCGGGCGGCCATCCGCTCCGGCCCGATGGTCGTCCGGCCCGAGAAACGTGACGTTGCCGCCGGTTTCGGTCATCCCGTAGCCCTGGTGGAAGTCGACACCGAGGGTGTCGATCGCACGACGTAACAGGTCCAGCGGCATCGCCGCCGATCCATAGGCGATCGCGGTGAGCGACGGCAGCGCGGTCCCGGTGCGCTCGAGATGGCCGAGCAGGGAATGCAGCATGGTCGGCGCCAACGAACACGAGCTCACCGCGTGA
Organism: Mycobacterium sp. GA-1841; assembly: GCF_001954135.1. Classification (GTDB taxonomy): domain Bacteria; phylum Actinomycetota; class Actinomycetes; order Mycobacteriales; family Mycobacteriaceae; genus Mycobacterium. Next base: position 52,252 of record NZ_MBEQ01000003.1, on the reverse strand, counting down.
CGGCGCACCATCTGGGCGAAACCGTCGGGCCGGAACTGGGTGCACAGCACCACCGTGGCGGCGACCGCATGCTGGACCAACATGTTGTACCCCGCGATGTGGCACATCGGGAATGGCAGCAGGTACACCCCGCCGGGTGGCACCGAGCGCCCCTCGACCGAACCCCGCACCGCGGCGAGGATCGAACGATGGCTGTGCACAACAGCTTTCGGTGTTCCGGTGGATCCGCTGGTGAACAACAACCAGGCCGGGTCGTCGGGGCTCACCGCATCGGGGCAGGGCAGATCGGCCGCCGGTGCGGCCCGCCACTGTTCGGACTCGAACGTCACGGTGTGCTCGGTCTCTGTTGCCGTGCCCGCCAGTGCCGACAGATATCGGTCGTCGCCGAGCACCAGGCTGGGCGCAGCGGTGAGCAATTGAGCAGCCTGCTCGGCGGGGTTGAGTCGCTGATTGATCAAGGTCAGCACGCGTCCGCTGCGCGGCACCCCGTAGTACAGCTGGGCGTAGGCCGCGCTGTTGTCGGCGATCACGGCCACCCGGTCGCCCGGTGCCGTCCGAGCGGCCACCCAGCCTGCGACACCGCGGATCTGACGATCGAACTCGGCGAACGTCGCGGTAGTTCCACCGTCGGTGATGACGGCTGCGCGCTCCGGTGCGGTGCGTGCGACGGCCGAGATCAACTCGTGCAGTAGGCCGGCGGGAGCTTTCGGGGTGCTCATCGCACCCTTGACCACGCGCGGCGGCGGCTGCTAGACATGGCCTGAGTGTAGTTATTGGGCGATCGCTCAAACTCGGCAGTGTGGCGGGAATCCCGACACCTGCCCCGGTCGATGAGGGTGGGCAATGACTGGACGGGCCGAGGTTTACTACGACCCCTACGACATCGGCATCGTCGCCGACCCGTATCCGGTCTACGCCCGGCTGCGCGACGAAGCGCCGCTGTATTACAACGAGCGCTACGACTTCTGGGCGCTGTCCCGGCACGCCGATGTGGAAAAGGCGTTGTCCGACTGGGAAACCTTCTCCAACAGCCGAAGTGACATCCTCGAACTGGTGAAATCCGACTTCGCCATGCCGCCCGGGGTGATGATGTTCGAGGATCCACCGATGCACACCCTGCTGCGCGGCCTGATGTCGCGGGTGTTCACGCCGCGGCGGATGGCCGAGATCGAAGACCAGATCCGGCAGTTCTGTGTGCGCTGCCTCGACCCGCTGGTCGGCTCCGACGGGTTCGACATCATCGCCGAACTGGCCTCGATGATGCCCATGCGCGTCATCGGAATGCTGCTCGGCATACCCGAATCCGAGCAGATCGGCGTTCGCGACGCCAATGACGCCAATCTGCGGACCAAGCCGGGTGCCCCGATGAAGGTGGTACAGGCCGACCGGATCGCCGATGGCCGCATCTACGCCGACTACGTCGAGTGGCGGTCCAAGAATCCGTCCGACGATCTGATGACCGCGCTGCTCAACGTCGAGTTCACCGACGAGTTCGGGGTCAACCGCAAGCTCAACCGCAAAGAGGTGTTGCACTACACCCAGGTGGTGGCGGGAGCGGGTAACGAGACCACCGGGCGGCTCATCGGCTGGCTGGCCAAGGTGCTGGCCGAACACCCGGACCAGCGTCGTGAGGTGGCCCAGGATCGTTCCCTGCTGACCCGCGCAGTCGACGAGACGCTGCGTTTCGAACCCACCGGCCCGCACATCGCGCGCTGGGTGGCACGAGATTTCGAGCACGACGGCACGACGGTGCCGGCCGGCAGCGCCATGCTGCTGTTGTTCGGGGCGGCCAACCGAGACCCGCGCCGATACCACGATCCCGACACCTTCGACATCCACCGCGACAACATCAGCCACCTGACCTTCGGCAAGGGGCTGCACTACTGTCTCGGTGCCAACTTGGCCCGGCTCGAGGGCCGCGTGGCCCTCGACGAACTGCTCAACCGGTTCCCTGAATGGGAGATCGACTATGACAGTGCGCAACTGGCGCCGACCTCGACGGTCCGTGGCTGGGAGGAGCTACGCATCGTCGTGAACTGATTGTGGTGGACTGACTCAGGTGAGTCTCTGGATCAGGCAGGCTCGGCGCAGTGTCAGCGCCGAGGTGCCAGCCCCGCCGGCGCGGGTCCGGGCGTTCTACGTCGACCTGGACAACATCTCGCAAGTTCATCCGCTGGTGCAGTGGGTACAGAACGTGGCCCGGGTTGAACTGACCGACGGTTACCGGCAGGAGTACCGTGTACGCGACCGGATCCCGTTGGGGCCGTTCATGATTCCGATCACCTATCGGGCCTGCCTCACCGTTCCCGGCTCCGGCCCGGTGCTGGCACAGGCTCGGCAGTTCCCGCAGGTGACGTTGGACAGTCGGGTGGATTTCGCCGCGACCGACACCGGAACCAGAATCACGGAAGAGCTGACCGTCGCCGCGCCCCGGCCATTGTTGGGCATCACCGTGACCCAGGCGGTGGCCGCGCACTCCACGATGCTGGCCGCGATCGCAAAAGTGCTCGCTGCCTAGCTGACCGCCTCGGCATGCTCGGTGGCCACCGATTTGGCCCAACGGTAATCGGCCTTGCCGGCGGGGGAGCGCACAATCTGCGGTGACCGGATGAAGGCCTTGGGAATCTTGTAGCGGGCGATCGACTGCTGACACACCGCAACGAGTTCGTCGTCGGAGGCCGACGCGCCCTCGGCGAACTGCACCACCGCCACGACCTCGCTGCCCCAACGTTCCGACGGCCGGCCGACCACCACCACGTCGTACACCGCGGGATGTGCGGCGATGGCCCGCTCGACCTCCTCGACGAAGATCTTCTCCCCACCGGAGTTGATGGTGACCGAATCACGACCCAGCAGTTGAATGCGCCCGTCGTCCAACACATTCGCGCGGTCACCCGGAACCGACCAGCGCACCCCGTCGATGGTCGGGAACGTCCGCGCGGTTTTGGCCTCGTCGCCGAGGTAGCCCAGTGGGATCAGATCCCGCCGTGCCAGCCAGCCGCCGCCCTCACCGGGCCCGAGGACCCGGGACAGATCCTCGGCCACCACACCGGTGTCGGACTGCGGGGTGAATGTCGCGGCCTCGCTCTCACCGCCGGCGGTGGAGAACGTGCTCATCTGCGCACCGGATTCCGATGCGCCGACGGCGTCGAGCAGCGTCAGGTGCGGCAGCGCGGTCAGGATGCGTTTACGGACGGTCGGTGACAGCGGCGCGCCGCCGTTGGTGATGGTGAACAGACCCGACAGGTCGTAACCGCCCTTCTCGATCTCGTCGACCAGCGGCCGGGCGATCGCGTCGCCCACCACCGGGATGCTCAGCACCCGTTCGCGTTCGGCCAACTGCAGGACGTTGTCCGGACGCATCCGCACCACATCGTCGGGGATCACCAGCTTGCCGCCCATGGTGACGGCGTTGTAGGCGGCCCACTGTGCGGCGCCGTGCATGAACGGCGGGATCATCAACAGTGACAATCCACCGCCGGCATTGGCGGCCCGCTCGGCGAGTTCCTCGTACGAGGCCAGGAACGTGTCGCTGCCGAACGGGCGCCCGCCCATCGACGACAGGAAGATGTCGTGCTGGCGCCACAGCACGCCCTTGGGCATGCCCGTGGTGCCGCCGGTGTACAGGATGTACAGGTCGTCACCCGAGGGCGTGGGCATACCGGCTTGCGGCGGCGGGGTTTTCAGAATCGTCTCGTAGTCGACCGCACCGGGCAGCAGCTCATTGCCGGAATCGTCGGCCACCTGGATGAGCACTTGCAGGTTCGGCAGCCGGTCGCGGATCGCGGCCACCCGGGGGGCGAACTCGGCGTTGTAGATCACCGCCCGGGCGTTGGAGTCGGCCAGCAGGTAGAGCAGTTCCTCTTCCACGTAGCGGTAGCTGACGTTGAACGGAGCCACCCGCGCGCGGTAGCTGCCGATCATCGATTCCAGGTACTCGTTGCCGTTGCGCAGATAGATGCCGAGGTGATCCTGACCGGACTCGTGCCCGGCCAGCGCGTCGCGCTCGGTGTGGGCGCCGAGGCCGGCAGAGACCAGGTAGTGGGCGAAACCGTCGACGCGGGAATCGAATTCGCGGTAGGTCAACCGCCGGTCCCGCCACACCAGGAAGGTCTGATCGCCGATGGCTTGCGCCACCGTCGAGAACACTGTGGACAGATCGAATTTCACGTCAGCGCTCATGGCACTCCTGGTGTGCGCGGATTCGGGCCTACCGACCATACACCGATCGATTATGTGTATGGCCGGTGAGGTTTGACCCGGACCTCAGCTCGGGAAGAACCCGTCACCGGTGAGTACGCCGGGCTGCCAGCCCTGCGCGCCGACGCACAGCATCGGCCGGCCGTCGGGCGACTGCGCCGCAGCCTGCGGGCCGGGGCACGGCGAGCCGATCTCCTGCACGCCGTGCAACGGATAGGCGTAGGTCCAAAAGCCGGTGTAGACCGGCGGCCACTGATTGGGAATCCACCGGCACTGCATCGCCGTGCCGCCCGGTCCGCGGCCGAACACGTTGCGTTCCCAGCTGTAACACGGCGCGCCGTTGGACGCCTCGTAGCTCATCCCCGGCACATCGGTGGGGTAGCGGCCCGGGTTGTCCGGGTACATGTTGCTGTTGTCGTCGGCGGCCGCACCCGGTGCCAGCGACAGCGCCGTGGCCAGTGCCGCTGCCGCGACCGCCGTTGCACCGAAGAACTCGCGAATCATGGGGCAAGAGCCTAGCCGGTCACCGAGCCGAGCAGTCGGCATTCGGGGCCGTTGTTACTCGCCGGTATTGGCGTCGAGCACGCTGACCGCGATGCCATACGGCAGGAACCGCACCCGGCGGCCCGGATCGGTGTTGCCGGCATTGGCCCGCAGCGCTTCGAGCTCACTGCGATAAACCTGCTCGATGTGGGCTCCGCCGGTGTCGTCGACGGTGTAGATCGCCCAGACACCGTCGCCCGCCTCGCCGGTGGTCTCTGGCTCGCTCCTGGGCCGGGAGAACCTGGCCACCTCGTCGAGCAGGCCTGCCCAGCCGACACCCTGACCCGGGTTGTTGAGAAACCGACCCAGCCCGTCGAGAGCTTCGCGCAGGCCCTCACCGGCCTCCCGGGCGACGCGGTCGAAATCCTCGGGATCGAACCCGAACGGTCCACTGCCACTCATTGCGCTCTCCTCGGTGGTGGGCTTCGGACGTGTCAAACACCAGTGTGCGCGCACTTGGCGGCGGGCGGGATGGTAAACGAAACAGATGGCCTTCACACGGGATGACCTGTTAGCCACCGTCGAGTTGTCACCGCAGGCAGCGGGCGCACACGACCGCGCACAGTGGGTGGGATTGTTCGCTGCGGGCGGACGGGTCGAAGATCCGGTGGGCTCGCAGCCACACCGGGGACAGGTCGAGATCGGACGGTTCTACGACACCTTCATCGCCCCGCGTGACATCACGTTCCATCGCGATGCCGACATCGTCGCCGGCGCCACGGTGATCCGCGACCTGGAGCTTGAGGTCACCATGAGCGCGTCGGTCACCATGCGAATCCCGGCCTACCTGCGCTACGTCGTCACACCCGGCCCGACCGGGCCGGCCATCGAGGAATTGCAGGCGTACTGGGAACTGCCGTCGATGATCGGGCAGTTCGCCCGCGCCGGCGCCGGAGCGCTGCCGGTCGGTCTGCGCCTGGCCGGGGCGCTGCTGCGGAACCAGGGGCCGGTCGGTGCGGTCGGCTTCGCGAAGGGCCTCGGCGGCCACGGCCGGGCGGGTAAGCGCCTGATGCCCGGACTGCTCGATGATCTGTGTGCGGGTGACGCGGTTGCGGTGCAGCGACGCCTCGGAACCGACGCCGCCATCCGCCGCGGTGACGACGTACCGATGACCACGTCCGGTTTGGTCCAGCGCACCGCGGGCGCAGCGTGGCACAAGCTGATCGCGTCGGGATCCAGCGTGGCGGTCGGGCTGGACAACGGCGGGCGACGCGCGGTGCTGATCGCCGAGTTCGCCGGCAGGCCACTTGCGATCTCGCGGGTGCGGTACTACACGGATGCGACGTGAGCGGGACTTCCGGCCAGGCTGCGACCCGCCTCGACGCCGCCATGAGACCGTAGAAGGATCATGGCTGACCACGCATACATCACCTACGAGGAATTCGGCCGTCGGTTCTTCGAGGTGGCCGTCTCCGAAGACCGGGTCGGTGACGCCATCGGGGCGATCGCCGGTGACGAGTTCGAAATGGGACCCATCGCCCAGGGGCCGGGGAAAATCGCCAAGGTCACCGCGCGGGTCAAGATTCAAAAGCCCCGGGTCAACCGCATCGTCGGTGACACCATCACGTTCTCCATCCGGATACCGCTGGAGATCGACATGGTGATCGACCTCCGCATCGACCGGCCCAAGTTCATGGTGTTCGGCGAAATCGCCCTGCGGGCCACGGCTTTGGCCGCCGAGCCGCTGCTGCTGATCCTCGACGTCAAGAAACCGCGCCCGTCCGACATCTCGATCCATGTCACCTCCACGTCGCTACGCGCCGAGGTGCTGCGCATCCTGGCCGGAGTCGACGCCGAGATCAAACGGTTCATCGCCGCGCACGTGGCCGGTGAGATCGACAGCCCCGGCGCGGAACAGGCCAAGGTGATCGACGTCGCCAAAGAGCTCGAGTCCGCCTGGACCGGCATCTGACCGAGGGGCCGCTCAGCCGCCGGGGAACATCAGGTCGGGCCGTCGCGGCAGGCGGCCCGCACCGCCCGATCGGCCGCGAAGGTGGCGCCACAGCCACGACATCAGCATGTTTTGCGTCCACAACACCTGCGAGTAGGCCCGGGACCGAATCGCCTGGGCCTGGGCCGGTTCGTTGGCCAGCGCCCAATCATGATCGCTGCCGGGCAATTCCAGTGCTTCGGCCGCCGCCGCGGCGAACAACTCGTGTCCCCGGGACGAGCCGTGCACCCGGTCGGCGCTCCACGTTTGCGGCTCACGCATCGAGGGAGCCGAATAGAGATCCACGAGGCGAAACCCGTATCGATCGGCTGCGTCATTGATCACTGCATTGATCCGGACGACCCGCCGGCCGAGCAAGCGGCCCACCGGCAGAATCTGGGTGATGTCGGGGAATGTCGTGGTGACGACCGTGGCACCGGATTCAGCCAGCGTGCCGTAGAGCTGACCCAAGTCGCCCAGTGCGCGCTGGAACGAACGCCCCGGCCGGGTCACGTCGTTCATCCCGATGCAGACGGTGACGAGGTCCGGACGCATCGACAGTGCCGCCGGCAGTTGGGTGTGCAGCACATTGCCGATCCGGTGGCCCCGGACGGCCAGATTGGCATAACCCAAACCCGGATAGAGCTCATCGAGGCGGGACGCGAGCCGGTCGGCGAAACCGGTCAGACCGACGGTGTCGTCGCCGTCCCAGAGCCCTTCGGTCTGGCTGTCGCCAAGGGCGACATAGCGGGAGAAACGTCGCACGTCGGCGACTTTAGCGCGCAACGTCTCGGCCACTTCGCCCGGACACCAAGAAGGGACGCCCGAAAAGGGCGTCCCTTCTTGATGTTTCGCGATGTTTGGGCTTACTTCACATCGACGTAAACTGTCTTGTTCAAAACGGTGGTCTGCAGATCGCCGCCGGGGCTGCTGGAATCCGTCCGGCTGTAGGTTTGACCCGGGCGCACGGCCACTACCGATGCCTTGTTCAGCGGGGTGGAACCGACGTGGTTGACGATCACCTTGTAGCCCTGCGCCTCCAGTTGGCTGATCGTCTGCTCGGCGTTGGCCGGGCCGGTCGGTGCCGCCTGAGCGGGTGCGGCCAGGCCGATTACCGCCGCGGCAGCGGCGCCTGCGAATGCAGTAGCAAACGCAATCCTCATCATCTTTCGTGCCTTCTTTCACTCTTCTGTTGTGTCGCGTCACGACCGACGACGGCGGCCCGCCCAAAGCGCCATCGCCAGTCATTTTTAGGTGTTACCTCCTGATTAACCGGGAGTTCACAATTAAAATTCCGGCTGACCGAAAACCCTTGACGAGGGCTGCGTCACATGACCGCAGCGCCGGTGGGGTGAGGTGGACCACCTTCTCGACAGCAAAGTGTCGTACATCACCGACAACGCTCGACGAATCGCAGCGATCGGCTCATCGCGTAGCGTGCACCCGGTGGCCAAGCTGAGCGCCGGTGTATTGCTGTACCGGTTTGTCGGAACTGCGGTGGAGGTGTTGATCGCCCATCCGGGCGGACCGTTCTGGGCTCGCAAGGACGCCGGAGCGTGGTCGGTGCCGAAGGGGGAGTACACCGAGGGCGAAGACCCATGGCTTGCGGCGCAACGTGAGTTCGCCGAGGAACTCGGCTCGCCGCCGCCTGCCGGACCGCGCATCGATCTGACCCCGGTGAAGCAGGCGGGTGGCAAGGTGGTCACCGCGTTCGCGGTGCACGGAGATTTCGACCCGGCCGCGGCAGTCAGCAACACCTTCACCGTGGAGTTGCCGAAAGGGTCCGGGCGCCTGGTCGAGTTTCCCGAAATCGACCGTGTGGCATGGGTTCCGGTGGCGGTTGCGCGGGAAAAGCTACTGACCGGGCAACGTCCGCTGCTGGATCAATTGATGGCCGCACCCGTAGTCGCCGGGTACGGCGAAGGCGGCAGTTGACCACTCAGAGGTCGAGGGTCAACCGTTGCCCCGCCTCGGCCCGCGACACACAGGTCAACAGATAACCGGCTTCGCGCTCCGGGTCGGTCAACAACGTGTCGCGGTGTTCCACTGTCCCATCGGTGGCCCGAATCCGGCAGGTGCCGCAGAACCCCTGCCGGCACGAGTACGGGGCGTTCACCCCGGCTCGTCCCAGCGCGGCCAGCAACGTCTCGTCGCCGGCGACCGTCACGTCCGCACCGGTCGAGCCGATCGTGACCGAGAACTCGGCACCGTCGACAACCGGTGGCGCGGCGAACCGTTCGAAATGCAGCTCGACGTCGTCCCTGCCGACCAGGGCGCTGCGCACACCGGTCAACATCGGCGCCGGGCCACAGGCGTACACCGTGGTGCCATCGGGGCAGGCGCCCAGCAGATCCTCGGGGGCGGGCAGGCCGTGGACATCGTCAGTGCGCACCTCGATCCGGTCACCGAACCGGGCCAGTTCATCGAGGAACGGCAAGCTGTCCCGGGTGCGCCCGGTGTAGACCATCGACCAGTCGACCCCCAACCGGGCGGCCAGGCCCAGCATCGGCAGGATCGGGGTGATGCCGATCCCGCCGGCGATGAACCGGAACCGTTGGGCGGGGGAGCCGTAGCCGGGAACCGTGAGGGCGAACGCGTTGCGCGGACCGTGTGTGCCGACCCGCGTGCCGACGGCAAGGCTGTCATGCACCTCGAGAGATCCGCCACCGCCAGTGGGTATGCGGCGCACCGCAATTCGATAACTGTCGGTCACCGTGGGATCACCGCACAACGAGTACTGGCGAATTCGGCCGCTGGCCAGGTGGAGATCGATGTGTGCACCGGGATGCCACCGCGGCAGTGGGCCGCCGTCGGCAGCGGCGAGGGTCAGGGCGATGACGTCCTGATCGTGGGCGACCACCTCCCGCTCGGCCACGGTCAACGTGATCGTGTGATCGAGTTCGGGTGGCAGACTGGGTCGGCGCAGATAGCGGCTGACGGCCCACATCGTGGAGATCGTGATCTCTGCCAGGCCGATCATCGGATCATGCCGAAACCGACCCGACATGCTCGGGGGCAGTTGACGATAGCGGGACAACAGCCGCGGGCCCGGACCCGTCACAGGTGCGCGGCCCGCGCCGCCGGGGAACTGGCCAGATAGGCGACCGCCTGCGCCGTCGAACCCATCTCCTCCGGAGAGAAGCCGGGCCGGCAGTAGGTGAGGGTGTGGGTGCCGAACATGCGGGAGAACTTGGGTAACAGACCGAGCTTGGAATCGCGCATGCGCATCCGGTTCATCTGCCACCAGCTGATGTCGAGGGACGGGTCGCGCTTGACCATCGCCCAACAGCCGCGCTGGAAGAACAGGTAGACCGCCGTCGCCGCGACCGACATCGCCCGCACCCGGCTGTAGTAACTGTCCTGGAAATACACCGCGACGTCGTGCGCGACGCTGCGGTGTTCGACCTCCTCGCTGCCATGCCAGCGGAACAGGTCGGTCAGCGTCGGATCGGCGTCGTAGTCCTGCCAGGTGCAGTTCAGCACGAAATCGCCCAGAACTGCCGTGTAGTGCTCGATGGCGGCGATGAGCCACAGCCGGTCGCACAGGTTGGACAGCTTGCGACGGGGATCGGTCGAGGTGGTCGGTGCCAGCATTTTGGTGAACATGTGCTCGACCACCGACAGGATCAGCTGGTAATCGACACCGTGCGCGGTGAGGAATTCGTCGAGCACCTTGTCATGGGTTTCGGCGTGGGTGGCCTCCTGCCCGATGAAACCGCGCATGTCGTCGGCGAGTCTGGGATCGCGCACATACGGCAGCGCTTCGTTGAACGTCGCGACGAACCAGTGCTCGGCCATCGGCAGCACCACGTTGAACAGGTTCACCATGGTCGAGGCCACCGGGTGTCCCGGGATCCAGTGCAACGGGATGTCGTCGAGATCGAAGTGCACCTTGCGGGCCTGGATCTGTACCGGGCCCGGATCGATCTCGTGGTCGAACCGCAACGGACGCAGCATCGAGAGCCTCCCTGAAATGAGTGGTCTCTCAGCAGTGTACGTATTTAGGTGGGAACGACGGTACCGGGTTACTCGATCGGTCATCCCCGCCGCTGGATCAGGCCGGCGGTGGCGTGCCCGCGCCCGGCGCACCGGCGATCGGAACCACCGGCGTCGGCGTCACCGTGGTCACCCCGTTGCTGCCCACGCGCGGACCACCCGGGACAGCCGAATCGGCCGACTGCTCGGCCGCGGCCTCGCTGCAATCCAGCATCAGGATCATCTTGCCGCTGGAGTTGACCTTCTGGGAATCGACCAGGCACTCGGCCTGCGGAAGGGCGCTGCCGAACGAACCGCCGAAGGTGGCCTTGACGCCCTGGCTCTTGAGGATCGATAGCGCCTTCATGTACGGCTCGCCCACGACGTTGACCGAGGTCGAGGTCGGCTGTGAGGTGGCGGTTCCGGCAGCCACCAGGGCGATCGAACCGGCGGCCAACAGACCTCCGCCGAGCGCTACAAGCTTCTTCACGTGAACTCCGTCAGTCGGGTGCGGTTGCGAACATATCGCAGCAGAGACGTTTGTGAAACCGGAGCAGAGACCCGGCGCGTTACATGCCGTCCCGCCCCGGGGGCGCGGCGATCTCCGCCATGACGTCGCTCAACGCCGTGGCGCGCGGATCGCCGAACACGTCTTCAAGCAGCAGGCGCCGCCCGTCCGGACCGGCCAGCGGGATCCGCCAGTTCGGATACTCGTCGGTGGTCCCGGGCTGGTTCTGGGTCCGCACGTCGCCCACCGCGTCGGCGAGCGACAGCGCCAGCAGTTTCGACGGCGTGCGACCCAGATACCGGTACAGCGCGGTGACAATCTGATCGGTGTCCGCCTCGGGCCCGAGCAGGCCCACCCGGCGCAACTCCTCGAACCACGCCGCCTGTGCGGCGCGGTCCGCGGCCAACTCCTCCTCGGCAGGGCGGGTCAGCAGCCCGAGTTCGCCGCGCAACCGCACATGCTCGCCGGCCAGGTAACCGGCCGTCGGCGGCAGATCATGTGTGGTCACCGAGGACAGGCAGTATTCCCGCCACCGTTCGGCCGGCAACGGCTTTCCGGAGTCGGACTCGAACCACAGGATCGAGGTGCCGAACAGACCACGCGCATGCAGATAATCGCGCACCCACGGTTCCACCGTGCCGAGATCCTCGCCGACCACGACGGCGCCCGCCCGGTGCGCCTCCAGCGCGATGATGCCGATCATCGCCTCGTGGTCGTAGCGCACATAGGTGCCGTCGGTGGGCGCGGCGCCCTTGGGAATCCACCACAGCCGGAACATCCCGATGATGTGGTCGATACGTACGCCGCCGGAGTGCCGCAACGCCATGTTGACCACCGCCCGGAACGGTTCGTAGGCCTGCTCGACGAGGCGGTCCGGCCGCCACGGCGGCTGCGACCAGTCTTGGCCGAGCTGGTTGAACTCATCCGGCGGTGCCCCCGCGGTCACCCCGAGGGCAAGCACGTCCTGTAGCGCCCAGGCGTCGGCACCGTCGGGGTCGACGCCGACCGCGAGATCGCTCATGACGCCGAGTGCCATCCCGGCCTGCACCGCGGTGGCCTGGGTGGCGGTGAGTTGGTCGTCGAGCACCCACTGCAGCCACCGATGGAAATCCACGGCCTGTCGGTGGGCCGCCGCGAAGGCGGCCACCTCCGGATTCGCCGGATGCTGCAGCGCATGCGGCCAGCCGTGCCAGTCGCCCCCGTACTGTTCGGCCAGGGCGCACCAGATCGCGAAATCGTCGAGACTGCGGCCGTGGCGGGCTCGGTAGGCGGCATACGCCAATTCCCGGCCCGCAGAGCGCTCCACCCGGTACACCTGCTCCAGCGCGGTGCGTTTGGCCTGCCAGGCTGCGTCGCGGTCGATGGTCGGACTGCGGTCGGCGCGCTTGTTGAGCGCGGTGCGCAGGGCCCGGATTCGACCGCGGTGACGGACCGAGGCGAACTCCGGGATGGCTTCCACCCGAAGGTAGAGCGGACTGCCGAAGCGCCGTGAGGTGGGCAGATACGGTGACGGCTCCATCGGTGGCGTGGGAGCGGCCGCATGCAGCGGGTTGACCAGGATGAAGTCGGCGCCGTGCTCGGCTGCCGACCACACCGCAAGATCCGTCAGGTCAGTGAGATCGCCTGTGCCCCAAGAGTTCTGCGATCGAACGCTGTACAGCTGCGCCGCCAGGCCCCAGGCGCGCCGCCGGCCCAGCCGGCTGGGCAGTTCCAGGGTGGCGGGGGAGATCACCACCGAGGTTTCGGTCTGGGAGCCCGGCGCGCCCAACCGGAGCCGGTGATAGCCCAGCGGCAGGTCCGCCGGCAGCTCGAAGGTGGCCTCGCCGATCAACCGGTCTCCGAGGTCGTACGGGGGCCGGTGGTTCTCCAGTTGTCGCAGCCCGCTTCGTTCGGTGCCGTCCTCAAGGCGCAACGTGAGCTCGGCCGGATCACCGTGGGTGACGTGCACCCAGAATCTCGACGCCGTCCCGGCCCGGCCGATCACGATCGGCGGCAGCGGCCGCTGCCAGTACTGCCGGTCGTGGGCGGCCAGGGAATTGATGCGGTCGGCTTCGGTTCCGGCCGGCACGCCCAGTGCGTCGAGCACCGCCACCAAGGTGGACTCCGCGACGGCGGTGCGCCTGCCGGTCCAGTCTTCGAACTCCGCGGCCACGCCGTAGCGGCGGGCCAACTCCAGCAGGGCCTCCGAGGTTGCGGTCATGGTGTCAATCTTGCTGCCCCGGCTCGATCGTGTCAGGCGACGCCGTCGGTAGTGTCGTCTCGATGGCACAAAGTTCGGCTCCGCGTCGGCGTGGTGCCGTGGACCTGCGCCGAACGCGGATCGCCGTCGGCGCGCTGTTTCTGACCAACGGTGCGCTCTTCGCCAACCTGCTGCCCCGCTATCCGGAGATCAAAACCGACCTGCACCTGAGCAACGCGGTGTACGGCGCCGCCGTCGCCTCGTTCTCCGGCGGGGCGCTGGTTGCCGGACTGGCCGCGGCGACCCTGATTCGACGGTTCCGCAGTGCGCGGGTCGCCGTCGTCGGGACCGTCGCCCTTGCCGCCTTCATCACCGCCGCCGGCGCGGCGGAAACCCCGCTCGTCTTTGCCGGTGCCCTGTTCCTGGCCGGGGCGTGCGACTCGGTGGTCGATGTCGCGCAGAACGCCCACGGGCTGCGGCTGCAACGCGAACACGGTCGCTCGATCATCAACTCGCTGCACGCGGTGTGGGCCGCCGGCGCGATCCTCGGCGGGCTCACCGGAGCCGGGACGATCGCGCTGGGCATACCGCGGGAAATCCACCTTTCGGCGGTCGCGGTGCTGTTGAGTGCGGTGGCGCTGGTGGCCTACCGCTTTCTGTTGCCCGGTCCGGACCATGACGACCACCCGGCAGCGCATGCCGCGGTAGGCACCAAGGCCCGGCCGCGGATGTATCTGATCCTGTTCGCCCTGGTGCTGATCGCCATCGCCGGCGCCACGGTCGAGGACGCCGGAAGCTCGTGGGCAACCCTGTATCTGCGTGACTCGCTGCATGCGCCGCCCGCGCTCGCGGTCTTCGGCTACATCGCACTGGTCGGCTTCATGTTCATCGGCCGGCTGACGGGTGATCGTCTGGTCGACCGGTTCGGCGAGGCCACCGTGGTCCGCGCGGGCGGCTTCATCGCCGCCGCCGGCATGGGAACCGCGCTGGCATTCCCGAGCCTTGTCACCACGATCGCCGGCTTCGCGCTCGCCGGGCTCGGCGTTGCCACCCTGGTGCCTGCCGCCATGCACGCCGCCGATCAGCTGCCCGGGCTCCGGCCGGGCACCGGACTGACCGTGGTCACCTGGCTCATGCGGGTCGGCTTCTTCGGCGCGCCGCTGCTGGTCGGGCTCATCGCCGATGCCGCCGGGCTGCGGGCGGGGCTACTCGCGGTACCGGCGGCCGGGGTGGTGGCCATCGCGCTGGCCGGGGTGCTTCCGCGACAGCCTGCGGCGGCACCGCATTCAGTGGGTGGGGCCGACGCCGGCGAGCTCGATCGTGAACACACCCGACACGATTAGGGCGATGCCCAGCATCATCACCGGGGTCAGCGGCTCGGCGAACATGAATCGGGCGATGACGGCCACCAGCGCGACCCCGCAGGCGGTCCAGATGCCGTAGGCGATGCCCACGGGCACGCCCAGCGACAGCGACAGCCACAGCAGATAGAACGACGTCACGTAGCCGGCGACCACGGGCGCAATCCAGGCCTTGCGCCGGAATCCGTCGGAGGCGCGCAGCGCGAGCGTGGCGAGCACCTCCACCATGATCGCCCCAGACAGGGTCAACCACATCACGATTCGGCGCCGCGGGGGTGTGATCCCAGCTCCACGAGCAGTACGCCGGCGATGATCAGCCCGATACCGGCCATGATGGGCCAGGTGAACGGATCGCCGAAGAACACCGCGGCCAGCGCCGCGGTTGCCGCGGTGCCCAGCGCGCCCCAGATCCCGTACGCGACGCCGACGGGCATGCCCGCGCGCAGCACCAGCGTCAGCAACACGAACGCCGCCAGGTAACCGGACACCACCAGCGCCAGCCAGGCCGCATGGTCCTGGGAGGCGCGCAGCGACAGGGTGGCGGTGACTTCGGTGATGACGGCCGTCAGCAACAACGCCCATGTCCGCACCGGACAAACTTATCTCCCGTCGCGCCGATGGGTACCGTGGGGGAGCCCGACCAGCTTTGCCCAGGAGACCCGATGCCCCATTCGACAGACGCCGGTGCGCCGGTCATCGAGACCGGGTATGGCCCGGTTCGCGGGACCGATGACGGAACGACGAAGCGGTGGATGGGCATTCGCTACGCCGCCGCGCCGGTCGCCGAATTGCGGTGGCGGGCACCGCAACCGCCGGCCCGCTGGCGGGAGGTTCTCGACACGACCGGCGCCGGGCCGGTCTGCCCGCAGATCACCGACCCGCGTCTGCCGATCGACCTGGGCGGCCGCCAGGGCGAGGACAGCCTCGTGCTGAACGTGTGGGCACCGAGTGGAACCGAGGCCGGAGACGCCAAGCCGGTGATGGTCTGGGTGCACGGCGGCGCCTACGTACTCGGCTCGGGAAGCCAACCGCTCTACGACGGCGGGGTGCTGGCCGGCGAAGGTGACGTCGTGGTGGTCACCGTGAACTACCGGTTGGGACCCTTCGGTTTCCTCGACCTCTCGGAGTTCAACGGCCACCCCGGTGCCCAGGGGCTACGGTTCGACACCAACCCGGGACTGCGCGACGTGCTGTTCGCGCTGCAGTGGGTACGCGACAACATTGCCGCCTTCGGCGGTGACCCGAACCGGGTGACGTTGTTCGGCGAGTCGGCCGGCGGCGGGATCATCACCACCCTGCTCACCAGCCCCGCCGCCGAAGGATTGTTCAGCGCCGCGATCGCGCAGAGTTCACCGGCGACATCGGTCTACGACGCCGAACGTGCCCGAGCCGTCACCGCCAAGATTCTGGACCGGCTGGGCATCGGGCGCGACGAGGTCGCCCGGCTCTCGGAGGTGCCGGTGCCAAGGCTGCTGGCCGTGGCCAAAGAGGTGTACGACGCGGTGCCCAACCAGTCGCCGGGGCTGCTGGCCTTCGCGCCCATCGTCGACGGCGATCTGGTTCCGGACTATCCGGTGGCGGCGGCCCGGGACGGTCGCAGCCACCGGGTGCCGCTGATCATCGGCACCAACGAGCACGAGGCCACCGTGTTCCGGTGGATGAAGTCGCCGTTGATGCCGATCACCCCCGAGTCGCTGCGGGCCATGTTCGCCGCGATCGCCGACGAGCAACCGGGCCTGCAACTGCCGACCGAAGCGCAGGTCGCCGCGGCGTATGCCGGTCTGCGGCCCAAGGCGATCGGACTGGGCGTGGCGCGTGACATCGGTTTTCGGATGCCGACACTGTGGTTCGCCGAAGGGCACAGTGCGGTCGCGCCGGTCTACCTGTACCGCTTCGACTTCACCACCCCGATGCTGCGGTTGCTGCGCCTCGGTGCTGCCCACGCCACCGAGCTGCCGTACGTGTGGGGCAATCTGGTTGCCGGACCCAAGGATCCGACGTTCAAGCTGGGTGGGCTCAAGCACGGGCGCGCGGTGTCTGGCCGGGTGCGTCGGCGGTGGGTCAACTTTGCCGCCACGGGGGAGCCGGCCGGCGCAGCCGGGGAACCGGTGTGGCGGCCATACCGCCGCGACGACCGCGTCACACTGGTGATAGACAAACAGGACAAAACCGTCGCCGACCTGGACCGCCACCTACACACGGCGTGGGGAAGCCGCATACTCAACTTCCGATAGCACGAATCCCGCTGAGAAAAATCCGCTGAGACAAAAGATGAAGCCATGGAGATGATCCGGTCCATCCTGGACTTCCTGCCCGAACCGATGCGGGACCCGGTGGTTTTCGCCATCCCGTTCTTCCTGCTGCTGCTGGCGGTGGAATGGACGGCGGCGCGTCGTCTGGAACACGTCGAGGCGCAACGCGCGCCGGCCGGATCGTTCCACGCACGTGACGCCTGGACCAGCGTTTCGATGGGGCTGGTGTCGATGGCCACCATGTCGGCCTGGAAACTACTCGGGCTGTTGGGCTACGCCGCGATCTACGCGTATCTGGCGCCGTGGCAGTTGCCCGCCGACCGCTGGTACACCTGGGTGATCGCCCTCGTCGGGGTGGATCTGCTGTACTACACCTACCACCGCGTGGCGCACCGGGTGCGGTTGATCTGGGCCACGCACCAGGCACACCACTCCAGCGAGTACTACAACTTCGCCACCGCGCTGCGCCAGAAATGGAACAACAGCGGAGAGATTTTGGCCTGGATTCCCCTGCCGCTGTTGGGTGTACCGCCCTGGCTGGTGTTCTTCAGCTTCTCGGTGAGTCTGGTCTACCAGTTCTGGGTGCACACGGAGCGGGTCGGAAAGCTCTGGCGGCCAATCGAGTTCATCTTCAACACACCGTCACACCACCGGGTGCACCACGGCCGCGACGAGTTGTACCTGGACCGCAATTACGGTGGCATCCTGATCATCTGGGACCGGATGTTGGGCACGTTCCAGCCCGAGGTGTTCCGCCCGCACTATGGGCTGACGAAGCCGGTCAACACCTTCAACGTCTGGAAGCTGCAAACGCACGAATATGTGGCGATCGCCCGTGACGTGCGGCAGGCGCGTCGGCTGCGTGACCGGGTGGGTTACGTTTTCGGCCCACCGGGGTGGCAGCCCGCGCAGGTCGCCGACACTGCGCCGGTCGGGTAACGCGTTCACCCGTCGCAATCTGTCGCGACGCCGTAATGTCCGGCTATGCAGACGGTCTTTGACAACCATGTCGACCCGGCGCTCGTCGAGAAGGCGTTGGCGGCAAGCTCGCTGGGATCGGTGTGGCTGGAGCTGCCGCGGGCGTGCTACCCGCCGCTGACCCACGCGGTCAGCGCTGATCTGGCAATCATCGGCGGTGGTTACGCCGGCCTGTGGACCGCGCTGCACGCGGCCGAACGTCACCCGGACCGGCGGATCGTGTTGATCGAGGCGCAGCGTGTCGGTTGGGCCGCGTCCGGGCGTAACGGCGGTTTCGTCGACGCCAGCCTCACCCACGGCGTCAACAACGGGAAAGCAAGGTGGCCCGACGAGTTCGACGAGCTGACTGTGATGGGCATGGCCAATCTCGACGGCATGGAACGTGACGTCGAGCGTCTCGGTCTCGATGTGGAGTGGGAACGCACGGGCATGCTCACCGTGGCCACCGAGGCGCACCAGATCCCGTGGCTGGCGCAGGCTGCCGACGCCGCCGAAGGTGATCTGTTGGACGCCGCCGCGGTGCGGGCGCACCTCGACTCGCCGACCTATCTGGCCGGTCTGCTGTCCGCGCGGACGTGCGCATTGGTACATCCGGGCAAGCTCGTGGTCGAACTGGCGCGCGCCTGTGCCGAGGCGGGCGTGGACATCCACGAACACACCGCCGCGCGGTCGATCAACTCCGGGGGAGCAGTACTGCGCATCGACACCGCCCAGGCCACGATCACCGCGCGTCAGGCGGTGCTGGCCACCAACGTGTTCCCGAGTCTGCTGCGGCGCAACGCGTTCCACACCGTTCCGGTCTACGACTACGTGCTGGCCACCGAACCGCTCAGCGCCGAACAACTCGAGGTGATCGGCTGGCGCGGGCGGCAGGGGTCGGTGACTGTGGCAATCAGTTCCACTACTACCGGCTCACGGCGGACAATCGGATCGTGTGGGGCGGGTACGACGCCGTGTACCACTTCGGCGGCAGGGTCAAAGCCGGTTACGAAAACCGGGAAGCCAGTTACCGCAAGCTCGCCGCGCATTTCTTTCTCACGTTCCCACAGTTGTCCGGGGTGCGGTTCAGTCACCGGTGGGCCGGGGCGATCGACACCAACACCCGGTTCTGTGCGCACTGGGGATTGGCCCGCAACGGCCGGGTGGCCTACGTCAACGGGTTCACCGGGCTCGGGGTGGCGGCCACCCGGTTCGCCGCCGATGTCTGTCTCGACCTCCTCGACGGTGATCCCACCGCGCGGACCGCGCTGCAGATGGTGCGCGAGCGTCCCCTGCCATTTCCGCCAGAGCCGTTGGCCGCCATGGGAATCAACGCGACCCGCTGGTCGCTGAACCGTGCCGATCACGCGGCCGGTAAACGCAATGTGCTGTTGCGCACGCTCGACCGGCTGGGGCTGGGCTTCGACTCCTGACACCGTCGCGCATGGTTTCTGAGATGTTGGTCCGACGTTTGGATTCGAGCCGAGCCGAATGGCACCAAAGCAAACTTCAGGTCAGTAAGCTCGAACGCACCGGGTGCACAACCCGGATCACGGTCACGAAAGGGGCAATGCGTGGGAGACACACTGACCGAAGGACAGAAGCTGGAGAAGGGTGGGTCGATCACCTCCAACAACGGCGCATACACGCTGACGTTGCAGGATGACGGCAACCTCGTGTTGGAGGCACGCGGCCAAGCGGTCTGGTCGACTTCCACCAACGGCCAGGACGTCGTGCGCGCGGAGGTGCAGACCGACGGCAACTTCGTGCTGTACACCTCGGAGAAGCCGGTGTGGCACACCGACACCAAGGGCAAGAAGGACGTCAAGCTGGTTCTCCAGGACGACCGCAACCTGGTGCTGTACGCCGCCGACGGACCGGCCTGGTCGTCCAAGACCGACACCACCGAACCGCCCCCACCGGCACCCGAGGCCGCCGCGCCCGAGCCCGAGGTGGCCCCGGTCGCTGTCGAGGAGCCGGCACCGGCCGCCGCACCTGAGCCGGCCGCCCCGCCGCCACCACCGCCGGCGCCCGAGCCCCGTACCTACACGGTGGTCTCCGGGGACACGCTGTGGGCGATCGCCGAGCGGTTCTACGGCGACGGCAGCAAGTACCAGCAGATCGCCGATGCCAGCGGCATCGCCAACCCTGACCTGATCCACCCCGGCCAGGTTTTGACGATTCCCTGACGTGTTTACCTCGATGGCCCGGACCGATTGGTCCGGGCCATCGTCGTTTCGATTTGCGGAAGTGGGTATTCCCGGTAACGAAGTTGCCCTCTCGCCGATATTGATATCGGTAGGGTGACTTCACCCACATCCGCTGATCGATGGGGAGGGCCGGCCGTGTACTGGTGGATTCGTAATGCGATGCGGGCGCTTGCTGCGGCCCCGATCGCGGCAGTGATGACCGTGCCGACCCCGGCGGCTGCCGCGGGATCGCTGGTGTTCCCGGGGATGGAAATCCGCCAGGGCACCAATGTCTGCACGCTCGGCTTCGTCGATCCGTTGAGCCGCGTCGGGTACACCGCCGGGCACTGCCGGGCTGATGGTCGGGTCGGTGACCGCGACGGCAACTTCATCGGCCACATGGGGGCCTATCTGGACAACACCCCCGACGGCGCCACCGTCGACACGAACCACATGATCTCCGATTGGGAGACCATCCAGTTGGCCGGTGACGTCGCGGTGAACAACATCCTGCCGGGCGGGCGCATGCTGGTCGAAGATCCGGCCTTCCAGCCGTCCCCGGGCGCCCCCGTCTGTCACTTCGGTGTGGTCACCGGCGAGACCTGCGGCACCATCCAGGCGGTCAACAACGGGTGGTTCACCATGGCCAACGGCGTCATCAGCCAGAAGGGTGACTCGGGCGGGCCGGTCTACGTCATCACGCCCGACGGGCGCGCCGCGATCGTGGGGATGTTCAACAGCACGTGGGGCAACTACCCGGCGGCCGTGTCGTGGCAGAACGCGAGCGGCCAGGCCCGCAGCGCAGGCGCGCCCGCGGCCGGTCAGGTCTCCAACCTGGTCGGCGGGGCGCCCTGACCGGAAGAAACACCGAACTAGAACACGTTCTAGCCATTGCGTCCGGTGGGCGATATTCTGATCGCGATGCCTGACCAGACACCTGTCCAGATTGCCTGGGTGACCGCGGACCTCGACGCCACCGAACGGGCACTGAGTGCTCTGCTGGGGGCCCGGCGGTGGGTGCGGATGCCCGCAGTCCACTTCGCGCCGGAAACCTGTAGCTTTCGTGGCCGCCCCGGCGACTTCGTCGCCGACATCTCGCTGAGCTACGCCGGCGACACCCAATTGGAACTCATCTCGCCGGTGCGCGGAGACGGCATCTACACCGAGTTTCTCCAGCAGCACGGATCGGGTCTGCACCACATCTGCATCGAAGCCGAGGATCCCGAAGCCTTCGAGGCGAAACTGCGCTGGGCCGAAGCCGACGGGATGCCGGTGGTCTGCCGGGGCGAGATGCCCGGCGGCATGACATTCGCCTACGTGTCGGCGGCCGAGGCCGGGGTGCCGTATCTGGAAATCGCTTACATCCCGCCCGAGATCCGGGCGTTCTTCGACTATGTGAAACAGGAGCAGCAGTGAAGGAAATCCCTGAGGTCCTACAGGCCTCCGACGTCGTCGCCGCCGGATCCTGGTCCGACGAATTCGACGTCGTGGTGCTCGGCTTCGGCATCGCCGGAGGTTGTGCGGCCGTCAGCGCCGCGGCGGCCGGGGCCCGGGTGCTGGTGTTGGAGAAGGCTGCGGCGGCCGGCGGCACCACCGCGATGGCCGGCGGGCACTTCTATCTCGGTGGCGGAACCGCGGTACAGGAGGCCACCGGACACACCGACACCGCTGAGGAGATGTACAAGTACCTGGTCGCGGTGTCACGCGAACCCGACCTGGACAAGATTCGGGCGTACTGCGAAGGCAGCGTCGAGCATTTCAACTGGCTTGAGGCACTGGGCTTCCAGTTCGAACGGAGCTATTACCCGGGCAAGGTGGTGGTCCCACCGGGCACCGAGGGACTGTCCTACACCGGCAACGAGAAGGTGTGGCCGTTCATCGAGCAGGCCGAGCCGGCCCCCCGCGGACACTCGGTGCCGGTGCCCGGCGAACTCGGCGGGGCGGCCATGGTGATCGACCTCCTGCTGAAACGTGCGGAGACGCTGGGCGTGGAGATCCGCTACGAAGTGGGCGCCACCAACCTGATCGTCGACGCCGGCCCGGAAAACGGTGCCGTGGTCGGCGTGAAGTGGAAGCATTTCGGTGAAACCGGTTGTATCCGGGCAAAGTCGGTCATCATCACCGCCGGCGGTTTCGCGATGAACCCTGAGATGGTCGCCGAATACACGCCGGCGCTGGGCAAGAAGCGCCGCACCAAGCACCACGGCGAGGTCGAGCCCTACATTCTCGGCAACCCGAACGACGACGGGTTGGGCATCCGGATGGGTGTGTCGGCCGGCGGCGCGGCCAACGGCATGGACCAGCTGTTCATCACCGCCGCGGCCTATCCTCCCGAGATCCTGTTGACCGGCGTCATCGTCAACAACCAGGGTCAGCGCTTCGTCGCCGAGGATTCCTACCACTCGCGCACCTCGGCGTTCGTCCTGCAACAGCCCGACCAGCAGGCCTACCTCATCGTCGATGAGGAACACATGGAGATGCCCGCCATGCCGCTGATCAAGTTCATCGACGGGTACGAGACGATCGCCGAAGCCGAAGAGGCGCTGGGGATTCCGGCCGGAAACCTGGCCGCGACCCTGGACCGCTACAACAAGAACGCGGCCGACGGTGCAGACCCGGACTTCCACAAGCAACCCGATTACGTTGCGGTGCAGGACAAGGGGCCGTGGGCGGCGTTCGATCTGTCCCTCGGGATCGCCATGTACTCCGGTTTCACCATGGGCGGGCTGACCGTGTCGATCGACGGCGAGGTGCTCCGTGAGGACGGCAGCGTCGTGCCCGGTCTGTATGCCGCCGGCGCCTGCGCGTCGAACATCGCCCAGGACGGCCAGGGATATGCCAGTGGGGTGCAACTCGGTGAGGGCTCGTTCTTCGGCCGCCGGGCCGGCACGCACGCCGCGGCGCGTTAGACCGGTTGGGTGAGCTGCCAGCGACCGTTGCCGAGGAGCTCTAGGCGACGGTCGTGAAGCCGATTCACACTGTCGCGGTGGCTGATACTGACCACGATGCAGTCGGGTAGCCGAGTCCGCAGCGTGGTGTACAGGGCGTACTGCTGGCCGGCGTCCAGCGCCGACGTGGCCTCGTCGAGGAACACCGCGGCCGGCGCGGCCAGCAGGACCCGGGCGAACGCGATCCGTTGCTGCTCGCCCGGGGACAGCACCTTTCCCCAGTCCGCGTCCTCGTCCAGCCGCGACGTCAGGTTCCCGAGGGCGACCGCGTCCAGTGCCGCGCGGATCTCGTCGTCGCCGTAGGTGCCGGCCGGCGCGGGATAGCAGACCACCGTTCGGAGATCGCCCAGCGGAGCGTAGGGGAGCTGGGAGAGGAACATCACCGCACCCTGTTCCGGATACCGCACCGTGCCCGAGCCGTACGGCCACAGCCGGGCCAGGCTACGCAGCAGCGTCGTCTTCCCGGTGCCCGAGGGCCCGGTGATCACCAACGACTCTCCGGGGGCCAACTGCATGTCGAGTCCGCCGAGAAGAAGCTCGCCCGAAGGTGATCGCACCTCGACGCCCACGAGTTCCACTCCGCCGTCGGTACTCACCCCGCTGTCCAAACACGGTAGCGCCCTTGCCTGTTCGTTCGCGGTGACCAGACCGTCGAGCCGGATGACGGCTGCGCGGTACCCGGCGAAGGCGTCGTAGACCGCGCGAAAGAAACTCAGTGAGCTCTGAACCCGGTTGAAGGCGCTCGCGGACTGCAGCACATCGCCGTAGGTGAGCTGACCGGCGAACAGTCGTGGCGCCTGGATGATCAGCGGCAGGGGGTCGATGATCTGGTTGATGGACCGGTTCCAGCCGAGGAACGCCACGCCCCGCAGCACCAGTCGGCGATAGTTTGCGATCACCGCGGCGAACCGATCGGCCAGCGTGCCCCGTTCACTACGCTCGCCATGGTAGAAACCGACCGCCTCGGCGCCGTCACGAATCCTCACGAGTGCGTACCGGAATGCCGCGTTGGTCAACGAGTTCCGGAACGTCAATCCGATGATCGGCCGACCGATCCAGAACGCCACGACCGTCGTGACCGCCACCCACAGCAGCGCGATCCAGAACAACGCCTTGGGCACCGTCACACCCAGGATCGTCAAGGGGCCGGCCAGGTTCCACAGAATCGGCGTGAACGCGACCACCGACACGATTGCGTACACCGACCCGAAGAGCAGCGTCTGCGCCGTCGCGACGGTGGGCGTGTTCGTCTCGGGCCCGGTGCCGGTGGTGAAGACGTCGATGTCCTGTTGGATACGTTGATCGGGGTTGTCGATCGGGGTGCCGCCGAAGCCGCCGATGAATCGTCCGCGGTAATAGGCGCGTTGGTCCAACCAGTCGCCGGTGAGCCGGTGGGTGAGCCACACCCGCCACCGAACGATGAAGTACTGCATGAGATACAGGTCGAGCAGGGTCCGGGTGATGTCCGCCGTGATCAACAGGCCGAAGATCAGGATCGAGCGCCAGAAGCCGTCGATTCCGGAGCGGCGCACCGCCTCATTGCCCGAGCCCGCACCGGAGAACGCCACCTGCAGCGCCGTGGTCTGGTCGTTGAGGTAGTAGCTGAACAGCACATCCATGCGTACCGAGACCATCACCGACAACAGCAACACCGCCAGCAGGATCCACACCGGAATGCTCTGGCGCCCAACGAAATAGCCCCGGGTGACGCGCCAGAACTGGCGGCCCCACGTGGTGGCCACCGCCAGTAGCGCGAGCGTCGCGACCAGCACGACCGCTCCGATCGCCCACGCCTTGGCGACCCACAACAGCGAGGACAGGATCTCGTTGCCCCAGTCCAGCGACTGGGTGAACATCTCCATACCCGGGGAAGTTACCGGGAACAGGTGCTCACGGTTGCTTGATCAGTTCGTCTTTGTCTTCGACACGGCCCAACCGCCATTCACCGTCGCCGAGCAACTCGAGTTCGTGGGTGTGGTGCTGTTCGACGGTGGTGCGGTGACTGACGCTGACCAGGATGGTGTCGGGCAGTTCGGTGCGCACCCGCTGATAGAGCATGAACTCGAGACCTTCGTCGAGCGCCGATGTCGACTCGTCGAGGAACACCACCTTGGGTTTGACGAGCAGGATCCGGGCGAACGCAATCCGTTGCTGCTCACCGGGAGACAGCACCTTGGCCCAGTCCTGGACTTCGTCGAGCCGGCCGACCAGATGTGCCAGGGCGACCTCGTCGAGAGTTCGCTTGAGCGTCTCGTCGTCGACCAGGCCCTCTTCGCCCGGGTAGGTGACCACCGCGCGCAGGTCGCCGAGCGGGACATACGGCAGCTGAGACAGGAACATCGTCTCGTTGGGGCCGCACGGGCGGGTCAGTGTGCCCGACGTGAACGGCCACAGTTCGGCGAGGCTGCGCAGCAGGGTGGTCTTGCCACTGCCGGACGGTCCGGTGATCACCATGGTGTCGCCGACCTGCAGGTGCAGGTCCAACGGGTTGATGAGCTGGCGCCCGTCCGGCGTGCGGACCTCGACGTCGGTGAGCCGCACCGTGCCGTCCACGCACGGTGTGGTGGTCACCTCGGGCAGGGCCCGCCCCTCTTCGTTGGCGACGACCAAGCCATGCAGACGCATGATCGCGGCCCGGTACCCGGCGAAGTTGTCGTAGGCGTTTCGGAAAAACGACAAGCCGGTCAGGATCTCGCGGAAGGCGGTCGCGGTTTGAGTGAGAGCGCCCAGCGTGATCTCCCCGCTGAAGAACCGCGGAAACTGCACCAGGTAGGGGAGAGGTTCCTGGGCCTGGCTCACCGACAGGTTCCACCCCAGGAAGCCCGTCATCCGATTGACGTATTTCTTGTAGTTCTCCACGACCGGTGCGAACAGGCGACGCAGTCCGGTGCGTTCGGCGATCTCGCCCCGGTAGAAGGCGACCGCTTCGGATGCGTCACGCAGGCGCACCAGCGCGTAGCGGAACGCCGCGTTGTACTTCTCGTTGTTGAACGACAGCGAGATGATCGGCCGACCGATCCAGAACGCGACGACGCTGGCGAAGAGAACGTAGACGATTCCGATCCAGAAGATCGCCCTGGGCAAGTCGATTCCCACCAGGGGCAAGGTGATCTCGCCCGAGAGATTCCACAGAATCGCGGTGAACGAAATCATCGAGGCGATGGCGCTGATCGCGCCGAACAGCAACGTGGCGGTGGAGGTGTTGTTCGGGGTGTTGGGCAACGGGCCGACACCGGCGGTGAAGATATCGATGTCTGCCTGGATGCGTTGGTCGGGGTTGTCGATCGTGTCGTCGATGAACCTGGACCGGTAGTAGGCCTTGCCGTCGAGCCAGTCGCCGGTGAGATCGTCGGTCAGCCACTTCCGCCAGGCCAGCATGAACCGCTGGGTCATGAACAGGTCGATCATGATCTGCGCGACATTGAGGATCGCCAGGATGACGAACACCGTCATCGCCAACCAGAAGCCGTCCTTGCCCGATTGCCGCACGGCCTCATTGCCGTTGCCCAGGCCGGCCGCGATGACCTGGAAGCTGGTCATCAGGTCGTTGCCGTAGAAACTGAACAGCACGGACAGGCGTACGCCGGTGATCACCGACAGCAGCAACGCCGCCAGCCACAACCACACCTTGACGCTCTGGGCTCCGGTGAAGTAGCCGCCCGTGACGCGCCAGAATTGACTGCCCCACGTGGTGAACCTGGCGAGCAGAAACAGGATCACCATGGTGGACACCGCTGCGATCAACCACCCTTTGGCGATCCAGACCAGCGACGTCTGCAGCTCGGTGCTCCAGTCGAGTGTCGGGCTGAACATCTCCATGCGGGAAAAGTACCCCCCACAACCGGCAGCAGCGGGGTGGGACGGTGTCCCGGCGTGCTGCCCCGATCCTGTCCGGGGTCATGCTCGAAGCCACTCGGCGCGTCCGCGTACCGTGAACATGTGTCGAAGACGTCCACCGCCAAACCCGGCCGCTTGAGCAGCAAGTTCTGGAAGTTGCTGGGGGCCAGCACCGAGCGCAATCAGGCTCGGTCGCTCTCCGAGGTCAAGGGGGCTGCCGAGTTCGAAGACAAGGCGGCCAAACTCGACGACGAGCAGCTCACCAAGGCCGCCAAGCTACTCGAACTGCAGGACCTGGCGGCCTCGGCGGACATGCCGCAGTTCCTGGCCCTGGCGCGCGAGGCCGCCGAACGAACGACGTCTCTGCGGCCGTTCGACGTGCAGCTGCTCGCGGCGCTGCGCATGCTGGCCGGTGACGTCGTGGAGATGGCCACCGGTGAGGGCAAGACCCTCGCCGGAGCGATCGCCGCGGCCGGCTACGCCATCGGCGGACGGCACGTGCACGTGATCACCATCAACGACTATCTGGCCCGCCGCGACGCCGAGTGGATGACCCCGCTGCTGGAGGCGCTGGGGCTGACGGTCGGCTGGATCACCGCCGATTCCACGGCCGCCGAACGTCGCGCGGCCTACGAGTGCGATGTCACCTACGCCTCGGTCAACGAGATCGGATTCGACGTGTTGCGCGATCAGCTGGTCACCGATGTCGCCGATCTGGTGTCACCCAATCCGGATGTGGCGCTCATCGACGAGGCCGACTCGGTGCTCGTCGACGAGGCGCTGGTCCCGCTGGTGCTGGCCGGCACCAGCCACCGTGAGCAGCCGCGCGTCGAGGTGATCCAGATGGTCGGCGAGCTGACCGCCGGCGTCGACTACGACACCGACGACGACAACCGCAACGTCCACCTCACCGAGGCCGGGGCCCGCAAGCTCGAAGCCCGGCTGGGAAACATCGATCTGTACTCCGAAGAGCACGTCGCCACCACGCTCACCGAGATCAACGTCGCACTGCACGCGCACGTGCTGCTGCAGCGCGACGTGCACTACATCGTCCGCGACGGCGCCGTCCACCTGATCAACTCCTCGCGCGGGCGCATCGCCTCCCTGCAGCGCTGGCCGGACGGCCTGCAGGCCGCGGTCGAGGCCAAGGAGGGCATCGAGACCACCGAAACCGGTGAAGTGCTCGACACCATCACGGTGCAGGCGTTGGTCAACCGTTACCCGACGGTGTGCGGCATGACCGGCACCGCCCTGGCCGCCGGCGAGCAGCTGCGCCAGTTCTACAAGCTCGGGGTGTCGCCGATCCCGCCGAACAAGCCCAACATCCGCGAGGACGAGACCGACCGGGTGTACCTCACCGAGGCGGCCAAGAACCACGCGATCGTCGAGCACATCGCCGAGGTGCACGCCACCGGCCAGCCGGTGCTCGTCGGCACCCACGACGTGGCCGAATCCGAGGACCTGCACCGCAGGCTGGTCAAGGCCGGAGTGCCGGCCGTGGTGCTCAACGCCAAGAACGACGCCGAAGAGGCGGCCGTGATCGCCGAAGCGGGCAAGCTGGGTTCGGTCACGGTGTCGACCCAGATGGCCGGTCGCGGCACCGACATCCGGCTGGGTGGATCCGACGTCGGCGACGACTCCGACGAGAAGGACAAGGTGGCCGAGCTCGGCGGCCTGCATGTGGTGGGCACGGGCCGGCATCAGACCGAACGCCTGGACAACCAGCTGCGGGGCCGTGCCGGGCGCCAGGGCGACCCGGGCTCCTCGGTCTTCTTCTCCAGCTGGGAGGACGAGGTGGTGGCCGCCCATCTCGACGAGACCAAGCTGCCCACCGACACCGACGAGGACGGGCGCATCATCGCGCCCAAGGCCGCCGGTCTTCTCGACCACGCCCAGCGCGTCGCCGAGGGCCGGCTCCTCGACGTGCACGCCAACACCTGGCGCTACAACCAGTTGATCGCCCAACAGCGCGCGATCATCGTCGACCGCCGCGAAACGTTGTTGCGCACCGACACCGCGCGCCGCGAGCTCGAGGAACGCTCACCCGAGCGGTATGCCAAGTTGGCAGAAGAACTCGGTGCGGATGCCGAGGAGAAACTGACCAAGATCTGCCGGCTGATCATGCTCTACCACCTCGACCGTGGCTGGTGTGATCACCTGGCGTTCCTGGCCGACATCCGGGAGAGCATCCACCTGCGGGCGCTGGGCCGGCAGAACCCGCTCGACGAATTCCACCGGATGGCCGTGGACGCGTTCGCCTCGCTGGCCGCCGACGCCATCGAGGCCGCTCAACAGACCTTCGAGACGGCCGACTCCATCGAGGACGAGCCGGGCATCGATCTGTCCAAACTGGCGCGCCCGACCTCGACGTGGACGTACATGGTGCACGACAACCCACTCAACGACGACACCATGTCGGCGCTGAGCCTGCCGGGAGTGTTCCGCTAAGTTTTAGGCATGGAACACGCGCCGATTGCCGCGCGCGACCGCGTGCTGACGGTGCCCAATGTGCTCAGTGTGCTGCGCCTGGCGCTGGTGCCGGTGTTCCTGTGGCTGTTGTTCGGCGCGCACGCCAACGCGTGGGCAGTGGCCATCCTGATGTTCAGCGGCTTCTCCGACTGGGCCGACGGCAAGATCGCCCGGCTGGTGGCCAACCAGTCGTCGCGGCTGGGTGAACTGCTCGATCCGCTCGTCGACCGCATCTACATGGTCACCGTCCCGCTGGCACTGGCCGCGCACGGCACGGTGCCGTGGTGGCTGGTGCTCACCTTGCTCGGTCGTGACGCAGTGCTGGCCGCGACGTTGCCGGTGCTGCGCAGCCGGGGGTTGACCGCGCTGCCGGTGACCTACCTCGGCAAGGCCGCCACGTTCGCGCTGATGTCCGGTTTCCCGCTGGTCCTGCTCGGGACCGCGGACGCCCAAGATCCAGCACTGTGGAGTCGGGTGGTGCTGGCCTGCGGATGGGCCTTCCTGCTGTGGGGGCTGGCGTTGTATCTGTGGTCGGCCGTGCTCTATCTGATCCAGGTGACGATGGTGGTGCGACGACTTCCCCCGGTCCGGTCATGAGCACCCTGGGCGGCTACGAATCCGGGGCCGGGCTCAACCACCACGAAGCCCACGCGCCCAAGCGGATTCCGCTGCCCTCCCTGCTGCGGTCGCTGCTGTCCGAGCACCTCGATCCCGGCTACGCCGCGGCCGCCGCGGCCCGCGAGGCCGAGGACCGGCCCCGTCGCCGGTGGACCGATCTCGGTTGGCTGGTGGTGGGCGCAGCCGCCATCGCCACGGTGTTCGCGGTTGCCGCCGGGCAGGCGCAGACCGCGGCCCCGGCCGCCCGCGAAGCGCAACACACCATGGCCGCACGGGTGCGCGCGGCGGCGCTCAGTGCCGACAAGGCCGCTGCCGCCCGCGACGCACTCGTCGATCAGGTGGACTCCGAACGACGGACCCGACTCGGTATGGACGAGAACGGCCAGCAGTTGCTCGGCGACCTGGACACCGCGAACATCGAGGCGGCGGCCGTCGGCATGATCGGGCCCGGGCTGACCGTCACGATCACCGATCCGGGCGTGTCCAAGGATCTCAGCGACGTGTCGAAACAGCGGGTTGCCGGCGGCCAGCAGGTCATCCTCGACCGCGACCTGCAACTGGTGGTCAATTCGCTGTGGGCCAGTGGCGCAGAGGCGGTTTCGGTGGGCGGTGTGCGGGTCGGCGCTGGTGTCACGATCCGGCAGGCCGGTGGCGGGATTCTGGTCGACAACCAGCCGATCACGAGCCCATATGCCATTGTGGCCATCGGACCACCGAAGGGAATGGCCGATGCTTTCGAACGCTCACCGGGCCTGCAGCGGCTGCGGCTGTTGGAGCTCTCCTATGGAGCCGGGGTCAACGTGAGTGCGGGCGACGGTTTGACCGTTCCCGCGGTATCGGTACGAGATGTCAACTTCGCCAAACGGATTGGATAGACCTGACGTGGACAGGATTGGCCGTTAGATGATCGGGATCGTCGCGCTCGTCATCGGGATCGTGCTGGGATTGGTGTTCCACCCCAACGTTCCCGAGTTCGTCGAGCCGTACCTGCCGATCGCCGTGGTGGCCGCGTTGGACGCGGTGTTCGGTGGCCTGCGGGCCTATCTGGAGCGGATTTTCGATGCCAAGGTGTTCGTGGTGTCGTTCGTGTTCAACGTGCTGGTGGCGGCGCTGATCGTGTACGTCGGTGATCAGCTGGGCGTCGGCACCCAGTTGTCCACGGCGATCATCGTGGTCCTCGGCATCCGGATCTTCGGCAATGCCGCCGCGCTGCGGCGACGGTTGTTCGGCGCCTGACATGAGCGACACCCCCGACCCCGACGAGACCGACAACGCTCCCGAGCACCAGCCCGAGCATGCGGCCGAGGAACACCACGGTCGTCACGAGATGCCCGCGGATGTCTCGCCACGCCGGTTCCGCAATCTGCGGATCGTGCGGGGCGGCCGCTCGCAGTTGGTGTTCGGCGCTCTCGGGGTGCTGCTGTGTCTTCTGCTGGGCATGGCAATCGTCACGCAGGTACGCCAGAACGAGTCCGGGGATTCGCTGGAGACCGCACGGCCGGCAGATCTGCTCATCCTGCTCGATTCTCTGCAGCAACGTGAGGCCTCGCTCAACACCGAGGTGGCCGACCTGCAGCGGACCCTGCAGCAGCTACAGGCTTCGGGCAGCAGCGACCAGGCGGCTATCGAGAACGCCCAAGCCCGGCTGGAGGCACTGTCCATCCAGATCGGCACGGTGGCCGCCACCGGGCCCGGAGTGACGCTCACCATAGAGGACAACGCGCCCGGGGTTCCGGCCGAGACCATGCTCGACGTGATCAACGAATTGCGCGCGGCCGGAGCCGAGGCCATCGAGATCCGCGGTGGGGATCAGCAATCGGCGGTCCGGGTCGGACTCGACACCTGGATCGTCGGCGCCCCCGGCGCGCTGGCGGTCGACGACGTCACCGTGGGCCCGCCGTATTCGGTTCTGGCCATAGGGGATCCACCGACGTTGGCCGCGGCGATGAACATTCCCGGCGGGGCAATGGACAGCGTCAAGCGGGTCGGCGGCACGATGGTGGTACAACAGGCCGAGCGAGTCGACGTCACCGCCTTGCGGCAACCGAAACCTCGCCAATACGCTCAGCCCGTCAAATGAGCACAGCAATCAAATGCCCGACAAAAGGAGCGCCGTGAGCGAGATCCCAGCCGACCTGTACTACACCTCGGAGCACGAGTGGGTATTGCGTACCGGTGACGACACGGTCCGCGTCGGCATCACCGATTACGCCCAGTCCGCGCTCGGTGACGTGGTGTTCGTCCAACTGCCCGACGTCGGCGCCCAACTGAACTCCGGCGATGCGTTCGGCGAGGTCGAATCCACCAAATCGGTGTCGGACCTGTATGCCCCCGTCGCCGCGAAAGTCGTTGCCGTCAACGGTGATCTGGAAGACAGCCCGCAGTTGGTCAATTCCGACCCCTACGGCGAAGGCTGGCTGGTCGATCTGCGGCTCGAGGAGGGCACTCTCGAGGAGGCGCTGTCCGGTTTGCTCGACGCCGACGGCTACCGCGCCGCGGTAACCGAGTGAGGGATTGTTAGGGTTTCGAGGGCCGGTCGCCGAGACCGGTTCGACCGTGCCCGGCGCGCAGAGATCTTCCCCATCGGATCCGGCGTTGGTGGACACAATGGTGCCTGATGCGCGGTACGGTCGACGGTGAGACCGACGATGGGCTGGGGCCACGCCGGGCAACGCCACAGCAGCCAGTGAGGAGCAGCGGGTGACGGACAAAGACAGCAATTTGGGGGCCGACCAGTCGTCGGAAGACGTGACGGTGGAAACCACATCGGTTTTCCGCGCCGACTTCCTGAACGAACTGGATGCGCCCGCAACGGCCGGTACCGAAGGCGCCGTTTCCGGCGTGGAGGGCCTGCCCGCGGGTTCGGCATTGCTCGTCGTCAAGCGCGGACCCAACGCCGGGTCCCGGTTCCTGCTCGATCAGCCGACCACCTCGGCAGGACGTCACCCGGACAGCGACATCTTCCTCGATGACGTCACGGTGAGCCGCAGGCATGCCGAGTTCCGGCTGGAGAGCGGCGAGTTCCAGGTTGTCGATGTCGGCAGCCTCAACGGCACCTACGTCAACCGCGAACCGGTCGATTCGGCCGTGCTGGCCAATGGCGACGAGGTCCAGATCGGGAAGTTCCGCCTGGTGTTCCTCACCGGCCCCCGGTCTGACGACGACAGCGGCTCCGCCAGCTAGCCGATGACTGCCCCCGACAGACCTGCGCTGGCCGGGATGTCGATCGGCGCCGTGCTCGACCTGCTGCGGGGTGACTTTCCCGATGTCACGATCTCCAAGATTCGGTTCCTGGAGGCCGAGGGGCTGGTCACGCCGCAGCGCACGGCGTCGGGGTACCGGCGGTTCACCGCGTACGACTGTGCGCGGCTGCGGTTCATCCTGACCGCCCAGCGTGACCAGTACCTGCCGTTGAAGGTGATCAAGGCGCAGCTGGACGCCCAACCCGACGGGGAGATCCCGCAGACCGGTTCGGCCTACGGGGTTCCGCGTCTGGTGCCGGTGTCCGAAGGCGAGGACAACGGTGGCGACGGGGCCGGCGTTGCCGCGGTGGCGCCCACCCAGGTGCGGCTGTCCCGGGAAGATTTGTTGGCCCGGTCCGGTGTCGACGAGGACACCCTTTCGGCGCTGCTGCGAAACGGCATCATCACCGCCGGGCCGGCCGGGCTTTTCGACGAGCACTCCGTGGTCATCGCCCAATGTGCGCGCGCCCTCGGCGACTACGGGGTCGAGCCACGGCATCTGCGGGCATTTCGCTCGGCCGCCGACCGCCAGTCCGACCTGATCGCCCAGATCGCCGGTCCGGTGGGCAAGGCCGGCA
Source organism: Mycobacterium sp. GA-1841 (assembly GCF_001954135.1). GTDB lineage: Bacteria > Actinomycetota > Actinomycetes > Mycobacteriales > Mycobacteriaceae > Mycobacterium. Next base: position 18,466 of record NZ_MBEQ01000003.1, on the reverse strand, counting down.
AGGCCGGCGCCCGGGACCGGGCCGACGACCTGGCCCGTGAAGTGGCCGCCCTGGCGATCACTCTCCACACGTCCCTGATCAAGTCCGCCGTACGCGACGTTCTGGATCGCTGAGGACTAGACTCATTTCGACGGCTAATTCGTCAACGTCGGGTCCTTGGCGGAGGCGCAGGCGAATGGCACGACGGACGAAAAATCGACGAAACGGCACGGCGGTGCGGAGGGCAGGCACAGATGGCTGAGGTTCGTGTGGTCGGCATTCGGGTGGAGCAGCCGCAGAACCAGCCCGTGTTGCTCCTACGGGAATCCAACGGTGACCGTTACCTGCCGATCTGGATCGGGCAGTCCGAAGCCGCGGCGATCGCGCTGGAGCAGCAAGGTGTCGAGCCCGCCCGGCCGCTGACCCATGACCTGATCCGAGATGTCATTGCCGCCCTGGGACATTCGCTCAAAGAGGTACGGATCGTCGACCTGCAGGAAGGCACCTTCTACGCCGACCTGATCTTCGACCGGGACGTCAAGGTATCGGCGCGCCCATCGGATTCGGTGGCGATCGCCCTGCGCGTCGGCGTGCCGATCTACGTCGAGGAAGCGGTGCTGGCCGAGGCCGGGTTGCTGATTCCCGACGAGAACGACGAAGAAGCCACCGGCACCGTTCGCGAGGACGAGGTGGAGAAGTTCAAGGAATTCCTGGACAGCGTCTCCCCGGACGACTTCAAGGCGACATGATCGTCGCCCGCGAGGTCACGGATACGTCTCAACTGGGCATATCGGTGTCGACACGCGGCGCGGCAGTCGATGGGGCGCCAATTCGGCCGCCATACTTTCTTGGCAGCGGGCATTCCGGGCCCGGCGGGAAGCGTATGCTCGACACATTCGAGCTTGCCGCGAACCGCCGTGGCAGAGGTTGCTGTGGTGCAGGACGTATGAGTACAGCGCGGGCGAGTTCGATCGGCGAGAGGATTCACAGTGGGTGACACGCCACGGCAGGAAGAGCTGGATCTGACCACTGGAAGCGGTGTGGAGCCGCCTGTCAGGCCGACCGGCGAAGCCGTCCAGGGTGGGTTGTTCCCCGACGACTCGGTGCCGGATGAACTGGTCGGCTACCGCGGTCCGAGCGCCTGCCAGATCGCCGGGATCACCTACCGGCAGCTGGACTATTGGGCCCGTACCTCCCTGGTGGTCCCGTCCATCCGCGGTGCGGCCGGCTCGGGCAGCCAGCGGTTGTACTCCTTCAAGGACATCCTGGTTCTCAAGATCGTCAAACGCCTCCTGGACACGGGCATCTCGTTGCACAACATCCGGGTCGCGGTCGATCATCTGCGTCAGCGCGGTGTGCAGGACCTGGCCAACATCACGCTGTTCTCGGACGGCACCACGGTCTACGAATGCACGTCGGCCGAAGAGGTCGTCGACCTGTTGCAGGGCGGCCAAGGTGTGTTCGGCATCGCTGTGTCGGGTGCGATGCGGGAGCTGACCGGGGCGATCGCCGACTTCCCGGGTGAGCGGGCCGATGGGGGCGAGTCCATCGCCGCCCCCGAAGATGAGCTGGCCTCGCGTCGCAAGAGCCGCGACCGCAAGATCGGCTAGCCGCCCGGTAGAATCGGCGACGCATCGCCCTCGTGCGGGAGAGCTTCGTGACAGCCAGTCACGGACGCCGAAGGAGCAATACCTCTCCATCAACCTCTCAGGCACCCAGGACCGCGCCAGGCCCCGATGCCTCTGGAAAGTGGTGCCCGCTGGGTGCCCGCCCATGGGGAAAGGCCCGGCTGCCGGGCTGAATCTCTCAGGCGCCCGGACCGGGTCGACGACAGAGGGGGAGGGACGCCTACAACGTCTGCGCGCGTCTGCGGACGTCTGCGCCTCAGGGGAGTCTCGTGTCCGACCAGCATCAATCGCGGTTCGCCGATCGTCACATCGGCCCGGACGCCGCCGCCGTCACCACCATGCTCGAGGTGATCGGCGTGTCGTCGCTCGACGACCTCGCCGCCAAGGCGCTGCCCGCCGGCATTCTCGACGCGCTCGCCTCCGATGGGATGGCCCCGGGCCTGGAGGGTCTGCCCGATCCGGCCACCGAGGAGCAGGCGCTGGCCGAGCTGCGCGCACTGGCCGACTCCAACACCATCGCGGTCTCGATGATCGGCCAGGGCTATTTCGACACCTTCACCCCCGCGGTGTTGCGCCGCAACATTCTTGAGAACCCGGCCTGGTACACGGCCTACACCCCGTACCAGCCCGAGATCAGCCAGGGCCGGCTCGAAGTGCTGTTGAACTTCCAGACCATGGTCTCCGACCTCACCGGCCTTGAGGTCTCGAACGCCTCGATGCTCGACGAGGGCACCGCCGCGGCCGAGGCGATGACGCTGATGCACCGGGCGACGAAGTCCAAGTCCAACCGTCTGGTCGTCGACACCGATGTGTACGCGCAGACCGCGGCGGTGCTGGCTACCCGGGCCCGTCCGCTCGGGATCGAGATCGTCACCGCCGACCTCGGCGAGGGGCTTCCCGACGGTGAATTCTTCGGCGCCATCGTGCAGCTGCCGGGAGCCGGCGGGCGGGTCACGGATTGGACGAGCCTGGTCGATGATGCCCACGAGCGGGGCGCCCTGGTGGCCATCGGGGCTGACCTGCTGGCGCTCACGCTGATCACCCCACCCGGGGAGATCGGCGCCGACGTCGCATTCGGCACCACTCAGCGGTTCGGCGTGCCGATGGGATTCGGCGGTCCACATGCCGGTTACCTGGCCGTGCACGCCAAGCATGCCCGGCAGCTGCCGGGCCGGCTGGTCGGGGTGTCCGTCGATGCCGACGGGGCGCCGGCCTACCGCCTGGCCCTGCAGACCCGCGAACAGCACATCCGCCGGGACAAGGCGACCAGCAACATCTGCACCGCTCAGGTTCTGCTGGCCGTGATGGCGGCGACGTATGCCAGCTACCACGGCGCCGCGGGGCTGACCGCGATTGCCCGCCGCGTGCACGGCCATGCCGCGGCGATCGCGGCGGGTCTGGGGGACGCGCTGGTGCACGACACGTTCTTCGACACCGTGCTGGCCCGGGTTCCCGGCCGGGCCGACGAGGTGATCGCGGCCGCCAAAGCCAAGGGCATCAACCTGTGGCGGGTCGACGCCGATCACGTGTCGGTGTCGTGTGACGAGGTCACCACCGACGCGCATGTGGGGGCGGTGCTGGAGTCGTTCGGGGTGGCACCTGCAGAGCCCCGTGGTGGCGAGATCGCCACGCGCACATCAGAATTCCTGACGCATCCGGCGTTCAACTCCTACCGCACCGAAACCGAGATGATGCGGTACCTGCGGTCGTTGGCGGACAAGGACATTGCCTTGGACCGCAGCATGATTCCGCTGGGCTCGTGCACCATGAAGCTCAACGCGGCCGCCGAGATGGAGCCGATCACCTGGCCCGAGTTCGGCCGTCAACACCCGTTCGCTCCGGCCTCGGACAACCCGGGACTGCGGCGGCTGATCGCCGACCTGCAGGAATGGCTGACCGGGATCACCGGATACGACCAGATCTCGTTGCAGCCCAACGCCGGATCCCAGGGCGAGTACGCCGGATTGCTGGCGATCAAGGCCTACCACGACTCCCGCGGCGACACCGACCGTGATCTCTGCCTGATCCCGTCGAGCGCCCACGGCACCAACGCGGCCTCGGCAGCGCTGGCCGGCATGCGAGTTGTGGTGGTGGCCTGCCGCGAGAACGGCGACGTCGACCTCGACGACCTGCGCGCCAAGATCGCCGAGCATGCGGATCACGTTGCGGCACTGATGATCACCTACCCGTCCACGCACGGGGTGTACGAGCACGACGTGGCCGACATCTGCGCGGCCGTGCACGATGTCGGCGGGCAGGTCTACGTCGACGGGGCGAACCTCAACGCGCTGGTCGGATTGGCCCGGCCCGGCCGGTTCGGCGGTGATGTCAGCCATTTGAACCTGCACAAGACGTTCTGCATCCCGCACGGCGGTGGCGGGCCTGGTGTGGGTCCGGTGGCGGTGCGGTCGCATCTGGCGCCGTTCCTGCCGGGGCACCCGCTGGCCGACGAGCTGCCCGATGAGCACACCGTCTCGTCGGCGCCGCACGGATCGGCCTCGATCCTGCCGATCACATGGGCCTACATCCGGATGATGGGTGCCGAAGGTCTGCGCGAGGCGACCCTGACCGCGATCGCCTCGGCCAACTATGTGGCGCGCCGGCTCGACGAGTACTACCCGGTGCTCTACACCGGGGAGAACGGCATGGTCGCCCACGAGTGCATCCTGGATCTGCGCGGGATCACCAAGACCACCGGCGTCACCGTCGACGACGTGGCAAAACGCTTGGCGGACTACGGCTTCCACGCACCCACCATGAGTTTCCCGGTGGCCGGCACGTTGATGGTCGAGCCGACGGAGAGTGAGAGCCTGGCCGAGGTCGACGCGTTCTGTGACGCGATGATCGCGATCCGTGCCGAGATCGACCGGGTGGGTTCGGGAGAGTGGCCGGTCGAGGACAACCCATTGCGCGGGGCTCCGCACACCGCCGAGTGCCTGATGGTGGCCGACTGGGACCATCCGTACACCCGTGAGCAGGCGGCTTATCCGTTGGGGAAGGGCTTCCGGCCCAAGGTCTGGCCGCCGGTGCGTCGCATCGACGGGGCGTACGGTGACCGGAACCTGGTGTGCTCCTGCCCGCCGGTCGAGGCGTTCGCGTAGCGCGCCAGACGGCTGGAGCGTTCGCGTAGCGCGCCAGACGGCTGGAGCGTTCGCGTAGCGCATTCGTCGTTTTCTACCGCAGGGTCGTGCGCAGTCGCGTCGAACGACCCTGCGGTAGAAACGGGTGCGATCGGCTCAGACCAGCGCCGGCTCAGCCCAGTCGACCGGCTCAGCCCAGCAGAGAGCTGATCGTGGTCTCGAGGTCGGGTGAGGCCGAGCTGGAGACGTGTTGATAGGTGCCGCTGCTGGCCTGTGCGACGGCTTCCCACGTGGCCCGGTCGGAACCACCACCGAAGTCGATCACGTTGACGGTGACCGGGCGCGCCGGATCGAATGCGCCGCGGATGAAGTCCTGTAGGCCCGCACCGTCGAGGCTCTGGTCGGTGTGCGGTCCGGTGGTGATCACGAGGACGGAGTTGGCTTGGCCCTCACGGTATTTGGACAGGGCTTCGTTGTAGACCATCCGCAGCGTGGTGAACGACACCGCCCCGCCGCCGGAGGCCGACTGCTCGTCCAGCGTGGAAATCAGTGCATCGGAACGGCGTTGGCCGCTCACCGGCTCGGCCAGCGGCCCCATCGAGACTTCCGAGCGGCCCTCGGTGCCGTCGAAGGTCCACAGGCCCACCGCGGAGGTGTCCGGCAGGGCTTTGAGTCGGCTGTCGAGCGCGGCCACCACGTTGGCCAATCGCGACTTACCGCCCTCTTCGGTGGGCATCGACTGGTCGAGCATGATGGTGACCGCACGGCTCTCCGACGGCGTGGCAGTCGCGTTGGCCAGCGTCACCCGCATGGTGTTGTCACCGATCGACAGCGGCGCCGCCAACTCGGAGAAGCCGGTGACATCGCTTGACGGCGGTGTCGTCCCCTCGGCCCGGAACCCGGCCTTGGCCAGCTCGGCGAGCTGTTCCGGCTTGCGCAGATAGCGGGCGAATTCGCTGGCCGCGGTCACCTGCTCGTTCTCCAGCCAATCACCGGCCAGCAGCACCGCTGGATAGTCGGCGGTGGCGGTGGGGCCCGGCGGTATCCAGCCGGCCAAGGAGGACTTCGCATCGTCGAGTGTCTTGCCCCGCTGGAACAGTTGCTGTTCGGTGGTGGCGACGGCGTGTACCGGCCCGGTCGCCGGGTCGGACGCGTCGATCAGCGCGTCCAGAGCCGTTCCCAGCTCGTTGTTGTCGAGCTTGGGTTGCCCGCCGAACAAGCTGTTGACGCCGCTCATCCCCGAGGTCGGCGGCGCGCCCGACGGTGCGGTCGCCGCGGCCACGGCCTCGGCGGCCAGATAGGAGGCATCGCCGTTGCTGCGGGTCGGCAGCGCGAGTTTGAGGGTGCCCCACCCCGGGAGTTTGAGCGCGTTCATCGCGGCCGGGCTGCTCTGCAGCTGCGGCAAGGTGGCCCAACTCTGTTGTGCCAACGCATCCTTGAGCTGTGGTCGGACCGCGAGCAGCACCGGGGAGGTGACCAGGGATCGACTGTCACTGACGGTCTTGGCGCCGGCAGTGGCCTCCAGTCGGGCCTCGGCGATACTGCTGGCCGGAATCCACAGGGCCGGCCGGTCACCGAGTTCGCTCGGCCAGGCGTTGGCGAAACCACTGACCACCCGGTCGGATTCGGCGGACTGCACGCGCACCTTGACGCACCGGTCGCCCACCGGGCTGACCGACTCGTTGTAGGTGTTGGCCAGGCTTTCGACATACGTCGAGATGGTGGGGTCGGCGATCACCGCGACGCCGAGCTCTCCGTCGACGCACCGGGCTGCCGCGGCGTCACTGCGGTCGGCGAGGACATCCCCGAAGAACTTCCACAGGATCATCGCACCGACCACGGCCACCACGGTGACCAGCGCGACGATCACGCCGACGCTGACTCCGCGCCTGCCGGTCTGCACTGCGCGATGGCTACCGGTCCATTCGCCGCCGTCCCAGTCCCCGCCGTGCTGCCGGCCGGACGGCGGCGGAGCGGGCGGAGGTGGGGCGTCGGAGACCGCGCCGAACTGCGTGGTCGGCTCGTCGTCGGCGTAATCCGTCTCGGAATCGTCGGCGTACTCGTCGTGATAGCCGGATGCGTAGGCATCGTCTCCGGCGTAGTCCTCGGCATAGTCCGCTTCGTAGTCCGCTTCGTCGTAGTCGGCGTACTCCGAATCGTGGTAATCGGATTCGTAGTCGTCGTCACCGTCGGCGTACCGAGGTGCGCGGTACTCGGGATACTCGGGCGCGTAATCGCCGGAGTACCGGGAGTCGCCGATGCGCCCGTGGTCGGGCTCTTCGGCTGCATCCTCGGGGTCGGGAATGCTGTGCCTGCCCATTCCTAACCCCTGTACGTCTCGCGTCGTCTAGTCATCCGGACCCGCCGAAGTCTAATCACTTCCCGGCGGTGCTCGCTTTGAACTCGCGGCGGCGCCGGTGCAGGATCGGCTCGGTGTAGCCGTTGGGCTGCGCAGCGCCCGACAGGATCAGCTCCTGCGCCGCGCCGAAGGCGATGCTGGCCTCTGGATCCGGCGCCATGGGCAGGTACGCGGGGTCGCCGGCGTTCTGCTCGTCGACGACCGCGGCCATCCGACGCAGGCTGGTCTTGACGTCCTCTTCGGTGATGACGCCGTGGCGCAGCCAGTTGGCCAGCAGCTGGCTGGAGATCCGAAGGGTGGCACGGTCTTCCATCAGAGCGACGTCGTGGATGTCGGGCACCTTCGAACAGCCGACACCGGCGTCGATCCAGCGGACCACGTAGCCCAGGATCGACTGGCAGTTGTTGTCGACCTCTTCGTGGATCTCCTCGGGCGACCAGGTCAGCGACGAATCGGCGAGCGGGATGGTCAGCAGTTCCTCGATCGTGCTGCGGGACGTGCCGGCCAGTTCCTTCTGCACGGCCTCGACATCCACCTGGTGGTAGTGCATGGCATGCAGGGTGGCCGCGGTCGGTGACGGCACCCACGCGGTGGTGGCGCCGGCCTTCGGCTGGCCGATCTTCTGCTCGACCATGTCGGCCATCAGATCGGTCATGGCCCACATGCCCTTGCCGATCTGTGCCTTGCCGGCCAGACCGGTGGCCAGTCCGACGTCGACGTTGTTGTCCTCGTAGGCCTTGATCCACGGCTGGGCCTTCATGGCGCCCTTGCGGATCATCGGGCCGGCCTCCATCGAGGTGTGGATCTCGTCGCCGGTGCGGTCCAGGAATCCGGTGTTGATGAACACCACTCGGTCGGACGCGGCCAGGATGGCGGCTTTGAGGTTGACCGTGGTGCGGCGCTCCTCGTCCATGATGCCGACCTTGAGCGTGGCCTGCGGCAGACCGAGGACATCCTCGACGCGGCTGAACAGCTCGCAGGTGAACGCCACCTCTTCGGGACCGTGCATCTTGGGCTTGACGATGTAGACCGAGCCGGTCCGGCTGTTCTTGAGCGGGCCGTTGTCGTCACCGGACTTCAGCCCGTGCATGGCGATCAGGCCGGTGAACAGCGCATCCTGGATGCCCTCGGGGATCTCGTTGCCTTCGGAGTCGACGATGGCGTCGTTGGTCATCAGGTGGCCGACGTTGCGGACAAACAGCAGGCTGCGTCCGGGCAAGGTCAACTCACCCTCGCCGTCCGGCCGAGTGAAGGTGCGGTCCGGGTTCAGGACGCGGGTGAAGGTCTTGCCGCCCTTGCTGACCTCTTCGGCCAGGTCGCCCTTGTTCAGGCCCAGCCAGTTGCGGTAGCCCAGCACCTTGTCGTCGGCGTCGACGGCGGCCACGGAGTCCTCGAAGTCCATGATCGTGGTGATCGCGGATTCCAGCACGACGTCCTTGATGCCGGCGGCGTCGGTGGAACCGATCGGGGAGTCCGGATCGATGAGGATCTCGATGTGCAGGCCGTGGTTGCGCAGCAGCACGGACCACTGCGGCTCGCCGAGCGTGCCGGTGTAACCGACGAACTGCTCGGGGGTGGCCAGGGCCGGGGACAGCGCGCCGTCTTCGATCTTGACCTCGGTGATGTCGGCCCACGATCCCTCGGCCAGCGGCACGGCCTCGTCGAGGAACTTGCGGGCGTACGCGATCACCTTGTCGCCGCGGGTCTTGTTGTAACCCGTGCCCTTCTCGGCGCCGTCCTCTTCGCTGATCACGTCGGTGCCGTACAGCGCGTCGTACAGCGAGCCCCACCGGGCGTTGGCGGCGTTGAGCGCGAAGCGGGCGTTGAGGATCGGCACCACCAGCTGCGGACCGGCGGTCGAGGTGATCTCGTCGTCCACACCGGAGGTGGTGACGGTGAAGTCGGCCGGCTCGGGCAACAGGTAACCGATGTCGGTGAGGAACTGCTTGTAGGCCTCGGGGTCGACCGGCTCGAGCACATGCGAGCGGTGCCACTTGTCGATCTGCGCCTGCAGATCGTCGCGACGGGCCAGCAGCTCCTGGTTCTTGGGGGTGAGGTCAGCGACGACCTTGTCCACACCGGACCAGAAACTGTCCGGGTCGACGCCGGTGCCCGGCAGTGCCTCATTGGTGATGAAGTCGTGCAGCACCTGTGCCACGCGCAGGTTTCCGACAGTCACGCGATTGGTCATGCGCGTTTCCTCCCTCGGCTCCAGGCACCGTGCGGCGCCTGCCGTTTATCCAGCTTACCCATTGGTAACGTCGGCCTTTCAGCCGTCCAGCCTGGTGAGCAACAGCTCACACCGGTTTGCCAGCGTGATCCGCAACGGAGCCGCCCGTTCGGCGATGCGTTGTTGCGCCCTGACGTATTCGGCACGCCCGGCCGGTGTTTCGATGGCGATCGGCTCGAAACCATAGCGCCTCAAGTCGTATGGGCTGGCACACATATCCACCGCGCGTGCGTCGGCGGCCAGTTCGAGCGCATCCATCACCAGGTCCGACGACACCAGCGGACCCAATTTATAGGCCCACTTGTAGCAGTCCATGGCGGCATGGATGCAGCCGGGCTGCTCGGCGTCGAGCTGCTGTTCGCGGCTCAGCGCTCGGTCGTTGCGGCCCGCGGCGGCCTCGGTGAAAAACCGATACGCGTCGAAATGGCTGCAGCGCAACGGCATCGACTCGACCACCGCGTCCGTTCCGGCGGCACCGAGACGCAGCGGTACCTGACCGTGGCGAACCTCGGGTGAGCGGTACACCATGGCCCATTCGTGGAGGCCGAAACAGTTCATCCGCGGCGCCCGGGCCGCAGTCGCGCGCATCAGATGTGCCACGAATCGCACTGTCGCCGCACGTGTGACCAAATAGTCATGCCCGACGGTGACACCGCGGTCGTGTTCGGTGTACCCGCCGATGCCCAGATAACGCCGCGCGGCCGGACCGGCGAGTACCGAATCGAAGCCCGGATGCCAGCGCCGCAACTGGCGCGGCCGCAGACTGTAGTAGGTGAACAGGAAGTCCCACACCGGGTGCGGCTCGCCGCGTTCCTGCCGGCGCCGGTGCGGCGCCACGAAGCGCTCGACGCGCTCGCGGTGACGCGCCTCGGCAGCGGTCCACTCAGGTTCGTCGAGAACCCGTTCGGTCGCCGAGAGCGTCAGCTCAGACACGGTGCGTACCGTCACGCACCGTACCGACCAGGTCTTCGACCAGGTCCTCCAATGCCACCATGGCGGTGACGACGCCACCGATCGGATCGGCGCCGTCCTGATTGTCCGCGGCGGTGCCGTCGGCGATCACCAGAGCCAGGTGACTGTTGCTGCGTCGCATCCGGGACAGCCCGTCGGGCAGCGGCAACGAGGCGGGCACCCGCGGCAGCGGACGCACCATCGCGACGTCCACCACCGCATCGGGATCGTTGAGCTGTGGCAACACATCCTTGATGTGCAGATAACCGATGGCAGTCCCTGACATGTCGGTCACCGGGAAGCGGGAGTAACCGGTCTCGGTCAGGGCCTGTTCGACCGCTCCGACCGTCGGCCCGCTGCCCTCGGCGGCCACCGGGATGGCATGGATGTCGTCCAACGGCATCGCCACGTCACTGACCGTGCGGCTGCGGATCTGCAGGGCCCGGGTCAGCCGGCCGTGCTCCTCGGTGTCGAGCAGCCCTTCGGAGACCGACTCGGCGATCATCTCCGACAGCTCGACGGTCGACACGGCCGATTCCAGTTCGTCCTTCGGTTCGACGCGGAAGGCCCGCAGAGTGGCGTTGGCGCACCAGTTGTAGAACGCGATGAACGGCCGGGCGGCGCGGATGTAGACCAGGTACGGCGGCACCAACAGCATCGCGGCGGTCTCGGGTCCGGCGATCGCGATGTTCTTCGGCACCATCTCGCCGAGCAGCACGTGCAGGATCACCACGACGGCCAGCGCGACGATGAACGAGACGGTGTGCAGGACGGCGTCGGGCACCCCGAGCAGCCCGAACGGCATCTCCAACAGGTGGGCGACGGCCGGCTCACCGACCCGGCCCAACAGGATCGAGCAGATCGTGATGCCGAGCTGGGACCCGGCCAGCATCAGTGACAGGTGCTCACCGGCCCGGATCACGGTGACGGCGCTGCGCTTGCCCTGTTCGGCCAGCGCCTGCAGCCGGTCGCGGCGGGCCGAGATCAGCGCGAACTCCGCCGCCACGAAGAACGCGTTCGCCGCCAGGAGCAGCACGGTCAACAGCACGCCGAGAATGTCACCCATGGCTGTCCTCCCGGCCGTCGAGTCGGGTCAGCTCGAGCAGGTCGATGCGGCGACCGTCCATGCGCACCACGGTGGCCAGCCATCGAACCGGTCGGTCGGGATCCCCGTCGGGGTCGAACGCGGTGAGCTCCACGGCTTCGCCGTTCTCCGGTATGTGACCCAGCTCCTGCAGGACCAGCCCGCCGATCGTCTCGTATTCGCCCTCAGATGCCCGGAATCCGGTGCCGGCGGCGACCTCGTCGATGCGCAGCAGGCCGGACACCTGCCAGCCGGCACCGGCGGGGACGACGTCGGGGGTGGCGTCGTCGTGCTCGTCGCGCACGTCGCCGACGATCTCCTCGATCAGGTCCTCGACCGTCACCATGCCCGCGGTGCCGCCGTATTCGTCGACCACGAGTGCGGTCTGCAGCCCGTTGGCCCGGATCTGGGTCATCACGGCGTCACCGTCGAGGGTGGAGGGCACGGTGGCCACCGGCAGGGCGAGTCCGGCCAGCCGGGTGCGGCTGCGTTCTTCGCGCGGGATCGCGAACACCTGTTTGACGTGCACCACGCCGATCGTCTCGTCAAGGTCGCCCTCGACGATCGGAAAACGCGAATAGCCGGTCCGGATCGCGGCCTCCATCAGGTCGGCCACGGAATCGCCGGCATCAAGGACCTCGATCTTGGATCGCGGCGTCATCAGCTCCTCGGCGGTGCGCTCGCCGAACTGCAGCGAGCGGTGCACCAGCAACGCCGTGGAGGGATCGAGGGAACCGCTACGGGCGGAGTTGCGCACCAGCGACGCCAGTTCCTGCGCCGAGCGTGCCGAGCGCAGTTCCTCGGCGGGCTCGATGCCCAGACGGCGCAGGATCCAGTTGGCGGTGCCGTTGGTCATCCGGATCACCGGGGTGAACAGCATCGAGAAGAGCACCTGCACCGGTGCTGCCGCCCGGGCCGTCGGGACCGGCCGGGCCACGGCCAGGTTCTTGGGCACGAGTTCGCCGAACACCATCGACAGCGACGTCGCGATGAGAACCGCCAGGAACAGTGACAGACCGCCGGCGAACCTGGCCGGCAGGCCGAGGGCATCCAGACCGGGGCGGATCAACTCCCCGACGACCGGTTCGGCCAGATAACCGGTGGCCAGCGTGGTGATCGAGATGCCCACCTGGGCTCCCGACAGCTGGAAGGACAAGGTGCGGTGGGCGCGACGGACGAGTTGGTCGCGACGGTCGCCGGTGCGGGCGTTGGCCTCCACCGTGCTGCGCTCCAGCGCGGTCAGTGCGAACTCGGCCGCCACGAACACCGCGGTGCCCAGCGTCAGCAGGACGATCGCGAGGATCGACAGCAAGGACAGCACCAGGTCGGTCGAGCTGCCCATCAGATCCTCACCAAGGGGGCGCCGGACCGATGGCCCGGCCGACTAGGAGAGGGGTCGTCAGCGTCGGCGCTCAGAAGTGACTGGTGTTCCGCCCCGAAGGCCGGTTCAGAACCGGAGGCCTCGGTGGGTGCCTGCGGCACGTGAACCCTTTCGTTCGATCTGACACAGCAGGCGACCAGGCAGTAGGCGATCGTCCACTCGATACACAGGATCCCAATAGTATCGCGACTCGGCGGATTACCAGCCCGTCGGCAGGGGATGACCCTCGGCGAAGCCGGCAGCCGACTGCACCCCCAACACCACCTTCTCGTGGAGTTCGGCGAGGTTGACCGCGCCGACGTAGGTGCAAGTGCTGCGGACGCCCGAGGTGATGTGGTCGAGCAGGTCCTCGACCCCACCACGTGCCGGGTCCAGGCTCATGCGCGACGAGGAGATGCCCTCCTCGAACAGGGCCTTGCGGGCCTGGTCGAACGGGCTGTCGCCGGCCGTACGGGCGGCCACCGCGCGCTTGGAGGCCATGCCGTAGCTCTCCTTGTACGGCCGCTCCTCGCGGTCGTACATCAGGTCGCCGGGGGACTCGTAGGTGCCGGCGAACCAGGAGCCGATCATCACGTTGGCGGCTCCGGCGGCCAGCGCCAGGGCCACGTCACGCGGATGGCGCACGCCGCCGTCCGCCCACACGTGAGCGCCGAGTTCCCTTGCCGCGGCAGCACATTCGACCACGGCGGAGAACTGGGGCCGGCCCACGCCGGTCATCATCCGGGTGGTGCACATGGCGCCCGGGCCGACCCCGACCTTGACGATCGAGGCCCCGGCTTCGACGAGATCACGCGTGCCGTCGGCCGACACCACGTTGCCCGCCACCAGCGGCAGCCCCAGATCCAGTGCCGTCACCGACTTGACGGCGTCGAGCATCTTGGTCTGATGTCCATGGGCGGTGTCGATGACCAGCAGATCCACGCCGGCCTCGGCCAGGGCCCGGGCCTTGGCTCCGACGTCGCCGTTGATGCCGACGGCCGCGGCGATGCGCAGCCGCCCGTTCGCGTCGACGGCGGGACTGTAGATACCGGTCCGCACCGCGGCCGTGCGGGTCAACACCCCGGCCAGCGTCCCGTCCGGGGCGGTCAGCACCGCAACGTCGATCGGCGCATGCTCGAGCAGGTCGAACACCTGCCGCGGATCGGTGCCGACCGGTGCGGTGACGAAGTCGGACACGGCGACGTCGCGAATCCGGGCGAACCGGTCCACCCCCGCACAACCGGCCTCGGTGACCAGTCCGATCGGGCGTCCTTCGAACACCACGACCGCGGCTCCGTGCGCCCGTTTGTGCAGCAGCGCGGTCGCGTCGGACACCGAGTCGTCGGGACTCAGCGTCACCGGTGTGTCCGCGACCAGGTCGCGGCTCTTGACGAACTGCACGGTGTCGGCCACCACGGTGCTCGGCAGGTCTTGGGGGAGCACCACGAGGCCGCCGCGCCGGGCGACCGTCTCGGCCATCCGTCGACCCGCCACCGCCGTCATGTTCGCCACCACCACCGGAATGGTGGTGCCGGACCCGTCGACGGTGGACAGGTCGACATCGAACCGCGAGGCCACATCGGAGCGGCCGGGAACGACGAAGACGTCGTTGTAGGTCAGGTCGTACGGCGGGGTGTGCCCGGTCAAAAACCTCACGCCCCGAATCTACCCAGTACTACTCAGGCAGTGACTTCGCTGCGGTCCCCGCTCCATAGGGTGTGGAACTTCTGTCCCGGCTCGGCGTCGATGCGTTCGTAGGTGTGCGCACCGAAGAAGTCGCGTAGGCCCTGGGTCAGTGCCGCGGGCAGCCGCTCGGTCCGCAGCGCGTCGTAGTAGGACAGCGCCGAGGAGAAGCCGGGGATCGGGATGCCGAGAGCCGTGGCGGTGGCGACCACGCGACGCCAGCTGTCGATACCTGCCTCGACGGCATCGCGGAAGTACGGCGCGGCGATCAGGCTCGGCAGCTCCGGGCTTTCGTCGAAGGCCTCCGTGATCCGGTTGAGGAACTTGGCCCGGATGATGCAGCCGCCGCGCCAGATCCTCGCCATGTCGCCGGGCTTGATGTTCCAGTTGTATTCGGCGCTGCCGGCCTGGATCTGGTTGAAGCCCTGTGCGTAGGCGATGATCTTCGATGCGTACAGCGCCTTGCGCACGTCGTCGATGAATTGCGCTGCGTCCGTGGGCTTGCCGCCGAGTTCTCCGGACGCCAGGCCGGTGGTGGCCTTGCGCTGGGCGACCGATCCCGACAGCGCGCGGGCGAACACCGCCTCGGCGATACCGGTCACCGGCACCCCGAGGTCCAGGGCGGACTTCACGGTCCAGCGGCCGGTGCCCTTCTGCTCGGCCTCGTCCACGATCACGTCGACCAGCGGCTTGCCGGTCTTGGCGTCGGTCTGGCGCAGCACCTCGGCGGTGATCTCGATCAGGTAGCTGTCCAGATCGCCCTCGTTCCATTCGGCGAAGACATCGGCGATCTCGGGCGCCGTCTTGCCCAGGCCGTCGCGCAGCAGTTGGTAGGCCTCGCCGATCAGCTGCATGTCGGAGTACTCGATGCCGTTGTGCACCATCTTGACGAAGTGCCCGGCGCCGTCGGGGCCGATGTGGGTGCAGCACGGCACGCCGTCGACGTGCGCGGAGATCTCTTCGAGCAGCGGGCCCAGGCTCTTGTACGACTCGGCGGGACCGCCGGGCATGATCGACGGGCCGTTCAGTGCGCCCTCCTCACCGCCGGAGATGCCTGCGCCGACGAAGTGCAGGCCACGCTCGCGGATCGCCTTCTCGCGGCGGATGGTGTCGGTGTAGAGCGCATTGCCGCCGTCGATGATGATGTCGCCGGGTTCCATCGCGTCGGCGAGTTCGTTGATCACCGCATCGGTCGGGTCGCCGGCCTTGACCATGATCAGCACGCGGCGCGGTTTCTCCAGGGCATCGAGGAACTCCGCGATGGTCTCGCTGCGGACGAAGTTGCCTTCCGAACCGTGTTCGGCCAGCAGGGCGTCGGTCTTGGCGATCGATCGGTTGTGCAGGGCGACGGTGTAGCCGTGCCGCGCGAAGTTGCGGGCGATGTTGGAACCCATCACCGCCAGGCCGGTAACCCCGATCTGTGCAGTGCCGGTGGTGTTCGACGGGGTCCTCGACGAAGTCATGCAGCAACCTTTCGTTGTTTTGTTGTGTCAGAACGCCTGTCGGACCAGGTGTTATCCCAGCCCGGCGAACAGGCGGTGAAGCTCGGTGAGCCAGGGCACCGCGACGGCGACCGTGGGGACCACCAGAACAGCGGCGGCAGCCAGATAGGCGGTGGCCGCCAATCCCACACTGTTGGGCTTGCCGCCGAGGCGTCGCACCCGGATCACGGTGGTCGGCCCGCTCGCGGCCAGCGCACCCGAGGGGGTGCGCCCGCCGGCGCAGGCGACGAGTGCCCGGGCCAGGGAAGTGGGGCCCGCGGTCCGTACCGCGGCGTCGTCGGCCAGCAACTCGATCAACAGCCGGACCGCATCCAGCGCGTTGGCGCTGCGGACGAACCGGGGGAACGCCGCGTGGACGGCGGTGAACATCTCCAGGACCAGATCGTGGCGGGCGCGCAGGTGGGCCCGCTCATGGGTCAGGATGGCCGCCAGCTCGTTGTCGGACAACGCGGTGAGCGTGCCTTCGCTGAGCACGACCCGGCTGCGGACCCCGGGCAGACAGTAGGCCAGCGGCTGTGCGACATCGAGGATGCGCAGTCCACCACCGGCCAACGGGCGGTGTGCCGTACAGAGGTGGGACTGCACCGCCTGGCGTGACTTGCTGAGCAGGTCGACCATCATGCGGTGATGGGCACGTCGTCGCCGCGTGGCCACGGCCACCTGGACCACGGCTACGCACAACCGGCCACCGATGAGCAGTGTCAGCGTGAACACGACGACGTAGAGAAGCCACAGCGGCCAACCGAGCGCATCGATCTCGCTGGTGATCGTGGCGGTGGGCCGGCCGTCGGGCCCGGGCACGAACAGGCGGCTGGCGATGGCGATGCCGGCCGAGAAAGCCGAGAGGACCGCGGCCAGCGCCACCGACTGCCACAACACGATGGCCGCGCGTGGGGCACGCAGTGGCCAGGTGGCGCGCGCCAACACCGCCGGCACTGGCCCCACCAGCGCCAGCGCAAGGAGGGTGAAGGCCAGCGCGGACACGCCGTAAGTCTCTCTCAGGCGGTACCCGAATTGCCAGCCGGTGGAGACAGTTGGTGCTTGCTCTCCAGCTCGGCCAGCGCTCGGCGCAAAGCCCGGGCTTCGTCGGCGCCGACTCGCTCCACGAAATGGACGAGCGCGGCTTGGCGGCTGCCGGAATCCGCAGCCTGGTCGAGGGCGTCGACCATCAGGCCGGCGACGAGCTCGTCCCGGCCATGCGTCGGCGCGTAGCGGTGCGCGCGATCATCGCGGTGCTGCACGACCAGATTCTTCTTCGCCAGTCGTTGCAGCACGGTCATGATCGTCGTGTAGGCCAAGTCGCGGCGGGCGGCCAGCGCCTCGTGGACTTGGCGCACTGTTTGGGGTTCGGGTGCGGACCACAGGTGATCCATCACCTCGCGCTCAAGTTCCCCTAGACGCGTCAATTTGGCCATGTTCCGTTCACTCTCCTGAGCAGTAAAGCCAGCGTACTACGGGTTTACTACCGCGCGTCGTATGTCTTTGGCGGCAAGCCGGTAAGCGTCGCCGTCGTCGGTTTAGTTCAAGGTCAGCGCCGTTGTCGGGGCGCCTGTGAAACCAGTCACACGGGGTAGCCCCCGTGCTGCCGGTGACTATAGTAAGGCTAGCCTAAGTGAAACTGGAGCCTTCGGAGGTGGCATGACGGTCTTGATCGAAGATCCGCTGATCGCGGGTATGGCCATCGAGCGGACGCTGCCGCTGCATGAATCGAGTCGGCGTCTGCGCGAGCTCTACCCGGAATGTCCGCGGGTCTACGGTGTGGCCGTGGTGGGCGACCTGTCGCGCCGGCGGTGGTGGCCGCTGGCCGAGGCGTTGACGGCGAACCGGTTGCAGGCGATGTTCGACGCCGCGATGGCCGAGACGGCAAACCGGGCCGCGGTCGCACAGCAGTTGGCCGCCACGTTGACCCATGTGGTGATCGGGCGGGTGATACCGCTGCTGGCGCTGGAGGGCCGGGCCTGGGATACCGGCCTGGAGAACCTGTGGGTCCACGTCGACTCGGAAGGCGCGATCGACTGGGTCGGCGTCGTCGACCCGACCTTGCGTGGGCTGCCGGAGGATCCGTATCTGTCCGGCCGCGTCGTTCGCTATGCGAGTGCCACTGCGGACGGGATCGTCGCGTTGCCCAGTGAGGCGGCATTGACCACCTGGGTGGCGCATCGCAGCCATCGCGCACTGGAGCCCTTGTTCGCCCGGTTGGTGGAGATCAGCGGTGGCGCGGTCTCGATCGCCGCGATGTGGCACATGGTGGGGGCTGCGGTGGTCGGCGCGGCGACCCAGGTTCCGATGCTGGCCGGGTCCAGTGAGGTGGTGAGCATGCGGCGTGCCCAGGCGGTGCTCGACGCCCTGGTCGGCTTCGGTCTTCCGGTCCGCGGTTGCTGCCGCGCGGGGAAGGTCTTGCTTAATTAGGGTAGCCTTGCCTAGTATGTAAGCACGAGACCAACGGACCGTGCCGGAGTCCTGAGGGCTGCAGAGACCCCCGGTCCGCTCGAGGGCGGGTCCCGCGTTTCACAACCCGGCGCCCCCCGCCCGCATTTTCGCCGGCCCGCCGTGTAGACACGAAGGCTGTGACCACTGATTCGCCCGAAGGGCTGGAAAAGGGATTAGCCA
>NZ_MBEQ01000002.1 GCF_001954135.1 Mycobacterium sp. GA-1841 | reverse complement strand
AGTTCACCCGCAAGACCATTGACGTCGACGGTCTCACCACCAGCTACCTCGAAGCCGGGCACGGTGACCCTGTCGTCCTCCTACATGGTGGCGAGTGCGGCGCCGGCGCCGAACTCGGCTGGGAGCACGTCATCGGTGCGCTGGCCGAGCATCACCGGGTGCTGGCCCCGGACATGTTGGGCTTCGGTGAGAGTGCCAAGGTCGTCGATTTCAACGACGGCCGTGGCATGCGGATCCGGCACATCGCCCGGTTCTGCGCTGAACTCGGCGTCGCCTCAGCCCATTTCGTCGGCAACTCGATGGGCGCGATCAACCTGCTCGTCGACACCACGTCGGAGGCTCCGCGGCTCCCGGTGCGATCGCTGACCGCGGTCTGTGGGGGAGGGGAAATCCAGCGCAACGAGCATTCGGCGGCGCTGTACGACTACGACGCCACGCTGGACGGGATGCGACGCATCGTCACCGCACTGTTCGCCGACCCGGCCTATCCGGCCGACGAGGCTTACGTGAAGCGGCGCTACGAGTCCAGCATCGCGCCGGGAGCGTGGGAATCCTTGGCCGCGGCGCGCTTTCGCCGGCCGGGCCTTGAGGCGCCGGCGACACCGTCGTCGAAACGTGCCTATGGCCGGATCGGTGTGCCGACCATGATCATCGAGGGGGATCGTGACAAGCTGCTGCCGACCGGTTGGGCCGCCGACATCGCCGGCCAGATCACCGGTGCGCGTAGTGCGGTGATCGCCGGCGCCGGACACTGTCCGCAGATCGAACAACCGGCCGCGCTCGTCGCGGTGCTGCTGGAATTCCTGAAAGAGGTGCGATGAACGAACTGACCGGAAATGTCACCGTGGTCACCGGCGGGGCGTCGGGTCTCGGTGAGGGCCTGGTGCGACGGTTCGCCGCCGAGGGCGCGCGAGTGATGATCGGAGACATTGACGAGGAGCGCGGCAAAGCGCTGGCCGACGAACTCGGCGAGAACGCGCGGTTCCTGGCCACCGATGTCGCCGACATCGATCAGGTGGCCAATCTGGTGGCGGCGGCGGTGGACACCTTCGGCGGTCTGGACGTCATGGTGAACAACGCCGGGGTGTCGGGCCGGATGCACCGGCGGTTCCTCGATGACGACCTCGCCGATTTCGACACCGTGATGCGGGTCAACGTCCGCGCCGTCATGGCCGGAACCCGCGATGCCGCGCGGTACATGGCCGAACACGGCGGCGGATCGATTCTCAACCTGACCTCGATCGGCGGGATTCAGGCCGGCGGCGGGGTGATGACGTATCGGGCGTCGAAGGCCGCGGTCATCCAGTTCACCAAGTCGGCGGCGATCGAGTTGGCGCACTACGAGATCCGGGTCAACGCCATCGCGCCGGGCAACATCCGTACCGCGATCGTGGCCAAGTCGGCCGCGCCGGAAGAGCGTGAGCGCATCGAGGAGTTCGAGGCCGGGATCCGCGCCCAGATGCGTAACGATCGTCCGCTCAAACGGGAGGGCACGGTCGAGGATGTGGCCGAGGCGGCGGTGTACTTCGCCACCGACCGCTCGCGCTATGTCACCGGGACCGTGCTACCGATCGACGGGGGCACGGTGGCGGGCAAGGTCATCGCCCGCAAGCCCAAGAACTAACCCCGCCGACGCGGCGGTTTTCTGGCGAAAAACCCGCGTCACCCAGCCAAAAAGCATAGTCTCGGCGAATCTGCGAGTAGATTAAATCAACTGCTTGACTTAATTACAGGAAAGGCGTTGACTGTAACGGTGACGACAGCCAGCCGGACGGCACGGGCCGATCGGGCCCTCGGTACCCAGGAGGCAATCCTCAAGGCGGCCGAGCGGCTCTATGCCGAGCACGGTGTATTCGCCGTTTCCAACCGCCAGGTGAGTGAGGCGGCTGGGCAGGGCAACAACGCCGCGGTCGGCTACCACTTCGGCACCAAGACCGATCTGGTCCGCGCGATCGAACACAAGCACCGCGGACCGATCGAGTACCTGCGGGAGCAGATGGTCGCCGACGCCGCGGATTCCGCCGAACTGCGCGACTGGGTGGCCTGCCTGGTGCAGCCCCTCACCGGTCACCTTGCGGCGCTGGGCAACCCGACCTGGTATGCCCGGTTCGCCGCGCAGGTGATGACCGATCCGGCCTACCACGACATCGTGGTGCGCGACGCCTTGAGCTCCGCATCGCTGGTTCAAGTCATCGAGGGAATGAAGAACTGCCTACCCGAACTGCCCGACGAAGTTCGGGTGGAGCGCAACATCATGGCGCGCAACCTGTTGATGCACAGCTGCGCCGATCGGGAACGTGCCATGGCCCAGGGCGCCACCGTGCCCGGGTTCTCCTGGCAACGTGCGGCCTCCGGACTGATCGACGCGATCGTCGGTCTCTGGTTGGCGCCGGTAACCCGAGAAAGCGACCGCGTATGAAAGTCACGGTAAATCAGGACAAGTGCGTCTCATCAGGCCAGTGTGTGCTGAACGCCAGTGAGGTGTTCGACCAGCGCGACGAGGACGGCGTCGTCGTCCTGCTCGAGCCGAACCCCGGACCCGACCAAACCGACAACGCCCGCCGCGCCGCAGCGGCCTGCCCAGCCCTGGCCATCGAGATCGAGGAATGACACCCACCCATGTCTGAAACACTGACCGACACCACTGCCACCGACATCCCGGACTACCCGATGGAGCGCGCAGCGGCCTGCCCGTTCGCCCCGCCGCCGCAGATGTTGGACATGGGCAAGGTCAAAGGCCTGTCCCGGGTGCGCATCTGGAACGGTGACACCCCCTGGCTGATCACCGGTCACGAGGAGGCGCGGGTCCTGTTCGCCGATTCGCGAGTGAGCGTCGACGATCGACGGGCGGGCTTCCCGCACTGGAACGAGCACATGCTGTCCACGGTCGACAAGCGGCCACGGTCGGTGTTCACCTCGGACGCCGAAGAGCACACCCGGTTCCGCCGGATGCTGTCCAAGCCGTTCACCTTCAAGCGGGTCGAGGGCCTGCGGCCGGCCATTCAGAAGGTCACCGACGAGTGCATCGACAAGATGTTGGCCGGCCCCAAGCCGGCAGACATCGTCACCGAACTGGCACTGCCGGTGCCCACCGTCGTGATCAGCGAAATGCTCGGTGTGCCTTACGAAGACCACGAGTTCTTCCAGGAGCACGCCAATGCCGGCCTGGCCCGGTACGCGGCCGCCGACGCCATGCAAAAGGGCGCGATGAGCCTGCACCAATATCTGATCAACCTGGTCGAGGAGAAGCAGGCCAATCCCTCCGAGGATGCCGTGTCGGACCTGGCCGAGCGGGTGACCGCTGGTGAGATCAGCGTCAAGGAGGCCGCACAACTGGGCACCGGACTGCTGATCGCCGGGCACGAGACGACGGCCAACATGATCGGCATCGGGATCCTGGCTCTGTTGCAGAACCCCGAGCAGGCCGATTTTCTGCGTAACACCGAAGATCCCAAGGAGATCGCCAACGCGGTCGAGGAGCTGATGCGTTACCTGTCGATCATCCAGACCGGCCAGCGTCGGGTCGCGATCGAGGACATCGAGGTCGGTGGTGAGACCATCCGCGCCGGCGAGGGCATCATCATCGACCTGTCCCCGGCCAACTGGGATGCCAAGGCCTACCCGGAACCAGACAAATTGGACCTGAGCCGTGATGCCGGCCAGCAGTTGGGCTTCGGCTACGGCCGTCACCAGTGCGTCGGTCAGCAGCTGGCCCGCGCCGAGCTGCAGATCGTCTTCCACACCCTGTTGCGTCGCATCCCGACGTTGGCGCTGGCCATCCCGTTCGACGAGGTGCCGTTCAAACACGATCGCCTCGCCTACGGCGTCTACGAGCTTCCCGTCACCTGGTGACTTCAGCCTTCAGCCCAAAGGAGTAGACATGTCCACCGCGACCCAAACGCTCTATCCACCAGAAGGCTTCGGTGCGCCCAAGAACCGCAAGGGCCATGCCAGCGGTGACCTCGGTTTGCCACCAGGTACCGAAATCTTCTCGGCCGACAACCACATCTCGGTGGCCGACGACATCTTCTACGAGCGCTTCCCCGAGGAGCTCAAAGGCGCCGCGCCCCGCATCTGGTACGAGGACGGCGCCTACATGGTCGGCATGAAGGGCAAAGCCTGGACCGGAGGTGATTTCGGCCGGGTGCTGATGCAGTACGACGACCTGGCCGGAGCCGCATCCAACAACATCGCCGCGCGCATCCGAGAGCTCAAAGAGGACGGGATCGACAAGGAGCTGGCCTTCCCCAATGCGGTGCTGGCTTTGTTCCACTACCCGGACAAGGCATTGCGCGAACGGGTTTTCCGGATCTACAACGAGCACATCGCCGCCCTGCAGGAGCAGTCGAACGGACACTTCTACGGTGTCGGGCTGATCAACTGGTGGGACCCCAAAGGAACGCGCAGCACACTCGAAGAGTTGAAGTCGCTGGGCCTCAAGACATTCCTGCTTCCGCTGAATCCGGGCAAGGACGACGAGGGCAACATCTACGACTACGGCAGCACCGACATGGACGCGGTGTGGGACGAGATCGAGGCGTCGGGAATTCCGGTCAGCCACCACATCGGCGAAACCCCACCCAAGACTCCGTGCCAGAACAACAGCGTCGTCGTCGGCATGATGGTCAACGTCGACTCGTTCCGTGAGCAGTTCGCCAAGTACGTCTTCTCCGGGATTCTCGATCGTCATCCCACACTCAAGATCGGTTGGTTCGAGGGCGGGATCGCCTGGGTGCCCACAGCTTTGCAGGATGCCGAGCACATGCTGGCCTCCTACCGGCACATGTTCAACCACGAACTGCAGCACGACGTTCGGCACTACTGGGACCAGCACATGGCCGCGTCGTTCATGGTCGACCCGTTGGGGCTGCGGCTGATCGACCAGATCGGTGTCGACAATGTGATGTGGTCCAGCGATTACCCACACAACGAGAGCACGTTCGGATATTCGGAGAAATCTCTGGCCACAGTCGTGGCAGCGGTCGGGCCGGACAACGCCGCCAAGATCGTGTCCACCAACGTCCAGAAGTTCCTGGGATTGGCATGACCGCGCCGACGACGGCGAGGCGCTCGGGGGTGACCACCATCGTCCAGTCCGGTTTGACCTGGATGGACATCCCCGACGAACCCGATCTCGGCCGGATGCGCCGGGAGGTCGGGGCGCGGCTTCGTGATGCCATGCGGGAGCATGGTGTCGACGCGCTGGTACTGCTGGGCAACGGGAACGTCGTGTATGCCACCGGCGCCAGCTGGCCGCTGCTCGACGCGGGCCTGTCTCATGTCGAGCGTCCGATCGCCGTCATTCTGGCCGACGACGACAACCCTCATCTGTTCCTGCCGGCGCGCGAGGGAGCGCAGCTGGAGACCGACCTGCCCGACGATCATCTGCACCCGCCGCTGTACCTCGAATTCGACGAGGGTGTCGAGTATTTCGGTCGCGTACTGGCCGATCTTGCCCCGGCCGGGGCGTCCTTCGCCGTCGACGAACTGACCGGGGCGATGCGCCGCGCCGGCGATCGACTGTTCCCCACCCCGCCGGTGGACGCCGCACCGGTGGTCGGCGCCGCCAAGTTGGTCAAGACCGCCGACCAGATCGCCGCGGTCCGTCGCGCCTGCCGGATCACCGAGGAAGCCATGGTTGACGTGCAGAAGTCGCTGGCTCCGGGAGTGCGTCAGACCGACCTGTCGGCCCAGTTCCTGCGCCGCGCTTTCGAGCTCGGCGCAACGGCCAGCATGCTCGAGGCGATCTGGCAGGTGATGCCGGCCAGCAAGGCGGAGGGCGCCTGGACCACGCATGGTGATCTGGCACTGCCCCTGTTGTCCACCGAACGCGAACTCAAACAGGGTGACGTGCTGTGGACCGACGTCTCGATCACCTATCGCGGGTATTGTTCGGATTTCGGCCGCACCTGGGTGGTGGGGCAGGAGCCCACCGAGCGCCAGCAGGCCCAGTTCCACCGGTGGCGTGACATCCTCGCCGCGGTGCTCTCGGCGACCAGAGCCGGTGCCACCAACGGAGATCTCGCCCGCGCCGCGATCGCCGCCGCCGGCGGGCACAAGCCGTGGTTGCCGCACTTCTACATCGGCCACGGCATCGGCTCCAACGCCGCCGAGATGCCGATGATCGGCACCGACCTCGGCCAGGAGTTCGATGACAACTTTGTGTTCCCGGCCGGCATGCTGCTGGTGCTCGAGCCCGTCGTCTGGGAGGACGGCACCGGCGGTTACCGAGGGGAAGAGATCGTGGTGATCACCGAAGAAGGGTGGATGCCGTTGACCGACTACCCCTACGACCCGTATCGCTGAGCGGGAGTGAGCACGTGAGCATCCAAGCCCCCAATATCGATGCGGATTTCGACGTCATCCCGGATACGCCTGCGCTGCGCCATGGGCGTCGCGACCGGGTCCTGACGCAGATGACGGACAACGACCTGGACATCCTGGTGCTGGGTCGCCAGGCCAACGTCCGCTATGTCAGCGGTGCACCGCAACTGTGGGTCGCCGGCACCCGCCCGTTCGGGCCGATCTGCAGCCTGGTCCGGGACTCCGGCGCACTGCACTTGAACAGCACGTGGGACGAGGGCATTCCGGAGGAGATTCCCCGCGAGAACCTCTATGGGCTGTGCTGGAACCCGTTGACGCTGATCGACGTGCTGCGGGGCATACCCGGCGCCGAGACGTTCACACGGGTCGGGACAGACGCGATGACACCGACTTTCGCCAAACTGCTGCCCATGGCCTTTCCTGCCGCCGAACTGGTCGACGGGGAACCTGCGATGCGCGCGGCGCGGCGAATCAAAACCGCTGAGGAGATCGAGGCGCTGCGCACAGCGCTGCGGATCGCCGAGCACGGCCTGGCCTCGGCGGTGGCAGCGTTGGCTCCCGGCAACACCGAGCGCAACCTGGCCGGGGCGTTGATGGAATGCGAAGCCGCCGGTGGGATCAGCACCCCGGCCACTCAGGACTCGGCGTGGATTACGTCCAGAGACAGCCCGTTCCGGCGTTCCGCGGGCGACGGCCGGTTACGGGACGGTGACCTGGTGGCGGTGTCGGCCGGTGTCCTGGCCGGTGGCTACGTGGGCGAGGTGGCCCGCACCTGGCCGGTCGGTGAGGTTGCCGACGTGGCTGCCGTCCGGGCACTGTATTCACGTCGGGATGCCCTGTGGGACAAGCTGGTCGATTCCTGCCGGGCCGGGGCGCCCGCCGGCGCCTTACTACAGGCGTACGCCGAGGCCGGTGAACCCGTTCCGCCGATGCCGGTGGCGCATGGGCTGGGTCTCGGCTTCGATCCACCGGTGGTGACCCCGCAGCTACAGGCAACTGTTGATACTGAGCGACTTGAGGAAGGAATGGTTTTGGCCGTTACTGCGCACGTGTGGGAGAAGGGTCTGGGTGCGGTCTTCACCCGCGATGCGGTGTTGATCACCGACCGTGGCCCCGAGGTGCTGTCCGAGGCTGCCATGTGGTCGGCCTCATGACCGACTCTCGGCCCACGCCCGAGGAAATCATCCTCTACGACAAGGACCCCAAGACCAAGATCGCCACGATCACGTTCAATCGGCCGGAGTTCCTCAACGCGCCGACGTCGATGGCCCGGCTGCGTTACGCCGATGTGTTGCGGGCGGCCAACGCCGACAACGACGTCAAGGTGGTGATCATCCGGGGGGTGGGCGACAACCTGGGCAGCGGCGCAGATCTGCCGGAATTCATGGAAGGCAACGACAATCCGGCCGTGCGGCTGGCCGAGCTGCGGCTCGAGGATGACGGTGTCGGTGAGGTGACCTACCCCCCGAAGGGGACCTTCCGCAACGGGGCCACGATCAGCGCCTGGTATGCCAACTCGCAGGCGGGTAACCGCGCACTGCAGGACTTCAAGAAGATCAGCATCGTCGAGGCCAAGGGTTACTGCTACGGCTGGCACTTCTATCAGTGTGCCGACGCCGATCTCGTGATCTCGTCTGACGACGCGCTGTTCGGTCACCCCTCGTTCCGCTACCACGGCTGGGGACCACGCATGTGGACCTGGGTGCAGATGATGGGGCTGCGCAAGTTCCAGGAGATGGTGTTCACCGGCCGGCCCTTCACTGCCGCCGAGATGTACGACTGCAACTTCCTGAACAAGGTCGTGCCCCGCGATCAACTGGAGGCCGAAGTTGCCAAGTATGCGCTGGCCTGTGCCCGGAACCGCCCGGTCGACACGGTGTTTCAGCAGAAGCTCTTCTTCGAGGTGTTCAAGCAACAGCAGGGTGAATACATGGGCAGCCTGCTGAGCGCGTTCTTCGAATCCATGGGCAACGGCGTGGCCAACGACAACGACGATGACCTGGACATGTTCGAGTCGATCGATTCCGGGCTGTCGGCCGCGGTCAACGACAACGACAGCAAGTTTCCACCGGAGTTCCGGTTGTCCAAGAAGAACCGAGCTAAACCCGAATAGTCACATGAGTTCACCACTTGACGGCTACACCGTGATCGACCTGTCGTCGGGGATCGCGGGGGCCTATGCCACGAAGATCCTCGCCGACGGCGGTGCGGATGTGATCAAAGTCGAAGCAGCCGAAGGCGACCCGCTGCGCAGCTGGTCGGCCTCGGGTGCCCGGATCGGCCCCGGCGAGGACGGTGCTCTGTTTACCTTCCTGGCCGGGGGGAAACGCAGCGTGGTCGTGGATTCCGATGACCCCGCCGACGCGCAGCTGCTGGAGAGCCTGATGGCTGGCGCCGATGCGGTGATCTGGTCACCGGAATCGACTGTCGCGCAGGGGGTCGCGCCCGAGGATCTGTTTCGACGGCATCCGCATCTGATCGTCACCACCCTCACCCCGTTCGGGTTGGACGGTCCGTGGAGCGGCCGAGCTGCCACCGAGTTCACCTTGCAGGCGTGGTCGGGCGGCGCGATCGGTATCGGCCGCGGGGTCCAGGACCGGGCGCCGGTGTCGATCGGCGGCCAGGTGGGTGACTGGCTGACCGGTGCTTATGCGGCGGCGATGACGTTGGCGTTCCGGGCGCGTGCCCTGCGTGACGGTGTCGGGGAACTAGTGGACATGTCCGCGCTGGAGGCCCAGATCCTGGGCCTGACGTACTATCCGGTGACCTACTTCGAAATGCTGGGCCGGCCGTGGCGCAGCGAGCGCAGGCCCACGGTTCCCGGCGTGGCCCAAGCCGCCGACGGTCTCGTGGCGCTGGGCTGTGGCACCGCCCAGCAGTGGTGGGATCTGTGCGCGATGTCCGGCCACGACGAGTGGATCGACGAGACGTCGGAGCTGACCATCACCGAGCAGGCCAACCTGCATGCCGAGGAGCTGTACAGCTGGCTACGTGAGCAGAAGGTGGACGACGTCCGGGAGTTGGCCTCGGCGTTCCGGATTCCGAACTCGCCCGTCGGCAACGGTGAAAATGTCACCGGCATGGACCATTTCGTCGAGCGGCAGGCGTTCGTGCGAAACCCGCGGCACGGGTTCACCCAACCCGCGGCGCCGTACCGGCTATCCGGCGCCACCTTGCGCGGCCCGGCGCCGGCACCGAAGCTCGGCGAACACACCGAACAGCTCCGGACGGCCGCCCACGTCCGGCGGGATGGCCCCGCCGGTACGCCCGCCAAAGACCGGCTGCCGTTCAGCGGGCTGCGGGTGCTCGACATGACGACGTTCTGGGCCGGGCCGTCGTGCACACATGCGCTCGGCATGCTCGGCGCGGAGATCATCCACCTCGAGTCGACGCCGCGGCCGGACGGCACGAGGTTGATCGCGGGCATACCGGCCAGTGTCGAACAGTGGTGGGAACGCTCTCCGATCTTCAGCGCGCTCAACACCAACAAGAAGAGCCTGACGCTGGACTTCCAGACCGCGACCGGCCGAGACCTGTTGCGCCGTCTGATCGCCACCTGCGACGTGGTGGTGGAGAACTTCACGCCCAGGGTGATCGACCAGATCGGACTCGATTTCGAATCGGTGCGCGCCCTGCGCCGGGACATCGTGATGGTGCGGATGCCAGGCTTCGGACTCGACGGGCCGTGGCGGGACAACCCGGCGTTCGCCTACATCATCGAAGATGCGTCCGGGTTGAGTTGGCTCACCGGCTATTCCGATCGCACGCCGTTCGAACCGTATTCGGTCGGCGATCCCAACGCCGGGGTGCATGCCCTTTCGGCACTGATGTTGGCGCTGGAACATCGTCGTCGCACCGGGGAGGCGGTGCTGGTGGAGGCCGCGATGGTCGATGCTGCGCTCAACATCGCCGCCGAGCAGGTCATCGAGTATTCGGCCTACGGTGCGCTGCTGCAGCGTGACGGCAACCGGGGCCCGGCCGCGGCACCGCAGAACATCTACCGGTGCGCCGACATCGATGAGTTCGGCCGAGCCGACAGCTGGGTGGCCATCGCGGTGAGCAACGATGCCCAGTGGCGGGCGCTGTGTACGGCGATCGGGCAGCCGGACTGGACCCGGGACCCCGAGTTGGACAACGCGGCCGGGCGGCGTGCCCACCACGATCTGATCGACGCGAACCTGGCCGCCTGGTGCCTGCCTCGCAGCGGCGACGAGATAGTCGAATCGCTGTGGCAGGCCGGGGTCCCGGTGGCCAAGGTGATGCAGCCACACCGGCAGCTGGAGTTGCCGCAGTTACGCTTCCGCCGGTTTTTCGAGCATGTCGGTCATCCGGTGAACAGCGCCGCACCGCACAGCACCCTGCCCGTCTGTCTGGCCAACGGGCCACGGGAATTGCACCGGCAGGCCGCGCCGCTGCTCGGCGAGCACAATCACGAACTGCTGGCCGAACTGGGTCTGTCCGACGACGAGATCGCCGCACTGGCCTCCGATGGGGTCATCGGTACCGCGCCCGGGGTCGGTGGCCGCCGAAAGGCAGCTCGCTGAGCGGCTTCTCAGCGTCGATACGGCTCGGCGTCGAGTAGTGCACCGAAATCCTCGGTGTCCCATAGGTAGAGGACATTGCTCAACATGAGCAAGGGTGATCGCACCGCCTCGTTGCCGGCGATCACCGGGTCGAAGCGATCGATCTCGCGATCAGGCAGGGTGGACTGGAGATGCGTGGGCGCATCGAGGAGCCATGCCACGCCCATCACCGCGGCGTAGAGCACGAGCTGATGCCGTAGCCGGGGCAGGTCGAGTTCGGGCCCGCCTGCGGCGTGGAACTCAGCGGCGAAGTGGGCCAGCAATTCGTCGAGGTGGTTGTCCCACAGGGTGGTCTCGGCGCTGCACAACGAACCCCATAGCGCCATCGCGACATTCATCACGCTGGCACAGCCCCAGTCCATCAGGCCGCAGACAACAGTGCCTTCGGGTTCGGTCCAGAACCAGGCGTTGTCGACGTTGGCATTCCAGTGACACAGGGCCACCTGCTCCTCGGTGCCGTGTAGCCAGGCCATCACGGCGTCTTCCGCTGCGTCGATCCGGACCACATCGGCGAGCATGCGGTCGATGAACTCCGGACGCCGGGCCGCTTCGGGCAGCAGCGCCGGATACCGGTCCGCGAACGCAGCCAACCGGTGGACTTGCGCGGTGAGATCGGCGGGGGAGCGACGTACCCGGGCACCGACGGTCACTTTCGCGGCGTCGTATCGGAACCGATCGTCGACGGCATCAGGTAGCGCCCCGGCGTGATGCGCTCCGGCCAGCCGGGCGACCGACGTGAGCAGCGCCCGGTAGTGCCCGGGGGCATCGGGCATCCGATGGTCCAGACATTTGTCGTAGTGCGGTTCGATTCCGGCCTCACCGAAGGAGATCCGTTCAGTCAGCAGCATGCCCGTGCCTGATGCCGTGTGATAGTCGGCGAACAGGCACACCGGCACCGTGATCGGCAGAGCTGTGTCGGCTGACAAGGCTGCGAACGCTGCTTCGAGTTCCATCTGCGTCTTTCCCCGATCTCGGCGGGGGTTGTCGAAGTCGCGGGAGAACTTGACGAACAGTTCGGTGGGCAATCCACCGGTGGGATGGGAATAGCGGACATCCAGCAGGGCCTTGCGTCCGGTGCTTCCGCCCGAACATTCCTCGAGCCGGGTGATCGCATCGACCCGGTTGTGTTCGGCGAGAACACCGAAAGTGTGCAGCGCCGTGGTCAGGAACTCAGGCCCTGCGGTGCGCAGTGTTTCGGGATCGGCAGGAAATCGAAGTGCGGTCGTGTCACCGGTCACCCAGCGTTGCATCTGACCTCGATGACCATCGCTATCAAGCCTTCTGACGTATTGCTCACCGGACAGGTGGCCGTACAGCGGTCTTTCTGGCGTCCGGGCTGTCCAGCCATATCACCGGGCTGACGATTCACGTGGACGGTGGCACGCGGGGTGCGGGCGGCTGGTAGCGCCACCCGCAGCCCGCGTGCCGCAACACTCGGCCCAGGCTAGGGATATCCGGGCCTACTTGAGGCAGCTTCCAGCGTCTACCGGCAGGGTCACACCGGTGACGTAGCGAGCCTCGTCGGAGGCAAGGAACAGCACAGCGTTGCTGATGTCCACCGCCTCGACCCACGGGATGGGCAGGGTGTGGAACAGCTGGCAGATCGGCGCCATGTCGTCGGGGCCCGGGTTCTCCAGGTCGGGCCGGAACATCTTGAACGTTCCGTCGTTGTGCAGCATCGGGGTGGCCACATGCGTGGGATGCACGCTGTTGCACCGGATGTTGTGCTGGCCGAGCTCGACCGCGAAGCCGCGCATCAGGCCGACGACACCGTGCTTGGCGGCGACATAGTTGCCGCAGTGCGGGTACGCCTTGAGCCCGCCGACCGAGCTGGTGAGAATGATCGAGCCGCCGCGGCCACCTTCGATCAGATGGGGCACACCGGCTTTCACCGATTTCCAGACGCCGGACAGGTTGATGTCGATCATCTCGTCCCAGTCCAGCTGGCTGGTCTCGTGCAGGACGTCGCCGCCGTTTCCGATACCGGCGTTCGCCACGATGATGTCGAGGCGACCGAGCTGCTCGACACCACTGTCGACGGCGGCCTTGACCGCATCGGCGTCGCGCACATCGACCTCGGCGGTGACCACGCGACGGTCGAGTCCCTTGATGAGGTTCGCGGTCTCGGCCAGGTCATCAGAGGTGGAGGCCGGGATGGCGGTCTCCACGCCGGGCCGGATCGGTCCACAGATATCGATCGCGATGATGTCGGCGCCCTCTTGGGCCAGCCGTAACGCATGGCTACGGCCCTGGCCACGAGCAGCGCCCGTGACGAACGCAACCTTGCCTTCCACCCGTCCAGTCATTGATTACCCCAGTTCTGTATTCGTGAGCAGCTACTTCAGCGAGAATCTGTGCAGCTGCTCAGCACTCTGTCACCGGGCCGCCCACCATGTCAACGACAGATACGTTTCAGGCAATTTGTACTCTTTGCTTAGAAGAACGAGATTCTCCTACCGTCGGCCGGCGATGCCGCTCGACCGCTCGCGTGAAGATCGGATGCGGGACCGCGCCCGGTGCGCAAACAAGGGGACGATGGGCTCGCTTGGCGGGGGCATGCCCGGGAGAGGGCGGCGCGATCAGACCCACGGTGACCGGCATGAGATCGGCCACACGTCGTAGGTAAAGGCTGTTCTGGATTCTGGAGAACGCTGTTCTCAGCTAGCTGGCGGCGAATCCGTTGGCCACAAAATCCCACACTTCGTCGGCGGTGATCGGGTGGATGGAGGCTTCGTCGGTGCCACCGCTGGACTGGGCAACGAACATCACCGTCTGCATCGTCATGGCAGCCATGCGCCGCGGGTTGATCCCTGAGCGAAGCTGGCCGGCCTCGGAGGCTTCTTCCATGAGCTCGGTGAGCAGGGCCAGCAGCGGAGCATGCGCCACCTTCACCTCCGACGGGTGCGACACCAGCAGGCGCGGCGCGAAGTCGGTGAACAGTGGACGCTTGGCTGCCGGATCGGGCCGGGACGATTCGAAGAGCAGTTGTATGGCGACCTTGAGCCGCTCGATCGGTTCGCCCTGCGTGGAGGTGGCGGCCCGGATCTGGTCGGCCGATCGGCTCAGTGCGTCTTCGAACAGTGCAAGCAGAAGTTCGTGTTTGCCGTCGAACTGCAGGTAGAAGCTGCGCAGCGACTGCCGGGAGCGGTCAACGACCTCTTGTACGGTGAAGTCGGTACTGCCCTTTTCGATGATGATCGCCTGGGCGGCGTCGAGGAACCGCTGCACGCGCTGCGCAGCGCGCAACTTGGCGGTTTTGATCGACCGCTCGACAGCGCGCTGCTTCCAAGCTGGTTCTTCGCCAGCGGTAGTCACTGGCTGGTCCGACGCTTGTCGAGTGGGGAGAACATGAACTGACTGTACCGGAGAACGCCTTGCCATTGTGGTGCCAGACCCCCTCGCGGCCAATGTGTCGGAGATTGTAACTTTCGTACTGTGAGAATAGTATTCTCATCGGGGGAATTATAGAAGTCCTTTCAGAAGAAGGCTTTCGCATCGAATTTGGCGCTTCCGGGCGCTGTTTTCCGGCCGCTGTGAGCAGAAGGAATGACGTGTACATCGACTATGACGCTGCCGATTCGGTCGCCACGATCACGCTGAATCGACCGGAAGCCGCCAACGCGCAGAACCCCGAACTGCTCGACGAACTCGATGCCGCGTGGACCCGGGCCGCAGACGACCGTGATGTGAAAGTGATTGTGTTGCGGGCCAACGGCAAGCACTTCTCCGCCGGCCACGATCTGCGCGGCGGGGGACCGGTACCCGACAAGATCACCCTGGAATTCCTGATCGAGCACGAATCGCGGCGCTATCTCGAATACACCCTGCGCTGGCGCAATGTGCCCAAGCCTTCGATCGCCGCGGTGCAGGGCCGCTGCATCTCCGGTGGTCTGCTGCTGTGCTGGCCGTGCGATCTGATTCTGGCGGCGGATGACGCGTTGTTCTCCGATCCGGTGGCGTTGATGGGCATCGGCGGTGTCGAGTACCACGGCCACACCTGGGAACTCGGTGCCCGCAAGGCCAAGGAGATCCTGTTCACCGGCCGTGCGCTGACTGCCGAGGAAGCCGAGCGCACCGGCATGGTGAACCGGGTGGTAGCGCGGGACGAGCTGGACAGCCAGACCGCAGAACTGGCCGCGCAGATCGCGCAGATGCCGGCTTTCGCCCTGCGCCAGGCCAAGCGGGCGGTCAACCAAACCCTCGATGTGCAAGGCTTCTACGCCGCCATCCAATCCGTGTTCGACATCCACCAGACCGGACACGGCAACGCCCTGAGCGTCAGCGGCTGGCCGGTCCTGATGGATATCGACGGGATGAAGCAGAACATCAAGTAGACCTGGCCCGGCGGCAATGGGGGCGATCCGGCTCAGCGTTACCTACGCGGCCCGCCAGATCTACGCGCAGTCCACCGCGGCCGCGGCGGTGACCCTCGTGGTGTTCGCGCTGAGCCGCAACACCGTCGGGGACGCACGTCAGCTGTTGACGCAGGCGAATCTCATCGCTCTGATCGCACTGATGGTCGCGGCGGCGATCATCGATACCGTCGTGGGCTGCGTCAACGTCTATCCGACGTTCAAATGGTATGCCGCGGAAGCGGATCCGACTCCGAAACAGCAGCGCGCCGCCATGCGCATCGCACCGCGACAGACGATCATCCAGTTCACCACCTGGGCAGTGAGTGCGGTGGTGTACACCCTGCTCAACCTGGGCGCCGGGGGCGGTGTCGCGTACGTGATGGGCGCGGCCATCCTGTTTGGCGGCGTGGCCGCCGCTTGTATGGGATTTCTGGTCACCCAACGGATGTTGCGGCCGATCGTCGCGGCCTCGCTGACTGCGTCGTCGGCCACGCTCGTGCGGATGCCCGGCGTGCTGGCCCGGCTGATCACCATCTGGACCCTGTTCAGCGGGCTGCCCATCCTGGGGATCGCGTTGATCGTTCTGGCCCGGTCCAACGGTTGGTTCGTCCAGAAGACAGCGCCGGTCGAGGCCGCGGTGCTGGTGTTGGCCGTCGTCTCACTGGTCTTCGGGGTGCGGTCGATGTTCCTGGTGGCCCGGTCGGTCTCAGACCCGATCGGGGAAGTCGTGCTCGCCATGAAAGCCGTCGAGCGTGGCTGGTCCGGCGTCTCGGTCAAGGTGTACGAATCGTCCGAGATCGGCCGGCTTCAATACGGTTTCAACCGGATGGTGGCCGGCCTGGCCGAACGGAATCGGTTGCGCGATTTGTTCGGCCGCTACGTCGGGGTCGACGTGGCCCGTCATGCCCTGCAGCAGGGCAGCTCGGTCACCGGTGACGTCCGCGAGGCCGCGGTTCTCTACGTCGATCTGGTCGGCTCGACCGCGTTGGGTGCCACCCGTCCGCCGCAAGAGGTGGCGCAACTGCTTAACGGTTTCTTCAAGATCGTCGTGGACACCGTCGAGCACCATCATGGGCTGATCAACAAGTTCGAGGGCGACGCGGTACTTGCGGTGTTCGGCGCGCCGTTACGGTCGGACAACCCGGCCAGCTCGGCGCTGGCCACCGCGCGGGCCCTGGTGCCGCGGCTGCACCAGCTGCCGGATGTCGAGTTCGGCGTGGGTATTTCGTGCGGATCGGTGTTCGCCGGCAACATCGGCGCGGAGAACCGCTACGAATACACGGTGATCGGTGACGCGGTCAACGAGGCCGCACGGTTGGCCGACCACGCCAAGGACCGTGAGTCGACGGTGTTGTGCTCGGGTAGTGCGCTGGCCCACGCCGACGCCGACGAAGGCCGACACTGGGTGGTGCGCGGTTCGACGGTGCTGCGTGGTCGCTCCACGGCCACCGTCTTCGCCGAGCCTCTCACCACCTAGGCTTCTCACCACCCAGCACGAGCAGACATAAACCTGTACCTTTTCCCCCGAAAAGGTACAGGTTTATGTCTGCTCGCCAGAGGAACGCTACAGCTGGGCCAGGCGTGGAACGGTGCCGCGGGCTCGCAGTCCGGCGCCGGCCTTGCGGGTGAGTTCCCTAGAGCTGCCGAGTAATCCGTCGAGCACGAGGGCGCGCTTGACGTGGGTGTGCAGTTCGTGTTCCTCGGTGAAGCCGATGCCGCCCAGCACCTGCTGGCAGTGCTTGGCGGCGGTGAGCGCGGCCTTGCCCGCCGCGGCCTTGGCCAGCAACGAGTTGAGGTCGACGTTGTCCGAACCGGGCAGGCTCAGCGTCGCCTCGGCGCCTTCGATGGCCACCAGTGTCTCGGCGAGTTTGTGTCGAACCGCCTGGAAGGACGAGATCGGCTTGCCGAATTGGACCCGGTCCAATGCATGCCGGCGGGCCAGGGCCAGCATCGCACGTGCCGAACCCACCAGCCACCACCCCAATGCGCGGCGCGCTTCGGATATCCGTAGCAGTTGGCCGTCGGGGACCTGACGCAGCGGCAGGCCGCCCAGGGTCGAATTCTCTTCGCCGCTCTCCCGTTCCCACACCACCCAGGTGCCACCGGCGTAGGGCATGGGCGGGGTGCCTCCGGGCAGACCACCGATGGTCTCCAACAGCACGTCGTTGAGAACCGAGGCGTGGGAACCGGTTTCGCCCAGCAGCCGGAACACCAACGGCATGGCCACCTCGGGCATGTCCGAGAGCATCTCAGCCCAGCCGAGTTCGGCCAGTGCGGCGTCGAGCTCCGGACCAGATGCCGACAGCATGGTCTTGCGCAGGGTGTCTTCGAGCAGGCCGAGTGACTCGGCGTCCAAGCCCGGTTCCGTCGTGGAAGCCATGACTCACTCCTTCCCGAGGTCCAGCAGGCGGCGCGCGATGATGTTGCGCTGTACTTCTGCGGTTCCGCCATAGATGGTGGCGGCGCGCGAATACAGGTATTCCGTGCGCCATTCGGAATCCTCGAGTTCGATCACCCCGGGAAGCAGATTGCGCGCGGTGTCATAGAGCAACTGCTCGGCACCGGCCAACAGCACCTTGTCGATCGACGTGTCCGGTCCCAACTTGTGACCTTCGGCCAGGCGGTGCTGGGTGGCCGCCGAACGGCAGCGCAGCGTGTGTAGGGCGAGATAGACCTCACCGAGATCTGAATCCACAGCCTGGCCTTGCCGTTTCACTGCCTCGACCAACGCGTCGAACCGGGAGTACAGATAGGCGATGCGCTGCCAGAAGCAGGTCGAGCGCTCGTAGGGCAGCAGGTCCATGGCCAGCTGCCAGCCATCGCCGGGCTTGCCGAGCATGCGGCTGCTGTCGACCTCGACGTCGTCGAAGTACACCTCACAGAACTCGTCGACGTCGTGCATCGTGCGCAAGGGCCGCACCGAGATGCCCGGCGAGTCCGTGTCGACGAAGAATGCCGTGATGGCCTGATGGTTCGGGGTGTCCGCGTCGCCGGTTCGGGTGAGCAGGATGCAGCGGTGCGAGTACTGGGCGAAGCTGGTCCAGACTTTCTGGCCGTTGATGATCCATTTGTCGCCCCGTTGCACCGCGCGGGTGGTCAGTGATGCCAGATCACTGCCCGACCCGGGCTCGGAAAAGCCCTGGCACCATTGTTCTTCGCCGCTCAGCAGCTTCGGCACCATCTCGGCGGCGAGTTCCTTGGGCGCGTAATCGATCATCGTCGGCGCCAGGACTTCGAGCATCGAGTAGGGCCCGGGTTCGGCCAGCCTGCGGCCGACCACCTCCTCACCGACGATGGCCCGCAGCATGTCGGGACCACCGAGCCCGCCGGCGTGCTCGGGCCAGCCGTAGCGGCTCCAGCCACCGTCGTACAGGGCCTTCTGCACGCGGGCGAACTGGCGCATGTGGCCCTGCAGAGAATGGTCGTCAGGTGGCGTCAGATCGTTGTCGGCAAGCCAATCCTGCAGCGCCGTGCGGAATGTCGCGGGGTCGAAGAGGTCGGTCATCCCGCCTCCGGCCTGCCGATCGCGTGGGGCCGGCCGTGGTCGTGGTCGCCACTGCGCCGGATGAACGTCATCGCCCGGGTCTTCAACCGCCAGCCTTCGGCAGTCCGCTCATAGGTGTCGCGGTAGTAGCCGATGCGCATGTCGTGCTTGGAGTGTTCGATGAAGCACAGCGGCTGGGTGCCTTTTGCGGTAGCGCGGGTGTCGTCGTCGAACTCGATCAGCGCGGTACCGGTCATGAACAGGCCCTTGGGGGCGGCGTCCACGAGCACGGGGAATCGGTTGAGCGTGTAGGTCTCGCCGAATGCGCTATAGGTACCGTCGGGGGTGAAAACGCTGATCAGGCCGTCGATGTCGCCCTGGGTGATGGTCACCGCGTACTTGGCGAGCACCTGCTGGATCTCGATGAGATCCTCGGTCCGCGTCGGGGAATCAGTTGATGTGCTCATTGCGGAAGACCTTACCGCCTTTCATTACAAAATCCACTTGCTGTGTAACGCTGATGTCCTCGAGTGGGTTGCCCGGCACTGCGATGATGTCGGCCAGCAGTCCTTCGGCCAGCCGGCCCCGGTCGGTGACGTTGATCAGATCGGCAGCCACCGTGGTCGCCGCGCGCAGCACCGCGGCCGGCGGCATGCCCCATTCCACCAGCGTCACGAGCTCGTCGGCGTTCTTGCCGTGGGGAATGGCCGGCGCATCGGTGCCGACGGCGATCTTCACCCCGGCCTCGTACGCCGCCTTGATCGACGTCTCGGCTTTCGGGAACATCTCGGCAGCTTTGTCCTGCAACACTTTCGGCGCCTTCGACACGTCCATGGCCTGGGCCAGGCGGCGTGTGGTGACCAGGAACCGGTCGTGCTCGACCAGCATCTGGATTGCCTCGTCGTCCATCAGGAAGCCGTGTTCGATGCAGTCGATGCCACAGGCGACAGCGTGCTTGACGGCTTCGGCCCCGTGGGTGTGCGCCGCGACCCGCAAGCCGCGTCGGTGTGCCTCGTCGACGATGACGCGCAGTTCCTCGTCCGAATAGTGTTGTGCGCCCGCCTCACCGGTCAGCGACATGACGCCGCCCGAGCAACACACCTTGATCAGCTGCGCGCCGTGCTTGATCTGGTACCGCACCGCCTTGCGGATCTCGTCGACCCCGTTGGCGATGCCCTCCTCGATGGTCAGCTCGAGCACACCGGGCATGAACGCGGCGAACATCGTGGGGTCCAGGTGTCCACCGGTGGGGGTGATGGCATGTCCCGCCGGGACGATGCGAGGCCCGTCGATCCAGCCCGCGTCGATGGCCTTGCCCAACGCGACGTCGAGCAGATAGCCGCCGGTCTTGACGAACAGGCCGAGGTTGCGCACGGTGGTGAACCCCGCGCGCAGCGTGCGGCGGGCATTTCCCACCGCGCGCAGTACGCGGGTCGGGGGATCGTCTTGCACCTGCGACAGACCGGGGTTCTCACCGCGGCCACCCATGAGCAGGTTGACTTCCATGTCCATCAGCCCGGGCAGCAGGATCGAGTCGCCGAGATCGATCACCTCGTCATCAGGACCGATGACGGGGTCTGATTTGCCGTCTCCGACAGCAACAATGCGGTCCCCGTCGACACGGACAATGCCGGGACGAATGATCGTCCCGGCATCGACGTCGACCAGACCCGCGGCTTTGAGGGTCAGTACATTCGACACGCCTAGACCACCGGCTCCTTGATGAGGTTGATGTAGGCCGCGCCGCTGTCGAGCACCCGCGGCTGCTTCCACACCTCGACCGGGAAGCTCACCATGACGATGGACTGACCGAGATGCACCAGCGCCTTGGCGTCGTCGGGCATGCTCTTGAGCGGGAAGCGGGCGTCGACGTAGACCATGATGTCTTCGAGTCGTGCCAGGCCGGCGTCGTACAACTCCTGCATCTCGTCCATGGAGGAGTTGAGGCGCTTCTGGTAGCGCTCCTCCTCCGTCGGCAGGCACCAGTCACTGAACCGCTCCAGGTCGGCGAATTCTTCGGGCAGCTTAGACATTTGCGGAATCCTTTTCTGCGGCCTTCTCACTGGGGACGGCGTGCTTGCCGTTGGTCGAACCGGTCCCGTTGGTCCCGTTGGCCAGCGACTCCTTGTACCGGTCGACGTACTTGTGCGCGGTGTGGTGCAGGTGGCGCAGCAGGATTTCCTGGTCGCACAGCGGGAAGTCGAGGACGGCTCGGGTGCCGATCTGCGTCTGGGTGGCCTCCAGCGTGTTGGCGTCCTGGAACGCGTACTCCTTGAACGTCACCGCGGCGAGTTCCTGGGAGAGTCGCTCGCGCAGGTTCTTCGGCGGCACGAAGTACAGGTCGGCCTCGAAGATGTGGCTGTCCACCCCGGTGGGCCAGTAGTTGTAGGTCAGATACCAGCCCGGGACCCAGAAGAGCAGGGTGAAGTTGGGGAAGAACTCGAACGAGTCCTGGCCCCAGGTCGTGTGCCGGCCGGGGTTGATCGCCGGGGGCAGCTCGTCGGGCAGAATTCCCTTGATATCGGGGCGATCCCACGGTCCGAACAGCCCGCTGTGCAGGATGCGCTCGATGGGCTTGACCATCTTCAGGTCCTTCGGCGGGCTCATGCCGCCCCAGGACGAGATCATCGAGTGATCGCCCTTGATGTCGTAGTGCAGCGCCTCGAAACCGAACTTGGCCAGCTTTTCGGCTTCCTCCTTCTCCGCCTGCTTCATGTGCAGGATCGGCGCGTGGTAGAACTCGACGAAGGCGTCGATGAACAGCTTCCAGTTGGCCTTGATTTCCGAGCGGTAGCTGTAGTGCTCGGTCATCTCGTGGAACGGGTAGCCCTTGAGGCCCTCGCCGAACTCGCCCAGGTACTCCTGGAGCGACACCGCATTGTCGTCGAAGTTGACGAAGATGAAGCCCTCCCACACCTCGCAGCGCACCGACTTGAGCGGGTAGTCGGCCTTGTCGACGTCGAAGAACTCCTGCTCCTGCTGGATGAAGGTCAGGTCGCCCTTGAGGTTGTAGCGCCAGGCGTGGTACTTGCAGACGAACTGGCGGCAGCTGCCGGAGACCTCTTCACCCGGGTAGTCGTTCCACACCAGCTTGTTACCGCGGTGACGGCACAGGTTGTAGAAGGCCCGGATCTCGTCGCCGTCGTTGACGATGACGATCGAGGTACCGGGACCGACCGACGGCAGCTCACGGGTGATGTAGCTGCCCTTCTTCGGGATCAGCTCGACCCGGCCCATCTGCAGCCAGGTCTTGCGAAAGATGGCTTGCTGCTCCAGCTTCCAGTGCTCGGGGTCGATCGAATCCTCGTAGTTGACCGGGGCGGTGCCAAGCTCGGGCCAATTCTCGGTCCAGCTGCCGGCCTCAGGCTTCGGGAAAAACGCCATTGCTGCCTACCTACTCTCTTTCTGCAAGCCTTCTTCAGGCATGTTGGCCGGATTCCGGCGCGATTCCAAAGGTGTTGTAAGCCATGGCCATCAGGCCGTAGCCGCCGATCGTGAAAACCAGGTCCATGCGCTGACGCTCGTCGAGATGCTCGCTCAGAGCGGCCCAGGTGTCATCTGAGATCTTCGATTGCCCGTCGAGTTCGTCGACGGCGTCGAACACGAGTTGGTCCAGTGTCGTGGTGCCCTGGCCGGTTGCGCTGCCGTGGATCTGCTCGTCGGTCAGCCCCTCGGCCTTGCCGATGAAGGTGTGGTGGGTCCACTCGTACTCGCACTTCTTGCGATGCGCGATGCGAAGGATGGCCAGCTCGCGGATCTGCGGCTCAAGCGTCGAGCGGAACAGCAGGTGATTGCTGAAACGCAGGAAGGCCTTGGTCAGCGCGGGGTGGCGGGCCAGCGTCGACAACGCGGTGCCCGCTCCCTCGGGGTGGAGCCGCTCCTCCGGAAGCATGACCGACAGCGCTCGGCGCACGTCGTCGTCCCACTCCTCGGCGGGCAGAGGGGCCAGGCGCACGGGGCGGTTCTCCTCTCGGTGGCTCTCGTTGGCGAGAATCAGGTTCTCATTTCCGACTAAGAGGTTTCCATCTTTTGCCGCGATGGTCAACAAGAACTCCCCAGGTTTCGCGCTGACCTGGCTAAATCTCCTTGTCAACGGCCTCAGACATTGATTCTCGCTAGGCGAGAAGCTAGTTTCCTAACTTAGAGAACCGACCTGACGGCGGACCGAACGGAGTGAGGTAGTGAACAAAGACGACATGATTTTGATCAGCGTCGATGACCACATCATCGAGCCGCCGAACATGTTCAAGAACCATCTGCCCGCCAAGTACCGCGACGAGGCGCCGCGGTTGGTGCACAACCCCGACGGCAGTGACACGTGGCAGTTCCGGGACACGGTGATCCCGAATGTGGCGCTCAACGCGGTGGCCGGGCGGCCCAAGGAGGAGTACGGGTTGGAGCCCCAGGGGCTCGATGAGATCCGCAAGGGCTGCTATGACCCCGATGAGCGGGTCAAGGACATGAACGCCGGCGGGGTGTTGGCGACGATGAACTTCCCGTCGTTCCCCGGCTTTGCCGCACGGTTGTTCGCCACCGACGACGACGACTTCTCGCTGGCGCTGGTGCAGGCCTACAACGACTGGCACATCGACGAATGGTGTGGGTCGAATCCGGGGCGGTTCATCCCGATGGCGATTCCGGCGATCTGGGATCCGCAGCTGTGCGCTGACGAAGTGCGCCGCGTATCGAAGAAGGGCGTGCACTCGCTGACCTTCACCGAGAATCCGTCGACGCTGGGATACCCGTCGTTCCACGACCTGGAGTACTGGAAGCCGTTGTGGGAGGCCCTGGTTGACACCGACACGGTGATGAACGTGCATATCGGCTCGTCGGGCAAGCTGGCGATCACGGCACCGGATGCGCCGATGGACGTGATGATCACGTTGCAGCCGATGAACATCGTGCAGGCCGCGGCAGATCTGTTGTGGTCGGCGCCGATCAAGGCCTACCCGGATCTGAAGATCGCGCTGAGCGAGGGTGGTACCGGGTGGATTCCGTACTTCCTGGACCGGGTGGACCGCACCTTCGAGATGCACTCGACGTGGACGAACCAGGACTTCGGCGGCAAGCTGCCCAGCGAGGTGTTCCGGGAGCATTTCATGACGTGCTTCATCTCCGACCCGGTCGGGGTGAAGAACCGTCACGAGATCGGTGTGGACAACATCTGCTGGGAGATGGACTACCCGCACAGTGACTCGATGTGGCCGGGGGCGCCGGAGGAACTGTGGGCGGTGTTCGACACCTACGACGTCCCCGACGACGAGATCAACAAGATCACCCACGAAAACGCCATGCGGCTGTACCACTTCGACCCGTTCGCCCATGTGCCCAAGGACCAGGCCACCGTCGGAGCATTGCGTAAGGCCGCTGAGGGCCATGACGTCGCCATCCGCGCGTTGAGCAACAAGGAAAAGACCGGCACCAGCTTCGCGGACTTCCAGGCCAACGCCAAAGCTGTTTCCGGCGCACGGGACTGATCGTCGGGCCGGGACCGGACCAGAAAAATAGGAGAGCACACAGTGTCGGGTGGGATGAACTTCGAACTGACCGAGGATCAGCAGCTGATCCGCAAATCCGTTGCGGAGCTGGCGGCCAAGTTCGATGACCACTATTGGATGACCAAGGACCAGGCCCACGAATTCCCGCAGGAGTTCTACGACGCCATCGCCGGTGGTGGCTGGCTGGGAATGACGATCCCGGAGGAGTACGGCGGCCACGGCCTCGGTATCACCGAGGCCACCATCCTGGCCGAGGAAGTGGCTCGCTCCGGCGGAGCCATGAACGCCGCCAGCGCGATTCACATGTCGATCTTCGGCATGCAGCCGGTGGTCGTGTTCGGCTCCGAGGAGATGAAGAAGGCTACCCTGCCGCGCATCGTCAACGGTGACCTGCACGTGTGCTTCGGCGTCACCGAACCCGGTGCGGGCCTGGACACTTCGCGCATCACGACATTCGCCAGAAAAGACGGCGACAGTTATGTGGTCAACGGCCGCAAGGTGTGGATCTCCAAAGCCCTTGAGTCAGAGAAGATCCTGCTGCTGACCCGCACCGAGTCCCGCGAGGACGTCGAGAAACGCGGCGGCAAGCCGACCGACGGACTGTCGTTGTTCCTCACCGACCTCGACCGCGACCATGTCGAGATCCGGCCCATCAACAAGATGGGCCGAAACGCGGTGAGTTCCAACGAGTTGTTCATCGACGATCTGCGGGTGCCGGCCGAACACCTGATCGGTGAGGAAGGCAAGGGCTTCAAGTACATCCTGCACGGGCTCAACCCGGAGCGGATGCTGATCGCCGCGGAGGCGCTCGGCATCGGACGGGTGGCGTTGGACCGCGCCGTGAAGTACGCCAACGAGCGGGTGGTGTTCGACCGGCCGATCGGTCAAAACCAGGGCATCCAGTTCCCGCTCGCCGACTCACTGGCCCGCCTCGATGCGGCCGAGTTGATCCTGCGCAAGGCCACCTGGCTCTACGACAACGGCAAGCCGTGCGGCCGGGAGGCGAATATGGCCAAGTATCTGTGCGCCGACGCCGGGTTCGGTGCCGCCGACCGCGCACTGCAGACCCATGGCGGGATGGGCTACTCCGAGGAATACAACATCT
This sequence comes from Mycobacterium sp. GA-1841, assembly GCF_001954135.1. Lineage (GTDB taxonomy): Bacteria > Actinomycetota > Actinomycetes > Mycobacteriales > Mycobacteriaceae > Mycobacterium. The sequence goes on along the minus strand of NZ_MBEQ01000002.1, from coordinate 5,878 downwards.
CCCGGTTCTTCCGGGAGTCCCGACTGATGAAGATCGCCCCGGTGAGCCAGGAGATGATCCTGAACTTCCTGAGCGCGAACGTTCTCGGCCTGCCCAAGAGTTACTGAGGAGAAAACCAGTTCAATGAGGACCTATTTCGATCTCACCGGACGTTCGGCGCTGGTGACCGGGGCCGGCGCGGGAATCGGCGCGGCGGTCTCCGAGGCGCTGGCTGCTGCCGGTGCTTCGGTGCTGGTGACCGACATCAGTGGGGAGGCGGCGGCCACGGTCGCGGACCGGATCAACACTGCCGGCGGCAAGGCCGACAGTGCCGCGCTCGACGTCAGCGATCGCGCCGCCGCGGAGGCCGCCGCCGCCCAGGCGGCCGCGCTCACCGAGGGCAACCTGCACATCGTGGTCAACAACGCCGGCGTCACCTCACCGGCGATGTTCCCGAAGTTGACCGACGAGACTTTCCGGCTCACCTTCGACATCCACGTCATGGGTACCTTCCACGTCACCCAGTCCGCGTTGCCGCACATGCCCACCGACGGGACCGGACGCATCATCAACGTGACCTCCTCGGCGGGCATCACCGGCACGCTCGGTCAGGTGAACTACTCGGCGGCCAAGGCCGGCCTGATCGGTATCACCAAGTCGTTGGCCCGGGAGTTGGCGTCGAAGAACATCATGGTCAACGCCCTGGCCCCGTTGGCCGCCACGCCGATGACCGAGACCATCCGCACCAACGAGAAGTTCGCCGCGAACATGATGAACCGCATCCCGCTCAAGCGCTGGGCCGAGGCCGACGAAGTCGCCGGCGCGTTTGTGTTCATGGCCTCCGATGCCGCGTCGTATATCACCGGGCAGGTGCTGCCGGTTGATGGCGGCATGGTTATGTGACTCTGTGAGCGAGTTTACGAGCGAACCACGGATGAAGGACTGTTCCTCCCTGCCGCTGGCGGGCATCACCGTCATCGCGATGGAACAGGCGGTCTCGGCGCCGATGTGCACCCGGGTACTGGCCGACTTCGGCGCCCGGGTGATCAAGATCGAGAACCCCAAGGGCGGTGATTTCGCCCGAGACTACGACACCGTGGTGAACGGTATGGCTGCCCATTTCGTCTGGGCGAACCGGGGTAAGGAATCGATCACCCTCAACCTGAAATCTTCCGAGGGAATGGATGTTCTACACCGGTTGCTCGACAACGCCGATGCCTTCGTGTCCAATCTCGCCCCGGGTGCCACCGCACGGCTCGGGCTTGCACCCGACGACCTCAAAGTGCGTCACCCGCAAGTGATCCCGGTTGAGATCGACGGCTACGGCCCCGGTGGCCCGCTGTCACACAAGCGGGCCTACGACCTGCTGGTGCAGGCCGAATCGGGCTCGTGCGCGTCGACCGGGTACGCCGGGATGCCGGCCAAACCCGGTGCGGCGGTTGCTGACATCACCACCGGCCTGTACTCGGCACTGTCCATCATGGCGCTGTTGGTCGGTCGGGCCCGTAACGGCGCGGGCGGTGCGGCGCCGGCCGTGGCGGTCAGCTTGTTCGACACGATGACCGACATCATGGGTTACCAGCTGACCTACACCCAACACTCCGGGATCGACCAGATTCCGCTCGGCATGAGTTCGCCGGCGGTGGCGCCCTACGGGGCGTTCGACACCCGCGACGGCCAGACCGTCGTGCTCGGCACCACCAACGACCGGGAATGGCAGCGGTTGGCCCGCGAGATCATCGAGCGACCCGATCTGGCCGACGACGCACGTTTCGCCACCAACTCCGACCGCTGCGCACATCGGGACGAACTGAACAAGGCCATCGAATCCTGGTGTGCCCAGCATGATCTCGATGAGGTACAGCGGATAGCCGACGAGGCGGGGATCGGCAATTCACGCTACAACCTGCCCAGCGAGGTCATCGAACACCCACACCTGAAGGCCCGGGAACGGTGGCGCTCCGTCGACACACCCAACGGCGAGATCTCGGCTCTGCTGCCCCCGCCGGTGATCAGCGGCATGGAGCTGGGCATGGGCGCGGTGCCGGGTCTCGGCGAGCACACCGACGCCATCCTGGGCGGGATCGGACTGAGCGCCGATCAGATCGTGGCTTTGCGCGAGCAGGGTGCGATCGGCCCGGCCTACCAGTCTTTGTCGTAGAGGAGAATCCCATGCGCGAAACCGTCATCGTCGAAGCCGTCCGCACCCCGATCGGTAAGCGCAACGGCGGCCTGTCCGGCTTCCACGCCGCCGATCTGTCCGCCCTGGTGCTCGACGCGCTGGTGGAACGGGCCGGAATCAGCCCCGACATCGTCGACGACGTGGTCTGGGGTTGCGTGTCGCAGGTCGGTGATCAGTCCAGCAACATCGGCCGCTATTCGGTGCTGGCCGCGGGCTGGCCCGAGCACATCCCCGGCACCACGGTCAACCGGGCCTGCGGATCAAGCCAGCAGGCACTGGATTTCGCGGTCCAGGCCGTGATGTCGGGCCAGCAGGACGTGGTGGTCGCCGGTGGGGTGGAGGTGATGAGCCGGGTGCCCCTCGGTGCGGCCCGGGCGACCGGCACGCCCTACGGGCCCAAAGTGTTTGCCCGGTACCAGGATTTCTCGTTCAATCAGGGCATCTCGGCCGAGATGATCGCGCAGAAGTGGGGCTTTGACCGGACCCGGCTGGACGAGTACTCAGTCCGCTCGCATGAGCTGGCCGCGGCCGCGCAGGATCGCGGCGCCTTCGAGAGCCAGATGATCACCGTGTTCCCCGACCCGGCAGATCAGGTTGATCCGGTGGTCGCCGACGAAGGGGTGCGGCGGGGCAGCACCGTCGAGAAACTCGCCGGCCTCAAACCGGCGTTCGCCGAGGACGGGGTGATCCACGCCGGCAACTCCTCGCAGATCTCCGACGGTGCCGCGGCTCTTCTGGTGATGACCGCGGAAAGCGCACTGGCCCTCGGCCTTTCGCCGATCGTGCGGTACCGCGCGGGGGCGGTGACCGGAGCCGATCCGGTCTTGATGCTGACCGGGCCGATCCCGGCCACCCAGAAGGTGCTGCACAAGGCCGGCGTCACACTCGACGAGGTCGGTGTGTTCGAGGTGAACGAGGCGTTCGCGCCGGTGCCGTTGGCCTGGCTGGCCGAGACCGGTGCCGACGAAGCCAAGACCAATCCGCTCGGCGGTGCCATCGCGTTGGGGCACCCGCTCGGCGCATCGGGTGCCGTTTTGATGACCCGGATGATCAACCACATGCGCGACAACGGAATTCGTTACGGACTGCAGACCATGTGTGAAGGCGGCGGGACTGCCAACGCCACGCTGGTCGAGCTCATCGACTGACGCTAGGGAGAAGTAGTGCAACGCAATCTGTTCAACGAGGACCACGAGGCTTTTCGTGCGCTCGCCCGCGATTTCATCGAAAAGGAAGTCGTCCCCGCCTATCCCGAGTGGGAGAAGGGCGGGCGTATGCCCCGTGACGTCTTCAAACAGATGGGTGAGCTCGGCATGCTCGGCATGTCGATCCCCGAGGAGTACGGCGGCGCGGGTATCGACGACTACCGCTACAACGTGGTGCTGCAGGAGGAGGCGGCGCGTGCACTGGTGACGCTGTCCACGGTGCGCACCCAGCTTGAGGTGATCCTGCCGTACTTCCTGCACTACGCGAACGACGAGCAGCGGCAACGCTGGTTCCCCGGGCTGGCGGCGGGCACGCTGTTGACCGCGGTCGCGATGACGGAGCCGGGAACGGGTTCGGATCTGGCCGGCATGCGCACTTCTGCAGTCCGTGACGGCGACGAGTACGTGCTCAACGGTGCCAAGACGTTCATCACCGGAGGTATTCAGGCCGACCTGGTGGTCGTGGTGGCGCGTACCTCCACCGATCCCGACAACCGGCGCAAGGGGCTGACCCTGCTGGTCGTCGAGGACGGGATGGCCGGGTTCGAGCGCGGCCGCGAGTTGGAGAAGATGGGCTGCAAGGTGCAGGACACCGCGGAGCTGTCGTTCACCGACGTGCGCGTGCCCGTGGCCAACGTGCTGGGTGTCGAGGGGGAGGCGTTCAGCTACCTCGGCCACAACCTGGCCCAGGAGCGGCTCACCGTCGCGGTGGGTTCGGTGGCGCAGGCCCGTTCGGCGATCGCCGCGGCGATCGACTACACCAAGGACCGCAAGGCCTTCGGTCAGCCGGTGGCGTCCTTTCAAAACACCAAATTCGAACTCGCCGCCTGCTCGACCGAGGTGGAGGCGGCCCAGGCGATGCTCGACCGGGCGGTGGCCCTGCACGTCGACGGCGAGCTGTCCGGGGCCGACGCCGCCCGCGTGAAACTGTTCTGCACCGAGATGCAGGCGCGGGTGATCGATCGTTGCCTGCAGCTCTTCGGCGGGTACGGCTACATGATGGAGTACCCCATCGCCCGGCTCTATACGGATGCCCGGGTGGCGCGTATCTACGCCGGCACCAGCGAGGTCATGAAGGTGATCATCGCCAAGTCTCTGGGGCTCTGACCGGCGCGGTTTCCGGTATGTGACAGGTCTCGGGAATTTGTTTCACTGAGACCCTTGTCACAACGCCCAAACCAACCTACTGTGTGTTCACTAGGTTGGTTCGGCGAAGGAGTTCAGTGACTTCCGTTTCTGGTCTACAGGGGCAGACCGAGGGCGCAAGGCCCTATGAGACGCTCCTGGCCAAGGGGGAAGACCGCAGGCAGCGGATACTTTCGGCGGCTGAGAAGCTGCTCGCCCGCAATGGCTGGCGCAACACCTCCCTGGCTCAGATCGCCCGAGAGGTGGGGGTGACCCCGGCCGGCCTGCTGCACCATTTCGAGTCCAAGGAGCATCTGCTCAACGCGGTCCTCGACGCGCGCGATCACGACGACGACACCCATGCCGACCGGTCCGGCGATCTCGCCCAGGAGATCAAGCGGGTTGCCGAGCGGTTCGTCCGAGCCCCCGAGCTCGTCGGCACGTTCACGGTGCTGCTGGTCGAGAACATCGAACCGGACGCTCCGCTGCACGATCGTTTGCTGAAACGGCAGCAGGCGGCGCGCGACATCGTCACCGACATCATCACCCGCGGTCAGCTCAGCGGCCGCTATCGCTCCGACTTCGACGCGGCCAACAAGGCCGTGGAAATCCTGGCATTCATCAATGGAATGGAGACCTCATGGCTACTCGATCCCTCGCTGCCGTTGACGGACGTGTTCAAGGGCTACGCCGAGATGCTGGAACGGGAGATCGCGCAGCCGGTCGGCCGCAACGGGGCGGCCGGCCAGTGAGATTGGAGGACGACATGCGGTATCGGCTCGATGTGGTCGCCCCCTGTGTGGTGGACGCGGTTCGGTTCGCCGGCGGGTGGTTGGTCGACCGGGTGATGGCGGGTTGGGATGTCACGGTGCTGATCGGCGCCGACGAGGATGTCCGGCCGCTGGCGATCCTCGGGGTGGAGACCATCGCGCTGGAGTCGGTCCTGGAGTCCTGGGAGGACCGCCCGCATCCGCAGACCGTCGCCGTGGCCGCTGATCTGTTCAACACCGACGAGCGCGTCCGCCGCGGCGTCCTGGGTGCGTTGGAGCAGGGGCACACCGAGGTGACGCTCTGGGGCGATGAGTGTCCGGCCGACCTGAGCGTCGATCCGGTTCGTCACGAATTGTCCGCGGCTGCACGCGCTTTCAAGGCGCAGGCGCTGGCGGCCGTCAACCACCCCGAGGCCGCCGGTGTCGCCCATACCGAGGCGTTCCGGTGCGGCACCATGATCAAGCGGTCAGTGCCGGCCGATCTGATCCCGGCCAGCTGAGCTCTTACCGAGCGTGGGGGGCGAACGAGCCGTTGTGGGGGGGTTGGGGGCCGAGACGGAAAGCTCGCCCTCGGCGGCCCCCGGCCCCACCCCGCCCCGCCCCGCGCGGGGGCGCTG
>NZ_MBEQ01000001.1 GCF_001954135.1 Mycobacterium sp. GA-1841 | reverse complement strand
CCGGAGTTGATACGGAAACGTTAGATTTGGCGCACGACGCGACGATCGCCACGCTCGTCGACCTTCTCAGCGAGCGTGACGCCGAACTCGCGCGAGTGCTAAAACGCTGCTCATACCTGTCAGACGGCGTCGCCGTACGCGATATGGACAAGCCGGTATCAACGCTGCGAACGCTTGATGTGTTACCCCCATTCGCCGGCGGCTAACGTGATTCGCATCACATAACGAAATGGTCACGAGCTGGCTACAGCCGGGTGGAGCTCGTCGTTTACCTGCGAAAACGCTCCGGTAACCAGGACCTTTAAACAACTTTTAATGTTTGCTCGCGGGGAAAACGCCCAAGGCCGTCAAAGGTGACGCGATAGCGGGAAGCAGTTACCGTTCATTTCCAAGTCAACCGACCCTAATCAGTTGACCCACCCCATTCCGGTAGCGCCGAGCTCCATCCACCGGGCGGGGGTTACGACAAACATCAGGATGGAGGCGGGGGACCCAACCGGTCCACCGAATTTTTCAGGACCAGGAACTGCATGCGGTTCCTTGGGGTGAAGCCGCCGTCGTTTCGACGACGCGGCCGGGCGACCTCTCCAGCCCGAACCCGACAGCTGACCTCGTGGGCGCATACGAGAGGACCTTCACGCTTATGAGTGGACGGCACCGCAAGCCCACTTCGTCGTCGTCAGCAAAAAGTGTCGCCAAAATCGCCTTCACCGGCGCTGTGCTCGGTGGTGGCGGCCTGGCAATGGCCGGCCATGCGATGGCTGCGACCGACGGCGAATGGGACCAGGTAGCCCGCTGCGAGTCCGGCGGCAACTGGGCCATCAACACCGGAAACGGCTACCACGGTGGCCTGCAGTTCTCCCCCAGCACGTGGTCGTCCCACGGCGGCGGCGAGTACGCACCCAGCGCCTACCTGGCCACCAAGGACGAACAGATCGCCGTGGCCGAGCGCGTGCTCGCCAGCCAGGGCAAGGGCGCATGGCCCAC